>NZ_JAUYWF010000001.1 GCF_030708455.1 Halomonas sp. SSL-5
CAGCAGTGAAACCGCTCAGCGCCGATGGTAGTGTGGGGTCTCCCCATGTGAGAGTAGGTCATCGTCAGGCACTTATTGAGAAAAGCCCCGAGCTCCCTGTGAGTTCGGGGCTTTTTGCGTCTGGGGTGCCATGCGGCGGCCAGGCGGGGCTGGTAGAATCAGCGCTCGTTTCACGTCGCAGCAGGTCGTCATGCAAGCCACATCTCGCCGCATCGTTACCAATCAGGCGGGCCCGCATACGGCCCTAGAGGCACGCGTGGCGCGGGCCTTGCAGCATCCGTGGCGCAAGCCGGTCGCCGAGCACACCCGCGAGGCCTTCGCCTCCGCCGCTCGCTGGCGTGAGGCGCGCGGCGAGATGCCGCTGATCCTGGATGCCGGTTGCGGGGTGGGCCTTTCCACTCGCCGGCTGGCCGAGGCCTTTCCCGACCATGCGCTGATCGGCGTGGATCGCAGCGACAGTCGGCTGAGTCGCGAGCACGGGCCACTGCCCGACAATGCGTTGCTGGTGCGTGCCGACCTGGTGGATTTCTGGCGGCTCGCCTTCCGGGCGGATTGGCGGCCGGCGCGTCACTACCTGCTCTATCCGAATCCCTATCCCAAGGCGGCGCTTCTCAAGCTGCGCTGGCATGGCCATCCGGTACTGCCCTTCATCCTGGCCCTGGGCGGTCGCCTGGAGCTGCGCTCCAACTGGAGGCTCTACCTGGAGGAGTTCTGCCTGGCGCTGCAGCAGGCCACCGGGGGGGAGGCGGCCGTGGAGCCCCACCTTCCCGGTGAGACCTACCTGACACCCTTCGAGAGGAAGTACCACGTCAGCGGTCAGCCGCTGTGGCGGCTGGTGGCCGAGCTGTCGCCCGACCCCGCGCTGGTTCCCGCAGAGCAAGGAGAACACTGATGGCATTCGTCTATCTGGCCCTGGCCATTGTCGCCGAGGTGGTGGGTACCACCGCCCTGAAGGCCTCGGAGGGCTTCACCAGGCTGTGGCCGAGCGTGACCGTAGTGGTGGGTTATGGCCTGGCCTTCTATCTGCTGGCCCTGGTGTTACGCACCATTCCGGTAGGCATCGCCTATGCCATCTGGGCGGGCCTCGGCATCGTGCTGGTGACCGTGGCGGGTGTCCTGCTCTATGGCGAGAAGCCGGACCTGCCGGCACTCCTGGGTATCGCCATGATCATCGGCGGCGTCGCGGTGATTCAGCTGTACTCTTCCGTCTCGGCCCACTGACGCCCACGACACAACACAACCTCCTTGAACGAGCCCTGCCATGCGCCGCCTTTTTCGCCTTGCTGCCCTCATCCTGCCGCTGTGTCTCGCCATGTCCGCCCAGGCTTCCGGCTTCGATAGCGTCTCTCGCCTGACCGACAAGGGGTTTCATCTCAGTGCCGAGGCGCGGCTGCTGGATGACGATAGCGTGCTGGCGGCCATCGAGCCGGAGCGACAGCTATCCCCCGCCTCGGTGAGCAAGAGCTACCTCGCCGCGGCGGCCCTGGATCGCTGGGGGCCGCAGCACCGTTTCACCACGCGGCTGGTGAGCGAGGGGCGTCCGAACGCCGAGGGGATCCTGGAGGGTGACCTGATACTCGATGGCGGTGGTGATCCGGCGTTGACCAGCGAGGACCTGTGGCGTCTGGTCCAGCGGCTGTATCAGTCGGGGGTTCGTGAGGTGAGCGGCAGACTGCTGGTAAGCCAGTGGCGCTTCGGGCCGGTGGAGTGCATCACCACCGACCGCTGCGAGGCCCGCGAGCGCACCCGCCACGCCTATAGCGCGCTGCTCTCCTCGGCCGGGGTCAACTACGGCAACTGGTGCGTCAATGTGGCACCGGCGGATGCGCCCGGCGAGCCGGCGAGAGTCACCGGCTGCGACAGCCAGGCGGCCATCCTGGCCATCGACAACCGCGTGGTGACCCGCCCGGACAACAGTGGCACCCAGATCAGCGCCGAGCGCGTCACCCGCGATGGGCGCGACGTGATGCTGCTGGGCGGCCAGATCTCCACCAATGCCCACCCGCGGGATATCTATCGGGCCAGCTCCGATCCGGCCGACCAGATGGCGCTGACGCTGCTGGCGATGCTCGACCAGTCGGGTATCGCGATCGCCGGCGGGGCCGATACCACCCAGGCGCCGCCGCCGACGTCCGCGACAACGCTGGCCGCCGTGGATGGCAAGCCGTTGCAGGAGCTGCTGCTGCGGGCTATGCACTACTCCAACAACTACATGGCCGACATGCTGGCCCTGAACCTGGTGGAGACGCCACGCGCCGACCTGCGTTCAGGGGGCGCCGCCATCGAGGCCTTCGTGGCCGGCATCCCCGATCATGGGCCGGTGACCCTGCTCAGCGGCAGCGGACTGACACCGGAGAACCGCACCTCGGCTCGCGGTGCCAATGCGCTGCTGGATAGCCTCTACCACCGTCCCTCCCTGTTCCCCAGCTTCGTGGCGACCCTGCAGTCCCCGGACAACGGCGTGATGCGCTTCATTCGCCGTGGCTCCGACACCTTCCAGCGTCATGTGATGCTCAAGACCGGCACCCTCAATCAGCCGGTGGCGGTGAGGGCCGTGAGTGGCTACTTCCGCACCGCCAGCGGCCGCTGGGGAGCGTTCAGCGTGCTGGTCAATGGCACAGGCAGCACGCCCTACCTGAGCTGGCCGGAGGTGCTGGATCCCCTGGCGCTGGATCTCGAGCAGATGATCGACAACTATTGAGCGGCCTGGTCAACACTCCAAGGAATCGACGATGAAACCCGGACATACCGGCTGGCGACATCTGGTGCACTCCACCCGTTACTCATTGAAGGGGCTGAAGGCCGCCTGGCGGCACGAGTCGGCCTTTCGCCAGGAGCTGACCCTCTGCCTGCTGCTGCTGCCGCTGGTCTGGTGGGTCGGTGATGGGCCGGTGGAGTGGATCCTGCTGGTCGGCAGCTGCGTGCTCGTGCTGATCGTGGAGCTGCTCAACAGCGCCATCGAGAGCGTCGTGGACCGTATCGGCCCCGAGCATCACGAGCTCTCCGGGCGCGCCAAGGACCTCGGCTCCGCCGCGGTCATGGCATCGCTGCTGCTGGCCGGTCTGACCTGGTTGCTGCTGCTGGGACAGAAATTCTTCGGCTGATGCGTCGCCATGGTGGGTGCCAGCAGGGGCCCCGCTTCGCTATGCTGGGAGTATTCGCCAATTCGGATGCGAGACGCCCATGCCCCTGCCCGATGACTTCCTGCCGCTGATCGATATTCCCGCTCCCCTGAAGGCGCCACTGGAGCGAACGCGGGTGCGGCTGGCCGAGGCGCTGGGCCAGGCCGATAACCTGGCGAAGATGACCGACCGCGACTCCCCCCTGGAAGACTGGCTGGGCCTCGACGAGTCGCGTCGCGAGCAGCTGGCCCGGGTGCTGGCGGTATCGGACTTCGTGGCCGAGACGCTGGTGCGCTATCCCGACTGGCTCCTGCACCTGGATGCCAATGGTGAGCTGGACGCCACCCCGGAGGCCGAGGTCCTGCGCGGCTGGCTCGACGAACGCCTCGAAGAGGCCGCGGACGAGGCGGCCATGCACGCCGCCATTCGCCGCTTCCGGCGCGCGCGCATGACGGGCATCGTGTGGCGCGACCTGACGCGGCCCGAAGGCATCGACATGTGGGCCACCGCGGCGGCGGTGTCGCGGCTGGCCGAGACCTGCCTGGAAGCGGCACTGGCCTGGCTGGAGCGCTTCCTCGAGCCGCGCTGGGGACGTCCCGCACCGCGTCGCGATGGCAGCGAGCAGCGCCTGGTGGTGCTGGGCATGGGCAAGCTCGGCGCCGGCGAGCTCAACCTCTCCTCGGATATCGACCTGATCTTCGCCTTTCCCGAGAACGGCGAGACCGCGGGTGGCCGCAAGTCCCTCGAGCACCAGGAGTACTTCACCAAGCTGGGGCAGCGGCTGATCGGTGCCCTGGATGCGGTCACCGCCGATGGCTTCGCCTTCCGGGTCGACATGCGCCTGCGCCCGCTGGGTGACGGCGGCCCCCTGGTCGGCAGCTTCAATTCACTGTCGGGCTACTATCAGGACCAGGGTCGCGAGTGGGAGCGCTACGCCATGCTCAAGGCGCGGCCGGTGGCCGGTGACCTGGACGCCGGTGCCGAGCTGCTGGCCGGGCTGCGCCCCTTCGTCTACCGCAAGTACCTCGACTTCGGCGCCATCGAGTCGCTGCGCGAACTCAAGGGCATGATCAATCGCGAGGTGCGCCGCAAGGGCATGGAGGGCAACATCAAGCTCGGTCCCGGCGGTATCCGCGAGGTGGAGTTCGTGGTCCAGGCCTTCCAGCTGATCCGTGGGGGGCGCGACACAGAGCTACAGGTGACCTCGCTGAAGAACGCCCTGGAGCGCCTGCCCGAGCTCGGGCTGCTGCCCGCCGAGGTGGTCGAGGAGCTGCTGCCCGACTACGTCTTCCTGCGCGACCTGGAGCACGCCCTGCAGGCCCTGGAGGATCGCCAGACCCAGAGCCTGCCCGCTGACGACCTCGACCGTGAGCGGGTCGCCCTGGCGCTGGGCATGGAGGACTGGCCGGCACTGATGGCCTGCCTCGACGAGGCCCGTGCCCGGGTGCGCCGCCACTTCGACGCGGTGATCGCCGAGCCCGAGGAGGAGGTGGAGGAGGTCGCCGAGGCGACCGCCGGCGGCATTCCCCTGGAGCAGTGGCGGGCGTTGTGGCGCGGCGAGCTCGACGAGGAGGAGGGCGCGGCACTGCTGGACGAAGCCGGCTTCACCGACCCCACCGCCGCGGCCCGTCGGCTCACCACGCTCTATCACTCCCGGCAGGTGCAGGGCATGCAGCGGATCGGTTTCGAGCGCCTGGAGGCCCTGCTGCCGCTGCTGCTCGATGCCGTCGCGGCGAGCGACACCCCGGATACCGCCCTGGAGCGAGTGCTGCCGCTGATCGAGTCGGTGCTGCGGCGCACCGCCTACCTGGCGCTGCTGCGCGAGAATCCCGATGCCCTGGGCCATCTGATGACGCTCTGCGCGGCGAGCCCATGGATCGCCGAACACATGGCGCGCTACCCGATCCTGCTCGATGAGCTGCTGACCCCCGAGACCCTTTATACCCCCGCCGACAAGACGCGGCTCGCCGATGAGCTCCGCCAGGCCCTGGCGCGGATCCCCGAGGAGGACGAGGAGGCCCAGCTCGAGGCCCTGCGGGTCTTCAAACACGCCCAGACGCTGCACGTGGCGGCCTCGGATATCGCCGGCACCCGCCACCTGATGAAGGTCAGCGACTACCTCACCTATATCGCCGAGGTGATCCTCGAGGCGGTGCTGGCCATGGCCTGGAAGCACCTGACCCGCAAGCACGGCTTCCCCGAACTGGCCGACGGTGGCCGCGCCGACGCCGAGCCCGCCTTCCTCGTCGTCGGCTACGGCAAGCTGGGTGGCATCGAGCTGGGCTACGGCTCCGACCTGGACCTGGTATTCATCCACGACGGTGCCACCCAGGGCGAGACCGACGGCAAGCGAGTGCTGGACAACGGCGTCTTCTACACCCGCCTGGGCCAGCGCCTCATTCACCTGCTCACCGCGGTGACGCCGGCCGGTACCTTGTATGAGGTGGACATGCGGCTGCGCCCCTCGGGCAATTCCGGGCTGCTGGTCACCTCGCTCAACGCCTACGCCGACTACCAGCGCCGCGAGGCCTGGACCTGGGAGCACCAGGCCCTGGTGCGTGCCCGAGTGGTGGCGGGGCACCCGCGGCTGGCCGAGGGCTTTTATGAGGTGCGTCGCGAGATCCTCGGCACCCGGCGTGACAGCCAGGCGCTGCGCACGGAGGTGGTGAAGATGCGCGACAAGATGCGCGATCACCTGGCGGGCAAGAGCGGGGAGGGGGAGTTCGACCTCAAGCACGACCCCGGCGGCATGGTGGACCTCGAGTTCCTCTGTCAGTACGCCGTGCTGGCCATGGGCCACGAGACCCCGGAGCTGCTCGAGTGGAGCGACAACATGCGCATCCTCGAGACCCTGGAGAGCACCGAGCGCCTGCCGGCCCGGGAGTGCCAGCGCCTGCGCGACGCCTACCTGGCGCTGCGCAGCGCCGCCCACCGCGCCTCGCTGACCCGCGAGCCGGCCCGTGGCCGCAATGAGGCGTTCCAGGAGCATCGCCAGGTGGTGATCGAGGCCTGGCAGCGGCTGCTCGAACCGCCAGATCACTGAGCGCGGCGCGCTCGATATGCTGCGCGGCAGGCCGGCCAGCCGGTGAACGCCGGTGGCCTGACGCCCCACTTGCCTTCATCTCCCCGGCCTTCGGGGAGTTAACTCCCGGCGCCCCGCCTGTGTTTCGCAGGCGGGGCGCCTTGTATCCGCCCCATCGCGGTGCCGCGATCACGGAATTCCTCAGTAACAGTTGCGTTGGTGCTTCCCCCTGTCATTACAGCGGGTTAACAGGCAACAAGGCCGCCTTCTCCCTGCCATTGCCCCTTCCTCGGGCGAAGCGGGCCGAGAAAGTATCCAGATTGGTCATTTCGCCAGGTTGGTCGCGTTGCGGGGAATCAAGCCTCGGCCCTAAGCTCCCCCCTGTCCCTGACAAGCCCCTCCGGCGAGTCGGCGAGAGCAAACTAAAACAAAGCAGGTGACAACATGATCTACAAAACAGCGCTAGCGACCAGTGTCATGATTCTCTCCGCGGGCCTTGCCCAGGCCGAGGAGTCCTATCGGATCGGCATCACCCAGAACAATGTCGGTGTCGACAGCTACCAGACGACCTATGAAAGCGCCTTTGAGGAAGCCGCTGCCGAGCATGGCAATGTCGACGTCGTCGTGCTCGATGCCGGCGGTGATGTGGCCCGCCAGATCGGCCAAGTGCGCAACCTCATCCAGCAGCGCGTCGATGCCATCATCATCTGGCCGACCAACGGCCAGGCGGTGATCCCGGCCATCCGCCAGGCCCACAAGGCTGGCATCCCCGTCGTGGTGACCAACTCCAAGATCGCCGAGGCGGGCCTTGACTATATTGCGGCCTTCTCGGGCCCCGACAACGTCCAGCAGGGGGCCTCCTCCGCCGAGATGATGTGCGAGGCCCTCGATGGCGAGGGGCAGATCGTTCAGATCGCCGGCCAGCCTGGGTATACCACCGCCATGGAGCGCTCGAAGGGGTTCGAGGATAAGCTGGCCGAGGCGTGCCCCGGAGTCGAGCTCGTGGAGACCCAGCCCGCGGACTGGAACCGCGAGAAGGCTCAGCGGGTCATGGAGAACTTCCTCACCAAGTATGACGACATCGACGGCGTCTATGCCGGCGATGACAACATGGGTGTCGGTGCACTGAATGCCGCCAAGAGTGCCGGCCGTGCCGATGAGATCGTGTTCATCGGTGCCACCAATTTCGCCGTGGGTTACGAGGCCATCGAGCGTGGCGAGTACTACGGCTCCATCTACCAGTCCCCGGTTGATGACGCCGAGGCGGCGCTCCAGACGGCCCTCGATGTCCTGGCGGGTGAAGAGGTGCCGAAGATGAACTTCTTCGAGACACCCAAGATCACCGCCGACAACCTGGCCGAGTTCGACAAGCCCGTGTTCTGAATATCGCAAGCCTCGGGGCACGAAAAGAGCTCGTGCCATCCCGCGTATCCCTGGCCAATGGCTCCGCAACGGTCGATGAAGGCCCACGCGGAATACCGAAAACTACACTCCGTTGGCCTTGACGAATGGTCAGAAAGTCACTTGGTTCGATGGCATTCCCCCGGGTATGCCAACGGGTCATCGACTGCAACGGAAACGCCCTGGCCTTCAGTCATAGCGCCAATATAGGTGAGTATCATGGCTTCTGTAGAACAAGGTAAACAAGCCATCATGCTGAATAAGAAGTATAAGGCAGGTCTCCTGAACTTTCTTTCTGCTCAGGGCATCCTGGTCTTCTTCCTTATCTGCATGTTTGCTTTCTCGCTGTTCTCCGAACAGTTTCTTTCCCAGTCAAACATCATGACGGTGGTCCGCCAGGCCTCGATCATCGGCATCATTGCCGTGGGTGTCACGGTGGTCATCATCGGCGGTAACCTGGATCTCTCCGTCGGGTCGATGCTCTCCTTCTCGACGGTGCTGGTCGTCGACCTGCATGACAAGATCGGGCCGGCCGGTGCCATCATCCTGATGTTCGTCCTCACGTTACTGATCGGGGCCGTCAATGGCTTCCTCATCGGCTTCATGCGGCTGAATTCACTGATCGTCACCCTGGCAATGCTGTCGGCAATCCAGGGACTGGTGCTGATCTACAGCGGTGGCAAGAACGTCGATATCGCCAACCAGAGCGACACCTGGTTCGCCTTCTTCGGACGCGGCTATGTGCTGGGTATTGCGGTCCCGATCATCCTCTTCGCCGTGCTGGCGATCATCGTGCAGGTCGTCATGTCCTACACCAGCTATGGGCGGCGCATCTTCGCCGTCGGTGGTAATCCGGCCGCCGCCGTCTATTCCGGTATCCGCAAGAACTGGTGCGTGTTCAGTACCTATCTGATCTCGGCCTTCTGCGTGGCCTGTGCCGCCCTGGTGCTGGGCTCGCGGGTCATGGGGTCACAGAACAACGTCGGGCAGGGCTACGAACTGCTGGTGCTGGCCGGGATCATCCTCGGGGGAACCAGCCTGCTGGGTGGGGCTGGGAGTGTCTGGAAGACGATCATCGGGGTATTGATCCTGGGCTTCATCCAGAATGGCTTGCTGCTGCTGGGGTATCCCTATTACACCCAATGGCTCGTCACCTGGGTGATCATCATCCTGGCGGTGTGGCTGGACCTTGCCAACAAGCGCAAGCGTCTGTTCACGACTCACTCCTGAACCTGGTGATCAACATGATTAACATGAAGGATTTTCTCAAGGGCAGTGGCTTCATCCAGCCGATCTGGGTATTTGTCATCGCCATCACCGTCTTCTTCAGCTTCATGTCGGAGTACTTCCTTTCCGTCGGCAACCTGAGCAATATCCTTGTCCAGACCTCGACCATCGGGCTGATCGCCCTGGGCATGACCTACGTGATGATCAACGGCAACATCGATCTCTCGGTGGGCGCCGTCCTGGGCCTGGCGGCATCCCTGTCGGTCGGCCTTCAGGACTATGGCATCACCATCGCGGTCATCGCCGCCCTGGCATCGGGCCTGGTACTGGGTGCCATCAATGGCCTGATCGTCTGGAAGACCGGCGTCAACGCCTTCATCGTGACGCTGGGGGCCATGATCGGTGTCCGTGGCCTCATCTTCGTCTACACCGAAGAGCAGTCCTTCTACGCCACCAATTTCGCCTTCTCCGACTTCGGCACCGCCTCGATCGGGCCGTTTCCCGTGCTCGCCATCATCTTTCTCATCTGCACCCTGGTGATGCACCTGGTGCTGAAGAAGACCGGCCATGGTCGCAATACCTTTGCCGTGGGCGGCAATCCCGAGGCCGCCCTGGATGCGGGCATCCGCATCGGCCGCCACATGATGATCAACTTCATCATCGTGGGGTTCTTCGCCGCCCTCGCCGGGGTGCTCCTGGCGACCCAGATGGGGGCCGCCACGCCGAACCTGGGCCGTGACTACGAGCTCTGGACCATCACGGCCGTGGTGCTCGGCGGCACCAAGCTGACAGGGGGATTCGGCAGCATCACCGGCACCCTGGGCGGCGTGCTGGCCATCGGCATCCTGCGCAACGGCATGAACCTGATGCAGGTACCGGCCTTCTACGTGCTGGTCATTCTCGGCGTCATCCTGATCTCGGTGCTGATCATCGACCAGCGGCTCAACGTCCATGCCAGCAAGGGAGTCAGCATATGAGCACTGCAGCCATGAACCGGAACACCGCTCACGGTGCGAGTTCCTCGAGCCCCGTCCTGTCATTGATCGACATCACCAAGAAGTTTCCCGGTGTGGTGGCCCTGAACAAGGTCAGCTTCGACGTCAGGGCGGGCGAGGTCCATGCCCTGCTGGGCGAGAACGGCGCCGGCAAGTCCACCCTGATGAAGGTGCTGGCCGGCAAGCACCAGCCCAACGGGGGGAAGATCATCCTGGCGGGCGAGGAGAAGTCCTTCGAGAACCCCAAGCAGGCCAAGAAGAGCGGCATCGTGCTGATCCACCAGGAGCAGTCGCTGGTCCCCGAGATGTCGGTGGCGGAGAACATCTTCCTGGGCAGCCTGCCGCTGAAACGGGGTAATCGCGTCGACTGGAAGAAGCTGCATGCCGACAGCACCGAGATACTCCAGCGCCTCAAGTGCACCTTCAGCTCCCGCGACATGGTCAGCAACCTCTCCATCGCCAAGAAGCAGATGGTCGAGATCGCCCGCGCCCTGGTCTTCACGCCCCGGATCGTGGTCTTCGACGAGCCGACGGCATCACTGACCGATCACGAGAAGCCGGTGCTCTACGACATCATCCGCAACCTCCAGGAGCAGGGGGTCGGCATCGTCTACATCTCGCACCGCATGGACGAGATCTTCCACCTCTCTCAGCGCATCTCGGTCCTGCGAGACGGCGAGTACAACGGGACCCTGAACACGGCCGAGACCAGCGAGGATGAGGTCACCAAGCTGATGATCGGCAGGACCCTCGAACTCGATCATGCCAGCAAGCCCAGCGAGTTCGGCGAGAAAATGCTGGAACTGCGTCACCTCACCGTGAATGGGGTGTTCGAGGACATCAGCTTCAACGTCCGCAAGGGCGAGATCGTCGGCATGTACGGCCTGGTCGGTGCGGGCCGTTCCGAGGTCGCCGAGACGATCTTCGGTCTGCGTCAGCCATCGGCCGGCGAGATCCTGCTCGAAGGCAAGGCCGAGACGATCCATTCCAGCCACGATGCGGTGGTCAAGGGCATCGCCCTGGTCCCCGAGGATCGCAAGGATCAGGGCCTGATCCTCGGGATGAACTGTCGCGACAACATGACCCTCTCGGCGCTTGGCAGTGTCTCCTCCATGGGCTTCATGAAGACCGGGGAAGAGAGGGTCGTCTACGACAAGTACCAGCAGGCGATGAAGATCAAGACGCCCAGCTGGCGCCAGAAGGTCGGCAACCTCAGTGGCGGCAACCAGCAGAAGATCGTCATCGGCAAGTGGCTGCATACCCATCCCAAGCTGCTGATCCTGGACGAGCCGACCCGCGGCATCGACGTGGGCTCCAAGGCCGAGATCCATGCGCTGATCAAGGAACTGGCCCGGTCGGGCTATGCCGTGTTGGTGATCTCGTCGGAAATGCCCGAGGTGCTGGGTGTCAGCAACCGCATCATCGCCATGTACGACGGCCGGGTGACGGCGGAATTCGACGGCGATGCGGTATCCGAGGACAAGCTGGTTCAGGCCATCACCGGGCAGTACGTCACGGACGCCCGCGGGCCTGCCCCCGCGGCCTCGGCCTGATGTGCTCACGCGAACCGCGCCGGACCTTCCCACGCAATCACGAGGACACCACCATGATGCCCTTCATCTACAACGGCCTGCCGTCACGCGTCATCTTCGGCCAGGGAACCCTGTCCCGACTCGCCGACGAGGTCCGTGAGCTGGGCTGCCACCGGGCCCTCGTCCTGTCAACGCCCGAGCAGGCCGGCCAGGCCCGCGAGGTGCTCGCCCAACTGGGCGAGCTCGGGGCCGGCCTCTTCGCCGAGGCCAGGATGCACACCCCGGTCGAGATCACCGACGCGGCGATGCGCCATCTGGAGGAACTCGAGGCGGACTGTACCGTGGCCATCGGGGGCGGCTCCACCATCGGCCTGGGCAAGGCCATCGCCCTGCGCACCGGCCTGCCCCAGGTGGCGATCCCCACCACCTATGCCGGCTCCGAGATGACGCCGATCCTCGGCGAAACCCGGGACGGCCTCAAGACGACCCAGCGCACCCTCGAGGTACTCCCCGAGGTGGTGATCTACGACGTCGACCTGACGTTGGGTCTGCCGGTCGGCATGTCCGGTACCAGCGGCATCAATGCCATCGCCCATGCGGTGGAGGCGCTCTACGCCAAGGACCGCAACCCGGTGGTCTCGCTGATGGCGGAGGAGGGTATTGCGGCCCTGGCGCGCAGCCTGCCAGTGATCGCCAAGGAGCCGGCCAACCAGGAGGCGCGTTCGGATGCCCTCTATGGTGCCTGGCTGTGCGGCGCCTGCCTCGGCTCCGTCGGGATGTCGCTGCACCACAAGCTCTGCCACACCCTGGGCGGCTCCTTCGACCTGCCCCATGCCGAGACCCATACCATCGTGCTGCCCCACGCCGTGGCCTACAACGCCGGGGCCGCCCCGGAGGCGATGTCCCGCATCGCCCGTGCGCTGGGCAGCGACGATGCGGCCGGCGGGCTCCATGACCTGGCGCGCGCCGTGGGGGCGCCCCTGGCCCTGGCCGACATCGGCCTGCAGGAGAGCGATATCGACCGGGCGACCCAGATCGCCACGAGCAATCCCTACTGGAATCCCCGCGAGATCGAGGCCGAGGGCATCCATCGCCTCCTGAGCGATGCTCATGCCGGCCGTCGACCGACCCCAAGGGAGGTGACCGACGCATGAAGACCCTGCTGACCCATGCCACCGTGGTGACCATGGACCCCGAGATCGGCGATCTGGCCGATGGCCAGGTGCTGGTGGAGAACGATCGTATCCTGGCGGTTGGCCAGGACCTTCCCGCCGAGGGGGCCGAGGTCATCGACTGCCGGGGCGGCATCCTGATCCCCGGGCTGGTCAATGCCCATATGCATACCTGGCAGACGGCCCTGCGCGGCGTCGCCGCCAACTGGACGCTGCTCGAGTACTTCGGCCACGTGCATCGCGGCCTGGCGACCCTGTTCAGCCCTGATGACATCCATATCGCCACGCGCATGGGGGCGCTCAACCAGCTCAACTGCGGTACCACCACCCTGGGCGACTGGTGCCACAACAACCCCACGCCCGAGCATACCGATGCGGCGATTCGCGGGCTCGAGGCGTCCGGTATCCGGGCGCTGTTCTTCCATGGCTCGCCCAAGCCGGACCCCAAGCCGGGCCAGCCGCACTTCAGCGAGATTCCCCATCCGCGAAGCGAGGTCGAGCGACTGCTCGCCGGCCCGCTGGGGGATCGCGAGGGGCGCGTGACCCTGGGCCTGGCCATCCTCGGGCCGCACTACTCCACCCTCGATGTCACCCTGCACGATTTCGAACTGGCCAGGGAGTTCGGCCTGGTGGCCTCCATGCACCAGGGCGGCGGCAAGGCGGTCACCGCCGGTGGCTGGGACGTGATCGAGGAGAAGGGACTGCTGGGGCCGGACATCAACATCGTGCATGGGCAGAGCCTCAGCGACGGGCAACTGGCGCGGTTCTGCGAGAAGGGCGTGACCTTCTCCATCGCCCCCGAGAACGAGATGACCCAGGGGCACGGCTTCCCGATCACCGGCCACGTTCGCCGGCACGGCGGCGTCGTCTCCCTGGGGGTGGATCTCGAATCGGTGATCTCCGGGGACATGTTCACGGTGGCCCGGATGGCGCTGGGCATGCAGCGCTCGCTGGACAACGACGCCTCGCGGCGCGAGCAGGGCAGCATCCCCGACACCTCGACCATCCGCACCCGCGAGGCGCTTCAGTGGATCACCGTCGACGGTGCCCGCGCCCTCGGGCTCGGGGAGCGCATCGGCAGCCTGACGCCGGGCAAGCAGGCCGACATCGTGCTGCTGGACAGCGGTCGGCTGAACATGCAGCCGGTCAGCGATCCGGTCTCGACCGTGGTCATGCAGGCGAGTCTCGCCAATGTCGACAGCGTCATGGTGGCGGGAGCGTTCCACAAGCGACACGGCAAGCTGCTGGCGGACGTCGAGGAGGGGATCTGCCGCCTGGCAGCCTCCGGTCACCGCATCTACGCCGAGCTTCAGTCACGCCAACAAGAGGGGGCGTCACAATGACAACCACCACCAAGGTAGCCTGGGTTGGCCTTGGCAAGCTGGGCTTGCCCATGGCAACGCGGATCGCCGCGGCCGGCTATCCCGTCCAGGGATTCGACCTCAGCGCCGAGCGGATGGCCCTGGCCGAACAGGTCGGCATCACGGCACACGATGACCTGGCCTCTGCCGTCGAGGGCTGCCGCCTGGTCTTCGTCTCGATACCCGATGACCGGGCACTGCTCGGCCTGACGCTGGAGAGCGGCCAGTTGCTGGCGAAGCTGGCGTCGGGCAGCGTGCTGGTCGAGACCAGCACCGTCAGCATCGAGGCCTCCGCCAGGGTGGCCGCCGCCGCCGAGGAGCATGGCATCGCCTACCTGCGCAGTCCGGTGTCGGGCAACCCGGTCGCCGCCGAGTCCGGCACCCTGTCGGCCATGGTCTCCGGCCCGCGCGAGGCGCTGGATGAGGCCGTGCCCGTGATGTCCACCTTCACCAAGGCCCAGTACTGGCTGGGTGACGAGGAGCAGGCGCGCTACGCCAAGCTGGCGATCAACCTGATGATCGCGGTGAGCGCCGGGATGATGGGCGAGGCCCTGGCGATGGCCCGCAAGGGCAACATCGGCTGGGAGGCGATGCTGGACCTGATGGCCGACAGCGCCGTGGGCTCGCCGATGGTCAAGTACAAGACCCAGCCGCTGAAGGACCGCGACTTCACCTCCACCTTCTCGGCCGCCCAGATGGCCAAGGACCTGGACCTGATCCTCGGCTGTGCCCATGGGGACGGCGTCGCCGTGCCCCTGGCCGCCCAGATGCGCGAGGCCTACAGCTCGCTGATCGGCACGGGGCACGGTGAGGATGACTACATCGCCACCATCCACCATACCGAGCGCCTCTCCGGGCTGCCGGCCATCGAGAGGAAATGACCCCATGCGGAACCTGAATGCCGAGAACATCACGGATGCCGTGATCGAGCAGTTCGCCGGCTGCAGTGACGAGCGCCTGAAGAGCATACTGAACAGCCTGGTCACCCACCTGCACGCCTTCATCCGTGAGGTGGAGCCCACCGAGCAGGAGTGGACCCAGGCCATCGACTTCCTGACCCGCACCGGCCAGATGTGCGACGACAAGCGCCAGGAGTTCATCCTGCTCTCCGATACCCTGGGCGTGACGATGCTGGTCGATGCCATCAACCACCAGACGTCCGACCCCATGGTGTCGGAAAGCACGGTGCTGGGTCCCTTCTACGTGGCCGACCCGCCCCAGGCTGCCCAGGGCGAGTCGATCGACTGGAACGTCGAGGGAGAGCCCTTCTTCGTGGAGGGGCGGGTGCATGACGGGCGCGGCGAGCCGCTGGCCAATGTCGTGGTCGATGTCTGGCAATCGGACAGCGAAGGGTTCTACGACGTCCAGAAGGAGCTCGAGAGTGCCTCGCTGCGGGCCCGATTCACCACCGACGACCAGGGACGCTATGCCTTCTGGACGGTGACCCCCTCACCCTATCCGATCCCCACCGACGGCCCGGTCGGCCAGATGCTGGAGATCACCGGCCGACATCCCTACCGGCCGGCGCATGTGCACTTCATGCTGATGGCCGAGGGCTTTGAAACCCTGGTGACCCAGGTCTTCGCCGAGGACGATCCCTACCTCGACTCCGATGCCGTCTTCGGCGTCAAGGATTCCCTGGTCAGGGCGTATGAACTGCTGCCGCCGGGAAGAGCACCGGATGGACGGTCGATGGAAGTCCCCTTCCGCCATCTGACATACGACTTCGGCCTCAAGGCGAGCCGCTAGTCGCATCGCAAGACGAAACCACCCAGAAACCACCATCCAGCAAGAGGAAAGCGACATGACTGTCATCGATAACCACGCGGTCGAGACCCTGTTCACCGAGGCACGTACCCATAACGTCTGGACGGATCAGGAGGTCAGCGAGGAGAAGCTGCGCGAGCTGTATCGCCTGATGCATTTCGGCCCGACCTCCATGAACTGCCAGCCCCTTCGCGTGCTCTTCCTGAAGAGCCAGGAAGCCAAGGAGAGGCTCAAGCCGGCACTGCTTCCCGGCAATCAGGAGAAGACCATGAAGGCGCCGGTGGTGGCCGTGCTGGGCTATGACACCGAGTTCTACCAGCACCTGCCGCGCATGTTCTCCCACAACAAGGATGCCAAGTCGCTGTTCGAGGGCAAGACGGACTTCATCAACGCCACGGCCTTCCGCAACAGCTCCATCCAGGGGGGCTACTTCATCCTGGCCGCCCGCGCCCTGGGGTTGAATGCCGGCCCGATGTCCGGCTTCAACAATGCGGCCGTGGATGAGGAGTTCTTCCCCGATGGTCGGGTGAAGAGCAACTTCCTCTGCAATCTGGGCTACGGCGATGCCTCGGCGCTCTTCCCGCGCCAGGATCGGTTCGAGTTCGACGAGGTCTGCCAGTTCCTCTGACAGGGCCGAGAGGCTGCCACTTCGGTACGCCGAGGCAGGCACGGGACACTGCAGGTTCCTCCGATTTGGGCCGTGTTAGCACGGCCCTTTTTTATTCTCTTCCGGAAATCACGAGGCGTCATATGGCGTATGACTGGCAGTTCATTGTATTGATCATCATCGCCGTGCTGATTACCGGCATCTCCAAGTCGGGATTCGCCGGGGGCGTCGGGGTGGTGGCGGTACCGCTGATCTCGCTGAAGGCCAGCCCGGCCTTCGCCGTGGCCGTCATGCTGCCGCTGCTGATCGTCATGGATGTCTTCAGCCTCAAGGCCTGGTGGCGCCACCGGGTGGGGGCCGTGCTGTGGCTGATGTTCCCCCCGGCGGTGCTGGGCGTGGTGGTCGGCTACCTGACCTATGGCCGCGTCGATGAGGCCCTCCTCAAGGTGGTGCTGGGGGCGTTCTCGATCCTGTTCGGCCTGTGGGGACTGTTCAAGCCCTTCCGCGGCCGCGTCATGCCGGTCTGGGTCGGCGGGCTGAGCGGCGGCATCGCCGGCTTCACCAGCTTCATCGCCCATGCCGGGGGCCCGCCGCTCAACTTCTACCTGCTGCAGTGCCGGCTCTCCAAGGAGCAGTTCCTGGGAACCGCCGTGGTCTTCCTGGCCGCCACCAACCTGGTCAAGCTGGTGCCCTACGGCATGCTCGGCCTGCTGAATGTCGAAAACCTTACCATCGCGCTGCTGCTGATCCCGGTGGCCTGGCTGGGCGTGCGCCTGGGGCTGGTCATACAGAAACGGCTGAACGGTGAGCTCTTCTTCCGGATCATCCTGGGCCTGCTGATCCTGCTGGGCATTCGGCTGATCGTTGACGGCTGGGGATAGTCGCGTTGGCGACGCGTTTGCCGCCAGGCGCGAGGCGGCGCTATCTTGTGGCTCTCCCTCCATCCTGCCCCGAGGCGACCATGAGCGACCTCCCCGACGAGAGCCGTCCCGAGGGGCCCTACGACAGGCTGTCCCAGACGCCGAGGCCGAAGCTCTCCAATACGGAGCTCTCGCGCTTCATCGACTTCATCGAGAAGTTCGAGGAGGAGACCGAACACTCGCTCTCCCTGAGCCACGGTTACCGGGAGATGCGCATGATGCTCCATCTCATGCGCAACCACCTCGCCGGCCGACTGACGACGCCCACCTCGCTGGCGGATGCCTCCGGGCTCTCCTACGGCACCGCTAAGCGCGGGATCGAGAGCATCATCCAGCGCGGGCTGATCCTGTCACGCCCCAGGACGAAGTCGGGCAAGACCGTCTCGCTGCACCCCTCGCCCATGATGATCGATGAGTGGGAGGCCTATGCGCACCGGATCAAGGGCCTCCTGGGCCCCCTGTTCGGTGTGGATCCGGCGTCGGAGGCCGGCCGGCGCATCTTCCTCGACGCGGCCGCGACGGATCGCGTGATCTCGCCGCCGGGGGTGCTGTCGGCACGACTCGAGCTGAAGGGCGGGCTGCGGGGGCTCATTCACGCCGATCCCACCTTCATGGCGATGCACAACCTGAAGCAGCAGCTGGAATCGATCTTCGGCCTCGAGATCCACAACTCGGCCCGGTCGATCGACGACCTGCTCGAGGCGATCCTGGACAATGCCGGTCGCACCAATTCTCGCTACGACCTCGTCGCCTGCGACCTCCCCTGGTTCGGCGAGCTGGCGTCGAAGGGGATTCTGCTGCCCCTCGACCGCTTCATTCGTTGCGATGCCTACGACCTGTCCGACTTCCACCCGGTCGCCATTCAGAGCACGCGCTACGCCGGGCAGCAGTACGGTATTCCACTGCAGACCACGCCGGAGCTGCTCTGTTACCGGAAGGATATCCTCGAGGAGGCGCAGCTCGCGCCCCCCACCACGACCGAGGAGCTGATCAAGGTAGCCAGGCGCTTGCACGACCCCGGCAGGGGGCGCTATGGCATCGCCTGGAACGCCGCGCGAGGCACGCCGCTGGGCCATACCTTCAGCTTTCTGATGGCCAAGTTCGGGCAGCCGATCATCAACCTTCGCCGCCGCGAGGGTAGCTATGATTTCCAGCAGGCAACCGGGGAAGAGCTGCGACCGATGTTCCAGTCGGACGCCGCCTACCGCGCCTGCGAGTACATGCTGGATATCCTCAAGTACTCGCCGCCCAACATCCTCCACATGGCCTGGTACGAGCGCGCCCAGTCCTATGCGAGCGGTGAAGCCTGCATGGCCTACTGCTATACGCTGCTGGCCCCGCTCATCGAGCTCGATCGGACGTCACCGGCCTGGGGGAACACCGGCTACCTGCCGCACCCGATCGGCAATCATGGCCGCGTGATCACCCCGATCGGAGGCTATGCCCTGGCCATTCCGGCAAATCTCCCCGAGGAGCGGATCGAGAGTGTCTGGACGGCACTTCGTCACCTCACCTCGGCCAACATGTCCAAGCTCTACATCCTAAACGGCAGCCTGGTGACCCCGCGCTTCAGCGTCAGCCAGGACCCGGAGGTCTCGGCACTGTCTCCGCTGATCGAGATCGTGGATGACATGGCGAGGAAGGACATCCTGCAGGCCTGGCCGCGCCCCCCGGTGCCGGGCATCACGGAGGTGATCAGTATCGCCGGTCACGAGATCTTCGAGGTGCTGGACGGGCGGCGTTCCATCAAGAAGGCCCTGTCCATGGCGCAGGACAGGGCCGACCGGGTGATGCGCGACAGGGGGTATTACTAAGCTACCCGCCGGGTCGCCGGTGGCATTACTGCATGATCATGCCGCCGTCGATCATCAGCAGCTGGCCGGTCATGTAGTCCGACTCGGGGCTGGCCAGGAAGGAGGCCGTGCCGACCACGTCTTCCGGGTAGGAGTAGCGCTTCATCAGGATCATCTTCTCGGCGAGCTCGTCCATGGACTGGCCCTGCTTGTCGAACTTGCCGATGCTGACCAGGTCCTTGTCGAGCTGCTCCCACAGCTCGGTGCGCACGACGCCGGGGCCATAGCCGTTGACGGTGATGTTGTGGTCGACCAGCGCCTTGGCACCACCGTTGATCATGGCCAGCACGGCGTGCTTGCTGCAGGAGTAGGGCACTACGTCATCGAAGGCCTGGCGGGAGAGGATGGAGCCGACATTGATGATCTTGTAGGGGCCGTTCTCCTTGCCCTGCTCGATCATCTGCTTGGCGGCTTCCTGCATGCCGAGCAGGCAGCCCAGCGCATTGACGTCCATGATCTGTTGCCAGTTCTCCTCGGTGATATCGAGGAACATCAGCGGCTTGTTGATGCCGGCGTTGTTGACCATGACATTGAGGCCGCCGAAGGCCTCGACGGTGGCCTGGACGGCCGCCTTCATCTGCTCACGTTCGGTCACGTTGAGCTTCACCGCGATAGCCTTTCCACCCTTTTCCTTGATGCGTGCCACGACTTCCTCGCAGCCTTCGAGGTTGAGGTCGGCCACGCACACATTGGCGCCCTGTGCGGCATAGTGCTCGGCAACGGCGGCACCCATGCCACGCGCGGCACCGGTAATCAGGCAGTTCTTTCCTTCAAGACGGGTCTTGTCCATGGTGTCACCTCGGGGGTCTTGTTATGGGTCTCTCCATACCGCCGCCGACCTGATGGCCTGTTGACTGGGCGCATGGAGCCTGGATCGACAAGGAAGCCTGTCACGCGTGCTTTCGCGTCAGCGAGGCGTCGTGTTTCCTTGTTGATCCGTATTCTCTGCAGGCCAGACCGGCAAGGACAGTTGCCCCCGAGGCCAATCTGACCAGATTGGATTTTTCCGAGGGGAGGGGCTCTGTCTTGCAACCCAGGGGAGAGGCACTGACAATTGCCCGGCTGGCAGGGGCATTCGCTGGCTGATCTCTTTACCCCACGGACAAACGATCAAGGGAGATTGCCTGATGAGGCAGCGCAAGGTGCTGGTACTGCATGGCCCCAACCTCAACCTGCTGGGCACCCGCCAGCCGGAGATCTACGGCCACGAGACCCTGGAGGACATCAACAACAGCCTGTACGAGCAGGCGGCGCTGGGGGGCTGGGAAATCACCTGTCGGCAGAGCAATCACGAGGGGGAGTTGATCGACTGGATCCAGGCGGCGCGCCTCGATGGCAGCGCGGCGATCATCATCAACCCGGCGGCCTACACCCACACCTCGGTGGCGATCCTCGATGCCCTCAATGCCTTCGAGGGTCGGGTCATCGAGGTGCACCTCTCCAACGTGCACAAGCGCGAGAGCTTCCGTCACCACTCCTACGTCTCGCTGCGCGCCGACGGGGTGATCGCCGGCCTGGGCAGCCAGGGCTACCGAGCCGCCCTGGAGGCGGTGATGCAGGCTGCCGCCTAGACCGGCAGTAGGCCGAAGAGGGTCAGCAGCCAGATCATCAGGCTGATGGTGAGGAAGGAGCCCAGCGTACCGACCATCAGTGCCGCGGCGCTGGTGTCGCCCTGGCCGAACTGCTTGCCGAACAGCGGGTAGACGCTGATCATCGGCGCACAGGCGAACAGCAGGCCGGCGGCGATCATCAGGGGATCCGCGTCGGGCAGCAGCAGGAAGAAGACCAGTACCGCCAGGGGGTGAAGCAGCAGCTTGCCGATCACGACCTGCCCCATGTCGGCCGCCATGCCGCGTACCTTGAGGCCATGCAGCATGCCGCCGATGGTGAACAGTGCGGCCGGCCCGGCGGCCTCGGCGAGCATGTCGACGGACTGGCTCACTGGGCCAGGCAGTTGCCAGCCGGTCAGGGCCAGGGTCACGCCGATCAGCAGGCCGATCAGTACCGGGTTGCGCGAGAGCCTGGTGAGTGTCTTCTGTACGACCCGGGAAAACCCTCCGCCATTGTGGCGACTGGCCTCGGCCAGGGTCAGCGCCACGGGGATGATCAGCATGGTCTCCACCACCATGTTCAGCGCCATGAAGATCGCCGCCGGTGCGCCGATGACCATCACCGCCACCGGATAGCCGATGAAGCCGCTGTTGGCCGCCGACATGCCCAGGGCATGGATGGCGGCGGCGTCCAGTGAATGGCCACGCCAGCGCGACAGGGCAAGGCCTATGGCGAATACCAGCACCGAACCCAACCCATAGGCCAGCAGGTAGCCGACATTCAGGGCTTCCTCGAGAGGGGTGGCGGTCAGGGCGCGGATCAGCAGTGAGGGCAGGGCGAAGTACATCACGAAGGTCGCGATGCCCTGCATGTTGTCGCGACTCACCAGCCCGGAAAACGCCGCCAGGAAACCGGCACCGATCAGCAGGAAGATCGGCAGCGTGATCGTCAGTATCTCCAGCACGAGGCTTTCCTTATCATGTCAGCTGATGGTGGTGCGAATGTCGCGTGCCTTCTGCTGCAGCAGCGGCAGGTACTCCTGGACCAGGGTCTCGTGGTCGATACGGGCGGCATTGGTGCTGATGTTGATGGCGCCCAGCAGGTGACCGTTGGCATCGAAGGCGGGTACCGCGATGGAGCGCAGCCCGGAATCGAGTTCCTGGTCGGCGATGGCATAGCCCTGGCGGCGAACCTCGAGGATGCAGGCCTTCAGCTCGTCCTTGTCGATGATGGTCTTGTCGGTATGTCTCTGCAGCACCGCATGCTCCAGCCAGGCGTCCAGCTTTTCATCCGGCAGCTGGGCCAGCAGTACCCGGCCCATGGAGGTATGGGCGGCCGGCAGGCGGGTACCCACCGACAGGGTGATGGCCATCAGCCGGTGGCGTGAGGAGGAGCGGGCCACGTAGGTCACCTCCTCGCCGTCGAGCACGCCCAGCGAGGAGGACTCGCCGCACTGCCGGGTGATATCTTCCAGAACCTGCTGGATCACGCTGCGGTAGTTGTTGCTGGACAGGAAGGCATAGCCGAGCTGCAGCACCTTGGGGGCCAGCTCGAAGACGCGCTGCTGCTTGCGGACATAGCCCAGGGCGTGGAGGGTCAGCAGGAAGCGCCGGGCGCGGGCCCGGTTCATGCCGGTGCGTGCGGCGACCTCGCTGAGCGTCATCCGCGGATGCGCCTCGTCGAAGGCCAGGATCACCTCCAGCCCGCTGGCCAGGGCGGTGACGAAGTCACGATCATCGGGGTCTAGTTTGTCTTCCTGAGCCGTTGCGTCCATGGGGTCGATAGATCATTTAGAGGGATTTGTCCGCGAAATATAACACGCTGTTCGAATAACGAACAAATGCGCATTTTTGTCTACTTCCAGCTCATTACGAGTAATTAATAACACGTTATAATGATTTGGTGAGCCTGCACATGATGACGACCCAGCGTTGAGAAAGGATATCAATCAATGAGTCAGCCAAAAGTAACGGTACTTCATGGCCCTAACCTGAACCTTCTAGGGGTTCGCCAGCCCGACGTGTACGGGTATGAAACGCTGGAGGATGTGAACAACGCCTTGCGCAAAACCGCGATAATGACGGGCTGGGAAATCAACTGTTTTCAGAGCAACCATGAAGGCGAACTGATCGACGCGATTCATGCGGCGCGTCTAGATGGAACCCTGGCCATCATCATCAACCCGGCTGCCTATACCCATACTTCCGTTGCTATCCTGGATGCGCTCAATGCCTTTGAAGGCAAGGTGATCGAGGTGCATATCTCCAATGTTCATAAGCGTGAAAGCTTTCGGCATCATTCCTATGTCTCGTTGCGTGCCGATGGGGTCATTGCGGGCCTTGGCACCCAGGGCTATCAAGCGGCGCTGGACACTATCCTGGCATCAACCGAGTAGCAGCTAGGCGCTACATGCTCAGCCATCCCTTGAACGTCATGCCCGCGATCATCAGGCTGAGCGTAAAGAAGGAGGCCACCGTAGCCACCAGCATGGCGGTGGCGCTGACACCCGCCAGGCCGTAGCGTTGGCCGAACAGGGGATAAATGCTGATCATCGGCGCGGCGGCGAACAGCAGCGCACCGGTAACGTAAACCGGCTCTATATCGGGAATCAGCAGAAACGCCACCAGAACCGCCAGGGGATGAAGGATCAGCTTGCCGATCACGATCTGGCCCACGTCGCGCGCCATGCCTTTGCCGCGCAGCCCGAACAGCGATCCGCCAATCACAAACAGCGCCGCAGGCCCTGCCGCGTCGGCAAGCATGTGGATCGCTTTATCAATAGGGCCTGGTATGACGAGCCCGGTAAGCGCAATCAGTATGCCCACCGAGAGACCGATCAATACCGGGTTCCTGGCCAGGTTTTGTGCGGTCTGACGAACGGTTTGCCACAGGCTGATGCCTTGCTGATTGCCCATTTCAGCAAGGATCAGCGCTGTCGGAATAATCAGCAGATTTTCAATCAGCATATTGAGCGCCAGGAGTACCGCGGCGGGGGAGCCGATGACCATGGCGGCCACCGGGTAACCGACAAAACCGCTATTGGCTGCGGCCATGCCCAGTGCCTGCATGGCGCTGACGTTGAGTGGTTGGCGCTGTAGCCGGTAGCAAAGCCACAACCCTGCGCTGAAAACGACGATGGAGCCCATGCCGTAAGCGATGAGGTAGTCGAGTCTAAGTATCTCTTCCAGCGGCTGCTGGGTTAACGCGCGAATCACGAGCGCCGGGAGCGCGCAGTAGAGTACAAATATGCCCACCCCCTGCAGCTGCTCGCGCTGGATAATGCCGCTCCATCTCGCTGCGTAGCCTGCGCCAATCAGCAGGAATATGGGGGTGGTGATTCCCAGAATCGCGAGCATGGCAGCCCCTTGACGCATGAAGGCAGAGGGTTAGGTTCGAATGGCGAATAATTGTACGATATTTCCCCGTCACTTCATGGCATGGAGTGAACAGAAGTCGCGACAAGCTGCTCTATGTAATGTGTACGCAGCGGTATCACGTGCGGATCGATCTGTCTGGCGGGGATGCGCCCGGCGGTGAAGAAACGAAAGGCATCCACGCCCTGAAACACGAACAGATCAACGCCGGAAAGCGTTCTGGCGCCTGCCTCATAGGCTGCGTTTAATAGCTCGGTGTGGGCGGGGATGTACACTGCATCAAAGACCCAGTGCTGGGCGCCCAGCCCGGCGGTATCGATGGGGCAGCCGGGGTGGTTGATATGGCCAATCGGCGAGCAGTTGACCACGCCCTGCCAATGGGGCAGCGCCTGTGGTACCTGCGCTGACGTGATGCACGTCGCGTGAATGCCCATGGCATTGAGGTCGCGGCTGAGGTTTTCTGCCCGGGCGCGGTCATGCTCAAGAATGTAAATACAGCTGACCGCGAGTTCAGCCAGCGCGCAGGCCACCGCACGACCCACCCCCCCGGCGCCGATCAATAGCACATCGCCCGCTGGCTGGTTGCCGAAAGAGTGGCGGTAGGCGCTGATAAAGCCGGTGTAATCGGTGTTTTCAGCGCGCAGGCCGTCTTCATCGAAAAGTAGCGTATTGGCGGTACCGACCCGGCGCACACCCTCGCCGCGAATATCGGCCAATTGCGCGGCTTTTTCCTTGAAGGGGAAGGTCACGTTGGTGCCCCGGTAGCCCTCAGCGCGCAAGGTGTGTATGGCATCGGGAAAGTCAAAATCCTCGACGCCCCGGCTATCGATCAGGTCGTAGCGTACCGGCTCGCCCAGTGACGCACCCAAGCGCTCATGCAAATCCGGGGATTGCGATTTGGCAATGCCCTCGCCTACCAGTCCGAGTTTGATCATGCTTGGGGTTCTCCCGACGTGTGGTCTGCTGTGTCTTGGACAATGCCGCCAATTTCCGCTTCCAGGCGCTGCTGCGCGGTGACGCGCACAAAGGCATTCGGCGCGCCGAGCCCCTGATACCCCTCACGCTGGACCAGTTCGAAGAAGAATGCCTGACGGCCGGGCTGGGTATACAGCTGATGAAAGTCACCGTCGCTGTCTTGGTCAAAGAGGATATGGTGATCCTTCATCCACTCAAGAGTTTGCGCCGGCAGCTCAAAGCGCGCGGCCAGGTCGCGGTAGTAATTACCGGGAATCGGCAGTACTGGCGTGCCTGCCTGCTGCAATGCCGCGCTGGTATCGCGCATGGAAGTGGTGCGCAGGGCGACGTGGTGGATACCCGAGCCGCCGTACTGGCGCACAAAGCGATTGCTGGCGGTATCCGGCGAGGCGCTGGCGTTAAGCGCCAGGCGAAAGCGGCCGTTGTGGTTCTGCAGGACCTGGCTCTGGATCAGCCCGCGGGGATCGGTGACATCGAAGGAAGGCGTGGGCGCCAGCTGGAAAATGGCGCGGTACTGGAGCATCAGCGAGAGGTAGTCGTGGTAGGAGAGCGCCACGCTGATATGGTCGATATCCACCAGTGCGCCCTGAGGAACCGGCTGCACATCGACAGGGAACTCGCGATCCCAGGTGCGGCTTAGCTGCGAGTCGTCAATGATATAGGAAAGGCTGCCATCCACATTGCGTAGTGCGCTCATGCGGTGGCTGGCACCCACCTCTTCAGGCTCGACAATATCGTAGCCCAATTTGTCAGCCCGCTTGAACGCTTCGTAGGCGTTGCCCACGCGCAAGCCGATGGCGGTGATGGCGGTGGCGTCGCGCCCGGGCGCGCGGCCAGTGAAGCTCGCCTCGGTATTGAGCACCAGGTTGACGTCACCCGTCGCCCAGCGTTCGGCGTTGAGCGAGTGGTGACGGCCCACGCAGGCCATGCCCAGTGCGGTAAGCAGCTCGCGTAGCGAGGCTAGATCGTCAGGCTCGACGGCGATTTCCAGAAAGGCGACCGATTCGATCGGCTGCGGCGCGGGAATGCCGCTGTCGGCCTGCATGCTGCGCAGCAAATGATACGAGCGCAGCCCGTCCCGGGCCGTCTGGTCGCTGTGACCCATGCGGAAGACATCGTTGAAGATCTCGTGGGAGAGCGGGCCGTCGTAGCGGGTCTCCTCCAGCATGGCCATGAACTTGTCCATCTGTAGCTCACCCTGGCCGGGGAAGCAGCGGTAGTGGCGGCTCCACGACAGGTGATCCATGGAGAGGCGGGGCGCATCGGCGGTCTGCACCAGGAAGATGCGATCCCCCGGAATACGGCCGACGGTGCCAAGCTCGGTCTGGCGGGAGAAGATATGGAAGGTATCCAGCACTAGGCCGACATTGGGGTGGGCGGCGCGGCGCACGACTTCCCAGCTGTCGCGGTAGTCGTGAATGTGCCGGCCCCAGGCCAGTGCTTCATAGGCCACGCGCAGGTTACGTCGTGCGGCACGTTCGCCCAGCGCATGGAAGTCGTCGGCGGCGCGGCTCAACCCCGGCAGCGAATCGGGATGAACGGTACTGCATACCATCAACAGATCCGTGCCGAGCTCTTCCATCAGGTCAAACTTGTGCTCGGCGCGGTCAAACGCCCGCTCCCGCGCGCGCCCCTGCAAACCTTCAAAGTCGCGAAACGGCTGAAGGGTGACCAGCTTGAGCCCGCGGGCGCGAATCAGCTCGCCCGCTTCTCGTGGCGTGCCGGGAAACGCTGTGAGATCGTTTTCAAACAGCTCAAGCCCCTCAAAGCCGGCCTGGGCAATGGCGTCGACCTTCTCTTCCAGCGAGCCGCTCAGGCAAACCGTGGCGATGGATGAGTACATGGCATCACGCTCCTTTGATTGATGAACATCAGTAGCCCGCCAGGCGCGGCAGGAAGGTGACCAGCTCGGGCACGAAGGTAATCAGCAGCAGGATCAGGAACTGAACGGCCAGCATGGGCAGAATGCGCCGGATAATGGGGCCCATTCCTACCCCCGAGACCGAGTCGGCCACAAACAGGCAGAGCCCCATGGGCGGTGTGATCAGGCCCATCATCAGGTTGAAGATCACCACGATGCCGAAGTGCAGAGGATCGATACCCAGTGCCATGGCAATGGGGTGCAGAATCGGCACCAGTACCAGAATGGCGGCGATGCCTTCCAGAAACAGTCCCACCACCAGCAGCAGCAGTATGACGGCGATCAGGAAGGTCCATTGGGTGTCGATGCTCATCAGCGCCCACTCGGTGAGCATGTTGGGCACGCGTTCGAAGGTGAGTACCCAGTTGGCAGCCGCCACGGCGCCCATGATGACCATGATCACCGAGCTGTCACGCATGGCACGGGCGAAGATGCCGGGCAGATCCACCAGCTTTATATTGCGGTAGAGCACCACACCCAGAATCAGCGCGTACACCACGGCAAAGGCCGCCGCCTCGGTGGGCGTAACGATACCAGCGAGGATCGACCCGACCACAAACACCGGCATGAGCGCGGGCAGCAGTCCGTGGAGAAACGCATGGCGGCGTGACGGCTGTTCTGAACGAGTGGCGCCTAGGTCGCCGGCAAAAAAGTAGACGTAGATGGAAAGGCCCAGCGCCAGCAATAGCCCGGGTACGATGCCAGCCAAAAACAGCCCAGGTACCGAGACACCCGACACCGTAAGCGCATAGATGATGACTGGAATGCTCGGCGGAATGATCGGGCCGATCACCGACGAGGCCGCCGTGAGCGCAGCGGAGAAATCGCGGGGGTAGCCTTCTTTCACCATCGCGGGGACGAAGACTCGCCCCAGCGCCGAGGTGTCGGCAATTGCCGAACCCGAGAGGCCGGCAAAAATCACCGACGCCCAGATGTTGACGTGCGCCAGCCCGGCTTTCAGGCGGCCGACAATGGCAGTGGCCAGGTTGATAATACGATGGGTAATACCCGCTTCGTTCATCAGCTCGCCGGCCAGAATGAACAGCGGTATCGCTAGCAGCGGGAAAGATTCCATACCGCCGAAGAACTGCTGCGCGACGATACGGATGTGGTAAGGCAAGTCGCCGGTACCCATCAGCACCGTAAGCGTGCCGAGTATGGCAAAGGCAAACGGCACGCCAAGCAGGATGAGGGCCAAGAGCAATAAAAAAATCACGATGCTGTCTCCTCATCGGTGTGCCTGGTTAAACGGCGTGCGCCCATCACCAGGGAAGAGACGCTGAGCAGCCCACCGCCCATCAGCATGGAGGCTTGAAAGAGCCACATTGGCATCCCTGTGCTCGACGAGGTGCGGCCTCCGCGGGAGGCGATGAACTCAATCGCCGACATCATCAGGCCGATACCGATCACCAGTACTGCCAGGTCGACGGCGACGGCCTGCCAGCGCACCCAGCGCGGCGGGAGCAGGCGAGGAATCAGGTCAAAGCCGATGTGTCTGTCCTGCAGGTAGGCCCAGGACATGCCGAACATCAGGCCATAGATCATCAGGTAGATGGCGGTGTCTTCTCCCCAGGTAATGGAAGCACCGGCGGTATAGCGCGCAAAGGCATTGCCTGCGACCAGTAGAAAAATCAGGATCATGGCAAGCCCGGCCAGGCTGCCATTGAACAGGATCAGGCCACGATGTAGCCGGGCAAGAAGATGAGGCATGAAAGCACCTTCGATCGTTAGTCAGGTACGCAGGGTCGCGGGTGGGCCCTTCAGGGCCCACCTGCAAAGTGCTTTGGTCAGTGGGGGTTAGAAGCGTGCGGCCGCATCTTCCACGGCGGAAGAAAGACGCTCGATCCACTCGGCATCATCGCCCAGCTCATCGCGCAGATATGCCTGAACCGGTGGCTGAGCCGCTTCGCGGAAGGCATCCATCTGCTCGGCAGTGGGCTGGGTGATTTCCATGCCCTCGGCTTCCAGCTTGGCGATACCCTCTGCCGAGTTGAACTGCTGCACGGCGCGGCCAGTGGTGCCGGCGACCACAGCGGCGCGCTTCACGGCGGCCTGTTCTTCTTCGCTAAGCGACTGGAAGATCTCATCGTTGATCAGGATGTGATCCACGCCGTAGACGTGGCGGTCCAGCGTGAGGTAATCCTGAAACTCGTAGAAATTGTTGCCGTAAATCACCGAGATGGGGTTCTCCTGGCCGTCCACCACGCCGGTGGCAAGCGCCGTCGGCACCTCACCCCAGGCGATGCCCTGCGGCTCAGCGCCCAGTCCCTCTACCATTTCCTGATAGAGTGGAATGGTTTGCACGCGGAATTTCAGGCCTTCCATATCTTCCGGTGAGTGGATCGGACGCACGGAGTTGGTGAAGTGTCGAAAGCCTGTCTCGCCGTAGGCCAGCGTACGCAGGCCGGTCTCTTCCAGGCAGTGCTCGGCCAGGGCCGTGCCGAATTCTCCATCCATCACTTCCCAGGCCACCGGCGCAGAAGGGAAGGTATAAGGAATATCGGTAACGGCGACGGCCTCGCAGAAATTGGCGTAGGCGCCGGAAACCATTGAGATAGTGATGGTGCCATCCTGAGTACCTTCAATCAGCTCGGTCTCACCGCCCAGCGAGCCCGCGGGGTAAAGCTCCACGGTAAGGTCGGTTTCGGCTTCCACCATGTTTTTGAACACCTGCCCGGCGGCGCCTTTTTTCGAGGTCGTCCAGTCATCCGGGTCCACGTGGGCAAAGCGCAGTGTCTGTGCGGAGGCATGCGCCGCGCCGATGAGCGTGGCAGTGGCGATGGCAGCGGTCAGCGTGCGTTTCAGGGACACGTTGGTGGTAGCGAGTGGTAAAGACATTGTTGTTGTCCTCTTTTCGGGCCGTTGTCATGGGTGTGAAAAAGCCTTGAGCAAAGGCTTGCCAGGCCAATTCATCCTGTCCTTTTGCACAATGTACGAAATGGTACGTTCAGTCAAGCTGTGGCATACTAGACAAAAGACGACCACGACAATAAAAGGCATGCTCCATGACAGCGACTTCGGCAACGACCAGCCCTAAAGAAACGCGGCGTCGGCGCAAGAATGACCCCGAATCCGTGCGCGCCGATATCCTCGCGGTAGCCACCCGCGAATTCTCCGAAAAGGGCCTTTCTGGGGCGCGGATCGATGAGATCGCCGAGAAGACCCGCGCCTCCAAGCGCATGATTTATTACTACTTCAGCGATAAAGAGACGCTCTACCTGCACACCCTGGAGGCTGCCTACCAGAAGGTGCGCCTGCAGGAAGCCGAGCTTGATCTGGATCACCTGGCACCGCTCGATGCGCTCTGTCGACTGGTGAGGTTCACGTTCTGCCATCACGCCAAGAACCCTGACTTTATTCGCCTGGTAATGATCGAAAATATTCACCACGGCCGGTTTCTGGCGCAGTCAGAACTGATTCAGTCGCTCAACGCAGGGGTGATTGATGTGCTTGGCGACGTCTATTTGCGGGGGGTCGCAACGGGCTGTTTTCGCGAGGGCCTGGACCCGAGGGAGTTGCATTGGCTGATCAGCGCGCTGTCATTCTTCAATGTCTCAAACCAGCACACCTTCGCGCGTATTTTTGACTGGCAGCAGGCGGCGCCAGAGAACCAGCAGAAACTGGAAGACCACGTTACCGATATGGTGCTGCGCTACGTACGGGTCGACCGGGTAGCGCCCTGATCGGTGGCGTAGGTCACCGCTCATGCCGATGGCGGGCACGTCAGTAATTGAAAGTTAGCGTCTGCCTATTTAGCGTATAGTTCGAATCACGAACACTTGTACGGTATTGGGCTTTCGTCGGTTGGCCCAGCTCTCAGCCCCCTGAAACCGGGAGATCACCATGCCTGCCTCCTTGCTGCAGCACCCCTTCATGAGCCAGACGGCACTCGCCGAGACCGATTCAGAGAGCATGGTCCAGGCCATGCTGACCTTCGAGCTGGGCCTGGCGGAGGTTCAGGAGGCGCGCGGTGCCGTGCCCGCCGGGGCCAGTCGTCAGATGCGCGATATCCTCGCCGCGCACGCCTTCGATGTGGAGGCCATCGCCGCGGGCATCGCCAGCGGCGGCAACGCGGCGATCCCTTTCGTCAAGCAGGGACGGGCGGCATTGCCCGATGAGCTCAAGGGCTACTTCCACCAGGGTGCCACCAGCCAGGACGTGGTGGACTCGGCGCTGATGCTGCTGTTGAAGCCGCGCCTGGCGGCACTGGATCTCCTGCTGGTGCGTTGCCGCATCGCCGCCATCACGCTGATGGAGGCCCATGCCGGCACGGCGATGGTGGGGCGCACGCTGATGCAGCAGGCTCTGCCCATCACCTTCGGTGTCAAGGTGGCCCACTGGGCCATCGGCCTGGAGCAGGCGCGGCGGCGCCTGGCCTGCGTCGAGTTGCCTGTGCAGTTCGGCGGTGCCGTGGGGGTGCACTCGGGCTGGGATGACGCGGGGCTCGACTTCATGGATGCCCTGGCCGAGCGCCTGGGCCTGAGCACGCCGGTGTTGCCCTGGCATACCGACCGCCAGCCGGTCCATGCCCTGGGCACGGCCCTGGATGCCGCCGCCGGCGCCATCGAGAAGTTGGCCCTGGACGTATCCCTGCTGACCCAGACCGAAGTCGGGGAGGTGGCCGAGCCATCGGCCCCCGGCATGGGTGAATCCTCCTCCATGCCCCACAAGCGCAATCCGGTACGTTGCGCACTGATTCGCGGCGCCGCCCGCCAGGTACACGGCCACGCCTCGGTGCTGCTCAACGCTGCCGCCCAGCCGCTGGAACGCGGGCTCGGTGAGTGGCATGCCGAGTGGGGTCCGCTGGTTGACAGTGCCCTGCTGCTGGAGGGGGCCCTGGAGCAGGCCGCCGCGCTACTCGAGGGGCTGGAGGTGCACCCCGAGGCGATGCGGCGCAACCTGGCCGCTACCGGCGGCGGGATCATGGCCGAGCCGGTGGCCAAGCGCCTCGCCCCGCTGCTTGGCCAGGAGGCCGCCAAGCGTGTCAGTGCCGAGGCCGCCGAGACGGCTCGCCGACAGGGGATACCATATGCCGATGTCCTCGCCGCCCACCCCGAGGTGAGCGGCAAGCTGGAGGGCGAGGCACTGACCGAGATCACCGAACCGTCATTATACATTGGTAGTAGCCGCGACCAGGTGGCGCGCGCCGTGGCGTGGCTGCTCGCCCACTAACGACCTGTTTCGAAAGGCATCCCGTTCGACCCGAGAGGAAGGCTGCGCCTTCCTCTCGGCGTTTTCGCGCGGCGCTGATTTGACGCTGGGCGAGGGCGGGAGTAATTTGTTCGCATCACAAAACAAAGTTCGTTATTCGAACTTTGAAGGGGGCAACCGCCAGCACAGGCGCGACCTGGCCCTGGTCCGCCGTTTTCCCCTTGGTCTATTACCAGGAGTGGTGCAGCTGTGCAAAAGTGGGCAAGGCTAGGCTTTGTCTGAAAAGTCGGCGAGCGAAGGTCAGGCAAGGCAAAAATCGGCGAAAAAATGGAGTTTACGGGTTGTAAATGAGTACTTTGAGTCGATTTTTTAACGCCGTATGGCCGAGCGCAGCCAGTTTTCGGACAGAGCCTAAGTAGGCCAGACAGGGCCGCCCATGAGCCCCGGAACAACGGCAAGCGTGTATAGGTAACCCGATTCTTGCAGGAGGGAGGCTCGGCATCGCGAACGTGGCCCTCCTGCAGCCCTTTCTCCCATGGAGGCTTTAGATGGCATTTCTGACTATCAACGGGCGTAGCGTCGCCTATCGCCTGCTCGGCGCCCAGGCCAACCCCCTGGTGGTGCTGGCGCACCCGCTGGGCATGAGCCAGGCGGTGTGGGACGACGTGCTGCCGGCGCTGCTGCCGCGCTATCGCGTGCTGACCTGGGACCTGCCCGGCCACGGCGCCAGCCAGGCCTGGGGCGACGGTGCCATCACCCCGGCCGACCTGGCCGCCGAGGCCCTGGCCCTGGTCGCTCACGCCGGTGTCGAGCGCTTCCACTTCGCCGGTACCTCCATCGGCGGCGTGGTCGGCCAGGCGCTGATCAGCGAGCACGGCGAGCGCCTGCTCTCTGCCACCCTGACCAACACCGGGGCGGTGATCGGCAACGCCGAGCTTTGGAACACCCGCGCCGGGCGGGTGCGCCAGGAGGGCCTGGCGGCGATGTCGGAGGAAATCGTTCCGCGCTGGTTCGCCCCGGCCTGCTTCGAGGCCGAGCCGGCCCTGAAGGCGGGCTGGTGCACCCAGATGGGGCGCGGCGACGACGATGCCTACGCCCTGCTGTGCGAGATGCTGGGGCGCGATACCTTCGATGGCAAGCTGGCCGGGAAGGGCGTCAAGGTACAGCTGCTGGGTGGCAGCGAGGACCTGGCGACGCCGCCGGCGACCCTGGAGGCCCTGTCAGCCGAGCTCGACGGCGCGCCCCTGGAGATCCTCGAGGGCGTGGGCCATGTGCCCTCCGTCGAGGTGCCGGGCCTGTTCGCCGCGAAGCTGCTGGCGGTGATGGCCGTGGACCTGGGCGACGTGGGCGGCAATGGTGTGGACTACGCCACCGGCCTCGAGACCCGCAAGCAGGTGCTGGGCGAGGCCCACGTGGCGCGCTCCACCGAGAACGCCACCTCCCTGGACGCTCCCTTCCAGCAGATGATCACCCGCCTGGCCTGGGGCGAGCTGTGGAGCAACGAGGACCTGACTCGCCGCGAGCGCAGCATGATCACCACCGGCATCCTGGCCGCCCTGGGCCGCGAGGAGCTCTCCCTGCATCTCAAGACGGCCAAGCGCATCGGCCTCAGCGAGGCCGAGCTGCGCCAGGTGCTGATGCATGTGGCCATCTACGGCGGCGTGCCGGCGGCCAACCATGCCTTCGCCGTGGCCAAGGAGCTGGGCTGGGGCGAGTAGCCCCGTTCAGCCGCCGGCATGATCGATGCCCCTCGGCGGGAGGCCTGAATGCTCAACGCGCGAATCAAGCTCCGCCACCTCCAGGCCTTCCTGGAGGTCGCCCGCCAGCGCAGCTTCGCCCGCGCCGCCGAGCGGATGTCGATCACTCAGCCGGGTATCTCCAAGACCATCCGCGAGCTCGAGGAGACCATCGGTGCCAGCCTCTTCGAACGCACGCCCCGGGGCGTCTCCCTGACCCAGGCGGGCCTGACCCTGCTGCGTCACGCCGGTCCGGCGCTGCGTGCCCTGGAAGAGGGCATCGGCGCCGTCGGCGAGGGGCGAACCGATGGTTGCTGGCTGCGCGTCGGGGCCCTCTCCACGGTGGAGAGCCGGTTGCTGCCGGAGGCGATCCTGCGCTGGCAGGAGGGCATGGAGGGGGAGTGTGGCGTCAACGTGGTCACCGGTCCCAGTGCCTTCCTGCTCTCGCGGCTGCGGCGCGGCGAGCTGGACCTGGTGGTGGGGCGCATGACCGAGGCGCGGGAGATCATCGACCTCTCCTTCGAGCATCTCTTCTATGAGCGATTGATACTGGTCGTGCGAGGCGGTCACCCGCTCGCCGGGGAGACGCAACTGGCGCCACTGCAGCTGATGCGCTTCCCCTGGGTGCTGCCGCCCCCGCAGACCACGCTGCGCCAGCAGGTGGACAGTTTCTTCGTGCGCCATGGCCTGGAGCCGCCGGCTCGCCAGCTAGAGACGCTGTCGCTACCGCTCAGCCGGCACTACGTTCAGGTGAGTGATGCCGTCTGGGTGGCGCCCGAGGAGGCCGCGCGCGAGGCGGTGCGCATGGACAGCCTGGCCGAACTGGCGCTCTCCCTGGAGCAGCAGGGCGGATCGGTGGGGATGTGCACCAACGCCAGCCTGGCGCCTTCCCTGGCCCTAGAGACCTTCTGCGAGACACTGCGGGGGATGGCCGCGGATCTCGCATAACCCCTGGGTTATGAGCAGGGGGCGAGGCGTCAATTGGCAGGCGACATGAATGCCGCCAGACTGATCCGGGTCAATGAAATCTCCCAGGAGAAAGGACCGATATGCAACACGACAACAAGCGATTCGTCGAGCGCGACCGCAACTGGCATCCGCCGGCCTATGCCCCCGGTTACAAGACCTCCGTGGCGCGCTCCCCGCAGCAAGCGCTGGTCAGCATGCAGAAGCCCACGGTCTCGGAGCTTTCCGGTCCCGACTTCCGGCATCTGCGCATGGGGCCCCACGACAACGACCTGTTGCTCAACTTTCGCCAGGATCAGAGCCAGGGCCTTCCCCAGGGCGAGCGAATCATCATGTTCGGCCGCGTGGTCGACCAGTTCGGCAAGCCGGTGCCCCATACCCTGGTGGAGATGTGGCAGGCCAACGCCGGCGGCCGCTATCGCCACAAGAACGACAACTACCTGGCCCCCCTGGACCCCAACTTCGGTGGCGTCGGCCGCTGCCTGACCGACGATCAGGGCTGGTACCGTTTCCGTACCATCAAGCCGGGCCCCTATCCCTGGCCCAACGATCCCAATAGCTGGCGCCCCTCCCACATCCACGTGTCGGTGATGGGGCCGTCGATCTCCACTCGCCTGATCACCCAGATGTATTTCGAGGGGGACCCGCTGATCCCGCTGTGTCCCATCGTCCACACCCTCAAGGATCCCGAGGCCGTGGAGACCATGATCGGTCGCCTCGACATGGCCCGCAGCAAGCCCATGGACTGCCTGGCCTATCGCTTCGACCTGGTGGTACGCGGTGAACTGCAGACCTACTTCGAAAATCAGTAACAGGGGTGACGAGATGAACCAGCCGAATTCCCGACCCACCAGCGAACTGCTGCTGCGTGAGACCGCCTCCCAGACCGCCGGCCCCTACGTGCATATCGGCCTGGCCCTGGCCGCCGCCGGCAACCCGACCCGCGACGAGGAGATCTGGAACGAGATGGCTCGCCCCGAGGCCGAGGGTGAGCATATCGAGGTGGTCGGCACCGTGATCGATGGCAATGGCGACCTGGTCCGCGATGCCTTCATCGAGGCCTGGCAGGCCGATGCCAGCGGCGAGTATCAGCACGAGTTCGACCTCGAGAAGCCGTTCAACAGCTTCGGGCGCACCGCCACCACCTTCGACCACGGCAGCGAGTGGACCCTCGAGACCGTCAAGCCGGGCCCCGTGGTCCACGCCAGCGGTCAGGCCCAGGCGCCGCATATCAACCTGTCGATCTTCGCCCGCGGCATCAATATTCACCTGCAGACCCGTCTCTACTTCGAGGATGAGGCCGAGGCCAACGCCGCGTGTCCGGTGCTTTCGCGCATCGAGTCACCGACCCGCCGCCAGACGCTGATCGCCCGGCGCGAGGAGGTCGACGGCAAGGTGCGCTATCGCCTCGACATTCGCCTGCAGGGCGAGGGTGAAACGGTCTTCTTCGACTTCTGACCCGGTGCCCTGGACCTCCAGGGTTCCGGTCATCCGCGCCGCCCACCGGGGCGGCGTTCGGCGTCTTCGGCGCCGAGCACACGCCACGGGGGGAGACGCCCCCTGATGATAATGAGCCACTGTACCGTTGCGGTACGAAGAGAGGTCACCATGTCCAATCCCTGCATCATCTGTGTCGCCATCACCGGCAGCCTGCCGCGCAAGGAAAACAACCCGGCCGTGCCGATCACCGTCGAGGAGCAGATCGAGAGCACCCAGGCGGCCTTCGAGGCCGGGGCGACCATCGCACACTGCCACGTGCGTAACGACGACCAGACACCCAGCTCCGACCCGGAAAAGTTCGGCCGCCTGCTGGAAGGCCTGAACAAGCACTGCCCCGGCATGATCGTGCAACTCTCCACCGGCGGTCGTTCCGGGGCCGGTGAGGAGCGCGGCGGCATGCTGCCGCTCAAGCCCGACATGGCCAGCCTCTCGGTGGGCTCCAACAACTTCCCCAACCGCGTCTACGAGAACTCGCCCCAGCTGGTCGACTGGCTGGCCGAGGAGATGCTCAAGTACGACATCAAGCCCGAGATCGAGGCCTTCGACCTGTCGCACATCCACCAGGCGGTCAACCTGTCGAAGCAGGGCAAGCTCAAGGCCCCGCTCTATGTGCAGTTCGTGATGGGCGTGAAGAATGCCATGCCGGCCGACAAGCCGACCTTCGATTTCTATATCGAGACCCTGAAGCGACTGGCGCCCGATGCCCAGTGGTGCGGCGCCGGTGTCGGTTCCAACCAGCTCAAGCTCAACGAGTGGTCCATCGCCGCCGGCGGCCATACCCGCACCGGCCTCGAGGACAACGTGCGCCTCGACCGCGACACCCTGGCGCCTTCCAATGCGGCCCTGGTGGAGCGCGCCGCGGCGCTGTGCGAGAAGTACGAGCGTCCGGTGGCGACCTGGCAGCAGGCCCGCGAGATCCTCGGCCTCGGCCAGCCCGCCTGATCCATCTGCATGGGCAGCACGCCGCCTGCCGTCTCACGGCAGGCGGCGTTCATGTTATTGCGATACCCAGAGGAGAAGAGCATGGGCACGACAGCTGACGAGCGCACGCCCGATCATGACGAGATCGTACGCGTGGTGCAGTGCTATGTGGACGGCTTCCAGGGTCGCCTGGACAAGCTCCAGGAAGCCTTCCACGAGGATGCCTGGATCCTGGCCCTGGATGCCGAGGGCGGCTTCAGCAAGGACCTGATCAGCGACCGCTTCGCGCGCTGGGCGGCCAGCCACCGGCAGGTGCGTGGCCGGGTGATTCAGGTGACCCAGGCCGGTGAGGTGGCCAGCGTGCTGCTCGGCTTCGACAACACCGAGAACCTGGCGGACTCCTGGGTGGACGTGCTGGCCCTGATCAAGCTCGACGGCGTCTGGAAGATCACTCACAAGAGTGCCGTGCACAGCAGCCGGGCGGATTGGGCGAAGCCCTGACCCCTCGGGATCAGCGCAGGTCGTACTTCTTCAGGCGGTAGGCGTAGGCGGGGCGCGTCATGCCCAGTCGGCGGGCAGCGGCGGCAATGTTACCCTGGCTCTCTTCCTGGGCCGCCATCAGCATCTCCCTCTCGATATCCTCAAGGGTCAGGCCGGCATCGAACAGCGCCTGGATCTGCTGGCGGGGCGTGACTTCCGTGTCAGAGGCGTCTGCCGACGCCGAGAGTCGGCCACGCTCATCCAGCCCCTGGCCCTTCTCCCGCTGCAGCGTGGGAACCCGGTAGTCGCCGAACAGCGCGCGTTCGGTGATGTGCTTCTGGTCGTCGGTGAGAATCACCCCGCGCTCGATGCTGTTCTTCAACTCGCGCACGTTGCCGGGCCAGGCGTACTGGGTGATGGCCGATCGCGCCTGGTCGGAGAAGCCCAGGGTGCGGCGCTGGTAGTGGTGTTCGCAGCGGGCGAGGAAGTGTTCGGCGAGGGCGGGAATATCCTCGTCACGCTCACGCAGAGGGGGAACCGTGAGCGTGAAGGCATTGAGCCGGAAGAACAGGTCGCGGCGAAAGTGACCCTCCTCGACGCGCTGTAGCAGGTCGGTGTGGGTCGCCGCCACTACCCGCACATCTACCTCCTTCACCCCCTGGCCGCCGACTCGCTCGATCTGGTGTTCCTGCAGGGCGCGCAGCAGGGCGGCCTGGGCTCGCGGGGAGAGTTCGGCCAGTTCATCGAGAAACAGGGTGCCGCCGTGGGCGCGCTCGAAGCGCCCGAGGCGTGATTGGACCGCTCCCGTATAGGCGCCCTTCTCGACGCCGAACAGCTCCGACTCGATCAGCTCCGGCGGGATGGCCGCACAGTTGACGGCGATGAAGGGACCCGCGGCGCGCTGGCTCTGCTCGTGGAGGCGGCGAGCGAGGATCTCCTTGCCGGTGCCCGTCTCGCCGAGCAGCAGCACCGGCACCTCCGCGGCGGCGGCGCTGTCGAGCATGGCCAGCATCTCACGGAAGGCGGGTGCTGCGCCGATGGGGCCCCAGTCATCCTCGTGCTGACGACGGGTGAGGTCTCCTTCCAGGGTCGCGACTCGCGCCTGCAGCTCATAGAGCTCGTCGATCAAGGGCGCTTCACGCAGCACGGCGGAGAAGGCCTGGTGGTCGGGCCACTCCTCGGCAAACTTGCCGATGATGCGACAGCGGGCATCACCACAGCCCAGGCACTCCACTTCCCGATACTGCACCTCGCGTCCCAGCAACTGGGTGGCATAGCCGGAGGCGTAACCCAGCAGCGTCCAGCATACCGGAATGCTCTGCGTGTCCCGGCCACGCCAGACCTCCACCTCGAAGGAACCCTTCCAGACGAACTCGCTGTAGAAGCGGTCGTTCTCCAGGTCGATATCCAGCTGGCCGGGCACCGCCTTGACGTGGCCCTGCAGCGCGTGCAGCTGCGGGCCCGCCAGGAAGCTGTCGCGCAGCCCGAGCCGCTCGCCGCGCAGGGACTCGCCGAGCTCGGCATCCTGCAGGCCGGAGTAATAGCCCAGGCGGATGAAGACGCCACGGGCGCGCTCTGCTCCCAGGGTGGTGACGAGCTCGTTGCGAAAGAAGGCCGATGCCTGGAGCGACATCAGAATCATGCGTTGCTCGCCGAGCCAGATCTGACCCTCTTCCGGGAGGAAGCGCAGGGCATCCATCAGGTCACGGGCGCTGGGGTACTGGGGGGTGCTTGAAGGCATGGAAAGCTCGTCGATAAGGCGCGGCGACAGGATATCACCCATGCTGAGTGTGAAGGTGACGCCCAGGATGATGATTTGCGCAGGAGTGATGAAATGGTTAACCGATTTTAGCGAACGCGTGTTCGTATCGCGAACTGAAATGCTTGAAGGCTCTCCTAGTGCCCTGAATAACTGGGTTTTTTCAGTTCCGGCACGCTTCTTGACAGGTAAATGGGGCAGGTGTCCGTTGCTAAGCTATTGATTATACTAAGGTCTAACGAGCCGGATTCCTTCGACGACAGCCCATGACGACCAGACGGGTGACATTGACCATGCAAAACACAACAACGGTGCCTTCCCGGCACCTCCCCTCACGCACCCTCGGGGCGCTGGCCCTGTTCGGTGCCCTGCTGCTGCCCCCGGTGGCGGCCAACGCTTCGGAAACCCGCGAGCCCGACGAGGTCTACCGGCAGGTCTGCGCTCACTGCCATGCCCCGGACAAGGCCGTGGGACCCGAGATCACCATCGCCTTTCCCGAGGCAGCCTGGGAAGCGCGTGGCAACTACATCCGCAATACGGTGCGCCACGGCCGGGCCGCCATGCCGGCCTTTCGTACGGCCAAGATCAGCGATGCCGAGCTCGACGGGCTGATCCAGGCGCTGGTCAGCGGCGAGCTGGATGACGCACCCGCCGCGACCGGCGAGGAGTAGTGCCATGAACCTGACGCGTCGACAACTCATGAAGAATAGCCTGCTGCTGGGGGCCGCCATGCCGCTCTCCCTGGGGGCCGCCTGGGCCGCCGACAGCGGGTTCGCCGATGCCCCGGTGCACGGCCCGATCCGCCTCTATGGCGCCGATCGCTCCACCACCGAGCTGGGGCTGGGGCTGCGCCAGCAGGGCTGGGCCCCCAGCTATGAAGGGCGTCTCGATCCGCTGGCGCTGAATGCCCAGCCCGCCGGCACCCTGGCGGCTGGCTTTACCGACGAGGCGGGTCTGGTGCTGCTGACCAGTCTGCTGGCCGGTCGCGGCCGCGTGCTGGCGCTGGGCCGCCACGAGGCGGGACACCACCAGCTGCTGAGTCATCGCGGGCCGTTGGCGGCACCGCTGGCGGCAGAGGCGGGCAGCTGGCAGGCCGCGCTGGGGCGGGAATATGCCCGCCTGGCGTTGGCGGCGGGTAGCGCACGCCAGACCCGGGATGTCAGGCGTCCGGCCAGCGAGGCCACCGACGCCACCGAGCTTAGCTTCCTGGTTCGGCTGTAAGCCCCCGAACACAACAATCGAGAGACGACTCCATGAGCACTACACAGCGCATTCTTCCCAAGGGCGTGTCCGAGGCAGATTTCGACGCGGCCCTCGCCCGTTTCCGCGAGATCCTCGGGGCCGATAGCGTCCTGACCGAGAGCGACCAGCTGGCGGCCTACAGCAAGATCATGATGGCCGGCGATGACGCGGACTACATCCCCTCCGCGGCCCTGCTGCCTACTACTACCGAGCATGTGCAGGAGATCGTGCGCACCTGCAACCAGTACAAGGTGCCGATCTGGACCATCTCCACCGGCAAGAACCTGGGCTATGGTTCCGCCGCCCCCGGCGAGACCGGCCAGGTGATGCTCGACATGCACCGCATGAACCAGATTCTCGATGTGGACCCGGAGGTGTGCACGGCGCTGCTCGAGCCCGGGGTGACCTACCAGCAGCTCTACGACTACATCAAGGAGAACGACCTCAAGCTGTGGTTGGATCCGCCGGCCCCCTCGGCCATTGCCGGACCGGTGGGCAATACCCTGGACCGTGGCGTGGGCTATACCCCCTATGGCGAGCACTTCATGTTCCAGTGCGGCATGGAGGTGGTGCTGGCCAATGGCGAGGTGATTCGTACCGGCATGGGGGGCATCGAGAACTCCAGCTCCTGGCAGGTCTTCAAGTGGGGCTACGGTCCCTATATCGACGGCCTCTTCACCCAGTCCAACTTCGGCATCGTCACCAAGATGGGGCTGTGGTTGATGCCGGAGCCGCCGGCCTATCGTCCCTTCATCATCCAGTACCAGGACCCCGAGGACATCGAGGAGATCGTCGATGTGCTGCGGCCGCTGCGTATCGCCCAGATCATCCCCAATGCCGTGGTGATCGTGCACACCCTCTGGGATGCCGGCACCCACGTGGTGCGCAAGGACTACTACGACGGCAAGGAGTCCATTCCCCGCGAGGCCATCGAGCGCATCAAGGCCGATGAAGGTATCGGCGAGTGGAACGTCTATGCGGCCCTCTACGGCACCCCGGAGCAGATCGAGGTCAACTGGAACATCATCGAGCAGGCCTTCGGCGCCAGCGGCAAGGCCAAGATCATGTACGGCGAGGAGGCCGAGCAGCGCGGCGGCGGCTTCGAGTATCGCTCGGCGCTGATGAAGGGTGACATGAACCTTCAGGAGTTCGGCCTCTACAACTGGCGTGGGGGCGGTGGCTCCATGTGGTTCGCCCCGGTCTCCCAGGCCAAGGGCAGCGAGACCAAGGACCAGACCGAGCTGGCCCAGCAGATCCTCGGCAAGTACGGCTTCGACTATGTCGCCGAGTACATCGTCGGCTGGCGCGACATGCACCACGTCATCGACCTGCTCTACAACCGCCAGGACCCGGAAGAGACGAAGCGCGCCCACGACTGCTTCGCCGAGCTGATCGACGAGTTCGCCAAGCGCGGCTATGGCCTCTACCGCACCAACACCGAGTTCATGGAGCAGGTCGCCGGCACCTTCGGCGAACCGCTGCGCGAGGTGCACAAGACGCTGAAGAATGCCCTGGATCCCAACGGCATCCTGTCGCCCGGCAAGTCCGGCATCCGCTCCTGACGGCTGCACGATGGCAGACAGCGGGCCGCGCCGCTCCGGTGCGGCCTCTACAGAACAATGCGCAGCCTACAGGCTGCATGAATGCAGATGAGTAACCGCCATGTCCCTTGCCCTTAAGCCCCTGGCATCACTGGCTCTGATCGGTCTGTTGACTGCCCAGTCCTTGCAGGCGGCAGAGCCGACAGAACCGACCAGCACAGATCGGGAAAGCAGCAACACCACCGTGGTGATGCTGGGCACCGGTACACCAATTCTTAAGCACGATAGGGCAGGTCAGGCCATCCTGGTGGTGGTCGACAAGGAGATGTACCTGTTCGATGCCGGTCCCGGCTTCGTCAAACACTTCGATGCGCTGTCCGGCAAGGACTTCATGCCGGAAGACATCTACTTCAGTAATGACTCCGTCTATGGCGAGATGAACAAGGTATTCATCACGCACCTCGACTCCGACCACGTGCTCGGCCTGCCCGAGCTGATGCTCCGGCCCTGGATCATGGGACGCAGCGAACCGCTGAAGGTGGTCGGCCCCCGGGGTACCGAGGCGATGACGACCAATATCCTGGAGGCCTATGTCGACGACCTCGACCATCGCCTGTATGGCACCCAGCCGGCCAACCCGGATGGCTTCAAGGTCTCGGTGTCCGAGATCGACGATACCCAGGTGGTGCACCGGGACGACAAGGTGACCATCACCGCCTTCAAGGTGCCGCATGGCAGCTGGGAGGAGGGCATGGCGTTCGGCTACCGGGTGGAAACGCCGGAGAAGACGGTCGTGATCAGCGGTGATACTCGTTACGACGAGTCTCTCTACGAGCACTTCCGGGGCGCCGATATCCTCATTCATGAGGTGATGAGCGAGGTTGGCGTGAGCCAGCAGACCCAGGACTGGCAGGATTATATGTACCACGCCCATACCAGTACCCAGCAGCTGGCGGAAATCGGCCGGGAGATCGAGCCGGAGCTGCTGGTGATGACCCATCCACTGTTCATTGGTCAGAGCGACGAGCAGCTACGTGACGAGATGGCCGGCTATTACGACGGCAACTTCGTGTTGGCGAGTGACCTAGACATCTACGAATGATGTCCCGATCCGATTCGAGAATGTCGCGATGAGCGACCTGCCTCATCGCTGATTTTCAGGAGGAACATAGAGATGACTAAGCGTTATACCGACTTCCATCTGCAGCCCATCGCCGGCGAGTGGCGCGAGGGGTCGAGCGAGCGCCGCACCCGCGTGACCAACCCCTATGATGGCAGCGAGCTGCTCGATATCCGCCTGGCGGATAGCCACGACCTGGATGCCGCCTTCCTGGCGGCCGAGAAGGCCCAGGCCGAGTGGGCGGCGATCCCGCCGGCCGAGCGCAGCGCCGTGCTGCAGCGGGCGGTTGAGATCTTCGATGCCCGCAAGGAGGAGATCATCGACTGGCTGATCCGCGAGTCGGGCAGTACCCGCCTCAAGGCTAATGTCGAGTGGGGCGCGGCCCGCGGCATCACCCTGGAGGCCGCCAGCATGCCGGGGAGAGTGCACGGCATGACGCTCGCTTCCAACGTGCCGGGCAAGGAGAACCGCGTCTATCGCAAGCCGCTGGGCGTGGTGGGGGTGATCAGCCCCTGGAACTTCCCGCTGCACCTTTCCCAGCGCTCCGTCGCTCCGGCGCTGGCGCTGGGCAACGCCGTGGTGATCAAGCCGGCCAGCGACACCCCGGTCACCGGCGGCCTGCTGCTGGCGAAGGTCTTCGAGGAGGCCGGCCTGCCTAGTGGGCTGCTCAGCGTGGTGGTGGGCGCCGGCAGCGAGATCGGCGACGCCTTCGTCGAGCATCGCGTGCCTCGCATGATCTCCTTCACCGGCTCGACCCCGGTGGGACGGCGTATCGGCGCCATCTGCAGCGGCGGCGAGCATATCAAGAAGGTGGCGCTGGAGCTGGGTGGCAACAGCCCCTTCGTGGTGCTGGATGACGCCGACCTCGACCAGGCCGTCAATGCCGCGGCGATGGGCAAGTTCCTGCACCAGGGCCAGATCTGCATGGCGGTGAACCGCATCATCGTCGATGCCTCGCGCTACGACGAGTTCGCCGAGCGCTTCGTGGCGAAGGTCAAGGGGCTTGCGGTGGGTGACCCCGACGACATGGCCACCGTAGTGGGCCCGGTCATCAACGCCAAGCAGCGTGAGGGGCTCGAGGTGAAGATCGCCACCGCCAAGCAGGAGGGCGCGACCGTGCTGCTCGATGGCGAGATCGACGGCCAACTGGTGCCGCCCCATGTGTTCGGCGATGTGACTCCCGACATGGAGATCAGCCGCGAGGAGATCTTCGGCCCGCTGGTGGGCATCCAGAAGGCCCGCGATGAGGCGCATGCCCTGGAACTGGCCAACGGCACCGAGTATGGCCTCTCCAGCGCCGTGTTCAGCGGTGACCTGGCGCGAGGCGCTCGCTTCGCCCAGGCCATCAAGGCCGGCATGACCCATGTGAACGACATGCCGGTCAACGACGAGGCCCACGTGCCCTTCGGCGGCGAGAAGAACTCCGGCCTGGGGCGCTTCAATGGCGACTGGGCGATCGAGGAGTTCACCACCGACCACTGGATCAGCGTGCAGCACACGCCCCGTGGCTACCCCTTCTAAGCACGACCGCCGCCCTGCCACCCTTACCGGATGGGTGGCAGGGCGCGACAACATCAGTGACAACAACAGAGACAACTCACAATGACCTTCAATCCTGAACTCAGGAATCACGGCATCTGGCTGGCGCTCCTGCTGGGTGCCGGCCTGGCCGCCACCCCGGCACTCGCCGTCAACGGCCACTATGTGCCGGGCATCGAGGGGCTGAGCGCCGCCGCCGCACCGCCCGAGGGCCTCTACTACCGCGCCTACCTAATGCGCTACGACATCGACAGCTTCCGTGATGCCAAGGGTGATGCTGCGCCCGGCAGCAACACCGGCTCGGTCAACGCCCTGGCCCATCGTTTCATCTGGATGACCGGCAAGACGTTCCTCGGGGCCGACTATGGTGTCGAGGCCATCATCCCGATGCTCGATGTCGAGCTCGACCTCGATGTCGCCGGCCAGAGCTTCGACGACTACGGCCTCGGCGATGTGTTCGTGGGCCCGGTGATCCTGGGCTGGCACGGCGAGCAGTGGGACGCCACCTTCGCCGCCGGCCACTGGTTCGATACCGCCGACTTCGATGCCGACAACCTGGCCTCGGTGGGCAAGGGCTATGGCTCCACCATGCTGACCCTGGGGGGCATGTGGCACCTCGATGCCGACAAGACCTGGAACGTCTCGGCGCTGTCGCGCTACGAGATCAAGACCGAGCAGGACGACACCGGCATCACGCCGGGGGACAGCTGGCTGGTGGAGTGGGGCCTCGGCCATCGCCTGCAAAACGGCCTGGAGCTCGGTCTGGTGGGCTACGATGCCTGGCAGCTCGAGGCCGATGACGGCGCGGCGACCGGCGCCAAGGCCGAGCGTCACGCCATCGGTGCCGAGGCGGGCTACCTCTGGCCCATGGCCGGGGTGATGCTCAAGGGCGCCGTCTACCACGAGTACGATGCCGAAGGCGGTGCGCTGAAGAAGGGCCTCGAGAGCGAGGGCGACGCCATCCGCCTGCAGTTGACCAAATTTCTGTGAGCCTACCCCGGCCGCCAACGGGTGGCGGTCGGGGTCATCACCGGAGCGCTACCGACCCCGCTCGACCTTCGGCCGAGCGGGGACTTCTATGAAGGGCAGTCGATAAAGGAGAGTACCCATGCAGATTCAAGCGGCCGTGACCCTGGCGCAGGGCAGCGATTTCGAGTGGCAGGCGGTCGAGCTGGCCGACCCCGCCCTGGGCGAGATCCGCGTGCGCATCGTGGCTACCGGGGTGTGCCACACCGATGCCGTGGCCCGGGACCTGGGCATTGCACCCTTTCCCATCGTGCTGGGCCACGAGGGCGCCGGGGTGGTGGAGGCCCTCGGCGAGGGGGTGAGCGGTCTCGAGGTGGGCGACCACGTGGTGCTGTCGTTTGCCCACTGCGGCGGCTGCGGCCATTGCCTGACCGGCCATCCTACCGTCTGCGATACCTTCAACGAGCTCAACTTCGGCGGCGCCATGGATGACGGCGGCCACCGCCTGGCCCGTGGCGACGAGTCACTGGCGACCTTCTTCGGCCAGTCATCGTTCGCCAGTCACGCCGTGGTCAGCGCCCGCAATGCGGTGAAGGTGGACCCCGAGGTGGAGCTGGCGCTGCTCGGCCCGCTGGGCTGTGGCATCCAGACCGGGGCCGGTACCGTGCTCAACCGCCTCAAGCCCGAGTTCGGGTCGAGCCTGGTGGTCTATGGCTGTGGCGCCGTGGGCCTCTCCGCCATCATGGCGGCGCGCATCGCCGGCTGCCACCAGATCATCGCGGTGGACGTCCACGGCAGCCGCCTCGAGCTGGCACTGGAGCTGGGCGCGACCCATACGATCAACGGCCAGCGCGAGGACACCGTCGAGCGGGTGCGCGAGATCACCGGCGGCGGCAGCCATTACGCGGTGGAAACCACCGGGGTGCCGGCGGTGGTGCGCCAGTCGCTGAACGCGTTGCGCCCGCTGGGCGTGTCGGCGATCGTCGGCGTGACCCCCGAGGTGACCCTGGACGTGCACCATGACTTGATGGCCGAGGGCAAGTCGATGATCGGGGTGATCGAGGGTGATTCCGTGCCGCGGGTGTTCATCCCGCAGCTGGTGGCCTACTACAAGGCGGGGCGCTTCCCCTTCGACCGGCTGGTCAAGTTCTATGCGCCGGAGCAGATCAACGAGGCCTTCGAGGACTCGAAGAACGGCACAACCGTCAAGCCGGTGCTGAAGATCGCCGACTGATCCTGGGCTTGGGCCGTCACGGGGGGCATCTGCCGGGGCAGCTGCCCCCTTCTTCTATTCGGAGAACATCGCGAAGAGCAGGCCGCGCAGCCAGCGGTTGCCGGTGTCGCGGTGGTAGCGTCGGTGCCAGAAGAGGTTGATGGGGATCTCGGGGAAGGGCAGGGGGTGTTCCTGCACCGCCAGCCCGAAGCGCTCCCGGGTCGCCTCGGCGAACTTGTCGGTCACCGTGACCACCAGGTCGCTCTCGCTGATGATATAGGGCACGGCGGCGAAGTGGGGCAGCTGCAGACGGACCGGGCGCTCGATGCCGGCCCGGGCGAGCTGCTCCTCGACGATGCCGTGCCCGGTGCCCTTCGCCACCACCACCGCGTGGGTGGCGGCCCGGAAATCGCTCATGTCGAAGTCGCCCCCTGCCAGGGGGTGGTCCCTGCGCATCAGGCAGACATAGCGCTGCACGAAGAGCCCCTGCTGGTAGAAGCCGGCGCCCAGCTGGGGGATCAGGCCGACGGCCAGGTCGATCCGCCCCTCCTCCATCTCCCGTTTCAGGTCCTCCTGATGGCTGCGCACCGTGCTGAGCCGGATGCCTGGGGCCTCTCTGGCGAGGTGTTCCAGCAGCCGCGGCAGGAAGACCATCTCGCCGATATCGGTCATGGCCAGCTGGAAGGTTCGCTCGCTGCTGACCGGCGCGAAGTCATCGCCCAGGTTGAGGGTGTCATGCAACCGGGCCAGCGCCTCGGCGATGCCGGGGTGAAGCTGGTCCGCCCGCGGCGTCGGCGAAAGCCCCCTGGAGGTGCGTTCGAAGAGCTCATCACCGAGCAGCTTGCGCAGGCGCTTGAGGGCGTGGCTGACGGCGGGCTGGGTCACCCCGAGCCGCTCGGCCACCCGCTGGGTGCTGCCCTCCCGGTAGAGCAGGTCGAAGACCACCAGCAGGTTCACGTCGATATCCGCCAGCCGCAACATGTCTCGTCTCGCCTAATTGACTGTATTCAAGATGATATTACTTTCATTTATTTAAAGTATGAAAGTGGCTGCGTTGTGTGAATACCGAAGGGACTCTAGCCTGCCTGTCATCACCCGATGCCATGACAAGAACCGCATCCCTGACGGAGAGCACCGCATGTCCACTCACACTCCCGCGTCCCCCACTGATTCTCGCCTGTCGATCGCCATCATCGGCGGCGGCATCGGTGGCGTGGCCTTCGCCGTGGCCCTGTCCCGCTTCCCCGACCTCGATGTGCAGCTCTTCGAGGCGGCACCGCAGTTCTCCGAGATCGGCGCCGGGGTCTCCTTCGGCCCCAACGCCGTGCGCGCCATCCAGCGGCTCGGCCTCGAGGACGCCTACCGTCGCATCGCCGACGCCTCGCCGGCGCCCTTCGAGGACGTCTGGTTCGAGTGGCGCCGTGGCAGCGACGACGGCTACCTGACCGCCAGCCTGGCGCCCGGCTGCGGGCAGTCCTCGGTGCATCGGGCGGACTTCCTGGACGCCATCGTCGCCAACCTGCCGGAGGGGATCGCGCATTTCGGCAAGCGCTGCGTCGAGGTCACCCAGGAGGGGGAGGGCGCCACCGCCCACTTCGCCGACGGGACGTCCTTCACCGCCGATATCGTGATCGGCTTCGACGGCATCAAGTCGGCGGTACGCGCCAATGTGCTGCCCGCCGAGACCCATGGTGAGATCGCTCCCTTCTGGAGCGGTACCTACGCCTATCGCGGCATGATCCCCACCGCCCAGTTGGAAGAGGCCCTGGAGGGCAAGGGCGCCGACCGGCGCCTGGCCCTGGTGCCCCAGATGTATCTGGGCCAGGACCGCCATATCCTGACCTTCCCGGTCAAGCAGTCGGAGCTGATCAACGTGGTGGCCTTCATCACCGACCGCTCCACCGCCGAGCCGCAGCTGCCCGAGGGGGAGGAGTGGGTCCAGGCCGTCTCCCAGCAGGAGATGCTGGAGGTCTTTGCCGGCTGGGGGGCGGCGTCCCGAGCCATCCTCGAGTGCATCCCCGAGCCGACCCGCTGGGCGCTGCACGAGCTGCCCGAGCTGCCGCGCTACCAACGCGGACGCGTGCTGCTGGTGGGCGACGCCGCCCATGCGCTGGTGCCCCACCAGGGCGCCGGGGCCGGCCAGGCGCTGGAGGACGCTTATGTGCTCGCCAGCCTGCTGGGCGATGAGGCCTGCCGGCGCGACAATGTCGAATCTGTGCTGGCGGCCTTCGAGGCGGTTCGTCATGGGCGCACCTGCAGGGTGCAGCGCACCTCCCACGAGGCGGGGAACGTCTACGAGTACGCCGGCGAAGGCATCGGCGACGACGAGGCGAAGCTGATCGAGAACCTCGAGACCCGCTTCGACTGGCTGTGGAACCACGATCCTCAGGATGACGTGGTGGCGGCTCGCCGGCTACTGGCCCGGGAGAACGTCGTGCCAGCGGCGGCTGTAGGCTGACGGCTGACAGTGGGAGAGACCGAATCCACAAGGCCCCGAGAGCACTGCTCTCGGGGCCTTGCCGATTGGGGGCTGGGGTGGCTGGTTAACCGGCGTTGCGTACCGGCACCCGACTCAGGTGGTTGTTCTCGTCGGCGATGCGCTGCAGGAGCTGGCAGAGCTGCTCGCGCTCCGCCTCGTCGAGGGGGGCGAGGATCTCCTCCTGAACCTCGGCGACGGCGGGATCGGCGGCGTGGCGCAGCTGCCGCCCGTCGTCGGTCAGGGTCACCAGCATCGAACGGCGGTCCTCGGGGTTGCGGCTGCGGGTCACCAGGCCGCGCTCCTCCAGCTTGCGTACCACCACTGCCACGGTGTTGCGGTCCAGGGCGGTATGGCCGCCCAGGGTGATCTGGTCGATGGACCCATGCTCCTCCAGCGCACAGAGGATGATGTACTGCAGCTGGGTCAGGTTGTAGGCCTCGCACTTGCGCAGGAAGATCGCCACGCTGATCTGGTGGCAGCGCCTGAGCAGATTGCCGGGCAGGGAGTTGGCCCGGTAGAGGGGGGAGCCGGTCATGTCGTCTGTCGTCTCGTGAGGTGAAGGAAGCGTCGTGGCCGCGGCGTCCGCCCTACCTTAGCAGGAGCGACAGCCTCGGGCATCGTCGGCGGGTGGCAGGGACAGCGGGCTGCTAGCGGGCGGTCGCACCGGCCGACGTCAGCGGCGGGGCGGCCAGCACCCGGGAGAGCCGGAAGGCCAACAGAATGCCCACCAGCGAGGCCGTGCCGGTGAGGGTCCAGGTCCAGTGCCAGCCGCCGGCCTGGGTGGCGACCCACGCCACCAGGGGCGGGCCGGCGAACTGGCCGAAGGCCGACCACTGCTGCATCCAGCCGATGGTGGTGGAGACGGTGTGCTCGCTGGGCGCCAGGCGCACTGCCAGGGTGAACAGGGCCCCCGGAATGACGCCGCTGACGGCGGAGAACATCAGCACGGCAGCGACGCGCAGGCCCGGCGCTTCGGCGGTCGCCTCGCCGAATGCCAGGAAAGTGCCCAGGGCCGCGAACACGAAGCCGAGCCGGAGTAGCGTGGTAGGGGCCATGCCACGCTGCATCAGCTGGCCGGAGCCCAGGTTGCCGATGATGTTGGCGGCGGCCACCAAGGCGGTCAGCGAACCGGCCAGCCCCTCGGCGATGCCTGCCTGCCGGTAGATGGTGGGCAGGAAGCCGATCACCGCCAGCCACTGGCTGGAGTACATGGCGAAGCAGAGGGCGACCAGCCAGGGCCCCGGGGAGCCCAGCGTCAGGCCCAGGCGTTGGCGCCAGCCCTCGTCGCCTGCGCCGGACGGGGGGCGGCTCCTGTCGCGGTGCCGGTCCGCCGGCACCCTGCAGCGCACCGCGACCAGGATCAGCAGCGTCCACCCGGCCAGTGTCCACCACCACCCCTGCCAGCCCAGCCAGGCGATCACCCAGGGCCCGGTCAGCAGGGCGGTGCCGACCCCTAGCCCCATGAAGCAGCTCCACAGGGCCATGGCGCGGTGGAGGCGCTCCACCGGTACCAGCTGGCGAAGCAGGGCAGGAGCCGAGAGCACCACCAGCAGGAATCCCAGCCCCTCCAGGGCGCGGCACACGAGCAGGAAGGCGGGTGTCTCGGCGAAGCCTCCCAGCAGGCTGGCGCCGGCCAGCAGGCCAAGGCCCAGGGTGATGCTGCGCCTCAGTCCCAGGGGGTCCGTCGACAGGCCCACGATCAGTCCCAGCGACATGCCGGCGAGCTGGACCAGCGAGACCAGGAAGCCGGCCTGGAGCAGGCTGATCTCGAGGCTGTCCTGGAGGATGGTCAGGGCCGGGGGCAGCTTGCCCACGTGCAGGGCAGCGGTGATGCCCGATAGCATGACTATCAGGCCGGGTGGCACGGCGAGGCGCGTCATGGGTGGCTCCTGAACAGGGGCGAATCATTGTGTGATTATGCTTAGGAGCCTAAATAGATGGCCGGTGCCTGGCCATCCCTGCTTTGGTCGAGAATGCCCTCCACCTGCGGCTCTCAGGGATCCAGTCTCAGGCCCTGGCAGGGGCGAATTTCCGGTTAGGGTTAGATGAAAGGCTAATAGTCAGTCGGTAATTTAATCACAATACTGATTAATATCGGCGTGGCAGTTTACCGCACCGAAAGCCTCGACCCCTGATCGATCCCTAACAACGATGACCCGTAGCACACGGGATGGAGCAAAATGATGCAGTACTTCCTCGACGGTTACCGCAGTGGCGACCCGCGGATCCAGCCCCTGGCCGAAGGACGCAGCGAACCACAGGGGCCGCTGCCGGAAGAGGTGGATGTGCTGATCGTCGGTACCGGCCCGGCGGGGCTGCTGCTGGCCGCGCAATTGTCGACCTTCCCGGATATCGTCACCCGCGTGGTGGAGAGGGCCGACGGGCCACTGGAAGTGGGGCGCGCTGACGGCATCGCCTGTCGCACCGTGGAGATGTTCGAGGCCTTCGGCCTGTCCGAGAAGCTGACCACCGAGGCCTACTGGATCAACGAGACCCACTTCTGGGGACCGACCCCCGGCGACAAGTCGCGAATCACCCGGCTCGGCCGCGTCCAGGACGTGCGTGACGGCCTCTCCGAGTTCCCCCATGTGATCGTCAACCAGGCCCGCCTGCTCGACTTCCTGCTGGAGTACATGCACGACTCTTCCAGCCGCCTGGGGGTCGATTACAGCCACGAGACCCTCGAGGTGAAGGTCCCCGAGAATCCCGACGAGCGCGTCACGGTGCGGCTCAATACCCCGGAGGGCGAGAAGAGCGTTCGTGCGAAGTACGTGGTCGGCTGCGACGGCGCCCACAGCGTGGTGCGCGACTCCATCGGCCGGGTGCCCCAGGGCCACGGCGAGGACAAGGCGTGGGGCGTGATGGACGTGTTGGCGGTGACCGACTTCCCGGACATCCGTTTCAAGTGCACCATCCAGTCCGCGGAGGCGGGCAACATTCTGCTGATCCCCCGCGAGGGCGGCTACATGGTTCGGTTGTACGTCGACATGGGTAACATCGCCCCGGACGCCTGGCTGACCAAGGAGGATGTGCTGGCGAAGGCCCAGGCGGTCCTGGCGCCGTACACCTTCGAGGTGAAGGAGACCGCCTGGTTCTCCGTCTACCGTGTCGGCCATCGGGTCACCGACAAGTTCGATGACGTCGACGACGACCAGCTGGAGAGCCGCACGCCGCGGGTCTTCATCGCCGGCGATGCCTGCCACACCCACACCGCCAAGGCCGGCCAGGGCATGAACGTGTCGATGCAGGACACCTTCAACCTGGGCTGGAAGCTGATCTCGGTGCTGGAGGGACGTAGCCCGGCGAGCCTGCTGCACACCTACAACGCCGAGCGTCACGTCATCGCCGAGAACCTGATCGAGATGGATACCCGTTGGTCCCGGGCGATCGGTGCCGCCCAGGACTCCGACGACCCCCAGGCCGCCATGAAGGGGCTGGCCGAGGTGCAGCGCCAGTTCGTCACCAACAGCGAGTTCACCGCGGGGTTCGCCACCCACTACACGCCGGACCTGCTGACCGGCGACGACAGCCACCTGCATCTGGCCACCGGCTTCCCGCCGGGGCGCCGCTTCCACTCCGCCGAGGTGATCCGGCTCGGCGATGCCAAGCAGGTCCATCTGGGGCACGTCCATCGCGCCGACGGCCGCTGGCGGCTCTACGCCTTCGCCGACATGGTCGACCCGAGGAGCCCGGGCTCACGCTTCAACGCCCTGATGGACTATCTGGCCAGCGACGCCTCGCCGATCCGCCGCTTCACCCCGCAAGGGGCCGACCCGGATGCCATCTTCGACGTCCACGGCATCATCCAGCAGTCGCACCTCGAGGTGGACTGGGTCGACATGCACGACGTCCTCAAGCCGCACAAGGGGGCCCTGGGCCTGCAGGACTACCAGAAGGCCCACGCACCGGTGCTGGGGACGGATCAAGACATCTTCGACCTGCGTGGCATCGACCGCGGCGCCGGCGCACTGGTGGTGGTGCGGCCGGACCAGTATGTCTCACTGGTACTTCCCCTCGACGGGTTCGATGAGCTGGACGAGTTCTTCTCCCGCTTCATGGTGCAGACGAGCTGAGCCGATCCCCGGTTCGTCGCCGGGGGCGCCGGGCGCCAGGGTATGAAATGTCGCGAAGGGATGTGCGAATCGTCCAACTGTAATGGCGGTTTGTCCTGATTGAGGCGTTTCCGATCACCCTGGCATGGCCGAGTCGCGGGCAGGCGCCCTATCCTAGACCAAGGTCCATTTTTCAGGAGAGGGAGGGTAGGGTAGCTTGCCTATATCCCGAACGTGAATTCGGGATGCGAACTTTCGATAAGTCCATACAGCTAAGCCCAAACAACAATGCCCCGGAGGACTCCCATGAAACGCGTCCTGACACGTTGCCTGCTGACCGCGTCCATCGCCGGCCTGACCGCCGCTTCTGCCGCCCAGGCCTCCACCACCCTGCGCATGGCGCATTTCTGGCCCGGTGCCTCGGGGGTCAACCAGGATGTCTTCGAGGCATGGGCGGCCACCCTCGAGGAGGAGTCCGGCGGTGAACTCAAGGTGGAAATGTTCCCCTCCGGCACCCTGGCCAAGCCGGACTCCCTCTACGAGGCGGCGGCCAACGGCATCGCCGACATCGGCGCCACCGCCCAGGGCTATACCGCCGGGCGCTTCCCGCTCTCGCAGATCGTCGAGCTTCCCGGGGTGGCAACCACCGCGACCCAGGGGGCCTGCGTGCTGCAGACCCTGTATGACGAGGGGCACCTGGAGAGCGAGTACGAGGACACCCGGCCGCTGTTCTTCTTCACTACCGGCCCGGGCGGCATCCATACCATCGATACCGATGTGCAGGTGCCGTCCGACCTCGAGGGGCTGCGTATCCGTCGGCCCACGGCGGTGGCGGGGGAAATGCTGGAGAACATGGGCGCCAGCCCCGTGGGCATGCCGGCGCCGGACATCTACACCTCCATGCAGCGCGGCGTGATCGACGGCCTGAGTTTCCCCTGGGAGGGCCTGAAGGGCTTCCGCATCAACGAACTGGTCGAGTACCACACCGAGGTGCCGTTCTACACCCTGATCTTCGTGGCCACCATGAACCAGCGTGCCTATGACGGCCTGAGCCCCGAGCAGCAGGCGGTGATCGACGCCAACTCCGGCATGCGGTGGGCCGGGAATGCCGGTGAGGTGTTCGATCGCCTGGATGTGGAAGGCAAGCAGGAGGCCAGGGACGCCGGCCACACCATCCGCGAGATCGAGAACCCCCTGGAACACCCGGACTGGCAGAAGCCGCTCCAGGATGGCATCGACAGCTACCTGGCCCAGCTCGAGGAGCGCGGACTGCCGGGCCGTGAGGTCTACGAGGCGGCACTCGCCGCCAGCGCGTCCTGCGCCGCCGACCAGGAGTAAGGGGAGTGCAGTTCACTCTGGAAAGGGCCAGCCACTGGCTGGCCCTTGTCTGTCGTATCGTGGCCGGCCTCGCCCTGGTGGCGCTGCTGGGCGTGACCATCGCCGATGTCGTCACCCGCTATCTCTACCGGCTCACCGAGGGGGCCATCGCCCTGCGTGTCTCCGGCAGCGTGGAGCTGGTCAGCTACCTGATGCTCTGTTCACTGCTGGCGGCCATGGCCGCCAACGTGGAGAAGAGCCAGGTGGTGGTGGAGGCCTTCTCTCATGGCCTGTCTCCGACCATCAAGAGCCGTCTGCACGGTGTCTACTTGCTGGGCTTTGCGGCACTCGGCCTGATTCTCTTCCTCGGCCTGCTGGACTCTGCCTCCGCGGCCGCACGCCACGGCGAGGTGACCCAGGACCTGCGGATGCCCATGGGGCCCATCTATTACGCCGCCGCCGTGCTCAGCCTGCTGCTGGGGCTGCGCAGCCTGCTGCATGCCGTGCTGAACGCCGTGTTCGCTGCCGATCAGGAGGCCACCCATGGGGAGTGAGATGATCGGTGCCATCGGCCTGGGCTCGCTGCTGCTGCTGATGGTGCTGCGGGTGCCGGTAGCGCTGGCCATGCTGGTCGTCGGGGTGGTGGGTTTCGCCCAGGTGATCAGCTGGGGCGCGGCCATCGCCCAGCTCAAGACCGTGCCGGTGGAGGTACTCTCCAACTACAGCTTCAGCGCCGTGCCGATGTTCATCCTGATGGGGGTGCTGGCGGCCCATTCGGGCATGGCCGGCAAGTTGTTCCACTCCACTCGGGTGATCTGCGGTGGCTGGAAGGGCGGCCTGGCGATCGCCGCGGTGGGTTCCTGCGGTATCTTCTCGGCGATCTCCGGTTCGTCGCTGGCCACCGCCAGTACCATGACCCGGGTCGCCCTGCCGGAGATGGAGCGCTATGGCTACAACCGGGGCCTGGCCACCGGGGCGCTGGCCGCCGGGGGGACGCTCGGCATCATGATCCCGCCCTCCATCGCGCTGCTGATCTATGCCATCCTCACCGAGCAGTCGGTGGGCGACATGTTCATGGCCGGCCTGGTGCCTGGCCTGCTGGGCCTGGTGATGTATGCGCTGACGGTCAGCGTGGTGATGCGCCTCAAGCCCTCGCTGGCCGTGGCCGGCGAGCCCACGGCGTGGAAACAGAAGCTGGCGTCATTGTCGGGGCTGATTCCCTTCTTCGCGGTCTTTCTGGTGATGATCCTGGGGATCTACTTCGGCGCCTTCACCCCCACCGAGGGGGCCAGCGTCGGCGCCTTCGCCACCCTGTTGTACGCCCTGGCCAAGGGCATGCGCGGGGCCGAGCTGTGGCGCAGCGTGCAGGAGACCCTGGCGCTCTCCAGCGTGGTGTTCTTCATGCTGGTGGGGGCCGAGACCCTGGGCTACTTCATCTCGGTGTCGCGGATCTCCTTCTCCATTACCGACGTCCTCTACGGCATGGAGCTCTCGCCCATGGTGGTGGTGCTGTGCATCCTGCTGCTCTACTTCGTGCTGGGGATGTTCATGGACGCCATCGCCATGCTGGTGATCACGGTGCCGGTGGTGTTCCCGATCATCCAGTCGCTGGGCATCGATCCGGTGTGGTTCGGCATCATCACCGTGCTGACCGTGGAGCTTGGCCTGATCACGCCGCCGGTGGGGATGAACGTCTTCGTGATCAAGGCGATGGCGCCTCATGTAGGGCTGGGCGAGATCTTCAAGGGGGTGGCGCCCTTTATCGTCTCGGACTTCCTGCGACTGGCACTGCTGATCGCCTTCCCGGTGCTGACCACGCTGTTCCTGCTCTGAGCCGCTTCTCGGCGGTTAACCGCGCCCCCGGCTCAGCGTCCCTGGCCGGGGGCGCTTGTGTATCAGTACTAAGCCTCCGGCTGACGTCGGCGGAAGTCCCGGGGGGCGAGACCGGTCAGCCGCTTGAAGAAGCGCGTGAAGTAGGCGGGTTCCGAGAATCCCAGGCTGTCGGCCACCTGGCCGACGGTCATGTTGGTATAGGTGAGCTGTCGCTTGGCCTCGAGCAGCAGGCGCTCATGCAGCAGCTGCAGGGCGCTGCGGTTGGCCAGGCGCCGGCAGAGCAGATTGAGGTGGGCGCTGGTCATGCCCAACTGCTCGGCGAATTTCTCGATGCTGGGCTGCTGACGAAACTGCTTCTCGATCAGTGCCTGGTAGTTCTGCAGGTGGGCCAGCCCGCGGTCCTGAGGATGCGGGAGCTTCGTGTTGCCGGCGGTGATTCGCTTGTCGGCGAGGCGGGAGATCTCGATAAACAACGCCTCGGTGAACGCTTCCAGGATGCGTTCGCGGCCGGGGGCGGGGGATCGATACTCGTCTCCCAACTGGTCCACCAGGGTCGCGATGCGCCGGGCAGGTCGGGCGGCATCCAGAGGGTAGGCAGTGGCCAGGGACATCGCCCCCGCCTGAGTACCCAGGCGCTCCTCAAGCCGTTCGGCCAGAGGGCTCGCCAGCGTGATGATATGGCCCTGGGTATCCGGCGAGAAGCGGAAGCCATGGATGCTCATGGCAGGCACCACGATGATCAGCGGGGCCTCATGGCAGCGTTGGCTGCCCTCCAGCTCCAGTCTGACGCGGCCGGCAGAGAGATGGAGCAGGTGCAGCAGGTCGGTATGGCGATGCGGGTGGATCTTCCAGTCGTGCAGCCGACTGCGCTCGGGGATCGACTCCCAGTGGAGCAGGTCCGGCGTCGGCCAGTGGTGCGTCTCGCCATACAGCTTGAAGACGGGAACGGCATTGGTGGACATGGGAGCTCCGGTGGGCCGTTTTCGACTAAAGTCGGCCGAGGATATTGGGATTATCCAGGTAACACTGCCAATATTGCCTTATTGCGGGAGGGATTTCAGTGAAAAATACAATCCACATGGCGAACAGATGTTCACCTTCTCCTCTTGCCCCTATAGATAACAATGGAGTCTCCCCATGAAGACACAGGTCGCGATCATCGGTGCCGGTCCCTCGGGCCTGCTGCTCGGCCAGCTGCTGAGCCGTCAGGGCATCGATAACATCATCCTCGAGCGCAAGTCCGGCGAGTACGTGCTGAGCCGCATCCGTGCCGGCGTGCTGGAGCAGGGCATGGTCGACCTGCTGCGCGAGGCGGGTGTCGACGAGCGCATGGATGCAGAGGGTGAGGTCCATGACGGCGTGGAACTGGCCCTGGACAACCGGCGCGTGCGGGTCGACCTCGCCGGGCTGACCGGTGGCAAGACCGTGATGGTCTACGGCCAGACCGAGGTGACCCGCGACCTGATGGAGGCCCGTGAGGCGACCGGTGGCACCACGATCTACGAGGCCGACAACGTCCAACCCCACGACCTCGAGAGCGACAGCCCCTATATCACCTTCGAGAAGGATGGCGAGACGCACCGTCTCGATTGCGACTATGTGGCCGGCTGTGATGGCTTCCACGGCGTGTCGCGCCAGTCGATTCCCGAGGGGCGCATCAAGGAGTTCGAGAAGGTCTATCCCTTCGGCTGGCTGGGCCTGCTCTCCGATACCCCGCCGGTCGCCGAGGAGCTGATCTATGCCCGCCACGAGCGTGGCTTCGCCCTGTGCAGCATGCGTTCATCGACCCGCAGCCGCTACTACATCCAGGTGGGCCTGGACGAGAAGGTCGAAGATTGGTCCGACGAGCGTTTCTGGGAGGAGCTCAAGCGGCGCATCCCCGATGAGGTGGCCGAGAAGCTGGTGACTGGCCCCTCCATCGAGAAGAGCATCGCGCCGCTGCGCAGCTTCGTGGTGGAGCCGATGCAGTACGGCCGCCTCTTCCTGGTGGGTGATGCCGCCCATATCGTGCCGCCCACCGGCGCCAAGGGACTCAACCTGGCGGCCAGCGACGTCAACACCCTCTATCGGCTGATGGTCAAGGTCTACCAGGAGGGGCGTACCGACCTGATCCCCAACTACTCCGAGACCTGCCTCAAGCGGATCTGGAAGGCCGAGCGCTTCTCGTGGTGGATGACCTCCATGCTGCACAAGTTCTCCGAGGAGGAGGACTTCGCCACCCGCATGCAGCAGGCCGAACTGGATTACGTGACCGGCTCCGAGGCGGGGCTGACCACCATCGCCGAGAACTATGTGGGGCTGCCCTACGAGTCCCTCGAGTAACGTAAACGCTTATCCGCATCACTTCGAGACCCGGGCCCGGATGGCCCGGGTCTCGTCGTCTCGGGGCTGGCCGGGGGCAAGTTGCCAGGGTCGGTGCAGCACCAGGTAGGCGGCACCACCGATCACCACGCCCCAGAAGGCCGAGCCCAGACCCAGGAAGGACATTCCGGAGGCAGTTGCCAGGAAGGTGAGCAGGGAGGCTTCACGGTGGTCGGTGGCGTTGATGGCCGCCTCGAGGTTGCTGCCGATGGCGCCCACCAGGGCGAGCCCAGCGAGCACCGCGATGAAGGTGCCGGGCAGGGCGGTGAACAGCGCCACGATGGTGCCGGCGAAGGTGCCGCCGATCAGGTAGAAGACGCCGTTGGCCACCCCGGCCACGTAACGTTTGTCGGGATCGGCATGGGCCTCCGGGCTGGTGCACAGTGCCGCGGTGATCGCCGCGATCACGGTGGTGATGCCGCCGAAGCAGGCGGTGGCCAGCGAGGTCAGGCCCGTCACGGTGATGATAGGGCGCGCCGGCGTGGTGTAGCCGGCGTTGCGCATGATCGCCATGCCCGGCAGGAACTGCCCGGTAAGGCTGACGATCAGCAGCGGGATGGCCAGGCTCAGGGTGGCGCTCCAGCTCCATTCCGGTGTGATCAGCGCCGGCATGGCCAGCGACAGGCTCACGCCCTCGAGGCTGGCGCCTTCCAGGCCCAGCGCGAGGATGACGCCGACCACGAGCAGCAGCACCAGGCAGTAGCGCGGAAAGAGCCGCTTGAGCACCAGGTAGGCGGTGATCATGCCGAGCGCCAGGGCCGGCGCCGATTCGATCGAGTGGAAGACCCCGACGCCGAACTGGAACAGGATGCCGGCCATCATGGCCCCGGCGATGCCGCGGGGGATGGCCTGCAGCAGCCGGTCGAAGCCGCCGCTGAGGCCGATCAGCAGCAGGATCACCGCCGCGGTGAGGTAGGCGCCGATGGCCTCGCCTAGGGTGATCTCGGGAAACAGCGTGACCAGCAGCACGGTGCCCGGCGCCGACCAGGCGGTCACCACCGGGACCTTCAACCACCAGCTGAGCCCGATGCCCGAGACCGCCGCGCCGATCGAGATTGCCCAGACCCAGGAGGTCATCATGGCCGATGAGATCTCGGCGCTCTGGGCGGCCTGGAAGAAGATGATCAGCGGGCCGGAATAGGAAACCAGCACCGCCAGGAAGCCGGCCGTGACGGCCGATAGGGAAAGGTCCTTGAGCATAGCGCTCTCCGGAGTGTCGTGGATGTCGGCATGCCGGCCAGCTGGCCACATGCGGGTCGGAGAGTAGCCTATTGGGCACGCTATCATTGATAAATAGCCTAGATGTGACAATACTATTCGCTAAATCTGAACAATTGCGGAGGTAGCCAGGGCGGCTCCGACCATGGATCGACTACAGGCAATGCAGCTGTTTACCCGGGTCGTGGAGCTGGGCAGCTTCACCCGGGCGGCGGAGCAGCTCGACATCTCCCGCGCCTCGGCCAGCACGGTGATCAAGCAGCTCGAGGCCCATCTGGGTGTGCGCCTGCTGCAGCGCACCACGCGGCAGGTGAGTCCGACGCTGGACGGTGACTCCTATTACCGGCACTGCGGCGAGATCCTGGCCCAGATCGACGAGGCCGAGAGCGTGCTCTCCCAGGCCGCCCACCAGCCGAAGGGGCGGCTGAAGGTCGACCTGCCGGTCTCGTTGGGCCGCCTGGTGGTGATGCCGGCATTGCCCGATTTTCACGCCCGCTTCCCGGATATCGTGCTGGAGTTCGGCAGCGGTGACCGCCGCGTCGACTTGGTGGGCGAGGGGGTGGATTGCGTGGTGCGCATCGGTGAACTCAAGGACTCCACCCTGGTAGCCCGCCCGTTGCCACCACTGCAGCAGGTGACCTGCGCCAGCGCCGAGTATGTGAAGCGCCACGGCCTGCCCCGTTCGCTGGACCAGTTGTCGGGCCATCGTTGTGTGGCGTACCTGTCGCCAACCACCGGGCGGCTGGATCCCTTGGCCTTTATCGTCGAGGGTCGCGAGCAGCCCCTGGACCTGCCCGCCGACCTGGCGGTCAACCATGGCGAGGCCTATGTGGCGGCCTGCGAGGCGGGGTTCGGCCTCATCCAGGTGCCGCGCTACCACGTCTCGCGCCAGCTCAAGGCGGGCACACTGGTCGAACTGCTGCCCGACTACCGCCTGCCGCCCCTGCCCATGACCATCCTCTATCCCCACCATCGTCACCTGACGCCGCGGCTGCGGGTGTTCATCGACTGGCTGGTGGCACAGTTCACGTCATGAGCGTCGTGAGGGGGCTCAGGGATAGCGACCGCGGCGGCGGTTCTCCACCAGCACCTCGAGGATGGCGTTGGCCTCCCGCATCACCGATGAGGGGGGCTCGCCGCGCCGGCGGCTGCAGATGACCGGGGTGGTGATGCTCCGGTCGGCGAGGTAGACGTAGCTGATGCCGTCGCGCTGCACGCGCTTGACCTGCTCGGGCACCAGGCTGATGCCGATGTCCGAGGCCACCAGGCCGAGTGCCGTCTGCAGTTCGTTGGCTTCCTGCACCACGTCCACCTTGAGCCCCTGCCGGCGGAAGAGCCCGAGCACCATGTCGGCCATGCTGGGGCGCGGCTTGGCGGGGAACAGGATCAGCGGATAGCGGGCCAGTTCCTCCAGGGTCGGGGTGGTGCCCTCCAGCGGGTGGCCCGCCGGCAGGGCGGCCAGCACCGGTTCGTCGAACAATACCTCCTGCTCCACGTCGGGGTCGTCTATCCTGAGACGACCGAAGCCCATGTCGATACGGCCCGCCTTCAGGGCCTGGATCTGCTGCACCGTGGTCAACTCCGCCAGGCCCAGCTCGACGTTATCCTTTTGTCGTAAGTCGCGGACCAGCAGCGGCAACTGCCCATAGAACACCGAGGGCACGAAGCCGATGCCGAACATGATGCGCTTGCTTCGGGCCATGCGTCGCGTGGACTCCAGGGTGGCGTCCACCTTCTCGAGTATCTGGATGGCGTGCTGCCGGAAGAACTGGCCGGTGGGGGTCAGGCGCAGGCCGCGGGAGCCCCGCTCGAACAGCTCGGCGCCCACTTCGTTCTCCAATTGCTTGATTTGTCTGGATAAAGGCGGTTGTGACATGTGCAGGCGCTCGGCGGCACAGGTCAGGTTCAGCTCTTCCGCGACCACACAGAAGTACCTGAGATGGCGCAATTCCATGATACCTCCTGGGTATGGCTGGACACCCAAACAATATTGGTTCGGTCTTCCACCTGCAATCAAACTGCCACGCAATCACCAGATCCCCTGACTTCGGAGCCTCCCATGTCATCCGTGATCGAAAGCATCGAGACGCTGCTGGTCGACCTGCCGACCATCCGCCCCCACAAGCTCTCCATGACCACCATGGCCTGCCAGACCATGGTCATCGTGCGCATGCGTCACAGCGATGGCATCGAGGGCCTCGGCGAGGGCACTACCATCGGCGGCCTGGCCTACGGCCCGGAGAGCCCCGAGAGCATCAAGACCAACATCGATACCTACCTGGCGCCGCTGCTGATCGGCCGGCCCTCCGGTAATGTCAACGCCCTGCGCGCCCTGCTCAATCGTCATGCACGTGGCAACATGATCGCCAAGTCGGCGCTGGAAACCGCGCTGCTCGACGCCCAGGGCAAGCGCCTGGGCCTCAGCGTGGCCGAGCTGCTGGGCGGCGCTCGCCAGACCCACCTGCCGGTGCTCTGGACCCTGGCCAGCGGCGATACCGCCAAGGATATCGAGGAGGCACAGCTGCGCCTCGAACAGCGTCGCCACTGCGACTTCAAGCTGAAGATCGGTGCCAACCCGGTGGACCAGGACGTGCGTCACGTGGCCGCCATCAAGGAGGCCCTGGGAGATCGCGCCAGCGTGCGCGTCGACGTCAACCAGGCCTGGGACGAATCCACCGCCGTGTATGGCATCCAGGCCCTGCAGGATGCCGGCATCGAGCTGATCGAGCAGGCCATCCCGGCCCGTGAGCACGCCGGTCTGATCCGCCTGGCCGACCGCTTCAACGTGCCGATGCTGGCCGACGAGGCGGTGCAGGACGCCCGCGACGGCCTCGACCTGGTCCGCGGCGGTTTCAGCGGCGCCTTCGCCCTCAAGATCGCCAAGTCAGGCGGCCTGCAGGGCGTGCTGGAGCTGGCCCATGTGGCCCAGGCCGCGGGCATCGGCCTCTACGGCGGCACCCTGCTCGAGGGCACCATCGGCACCGCCGCCTCCCTGCACGCCTGGGCGGCCCTGCCCGAGATGGCCTGGGGCACCGAGATGTTCGGCCCGCTGCTGCTCAAGGACGACATCGTCGTCGAGCCACTGAACTACAGTGAGTTCGGGGTGGCACTTCCCAAGGGCCCGGGATTGGGTATCACTCTGGATGAAGACAAGCTGGCGCACTACGCTCGCAAGCACTGAGTCGCGCCATCACCGAGACGCGCCAGCACCGAGGTGTGCCAGCGCTGATTTGAGGAGAACGAGATGCTGTTTCAGGTGGAAATGACCGTCAAGCTGCCGACGTCCATGCCGGCCGAGCAGGCCGCCGAGATCAAGGCAACCGAGAAGGCCTACTCACAGGAGCTGCAGCGCTCCGGCAAGTGGCGTCACCTGTGGCGCGTGGCCGGCAGCTACTCGAACGTCAGTATCTTCGACGTCGAGGACAACGCGGAACTGCAGGAGCTGGTCAGCAATCTGCCGCTCTTTCCCTACATGGAAATCAGCGTCAAGCCGCTGTGCCGTCACCCGTCTTCCATCCGCGAGGACGACTCCTGAGTCGCGGTTGAAACACGCCAGTTCCCGCCAGCGGGTCAGCACCAGATAACGAACGAGGATAACCGACCATGACCGTGAAGATTTTCGATACTCCCGAAGTGCAGGACTTCCTGAAGACCGTCGCCGGCTTCGACCAGGAGGGCGGCAACGAGCGCTCCAAGCAGATCGTGCATCGCCTGCTCTCCGACCTGTTCAAGCTGATCGACGACTTCGACGTCAGCGAGGAGGAGTACTGGTCCGCCGTCAACCTGCTCAACGCCCTGGGCAGCCAGACCCAGTTCGGCCTGCTCTCGCCGGGCCTGGGCTTCGACCACTTCCTCGACATGCGCCAGGACGCGGCCGATGCCGAGGCCCAGCGCACCGGCGGCACGCCGCGCACCATCGAGGGCCCGCTCTACGTGGCCGGCGCCCCGGAAGCCGAGGGCTTCGCGCGCATGGACGACGGCCAGGACCAGGACGGCGAGGCCATGTGGCTGACCGGCCAGGTGCGTGACGTCGACGGCACCCCCATCGCCGGCGCCAAGGTCGAGATCTGGCACGCCAACTCCAAGGGCGGTTACTCCTTCTTCGACCAGACCCAGAGCGAGTACAACCTGCGTCGCACCATCTACACCGACGGCGAGGGTCGCTACACCGCGCGCAGCATCATCCCCTCCGGCTACGGCGTCCCGGAAGGTGCCCCCACCGACGTGGTGCTCAAGTCCCTGGGTCGCCACGGCGAGCGTCCGGCGCATATCCACTACTTCGTCTCCGCCCCGGGCCACCAGCACCTGACCACCCAGATCAACCTGGCGGGCGACCCCTACACCTTCGACGACTTCGCCTTCGCCACCCGCGAGGAACTGGTGGTGCCGGCCAACCGCATCGAGGATCAGGGCGAGATCGCCAAGCGCGAGATGGACGGTGCCTTCTCCGAGGTGGTGTTCGACGTCGAGCTGTCCAAGACCGACAGGCCCGAGCTGCAACATCGCCATGCCCGTCCGCGCGCCAAGGAAGACGAGCAGGACCAGGCCAGCCAGCTGGCCGGTACCGCCAAGGTCTAATCGGCACACACTCCCTTGACTCCGGTGGGCCCCCAGGGCCCGCCGGACCAATACGACAAGATACCGAGGATCTGGATCATGACCAGCAAGCTTGACCAACTCGAAGAGCGCGTCCGCGGCGCCGTCCAGGACGATGCCGATCAGGGCGTCTTCCGCTGTCACCGCAGCATGTTCACCGACCCGGCCTTCTTCGAGATGGAGATGAAGCACATCTTCGAAGGCAATTGGCTGTTCCTGGCCCACGAGAGCCAGATCAGTGAGCCCGGCGACTACATGACCGTGACCATGGGCCGCCAGCCGGTGGTCATCACCCGCGACAAGCAGGGTGAGCTGCACGGCCTGATCAACGCCTGCGCCCACCGCGGCGCCACCCTGTGTCGCCGCAAGCGCGGCAACAAGGGCACCTTCACCTGCCCCTTCCACGGCTGGACCTTCAAGAACGACGGCAAGCTGCTCAAGGCCAAGAACGAGAAGAATGGCGCCTACCCGGACGGCTTCAAGCAGGAGGGCTCTCACGACCTCAAGCGTCTGCCGCGCTTCGAGAACTACAAGGGCTTCCTGTTCGGCAGCCTGAGCGATGACGTCAAGCCGCTCGAGGAATACCTGGGCGAGACCACCAAGATCATCGACAACATCGTCGATCAGGCCCCGGAAGGCCTGGAGATCCTGCGCGGCACCTCGTCGTACACCTACAACGGTAACTGGAAGCTGCAGGCCGAGAACGGCGCCGATGGCTACCACGTCAGCTCCGTGCACTGGAACTACGCCTCCACCATGGACCGCCGGAACTACGACGCCGGCGGCACCAAGGCGGTGGACGCCGACGGCTGGTCGAAGAGCCAGGGCGGCTTCTACTCCTACGAGAACGGCCACATGCTGCTGTGGACCCGCCTGCTCAACCCCGAGGTGCGTCCGGTCTACCAGCAGAAGGAGTGGATCGAGAAGGAGTTCGGCGAAGCCCGCGCCGACTCCATCGTCAACCAGACCCGCAACCTCTGCCTCTACCCCAACGTCTACCTGATGGACCAGTTCTCCACGCAGATTCGTGTGATTCGACCGATCAGCGTCGATGAGACCGAGGTGACCATCTACTGCTTCGCGCCCAAGGGTGAGTCGGCCGAGAACCGCCGCGTGCGCATCCGCCAGTACGAGGACTTCTTCAACGTCTCCGGCATGGGTACGCCGGACGATCTGGAGGAGTTCCGTGCCTGTCAGGAGGGCTACAATGGCGCCCTGGCCGAGTGGAACGACCTCTCGCGCGGTGCCAAGCAGTGGATCGAGGGCGCCGACGACAACGCCCAGGCGATCGGCATGAAGCCGCTGCTTAGCGGTGCCTCTCCCGAGGACGAGGGTCTCTACGTGCTGCACCACAAGCACTGGGTCGACGAGATGCTGCACGCCATCGAGAAAGAGCGCAGCCAGTTCATCGCCACCGCGTCTGAATAAGGGGAGAGAGACCATGAGCATTAACTACCAGGAACTCCAGGCCTTCCTGTACCGCGAGGCACGCCTGCTCGACGACCGCCAGTGGGACGAGTGGCTGGAGTGCTACAGCAAGGACGCCGAGTTCTGGATGCCAGCCTGGGACGACGACGACCAGCTGAGCCGTGATCCGCACAGCGAGATCTCGCTGATCTACTACCCGAACCGCGAGGGGCTCGAGGACCGGGTCTACCGGATCAAGACCGAGCGCTCTGGGGCGAGCACGCCGGAGCCGCGTACCACGCACCTGGTCAGCAACATCGAGGTGCTCAAGGAGGAGGGCGACACCCTGGAGCTGCGCTTCAACTGGCACACCCTGGTGCATCGCTACAAGAAGACCCTGGAGTTCTTCGGCAGCTCCTTCTACACCCTGGACGTGTCGGGAGAGCAGCCGCTGATCAAGCGCAAGGTAGTGCAACTCAACAACGACTATATCCACCAGGTCATCGATATCTATCACATCTGACCCGGTGACGGAGGAAACGACCATGAGCTACACCATTGCCCTCAACTTCGAGGACGGCGTCACCCGTTTCATCGGCTGCAAGGACGGCGAGACGGTTCTCGACGCCGCCTACCGCCAGAAGGTCAACCTGCCCATGGACTGCTCCGACGGTGTCTGTGGGACCTGCAAGGGGCACTGCGAGCAGGGTGAATTCGACATGGGAGACGAGTATCTGGAGGAGGCGCTCTCCGACGAGGAAGCCGCCGAGGGCCAGGTGCTGACCTGCCAGATGGTGCCGTCCTCCGATTGCGTCATCCAGGTGCCCGTCGCCTCCACCCTGTGCAAGACCGCGGTGGGCAAGGTCGAGGGTACGGTAGCCGCGGTCGAGCAACTCTCCGAGGACAGCATCGAGCTGGTGGTGGACCTGGATGAAGGCGCCGAGCTCACCTTCCTGCCCGGCCAGTACGTGCATATTGACGTGCCGGGCACCGAGGCGCATCGCTCCTACTCCTTCAGCTCCCTGCCGGGCGAGCAGCGGGCCACCTTCCTGATCCGCAATATCCCCAACGGGGTGATGAGCGGCTATCTCGGCGAGCGTGCCGCGGCAGGGGACCGCCTGGCGCTGACCGGCCCGATGGGCAGCTTCTACCTGCGTGACGTCGCCCGCCCGGTACTGATGCTGGCCGGTGGCACCGGCCTGGCGCCCTTCCTCTCCATGCTCTCCCAACTGGTGGATAAGGGCTGCGATTCGCCGATTCACCTGATCTACGGCGTCAACAAGGATGATCACCTGGTCAAGGTGGATGCCCTGGAGGCCTTCGCCGAGAAGCTGCCCGGCTTCACCTACTCGACCGTGGTGGTGGACGAGGCCAGCGAGCATCCGCGCAAGGGCTATGTGACCCATCACATGGATGCCGAGGTGATGCACGATGGCGACGTCGACGTCTACCTGTGTGGTCCGCCGCCCATGGTCGATGCGGTGCTCAAGCACTTCGACGCCCAGGGCATCGTGCCGCAGAGTTTCCACTACGAGAAGTTCACGCCCAACGAGGCGGGGAGCAAGGCATGAGTCGCTTCACCGATAAGGTCATGGTGATCACCGGTGCCGCCCAGGGGATCGGGCGGCGGGTTGCCGAGCGGGCTGCCGCCGAAGGCGCCCGCCTGGCCCTGGTCGATCGCGCCGACCTCGTGCAGGAAGTGGTGGCCGGCCTGGTCGAGCAGGGCGTCGATGCCATCGCCGTGCAGGCCGACCTGGAGACCTGGGAAGGCGCCGAGCAGGTGATGGACCGCTCGCTCGAGCATTTCGGACGGATCGACATCCTGATCAACAACGTGGGCGGGGCGATCAACTTCAAGCCGTTCACCGAGTTCAGCGCTACCGAGATCTCGGCCGAGATCACCCGCTCGCTGATGCCGACGCTGTGGTGCTGTCGTGCGGTGCTGCCGACCATGGTGGAGCAGGGGGGTGGCGTCATCGTCAATGTCTCCTCGGCGGCCACGCGCGGCATTCACCGCATTCCCTATTCGGCGGCCAAGGGTGGGGTCAACGCCATGACCGCCTCGCTGGCCTTCGAATATGCCGAGCATGGCATCCGGGTGGTAGCCACCGCGCCGGGCGGCACCGAGGCGCCGCCGCGGAAGATCTCCCGGGGCACGCCGGAGCCGCGCAACGAGACCGAACAGGCCTGGTTCCAGGCACATATCGACCAGACCAAGCAGAGCTGCCTGATGGGCCGCTACGGGACCCTGGACGAGATGGCCGCACCGATCCTGTTCATGGCCTCCAGTGACGCCAGCTACATCACCGGCAGCGTGCTGCCGGTGGCGGGTGGTGACCAGGGCTAACGACCTCCGTGTGTGAAAGCGGCCCTGAGGGGCCGCTTCATCCCCTGGCTTTCATTGCCCCAGACCCCTGACAGCAATCACAACAACCCCCTGGAGCATCCCATGAAACACCTCGAGAAGGGCGTCGGCCTCGCGACGGCGCCACGTGACTTCCTGCGCGACCTCAATGTCGATAACCTGAGCGCGGGTCTGGTGGCCGGTATCTTCGGCCTCAGCGCCGGCATCATCCATATCAGTGCGGGTACCGCGGCCGGACTTCCCCAGGAATTCACCCTGCTGTGGGTGATCAGTTACCTGTTCATCAATGGCCTGTTCGGTATCTTCCTGCCGGCCTTCTACCGTCTTCCCCTGCCGGTGGCCAACTCCATTCCCGGTGCGCTGCTGTTCGCTGCCATCATTCCCATCGTGGGCCTCAACGAGGCCCTCGGAGCCACGCTGATCGCGGGCGCCATCTCGCTGGTGGTGGGACTGGCCGGCTGGATGAGCCTGGTCATGCGGCTGATTCCGATGCCCATCGTCATGGGCATGGTGGCGGGCGTGTTGCTGAAGTTCGGCACCAATATGGTGATGCCGCTGCAGAATGCGCTGCTGCCGGCAACGATCATGATCCTGTCCTTCTTCTTCTCCGCGCGCTACCTGAGGCGCATTCCGCCGCTGGTGGTCACCCTGTTGGTGGGTGTCGTCTATATGGCACTCTCCGGCGCCGACTTCTCCAGCGTGGAGTTCTCGTTCAAGATGCCCGAGTTCATCATGCCGGCGTTCTCCCTGCAGGCCTTCCTGGCCTACGGTCTGCCGCTGGCGCTGATCCTGGTCGGCATGGAGACCCCCGCCGGGGTGGGGCTGGTCAAGGGCATGGGCTACAAGGAAGCGCCGGCCAACGCCATCACCGCCGTCGGCGGCATCGGCACCATGGTGTCGGCCTTCTTCAACCTGCACAGCACCTGCATCGCCGCGCCGATGACCGGGATCTGCTCCTCGCCCGAGGCGGGCACCCACGACAAGCGCTGGGTGGCGGCGGTGATCGTCGGCATCATCTTCGTGGTGACGGCGCCCTTCTATGGCTTCGTGTTCAGCCTGATCGAGGCGATGCCCAGCTACTTCATCGCCATCATCGCCGGCCTGGCGCTGCTGCGTGTGATCAGCTCGGCCATGCACATCACCTTCTCCGGCAAGCATGAGGTGGGGGCGATGTTCTCCTTCCTGATCGCGGTGTCGGGGCTGCAGATCTTCGGTATCGGTGCCTCCTTCTGGGCGCTGGTACTGGGGGTTGGCCTCTCGATGCTGGTGGAGTTCCGGGATTTCGACTTCTCCCAGGAGCGTGCCGCCCTGCGCAAGCGCTTCCCGGCGAAGAACCCTGGTTGACGGCCCTCGGCCGGCACCGGCGGCCGGTTCCGTTTCATGATGCAATCCTCCTTGGCCCGTGGCTGTCTGTCAGCGCGGGCCCTTTTTCGTCCAGAGGGAAGACGCCTGCCGGACATGGCTCATTCTTTTGTCTGATGTCGCGGCATCGCCAGAGTTGACCTATCGTTCATGGAGGGTGCAAGGCGTTGCTATCCATGGGGCCTTGCCCCCGGTAGTGTCCATCCAAGCCCTCATGGCCCGCTACGAGTGGGCAGCCTGGTCGACGCCTGGGACCAGGCCTTGCGGCATGTTGTTCTATATCTCCTTGATTAATTGTCCATTTCTCGGCCATTCCGGTCCGCCTTATGCGCATTCCGGTCGCCGCCTTCCAATACCCGGAGAGTATGGATGGCAACCCAAACGATATTGGAGAGGAGGAAGGGGGCTGACCAGAATCAGGGGCACAAAAAGGAACCGACCCTTGGCCCGTGCACTCCCCCTGACGCCTGCGCAGGCCATAACGATAACCAGAGAGTGTGACACCATGACCGTGAAGATTTTCGATACTCCCGAAGTGCAGGACTTCCTGAAGACCGTCGCCGGCTTCGATCAGGAGGGCGGCAACGAGCGCTCCAAGCAGATCGTGCATCGCCTGCTCTCCGACCTGTTCAAGCTGATCGACGACTTCGACGTCAGCGAGGAGGAGTACTGGTCCGCCGTCAACCTGCTCAACGCCCTGGGCAGCCAGACCCAGTTCGGCCTGCTCTCGCCGGGCCTGGGTTTCGACCACTTCCTCGACATGCGCCAGGACGCGGCCGACGCCGAGGCCCAGCGCACCGGCGGCACGCCGCGCACCATCGAGGGCCCGCTCTACGTGGCCGGCGCCCCGGAAGCCGAGGGCTTCGCGCGCATGGACGACGGCCAGGACCAGGACGGCGAGGCCATGTGGCTGACCGGCCAGGTGCGTGACGTCGACGGCACCCCCATCGCCGGCGCCAAGGTCGAGATATGGCACGCCAACTCCAAGGGCGGTTACTCCTTCTTCGACCAGACCCAGAGCGAGTACAACCTGCGTCGCACCATCTACACCGACGGCGAGGGCCGCTACACCGCGCGCAGCATCATCCCCTCCGGCTACGGCGTCCCGGAAGGTGCCCCCACCGACGTGGTGCTCAAGTCCCTGGGTCGCCACGGCGAGCGTCCGGCGCACATCCACTACTTCGTCTCCGCCCCGGGCCACCAGCACCTGACCACCCAGATCAACCTGGCGGGCGACCCCTACACCTTCGACGACTTCGCCTTCGCCACCCGCGAGGAGCTGGTGGTGCCGGCCAACCGCATCGAGGATCATGGCGAGATCGCCAAGCGCGAGATGGACGGTGCCTTCTCCGAGGTGGTGTTCGACGTCGAGCTGTCCAAGACCGACAGGCCCGAGCTGCAACATCGCCATGCCCGTCCGCGCGCCAAGGAAGACGAGCAGGACCAGGCCAGCCAGCTGGCCGGTACCGCCAAGGTCTGAACGTCCTCCATTTCCTTGCCCACTTCCGACGTTCTTCACGGAGCAGGCCCGCCGCCAAGGCGGTGGGCCCCGCTGAAGGCAACCACGACAAGACAACAAGAGGTATCGGATCATGACCAGCAAGCTTGACCAACTCGAAGAGCGCGTCCGCGGTGCCGTCCAGGACGATGCCGACCAGGGTATCTTCCGCTGTCACCGCAGCATGTTCACCGACCGCGACTTCTTCGAGATGGAGATGAAGCACATCTTCGAAGGCAACTGGCTGTTCCTGGCCCACGAGAGCCAGATCAGTGAGCCCGGCGACTACATGACCGTGACCATGGGCCGCCAGCCGGTGGTCATCACCCGCGACAAGCAGGGTGAGCTGCACGGCCTGATCAACGCCTGCGCCCACCGCGGCGCCACCCTGTGTCGTCGCAAGCGCGGCAACAAGGGCACCTTCACCTGCCCCTTCCACGGCTGGACCTTCAAGAACGACGGCAAGCTGCTCAAGGCCAAGAACGAGAAGAATGGCGCCTACCCGGACGGCTTCAAGCAGGAGGGCTCCCACGACCTCAAGCGCCTGCCGCGCTTCGAGAACTACAAGGGGTTCCTGTTCGGCAGCCTGAGCGATGACGTCAAGCCGCTCGAGGAGCATCTGGGCGAGACCACCAAGATCATCGACAACATCGTCGATCAGGCCCCGGAAGGCCTGGAGATCCTGCGTGGCACCTCGTCATACACCTACACCGGTAACTGGAAGCTGCAGGCCGAGAACGGCGCCGATGGCTACCACGTCAGCTCCGTGCACTGGAACTACGCCTCCACCATGGACCGCCGCAACTACGATTCCGGCGGCACCAAGGCGGTGGATGCCGACGGCTGGTCGAAGAGCCAGGGCGGCTTCTACTCCTACGAGAACGGCCACATGCTGCTGTGGACCCGCCTGCTCAACCCCGAGGTGCGCCCGGTCTACCAGCAGAAGGAGTGGATCGAGAAGGCGTTCGGCGAGGCGCGTGCCGACTCCATCGTCAACCAGACCCGCAACCTCTGCCTCTACCCCAACGTCTACCTGATGGACCAGTTCTCCACCCAGATCCGCGTGCTGCGTCCCATCGACGTGGACAAGACCGAGGTGACCATCTACTGCTTCGCGCCCAAGGGCGAGTCGGCCGAGAACCGCCGCGTGCGCATCCGCCAGTACGAGGACTTCTTCAACGTCTCCGGCATGGGTACGCCGGACGATCTGGAAGAGTTCCGTGCCTGTCAGGAGGGCTACAACGGCGCCCTGGCCGAGTGGAACGACCTCTCGCGAGGTGCCAAGCAGTGGATCGAGGGCGCCGACGAGAACGCCCAGGCGATCGACATGAAGCCGCTGCTCAGCGGTGCCTCTCCCGAGGACGAGGGTCTCTACGTGCTGCACCACAAGCACTGGGTCGACGAGATGCTGCGCGCCATCGAAAAAGAGCGCAGCCAGTTCATTGCCACCGAACGTTCGACCGAGAGTGCCTAAATCCGGCACGCACCAAGAAGGGGAGACATCGTTATGAGCCTTAGTTACCAAGAGATCCAGGCCTTCCTGTACCGCGAAGCGCGCCTGCTCGACGACCGCCAGTGGGACGAGTGGCTGGAGTGCTACAGCAAGGACGCCGAGTTCTGGATGCCGGCCTGGGACGACGACGACCAGCTGAGCCGCGACCCGCACAGCGAGATCTCGCTGATCTACTACCCGAACCGCGAGGGGCTCGAGGACCGGGTCTACCGGATCAAGACCGAGCGCTCTGGGGCGAGCACGCCGGAGCCGCGTACCACGCACCTGGTCAGCAACATCGAGGTGCTCAAGGAGGAGGGCGATACGCTTGAGCTGCGCTTCAACTGGCACACCCTGGTGCATCGCTACAAGAAGACCCTGGAGTTCTTCGGCAGCTCCTTCTACACCCTGGACGTGTCGGGAGAACAGCCGCTGATCAAGCGCAAGGTAGTGCAACTCAACAACGACTATATCCACCAGGTCATCGACGTCTATCACGTCTGAACGCGATGGAGAGCACCGGGACAGGGACGTCCCCGCACGACAGTCAGTCCAAAAACAAGCAACCCCTGAGAGTCACCATGAAAAAGCTCAAGAAGACCGCCCTCGCGACCCTGCTGGGCACCGCTACCCTGATGTCTGCCTCCGCCGCCATGGCGGACAACCACCCGGTCAAGGTCGGCCTGATGCTGCCCTACTCCGGCACCTACACGGCGCTGGGCGAGGCCATCACCAACGGCCTCAAGCTTGCCATCGAGCAGAACGGTGGCCAGCTCGGCGGCCGTGAGGTCGAGTATGTGCAGCTCGATTCCGAGGCCAACCCCTCCAAGGCGCCCCAGAACATGAGCCGCCTGGTCAAGGGCGATGGCGTCGACTTCGTCATCGGCCCGGTCCACTCCGGGGTGGCCATGGGCATGCTGCGGGTGGCCAAGCAGACCGGCGCTATCACCATCATCCCCAATGCCGGCCTCGAGGCCGCCACCAACCAGCTGTGCATGCCCAACGTCTTCCGCACCTCGTTCAGCATGTGGCAGAACAGCTTCCCGATGGGCAAGGTGGCCTATGAGCGCGGGCACCGCGAGGTCGTGACCATCACCTGGGACTACGCCGGCGGCAAGGAGGACGTGGCCGGCTTCAAGGAGGCCTTCGAGGCCGAGGGTGGCGAGATCGTCGAGGAGATCCTGGTGCCCTTCCCGAGCACCGAGTTCCAGAGCTATCTCACCCAGATCGCCAGCATCGCCCCGGACGCCGTCTACACCTTCTTCGCCGGTGGCGGCGGGGTCAGCTTCGTGCGCGACTATGCCGCCGCCGGCCTCAAGGAGAGCATTCCGCTGATGGGCTCGGGCTTCCTGACCGAGGGCAACATCGCGGCCATGGACGGCGCCGGCGAGGGCGTGCTGACCACCATGCACTATGCCGAGACCCTCGACAGCGAGGAGAACCAGGCCTTCGTGTCGGCCTACGAGGACGCCTTTGAGGTGACCCCGGACACCTACTCGGTGCAGGGCTATGACACCGGCGCCATGCTGGTCCAGGCGCTCGACGCGGTCGGCGGCAACACCGAGGACCGCGATGCCCTGATCGAGGCCCTGGCCAATGTGGAACTCGAGAGCCCGCGGGGCCTGATGAGCTTCTCCGACTCCCACCACCCGATCCAGAACGTCTACCTGCGCGAGATCCGCGATGGCAAGCACGAGGTCGTCGGCATGGCCGCCGAACAGCTCGAGGTGCCGGATGACGCCTGCCAGATGTAATCCGGTCAACGTCTGACTTCTCGGGGCGAGTCTGGCTCGCCCCTTTCATCGCGGAGAAGATCTCATGGATCTCGCATTCTTTGGCGTGCAGCTCCTCAATGGGCTGCAGTACGGGCTGCTGCTGTTCCTTATTGCCAGTGGCCTGACCCTGATCTTCGGCATCATGGGCATCATCAACCTGGCCCATGGCGCCATGTACATGATCGGGGCCTACCTGGTCTGGGACCTGACCATGCGGCTCGGCAACTTCTGGCTGGCCATCGCCGTTGCCATCCCCATCGCCGTCGCCCTGGGGCTGATCATCGAGCGGTTGTTCCTGGATACGCTCTACAAGCGCGACCACCTCTACCAGGTGCTGCTGACCTTCGGCCTGATCCTGGTGATCAACGAGGCCCAGCGCATCATCTGGGGTGGCGATGTCCACAGCGTGGCTATCCCGGCACCCTTCGAGGCCAGCCTGCAGCTCACCGACAACCTGCAGTACTCGGTCTACCGGCTGTTCGTGATGGGCGTCTGCCTGGCCCTGGCCGGCGTCATCTACTGGGTGATCCGCCATACGCGCCTGGGCATCATCATCCGCGCGGGGGCCGTCAACCGTGACATGGTGGAGGGTCTGGGCATCAACGTGCGCACCCTGTTCACGCTGATCTTCAGCGTTGGCGTCGCACTGACCGCCTTCGCCGGCATGATCGCCGCCCCCTTGACCTCCATTACCCCGGGCATGGGCGACAGCATCCTGATCACCTGTTTCGTGGTGGTGGTGATCGGCGGGATCGGCTCGATCAAGGGCGCCTTCTGGGGTGCCATCCTGATCGGCATGGCCGAGACCTTCGGCTCGGTGTTGATCCCCAGCATTGCCAGCATGGTGATCTACCTGATCATGGCTGCCGTGCTGCTGGTCAAGCCCCGCGGCCTGTTCGCTTGAGGAGACTGAGACATGTTGCATAGATATCCCAAGCGCGTCGCCGTCATCATGCTGGTGCTGCTGGCCATCGTCGCGACCTTCCCACTATGGGGTCCGACACTCTTCGGCAGCCAGTCCGACTTCATGCTCGAGAAGCTGACCCTGATGGTGATCCTGGCGCTGTTCGCCATGAGCCTGGATCTGCTGGTGGGCATCGTCGGCCTGGTCAGCCTGGGCCACGCGCTGTTCTTCGGCCTCGGCGCCTATACCCTGGCGTTGGCCAGCCCCGATTTCGATCCGGCCTCCATGTGGTGGATGCTGCCGCTGGTGATGCTGGTATCGGCCGTCGCCGCCCTGGTGGTGGGCCTGCTGGTGATCCGCACCAAGGGCATCTTCTTCATCATGACCACCCTGGCCTTCGGCCAGATGCTCTACTACCTGATCAGCACCGCACCCTTCGCCGGCGGTACGGATGGGGTCTTCATCATGTTCCGCCCCGATGTCACGGTCGGCGAGACGGCCCTGGTGGATATGAGCGATCCCCACACCTTCTTCTACTTCTGCCTGGGGATGCTGGTCGCGGGCTTTCTGTTCCTGCGCTGGCTGACCCGCTCCTACTTCGGCCAGGTGCTCGACGGCATCCACGACAACGAGCACCGCATGCAGGCGCTCGGCTATGCCACCAACGGCTACAAGCTGGTCGCCTTCGTGATCGCCGGGGTCCTCGCCGCCATCGCCGGCATGCTGGCGGCCATGCAGTACGGCTTCGCCAACCCGGCCCAGCTCGGTTGGCACACCTCCGGGGAGGTGCTGATGATGCTGATCCTCGGCGGCATGGGCACCATCTTCGGCCCTATCCTCGGCGCCTTCGCCTACGAGATCCTGCTCTATATCTACGAGCACCTGACCATGCACTGGCCGATCCTGATGGGCCTGACCATCATCGCCGCGGTGCTGGTGCTGCCGCGAGGCATCGCCGGCGTGATCATCGATCCGCCCTGGCGGCGCAAGGCGACATCCGCTGAGGAGGAAGAGACGCCTGATGACAAGGCCTCCGCGCGGCCCGTTACCCAGAGCAAGGAGGGTTAAGCCATGAGCCAGGAACCGATTCTTGTTACCCAGGGCTTGACGCGACGCTTCGGCGGGCTGGTGGCGGTCAACGGCGTCGACTTCGACGTCCGGCCGGGCGAGATCCACGCCATCCTCGGGCCCAATGGCGCCGGCAAGAGCACCCTGATCAACCTGCTGTCGGGGGAGATTCCCCCCTCGGAGGGTCAGGTGCTGTTCCACGGCAAGCCCATCCAGGGCAAGAGCGTGCGCCAGATCGCCCGCATGGGCATCGGCCGCAGCCACCAGAAGACCAATATCTTCCCGCGCCTCAACTGCCTGCAGAACTGCGAGCTGGCGGCACGCATCCACATGGGCGGCGTGTTCGGCAGCTGGCGTTCCCGCCAGCGGGCCCGGGAGGTTGGCGAGCGGGCGCTGGAGGTGCTCGAGACCTGCCACCTGGTCCATCGTGCCTATACGCCGGCCGCCGACATGAGCTATGGCGAGCAGCGCCAGCTGCAGATCGCCATGGTGCTGGCCACGGCGCCCACCCTGATGCTGCTCGACGAGCCCATGGCCGGCATGGGCCGTGAGGAGACCGTGCAGGTCACGGAACTGCTCGAGAGCCTCACCGACCGCTACACCCTGGTACTGATCGAGCACGACATGGACAGCGTCTTCCGCTTGGCCGATCGCATCACCGTGATGGTCGACGGCTGCGTGCTGGAGAGCGGCCCCACCGAGCAGATCCGCGCCAGCGAGAAGGTGCGTGACGTCTATCTCGGGCGCCACCACGAGGAGGCTACGGCATGACGGCACAGCAACAGATCACCCCGCTGATCGATGCCCGCGGGCTGCATACCTACTATGGCGAGAGCCACATCCTGCACGGCGTCGACCTCACCCTGATGCCTGGCGAGACGCTGAGCCTGCTGGGGCGCAACGGCATGGGCAAGACCACCACGCTGAAGTCGATCCTCGGCTTCGTGCCGCCGCGTCGCGGCGAGGTGCGCATTAAGGGGGTGTCGACGGCGAAGCGTCGCCCCTGGCAGCTGATCCGCCAGGGCATCGGCTATGTGCCGGAAGGGCGCGGCATCTTCCCGGGCATCAGCGTGCGAGAGCACCTGATCATGGCCGCCCGCCCCAACGAGCAGGGCGAGTCGCCCTGGACGCTGGAGCGGGTGCTGGATACCTTCCCGAGGCTCGGCCAGCGCATCAACCATGACGGCTCCTTCCTCTCCGGGGGCGAGCAGCAGATGCTCTCCATCGGCCGGGCCCTGACCCTCAACCCGGACCTGATGATCCTCGACGAGGCCACCGAGGGGCTGGCACCGCTGATCCGTGACGAGATCTGGAAGATCATCCACGAGATCAAGGCCTCGGGCATCGCCACCATCATCGTCGACAAGAACATCGACAACCTGCTCGATGTGGCCGAAAAGCACATCCTGCTGGTCAAGGGAGAGGTGGTCTACAGCGGCGACTCCCGAGGCCTGAAGGACGATCCCACCATCCTCGACACCCACCTCGGCGTCGCCTGAGGTGTGACGGAGAGACGTTGCATGCGACTTCACAAGGATTGGTCGATACCCGCGATCACCGCCGGCTTCGTGGCGGTGCTGGTTTCCTACTCCGGCCCCCTGGCGATCTTCTTCCAGGCGGCCCAGAGTGCCGAGATCTCCACGGCCATGATGACCTCCTGGGTGTGGGCGATCTCCATCGGCGCCGCCGTCTCGGGGATCGCCCTCAGCCTGTGGCTGAAGGTGCCCGTGGTCACCGCCTGGTCGGCACCGGGCACGGCGCTGCTGGTCACGCTGTTCCCCGGGCTGTCACTGAACGAGGCGGTGGGGGCCTATCTCACGGCGGCGGCGGTGATCTTCGTGATCGGCATCACCGGCTCCTTCGACCGCATCATCCAAATGATCCCACCGGGCATCGCCAGCGCCATGATGGCGGGCATCCTGTTCCAGTTCGGGGTCGGGGTCTTCGTCTCCCTGGAGGCGGTGCCGGCGCTGACCCTGGGCATGATCCTGACCTACCTGGTGTTCAAGCGGCTGACCCCGCGCTACAGCCTGGTGGCGCTCCTGGTGGTCGGCGTCGTCCTGGCCGTGGTGTTCGAGGATGCCAGCCTCGAGGGCGTGACGCTGAGCCTGGCCGACCCGCAGTTCATCCGTCCCGAGTGGAGTTGGAACGCCACCCTGAGCCTGGCCATCCCGCTGGTGCTGGTCAGCCTGACCGGCCAGTTCCTGCCGGGCATGGCGATCATGCGAAGCTCCGGCTACAACACGCCGGCCAGGCCGATCGTCACCGTGACCAGCCTGACCTCCTTCGTCACCGCCTTCTTCGGCGGCATCACCACGGTGATTGCGGCGATCACGGCGGCGATCTGCACCAGCAAGGAGGCCCATGAGGATCCCGCCAAGCGCTACGTGGCCGGGGTCGCCAACGGGGTCTTCTACCTGATCGGCGGCACCTTCGCTGGCACCATCGTGCTGCTGTTCACCTCGCTGCCCGGCGAGTTCGTGGCGGTGCTGGCGGGCCTGGCGCTGATCGGCGCCATCACCAGCAACGTCAGCGCCTTCGCCGCCCACAAGGACCACCTGGAGGCCTCGGTGATCACCTTCATCGCCACGGCCTCGGGCATGAGCTTCCTGGGGCTGGGCTCGGCCTTCTGGGGGGTGGTGGTCGGCGCGTTGGCCTATGCCCTGCTGCACCGGCCGCTGCCCGGCATCGGGCGCAAGGCCAGGCAAGCACAAGCCCGCAAGCAGTCCTGATTACCGCGATCCAGGAGCAGTTCTTCAAGGGCAATCCTTCAAGAATAATTCTTCAAGAACAGTGCTTTTCAGAGGAGTCCGACGATGGACAAGATTCATGTGGCGATGGACGAGAGCGATGCCTCCCTGCGCGCCCTCACGCTCGGCCAGCAGTTGTCCCGGCAGTTGGCGGTGCCGCTCTGCGTGACCTCCGTGGTGGCCGGCGAGGAGCGGGTCGAGGCTCGGCGCGCGGCCCTGCAGTCGCGCCTGGCGGACCAGCAGGCGGCAGACGCCAGCATCGAGGTGGCCGTCCACGCGAGTGCCAAGGACTACCTGGGCCGGCTGGCCGGTCGCGACGACGTGGGGCTGTGCATGATGGCCCACGGCCGGCGGCCGGTACCCGAGATGCTGATCGGCAGCGTCACCGCCGGCGTCGTGCGGCGTGCGAACCGGCCGGTCTACCTGTGCGGGCCGCGCTTCGATGCGAAGGCGCATCGCCAGGTAAAGGTGCTGATGGTCTGCGTGGATGGCTCGAAGCTCTCCGAGGCGATCCTGCCCCATGCGGTGGCACTCTCCAAGCGGCTGGACGCCCGCCTGCAGCTGCTGCAGGTCATCGACACCGCGGCCGCCGCGGCGGTGCCGCTGGATGGCGGCCATGCCGATGTGATGGAGTCCGGCTATGTGCATGGCCTGGCGCGGCGCCTGCGCGCCGAACATGCCATGGACCTGGACTGGGAGGTGCTGCACGGCGACCCGGCGGATTCCATCGTCAGCTACCTGGCGGACTGCCAGGACACCATGCTCGCCATGACCACCCACGGGCGCAGCGGGCTCTCCCAGGTGGTGGCCGGCAGCGTCAGCCACGAGGTGCTGCACGAGGTGCGTTGCCCGGTGGCGGTATTGCGCCCGGCCGATGTCGGCTGAGTCCCCAGTCCGCTGCCAGGCTGATGCAGGTCAAGGCGGCGTGGACTGGACTGGCCTAGTGTGAGCTCATGGATCTGACCTGAAGGAGGCCTCCCCATGACGACACTACGCGACGGTATCCACGCCACGGCCGGACGCCTGGCACACACCATGGCCGGTGCCTGGCGGCGACACCGCGAGTACCGGGCCTGGCGGGACCTCGACGAGGCCGGGCGCGAATCACGCCTGAATGACCTGGGGCTTTCGCGGATAGACTCTCCGCTGTTCTGGTCCGACGGGGGCTCGGCGACCGACCTGCTGCCGCGCATGATGGCGGTCCACGGCATCGATCCCATGACGCCCCTGGTGGTCGGCAATGGCGTGAAGCGCGACCTCGAGCGGGTCTGCACCCTGTGTCCGCACAAGGCGCGTTGTGCGCGGGTGCTGGCTGGCACGCCTGCGCCCGAGACCTGCGACTTCTGTCCCAATGCCGGCACCCTGGAGGCGCTGGGCAGCCATTGAGTGAACAGCTTGATCGACAGGCAAGGCCCGCCGCGCTGGCGGGCCTTGCCGTTCAGGGGCGGTCGGCGTCCTTGTGTTCTTCCTCCCGGGTCTCCCCGCCCTTGATTTCATAGTCACCCTCCAGCACCTGCTGTTCGGTGTAGCTGCCGCCGGCGGTGTGCGTCTCTCGATAGCGGCTCTCCTGATAGTGGAAGCTGCCGCCATCCACGTCCTCCGCCTGCTCGGCGCGCATCTGTTCCATGCGCTTCTTCAGGCGATGGCGCAGCAGCGGCATCAGTGCCCAGCCCAGCACCAGGAAGATCAGGCCGAACACCATGGCCACGATCATCAGAGTGCCGAACAGCAACCAGGCGAGCAGCATCTTGAGGCTGTCGAGCAGGCCGCCGCCCTGACTCTGGCGCGCGCGCTGCTGCCATGCCTGAGCGGCGCGCCAGGCGGGGTTCTGGCGGGGGTCACGGTGGGGGCCTTGGGAATCGGGCATATGACTCTCCTGCGGGGCGGCGCCACCTGGCGCCGCGAACATGAACTGCCCCTTGGAAAGCCGGGAGGCAGGGTTCGTTCCTTCCAGGCTACCCCTTCCACACCTCGGCGACGATCTCGTAGCTTCTCAGGCGGTCTTCCAGGGCATAGACGTCGGTGTTGAGCATCAGCTCGTCGGCGCCGGTCTGCTCGAGGAAGGCCTCCAGGTCGTCACGCACGGTCTGCGGGCCGCCGACGATGGCCGCCCCCAGGAACTGCTGCAGCTGCGCCTCCTCCATGGGCGTCATCTCGAGGTGCTCCACCGGCGGTTTCGCGCAGGTACGACGGCCGCGGATCATGCCCAGGAACTTCTGCCGGGAGGTGGTGGCCAGGTACTCGGCATGGGCATCGGTCTCGGCGGCGATCACCGGCAGGCCGACCATGGCGTGGGGGCGCTCGAGCACCTCCGAGGGGCGGAAGTTGTCGCGGTAGAGGCGCAGCGCCTCGAACAGGTAGCCCGGGGCGAACTGGGCGGCGAAGGCGAAGGGCAGGCCGAGGCGCGCGGCGAGCTGGGCGCTGTAGCCGCTGGAGCCCAGCAGCCAGATCGGCACCTGGGTGCCCTGGCCGGGCACCGCCCGCACTCGCTGGCCGGGCTGCTCGTCGCCGAGGAAGCCCTGTAGCTCCTGCAGGCGCTGGGGGAAGTCGTCCACTCCCGCATAGGGATCACGGCGCATCGCCGCCATGGTGGCGCCATCGGAGCCCGGGGCGCGGCCCAGGCCCAGGTCGATGCGCCCGGGGTAGAGCGTCTCCAGGGTGCCGAACTGTTCGGCGATCACCAGCGGTGGGTGGTTGGGCAGCATGATGCCGCCGCTGCCTACGCGGATGCGCTCGGTGGCCCCGGCCACATGGCCGATCAGCACCGCGGTGGCGGCGCTGGCGATGCCCTCGATGCCGTGGTGCTCGGCGAGCCAGTAGCGGGTGAAGCCCAGGCGCTCGGTCTGCCGGGCCAGGGCCACGCTCTCGCGGTAGCTGTCGGCGGCATTGCCGCCCTCGCGGATCGGGGCAAGGTCGAGAACGGAAAGGGGGGTATCGGCGAGACGTGACATGGCGGCTCCGGTTGGGGCGGATGAACAGTTAGCCTGCTGGTAATGGTTGATGGGGGCACATCCCTCCCGATGCAATGCCGGCCGGACCGAGCCGATGTTCCACTATATCGAGCCGCCCTATGGCGACGTGGCGGCGGAGGTCGTACGCTCTGGGTATCAGTGGTGAAATCGGACTTCCGCCATGTCTTTCTTACCGATCGCGGGTGAGCGTCGCCGTCGGGGGGCTACCCGACGGCGAGTGCCCGCTGCCCGCGGCGCACGCTTCGATCGCTGGCTCGATCGCCTGGTCGATACCGCCGTGATCATCGCCCTGCTGGTGGGGGGCTTGGCCCTGGTCCTTACCCTGTTGCTCTAGTCGCTTGCCGCGCCCCCCTCCGATGCATAAAGGATGGTTTGCCCCATGCTGGGATTCCTGCAGGGATTTTCCTATGGTCTCTTCCTGACCTGCCTGCCGTGGCTGCTGGTGGGGCTGGTCAATCCGCGTCTGGCCGTGCCGTTCGACCCGCCCGGCCGCCTGCAGGTCATCCTGCGCTACGCCCTGATGGTGCCCTTCATCAGCATGCTGCTGTGGCTCACCTCGTTGTGGGGCGGCTTCGGGCCGACCCTGATAGGCTGGCTCGCCGGGCTGGTGGCGGTGCCGGTGGCGCTGCCGCTGGAGCGTCGCCTGCGTGGCTGGCTCGCTCGGCGGCGCGACAAGCGCCGGGAGGCGGGGCGGGCGTCCGAAGATGCCCGCCGCCGAGCGCAGCAGCAGCGCGATGCCCACGAGGCCGACCTGGCGGTCCTCGACCCGGCACGGCCGCCGGCGGATGCCGACGACCTGGTGCTGGCCCTGTGCCGGGCCAAGCAGGGGCTGGTCGACGCACGCCGCCCCGACCTGGCGGTGCAGGCCGACCGGGTCTACAGTCGCTACCGCCATGTGCTGGAGGTGCTGGGGAGCCGCTTCGACAGCGGCGAGCTGGCCTTCGCCCGCGCCCGGGGACTGGTGGTCGAGGTCTGCCGCGCCGCGGTGGATACCCTCGACGCCATGGCCTCCCGGGCCGGCGGGGTGGCGAACGTCGACGGTGACTTCGTGCGGCGTCGCCTGAGTCGCGAGGGCCGGGCGCTGGGGGCGCAGGAGCGTGCCGCCCTGGTGCGGCGGCTGGAACTGCTCGAGGAGACCGAGAAGGGGCTGCGCGAGCTGGCCGCCCGCAACGAGTCGGCGCTGACTGTCCTCGACGACACGGCCGTCTCCCTGGCGCGCATCGAGACCGGGCGCCCCCAGGCCTCGGTCACCACAGAGCAGGCGCTGGAGGAGCTGCGTCGCTTCGTCTCCCGTGCCGACCGCTACGGGCGTGGCCGGTCCTGAGGCCGGCCCTTCCCACGCCCCGACCCGATTCTTCGAGAGGTGCCCATGACCCAGCAACCCGAACGCGAGTCCCGCCTGTCGCTGCCCCCGGTGGAGGAGATCGCCCATCAGCTGGACGGCAGCGGCGCTGACGGCGGCGCAGACCACGCGTCGCTTTCGGCCGAGGCCGATGCCTTCGTCGACGAGCTGGTCGCCGGCGGCGATGCCGGGGCCATGGCGCGCCAGCGACGCGCCGTCGACGAGCTGGGCCTCGAGCTGCAGCAGCAGGCTGCCCACCAGAGCGCCATGCTGCAGACGCCGCTGCGCCAGCTGGCCCACCACGGGGACGAGGGCGGCCCCGTGGCCAGGGCCCTGGTCGACCTGCGCGGCCGCATGCAGGAGCTGGACCCGGCCCGGCACCGCCTGTCGCCGGGTCCGCTGGATCGCGTGCTGGCTCTGCTCCCGGGCGCCGGCAGTCGCCTGCAGCGTTACTTTCGCAAGTTCGAGACGGCCCAACAGGCGCTGGACGCGATCATCGCCGACCTGGAAGGGGGGCGCGACATGCTGCATCGCGACAATCTCACCCTCGGCGACGACCAGCAGTCGCTGCACGAGAGCCATCTCCAGCTGCAGCGCCAGGTCACGCTGGGACGGCTGATCGACGAGCGGCTGCAGGCGGCCATCGCCCGACGCGAGGAGGAAGACCCCCAGCGGCGCTTCCTCGAGGAGGAGCTGCTCTTCCCGCTGCGCCAGCGTATCGTCGACCTCCAGCAGCAGCTGGCGGTGAGCCAGCAGGGCGTGCTGGCGCTGGAGGTGATCATCCGCAACAACCGTGAGCTGATGCGTGGCGTCGACCGCGCCATCAACGTCACCGTCTCGGCACTGACCGTGGCGGTCACGGTCGCCCTGGCCATCGCCAACCAGCGGCTGGTGCTGGATCGCGTCGAGGCGCTCAATGCCACCACCTCGGAGATGATCGGCGGCACCGCACGGGCGCTTCGCCAGCAGGGCGTGGACATCCAGCAGCGGGCCTCGTCGGCGATGCTCGACATGCAGGCCCTGGAGCAGGCCTTCGGCGAGGTGATGGGGGCCATCGACGACCTGTCCCGCTATCGCCGCGAGGCCCTGCCGCGGCTGGATGACCAGATCGATCGGCTGGCCACCCTGGCCGGCCGGGGCGGCGAGGCCATCGATCGCCTGCAGCGCGGCCACGAGGGAGAGGACGCCATCGGGCCCGACCGGCACGGCTGACCCTGCATCCCGCGCGCACTGGACTATGCTGCTCGAAGGTACCGGGTCCGGCGCGCGACGGAGGGACAGGGCGATGACCGAGGAAAAGAACATCTTCGTGGTGGGGCTCAACGACTTCAACCGCCAGCGTCTCCAGACGCTGCGGGGGGCGGGGCAGTGGCGCTTCCACGGGGTGATCGCCCCGGAGGCGGTCTACGACACCGAGGAATTCGACATCGCCGCCATGCTGGCGGAGGCCACGGCACAGCTCGAGGCCTTCGAGGGCTCCATCGACGCCATCGTCGGCTACATGGACTTCCCGGTCTCGACCATGCTGCCGATCCTCTGTGAGCGCTTCGGCACCCGCACTACCTCGCTTTCGAGCCTGCTCAAGTGCGAACACAAGTACTGGAGTCGCCTGGTGCAGCGCGAGGTGATCCCTGCCCATATTCCGGCCTTCACCGCCTTCGACCCCTTCGATGACGAGGCGATGACCCGGATTGGCGAGGCGGGGCTCTACTTCCCCTTCTTCATCAAGCCGATCAAGTCCTCGGGCTCGCGGCTGGGCTTTCGCATCGATACCCCCGAAGATTTCTACCATGCCATCGAGCAGCTGCGTGACGCCATCGGCCTGATCGCCGCCCCCTTCAACACCGTGCTGGAGCAGGCGCAGCTGCCGCCGGAGGTGGCCGCGGTGGACGGCCACTTCTGCATGGCCGAGGAGATCATCGGCGGCTGGCAGTGCACCGTGGAGGGGTATGTCTTCGAGGGCGAGGTGGTGAGCTACGGTATCGTCGATTCGCTGCGCTACCCGCAGGTACTGAGCTTCTTCCACTACCGCTATCCCTCGGGCCTGCCCGAGGCGATCCAGGTCGAGATGGTCGAGCTCACCGACACCATCATGACCCATATCGGCTACGACAACGCCGCCTTCAACGTAGAGTACTACTGGGACGAGGTGCAGGGGCGCATCTGGCTGCTGGAGATCAATACGCGTATTTCTCAATCCCACTGCGACCTCTTCGAGAAGGTCGATGGCGTCAGCAACCAGCAGGTCACCATCGACCTGGGGCTGGGACGGCGTCCCGACATGCCCCATCGCGAGGGCGAGTTTCCCATGGCGGCCAAGTTCTTCTACCGGGTGTTCTTTGTCGATGCCCTGTTGACCCGGGTGCCCACGGCGGCAGAGGTCGCCGCGCTCGAGGCCGACTTCCCGGGCGCGATGATCGACGTCCAGGTGGCGGAAGGGCAGTGGCTCTCCGCGCTGCCCGAGCAGGATGCCTACAGTTTCGCGCTGGCGCATGTGTGGATGGGTGCGGCGTCAGCCGAGCAACTGCTCGCCGATTATGACCGGCTGGCGGCGCGCCTGGTGTTCGAGTTCGACAACATCCAGGGCTGAGAGCATCCCGCCAGGAGCAGGTTTCAAGGGGCTGATTCCAGGGGCTGATTCAAGGGACCAAGGAGAGCAGGACCATGCGTATCGTCACCGACTTCCCGCGCCGGGTCATGGAGGAGGAGACCTGGATTCCCCTGGCGGACGGCACCCGCCTGGGCGTCCGCATCTGGCGGCCGGTGGACGCCGAGCGTCACCCCGTACCGGCCATTCTCGAGTACCTGCCCTACCGCAAGCGCGACCTCACCGCCGAGCGTGACGTCCAGGTTCATCCCTACTGGGCCGGCCATGGCTACGCCGGGGTGCGGGTCGACATCCGCGGTACCGGCGAGTCCGATGGCGTGCTCACCGACGAATATACCCCCCAGGAGCTCGAGGACGGCCTGGCGGTCCTGGAGTGGCTGGCCGCCCAGCCCTGGTGCACCGGGGACGTGGGCATGGTGGGTATCTCGTGGGGTGGCTTCAACGGCCTGCAGATCGCCGCCTTGCAGCCGTCCCAGCTCAAGGCGGTGATCACCATTTGCTTCACCGACGACCGCTACGCCGACGACATCCACCACATGGGCGGCTGCCTGCTTGCCGATAATCTCTCCTGGGCCTCGACCATGTTCGACGGCAATGCCTGCCCCCCCGACCCCGAGCTGGTGGGGGAGCGCTGGCGGGAGATGTGGCTCGAGCGCCTGGACGGCAGCGGCCTGTGGCTCGCCCAGTGGCTCGAGCATCAGCGCCGCGACGACTACTGGAAGCATGGCTCGGTCTGCGAGGACTACGCGGCCATCCAGTGCCCGGTCTATGCCGTCAGTGGTTGGGCAGACGGCTACTGCAATGCGGTGTTTCGTCTGCTCGAAGGCATCGATGTCCCGCGCAAGGGGCTGGTCGGCCCCTGGGCCCACAAGTATCCGCATCTCGGGGTGCCCGGCCCGGCCATCGGCTTCCTGCAGGAGTCGCTGCGCTGGTGGGATCAGTGGCTCAAGGGCGAGGAGACCGGGATCATGGAAGAGCCCATGCTGCGACTTTGGATGCAGGATTCGGCCCCGCCCTCGGCCCGCTACGACGAACGCCCCGGGCGCTGGGTCGCCGAACCCGATTGGCCCTCGCCGAACATCCGCCCCTGGGCACTGCGGCTGACCCAGGGGCACGACCTGCTGCCCGAAGAGGGCGCGGCAGGTGGCGATCGCGAGGCGACCCTGGATATCCGCTCACCGCTCTCGGTGGGGCTCTACGCCGGCAAGTGGTGCTCCTACAATGCGCCGCCGGATCTGCCCCATGATCAGCGCGACGAGGATGGCGGGGCGCTGATCTTCCAGACCCCCCGCCTGGATGCCCCCCTGGAGATCTGCGGGTCACCGGTGGTCGAGCTGATGCTCGCCGCCGACCAGCCGGTGGCCATGGTGGCGCTGCGCCTCTCGGACATCGGCGATGACGACAAGGCCACCCGGGTCTCCTACGGCCTGCTCAACCTCACCCACCGCGACAGCGACGAGTACCCCGAGCCCCTGGAACCGGGCCGTTGCTATCGCGTGCGTATCCCGCTCAAGCATATCGCCCAGCAGTTCGCCGCCGGTCACGCCATCCGCCTGGCGCTCTCCACCAGCTACTGGCCGCTGGCCTGGCCGTCGCCACGTCCGGTTCGCCTGACCGTGTGGCCCGCCGAGAGCCGGCTATGGCTGCCGCTGCGCGAGCCGCGGCCACAGGAGGATGCGTCTCTGGCGCCTTTCGCCGAGCCCGAGGGGGCGCCGCCCCTGGCCAAGACGCTGCTGCAGCCGACCCAGGAGACCTGGCGGGTGATCCGCGACCTGGCCAACGACGAGACGATGCTGGAGGTGATCCATGACGAGGGGCGCTACCGGATCGACGATATCGGCCTGGAGATCGCCGCCCGGGTCACCGAGCGTTACCAGTACGCCTACGGTAACTATGACAGCGTCAGCGGCTGGACCGAGTGGCAGCGCAGCTTCAGGCGCGGCGACTGGGAGGTTCACACCCTGACCAGGACCCTGCTGACGTCTGATGCCGACAACTTCCGCATCCGTGCCACCCTGGACGCCTGGGAGGGGGATACCCGCATCTATGCGCGGACCTGGGACGAGACGATCCCCCGCGATCTGGTGTAGCGGTGCGAAGATTCCCGGCGGCGGGGCGGGCTGCTATGGTGAGGGTCCGCTATCCACAGGGACGTTGAGATGCGCTCGACCGACAGCCCTCTACCCGCCAGGAGCCGCGCCTCGCGCAAGGAGATCCTCGGCTGGGCGATGTTCGACTTCGCCAACCAGGCCTATACGCTGCTGATCATCACCGTGGTGTTCGGCGAGCTGTTCACCACGGTGATCGTCGGCGACCGCGGCGACGGATACCGGCTGGCCAACTTCCTGTGGAGCCTGGCGCTGGCGGTGAGCTACCTGCTGGTGGTGGTCACCGGCCCCCTGTGCGGGGCGGTGATGGACTACCAGGCGTCCAAGAAGCGCTTCCTGTTCGCCAGCTACCTGGCCACCGTGGCCACCACCGCCATGCTCTACTTCGTGGCGCCGGGCTACGTGGTGCTGGGCCTCCTGTTGATCGTGGTCTCCAACTACGCCTACTCCATGGGCGAATCCTTCATCGCCGCCTTCCTGCCCGACCTCGGGCCGCCGGAGGACCTGGGCAAGATCTCCGGCTTCGGCTGGGCGCTGGGTTACGTCGGCGGGCTCTTCGCCGCGGGTTTCACCCTGGTGGTGCTGGGGGAGGCCACCACGGAGAACTTCGAGCGCATCCGCTGGGTGGGGCCCTTCGCGGCGGCCTTCTTCCTGGTCACGGCCATTCCCACCTTCCTGTGGGTGAAGGAGCGCGGCACCCCCCAGCCGCCGGGCAAGCCCTATCGCGAGATCGCCCTGGAGCGGGTCTCCACCACCCTGCATGAGCTCAAGCGCTTCCGGGACCTGGGCATCTTCCTGGTCTCGCTGCTGTTCTCCATGGCCGGGGTCTACATCATCATCGCCTTCGCCTTCATCTACGGTGCCCAGGTGATCGGCTGGGACGAGTCGATCCGCAACCTGATGTTCATCATCGTGCAGGTCACCGCGGCGGCAGGGGCGCTGGGCTTCGGCTTCATCCAGGACCGCATCGGCACCAAGGTCACCTACCTCTTCACCCTGGTGCTGTGGGTGGCGGCGATCCTGGCGATCTGGGCCACCCCGGAGGTCACCGCCATGCTCAATGCGCGCTTCGGCCTCGACTGGGAGGCCCAGCACCTGTTCCTGGTGGTGGGCTGTCTGGCGGGACTCTCGCTGGGCTCCAGCCAGTCCGCCAGCCGTGCCCTGGTGGGGCTCTTCTCGCCTACCCGCAAGGCCGCCGAGTTCTTCGGCTTCTGGGGCCTGGCCAACAAGCTGGCCGGGGTGTTCGGCATCGTGGCCCTCGGCCTGCTGCAGAGCGTGGTGGGGCTCAAGGCCTCGATCCTGCTCTGTGCGGCGCTGTTCATCGTCGCCATCGGCATCTGCCTGTTCGTCGATCAGGCCCGCGGCCAGCGCGCCGCCGCGGCCTGGGAGGCACGCAATCACCGCGACGTCTGAGCTCGCCAAGTCCGCGCGGTTGGGCGATGCTTACTGGAGGGGACGATGCCGCCGAGGGCGGCGAGGATGACGCGGATGCCTGATGCCTACCCACCCGGCCGCCATGCGAGCCCGACGCCGCTGCGGCTGCGCACCATCGAGCCGGTCGCCACCGGCCATACCGCCTTTATCGGGCGCTGGGAGGGCGACAGGCAGCGCTCGGGGCAGACCCTGCGGGGTTACCCGGCGCTCGCCGGATGGCTCGCCGACGAGCCCCCGTCGGTGGCCACCGCCGAGCTGTGTGCCTCGCTGCGCCTCTTCTTCGACAACGGTGGTCAGCAGGCGCGGGTCCTGCCGCTGGGCAGCGCCTCCCGCGCCCCCACCCACGCCGACTACCTGGCGGCGCTGGCGACCCTCGAGACACCCGGCAGCGTCGCGGCGGTCTGCCTGCCCGGGCAGGCCTGGGCGGCCGCCGGCAACCCGGTGGTGCAGGCGGCGATCGACCAGGCGGAGCGCCTGGGCGAGCGCATGGTGCTGGTCGACCCGCCCGCCGGGCTGGCGCTCACCGATGCCGCGGACGTGGCCTCACTGGGGCTGCCGGCCTCGCCCCATGCGGCCTGCTACTATCCCTGGGTGGCGGTGGCCGACCCCCGGGCCCCCGCCGGGGCATCGGCTGCGCACCTGGCGCTGCCGCCCAGCGGCGCCATGGCCGGTCTCTGGGCACGCAGCGACGCCAGCCGTGGCGTCTGGAAGGCGCCCGCCGGCCTGGAGGCGCGGGTGAGGGGCATCGCGGGCCTGGTCCGGCCGGTGAGCCGCGTCCATCTCCAGGCGCTCAATCCCCGCGGGGTGAACGCCATCGTCGACTTCCCGGGACGCGCCTGCCTGGCCTGGGGCGCGCGCACCCTGGCGCCGCCTGCCGACCACCAGCGGCGCTACCTGCCGGTGCAGCGCCTGGCGCTGTTCCTGCGCGAGAGCCTGCGTCAGGGGCTCTTCTGGGTCGCGGAATCCGCCAACGATGCCGCCCTGTGGGCCTCGCTGCGGCTCTCGGTGGCGACCTTCCTGGACGGCCTCCACCGCGCCGGTGCCTTCCAGGGGGCGTCGCCCCGCCAGGCCTACTTCGTGCGCTGCGGCCTCGGCGATACCATGACGCCCGACGACCTGGCCCGGCGCCGGGTGGTGCTGCTGCTCGGCGTGGCCGTGATGAAGCCGGAGGAGTTCATGGTGCTGCGCCTGGTGCTGCCGGCCGGACCGGGCTGAGCCGAGAGGTGAGGAGGACGCGATGAGCGACGAGGGCAGGGCGGTGCGCCGCACCGGGCTCGGCATGATGCTGCTGTTCTGGCTGCTGTTCATCGCCGCCGGCACCTGGTGGTTCCACGGCTACGTGGAGCGCCAGCGCAACCCCAACAGCCATCTGGTCAGCGCCATGGCGGAGGGCGAGCCGCTGGTGCTTCAGCGCAACCGCGGCGGCCACTTCGTGGCCACCGGGCGCATCAACGGCGAGCCGGTGGAGTTCCTGGTGGATACCGGCGCCACCTATGTGGCGCTGCCTCGAGAGATGGCCGAGCGGCTGGGTCTCGAACCCTCCGGCGGCGCCTGGTTCAACACCGCCAACGGTCGGGTGCGCGGCGCGCTCACCACCCTCGACGAGGTCAGCCTGGGCGGCTACGTGGCCCGCGACGTGCGCGGCTCCATCAGCCCGGGCCTCGAGGGCGACATCGCCCTGCTGGGCATGAGCTTCCTCGATCGCTTCGATATCCGCATCCGCGACGCACGGATGGTGCTCGAGCCCGCCGAAGGCTGGTAGCATGGATGCATGAACAGTGCCTCGGCGGTCGCCGCCCCTCTCGATGAGCCCTTCTACTACCTGACGAACTTCGAGTTCGTGCTGGCCTGGGTGGCCGAGCGCCACGGCGACCTGCTGGGCGAGGCGGAGCACGCCTTCCTCGCCGCCTTCGCCGACTTGCCGCGCCCCTCCCGGGCATTGCTGGTGCGCATGGTGATGCGCAGGGGCGAGCACTTCCGCTGCTCGCGCCTGGCCTATGCCGAGATCGGTGATACCGGCCCGGCGCTGGCGCCACTGTTCGCGGCAGGGCTGGTGGAGGAGGCGCCTCTTATCGACCTCGAGACCCTCTTCGTCCAGCTGCGGCTGCCCGAGCTGCGTCGTGCCCTGGCGGGGGAGATTGCCGCGGCGGGGCTGCCCGCCGCCGCGGGGAAGGCGACCCTGCTCGAGGGGCTGCGGGTGCGCGAACCGGCGCCGCGGCCGCTCAAGACCTGGTGGCCCGAGACCACCGATCGGGTGGTACGGCTCCGCGTGATGGCGACCTGTGATCGCCTGCGGCTGATGTTCTTCGGCAACCTGCGCCAGGACTGGTCGGAGTTCGTGCTCAGCGAGCTGGGGCGCCAGCGCTTCGAGGCGGTGCCCTTCGCCGCCGACTCCCGTGCCTTCCGGCGCCGCGAGGAGGTGGATGCCTATCTGGCGCTGCATCGTCTGCGCCAGCGTCTGGAGGAGGGCGAGCCGCCTGCCGAGCTGGCCGAGGCGCTGCCTCCCGCGCCGCCCAACCCCTGGCTGGCCGCCCGCCGCGCGCGGCTGTGTATCGCCCTGGGGCGCCAGGCGGAGCGTGAGGGGCAGGCCGGCAGGGCGCTGTCGCTCTATGCCCGGGCCGGATGGCCCGCAGATACGGGCAGCGCCGAGGGGCGGATCCGTTTCCTGCGCCTGGCCGAGCGGCGGGGCGAGACCCGCAAGGCGCTGATGCTCGCCGAGCCCCTCGCCGCGGCTACCCATGACGAGGCGGAGAGCCAGGCGCTCGGCAGGCTGCTGCCGCGGCTGCGCCGCCGCCTGGGGTTGCCTCCCCTCACGCTCCCCGCCGAGCCGCCCCCCGAGCGCTTCACGCTGCGCCTGCCCGGCCCTGACCCGGTCGAGGTGGCGGTGCGTGACCATCTGCACCGCACGTCGGCGCCGGTCCACTATATCGAGAATGCCCTGATCACCGGGCTGTTCGGCCTGCTCTGCTGGGAGGCGCTCTTCGCGCCGCTGCCCGGGGCCTTCTTCCACCCCTTCCAGTCCGGCCCCGCGGACCTCCATCGCGAGGACTTCGTTGCTCGCCGCCGCGAGCGTTTCGACGCCTGCCTGGCGCGCCTGGAGGATGGCCGGTACCGCCGGGCGATCCGTGACAACTGGCGGATGAAGGCCGGCATCGCCAACCCCTTCGTCCACTGGGCTGCACTCACCGAGGAGCTGCTCGAGCAGGCCCTGGAGTGTATTCCCGCCGAGCACCTGCGCGCCTGCTTCGAGCGCCTGCTGGGCAACCTGCGCGCCAATCGTGCGGGTCTGCCGGACCTGGTCCAGTTCCTGCCCGAGGCCCCGGCGGGCGAGCCGTGCTACCGGCTGATCGAGGTGAAGGGCCCCGGCGATCGCCTGCAGGACAACCAGCGCCGCTGGCTGGCCTTCTTCCGGCGCCACGGCATCCCGGCCGTGGTCTGCCACCTGGAATGGCTGGCGTCGGCGTGAGCGGGAGCCCGACGCTGCGCGTGGCGGTGCGCACCCTGTGCGACGTCACCGCCAGGCAGGGCGACCTCGATCATCGTTTCACCCCCTCGCCGACGTCCCGGGAGGGACTCGAAGGGCACCGTGAGGTGGCGCGGCGCCGCGGTGCGGACTACCTCGCCGAACTGCCGCTCGCAGGCGAGGTGGAAGGCCTGCGGATCGGCGGGCGTGCCGACGGCTATGACCCGGTGGCCGGCCGGCTGGAGGAGGTCAAGACCCATCGCGGTGACCTCGCGCGCCAGGCCGCCAACCAGCGTGCCCTGCACCGTGCCCAGCTGCGCAGCTACGGTGCCTTGCTGTGTGCCGAGCGTGGCCTCGAGGAGGTCGAGCTGGTGCTGGTCTATCTGGAGGTGGGCAGCGGCCGCGAGACGCGGGTGAGCGAGTACGCCACGGCGGAGGCGCTGATGGCGGAGCTCGCCGAGCGCTGCCGATGCTACCGCGCCTGGGCCGAGCGAGAGGCGAGCCATCGCGCCACCCGCGACGCGGCCCTGGCGAACCTCGCTTTCCCCTTCGCCGACTTTCGCACCGGCCAGCGCCCCCTGGCGGAGGCGTGCTACAAGGCCGCCGCCACCGGTCGCGTGCTGCTGGCCCAGGCGCCCACCGGCATCGGCAAGACCCTGGGCACCCTCTTCCCGCTGCTCAAGGCGATGCCCCGCCAGGGGCTCGACCGGCTGGCCTTCCTGACCATGAAGACACCCGGGCGGCGCCTGGCGCTGGAGGCCCTGGTGCGGCTCGGCGCCGACGGGCCTGAAGAACTGCCGCTGCGGGTGCTGGAGCTGACCGCCCGCGACAAGGCCTGCGAGTACCCCGGGCGTGCCTGTCATGGCGAGGCCTGTCCGCTGGCCCGAGGCTTCTATGACCGCCTGCCCGGGGCGCGGCTCGCCGCGGTCGAGCGCGGCTGGCTGGATCGCGAGGGGCTGCGCGATGTGGCCGCCGAGCACGGCGTCTGCCCCTACTACCTGGGCCAGGAGATGGCGCGCTGGTGCGACGTGGTGGTCGGCGACGTCAACCACTGGTTCGACGACCACGCGCTGCTGCACGGGCTGGCTCGGGAGAATGGCTGGCGGGTCGGCCTGCTGGTGGACGAGGCCCATAACCTGGTGGGGCGTGCACGGGGCATGTACAGCGTGGCGCTGCGCCAGCGCGACCTGGGCCGTCTGCGGCGTGACGCCCCGGCGGTGCTGAAAGCGCCCCTGGGTCGGCTGCAGCGGCAGTGGCAGGCGCTGGTGCGTGAGGCGGGACTGGCAGATGCCGGCGAGCCGGGGCGGCCCGCATGGCGGCAGCTGGAGGGGCTGCCCGGCGGCATGCTCGGCGCCCTGCAGGGCCTCGCCGCGGCGCTCAGCGAGGCGCTTGGCGAGCATCCCGAACTCGCCGTCGAGTGGCAGGAACTGCTGTTCGAGACGCTGGCCTTCACGCGCCTGGCCGAGCGCTTCGGCGATCACTCGCTGTGCGAGCTGACCCGGGAAGGCCGCGGCAGGGCCCGACTCGCGCTGCGCAACCTGATCCCGGCGGACTTCCTGGCCCCGCGCTTCCAGGCCGCCCACGCCGCGGTGCTGTTCTCGGCGACCCTGGGGCCCCCCGACTACCAGCAAGACCTGTTGGGCCTGCCCGGCGACTGCGTCTGGCAGGAGTTGCCCTCGCCCTTCGCCGCCGAGCAGCTCGAGGTGCGTATCCGTGCCGACCTGTCGACGCGGCTGCGGGATCGCCAGGCCTCGCTTGCGCCGATCGGTGAGGAGGTGGCGGCCCAGTATGCGCGTCGCCCGGGCCACTACCTGGCCTTCTTCAGCAGCTTCGCCTACCTGGAGGCGGCGTTTGCCCGCTTTGTCGCAGCGCACCCGGAGATTCCCGCCTGGGCCCAGCACCGCGGCATGGCCGAGGCCGAGCGCGATGCCTTCCTGGCGCGTTTCACGGCGGGTGGCCGCGGCATCGGCTTCGCCGTGCTGGGCGGGGCCTTCGCCGAGGGCATCGACCTGCCCGGCGAGCGCCTGGTGGGTGCCTTCGTCGCCACCCTGGGACTGCCACCGGTGGACCCCTTCAACGAGGTGCTCAGGGAGCGCCTCCAGGTCCGCTTCGGCCGCGGCGACGAGTACGCCTACCGGGTGCCGGGGCTGGTCAAGGTGGTACAGGCCGCCGGGCGGGTGATCCGCGGCCCCGCGGATCGCGGCGTGGTGGTGTTGCTGGATGACCGCTTCGCCCATCCCGAGCTGCGCCGGCGGTTGCCGGGATGGTGGGGCGAGCCGGCCATGGTGACGGCCGAGTCAGCCAACTGAGATAGCCCTGCGGAAGGGGCGCCGTGACTGTACCCGCCGCCAGGCTTGTGCTACCCATAGGGGAGTGGCAATTCGCCCGAGGAAACGTGACAAGGAGGTACTGGATGGGTATCGAAGTGACCGGCCTGCTGAGCCTGATCTGGCTGATCATCGTGATCTGGGCCATCGTCAAGGTAGCCAAGAGTTCGGCCAGTGGCCTGGCCAAGCTGATCTGGATCGTCGTATTGCTGATCTTCCCGCTGGTGGGACTGATCGTCTGGTTCCTGTTCGGCCCCAGGGGATAGCCACCCCGGGGGCAGGCGAGTGCCATGGGGCCGCCTGCGGGTGGCCCGATGCGTCATGGATCAGTCGTCGAGCATATTGTCGCGCGGCTCGCCGCGGTCGCACTTGACGCACTCGAGGGCGAGGCCCAGGCGGGAGCGTCGCCCCGCTTCGCTGGTGACCCAGGGGCGCTCCACCCAGGGCGGCTGATGGCGCACATGCTGGTTGTGACCGCAGGCCAGCTCGGCGACCCAGTGATCCTCCTCGTCGCGGTGGTAGCCGACGATGGACTGTCGCATGGCGCTAGCGGCGCTCCGGCGGGGCCTTGTAGTGGCCCGGCACCGTGACCCGTTCGCCGCTGGGCAGGGTGCGGACATGGGTGGGGACGTAGATTCGCTTGATGACACTCTTGTCCATGGTGGGTCTCCGGCAGCATGGCCTCGCAGCGGCGAGGCCTGACCAGTGTGGGCCGCGTTGGCCGAGACTGGCAATACCTCGCCGGGGCTATTCCTCGCGGCCAACCCGCACCACCGATCCCCGTTGCCACTCCCTGCCCATGACGGTTGCGCAGGCGGACGTCGTGTTTTCAGGTACACTTTAGTGAAACATGGCAGGCCCCTTCGCGGCAGCCGCCATCCAATTACCCATGGAGTTGACACGAGGATGGACGATAGTCTGCACTCCAGCGAGCAGGACCACGTGTTGATCATCGAGGATGACGAGCGCCTGGCTGGCCTGACCCGCGACTACCTCGAGGCCAACGGCTTCCGCGTCACCCTGGAGGTCGATGGTGGCCGTGGCGTCGAACGCATCCTCGCCCTGCAGCCGGATCTGGTGATCCTCGACCTGATGCTGCCCGGCGAGGATGGCCTGTCGATCTGCCGCCGGGCCCGCAGCGACTACGCCGGTCCGATCCTGATGCTTACCGCGCGCACCGATGATATGGATCAGGTGCTGGGCCTGGAGATGGGTGCCGACGACTATGTGGCCAAGCCGGTGCAGCCGCGGGTGCTGCTGGCGCGCATGCGCGCCCTGCTGCGCCGTTCCGAGGTGATTGAGGCCAGCGGCGAGACGCGCCTCGCCTTCGGCGAGCTGGAGATCGACAACGCGACCCGCGAGGCGTGGCTGGCGGGCGAGCGTATCGAGCTCACCAGCGCCGAGTTCGACCTGCTCTGGCTGCTGGCCAGCCATGCCGGGCGCGTGCTCACCCGCGAGGAGATCTTCTCCCAGCTGCGCGGCATCAAGTACGACGGTCAGGACCGCTCCATCGATGTGCGCGTCTCGCGCATCCGCCCCAAGATCGGCGACGACCCCAACCAGCCGCACCGCATCAAGACGGTGCGCAGCAAGGGCTACCTGTTCGTCAAGGACGCCTGAGCGATGCGTCGGGTCCTGGCCGACAGCACCTTCCTGCGTGTCTACCTCCTGCTGGCGCTGGCCCTGCTGCTGACCTTCGGGCTCGGCCTGCTGGGCGTGGCCCTGGTCGACCAGGTGCGCCGCGAGGCGCACCGCGAGCAGTTGGCCGAGGCCCCGATGCGTCTGCTGGCCGAGCGGCTCTCGGCGCTGCCCCCCGCGGCCCACGATGCCTGGCTCGGGGCCCAGGGGCAGCGCCTGGACATGCGGGCCAGCGTGGTGCCGCTGGAGGAGGCGGCGCTGGGCTACTTCTCCCGGCAGCGCCTGGCCCGCGGCAAGGTGCTGGTGGAGCCACGTGGCGACCGGGGCTGGCGGCTGCTCTCGCTGCTGCCCGGCAGCGAGCGCCTGCTGCGGGTCGAGCTCACCAACCTCAGCGAGCACCAGCTGCGCGGCCTGACCGAGCTGCTCGGCGAGTGGCTGGCCGCGGTGCCGCCTGCCGCGCGTCATGCCAGGCTCGAGCACCTGGCGGGCGGGCGCCTGCCGGTCAGCCTCGAGGAGGCCCCGCCCGGGGGGCTGGACGACTACCAGCTGCGCCGGCTTACCGACGGTGAAGTGGTCATCCAGCTGCTGCCCGGACGCTGGTCGGTGGCGATCTACCTGGCCCTTCAGGAGCGCAGCGGCGACGCCAGCTGGCTGGTGATCGGCCCGGTCCAGGCCTTCGAGTCGATGCCCGGCTCGCTGCAGCTGTTGCTGGTGCTGATCATGCTGGCCGTGCTGGGGGTGACCATCTACCTCATCGTGCGCGGGGTGGAGGCGCGCATGGTGCGCCTGGAGCTGGCGGCCTCGCGCATCGCCGCCGGACGGCTCGATACCCGGGTCAAGGTGGAGAGTGCCGACTTCGTTGGCCGCCTGGGCATGGCGCTCAACGGCATGGCCGCCCAGGTGCAGTCGCTGCTGCGCGCCCAGCAGGACATGATCCGCGCCGTCTCCCACGAGCTGCGTACGCCGGTGGCGCGAATCCGTTTCGCCGTGCAGATGGTCGAGGACATGACCGATGAGCCGGCGGTGCGCCGGCAGCTTCAGGGGGTCGATGGTGACATCCAGGAGCTCGACGGCCTGATCGACGAGATCCTCACCTACGCCCGACTGGGCAGCGATGCCATCAACGGGCGCGAGATGGATGCCGTGCTGGTGGAGTGTCGGACCATGGCGGAGCGGGTGATCGAGGCGTTGAGCCCGCTGCATGACCGGCTGACCCTCGAGCTCGCCGAGGGGCCCGAGGTGGAGCTGCTGGCCGAGCCGCGTTACCTGCAGCGTGCCGTGCAGAACCTGGTGGCCAATGCCTGTCGGCATGCCCGCTCCCGGGTGCTGATCCGCGTGCAGCGCGAGCATGCCCTGGTCCGCATCGATGTGGAGGACGACGGTCCCGGCGTGCCGCTGGCCGAGCGCCAGGCGATCTTCAAGCCCTTCGCGCGGCTGGACGACAGCCGCACGCGCAGCGCCGGAGGCTATGGTCTTGGGCTCTCCATCGTGCACAAGGTGATGAGCTGGCACGGCGGCAGCGTAAGCGTGGACGACAGCGCCGAGCTTGGCGGGGCGCGCTTCACCCTGCTGCTGCCGCAGCGCAACGAGCTCGGCTAGCCTCAGGCCGGCTTGATGCCGTCGAGTACCGCGAAGGAGGTCTCCCGGGCGGTACGCAGGAAGTCCTCCATCCACGGCGCGCTGCGGGTCTCCTCGCGAATCGCCGCGAACAGCGTGCTCCACACGCCCTTCTCGCCCAGCGCCACGGCCTTGACGTAGTCGCGCTCCAGGTACTCGGTCAGCGCCCAGTTGGGCAGCGAGCAGACCCCGCGCCCGCTGGCCACCAGCTGCATCATCATGATGGTCAGCTCGGCGGTGCGCACCTCCTTGGGCTGCACCCCCGCCGGGTCGAGGAACTGGGTGAAGACGTCCAGTCGCGAGTGCTCCACCGGGTAGGTGATCAGGGTCTCCTCGGCCAGCGCCTCGGGGGTGACGAAGCCCTTGCCGGCCAGGTGGTGCTGGCGAGCCACCGCCAGCAGCCCCTCGTAGCGGAACAGCGGCTCGTAGTGCACCCCGGGAAGCGACTGGGGATCGGCGGTGATCACCAGGTCGAGTTGCTCCCGGGCCAGCGCCGGCAGCGGGTCGAAGTGGTGGCCGCCGGGGATATCGATCTCCACCTCCGGCCAGTGGTCACGGAAGTGGTCCACGGTGGGCATCAGCCACTGGAAGCAGCTGTGGCATTCGATGGCCATGTGCAGCCGCCCCTGCTCGTCGCCCGCCAGCCGCGCCAGGTCGCGCTCGGCCATGCGTACCTGAGGCAGCACCTGCTCGGCCAGGGTCAGCAGGCGCTGGCCGGCCCGGGTGAACTCCACCGGGCGGGTCTTGCGCACGAACAGCGGGCTGCCCAGTCGCTCCTCCAGGTCCTTGATCTGGTGGGAGAGGGCCGACTGGGTCAGGTGTACCCGTTCGGCCGCTTCCACCAGGGAGCCGGCGTCGCGCAGGGCGATCAGGGTACGGAGGTGTCGCAGCTCGAGCATGAGTGAGTCGCTTTCATTTTAAAGATTAGGAAGTTTAGTTTGATTCACCCTGTATGGCCAGTCAGAATCCATCACATCCTTCATGCAGACAGGTGGAAACATGACCAAGGCTCATATTGCCGGCTACCCCCGCATCGGCGCGGATCGTGAACTCAAGAAGGCCGTGGAGGGCTACTGGCAGGGAGAGCTCGACCGTGAGGGGCTGGAGGGCGCGGGTCGGCAGCTGCGCGCCCGCCACTGGGCGGAGCAGCGCGAGGCGGGCCTCGACCTGGTGACGGTGGGCGATTTCGCCTTCTACGACCAGGTGCTCGATCTCTCGGTGACCCTGGGCGCCGTGCCGTCACGCTTCGCCGCCGAGGGCGAGGTGGCGCGTGGCGAGGTCGACCTGGACACCGCCTTCCGCATGGCCCGCGGCCGGGCGCCCAGCGGCGAGCCCGCCGCGGCCTGCGAGATGACCAAGTACTTCGATACCAACTACCACTACCTGGTGCCCGAGCTGCACGTCGACCAGACCTTCCGCCTGGCCAGCTCGCGGCTGTTCGACCAGGTCGACGAGGCCCAGGCGCTCGGTCACCCGGTGAAGGTGACCCTGCTCGGCCCGCTGACCTGGCTGTGGCTGGGCAAGGAGAAGGGCGAGCAGGCCTTCGACCGCCTGGCGTTGCTCGACGCCCTGTTGCCGGTCTATGCCGACCTGCTGGCCCGCCTGGCCGCGCAGGGGGTGGAGTGGGTCCAGCTCGATGAGCCGGCGCTGGTCCAGGAGCTGCCGCGCGCCTGGCAGCAGGCCTATGAGGCCGCCTACAGCGTGCTCGCCCGCGCCCCGCTCAAGCTGCTGCTGGCCAGCTACTTCGGCGGGCTGGGCGACAACCTGAACCTGGCCGTGGGCCTGCCCACCGACGGGCTGCATATCGATGCCGTGCGCGACCCCGAGCAGCTCGAGCGGGTCCTCGATCGGCTACCCGCCTACAAGGTGCTGTCGGTGGGTGCCATCGATGGCCGCAACGTCTGGCGCGCCGACCTGGCGCTGCTGCGTGAACGCCTGGCGTCGGCCCGCATGCGCCTGGGCAAGCGGCTGTGGATCGCGCCCTCCTGTTCGCTGCTGCATGTACCCATGGATCTCGCGCGCGAGACCGGGCTGGACCCCGATCTCGCGAGCTGGCTGGCCTTCGCCCGCCAGAAGCTCGACGAGACGGTGACCCTGGCACACCTGCTCGATGGCCGTGCCACCGAGGCCGACCACGAGCGCCTGGCGGCGGCCACCCGGGCGCTGCAGGCGCGTCGCGAGTCGCCACGCCTGCGGCGCCCCGAGGTGGCCGATCGCCTGGCCGGGGTGGAGCCGGCGGATCATGAGCGCGTGAGTCCCTACCCGCAGCGCGCCCTGGCCCAGCGCCGGGCGCTGGACCTGCCGCTGTTTCCCACCACCACCATCGGCTCCTTCCCCCAGACCGGTGCCATCCGCGCCGCGCGGCGTGCCGCCAAGGCCGGTGAGCTCTCCCGGGAGGCCTACGAGGCGCGCATGGAGGAGGAGATCGCCCAGGCGGTGGCGCGCCAGGAAGCGCTGGGCATCGACATGCCGGTGCACGGCGAGCCGGAGCGCAACGACATGGTGGAGTACTTCGGGGAACGGCTCGATGGCTATGCCTTCACCCGCTTCGGCTGGGTGCAGAGCTACGGCTCGCGCTGCGTCAAGCCGCCGGTGATCTTCGCTGACGTCAGCCGCCCCGGCCCGATGACGGTGCGCTGGAGCGAGTTCGCCCAGTCGCTCACCGAGCGCCCCATGAAGGGCATGCTCACCGGGCCGGTGACCCTGCTGCAGTGGGCCTTCGTGCGTGATGACCAACCCCGCGAGACTACCTGCCGGCAGATCGCCCTGGCCCTGCGAGACGAGGTGGCCGACCTCGAGGCGGCCGGCATTCGCGCCATCCAGATCGACGAGCCGGCCCTGCGCGAGGGGCTGCCGCTGCGGCGCAGCGAGTGGGCCGGCTATCTCGACTGGGCGGTCGCCTGCTTCCGTCTCGCCGCCTCGGGCGTCGCAGACGAGACCCAGATCCACACCCATATGTGCTACGCCGAGTTCAATGACATCATCGAGTCCATCGCCGCCCTCGATGCCGATGTGATCACCATCGAGACCTCGCGCTCGGACATGGAGCTGCTCGATGCCTTCCACGACTTCGCCTATCCCAACGAGATCGGGCCGGGCGTCTACGATATCCACTCGCCCAACGTTCCCGAGGTGGAGGCCATGGTGGCGCTGATCGAGAAGGCCGCCGAGCGCATCCCCGCCGAACGGCTGTGGGTCAATCCCGACTGTGGCCTCAAGACGCGCCGCTGGGAGGAGGTGGCGCCGGCGCTGGCCAACATGGTGGAAGCCGCCGCACGGCTGCGCCGGCGCTACGGCTGACCACCACAGGTCCGAGGGGAGCAATGTGGCCGAACAGCCTTGAGCGGTGCTGCCATCTGCGATGCCGGGGGCGGCGGGTGCTGTTATGCTCGACCCGTCAAGGAACCGCCACCTCGCAAGGAGCCGCCATGTCTCGCCTTCTCGTACCCGCTGCCCTGGGCCTGTCGCTGCTGCTGGCCGGCTGTGCCACCGCTCCCGCGCCGATCACCTCGGGCGATCACGCGCCACTGTTGCCCTCGGTCCTGTTCTCCGGTGGCGCCGGGGCCTTCACCGCCTGGCGCTGCTCGCCGGACCAGGGGCTGGTGACCGCCGACCCCGACCCCGCAGGCGAGTTGCGCCTGTGGTCGGCCCACGGTGCCTGGCGGCTGGCGCCTGCCGTGGTGGCCAGCGGCGCGCGCTTCGAACAGGACGGGATCAGCTTCTGGAACAAGGGCGACGAGGCGGTCGTGGAGACCCCCCGCGGGCGGCTGGAGTGCCAGGCAAGCATGCGGCGCCAGGCACTGACCCGCGAGCAGCGCCCCGGGGTGATGTTCCATGCCCGCGGCAACGAGCCTGGCTGGATGGCGAGCCTCGCCCATGACCGGCCCGAGGTGCGCCTCAGCCTCGATTACGGCAGCCGCGAGCAGACGCTGCCCTACCGGGTCACCACCATGGACAACCAGGCGGGGCGGGTGATCCTGGCCAGCGGCCGCGGCGACACGCCCTTCGAGCTGCGCATCGAGGCCCGGGCCTGTTTCGATGACATGAGCGGCGAGCCCTTCCCGGCGCGGGTGACCCTGAGCGTGGACGGGGAGCAGTATCGGGGCTGTGGCCAGGGCATCGCCCCCTGAGGGTGCCGGCCATCCCTCGACGCCGTGTCGCCGAGCCCCGGCGACTCGAGCGTTTTTTCGTTTTTGTCGAACGTGTACTGCGGTTTTTTGCGCTTTTCGTTGCAATGGATTCATTTATCATGGCGATCATATTCCTGATTCCCGCCAGAGGAGATCGCCATGACTACCCGCGCACTCGTGATTACCGCCTCCATTCTCGCCGAGAATGGCCAGTCCAAGGGCCTCGCCGAGCACTTCACCGCCCAGGCCGAGAGCCGCGACGGCCTCGCGGTGACCCATCGTGACCTGGTGGCCGAGGAGCTGCCGCATCTGGGCCTGGCCGAGCTGGGCAGCTGGCAGGTCGCCGCGGAGGAGCGCAGTGCCGAGCAGCGCGAGCTGGCAGCACGCTCCGATGACCTGATCGCCGAGCTGCGTGCCCACGACGTGGTGGTGCTGGCGGTGCCCATGTACAACCTGGGCATTCCCAGCCAGCTAAAGGCCTGGTTCGACCGCGTGATGCGGGCCGGCGAGACCTTCCGTTACACCGAGAACGGCCCCCAGGGCCTGGTGGAGGGCAAGCGTGCGCTGATCCTGGCGGCGCGCGGTGGCCAGTATGCCGGCACCGAGAAGGACACCCAGACCCCGCACCTCAAGCTGATGCTGGGCATGATGGGGATCACCGAGGTGGACACCGTCTTCGCCGAGGGGCTGAACATGGGCGAGGGCCATCGCGAGGCGGCGCTCAAGGAGGCCCGTCAGGCCATCGACGGCCTGGTGGAGCGCCTGTAAGCCGGCGAGAGCCATGCCGGTAGTCAACACGGCACCGTAATGCAGCGGGGCGGCCATCTGGCCGCCCCGCTGCGTTTGTGGGCGGCATTCACGAGGGTCAGCAGTGCTCGGGGGTGTCGAGCACCCAGCCGGCGCCGACGAAGGCACTGGTGCATAGCGCCGGCTCCGGGGCCAGCATGCGACCGACCAGGCGCGAGAGGGCATCCCGGTCGCCCCGAGAGGGCGCCTCGAGTTGCTCGGAGGTCGTCACCGGTTGCCAGCGATCGCCTTCGCGGTCGGCCAGGGTGAAGGCGAAGGGGTGAAAGCCGGGGAAGCCCAGCCGCAGGTCGGTGGCCACCAGGGTCTCGCGCCCATCGAGCTCGCGGGTCTCGTAGCGCAGGAAGGGGCCGGCGAACCAGTCCAGCCGCTGGCCGCGTTCGCTGGCCAGGGCCTCGGCCTCCAGCTCGGCGCCGCGCCGGTAGGTCTCCACCGCAGGCAGGGTGTCGCCGTCCAGCAGGCCCGCCAGCAGCTCGTGGTGCTCGTCGCCGTCCACCACCGTGATGCGCCACAGCAGGGTGTTGAAGGGAGTGGGCTGAACCAGCCGAGGGGCCTCTTGCAGTCCCCGTTCGGCCAGCACCGGCTCGAGCCGGTGCTCCACCAGCTGCTTGGCGCCGAAGGCGAACACCAGGTAGGCGCTGGCGAGCGCCAGGCCCCAGGCCGGCCCGCGCCGGCCGTTGCCGGTGGCCAGGGCCATGCCGATGCCGATCAGCAGGGGCAGGGTGTAGAGCGGGTCGATGATGAAGACGATGGGCCAGGCCACGGGCGGCAGGTCCAGCGGCCAGAGGAGCTGGGTTCCGTAGGTGGTCAGGGCGTCGAGCAGTGGGTGGGTCAGCAGGCAGAGGCCGAAGAAGGCCCCCCAGCGCGCCAGGGAGATATCCCGGGCCGGGGCGCAGCGCGCCGAGAGCAGCGCCAGGGCCGTGGCAAGCCCCGCCAGCACGAACAGCGAATGGGAGAAGCCGCGATGCTCGGTGACGTTGGCCACGGCGTCGCCGTAGTCGATGACCACGTCGAGGTCGGGAAGGGTGCCGAGCACGGCGCCGATCAGCACCGCCTTGCGGCCCAGGCGTCGGCCGAGCACGGCGCCGCCGATTGCCGCGCCCAGGGCGGCCTGGGTAATCGAATCCATCGGGAGGCGTTCCTCGCTGAGAGTGCCCGACTATGATGCCATGGTCGGTGGGTGGGTTCCCTTGTGCCTGACAGCTAGTGTCAACCTCCCCGCAGGCTTGTCGACGGAACAGCCCTGAGCGGTACTTCTGAACATCCTTTATGTATCCGCCCAGCGCGGCCCGGCGGCGAGGATGCGCGCCTGCACCGGGCAGTCCTCGCGGTGGGCGCCGGGCAGGTAGCCGGTGCTCATCAGGAACTCCCCGGTGATCTCCGGCCCGGTGAAGCGGAAGGTGCGCTTGAAGAGCCGGACCCAGTCGGCATGGGGCAGCGGATGGTGGTGGTCGAGCCAGCCGCGGAAGCTGCCGTGGGCGTCGCGCAGGGCCCGGACCACGCCGGCATTGTGGATCACGGCCTCGACCTTCAGGCGGTTGCGAATGATGCCGGCGTCGGCCAGCAGCCGGGCGCGCTCGGTCTCGCCGTAGGCGGCCACCCGGTCGATGGCGAAGCCCTCGAAGGCGCCCTGGAAGGCCGCGCGCTTCTTCAGCACGGTGAGCCAGGAGAGCCCCGCCTGGTTGATCTCGAGGGCCAGGCGCTCGAACAGGGCGTCGTCGTCGACCACCGGGAAGCCGTACTCGTGGTCGTGGTAGGGGCCGTGAAACGGATGCCCCGGCGCCAGGTCACAGTAGTCGCTCATGCTCGGATCTCCCCCATTACGCGCCAATCCCCTTCGGGTTTACACTGAACACTCACGCTACACGACTCACTCCACACGACAAGGAGTCCGATATGCAGTACCTGCACACCATGGTGCGCGTCAGCGACCTGGACGCCTCGCTGCACTTCTACTGCGACCTGCTCGGCCTCAAGGAGGTGCGCCGCAAGGAGAACGACAAGGGCCGCTTCACCCTGGTCTTCCTGGCCGCCCCCGATGACGAGGCCCGCTCCACCGAACTCCAGGCCCCGGAGCTCGAGCTCACCTATAACTGGGACCCGGAGGAGTACGGCGGCGGGCGCAACTTCGGCCACCTGGCCTATCGGGTGGAGGATATCTACGCCCTGTGCGAAAAGTTGCAGAACGCCGGAGTGACGATCAATCGCCCGCCTCGCGACGGCCACATGGCGTTTGTCAAGAGCCCCGACGGCATCTCGGTGGAGCTGCTGCAGCAGGGTGAGGCACAGACCCCTCGCGAACCCTGGGCATCGATGGAGAACACCGGCACATGGTAACGGCACAACCGATGCGCAAGACCCGCCCGCTGCTGGTGCTGGCTGCCGCCGCCCTGCTCGCCGCCTGCGGCAGTCGCTCGCCGGCCCCCGCCGAGGTCGCTTCCGGCGACCTCGAGGGCCCGCTGGTGGAGCAGCGCTGGAACCTGTTGCTGGTGGGCACCAGCGAGCGGCTCTCGATGCCCGAGACCCCCTGGTTCGAGATCGGTCGCGACGGTCGCCTGGTCGGCAGCGACGGCTGCAACGAGATGCGTGGCCGGATGCGACTCGGCGACAGCCAGCGCATCGAGGTCACCGAACTCGCCACCACGCGGCGCGGCTGTCCGCAGCTCGAGGATGCCGCCCGGGTCACCACGATGCTCGAGACCGCCTATCGCTACCTGATCGACCATGATCGCCTGGTGTTCTTCGGCCCCGACCAGCGGGTGCTGGGTGGCTGGCGCGAGGCCAACTGAGCCGCCGCTGCCCGCGGGCTCCCGAAAGCAAGCGCCCCCGTCGAGGACTCGGCGGGGGCGCTTGGCTTGGGGCGGGAGGTCTGCCGCTCAGGGCAGCTCCTCGGCCTCGGCGTCTTCCTTCTGGGCCGGGATCAGGTCCTCGCGGTCCAGCCTGACCGCCAGCAGCAGCGCCGCGGCCACGTAGATGGATGAGAAGGTACCGATCACCACGCCGATGATCAGGGCGATGGCGAAGCCCTCGATCATGTCGCCGCCCAGCGCCAGCAATGCCAGCAGGACCAGCAGTGTGGTGCCCGATGTCGCCAGGGTGCGCGACAGGGTCTGATTGAGCGACTCGTTGAAGATCGCCAGCATGTCGTCGATGCGCGACTTGCGGATATTCTCGCGGATGCGGTCATAGACCACGATGGTGTCGTTGAGCGAGTAGCCGATCACCGCCAGCACCGCGGCCAGCACGGTGAGGTCGAACTCGAGCTGGAACAGCGAGAAGACGCCGACCACGATGATCACGTCGTGCATCAGCGCCAGCAGGGCGCCGATGGCGAACTTGTACTGGAAGCGGAAGGCCACGTAGAGCATCACGATGCCCAGCGCCACCAGCAGACCCAGTCCGCTCTGGTCGCGAAGCTGGTCGCCCACCTGGGCGCCGACGAACTCGGCGCGTACCAGGTCGACCTCCTCGCCACTGCGGCGCAGCAGCTCCACCACGCGGTCGCCCACGTCGGCATCGAAGGCCTGCTGCAGGCGGATCAGCACCTCGTTGGCGGCGCCGAAGGTCTGCACCGAGACATCGCGGAACTCGGCGGCTTCCAGGGCCTGGCGCACGGCATCCAGGGAGGGTGCCACGGCGTAACGTACCTCCACCAGGGTGCCGCCGGTGAAGTCCAGGCCCAGGTTGAGCTGCTGGAAGAGCAGCGAGACGAGCGACGCCAGGATAAGCAGGCCGGAGACCGCGAAGGCGATCTTCCGCTTGCCCATGAAGTCGAGCTGTCGATTGACCAGGGTTTTCATGATTACCTCTCAGATCCAGAGCTTCTTGACCGGCTTGCCGCCGTAGGCGAGGTTCACCATCGCGCGGGTCACCAGCAGGGCGGTGAACAGCGAGGTGAGGATGCCCAGCGACAGGGTCACGGCGAAGCCCTTGACCGGTCCGGTGCCGATCGAGAACAGGATCACCGCCACCAGCAGGGTGGTGATGTTGGCGTCGACGATGGAGGTGAAGGCGCGCTCGTAGCCGGCGTGTATCGCCTGCTGCACCGAGAGCCCCGTGCGTAGCTCCTCGCGTATTCGCTCGAAGATCAGCACGTTGGCGTCCACCGCCATGCCCAGCGTCAGCACGATGCCGGCGATGCCCGGCAGGGTGAGGGTGGCGCCGAGCATCGACATCGCCGCCACCAGCAGGGTCAGGTTGAGCGCCAGGGCCAGGTTGGCGAAGATGCCGAACACCTTGTAGCGAATCAGCATGAACAGCACCACCAGCAGCAGGCCGATCTGCACCGACATCACGCCACGCTTGATGTTCTCGGCGCCCAGGCTCGGGCCGATGGTGCGCTCCTGCACGAAGTAGATCGGTGCGGCCAGCGAGCCCGAGCGCAGCAGCAGGGAAAGCTCCGCCGCCTCGGTGGGCGAGTCGAGCCCGGTGATGCGGAAGCTGTTGCCCAGGGCACTCTGGATGGTGGCCAGGCTGATGATGCCGCGTTCGGTATAGGCATCGCGGACCAGCGTCTCCTCACCGTCGACCACCTCCACGCTGTCGCGGGTCTTGTGCTCGATGTAGACGACCGCCATGTTGCGCCCGATGTTGGTGCGGGTGGCACGGTTCATCAGGGTGCCGCCGGTGCCGTCCAGGTCGATGTTGACCTGGGGGCGACCGTTCTCGTCGAAGCTGCGGTTGGCGTTGGAGACCTGGTCGCCGGTGATGATCACGTCGCGCATCAGGTCGGCACGGCGTGACGCCTGATTGCGGAACGGGAAGCTCTCGGTCTCGCTGTCGGGCGTGTCGGGCCGCGCCTCGAGGCGGAACTCCAGGTTGGCGGTGGCACCGACGATGCGCTTGGCCTCGGCGGTGTCCTGCACGCCGGGCAGTTCCACCACGATGCGATCCGGTCCCTGGCGTTGTACCAGCGGCTCCGCCACTCCCAGCTCGTTCACCCGGTTGCGCAGGGTGGTCAGGTTCTGGTTGATGGCGTAGTCCTGGATCTCGTCGACCGCCTGGTCGGTGAGCGTCATCGCCAGGGCGGCGCCGCGGCCGTCGCCCCGGTTCTCGTACTGGAAGTCGGGGAACTCGCGGCTGATCAGGCTCCGCGCGGTATCGCGATCCTCGGCATCGGTGAAGGTCAGCGTCAGGGTGCGGTCGTCGATCTGGGTATCGCGATAGCGAATGCGCTCGTCGCGCAGCAGCTCGCGCATGGCGCTGGCGTTGACCTCGAGGCGCTGGCTCACGGCCGCCTCCATGTCCACCTCGAGCAGGAAGTGCACGCCGCCGCGCAGATCCAGACCCAGGGTCATGGGTGAGGCGGAGAGCGACTGCAGCCACTCGGGGGTCGACTCGGCCAGGTTGAGCGCGACTACATACTCCTCGCCGAGCATGGCGGCGACGCGGTCGCGGGCGGCGAGCTGGGCGTCGGGATTGCGCAGGCGCAGCAGGGTGCTGGTCTGGCTGCGTTCGACGTCCTTGATCTCGATGCCGGCATCGTTCAGGGATGCCTGGATACTCTCGAGCTGGCGTTCATCGACGGTGGCGTCACCGCGCTCGCTGCTGATCTGGATCGCCGGGTCTTCCGGGAAGAGATTGGGCAGCGAGTAGACCAGTCCGACGAGCAGGACGATGAGTATCAGCAGATACTTCCACAGGGGATAACGGTTGAGCATGCGGGCCCTGTCCTAGGTTGCTGACGATAGGTTGCTGTAAAGCGGGGAAGCTGACGCGATCACGCCACGACCGCCGCCGGCAATGCCGACGGCGGTCGAAGGTCGGCCCCGCCGGATGAGCCGTCGGGGCCGGGTAGGACACGGGTCAGATGGACTTGATGGTGCCCTTGGGCAGCACGGCGGCCACGGCGCTCTTCTGCACGTTGACCTGGGTGCCCTCGGCGATCTCCATGGCCAGGAACTCGCTGTCGTCGCTCACCTTGGTGATACGGCCCAGCATGCCGCCACCGACGACGACCTCGTCACCCTTGGAGAGGCCGGCGATGAGCTGCTTGTGCTGCTTGGCACGCTTGGCCTGGGGCCGCCACAGCAGGAAGTAGAAGATGGCAACGAAACCGACCAGCATGACGATCTGGGCGATGCCGCCACCGGCGGGAGCGTCCTGGGCGTAGGCCGGCGCGATGAAGAAATCCAGCATGGATGTGGGTCTCCTGGTTGGGATGGGTAAGGGGGTCTGCCGCGCCATTGCGGGGCAGTGACGACCGGTGCCTGGCCCTCGGGGAGCGGCACCGGCGGCTGTCAATTCGGGGCGGGAGGCACCGGCAGGCCGCGCCGGGCATAGAAGCCTTCCACGAAGTGGGTCAATGTACCCGCTTCAATGGCACCGCGCAAACCGGCCATCAGCCGCTGGTAGTGGCGCAGATTGTGGATGGTATTGAGCATCGAACCGAGCATCTCGCCGCAGCGATCGAGGTGGTGCAGGTAGGCCCGGGAGAAGTGCTGGCAGGTATAGCAGTCGCACTCCGCCTCCAGGGGGCCGGTGTCGTGGCGGTGCTTGGCGTTGCGGATCTTCACCGTGCCCTCCGCCGTGAACAGATGGCCGTTGCGTGCGTTGCGGGTCGGCATCACGCAGTCGAACATGTCGATGCCGCGGCGCACGCCCTCCACCAGGTCCTCGGGCTTGCCCACGCCCATCAGGTAGCGGGGCTTGTCGTCCGGCATCCAGCTGGGCAGGTAGTCGAGTACCTTGATCATCTCCTCCTTGGGCTCGCCCACCGAGAGACCGCCGATGGCCAGGCCGTCGAAGCCGATCTCCTGAAGCCCCTCGAGAGAGCGCTCGCGCAGCGCGGGATACATGCCGCCCTGGACGATGCCGAACAGTGCCGAGGGCGAGTCGCCGTGGGCCTCCCGGGAGCGCTCGGCCCAGCGCAGCGAGCGCTCCATGGAGAGCCGTGCCTCCTTCTCGGTGGCCGGGTAGGGGGTGCACTCGTCGAAGATCATCACCACGTCGGAGCCCAGCGAACGCTGCACCGCCATGGACTCCTCCGGGCCCATGAACACCTTGTCGCCGTCCACCGGCGAGCGGAAGTGCACGCCCTGTTCGGTGATCTTGCGCATGGCGCCCAGCGAGAAGACCTGGAAGCCGCCGGAGTCGGTGAGGATCGGCTTCTGCCACTGGGCGAAGTCATGCAGGTCGCCGTGGGCCTCGATCACCTCCATGCCGGGACGCAGCCAGAGGTGGAAGGTGTTGCCGAGGATGATCTCGGCGCCGATCTCCTCCACGGAGGCCGGGGTCATGCCCTTGACGGTGCCGTAGGTGCCCACCGGCATGAAGGCGGGCGTCTCCACGGTGCCGCGCGGGAAGGAGAGGCGGCCACGGCGCGCCCGGCCGTCGCTGGCCAGGCGTTCGAAGGTCATGAAGCAGTCGTTACGCATGAGAATCTCGCATCAGGAGCTGTGGCGGGTCGGCAGCGCTTGCGGGTCAGGGCTTGAGTGACAAGAACATCGCATCGCCATAGCTGAAGAAGGCATAGCGCTCGGCCACCGCCTCGCGGTAGGCGGCCAGGGTGGTGTCGTAGCCGGCGAAGGAGGCCACCAGCATCAGCAGGGTGGACTCCGGCAGGTGGAAGTTGGTGATCAGAGCATCCACGCAGCGCCATGCGTAGCCGGGGTAGATGAAGATATCGGTGTCGCCGCGGTAGGGGGCGATCTCGCCGGTGCCACTCTTCATGCAGGCGCTCTCGAGGCAGCGCACGCTGGTGGTGCCCACGGCGATGACCCGGCGGCCGGCGGCCCGTGCGGCGCGCACCTTTTCGCAGGTGGCTTCGTCCACCTCCAGCCACTCGCTGTGCATCTTGTGCTCGCGGATATCGTCGACGCGCACCGGCTGAAAGGTGCCGGCCCCCACATGCAGGGTGACGAAGGCGCGCTCGACCCCCTTCTCGTCAAGCGCCGCGAGCAGCGGCTCGTCGAAGTGCAGCCCCGCGGTGGGGGCGGCCACGGCGCCGTCGCGACGCGCGTAGACCGTCTGGTAGCGCTCGCGGTCGCTGCGCTCGTCGTCGCGGTCGATATAGGGCGGCAGCGGCATGTGGCCATGACGCTCGAGCAGCTCGATCAGCGGGGTGTCGCCGAGGAAGCGCAGCTCGAACAGGGCGTCGCGTCGGCCCTCCACCACGGCACGCACATCGCCCTCGAAGACCAGCTCGGTCCCGGGCCTGGGCGACTTGCTCGCGCGCAGGTGGGCCAGGCCGCGGTGGGCATCCAGGGGGCGCTCGAGCAGCATCTCCACTCGGCCGCCGCTGGCCTTGTGGCCGTGCAGCCGCGCCGGGATCACCCGCGTGTCGTTGAACACCAGCAGGTCGCCGGGCTCGAGCAGCTCAAGCAGGTCCGGGAAGCGGCGGTGGGCCAGCTCCCCGCTCGGGCCGTCCACGCACAGCAGCCGGCAGTCGGTACGCTGCTCGGAGGGGTAGCGGGCGATAAGCTCGTCGGGGAGCTCGAAATGGAAGTCGGCGCGCTGCATGTGGTTTCGGGATCCGGTGATGTCTGGCAAGCCGCCTAGGATACCGACTCGCCGGCGCGAAGTCAGGCCCGAGATTGACCTGCCGGGCGCCCCACGTATAATGCTTCGCGCGTTGCCGGCGTGGCGGAATTGGTAGACGCAGCGGATTCAAAATCCGCCGGGGGCAACCTCTTGTCGGTTCGAGTCCGACCGCCGGTACCAGTCAAAACAGCTACTTACTCCTCCTTCCTTGTAGCTTTGCGTGGCATAGACTAGCTTCCAATAACATGCCCTATGTTGGTAAGGATGTTGGTAAGCGGCCATGCCCAAGAAAGCCCATCCCCTGTCTGCCCTTGAGGTGAAGCGCCTCACCACCCCCGGCTATCATGCCGTTGGCGACGTGGCCGGCTTGTTGCTGCGTGTCGATAAGAGCGGCGCCCGGTCGTGGATACTGCGCTACACCACCGGCGAGACTCGCCTAGCCAAAAGCGGCAAGCCCTACAAGGTGCGTCGGGATCATGGCCTAGGCGGCTACCCCGATACGTCGCTGGCGCTAGCCCGCGAGAAGGCCCGCAAGGTCCGCGAGATGCTGGCCCAAGGCATCGACCCCCTGGCAGAGCGAAAGGCCGCCAAGCAAGCCCGCTTGGCGGCTGAATTGGCGCGCCTGACCTTCAAGGAGGCCGCCGAGGCCGTTATTAAGGTGAAGCAAGCCGAAGCCAGCAATCCGAAACACGCCAGCCAATGGCGCCAAAGCCTGGAGGCATACGCCTTACCCACATTGGGCGCGATGAGCGTGGCCGATATTGAGCTGGTCCACGTCAAGCAAGCCCTCGAACCCATCTGGCAGAGCAAGCCCACCACCGCCGCCCGCGTGCGCCAGCGTATCGAGTCCGTGTTGTCTTGGGCGACCGCCCACGGCCACCGCGCCGGCCCCAACCCGGCGGCTTGGAAAGGCAACCTTGATGCGGCGCTGCCGGCGCCAGCCAAGATCAAGAAGAAGACCCACCATCGGGCGATGCCCATTGATGAGATGCCGGCGTTCTGGGCGCGGCTGAGCGAGCGCGACGATATGCCGGCCAAGGCGTTGGCGTTCACGATCCTGACGGGCAGCCGGTCTGGAGAGGTGCTGGGCGCCCGTTGGGAGGAAATCGACCTGGCTGGAGCGGTCTGGACGATACCGCCGGAGCGCATGAAGGGCCGCCGCGAGCATCGCGTACCGCTGTCGCCGGCTGCCGTTGAGCTGCTGCGTTCGCTGCCCCAGGCCGATCAAGGGCTGGTATTCACTCGCGACGGCGGGCGCAAACTGTCCGACCGGGCGATGACCGACCTACTGGATGCCATGGGCGAGAAGGAGCGGGCGACTGTCCACGGCATGAGGTCCACGCTTCGCGACTGGCTGAGCGAGCGCACGTCTACCCCACACGATGTTGCCGAGATGATCCTGGCCCACGCCATCGGCAACCAGGCCGAAGCCGCCTACCGCCGGGGCGACCTGCTGGCCAAGCGCGCCCGTGTGATGAAGCAATGGGCCGCCTTCCTGGCCACTCCCACCAGCGCCAGCAAGAAGGTAACGGCGATCCGTAAAGAGGCATCCACCGAATAACCGATTTGGCCGGCTAGGGCCGTACACCCGAATACGCGGCGACTCCACCGCGCCCGCCGGCCATCTTTCCCTGGAGTGAGCGCAAAGGAGTAGCGCATGGCACTTTCACCTTGGCATGTCGCCAGCCGCATGAGCTGCGAGGAGGTCGCGGCGTTGCTGGGCGGCTATGACATTACCGCCGCGAAGGCTGGATATATCCGCGAACACCACTTACACGAATTGAATGAATGGTCGCGCGTCATTGTTGAGGCTGCCCAAGCAGGTGAGATCGAGCCTTGGTCAATTTATGAATTGGCCCCTGATCCCGAAGGCGGCGAGGAAGTAAATAACGCGGGACAGCTATGTTTGGGCTGCGCATGGCAGTGGCGTCAAAAGGAGGATATTGGCTGGCAGATGGCATCGGATGATGATTTAAAGCTGACCTTCGAGCGCCCCGAGGTCTACCGCTGGCTGAAAGCGTCAGGCGTTGCCGACGATGATATCCCCGAGGCGCTGCGCGTCATGCCCAAGCCTCAGGCGCCAGCCGCACCACAAAACAAGCCCCTTCACCACAAGCGCAGGCAAACTTATCTGAAATTGATAGAGGGGCTGGCGTTAGAGGTGCTGGGCGGCGAGATACCAGACGAGCCCTACAAGGTCGCCGCCATGCTTCAAACGGTACTGGAAGGCCGCGGACTGAAGCTGGATGACGAGCCGATAGCTAAGACGGTGCAAGAGATACTGGCCGCCCGCGAGGAGCGTGCCAGCGACCCATTTTGATGCGACATACCCCTATGTCGCACCCATGACGGACGGCACCTGCCCTTTATAGGACTGCCGGCCAACCTGCCACGCCATGCTGCCCGTGAACCCAAAACGCGAGGCAGTACCACATGGCATCCGCTACCCACGCCGCTACCACTGGCGGCCACGACACCCCCGCACCGGAGCAGCAAGGCGCCAGCAATGCCTGGCGCGCCTGGCTGTCCGTCAAGCAACTGGCCGATCGCTACGGCGCCCATGAAGCCACAATCTGGCGTTGGTCTCGTGAAGGCCGTTTCGTCCAGCCGGTGAAGCTGGCCGGCAACCTTACCCGTTGGTCGCTGAGCGACGTTGAAAGCTGGGAGCAAGCCCAGCGGGAGGCGTCGGCATGATTACCCTCGACCTGACGCTTTACGGCGCTGGCGCCAGCGACCTTGCCCACCATCTGCGGGCCGTTGCTGAGCGCATAGAGTCCCTTGGCGATGCGGCCATACCTCAGCCGGGCGAAGAAAGGCCCGTGCGAATCAATGATGCACTGGTGGGCGCGATCACCGTGCCGGAGCGGCTGAGCCTTGAGAGTGCCGACAACCTGGCCAGTGCTGAGCGCGTCGGCAACCTCCTCCCGGCTTGTTCTCATACGGCGCTGCTGGCGCTGGTAGGTGTGCCACGCGACCACGGCTTACCCCTAATGCGTTACCGGCGTTTGCTTGAGGCTGTGGACATCCTGGCCGTCGGGCTTGGCGAGCGCGCCGATTTTCAGCGGGATAAGGCAGAGGAGGGCGGCGACGATGTTTGAGCTTTCGCACCTGCTGGCCGGCGCCTGGCGCTGGATAACCGGCAAGCCCAAGGCAAGCGAGGAGGGCGAGGCATGACACCCAAAACGCAAAAGGACCGGCTCCCCGCTAGGAGCCGGACCCATACCGCTGCGCCGCCTAAAGCGCCCCCCAAGCATACCACCATCGAGGCCGCACTGGCTGAGGCATTGGCCCGGCATGGCGTGATGCTGGCGCCCATAGCGTCAGGCCGGTTCGAGCGATTCGCCACGCCGGACAAGCCGAACAAGCGGAATGGCTGGTATCGCATCCAATCGCCCCTGGCGGCCAGCTACGGCATCTTCCACCTGGACGTTAACGAGGTGGTGACGCTGCACGGCGCCAGCGATCCCGAGGCCGCCGCCCAGGCACGGCTGGACGCCATGCGAGAGCGTGAGCGCCGTGACCGTGAGCGCCAGCAGCAAGAGGCCAAGGCAGCCGACAAAGCCCGGCGCTGGTGGGCTGTGGCCGGCCCTGGCGATCCTGCCCACTCCTGGCTGGCCCGCAAGCGACTACCGCCGCATCACCTGCGCCAGCGCGGCGACATGCTGCTAATGCCGCTGTACGTCGAGGGCGAGCTGGTCAACCTGGAGCGCATTTTTCCCGACGGCAGCAAGCGCACCTTGAGCGGGGGCCGCGTCAAAGGTGCTGCGAGCCTGATAGGCGACCTAGCTGGCGCCCAGCGCGTGCTGGTGGCCGAGGGATGGAGTACCGCCGCCGCCTTGTATGAGGCCATGGGCGTTCCTGTCGTGGTGGCGCGCAATGCCGACAACCTGGCGCCGGTTGCACGGCGCCTGCGGCAACGCCTGCCGGATGACGTGGCCATGACCGTCTGCGGCGACGATGACCGCCACCTGCCGGCCAAGGGCAAGGCCAACAAGGGCGCGGTTGAGGCCCGCCACGCGGCGCTGGCCATTGGCGGGGAGCTGCTGATGCCGCAATTCTGCGAGGGCTGCCGGGGCTGTACCGACTTTGCCGACGTGCGCCTGTGCCGGCTGGGAGGTAGCCATGGTGAGTGAATACCGCGATCCCGATACCGTCGATATGTTCGGGCAGCCGCCGGCCACTGAGCCCGCCCATATCCCGCTGGAAGTGTCCAAGGTGTCCAACGTGTCCCAGCCCAGCAATGACGCGGCTTCCCGCCGGGACACCACTGGGACACCACCTGTCCCAACGTGTCCCATCGCCCGCGAGGTGGACCCCAGCGAGGCCGGGCCGGTCAAGGTGAAGGAGCCCAGGCGTCCCACCTTCGCCTGCTATCTGGCCCCCAGCCAGTTTGGGCCGCCGGGGCTCTACTTCCACGGGCAGCGCCAGCCTAGGGGCGACGGCGAACCCGAGCCCTTCGACAAGCGTGTATGCAGCCCCATCGAGTGCCTGGCCGCTACCCATGACGAGCGCCACGATAACCACGGGCTGCTGCTGCGCTTCAAGCCGCTGTATGGGCCGTGGCGGCAATGGGCGATGCCCCTGCGGCTGCTGAAGGGCAGCGGCGAGGAGATGCGCGGCGAGCTGCTGGACATGGGCGTTCGCATCGAGCCCGATGCGGCCAAGGAGCTAAACCAATGGGCGGCAAGGCAGGCGCCTGGTGAGGTGGTGGTGGCCGCGACCCGCGTGGGCTGGCATCGCGTCGAGGAGGCGCTGGCGTTCGTCATGCCCCGGCGCACCATCGCCCAGGGCGAGCTGGCGCGCCGGATCACCTTCCAGAGCGAGGTGGCCGGCCAAGACGAGTACGCCACCGCCGGCAGCCTGATGAGCTGGCGCGAGGCGATTGGCCGGCTATGCAGCGGCAACCCGCTGATGGTGCTGGCCGTGTCCACCGCCCTGGCCGGCCCGCTGCTGCACCTGACGCATCGGCAAACCGCCGGCATCCATCTGGTGGGCGATAGCAGCAACGGAAAGACCACGCTGCTGGAGGTGGCGGCGAGCGTCTGGGGCGGTCCCGACTTTAAGCGCACCTGGCGCGCCACCGGCAACGGGCTGGAGGGTATCGCGGCAGCCCTGAGCGACACGGCGCTGATACTGGACGAGATAGGCGAGGCCGATGGCAAAGAGATCGGCGCCACCGTCTACGCCTTGGGCAATGGCACCGGCAAGGCCCGCGCCAGCCGCAACGGCACCGCCCGCCGCCCGCACCGCTGGCGCATCGCGGTATTGAGCAGCGGCGAGCGCACCCTGGCTGCCCACATGAGCGAGGCAGGCAAGCGCCCCCACGCCGGGCAGGCGGTCCGGCTGCTGGATATACCCGCCAAACGGGCGCATGGCGCCTTCGACCGTCTGCACCACCTGGCTGATGGCCGCGCCTTTGCGGATCACCTGAAAAGCGAGGTGACGCGCCACCATGGCCACCTTGGGCCGGCGTTCATCGAGCGGCTGGTGGCCGAGGAGCGCGACCTGGCCGGGGAGGTGGACCGCTTCGCCCAGGTAGACGGCTTCGCTTCGACCCGACCGCTGCAAGGCCGGGCCGCCAAGGTGCTGGCGCTGATCGGGCTGGCCGGCGAGCTGGCCACCGAATACGGGCTGACAGACTGGCAAGCGGGCGAGGCCATGGCCGCGGCTATCGAGGCGTTCCACGCATGGACCGACGGGCAGGGCGGCGTGAGGTCCGAGCATGAGCAGATATTGGCCAACGTGGCCGGCTTCATCGAGCGACACGGCGATGCCCGTTTCAGCAGCATCGAGGGCGACCCGGCCCATACCCCTATGGTGCGCGACCGGGCCGGCTGGTGGCGCGACGATGGCCAGGGGCGGACTTATCTGTTCAACGGCGAAGGACTGTCCGAGGCGCTGGGCGGCTTCGACGTGAAGCGCGGCACCGAAGCCCTAGAGGTCGCTGGCTGGCTGGTGGAGCGAGAAGGCGAGAAGCGTTCCATACGGCTGTCGATCAACGGCAGCCGCCGCCGCGTCTACGCGATCCGCCCGGCTGAGGCCGAGGAGGGCGCGGCATGAGCCTGGACGACGTTTACCGCGCCTTCGCTGGGACACCAAAGGACACCACCCGGCCCGAAGGTGTCCCGCCGCCAACCCGCACGGTTGAGCCCTTGGGACACGTTGGCCCCGTGGGACACCAGAAAGAGCAGGTAGGGCAGGGAGAGGCCGGGCCGACGCATGAGGGCGAGACGCTGCTGGCCGCCCTGGCGGATGCGGGCCGCGACCTTAGGCCGGACCTGGAGCGCCAGCTACGCGAGACGCTGGCGCCCCTGAGCCGGCAGGTACGGGCCGAGCTGGTGGCCGTGATAGATGACACCTTCGAGGTGGCATCCGATGTTGAAGCTGCCCGCCGGCAGGCCCATCGCTTGCTAAGAAATGCTAAGGCGCTAGAGGCCGCCAAGGCGGTCTGGCCGGCCTACCCGTCACCGCCGCCCACCCAAACCCCAGCGCCAGCGGCGGGCCGCGTTGAGCCCGTAGCGCCATGGCTGGCGCATATCGCGCGCCACTGCGAGCTGGTGGCGGATGACCGCCGCTACCTGCTACACCACCTGGCCGCCCGGTCCGATGCCGAGGCCATGCGCCTGGCCCATCGCTACGTCGAAGAGTGGGCGGCTGGCGCGGCTGCCGAGCCCCAACCGCACCGCCAAGCCAATGCCGGCAGGCGGGCCGCTAACGCCATGCTGAGAGGTGCCACACCATGAGACGACGCCACCCCAAGGGCCGCCCGTCCAAGGCCGCCCAGGACGCCTATCGCCGGCTGCTGGCGGGCGACACTGATGATTCTTCCCGACTAGAAAAGGGCGGCATCGATCTGGAGCTGCCGGCCATCGACCTGGACAGCCTGCCGGAGCTTGACCTAGAGCTGCCCGCTATCGACCTGTCCCACGATACCGGGGAGGAGGGCGAGCGATGAGCAAGAACCCTAGGCGGCTGGCCGAGCCCGTGCGGCTGATCGTGAGCGTCGAGGCCGAGGTGGTGGCGGCCATCGACAAGCTGATGAGCCAAGGGCGGCACCATGGCCACCGCAACCGCGCCGAGTTCGTGCGGCTGGCCATCGAGCGCGAGCTGGCGCGATGCCGGTCTGATGATTTCCGCACCCCCTAAAAGGACCGGCGGTTGAAAAACAATCAAGATTTATCAAGGGCGCCCCAAGCTGGGCGCCTTCGCCGTGTGAGCGTCTGATGATTTTTCGACCCATAACGCGCGCGAGCGCGGCACCGTCACCCCAACAAAACCCAACATCGGGGCGGCGTCAGGGCGCCGGGCATGTTGACAAATGCTGACATCGGAAAGGCGCCGGCAACCTGTCCAAACCTGGCATCGGTCACCGGCTCGGGTGCTAAGAAATGCTCAGGCACCGTAGGCTGCAAAGACTGTTTTGCCGGCCTGCTCTGAGCTCTCGCCCACCGAAGTTCAGCCGCTGGCAGATGGATAGTTAACGCAATGATGAGAGAGATGTTATCCAATTAACCGAACTGCGCGGGGCAATAACGGGACAACACCAAGAACAATATGGGTTTCGACCCCTATTCCTGCTCATGCTTTGCCAGACGCCGAGCTTCGCGTTTGCTCTCACGGTAGCATGACCAGAAGACGTAAGCCGGCCCGCCTATGATGAAAGCCCACTTTATGATTTCCATGACGCCCCTACCGTGATGGATTTAGATTTCACGATAGCACACGACCCACCATTTCCCTGGCCACGTGCCGGGTTTACACGACATGCAATTCTGGGGCTGGCCGTCCGTTGCCGGGCTGCGTGTGTCCCTTGGGCGCACCCACTAGGCGACCGAGGCCGCGAGATAAGGCACCATCCTGAGCATGGCCCAACGTGTGGCCGCCTGCTGTAAGAGATTGCCGACACAAAAGGTACTCCACCCCCTACCCCGTACTCGAGGGGCCGCCGAGACCCAGCCGCGGGCTATTTATGGCCGTTTCGCTTCGCTTCCGTTTCCGGTTGGCTGCTGGCGCTCAAGCTCCGCCACTGCTGGGCTGGCGCCTTCCTGATAACCGGAACTCGATAGCCTGTCGAGTCGAGGGGTGCCGAAAACCCAAGGTACTGGGAAAGGCCCACCCCACCGGCCACGGGGCGCCGAATGCCTGGCTGTCGGCATTTTTTCGGCGTTTCATGGCCGTTAGCAGCAGCCCACCCAAACCCGTATGGTTGGTGGGCTGCGAGGTGCAGAAGGTGGCGGTTTGATGTTGAGGTTTGTTGCGGTGCGGGCGATGTATGGCCTGCACGCTTGAGGAGGTTCAGATGTGTAGCATTATGAGTCGCGGTAGTATTTGGCAGGCATGCCGAACCAAACCTGATTATCAGGCACATCCTTGCGCACCTGAGAGCAGGCGCCAATTTCGGCGTTCTCGCCGATGGTGACCGCGGGCATGATGACAACGCTGGCACCGAAGCGTGAGCCTTTCTTCAGCCGGCCGACTGACTTCTCGTCGTTCTTAGTCAAGTCAGGCGTGTCGGTGACCACGAAGGCGTACTTCATCACCACATCGTCCTCGACGATCGTGTTCGCCGACAGCGTGCCGCGGCTACCCATGATCACATGATCACCCAGCAGGCAGTTGTCGCGGATCTCGCAGTAGGATGTGAAAGAGCAGTCGGCCCCGATCACCACGTTCTTGCCAACCTTGGTGTAGGTGCCAATCTTGGTGTTGCGCCCGATCTTGGCGCCCTGGAGCACCATCGCATAATCCTCGATCACAGCGCCTGCGGCGATCTGGACATCATCTTCAATGATGCAGAACCTGCCGATGGTGACCCCTTCGGCGATGTTTGCCTTCTCTGAAACGATGGAAAAGTCGGTCATGCCGATACCCTTAGTTATCAAGTGGCTTTGGAACGCCTGACATCCTGCCAGACGCGGATTTCGCGGGCTTCGCCGGGGCGCCCATCAGCAACAGTCCCGGCTCCTCGCAATGCTTCACCACGACTGCGCCGGCACCGACGACGGTTCGCTCGGCGAGCCGCGTCTGCGGTCGAACCACGGCCCCAGAGCCAAGAAAGCACTGCTGGCCCAGGCTGACGTTGCCGGCGATCGAGATATTGTTGGCGAAGTGGCACTCGGGGCCGATCTGCGAGCCATGGCCGATCTTGCTGCCGTGGGCGATCACACACCCTTCCCCGATGATGGTGGTCTCGTTGACCGAGCCGCGTACCACGGTGATGTCACTGCCCAGGAAGGAGCCACGACCGACCGTTGTGAAGCCGGTCTGGGGCTGCACGACACGACGTCGGGTGGCGGGGTCCCAGATCCATGCCACGCCGGTCGCGCCGATCGTGGAGTGAGACTCGATGGTCACGTCCTCTTCGATCGTGGTGCCGCGCATGATGGTGACATGAGAGTGGAGCCTGGCACCGGCCTTGACGATGCAATCCTCGAGGACGCAGAAGGGGCCGATGTAGGCGCTGGCGTCGATCTCGCAGTTCTCACTGACGACTGCGGTGGGGTGGATGCCTTGGGGCTTCTCGCGCTCACCTACCATGACCTCCATCAGCCGATAGAACACCAGCTGAGGATCCTCCACCTGGATGGTCACATTCCCGTCTCCACCGAAATCGGTCTCGGGGTACAGGATTATGGAGTTCTCGATCTGTGGCGGGTTGGGGATGCCTGCCGCCAGAAAGTAGATTCCGGCCGGCTCAATCTGCCGCAGGCTCTTGAAGGCATAGCGAGCTTCAGCGGCGGCAGAGCTTGATGTAGAGAAGGGGATGTTGAGCTGTTGGAGCTTCTGTTGCACCTCTTCCAGCGTGAAGGTTCGGGCTTCGCGCATACGCATCCCTGCTATTGGTCTATGGAAATACCACACCCTACTAAGATTCATTTGCAGGCGCGACATTAATCTCGAAGGATGCGCTAATGTTCACGGCGGCTGTAGGAGATCGCTTACTTGTATGAATGGCTGCACGATTGCGAACCCCGCATGATGAGCGGCTGCGAGGTACTGAGGATGGCAGTTTGGTGTTGGTGTTGGTGTTGGTGTTGGTGTTGGTGTGCTGGCGCTGGTACGCACCATGGGTACGCACTCGGCTGCTCGCACCAGCAAGGCAGGGGCGGGCTGATTCTTGAGCGGCCGTCGCCAGCGACCGGAGCGCCCCATTTCTTGAATCGCTAACCCAGTTTTTCCCGTGGGGAAGTGAGCGGCTGATACCGGGCAGGTAGGGCAGAGAAAGGGCCGAGCTGGCTGCGGTAACATGACGCATAGAGTGGCAGCCAAGCGCATTGGTAGATGTTGGTAGGTATGTTGGTAAGGCGATTGCTTCGGCTTCAAGATGCTGATTTTTATGAAGTGGTGTCGGATTCAAAATCCGCCGGGTGCAAGCCCTTGTCGGTTCGAGTCCGACCGCCGGTACCAGCCCCTCTAGCATGACGACGGCCGCCTGCCTTCCCAGCAGGCGGCCGTCGGCGTTTTCGCCATTACCTTTCGCCTCCACGTTACTCAGGGTGCAGAGGGAGGGCGTCGTCAGCGCCTTCTTGAGGCTGTCTCCTTGCATGCTTTTGTAGTTTTTAAGCTACAATGCGCCCGATGATGGAGCTTACGCACTACCTCACCGCTGACGGCCACGATCCGTTTCAAGCCTGGCTGGATGCCACCAAGGGCAAGGATCGTCAGGCAGCCATGCGCGTGCTGACTCGTCTCAACCGTTTGGCCGCCGGCAATGCCGGCGACACCAAGGCCGTTGGAAATGGAGTGCTGGAGCTTCGAATCGACTACGGCCCTGGCTACCGCGTGTATTACGCCAAGGTGGGCAGACGCCTGGTGATGTTGTTGATCGGTGGCACCAACCAAGAAGCGCCAGCAGGCTGACATCGAGCAGGCTAAGGCGTTTCTGAAAGACCACCGGAGGAGAGCGCGAACATGAAAAGCCACGACACTGCTGTAATCGAGATGCTGCGTGATGACCCGGGCATGGCGGTCGATTACCTGCGCACCGCCTTCGATGAGCTGGACGAGGAGGGTGGCGAGTCTGCCTTCCTGGTGGCGCTGCGTCATGTGGTGGAAGCCCAGGGCGGCATGGATGCCGTGGCTGAGCGTGCCAAGGTCTCACGCGAGAGTCTGTACCGGGCATTGTCACCCAGGGGGAACCCGACCCTGCGCACCATGACCGCGGTCATCAAGGCGACCGGCATTCACTTCCATGACCTGACGCATCACGCTTCCTGAAATTCGAGTCCGACCGCCGGTACCAGCATCTATTCCGATCCAGACAGCCGCCTGAGTTATCGACTCAGGCGGCTGTCTGCGTTTATGGCCTTCTCGAGGCGAGGCGCTTACCCCATCACGCTTACCACCACGATGGCCAGGGTGCCCCCGGTCAGCAGGTAGCCCGCGAGGGCGAAGAGGCCGTCGTCGGCGAGCAGCGCCAGGCCGAACAGGGTCAGCGCGAGGCCGGCGCCGTTGGCGCTGAACGGGATGAACTCCATGGGCGGCATGGCCAGCGCGATCACCAGGCAGATCACTGCCACGGCGAAGTGAGCCGGCGGGCGGGTGAGCGCCGTCAGGCGTTGATGCAGCAGGCGGTCCGTCCAGGCCGCCGGGCGCTCCAGCCAGGCCAGCACGCGATGGAAGCGCGGCCGTGACACCCGGCGCTGCAGCAGCCAGTGGGGCAGCCAGATGCTGCGCCGCCCGACCAGCAGCTGGCTGCTCGCGATCAGCACCAGGCTGGCCATCAGCGTCGGTACCCCCGGGATGTCGCCGACCAGCGGGGCCAGGGTGACCAGGCCGGCTACCAGCAGGAAGGGGGCGAAGCTGCGCCGGCCCACCGCCTCCAGCAGGGCTTGCAGGCTGACGCTCTGCTCGCGCTGTCCGGCATGCCTGACCCGCTCCAGCAGGGCGCTGAGGCTTGCCGGCCCCGCCTCAGCGGCCACGCCGCGTGACCATCAGCAGAATACCGAGCAGCACCAGCACCGGGCCGATGAAACCGACCGGACTGGCGGCCTGCCAGCCCACGATGGGCAGCATGACGCCGAGAGCGATCATCAACCAGGCGAAGAATCGAACCGACATGGGAGGCTCCGGCGATTGAGGTGGCCCCAGTCTAGCGTTCGCCCCGCCTGGTTGCAGCCCGATCCACCCGGCTGGGTGAAAGTTCCGCGTCGAAGACTGTCCGAAGTCGGCCGGATGTCGTATGGTGAGGTTTATACAGTCCTTCGCCCGCTAGCGGGTGGAGGGCTGTTTTCGTTGGATACTCCGATAAGCGTACAAATAGCGTTTATCAGCGTTCAGGAGGTGCCATGCTGTCCCGTCCCCCCATCATCATCAACCGGCTCGATGCCGACCGTCTGCAGCGCCTGATCGATGAGGCCAGCGACAAGGACCGCTTCGTGGCCGATGCCCTCGAGCAGGAGCTCGAGCGTGGCGAAGTGGTCGATCCCGAGGAGATTCCCGAGGATGCGGTCAGCATGAACAGCCGCATCCAGTTCACCGACCTGAGCCGTGGGCGCCAGATGATTCGCACCCTGGTCTATCCCCGCTCGCTGGGGGACGTCGAAGATGCCATCTCGGTGATGGCGCCGGTGGGCGCCGGCCTGATCGGCCTGCGGGTCGGTAATACCATCGATTGGCCGCTGCCCGATGGCGGCCATGTCCAGCTGCGTGTGGATGCCATCCTGTGGCAGCCCGAGCGCGAGAAACAGTATCACCGCTGAGGTTCCTGCGATGCCCTTTTCCCTGTGGCTCTCCCTGGCGGCGGTGTGTGCCATGGGCGCCATGTCGCCGGGACCCAGCCTGGCCATGGTGCTGCGCCACACCCTGGGAGGCGGCCGTGCCCCGGGGGTGGCGGCGGGGCTATCCCACGCCCTGGGAGTGGGCTTCTACGCCTTGCTGACCGTGTGGGGGCTGGGGGCGCTGATCGTGCGCCAGCCCATGTTGTTCCAGGCGATCTCCTGGGGCGGCGCGGCCTACCTGGCCTGGCTGGGCATCAGGGCCCTGCGTGCCGGGCGTGCCGGCCCGCTGGAGGCGGTGGGGGCGCCCACCACCCGCCGCCAGGCGGCCCGCGACGGCGTGCTGGTGGCCCTCGGCAACCCCAAGCTGATCCTGTTCTTCATCGCCCTGCTCAGCCAGTTCGTCACCCCCGGCATGAGCCTGGTGGCCCAGGTGCTGATCGTACTCACCGCCATGCTGATCGACGCCGGCTGGTATGTGCTGGTGGCCCTTGGGCTCTCCCATTCGCGAGTGCTGCCCTGGCTGCAGGCCCGCGCCCACTGGATCAACCGCGCCACCGGGGTGCTGCTGCTGGCGCTGGCGGCGCGGGTGATCAGCGGGCCGCTGCTCGCCTGAGCGGCAGGCGCGAACGTTGACGAAGGGCGGCCGGGGCGTGGTTGAGGGGGCTCGAGGAGTGGTAGGCTCAGTCATGAACCCGCCGTGCAGATCCTGCCGATGAACGAGTCGTCACAAGCGCCGCAGGCGCTTGCCCTGGTGTTGGAAGCGGACATGGAGGTGGCCGCGGTGCTCTCCCTGCAACTGGAGGTGCTGGGCCTGGAGAGCCGCTACTATCGTCACTCCGCGCGCCTGCTGGATGAGGTGGTCAGACGCCCCCCTCAGCTGGTGGTCATGGGCCTGGAGGTGGGCGGCGAGGATGCCATTGCCCTGCTGCGCCGCCTGGCGGCGACCGACTACCGGGGGTGGGTGCTGCTGCTCTCCGGCGTGGAGCGCAAGATAGCGCGCATCGCCGAGCGGGTGGGGCAGACCCTGGGCCTGCACATGCTGGGCTGCCTGGACAAGCCCATGCGCCTGGCCGATCTGCGCCGCTGCCTGGGCAGCCTGCGGGTGGGGCGCGAGTCGCCCGCCGAGGTGGACGGCGACCCGGTATTCTCCTGCGAAGAGCTTGAGATGGCGCTGCGGCGCCAGGAGCTGACCCTCCATTACCAACCCCAGTTCGAGCTCTCCTCCGGGCGCCTGAGCGGCGTGGAGGCGCTGGTGCGTTGGGCGCATCCCGAGCTGGGGCTGATCGGCCCCGCGGCCTTCCTGCCGCTGCTCTCTCCAGAGCAGGGCAAGCGCCTGACGCGCCACGTGCTGGAGATGGCCCTGAATGATGCGGACATCTGGCATCGCCAGGGCGTCATGCCGTCGCTGTCGGTCAACGTGACCCCCGATGACCTGATGTGTCCCGACCTGCTGGCGCTGACCCGACACCGCCGGCCCGGCGATCCGCCGCTGGTGCTGGAAGTGACCGAGACCGCCGCGATGCACGATGATCTGCTGGGCAGCGAGGTGGCGGCACGCCTCTGCCTCGGTGGGCTGGAGGTCTCGGTGGACGACTTCGGCGTCGGCTTCTCGTCGCTGTCGCGGCTGCAGCTGCTGCCGATCAGCGAGCTCAAGATCGACCGCAGCTTCGTCCGCCACCTGCACGAGGAGTCCCAGGATGCGGCCATCGTCGAGGCGGTGGCACTGCTCGGGCGCCGGCTCGGCATCCGGGTGGTGGCCGAGGGCGTCGAGGACCCGGGCGCCCTGGCGCTTCTCGACCGCTTCGGCTGCACCCATGTCCAGGGCTTCGGGCTCGCCCGGCCGATGCCCGCCGAGGAGATCCTCGAACTGGGAGCCACTCAGGATGCGATGCGTTCCAGTACCTCCGTCACAGGGGAGGTACTGGGCAGCACGCCGTAGGCGGGACTCGCCTCTCTCCCCAGGCGCGCCCGGCAGAACGTCTCGCCGACCGCATTCGGGGCATGGCGGAGCAGCAGCGCCCCCTGCAGGCACTGGGCCAGGCGCTGGGTGAGCCAGCGTGCGCGTGGCTCCAGTTCCTCCGGGGGAGCCTCCAGCAGCCGTTCCAGGCCATCCATGGCGTCGTCCAGCTCCCGCACCTGCCCCCGGGCCGGGGCGAGCTCCTGCCATAGTGCCTCCAGCGCGTCGGGATGGCGCGCGATGACCCGCAGCACATCCAGGCAGATGACGTTGCCCGAGCCCTCCCAGATGGAGTTGACCGGTGCCTCGCGGTAGAGCCGTGCCAGCGGCGACTCCTCCACGTAGCCGATGCCGCCCAGGCACTCCATGGCCTCGGCCATGAAGCCGGGTCCGCGCTTGTTGTGCCAGTACTTGGCCAGCGTCGGCAGCAGCCGGGCCAGGGCGCGCTCGGCCTCGTCGCCCCGAGCCGCGGCGTCGAAGGCCCGGGCGGTGCGCAGTGTCAGTGCCACCCCGGCCTCTACCTCCAGCGCCATGTCGGCGATCACCGCCCGCATCAGCGGCTGCTCGGCCAGCGGCCGGCCGAAGGCATGGCGGCCCCGGGCGTGGCGCCACGCCTCGCCGAGGGCCTGGCGCATCATGCCCACCGGGGCGCTGGCGGCGTCCAGGCGCGTCTGCTGCACCATCTCGAGAATGGTCGCGATGCCTCGGTCGCTTGGGCCGATGGGTTCCGCCCAGGCGCTGCGGTACTCGATTTCCGCCGAGGCATTGGCCCGGTTGCCGCACTTCTCCTTGAGCCGCTGCAGTTCGATGGCGTTGCGCTCGCCGTCGGGGGTGAAGCGCGGGACCAGGAAGCATCCCAGCCCCGCCTCGGTCTGCGCCAGGGTCAGGAAGGCGTCGGACATGGGCGCGCTGCAGAACCACTTGTGGCCGGTCAGTCGCCAGCCGTCGTCGGTCGGCGCCGCCCGTGTCGTGGCGAGGGGGTCGGTTTGCGTGGCAGCGAGGGGTTCGGCTCGCGTGGTATTGCTACGCAAGTCGCTGCCGCCCTGCTTCTCGGTCATGGCCATGCCGAAGGTGAGGCCCCGCTTGTGCGTCGCCGGCAGCACGCGCGGGTCGTAGAGGTGGGCCAGCAGGCCGGGCGCCCAGTGGGTCTCCACGCCGGGGGAGTGGCGCAGCACCGGCATGGCGGCGTGGGTCATGGTCACCGGGCAGCAGAACCCCGGTTCGGCCTGGGTCAGCAGATAGAGGGCGGCGACATGGGCCTGGTGGCCGCCGTTGCCCTCCGCCTGCCAGGCCACGGAGTGCCAGCCGCCCTCCATGGCCAGGCTCATCAGCTGGTGATAGGCGGGGTGGTAGGCCACCTCGTCCAGGCGCCTGCCATGGCGGTCGAAGAGGCGCAGCTCCGGTGGGTGGCGGTTGGCCGCCTCGCCCAGCGCCTGGACGCGCTCGCTGCCGGCCTCGCGGCCCAGCGCGGCGAGCCTCTTGGCGACCCACGCCGGGGCCTCCCGGGCCAGGGCCTCGCGCAGCGGAAGGTCCTCGGCGAGCAGGTCGCGATCGCCGGCCGGAGGCGGCTGGTTGGCCACCTCATGGGTGGCCAGGCGGTGACGGGGGGCGTGGTCGGGCATGGTGGGTCTCCGCAGTGGCGGCCTTGCCTGAGCATGGAAGTCGCGGCGCCCGCGGTCAACGTGACGCCACGCCGCCGACTGGTTAGGCTTGGGGCATTTCCCGGGGAGACGCCCATGATCGAAGATCCGCGCGATGCGTGCCTGCCGGCGCCGCATGTTGCCCGCGAGCGCATCCAGCTGGTGGACGCCCGCAATCGCCCCTGCGGCAGCGCCTGGCGGTCAGAGATGCGCCGTTTCCGGTTCTGGCACCGCGCCACCTACGTGGTGGTGCGCAATGCCCGCGGCGAGCTCTGCGTGCAGCGCCGCACCCTGACCAAGGAGGTCTTCCCCGGCGGCCTCGACCTGGCCGCCGGCGGCGTGGTGGGGGCCGGCGAGGCGGTGCATCTGGCGGCCCGTCGCGAACTCGAGGAGGAGCTGGGCATCCGCGGTGCGACGCTGGTGCCGGCGGGGGGCTTCGTGCATGCCCGGGGCGGCAACCATATCTTCGGCAGCCTCTACCTGGTCGAGCACGACGGGCCGCTGACACTCCAGGCCGAGGAGGTGGCCGAGGCGTTCTGGCTGCCGCCCGCCGAGGCCCTGGCCCTCGCCGAGGTGACCCCGGATACCCGCCAGGCGGTGGAGGTGCTGCGTGATGCCGGGCTGCTGGAGGCGGCGTCATGAACCGACCGGTCAGCCTCAATGAACTGGATGCCGTGTTGGCGGCCCTCGAGGGTGTGGTGCTGGGCAAGTCCCGGGAGGTGCGACTGGCGCTCTGTTGCCTGCTGTGCCGAGGCCACCTGCTGATCGAGGACCTGCCGGGGCTGGGCAAGACCACCCTGGCCCAGTCGTTGTCCCGGGTCACCGGCCTGGACATGCAGCGCCTGCAGTTCACCAGCGACCTGCTGCCCGCCGACGTGCTCGGCGTCTCGGTGTTCGACCCGCGCGAGGCGCGCTTCACCTTCCATCCCGGGCCGATCTTCCATGGCGTGGTGCTGGCCGACGAGATCAACCGCGCCACCCCCAAGACCCAGAGCGCCCTGCTCGAGGCCATGGAGGAGGGGCGGGTGACCGTGGAGGGCGAGACCCGCTCGTTGCCGGATCCCTTCTTCGTCATCGCCACCCAGAACCCCCAGGAGCAGGCCGGCACCTTCGCGCTGCCGGAGTCCCAGCTCGACCGCTTCCTGATGCGCCTCTCGCTGGGTTACCCCGACGCCCGCGCCGAGCGCGAGATCCTGCGCGGGCGTGCCGGTCGCGAGCGCCTGGCCGAGTTGCCGGCACTGCTCGACGCCGAACGGCTGCGTGCCTGGCAGGCGCGGCTGGCCGCTATCCACGTCGCCGAGGCGCTGCTCGACTATGTGCAGGCGCTGGTCACCGCCAGCCGCGAGCACCCGGAGCTGGCCTGGGGGCTCTCCACCCGTGGTGCCCTGGCCCTGCTCCAGGCGGCGCGTGGCTGGGCACTGCTTGAGGGCCGCGACCACGTGCTGCCCGAGGACGTCCAGGCGGTGTGGGTGCCGGTGGTGGGGCATCGCCTGAGCAGCGGCCGGCGCGAGGAGGGCGAGGCCCTGGCCCGCCACCTGCTGTCCCGTGTGCCGGTGATGGGCTAGCCGTGCTGGCGCGGGCGTCTCGCCAGCGCTGGTGGCGTCGGGCGGCGATCGCGCCCGGCACGCCTCTGCCCCAGCGCCGGCTCTTCCTGTTGCCCACCCGCTTCGGCCTGGGTTGGGGGGTGCTGGTCCTGCTGCTGCTGCTGTTCGGCATCAACTACCAGAACAGCCTCGCCTACGGACTGGCCTTCTGGCTGTTTGCGGTGGCGGCCGTGGCCCTGCTGCGCACCTGGCGCAACCTGCTCGGCGTACGTACCACCCTGCGCCTGCCCGCCGAGACCTTCGCCGGGGGCGAGGCGCGCCTGGGGCTGGTGCTGGACGGTGGGCGTCCGCGCCACGCCATCGCGCTGCACGCCGAGGGGGCGAGGGCGACCCTCGACCTGCCGGAGGGCCATGGCCAGGCGGACCTGGCCCTGCCGGCCCCCACGCGTGGCGAATCGCCATTGCCGCTGCTGCGCCTGGAGAGCGCCTGGCCGCTGGGCCTGGTGCGCGCCGTGGCCTGGCTGGCGAGTGACGAGAGGCTGCTGGTCTATCCTCGGCCGCTGGTCGAGGAGATCCCCGAGCACCGCCAGGCCGGGGCGGGCCTGGAGGCCACCGACTTCGCCGGTCTGCGGCGTGCCGAGCCCGGGGACAGCCCGGCCCAGCTGGCCTGGAAGCAGTGGAGCCGCACCGGCGTGCTGGCGGCCAAGGCGTTCAGCGTGCCGCCCCGTCAGCAGCTGTGGCTGGACTACGATGCCTGTCGCGGCGACCCCGAGACCCGCCTGTCGATCCTCTGTGGGCGGGTGCTGGCCCATCACCAGGCCGGCGATCGTTACGGGCTGCGCCTGCCGGGGGTGACCCTGGCCCAGGGCGAGGGCGCCGCCCAGCGCCGCCAGGCGCTGACGGCGCTGGCGCGGTTTCGTCCTCCCGGTACGTCGGGAGGTGCATCATGAGTTCGCGCGATCCGCGGTCGGCGGTACTCGCCGATGGCCGGGCGCTGAGCGCGGCCATGCTGCGTCGGCTGTTCGTCGGCCAGTGCCTGGTGCTGGCCCTGCACCTGGCCTTCATGCCCGCCTGGCTGGGCGGCCTCGCCGCCCTGGTGGCCGGCTACCGCTACCTTCAGCTGCGCCGCCGCCTGCCGCGCGCCGGGGTGGTGCTGCGCCTGGCCGGCGTGGCGGCGCTGACCGGCGGCCTGTGGTTGCACTACGGTACCCTGGGACGCATGGAGTCGATGATCGGCCTGTTGCTGGGGGTCTACCTGCTCAAGCTGCTCGAGACCCACACCCGCCGCGACGCCCGGGTGGTGGTGCTGATCGGCATGGTCGCCACCACCGTGGCCTTCCTCCATGACCAGGGCATCCCCATGGCCGCCGGCGCCCTGGTGGCGGTGGCCTGGCTGATGCACTCGCTGGTGTGGCTGGCCGGCGCCGCCGGCGCCCGCCAGGCGTGGCGCGAGAGCGCCTGGCTGCTGGGGCTCTCGGCACCGCTGATGGTGATGCTGTTTGTGGTCTTCCCGCGGATCGGGCCGCTGTGGAACCTGCCCCAGGCGGAGCGTGCCGCCACCGGGCTCAGCGACGAGATCGCCCCGGGGGACATCGCCGAGCTGTCGCGCAGCGACCGGCGTGCCTTCCGGGTGCGCTTCGAGGGCGCCGAGCCGGCCCCCGATGAGCGCTACTGGCGGGTCTATACCCTCTCGGAATTCGATGGCGAGCGCTGGCGCCGGGTCTCGCCGGAGCGCCTCGCCGCCGGCCTCGGGCGGGACCTGCGCGACCTGCTGGCCGAGGGCCGGCGCTCGCCCTGGTCGGACGGCGCCGCGCCACGCTTCACGGCGGAACTGCTGCTGGAGCCCGACAGTCGGCCCTGGCGACCCTCGCTGGGGGCTCCCCTGGCCAGCGGCGAGCGCCTGCGCTGGCTGGCCGACGGCACCGTGGAGGGGCTCACGCCGCTCGCCTCGCGCAGCCTGCTGCGCCTTTCGAGCAGCGGCCTGGCACCGGGCTGGCCCGAGCCCCTGGGGGCGCGCTGGCACACGCGCCTTCCCGCCGATGCCAACCCGCGCAGCCGCGCGCTGGCCGAGCGGCTGTGGCAGGAGGCCGGGGGCGAGCCGCGTGCCTTCCTGGCGGCACTGATGGCGCGCTTCGGCGAGGCGCCGTTCCGCTACACCCTGACGCCGCCGCGGCTGACCTCCCGCGACCGGGTCGACGAGTTCCTGTTCGAGAGCCGCGCCGGCTACTGCACCCACTACGCCTCGGCCATGGCGGTGCTGGCCCGGTCGGTGGGGCTGCCGGCGCGCATCGTCGCCGGCTTCCTGGGCGGCGAGCGTCATCCGGACGGCCACTATACGGTGCGCGACTATGACGCCCACGCCTGGGTGGAGGTATGGCTGGACGGCGCCTGGCAGCGCCTCGACCCCACCGCCGCCATCGCGCCGGAGCGCATCGAACAGGGGGCCCAGGCGGTGGAGGATGGCGGCGAGACCTTCCTGGCCGACTCCCCCTTCTCGCCGCTGCGCATGCGCGAGCTGGGCTGGGTCAATCGCCTGCGCCTGGACTGGGAGCGCCTGGAATATCGCTGGCAGCGCGGGGTGATCGGCTACCGCGACGAATCGCGCAGCGCGCTGCTGGCCCGGATGGTCGAGCGGTTGCACGCCTTGTGGGGCGCAATGCTGGGCCTGCTTCCCGGGCGCGGGCCCCTGGCGTGGCTGGTGGGCCTGGCGCTTTCACTCGCCGCGCTGGGTGGGCTGGCGAGCGGGCTGCGCCTCGCCTGGCGCCGCCATCGGGAGGGGCGCGACGAGGCGCTGCGTATCCGCCGGCTACAGGCCTGGCTTGGGCGGCGCGGGATGCCGCCCCGCGACGGCGAGTCGCCGGCCGCCCACCTGCGTCGCCTGGCCGACTCAGCGGGTGCCGCCGGGCCCGCCCTGCGCGACTGCGCCCACCAGCTCGAGCGGTTGCGCTATGCCCCCCTGGGAGCGGAGGAGCGTCGCACCCGGCGCCAGGCCCTCGGGCGCCGCGTCGCCGAGGTGCGCCGCCGGCTGGCCAGGCAGGGCGTCGCGGGGTAGCGCCGCCGCGGGTGGCGTGGCATCGTGAGGGTCATCGACCATCAAGGCCCGCGCATGTCTATCCACGACCAACAGTGCCGCACCGCCCAGGGCGAGCCCTTCAACTTCGGCGCGCTGCGTGGCCAGGTGCTGCTTATCGTCAACGTCGCCAGCCGCTGCGGCTTCACGCCCCAGCTGCGCGAGCTGGAGCGCCTCTATCGTCGCTATCGCCAGCGTGGCTTCATGGTGATCGGCTTCCCCTGCAACCAGTTCGGCCGCCAGTCGCCGGAGTCGGCCCAGGAGTTCTGCGCCTTGAGCGCCCGCGACTACCAGGTCAGTTTTCCGCTGATGGAGAAGGTGAAGGTCAACGGCAGCGGCGTCCATCCTCTGTTCGTCGAGCTCAAGCGCGAGGCACCGGGGCTGCTGGGCACCGGCCTGATCAAGTGGAACTTCACCAAGTTCCTGGTGGGCCGCGATGGCCGGGTGATCCGCCGCTTCTCGCCTCGCACCGGGGAGGACGAGCTGCGCATCGCGCTGGAGCTGGCGCTGGACGAGGCTTGAGGTTGGCGGGCGATCAGTTCGTTCCAGCCTGATGTTGCGTGAGTCGGGTCATCATGGGGGTGTCTCGCCACGCTCCACCATCAGCCGTGCGATCAGCTCGTTCCAGCGATGCCGGGTCATCATGGTGGTCAGCCCCGAGAACAGCGCCCAGCTCTTGCGTCGCCAGCCCTTGAGCCGCAGGTTGTGGGCCACCAGCTGCTTCATCAGCTTGTAGTCGTCGAACGACCGCCATTCGCCGACCATCGACATCTGGTAGCGTGCCAGCACCGGCGCCAGCTCGAGGCGGAACACCCACTCCAGCTCGTCCACCGTGAGCGCGTGGCGTTCGATGACCGTGAGCATCTGCGCGTAATCACGCTCGCCCGGTTCGCGCTCCAGCCACAGCGGTGCCAGCGCCAGCCACAGCTCGCCGCGTTCGTCGACCAGGGTCTGGGCATCCATCGTTCGCTCCCGGGTGTCGTGGATAGGGTTATCGCCGTAGGCAGGCATCCTGCCCCAGGCGCCGGCCGGGCTCAAGGGCGGACAGCGGCGGACGTGGCGGCTAGAATAGGTCGATTACCACTCCATGACAGGGCGGCGGCGTCCGCTCACGACATCAACAGCGAGGTCTGACGTGATCATCAAGCCCAAGGTACGCGGTTTCATCTGCACCACCACCCATCCCGCCGGCTGCGAGAAGAACGTGCTCGAGCAGATCGAGGCGACCCGCGCCCGCACGCTCGACAAGTCGAACGGGCCGAAGAAGGTGCTGGTGATCGGGGCCTCCAGCGGCTACGGCCTGGCGGCGCGCATCACCGCGGCCTTCGGCTATGGCGCCGACACCCTGGGCGTGTTCTTCGAGAAGCCCGGCAGCGAGAAGAAGCCGGGCACCGCCGGCTGGTACAACAGTGCCGCCTTCGATCGATTCGCCAAGCAGGAAGGCCTCTACAGCAAGTCGATCAACGGCGACGCCTTCTCCCACGAGGCCCGCGAGAAGGCCATCGAGCTGATCAAGCAGGACATGGGCCAGGTCGACCTGGTGGTCTACTCGCTGGCCTCGCCGGTGCGCAAGCTGCCGGACTCCGGCGAGCTCAAGCGCTCCAGCCTCAAGCCGATCGGCGAGACCTACCGCGCCACCGCCATCGACACCAACAAGGACACCATCATCGAGGCCGAGGTGGAGCCCGCCACCGAGCAGGAGATCGAGGATACCCGCGCGGTGATGGGCGGCGAGGACTGGGAGCTGTGGATCGATGCCCTGGATCGCGCCGGCGTGCTGGCCGAGGGCGCGCGCAGCGTGGCCTTCAGTTACATCGGTACCGAGATCACCTGGCCGATCTACTGGCACGGTGCCCTGGGCAAGGCCAAGGAGGATCTGGATCGCGCTGCCGGCGAGATCGACAAGCGCCTCTCGGCCAGCGGCGGCGGCGCCAACGTGGCGGTGCTCAAGTCGGTGGTGACCCAGGCCAGTGCGGCCATCCCGGTGATGCCGCTCTATATCGCCATGGTCTACAAGGTGATGAAGGAGAAGGGGCTGCACGAGGGCACCATCGACCAGCTCAACCGCCTGTTCGGCGAGCGCCTCTATCTCGGTGAAGGGCAGGGCCGCGCCGAGACCGACGAGGCCGGCCGCCTGCGGCTGGATGACTGGGAGCTGCGCGATGACGTCCAGCAGGCCTGCCAGGACCTGTGGCCCCAGGTGACCACCGAGAACCTTTTCGAGATAACCGACTATGCTGGGTACAAGCATGAGTTCCTGAAGCTGTTCGGCTTCGAGCGGGATGACGTCGACTACGATGCCGACGTGGATCCCGTGGCGGAATTCGATGTCGTAACCCTGTGAGGGCAGGGCGCCCCCGGTGCCCTGCCGATTTTCCCGCAGACCCGGAGGGCGCCATGGATACCCGCGAGAGCCAGACCCCCGAAGAGGAACTGGAGCATCTCAAGGAAGTGAACCAGCCAGAGGACTACGAGCATCCCGAGCCCGACGAGACCCAGCCCGAGGCGCGTGCGCCATCCCGGGGCCTGCCCTGGGTGCTGCCGCTGGTGATCGTGCTGGCAATCGCCGTGGTGGGCTTCATGCTGCTGACCGGCCTCTCCGACTGAGGCGATAGCCCCGCCGTTGCGGCCGTCGAGGCTGCCCCGGACAGGGGCTTTGGCTACAATGGGCACTCCCATCGTCGCGAGAGCCCCGCATGCCCGACCTTCCCCCCACCTTCCCCGCGTCCCCCCGGCGACGGGTCGGCGTGGTGCTGCTGCCGGGGTTCTCGCTGCTGGCCGAGGCCTGTGCCACCGAGCCGCTGGCGGTGGCCAACCGGCTGGCCGGTGGCCCGCTCTATTCGCTGGTTACCCTCGGGCTGGACGGTCGTCCGGTCCAAAGCGGCTCCCTGCAGGTGCTCAATCCCGACCGTGCCATCGCCGACGACGATGCCTTCGATCTGCTGCTGGTCTGTGCCCCCTGGGGCGAGTCGCCCACGCCGGCGCTGGTGGCCTGGCTGCGCCGGCTTGCCGTCCAGGGGCGAAGCCTGGGGGGAGTCGGTGGCGGTGCCGAACTGCTGGCCGGCGCGGGCCTGCTCGATGGCTACCGCGCCACGGTGCCCTGGCCGCGCTTCGAGGCGGTGGCCGACGCCCACCCGGGTATCTGCCTCTCGCGCCAGCTCTTCGAGATCGACCGTGATCGCCTGACCTGCGGCGGCGGCACCGCCGCCATGGACATGATGATGACCCTGATCGCCAGCCATCACGGCAGCGGGCTCGCCGAGAAGGTCTCGGCCCACTTCGTGCTGGAGCGCGTGCGCATGGCCGACGAGCCCCAGCCGGCCTCGCCGTTGGCCGGTGCCCCCCAGAGCCTGGTCGAGGCCGTGTCCCTGATGGAGGCCAATATCGAGGAGCCGCTGACGACCCATGAGCTGGCCGAGCACCTGGGGGTCTCCCGGCGGCAGCTGGAGCGGCTGTTCAAGAAGCACCTTCGGGCGGTACCCAGCCGCTACTACATGGGCCTGCGCCTGCAGCGTGCCCGGCGGCTGCTGCGCGAGAGCGAGCAGCCGGCCGGCGATATCGCCCTGCTCACCGGCTTCTCCTCGGCGGCCCACTTCTCCACCGCCTACCGCAACCACTTCGGCGTGACACCCCGCGAGGAGCGTCTGGGCTGAGTGGTGCCCGGTGTCAGGCCGGGCGGGCCAGCAGCGCCCGGAACAGCGAGCCCATCATCACCGCGGTGTCCTGCTCGATGGCGAAGCCGCCGGCCTCGAGCAACGGCCGGGCCTGGCGGGTGATATCGGTGGCGATGGCCGAGGTCAGGACGTTGAGCGCCCGGCGGCCGAGGCCCGCCGGGTGGTCATCGGCCTGGAACTTGTCCATGACGCAGAGCTGGCCGTCGGGCTTCATCACCCGCCGAGCCTCGGCCAGGCCCCTGTCGGGGTCGGGCATCACCGCCAGGATCAGGTGCATCACCACCACATCGAAGTGGTCGTCGGGATAGGTCAGGCGCTCGGCATCCATCTCCTCGGCCTGTACGTCCATGCCCAGCGCCTCGGCGCGGCGCTCCAGGCGCCGCACCATGGCCGGTGACAGGTCGGTGGCGTGCAGCTCGACGTCGCGAGGCAGGAAGGGCAGGTCGAGCCCGGTGCCGGCGCCCACCAGCAGCACGCGCATGCCGGGCTGCCAGAGCACCTGGGAGAGGGCGTTGCGCCGCGCGCGGCGGAAGGCACGCTCGGCCACGGCGTCGTAGACCGGGGCGTAGAGGCTGTAGCGGCGGCGATTCCAGCCGGTGGTGTTGAACATGCCAGGCTCCTTGCGGGGGGACGCCTCCAGCCTAGCGCAGCCTGCCGACCCCGGGGGCTTTTTCACAAGTTGTCGTCCCATCGGTGAAAGCGGCGCGGCGCTTGCCTCCCTATACTCGAAGGTCGGCGCATCCCGGATGCGCCTTCCCGACTTCACAGGAGGACGTCATGAGCCAGACCCCGACCCGCGCCGACTTCGATCGCTACATGGTGCCGAACTATGCCCCCCAGCAGGTGATTCCGGTGCGCGGCGAGGGCAGCCGCCTGTGGGACCAGCAGGGCCGCGAATATATCGACTTCGCCGGCGGCATCGCCGTCAACGGCCTGGGGCACTGCCACCCGGTGCTGGTCGAGGCCCTGAAGGAGCAGGCAGATCGGGTCTGGCATCTCTCCAACGTCTACACCAACGAGCCGGCCCTGGCCCTGGCCCGGACCCTGGTGGAACGCACCTTCGCCGACAAGGTGTTCCTGTGCTCCTCCGGCGGCGAGGCCAACGAGGCGGCGCTCAAGCTGGCGCGGCGCTGGGCCTTCGACCAGGGCGGCGAGCACAAGCACCGCATCGTCTCCTTCGGCCAGGCCTTCCACGGCCGTACCTTCTTCACCGTCAGCGTGGGCGGCCAGCCCAAGTATGCCCAGGGCTTCGGCCCGGTGCCCGGCGGCATCGTTCACGGCGAATACAACAATCTCGACAGCGTGCGCGACCTGATCGATGACGACACCTGTGCGGTGATGGTGGAGCCGATGCAGGGCGAGGGAGGCGTGCTGCCCGGTCAGCGGGAGTTCCTGCAGGGGCTGCGCGACCTGTGCGATGCCCATGATGCGCTGCTGATCTTCGACGAGGTGCAGACCGGCGTGGGCCGCACCGGCTCGCTCTATGCCTACCAGCAACTCGGCGTGACCCCGGATATCCTGACCAGCGCCAAGGCCCTGGGCGGCGGTTTCCCGGTGGGCGCCATGCTGACCACCGACCGCGTCGCGCCGGCCTTCTCCATGGGCACCCACGGCTCCACCTACGGCGGCAACCCGCTGGCCTCGGCGGTGGCCCTGGCGGCGGTGGAGTATATCGATACCCCCGAGGTGTTGGAGGGCGTCCAGCGCCGTCACGACCTTTTCCGCGAGCACCTGGAGGCGATCAATGCCCGCCACGGGGTGTTCAAGGAGGTCCGCGGCATGGGTCTGCTGATCGGTGCCGAGATGAGCGAGGCGTGGCGTGACCGCGCCAAGGACATCCTGCCGCTGGCCATCGATGAGGGGCTGATGGCGCTGATCGCCGGCCCCAACGTGTTGCGCCTGGCGCCCTCGCTGGTGATCCCCGAGGCCGATATCGCCGAGGGCATGGCGCGTCTGGAGCGCGCTGTGGCACGCCTGGTCGCCGCATCGTGAACGCCAGGGGGGACGCCGCCATGCTTGTCGTGCGCCCCATCGCGCCGGCCGACCTGCCCGCTCTGGAGCGGCTGGCGGGGGAGGCCGTGCCGCGGCTCACCAACCTGCCGGCCCATCGCGACCGCCTCGAGGAGCGTATCGCCCGCTCGCGCCAGGCCTTCGCCGCGGCGGTGGAGCGTCCCGGCGACGAGCACTACACCTTCGTGCTCGAGGACCTGGCTCGCGGCGAGGTGGCGGGCACCGCCACGGTGCGTGCCCAGGCCGGTGCCCTGGACGCCTACTACACCTATCGCCAGGAGACGCTGATCCACGCCTCACAGCAGCTCAACGTACGCCGCGAGGTGCAGACTCTGGCGCTTTCCCACGAGGTCTCCGAGGCGAGCCTGCTGTGCGCCTACTCGCTGGCGCCGCGCTATCGGGGCACCAGCGCCGAGAGCCTGCTGCGCCGGGCGCGGCTGATGCTGATCGCCCAGTACCCCGAGCGTTTCGCCGCGCTGCTGGCGATGGCCTTCCCGGGCTTCCTGGACGATGCCGGGGAGTCGCCGTTCTGGAACAGCGTCGGGCGCCATTTCTTCGCGCGCGACTATGAGGAGATCAACTACCTGGCCGGGGTGCGCTCGAAGAGCTTCATCGCCGAGGTGATGCCGCAGTTTCCGCTCTACCTGCCGCTGCTCACTCCCCAGGCGCGGGCCGCCATCGGGCGTGAGCACCCGGACCATGAGCCCGCTCTGACGGAGATGCTGGCCGAGGGCTTCCAGCGCTCGCGCCACGTCGACATCTTCGACGCCGGCCCGGTGATCAAGGCCGAGCGCGAGCGGCTGCAGAGCTTCCGCCGCGCGGCCTGGCACCCGGTGCGCATCCGCCCGTCCCACGCCCTGCCCGATGCCGAGCCGGCGATGGTCGCCAACCAGCGCCTGGCCGACTTCCGCTGCGTGGTGGCGCGCTATGCGCTGTCGCCCACCGGCCAGCTGATGCTGTCGGAGGAGCATGCGGCGGTGCTCGGCGTGGAGGAGGGCCGCGCGGTTCTCGCCGCGCCGCTGACCTTGCCCGGTGCGGAGGATGGCAGTGCCGAGGCACACGACCCGGGCTACGACGAGGGGGAGCTGTGATGCGTATCCGACCCATCGCCGAGGGCGACCTGGAGGAGCTGCAGGCCCTGGCCCGGGAGGCCGGCGTGGGGTTCACCTCACTGCCCGACAACCGCGACTTCCTGGCCGCCAAGATCGCCGCCACCGAGGACGCCTTCCTGGAGCGCACGCCACCCGGGCGGCGCAACTACTTCTTCGTGCTTGAAAACGAGGCCAGCGGGCAACTGGCCGGCTGCTGCGCCATCGAGGGTGAGGTGGGCCGCGAGACCCCCTTCTACCACTACCGGCTCGGTACCCTGGCCCACTCCTCGGTACAGCTCGACCTGCATCGCACCATCGACACCCTTTTCCTGAGCTCGGATCATACCGGCAATGCCGAGGTGGCCTCGCTGTTCCTGCGCCCGGCCTATCGTGGTGGTGACCGTCGCCACCAGCGCAACGGCGCGCTGCTCTCCATGGTGCGCTGGCTGTTCATGGCCGAGTTCCGTGATCGCTTCCCGGAGAAGGTGCTGGCGGAGATGCGCGGGGTCTTCGACGGCGAGGGCAAGAGCCCCTTCTGGCAGTGCCTGGGCAGCCACTTCTTCCCGCTGGACTTCGCCGAGGCCGACCAGCTGACCGGGCTGGGCCAGAAGAGCTTCATCGGCGAACTGATGCCCAAGTACCCCATCTATACTCCCTTCCTTTCCGCCGAGGCGCGGGCCTGCATCGGCCAGGTGCACGAGCAGACCCGCCCGGCCCTTGCCATGCTCAAGAAGGAGGGGCTGCGCTGGGAAGGCTACATCGACATCTTCGACGGCGGCCCCAGCGTGGAGGCCTACATCGACGATGTGCGCGGCGTTCGCCAGTCGCGGCGCTGTCGGATCACCATCGACCCCAGCCTGGCCGAGTCGCAAGAGCGACCGCACTGGCTGGCCGCCACCACCGACATGGCGAGCTTCCGTGCCGCCTGGGTGGGTCGCGGCCCCGATGCCGAGGGTCACCTGCGCCTGAGTCCCGCGGAGGCGGCGCGCCTGGAGGTCGAGGCGGGCGCCAGCCTGCGCATTCTGGATACCGAGGAGGAAGCCTGATGAAGCCGACACACTGCCTGCTGATCGGTGGGCACTGGCGCGACGGCGCTGGCGAGCGCTTCGCCAAGCACGATGGCGTCTCCGGCGAGCGGCTGTGGCAGGGGGCCGGGGCCAGTGCCGAGGACGTCGCCGCCGCGGTGGCCGCGGCCCGCGAGGCGTTCCCCGCCTGGGCGAAGACACCATTCGCCGAGCGCCAGGCACTGGTGGAGCGCTTCCGCGAGGTGCTCGAGGGACATCGCGAGGACCTCGCCGCCGCCATCGCCCACGAGACCGGCAAGCCCCTCTGGGAGGCGCGCACCGAGGTGGGCGCCATGATCGGCAAGGTGGCGATCTCGCTGCGTGCCTACCAGGAGCGCACCGGCCAGCGCGAGCGTGATCTGGGCGAGTCGCGCGCCGTGCTGCGCCATCGTCCCCACGGGGTGATGGCGGTGTTCGGCCCCTACAACTTCCCCGGCCACCTGCCCAACGGCCATATGGTGCCGGCGCTGCTGGCCGGCAATGCCGTGGTGTTCAAGCCCAGCGAGCAGTCGCCGCTCAGCGCCGACCTGACCCTGCAGTGCTGGCAGGAGGCGGGCCTGCCGGCCGGGGTGATCAACCTGGTGCAGGGCGGCGCCGAGACGGGCCAGGCGCTGGCCGCCGATCCCGGCATCGACGGCCTGCTGTTCACCGGCAGCGCCAAGGTGGGGGGCATCCTGCACCGCCAGTTCGCCGGCCAGCCGGGCAAGATCCTGGCCCTGGAGCTGGGCGGCAACAATCCGCTGGTGGTGAAGGACGTGCCCGACCAGGACGCCGCGGTGCTGACCATCCTGCAGTCGGCTTTCCTCTCCGGCGGCCAGCGCTGTACTTGCGCGCGCCGCCTGATCGTGCCCGAGGGTCAGGTGGGGGATCACCTCATCGATGCCCTGACGGATGCCATCTCGCGCCTGCGGGTGGCCGCGCCCTTCAGCGAGCCTGCCCCCTTCTACGGTGGCCTGGTCAGCGTGGCCGCCGCCGATGGGTTGCTGGCCGCCCAGGAGGCCCTGGAGGCCTCGGGCGGCACGGTGCTTGCGCGCATGGAGCGCCTCGAGGCGGGCACCAGCCTGCTCAGCCCGGCGTTGATCGACGTCACCGGCCTGGAGGTGCCCGACGAGGAGCACTTCGGCCCGCTGCTCAAGGTGCACCGCTACCGCACCTGGGACGAGGCGATCGCGCTCGCCAACGCCACCCGCTATGGCCTTTCCGCCGGGCTGATCGGCGGGGAGCCGGGCGACTGGGACGACTTCCTGCTGCGCATCCGCGCCGGCATCGTCAACTGGAACCGCCAGACCACCGGCGCCTCCGGCGATGCTCCCTTCGGCGGGGTAGGCGAGAGCGGCAACCACCGGCCGAGTGCCTGGTATGCGGCGGACTACTGCGCCTACCCGGTGGCCTCCATGGAGAGCGAGGACCTCCACCTGCCCGACCAGCTGCCGCCGGGGGTGAGCCTGTGAGCCAGCACGCCGGCGGCGACGTCCGCGAGGTCAACTTCGACGGCCTGGTGGGGCCGACCCACAACTATGCCGGCCTGGCGATGGGCAACGTCGCCTCCATGCGCCACGGCGGCCTGGAGGCCAACCCCCGGGAGGCGGCCCTGCAGGGGCTGGCCAAGATGAAGGCGCTGATGGATGCCGGCTACGCCCAGGGGGTGCTGCCGCCCCAGCAGCGGCCGGACCTCGGTGCCCTGCGCGACCTGGGCTTCTCCGGAAGCGACGAGCGGGTGCTGGCCCGGGCCGCCGGCGATGCGCCGCAGATCCTGCGCGCCGTGTGTTCCGCCTCGAGCATGTGGACCGCCAACGCCGCCACCGTGACCCCGAGCCTCGATGCCCCCGACGGCCGGGTGCACTTCACCCCGGCCAACCTGCAGTCGAGTTTCCACCGTTTCCTGGAACCCGCTACCACCGGGCGGGTGCTGGCGGCGATCTTCCGCGACCCGGCGCGCTTCGCCCATCACCCGGCGTTGCCCGCCACCCCGTCCTTCTCCGACGAGGGCGCAGCCAACCATACCCGGCTGGCCGGCGGCCACGGCGCCCCGGGGGTGCACCTGTATGTCTACGGCCGCGAGGCGTTCGGCTGGGGCACCGAGGAGAGCCCGGCGCCGCGGCGCTTCCCTGCGCGCCAGACCCTCGAGGCCAGCCAGGCGGTGGCCCGTCAGCACGGCCTCTCCGAGTCGCAACTGGTGTTCGCTCAGCAGCACCCCGACGCCATCGACGCCGGCGTCTTCCACAACGACGTCATCAGCGTGGGCAACGGCCCGGTGCTGCTCTACCACGAGATGGCCTTCCTCGACGAGGCGGCCACCCTGGAGGCGCTGCGCGAGCGCATGAGCGACCCGCTGGTTCCGCTGCGCATCCCCAGCGAGGCGGTGAGCCTGGCGGATGCCGTCGCCTCCTACCTCTTCAATTCCCAGCTGCTCTCCAATCCGGATGGCAGCATGACCCTGGTGGTGCCCGGGGAATGCCAGGAGAACGAGGCGGTCTGGCGCACCCTGCAGGACCACCTGCTGGCCGGGGCCAACCCCATCGGCGAGGTGGTGGTGAAGGACGTCAAGCAGAGCATGCGCAACGGCGGTGGCCCCGCCTGCCTGCGCCTGCGAGTGGTGCTCTCCGACGCCGAGCGCGCCGCGCTCTCCGGCCGGGTGCTGCTCGACGACGCCCTCTATGGGGAGCTTGCCGCCTGGGTGAAGCGCCATTACCGCGACCGCCTCAGCCCCGAGGATCTCGCCGACCCGGCGCTGGCCAGGGAGTCTTTGACGGCCCTGGACGAGCTGAGCCAGGTGCTCGGCATCGGCAGCGTCTATCCCTTCCAGCTGGAGGGGGCGTGACGCCACCGGATACTGCAGAGCTGGCTCATGGGCGGGTCGCTTCTCCTCGGCGGGAGGCGGCGCGGCTCTCCCCCCTGGCCGCCTACCGTCAGGCCCTGGCGGAAAAGGGCTTCGTCCCGGACGCGTCACAGCAGGCGGCGGCCGAGGCCCTGGAGGCGTGCTTCGACGCCGTGCATGGCGTGGGGCCGGCCGCCCAGGCCGCCGGGGTCTATCTGTGGGGGCCGGTGGGGCGCGGCAAGACCTGGCTGATGGACGCCTTTCATCACGGCCTTCGCGTGCCCGCCCGCCGTCAGCACTTCCACCACTTCATGCGCTGGGTGCATCGTCGCCAGTTCCAGCTCGGCGGCACGCCGGACCCCCTGCTGGCCCTGGCCCGGGAGCTGGCGGCCGAGGTGCGGGTGCTATGCCTCGACGAGCTGTTCGTCAGCGACATCGCCGATGCCATACTGCTCGGCGGCCTGTTGACGGCGCTCTTCGACCAGGGGGTGGTGCTGGTCTGCACCTCCAACCAGGCGCCTCGCCAGCTGTATGCCGACGGCTTCAACCGCGAACGCTTCCTGCCGGCCATCGAGTCCATCGAGCGGCAGATGCGCGAGGTCGAGCTTGATGGCGGCGAGGATCATCGCCTGCATCCCGGACGGCCCAAGCAGCGCTACTGGGTGGTCGAGCCCGGCCAGGCGGGCGTCCTGTCGGGGCTCTTCGCGGAGCTGAGCGAGGGGCAGGAGAGGGCGGCGACGCCCTTCGAGCTGGGCCATCGCGACATCGTGGTGCGCGCGCGCAGCGAGTCGGTCGTGTGGTGCGGTTATGCGGCGCTCTGCGAGCAGCCCCTGGCGGCGCTGGATTTCATCGAGCTGGTCGACCGTTTCGAGCATATCCTGCTGGAGGGGGTGCCCTGCCTGAGCGATGCCCGCCTGGCACGCGGCATCGCCCGGGGAACCGAGGATGGGGTCAGCCGGGTCGAGGCGGGGGATCGGGAGTTGCCGCCACTTTCCCGGCGCGATGACGGCGTGAGACGCTTCATCGCGCTGGTCGACGAGTGCTACGACAGGCGCACGCCGCTGTATCTGGAGGCCGAGGTGGCCATGGAACAGCTCTATCCCCATGGCCACCTTGCCTTCCCCTTCCGGCGCACCCTGAGCCGCCTGCGCGAGATGCAGCTGGCGCGCTTCGGCGCCGACTGACCGCCTCAGCCGCCGCTGGCCGCACCCCCCACCACGCCGCCGCGCAGGCCGCTCTGGTTGCCGCTGGCCTTCAGGTGGTTGGCCACGGCGTCTTCCGGTGAGCCGGCCATCTCGCGGAACATGCCCATGGAGCCCAGCAGGGCGGAGGATTCGTAGGGCACGAAGACGCGTTCGCCGTCCTTGGCCATGGTCGGAAGCACCTTGATATAGCTTTGGCCGAGCAGGTAGCCGACCACGGTACGCTTGTTCTCCTCGCTGTCGCCGATGGCGCCCAGCACCAGCTTGATCGACTCCTGCTCGCCCTGGGCGCGCAGGATGGCCGACTCCTTGTCGCCCTGGGCGTTGAGGATGGACGACTCGCGCTGGCCCTGGGCCATGGCGATGGCGGCGGACTTCTCGCCCTCGGCCTCGGTGACGGTGGCGCGGCGCTTGCGCTCGGCCGCCATCTGCAGGCGCATGGCGGACTCCACCTCCTCGGGCATGGCAATGTCCTGCACCTCGACCCGGGCGATCTTCACCCCCCACTTGGAGGCGGCCTCTTCCATGGCGGCCTGGATCTCGTTGTTGACCTCGGCGCGGGACTCGAACAGCTTGTCGAGCTCCATCTTGCCGACCACCGAGCGCAGGGTGGTCTTGGCCAGCACCTCCACCGCCTGACTCATGTTCTCGACTTCGTAAACGGCGCGCTTGGGGTCGATGATCTGGTAGTAGAGGGCGCCGTTGATCTTCACCGTGACGTTGTCGGTGGTCACCACCGGCTGCCCCGGGAAGTCCATCACCGTTTCGCGGCGGTCAATGCGAGTCTCGTTGCTGGTGATGGCCTGGTAGTCGTCGCCCATCTTGCGGTAACGGAGCATGGTGATGGCACGCGGCTGCTCGATGAAGGGGACGATGATGTTGATGCCGCTCTCCAGCAGGCGGTTGAACGACCCCAGTCGCTCGATGACCATCACCTCGGACTGGCGGACGACGACCAGCCCCTTGGCGATGATCAGGATGCCGGTAATGACGATGATCAGGGCGATGATCAGCCCCGGGCTGACGGGAAGGTCCATGCGGAATTACTCCGTGTCGTGGGTGGCGCGCGAATCCGGCGCCGGATGGGCAAGGTGCACGATGGCGGTGGTGCCATCGAAGGACTCGAAGATGACGGGAGTGCCCGCCGGCAGCTCGGTCTCGCCGCTTCCTTCCGCCGAGTCGGCGACGCGCAGGCGATAGAAGTCGCCGTTGATCTTGATGCCGCTGGCGCCGTCGAAATCGCGCTTGAGGGTCGTATAGGTGTGGCCCTTCTCCACCCCGGTACCGGTGGTGCCATAGGCCACCCCGCGGGGCGAGAACCGGGGGCGGATCACCCACACCGCCAGCGGTACCAGCACGCCGGAGAAGACGCCCATACCCAGCAGCTGCCAGGGAAGTGACAGCCCCAGGCCGGCGAGGGCGGCGGTCAGGGCCGCCGCGGCAGCCAGCGCGAGCAGCACCAGGCCGCCGGTGGTGAGCTCGGCAAGGCCCAGCAGCAGGGCGATAATCAGCCAGATGACGGCGGGGTTCCAGTCCATGGGGCGTTCCGTGGTTCGAGGCTGGTGAGGGTGCGCACAGCCGATTGCGGTGTCCATCGAGGGTATCTGGTTATCGGATAGTGGGCTACGCCTGTCGGGTGGCACGGCAGGGCATACCGAGCTCTCTGCCGGGTCAGCGAGGAAAAACCGCGATATGCTGCACGCATGACGCCGAACTGCCGCGGCAGCCCACGGGCGAGGGCGATGGTTCGGCAAGGGGGGCGGAAACTGGCTGAGGCCTCGCTTCCATAAGCCGGAAATTGGTCTATGCTGTGCGGCCATTCGAAGCCGGTTGGCGGGAGGAAAACGACGTTGAACGCTCTGATCTACTGGTTGGACATGGCGGGGGTGATCGTCTTCGCGCTGTCGGGGGTGGTGCTGGCCTGCCGCACGCGCATGGATCCCTTCGGCATGCTGGTGTTGGCCGCGGTCACAGGCATCGGCGGCGGCACCCTGCGCGACATGGTGCTCGGCGTGGGGCCGGTGTTCTGGGTCACCGACCCGACCTACCTGTGGGTCATCCTGGTGACGGTGGGGCTGGCCATCCTGGGGTTCCACTATATTCACCGCCTGTCGCGGGGCTTCCTGCCCGTGGCCGACGCCTTCGGGCTGGCGCTGTTCGTGGTGATCGGCGCCCACAAGACGTTGCAGCTCCAGATGCCCGGCCTGGTGGCGGTGCTGATGGGCATGATGACGGGGGTGGCTGGCGGCATGGTGCGCGATATGCTGGCGCGCCGTGTGCCCATGGTACTGCGCGAGGAGATCTACGCGACCGCGGCCATCGCCGGCGGCATCGCCTATGTCGGCCTGTATGCCCTGGGAGCCCCCGGCCCCCTGGCCATCGCCTTCTCGTTGATGACCACCCTCGGACTTCGCCTGGCCGCCATCCACTGGCATCTGGCGCTGCCTACCTTCGCGTGGGTGGTGATCCCGTCATCATCCGAGGCCTCTCCACCGGTCGATGAGGAGGTGACGCCGCCACCACCGCCCGCCGAGACGCCCCGTCCCAAGGTGCGGGTGCGCATGATCCGCCCCGAGCAGTCACGGCGCAGGAAGCGTTCATGAGCCGCCCCGGCATCCATGTACGGCTGCTGTCATGGCTCGCCCTGTGTGTGCTGGCGCTGCAGCTCTCGGCTTGTGCCGTGCAGCCCCCCGCTGCCGGCCCGGCCGAACACCACCGGCTGGCGGCGGAGCGAATCCGGGCAACCTATGAGGCGGTGCTCCCCGAGCTCTCCACCGGCAAGCGTCGCCACTACGCCCAGCGCCTCTACCGGGTGACCGGCGAGGCGCGCTATCTGCCGGCCAACCGCGAGTACATGATGCACCTGGCGGGTCGCCTCGAGGCCGAGATTGCCGAGCTGGCCGTGCCGGGGCAGGTCGAACGTCTCGCCAGGCAGGTCGTCGAGGGGTACCCCCGGCGCACCGAGAAGCAGCGGGCCCGGGCCGAGATGTTTGCCCCATGGGGCGAACTCGCCTATGCCAAGGGCCTGCTGTTTCGTCTGGTGCAGGCCCACTACCACGGCATGCTGGACGAGATTCCGGGCCATGAGCAGGCACTGGGCTATCTCGGCGACCTGCCCTGGGCGGCGTTCCTGACCGACCCCGAGGTGCTGGGCGTCTATGCCGCCCAGGTCGCCAATCAGGTGCACTTCCTTCACCAGCTCGGGGTGATGGACCTGCGTCGGGAGGTGGAGGCCGCCTTTCGAAGGCGCTATCCCCCCGACAGTCTGGCGACCCTGTCGACCGCGGAGTACCGCAACTGGCTCTACGGACTGACCCACTTCGTGATTGCCGCCAGCCATTACTACCAGCAGGAAGTGGATGCCGAGGCGTATGCCTGGGTGCTTGAAGCGTTCGAGGGAGAGTCCGAGCGGATCATGCGCGACGCCACCGAGGATATCCAGGCAGAGGTGGCGCTGAGCTTCCTGCTTGCCGGCCGCGAGGGGCATCCCCTCGTCGGTAGGATTCGCGATGCCCTGGTCGCGGCGCTGGATCGCGAGAGCGGCATGATTCCCTCACCGGGCGGCAGCACCGACCTGGAAAGGGGCGAGCACCGCAATGTGCTCGCGATCATGGTGCTGGGGTGGCAGGGGCGGCTCCACCCTGGGCCTTGCTTCGAAAATGTCGGCCACCGCTCGCTGATCATTCGAGCGCCAGGGGCGTCGTGCTCAGCGCCATCAGCCTGATCAGTTAGAGTTTCATCGCGGCCCTTGGCGAGTGCCAGCTCGGGGAGGTGAGCTGTTCCGCCAGCTGGTCTCTTATGTGCTCGTAAAGGGGCACCAGCTGTCGATTCATCCCCGATTCGGCCTGCTCGCGCGTGATGCAGTAGGCGCTGCGACGGCCATGAAAGTCGATGGTGTCGCCGACCTTGGTGAAGTGGAAGCCGGACATCGAGAGCAGCCTGGGTAGCCGTGGCTCCATCATGGCGAAGGCGATGCTCTTGTCCAGCAGCCTGCCTAACGCATAGCCGGAAATGAAGAGCCCGCTGACCAGCAAGGAGAAGGTTTCTCGCTCATGGTCGGTGAACTCGAGTGGGGTATCGCAGATCCCGGGAACCTCCTTGCCATGAAGTCTGGTTCGAAACGCTCTGGCGATCGCCAGGCGGGAAATCTCGTAATAGTCGGCAAGCGGTAGCCTTTGCGGGTGGAGCTCAGCGTGAGTCAGGCTCCTGCCTCCGTAGCTCTCCATCGGCAGCCGGTCGAAGGGTGGCTCCGCCTCCGGCTGTGGCAGCACGAGCCTCGTGCAGGCGGCGGTTACTCCGGTGCGACGGTGCTCGATCAGGCAGTGGATCGCCCTTTCGTCGTAACCGTCGTATTCCAGCCTGTTGACCGGGTCCTTCGGGGGTTCGTAGTTCAGCTCTGCACAATAGATATCGTGCCGCAATCGATAGACTCGTCGCTTCTGGCTATCGTCAGAAGCAATCACGAACTTGAATTCGTTCATGAATCGAGTCAGTAGAGGTTGCAGGTCCAACATCTTCCCCTCAGAAACACTGGAAGTATGCATTCCACCTCTTCCTTGTCAGGTGATTAGTTGCCGGAGGGTTTGGCATTTTCATTCTCCTTGGGTCGTGAAAGGTATCCAAAGGCGTCCGATACGCGTATCGGCTTTCCGAGATGAAAGCCTTGCCCGAATGCAATGCCATAGGAGCTGAGTATGGGCACAAGCGATTCCTGATCGACGAATTCTGCGATGGCTTGTTTGCCGAAACCATTGGCAATATCGGCGATGGCCTTGACGATAACGCGGCTATCGGCATTGATTGGCAGGTTGCGAATGAAGCTGCCGTCGATCTTGATGTAGTCCACCGGCAGCTGGCTCAGATAGTGGAAGCTGCTGAAGCCGACGCCGAAGTCATCCAGGGCGGTGCGGCAGCCCAGATCGCGCAGTGACTGTAGTACTCCACGTGCGGTCGAGAAGTCGGTGACCGCGGCGGTCTCGGTGACTTCCAGGATAAGGTACTGAGGGTCGGCGCCGCTGCTAGTTAGCTCCTCGGCCAGGTACTGCCTCAGGCCGTCATCGTGGAGTGACTGTCCCGACAGGTTGATGGCCAGGCTGATACTGCGGTCTTTCAATTGAGCCAATACTTCGAGGGACTGGCGGATGACCCAGCGGTCGATCTCCAGGATCTGGCCGCTGCGCTCCGCCACCGGGATGAAGGCGCCGGGAGAGATCAGCTGACCGGCCTCGTCCTGCATTCTGAGCAGCACCTCATAGTGGCGGATATCACGGTCCTCCAGACGCACGATGGGCTGCACCATCAGCTCGAAGCTGTCTTCCTCAAGCGCATGGTGGATGCGCTCCTCCCAGTAGACGCGCTCCTGCAACTCCCCACGGGCTGCTTCCAGCGTCGAGAGCAGGTGCCAGCGCTGGCTGCTCGAGGCCTTGGCCTTGTACATCGCCATATCGGCGCTGGCCATCAGGTCGATGGCGTTGTCACCGTGGATCGGAAAGAGTGCGATACCGATGCTGGCGCCTGCTCGGTGTCGGCGATCTCCGACGTCGAGGACTACCGATGCAAGGATCTGGTTGACCTGCTGGGCGATGCGGGTCGCCAGGGTCTCGCTGGCGCTATGCAGCAGCAGGGCGAACTCGTCGCCGCCCAGGCGTGCCAGGGTGCCGCGGTGCCCCAGCTCCTCGCCCAGCACAGCGGCCACCTTGCGCAGCAGCTGGTCCCCGGCCTGGTGCCCGCTGAGCTCGTTGACGTCCTTGAACTGGTCCAGGTCCAGCAGCAGCAGGGCGCCGGAGTGCCCCTGCTCCATGGCACCATCGAGGGCCTCCTTGAGATAGCGGCGGTTGTAGAGCCCTGTCAGGGGGTCACACTCGGCGAGCCATGTCAGGCGCGCCTCGGCGGCCTTGCGCTCGGTGATGTCCAGGCCGACGGAGATGCGGCCATTGGGCTCCCCGGGGTTCCCGGGAAGCGAGGCGTGGTACCAGGCGATGGTGTGCCGCTTGCCGTCGGCGGTCGCCAGCTGGCGCTCCTCTTGCCCCCTGCCATCGCTGCCGGCCAGCGACTGGCGTTGGCCGCCGAAGACGTCGTCGAAGAGGCGTTTGAGCAGCAAGGTCTCGCTCACCCCCATCACCGATAGCGCATAGTCGTTGACCAGCGTGATCCGGCCATCCGGATCCTGGGTCACGATGAACACGCGCGCCGTATCCAGCAGGCTGCCGATGAAGTCGCGCTCGTGTGCCAGCTCATCCACTCGCTGGGCCAGCTGCTCCCCTCGCGACCTGACTTCGCCTTCCAGGGTTTCCAGCTGGTTGGCCAGGCGCAGGGTCGATCCTTCCAGGATATCGATCTCATCCGATAGTCGGTTATTGGGATGTGGGATGGCCGCCCGAGCCCTGTCGAATTCCCCCTGGGCCAGGCTAGGCAGTATCCCCGAGATGCGCCGCAACCGGGCCATGGGACTGAGCAGGATGGCCAGCAGAAGCAGCTCCGCGGCTACCCAGCCGCCGATGCCGATCATCACCAGGGTGCGGGTATCCTGGCGGATAGCATGTATCTGGTCGGTGATATCGTTGGTGAAGAGCACATAACCGGTGCTGCGCCGGTCGCCGTCCTCGTCCATGCGTACCGCACTCACTTCGATATCGCGAGCCGCGTGGCGAAAGCGGTAGGGGCGCTCGGTGAGGGCGCTGAGGCTGGTCTCGCGGGATGCCTGGTGCAGTGCCGGCAGGCTCTCGTTTTGCCCGGTCAGGGCGATCAGTTGCCCGTACCAGTCGGAGAGTCTCCGCTCTACAAGAAGCTCGCTGCTCTGCATTTCTCCGGTTACCAGGAGCCCTACGTCACCCTTGGCCATCTGATGTGCCTGGCGCATGACATCGGCCAGCGAGCGCGACAGGATCACCACCCCGGTGCTTCGACCCTCGACCAGCACCGGTACGGCGGCATACTGCCGGCAGTCGCTGGAGCAGCGCAGGGCGGTGAGCGGTGTCTCGGATTCGATGACCTGGCGAACCCAGCGCTGTACCGGGCGTCCATTCCCTGACTGGGGTGCCCCCCATTCGGCAACCTGTTCACCGCTGGCATTGAAGATCAGGATCTCCTCGACCCCGGACTCCAGCTGTAGCGTGGGCCACTGTGGCCCGAGGGTCTCCAGTAGCGCTTCACCCTCGTGGTCCGGCAGGGCCGCGCCCAGGCCCTGGGTCGAGGCCACCAGTGAAGCGAGCTGGCGAACGCTCTCCTCTGAGCGTTGAAGGGCCAGATGCATCTCGCCGGCCTGACGGAGTGCGCTCTCGTTGCGGCTCTCCTCGAACTGGCGGGTCAAGTTGGCGTGGCCGACCCAGGAGAAGGCCAGCACCAGGCCCAGTACCAACAGGCTGCTCAGGGCGATGACGCGCCAGGTCAGGCTGAGGCGTTGGCGGGGTGCGGATCGGCTGGAAGGGCTCATTGAGTCATTATTTCCCTTTCAATTCAGGGCTATCAGAAACGCAAGGAGAGTTGAAAGAGGAGCATGTTCCAGCGTCGCTGGGTCTCAGAGGGATCGGGGTTGTCCTGGATCGGCAGCCACCCTGTCCCGTCGACATGGTGATACTCGGCCGCCAGCATCAGTCGGGGATTCGCGTTCCACTGCAGGCCCAGTGTGATGTCATCGGCGTACTGGCTGTGGGCGGGGCCGGCGCCGCTGGCCTCGAAGGCCTTGCCGTCGCGATCGTCACGGTTGCTGGTCAGGCTGTCGTAGCGCAGCAGCCATTGCCAGCTTTCATTGAAGCGCCGGGCATACTGCACATACCAGCTTTCACCGGTAACATCGAAGTTGACGTTGTCATTATCGAAGTTTTCCAACCCGGAGTTGCGCCAAGCGTACTCGGCCGTAAGGCTCCAGTTCTCTTCGTTGTACTGCAACGATACTATCCAGGGGCGAAAATAGAAGTCGCCATTGCTCAAGAGCGGCGAGCCTGACTCGAAACGTGCATTGGCGTCGGCTGCACTGACCGCTGCGACGAAGCGGCCTCCCTGATGTTCATACTTGATCTGGCCGATGGCAGAGGCGCGTGGATCCAGTGAGCCGGGAACCGTGTCGAGCCTCAGGGTGCTGCTCAGATCATCTCCCGCTTGTGGCACACCAAAGCCAAGCTGGGCCCTCAAGGTGCCGGAAGGGATGCGTTCTTCCATGTAGGCGGCAATACCGTCTCCCGAGAGTGCCAGCGAGCGCGTTCTGTCAAAATAGATCGACTGGGGCAGCAGGATGCTGGGTCGCGTGAAGGCAACATCACGGGTCTGGTTGTAAAAGCCGAAAGGGTTTTTACTGCGCCCCAATTGAATGCCGAAGGTTCTGTCCTGGTTGGATACCATCTGATAGTCGATAACCCCATAATCCAGAACTGGTTTCGCATCGTCGCCATCTCCGCCAGCCCGTCGGCTGAGCACCTGGGCTGCCACCAGCACGTTCTCGTGGGGGCGAAGGGACACATTGGCCCCGATCTCGGTGTACTTCAGGCTGCCACCGTCCTCGCTGCTGGGGCCGAAGAAGTTGTTGTCATCGGTGATCACCAGCGCCTGGCTGAGGAAGCCGTGCATCTGCAGCGTATCCAGCACCTTCTCGCTGGCGAGTGCCGGTCCCGACAGCAGGCTCGCCAGCATGGTCGTCAGGATCAGGGGGCGGTGCCCTTCAATCCATTGAAATGACTTGGATACGGTCATCCAGGTACTCCCTTTCCAGATAGCCCATTGCGCCGGGGGTGGTGGCGATGCGCTCGAGCATCTCGGCCTGGTGTCTCACGCGGTCCGGCGCCTGGCCGGTGCCGGAGAAGACCATGCGGTCCCATGCCAGCTGCAGTTGATGGGGATAGACGGTCAGGCGCTCCTTGACGAAGCGCTCATGCACCGGGTGGTCGTTGGGCAGCACGAATACCCGGGCGGCCTGGCCATCCGGCCAGGTACGCTGGCGCATGGCGAAGATGGCCCGAGTGGTGTCTCGCGTGAGGCGTTGGGTGGTGACGTCGGCATGAGCCACCAACAGCACGGCCCGCTCCTCGGCAGCGGCATGGCCACCCAACAGGGGTAGCAGCCAGAGCAGCAGGGCGGCTCTCAGCCACGCCATGTCTCGACCTCGAGCAGAGATATGTCGCGCGATGGCAGCGAGGCGGGGTGGCGGCGTGTCGTCATGGCGTATCGGCTTCCCTGGGTGGTGTCACGGGTGCAGGCCTTGCGCCGACACGCAGCGGTGTGCCGTGACGGGCATCTGCTCATAAGCTACATGAAGGGAAGGGAATGTAAAGCTGCCGCTTCAACGGGGACTGCCCGGCGGCGTTGCCGCCGGACGAGTCGACTCAGCCGAAGACCTGGAACGTCCCGGCATTGAGCCACAGGTGAGTGACGATACTGGCGACGTAGCCCAGGGCGATCACCGGGGCCCAGCGCAGGTGGCCCATGAAGGTATAGTTGCCACGGGCCTGGCCCATCAGTGCGACGCCGGCGGCGGAGCCGATGGAGAGCAGGCTGCCGCCGACACCGGCGGTGAGGGTGATCAGCAACCAATGGCCGTGGGACATGTCGGGCTCCATGGTCAGCACCGCGAACATCACCGGGATGTTGTCGACCACCGCCGAGATCAGGCCCAGGGCGATGTTGGCATAGGTGGCTCCCCAGCCGGTGTAGAGCGCCTCGGAGAGCATCGCCAGGTAGCCCATGTAGCCCAGGCCGCCCACACACATTACCACCCCGTAGAAGAACAGCAGGGTGTCCCACTCGGCCCGTGCCACACGGTTGAATACGTCGAAGGGCACCACGCTACCCAGCTGGGCCAGCTTCTTGTCGTCGCCGCGACGGGCGTAGCGGGTGCGCTTCTTCTCCAGCGAGCGCGGCAGGGTGCGGCGCAGGTAGTAGCCGAAGAACTGCAGGTAGCCCAGACCCGTCATCATGCCCAGAACCGGCGGCAGGTGCAGGAAGGTATGGCAGGCCACGGCGGTGGCCACGGTGAGCAGGAAGAGGAAGATGATGCGTCGTGCACCACGCTTGAGCCACACCTCTTCTTCCATGCTGTCCGGCTTGCGGTTCTTGATGAAGAAGGTCATCGCCACCGCCGGGATCAGGAAGTTGACCAGCGACGGCCCCAGCAGCACGAAGAACTCCTGGAACTGGATCATGCCGGCCTGCCACACCATCAGGGTGGTGATATCACCGAAGGGACTGAAGGCACCGCCGGCGTTGGCCGCCACCACGATGTTGACGCAGGCCAGGTTGATGAAACGCTTGTCGCCCTCGGCGACCTTGGTCACTACCGCGCACATCAGCAGCGCGGTGGTCAGGTTGTCGGCGATGGGCGAGATCACGAAGGCCAGACCGCCGGTGATCCAGAACAGCTGGCGGTAGGTGAAGCCCTTGCGCACCATCCAGCTGCGCAACACATCGAAGGCGCGGCGCTCCTCCAGGGCGTTGATGTAGGTCATCGCTACCAGCAGGAAGAGCATCAGCTCGGTAAACTCGAGCAGGGTCTCGCGGAAGGCGTGCTCGGCCTCGTTGGGCATACCGGCCTGCACATAGACCCAGCCGATCAGCGCCCAGATGATGCCGGCGGCGACCAGCACCGGCTTGGACTTGCGCATGTGCAGCTTCTCCTCGCCCATGACGAGCGCATAGGCGAGGACGAAGATACTCACGGCGAAAAGGCCGACCACGGAGTTGGTAAGATTCAGCTCGCCCGTCACGGCGAAGGCCGTGGGGCTGAACAGCAGGCAGACAAGCACGAGGCATCCCGACCACCAGGCGGTGTGCCGGGGCCGTAGGGTTGGGTATCCGAAGGATGGCATGGCGTTGAGTCCCGAAAACAGGGTTCATGGGAAGGGTGCGAAAGCGCGCCTATTCTACCACCGCTAGTGCACCGCAATATAGGCGCAAAGCCTTACCACCAAAGGAGTAGCAAGGCGGGCAGGGGCCCCCCGGCTCCCCCGAAGGACGTTTTGTGGCATCATCAGCGCTCCGGCAGACGCCGGCCGTTTTCGGATCGCCAACGACGCAGGCAAGTCACGCATGTTTCTCGATGAATTTCATACGCTGGCAGGGGATCGCATCATCATCTCCGCGGAGCAGGCCAGCCGTTTCGCCAAGGGAGTCGCCGGCGACTACAACCCTATCCACAATCCCGATGCGCGGCGTTTCTGCGTGCCCGGTGACCTGCTGTTCGCCCTGGTGCTGGCGCGCTTCGGTCTCTCCCAGCGCATGGAGTTTCGCTTTCTCAGCATGGTGGGTGATGGCACCCCGCTGTGGTTCCAGGAGCATGCCGACGGGCTGATTCGCGTCTGCGACGATGCCGGCAAGTGCTACCTGGAGGTCTCTCGCGGTGGCGAGGCGACTCGCGACGAGGGGGTGGTGGAGGCCTTCACGCGTTGCTATGTCTCCTTCTCGGGCAAGAACTTTCCGCACTACCTCAAGCCCCTGATGGAAGAGAAGGGCGTGATGTTCAACCCCCGCAGGCCGCTGGTGATCTACGACAGCATGGGGTTCTGCCTGGAGCGTCTCGAGGGCCTCTCCCCCGAGCTGGAACTGCTCGATTCCTCCCTGGAGGTCAACGGCAAGCGCGGTGATACCCTGCTCGAGTTCCGCATCCAGTCGGGTGGCAAGCCGGTGGGCACCGGCTCCAAGAAGCTGGTGGTCAGTGGCCTGTGCGATTATGACCCCGAAGCCATGGACGAGATCGTCACCGAGTTCTATCGCCTCAAGGCCGCCTACGAGGCCTGAGCCTGTCAATCTGAGTCGAACTGCGATCGGCATGGGGCCAGGGCAATGATTCGAGCGATACTGGTTGAGGACGACGGCAGCGCCATCCATGGCGATGCCTCACTGGTCGAGCGCTGGCAGGAGAGTCAGGACAGCTACCTGTGGCTGGACCTGCAAGCTGAGCCACAGGCTCGCGAACGCGAGCTGCTGGAGGCCTTCGCCTGCCACCCGCTGGCCATCGACGATGCTCATCGCGACCGCCACCCGCCCAAGATCGAGGAGTTCGAGGGCCATACGCTGATCATCTACCGGGGGATCGGCTCCTTCGATGCCGAGCTGAACTTTGTGCCCCAGCGGGTCGCCTTCTTCGTCGGCGAGCGCTTCCTGATCAGCCTGCATCCCGATACGGCGCTGAGCCTCGACCGCCTCTACGGCGCCGAGGGCGAGCGCTTGCTGCGACGCTCGCCGGAGCATGTGGCACTCAGGGCCATGTATCTCTCGGCCGGCTTCTACCTGGACAGCCTGCTGCAGTTCGAGAATCAGCTGAGCGACCTCGAGGATGGCCTGATCGAGGGCGGCGACGACGCCCTGATGCGCCTGCTCATCGGCTATCGCTCGCGGCTGGTCAAGATGCGCCGGGTGTTCAACTACCACGTGGGCATCACCCAGGAGCTCACCGCCTACGACTACGCCCACCTGCCGCGGGACGTCGACGAGACTCTGCATGCCATCAATGACGTCCACGAGCGCTTCGAGCGCCTGCACAGCCTGACCCAGATGTATTACGACATCTGTGGCGACCTGATCGACGGCTATATCTCGCTCTCCTCGCACCAGCTCAATATCACCATGCGCCTGCTCACGGTGATCACCGCCATCTTCGTGCCGCTGACCTTCCTGGCCGGCATCTACGGGATGAACTTCGCGCATATGCCCGAGCTCGGCTATCGCTACGGCTACTTCGTGCTGCTCGGTGTGATGCTGGCGATTTCCGTCGGGCTGATCTGGCTGTTCCGACGCATTCGCTGGCTCTGAGTCCGGACGGGGCGAGTTGACGCAGGCACTTGGCGGCAGCCGCCCGCGGTCTTAGTCTCGAGGGCTTCCCCTTTCGAGACACGACCATGCACCCACAGCGCGAGCGACTGCACAACGAGCTGCACGCCCGGCCCTCGATCTACTTCGATGAGCCAGCCACCCTTCACCACTATGCCCTGCTCGACGAGGCCGGCGCCTGCGAGGCCGTGCTGGCGCGGCTGGGTGAGCTGAGCGGCACGCCGCTGGACCGTGAGGCGGTCCAGCAGATCCTCGAGGTCGAGGGCCTGACCCTGAAGTGGGAGCGTCACACAGAGTTCCTGACCCTCACGCTGCTGGTACCGCGGACGCCGGAAGAAGAGGCCTGGCCGGCGCCTCCGGCGCTGCTCGACGCGCTGGTGGGCCCACATCGTACCCAACTGATCAGTGCCACCCAGGTCCTGGTGGAGTCCGCCCATCGCTGGGCCGGCAGGCCGGCCGACTACGGCTTTCGCGACCCTTCCGGCTCGCGGGTGGGGGATGGCGATGCCATCGTGTGGAGCGATTTCCGGCTGAGCGCCGATGGCGTCAACCGCCTGCTGTTGATCAACCAGGGGCTGGATGCCTTCCGGCTGGGCCGCATGACACGCCGCCTGCTGGAGATAGAGACCTACCGCATGATGGCCAGCCTGGCGCTGCCGCTGGCCAAGGAGCTGGAGCGCGAGCTGCTGGCGCATGAGCTCGAGCTCGGCGAGCTCTCCGAGCGCAACGCCGAGCGTCAGGCGGATAGCTCGCGGCCGTTGCTGGGGGCGATCTCCGAGCTCTCGGCGCGGCTGGAACGCAGCGGGGCGCGCTCGCGCCGGCGCTTCAGCGCCACCGAGGCGTATGCGCGAATCGTCTTCACCCGCATCGAGGAGCTGCGCGAGAGCCGGGTCGGCGAGAGCCCGCGGCTGGGCACTTTCATCCTGCGCCGCTTCCGGCCCACGGTGCATTTCTGCGCCTCGATCCACCGTCGCCAGCAGGACCTCGCCGAGAGCGTGGCCCGGCTCAACGACCTGCTGCGGACCCGGGCCCAGGTGGAGATCGAGGAGCAGAGCGCCGAGATGCTGGCGAGCCTCAACGAGCGCACCAGCAGCCAGCTGAAGATCCAGAAGGCGGTAGAGGGGCTGTCGATCATCGTGATCAGCTACTACTTGTTCAGCCTCTTCAAGCTCGGCCTGCAGAGCCTGGCGGCGCTGGGGGTAACCATCGTGCCGGCGTTGGCCGCGGCGGTGCTGGCCCCGCTGGGACTGGGAATCATCGGCGTGCTGGCCTGGCGGATCCAACGCGTCAAGCGGCACTGAGGGGGCCGGCGGTTCAGGCGGGGGCGTCGCCGGTGACCGGCCAGCCCTCGGCCTCCAGGCGTTGCCATATGGCCTCGCGGCCGTCCTCGTCCAGGCGCGCCCAGGTGGCGATCTCGTCGAGGGTGCGCCCGCACCCCTCGCAGAGGCTGTCCGCGGGGAGCACGCGGCATACCCGGACGCAGGGCGAGGCCGGGCGTTCGCTGCGCATATCCCTCATGGGGTCACCTTGCCGCGAAGGGCCTTGGTCTTGCCCTTGCGGGTCTTGGAATCGACCCGACGGCGCTGGGAACCTCGGGTCGGCCGGGTGGGCTTGCGTACCTTGCGCTGTTTCACCGCCTCGCGGATCAGTTCGCGCAGCCGCGTCAGGGCATCCTCGCGGTTCTGTTCCTGGGTGCGAAAGCGCTGGGCCTTGATGATCACCACGCCGTCCTGGGTGATGCGCTGGTCGCCAAGGCTCAGCAGCCGCTCCTTGTAGAAGGGCGGCAGGCTGGAGCGCTGGATATCGAAGCGCAGGTGGATGGCGCTGGCCACCTTGTTGACGTTCTGGCCGCCGGCGCCCTGGGCGCGGATCGGGTTCAGCTCGATCTCCCAGTCGCCTAGCTCCACGCTGTTGGAAATTTTCAGCATCAGGTATTCCGGAAGTCAGGAACGCCGCAACGGCTCGAGCAGGTCGCCCAGGCCGTTGTGGTCGATCTCGTGCATCAGTGCGAGCAGGCGGCCCAGCTCGCTGTCGGGAAAGCCCTCGCGGGCGAACCACGCCAGGTAGGGGCCCGGCAGGTCGGCGAGCAGCCGGCCCTGGTACTTGCCGAAGGGCATGCGCATCCTCACCAGCGTCAGGAGGTCCTCGGGCTTCACGTTGCATCCTCGCGGGTGATGGAGTGGGCGGGAGGCCATGCTACCGGGATCAGGTCGCCTTGCCCATGGCCGGGAGTTCGTCCTCCAGTACCCGATTGCGCCCCTCGCGCTTGGCGCGATAGAGGGCCTGGTCGGCGCGCTCCATCACCGCATCGGCACTCTCGCCGGCGGTGAACTCGGTCACTCCCGCCGAGAGGGTCAGTGTCAGCGGGGGCTCTTCCAGGGGCGTGGCGGCGAGCCGCAGCCGCAGCCGCTCCATGGCTCGCCACCCCTCGTACCTGGCGATGCCGGGCAGGACCACCATGAACTCCTCGCCGCCCATGCGCACCAGATGGTCGTGCTGGCGCAGGGTCGAGCGCATGCGCGAGGCCGCCTCGCGCAGCACGGCGTCACCGGCGGCGTGGCCGTGACGGTCGTTGACGCGCTTGAAGTGGTCCAGGTCGCAGGTCGCCACGCAGAGCGGGGTGGCGTAGCGCTGGCTGCGCGCGATCTCCTCCTCCAGCAGCGCCAGGCCGGCACGGCGGTTGAGCAGCCCGGTAAGCTCGTCGTGGCGGGCCAGGAACTCGAGGCGCTGCTCCATCCCCTTGCGCTCAGTGATGTCGACCACGAAGGTTACCTTCTTCACTGCCCCATCGGCGTCGATGATGCGCGCCGCCCGGGCCAGGATATTGCGCAACTCGCCATCCTTGCCGTGTACCTCCCACTCCTGGGCCAACTCCTCGTCGTCCTCGCCGGCGATGAAGCGTTCGTGGAGCTCGTGGAGGATCGTCCGGTTCGCCTCGGGCACCATCAGCGTGAAGTGGCGGCCGAGTAGCTCCTCCTCGCGGTAGCCGTAGAACTCGCAGTAGGCCGGATTGACCATCTCGAAGCGGCCTTCCGCGTCGGTCACGCAGATGCCGATGGGCGCGGCGTGGATCACCCGCGCCATGTTGTCGAAACGCTCCGGTGGCAGCGTCATGAGTGGGCTCTCCTGGAGGGGGAAACATCGAGGACGGCGGCGAAGGCCGGCGCCAGGTCGGCACTCAGGGCATCGACGGCCGGGCGGGCGAAGAAGTAGCCCTGCTGCAGGGGAATGCCGGCCCGGTGGAGCCAGCGGGCTTCGCCGGCTTCCTCTACGCCCTCGGCGATCAGGAGGATGCCGAGTCGGCGGGCCATCGCCACCATGCCATCGATCAGCGCCTGGCGGCGCGGGTCGTGATGGCAGCCCTGGATCAGCTGCCGGTCCAGCTTCAGCTTGTCCGGGGTAAGCTCGGTGAGCAGGTCGAGGTTGGCGTACCCGGTGCCGAAGTCATCCAGGGCGACCCGGAAGCCCATGCGCCGGTAGGCGGTGACGATATCGTGGAGATGCTCCCGGTCGGTGATCTGCTCCGACTCGACCACTTCGAAGACCAGCTTCTCCGGCGGCCAACCCACGCGCCGCGAGGCCTCCAGCGTGGCCTGGATGCACGCTTCGGGCTCATACACGGCATTGGGCAGGAAGTTGATGGAGAGCGACTCCTGCATCCCCAGCCGGCTGGCCTGCTCGATGGCCTTGACGCGACAGGCCTGGTCGAAGCGATACAGCAGGTCATCGGTCACCTTGGACAGCACCTCGTAGGCGGATTCGCCCCGGGGCCCGCGTACCAGCGCCTCGTAGGCGTGGATCTCGCGCCGGTCCAGATCCACGATAGGCTGAAAGGCCATGGTGATATCGAAGGGCAGCTCCCCCTCGCAGCGTTGGCAATGTCCGGCAACTCTCGCGCAGCCCATGGGTCCTCCGGGGTTCTGTCTGCGATGGATACTCTCGTCGGGGTGGCCCCTGGGCACCCCGATGACGGATTTTTTGTCGTTGTGATGGCTGGCCTCAGGATACAGGCTTTTATCCGGCATCGTCCGGCGCTCGGTCTCAAGCGGTCAGCCTCGCGCCGGCAGCGTCAGCAGCAGCGACTCGCCTGCCAGCCCCTGGGCCACGCGGCTGGCGAGAATTGCAAGGATGCCCTCGTGCTCGCCCACCAGTCGCGTGGTGGTGACGGTGAGCCCCGGTGACGCCGCCATGGCCTGCTCGCAGATCTCGGCGATGTCGCCGCCCTCGCCGGCGTGGCGGCCGGGGGAGAGGAACAGCATGGCCAGGATCACCTCGCGCCCGGCCAGCGCCCGCGAGGCCAGCAGGTCGGCCAGCAGCGGCTCGTTGAAGCGATACTGGTCGCCATCGCGCCGCTCCATGGAGGCGAAGGTGACGCAACCGGCCTCTTCACTCAGCAACGCCCCGAGCTGCCCGGTCACATAGTTGCGCACCGCGGCGACCTCGGGGATCGGGCTGCCATGGTCGACCAGCACTACCGTCGGCCTGTGCCTCTCGCTCCTGTCCCCGCGCGCCATGGCCGCGCGGACATTGTCGGCCAGCAGCCGCGCCAGGCGCAGGTCGAGCCCCGCGAGGGAGTCCACCAGCGGCGCCGCCACCCTGATGGCGAGCCGCGGGTGCTTCGCCTGTACCTCCGCCAGGCGCTCCGGCAAGTAGCCGGTCAGCGCCTGGCTGGGGCCGAAGAAGAAGGGCACGATGAGCAGCTCGGTCACGCCCTGTGCCGCCAGGCGCTCGGCCAGCGGGCCCAGCGTCACCGCCTTCTCGCCTTCCAGCTGCTCGGCGGGGATCTTGTGGGAGTGGAGCAGCGAGGCGGCCTCCACCGGCTCCCCGGTGGCCTGGGCCAGGGCCCTGGCCAGGCGGCGCAGGTTGAGCGTGGCCTGGGGGCGCAGGGAGCCGTTGTCGACGAGCAGGATGCGTTTCATGTAAGGCCTCGGAGGGTGGGGCAGGGGGTGGCATGGCCGGGCGGCTCTCCACACTACCCAGCGACGGCGGTGCTGAAAAGTGCCATGAACCAGGAGCCGCGTGGCAAAAGGCGGTGCAAGGGGAGGGCGCGACATGGAACAATGAGCCTGTTAAGGGCTACACCCGAGTCGATGTGACACCAACCGAGCGAGGTCCCATGAATCCCACCATCGAACTGCTCAAGTCCCACCGCTCCGTGCGCAAGTTCACCGACCAGCCGGTCTCCCGGGCGCTGCTGGAGGAGCTGGTCAGCGCCGGCCAGGCCGCCGCCACCTCCAGCCATGTGCAGGCCTACAGCATCATCCATGTGAAGAAGCCCGAGAACCGCGAGGCGATCGCCGAACTGGCCGGCGGTCAGCGCTATATCGCCACCTGCGGCGCCTTCCTGGTGTTCTGTGCCGACATGAAGCGCCCCACCGAGGCGGCCGAGCGCACCGGTGCGCGGGTGGTGCGCGGCATGACCGAGCAGCTGCTGGTGGCCAGCGTGGATACCGCGCTGATGGCCCAGAACGTGGCCGTTGCCGCCGAATCGGAAGGGCTGGGCATCTGCTACATCGGCGGCATTCGCAACAACCCCCAGCAGATCAGCGATCTGCTGGGCCTGCCGGATCACGTCTACCCGGTGTTCGGCATGTGCCTGGGCTATCCGGCCCACGACCCCGACGTGAAGCCGCGCCTGCCGGTGGAGGCGATCCTCAAGGAGGACAGCTACCACGACGACAGCGAGCTGGTGGCGGCCTATGACGACGCCATGCACGCCTACTACCAGTCCCGGAAGGGTGGCCCCAAGGACACCACCTGGTCGCAGAACCTGACCCCGCTGTTCGACACCAAGCTGCGCCCCCACATGCGCGAGTTCCTGGTCAAGCGTGGCTTCGAGATGAAGTGATCCGGCAGTGTGAGGCTGGCGCCCCGGTTCAGGCGTCGCTGCCCTCGAACGCCTCGGGGTAGCGCCGCCTGGCCCGCCACAGGCGCCAGATGGTGATGGCGTTGGTGACCACCACCAGCGCCTCGGCCAGCGAGCCGCCCACGGCGCCCGCCAGCAGGTGGCTGAGCAGCCAGGCCACCGCCGCCAGGCCCAGCATCACGCGCATGGGGATGCCGCGCAGCAGGAACATGCCCACCGTGCCCAGCACCATGGCCACCAGCGCGGGCAGATCCGCCCAGCCCTGCCAGGTCGCCAGCGCCGCCACGCCGCTGGCGACCAGCACCCCGGCCATCACCCTGGTGCTGCCCGGGTAGCGGCGAGCCAGGGCGATGCGCACGATCACCAGCAGGCTCAGCGCCGCCGCGGTCCAGCTCTCCAGGAACAGGAACTGCAGGGCGAAGGCCACGTTGGCCGAGATCAGCAACACCAGCAGGCGCTCGTCGCGCTTGCTGGCGAAGGCCAGGAGGCACAGCAGCAGGGCGACCAGGCCGAAGAACTGGCCCGCCATGACGGTGGTGCCTTCCAACATCGTGATCTCTCTCTAATGTATGGTCGGGCGCCCAGCATAGCCGGCCGGGGCGTGGTTGACGCAAGGTACCCGGGCCGCGCATCTTGGCAGCGTCACCAATCGCTGGAGCCCTCATGGAAACGCTGCTCGATGCACGCTCGGATGTGACCCAGGCGGCGCTGGCCGCCATCGCCCATATGCCCACCGCCAGCCTGCCGGTGCTGATGGATGATGACTTCGCCCGCCGGCTCACCGATGCCGACTTCATGCGCATCGCCGTGCTGCTGGCGCAGAAGAGCTTCGATGAGGGCGGCTGCCCCATCGGCGCGCTGATCATCGACAACGCCACCCGGCGCATCGTCGGCAAGGGCCATAACACCCTGGTGCAGGAGAATCACCCCTACCACCACGGCGAGACCTCGGCTATCCGCGATGCCGGGCGCATCGACTTCAGCCGCACCACGCTGTTCACCTCGCTGAGCCCCTGCGAGATCTGCGCCACGCTGCTGACCATGCGCGGCTTCTCCCGGGTGGTGGTGGGCGATGTCACCAACGCCTCGGGCACCGAGCCGCTGCTCAAGGCCAGGGGCGTGCGCGTGGATATCCTCGAGGATCCGCGCGGCATCGAGCTCTACGCCCGCTTCCGCGCCGAGAAGCCCGAGCTCGACCTCGAGGACTGGAAGGGGCTCTGCGCCACACGCTGATCTCCGTCGGGGGGAGTCGCCGAGCCCTATTCCAGCCGCTGCGCCAGGGCCTCCATGAAGGCCCGGATACGCGCGGCGTTGGTGCCCACGTCGCTGGCGCCGAGCCGCGAGGCAGAGCGCATGTCGACCCGAATGCCGTCCGGCATCTCGGTCAGGCGGATCACCACATCGTCCTTGAAGCCGAACCAGAGGGTTGTAGCGGTGGCCTCCAGCCTGGCGTCGCCCGCCACGGCGATCTCCCAGCCGGCTTCGCGCGCCTCGGCCGCGGCGGCGGCCATCACTACGTCGAGGGGCTCAGCGAGTACCAGCGGCTGGATGTCCGGGTAGGCCTCGCGCTGCTGGCGGGCGGTCGCCTCGCCGGGGTAGTCCACGGCATTGGGCGCGGCCTCCCGGGGCGCGACCAGGGCCTCGAAGGCGGGCGGGTCCTGCATGTCGGTGGTGATGTCGTGGATGGGGGGCACCGCCCGGGCCTGCTGCAGCTGCATCCAGGGCATCGCGACCAGCCCCAGCCCCGCCAGGATCACCAGGCCGCCGAGCAGCGCCGGCCGGGCGCGGCGGGTGAAGGCGGCGATGATCAACCCCACCAGGCCCAGACCGGCGGCGCCGAGGGCGACGAAGGCACCGTAGCGTAGCAGGCTGAAGGCATCCCCCAGGGTGAGCAGCCCGGTGCGATAGGCCGGCCCCGCCCCGGCCATGGACAGCGCCGCCAGCAGGGCCAGGATGCCCCCGACCAGTGCCACCTTGAAGGCCAGTCCCGCGCCGCGATGTCCCGATCTCATGTGGTCTGGTGTCATGCCGGTTCCTCGCATCGGTCAGTCCAGCACGATCAGGTGGTTGGGCAGCTCGTTGCGCTCGTGGGTGGCCGGCACCTGCTCCTTGAGATGCTCGCCGCAGGCGTCGATGCACTCGAGGAAGCCCTGCAGGGTCTCGCCTTCCTTCACCCGCTGGGTGAAGGCCTCAACGATGGACTGCCAGGTCTCGTCGCCGATGCGCGCCGAGATGCCCCGGTCGACCAGGATCTCCACATAGCGCTCGGCCTCGGAGACGAAGATCAGCATCCCCGTTCCCCCTTCGGTATGGTGAAGCTCCTGTTCCAGGAACTGCCGCCGGGCCAGGTTGGCCGCTCGCCAGTGGCGCACCCCTCGCGGGATCAGCCGGGTGGTGATGGCGGGGCGGCGGAACACCAGGCCCAGCACGATGAAGGTCGCCCATTGCACCAGCGTCAGTTCCCAGGCCGAGAACCAGCCGGGAAAGTAGTTGATCGCACCGGGCACCACCAGGGCCAGCAGGCCCGCCCAGAGCAGCGGGATATAGGCGTAGTTGTCCGCCCGCGGTGCCAGCACGGTGACCAGCTCGGCATCGGTATCGCGCTCGACCCGATTGATCGCCTCGGCTACCTGGCGCTGCTCGTCTTCGCTCAATAAGGCCATGGGGGTCGTGATCTCCGAATCCTGAATGTCATGTCGGTGTCGCCACCGGAAGGGGGCGGCTCGGTAGGGCGCTGCTTACCAGCCGCCGGATGCACCGCCGCCACCGAAGCCGCCGCCACCGCCGCCGAAACCACCCCCGCCGCCGAAGCCGCCGCCACCGCGGGAGCCGCCGCCCAGTGCACCGCCCAGCAGCATGCCGGCCAGCAGGCCGCCGCGACCACCGCGCACCAGGCTCATGACGATCACGAACATCACGAAGAAGAGGATCGATGCCGGTCCCTTGGGGCCCTGCTCGCCGGGCGGGGCGTTGGCGGTGGCGGTGGCGGTGGTATCCATGGGCTCGCCGCCCAGCACCCGGATCATCGCCGCCACGCCCTCGCTGATGCCGCGGGCATAGTCACCCTCGCGGAAGGCCGGCGTCAGGGTCTGGTTGATGATCGCCGAGGACTGGGCGTCGGTCAGGCGCCCCTCGAGGCCATAGCCGACCTCGATGCGCACCTTGCGCTCGTTGGGCGCGACGATCAGCAGGGCGCCGTTGTCCTCCTCGGCCTGGCCGATGCCCCAGTGGCGCCCCAGCTGATAGCCATACTCCTCGATGGGGACGCCCTGAAGCTCGGACAGGGTGGCCACCACCAGCTGCTCGGTGGTGGCCTCCTCGTGGGCCGCGAGCTGCGCGCTCAGGCGAGACTCGGTGGTGGGGTCCAGCAGTTCGGCCTGGTCTACCACGCGGCCGGTCAGGTCGGGAAAGTCGAGCTCCTGGGCTTGAACGTCCTGGGCCTGAAGCCCGACGGCCGTCGTCAGCAGCAGCGCCAGCAGCGGAATGCGCAGAAGATCGCTCATTCAAACTCCACCTGGGGGGCCTGGTCCGCGTTCTCGGTCGTGGCTTCGAAACTCTCGCGCAGCGCCATGTCGCTGTAGAGGATGGTGTGCCACAGGCGACCGGGGAAGGTGCGGATCTCGGTGTTGTATCGCTCGACCGCGGTGATGTAATCGCGCCGCGCCACGGCGATGCGGTTCTCGGTGCCCTCCAGTTGCGACTGCAGGGCCAGGAAGTTCTGGTTCGATTTAAGCTCGGGATAGCGCTCCGATACCGCCATCAGCCGGCTCAGCGCGCCGGTCAGCTGCTGCTGGGCCTGCTCGAACTGGCGCATCTTCTGCGGGTCGTCCAGCGACTCGGCGTCGATCTGGATCGAGGTGGCCTTGGCCCTTGCCTCCACCACGGCGGTCAGGGTCTCCTGCTCCTGGCGGGCAAACCCCTTGACCGTCTCGACCAGGTTGGGCACCAGGTCCGCGCGCCGCTGGTACTGGTTCTCCACCTGGGCCCAGGTGGACTTCACCTGTTCGTCATAGGTGGGGATGTTGTTGACGCCGCAACCCGTCAGCAGCACCGCCATGATCAGCACAAGGGCGAACCGCCAGACGCGAGGGTCGGGTAGCGTGGAGTGTCTCGTCGGCATGGGGGCAGTCATCCTGTCGATGTGAGTCGATGTGAAGAGAAGACCCCCAAGGTACAGCTCAGGCTGATGCGAAGGAAGCGACGTCATGCAGACACGCCTCCAGCCGACATATCAAGGACCGATGCCGACCATCACCGCCGATCACGCTCTGCCCGGTTACGCCAGCTCGAGCTCCTCCAGCACGGCGGCCAGCGCCTGCCGGCTCTCTCCCTCAAGCGTCTTCAGGGGCAGCGGCAGGGTTGGCGACCCGACGAGCCCCAGCAGCTCAGCCGCGGTGGCGACCACCCGCAGGCTGCCGCCGTGCCGTCGGAACAGTGCCCACAGTGGCTCGAGCCGAGTCGACAAGCGTTGGGCCTCCTCGGCATCGCCGGCCCGGGCGGCGCGGGTGATGGCCAGGGCGGCCTCGGGGAAGAGGCCGCCGATCACCGAGTACCAGGCCTCGCAGCCGGCATTCAGCCCGGTGGCGGCAAAGGCGTCGCCACTGACGCCGATCGTCACCTCGGGCGGCACCAGGGCGCGCAGCCGCTCGACCCGCTCGCGAGCGGCCGCGGGCTCGGCGGGTACACCCGGAATCTTGATGGAGGCGACATTGGGCAGTGCCGCGATGCGCCCATGCAGCTCGTCGCTGAAGGTGAAGTGGGTGGTGCCGGGGTTGTCGTAGACGCACAGCGGCACCGAGAGCCGGGTGGTGACGGCCTCATAGAGGCCGAAGACCTCCGCGTCGGTCAGCGGCTGATAGGACATCGGTGCCAGCAGCACCGCGCTGGCGCCCGCCGCTTCGGCGTCCTCGGCCAGGGCCAGCACATCGCGGGTACGCAGGGCACTGATGCCCACGATCACCGGCACATTGCCGGCACTCTGCACGGCCAGCCTGGCGATGCGTGCGCGTTCGGCGTGGCCGAGGTAGGCATAGCTGCCCGTGGAGCCGAGCGCCCCGATGGAGTCGACACCCGCAGCCACCAGCCTCTCGACCAGGTGGACGAATGCCGCCTCGTCGATGGCATCCTCGTTCATGGGCGTCAATGGAAAGGCACTCAGGCCGGTGAGCATGGGCTGTCTCCTGGTTCGGAAATCCGCTGGTGGACTTGCTCGGGAGTATGCCACGGCGGAGACTCGGTACAGCGCATCCGGTCCACCTGCCGGAGAATGGCAGCCATTTCGAGGAGGAGTCTTGCATGGAGAGCCAGGTCGAGGCGGGAATTGCCACGCGCCTGCGGGACCTGCTGATGGGGCTGCCAGACGCGGCGCTGCCGATCACCTACCGGCAGGCCGCCGAGGCACTGGGGCTTTCGCCGCCTCGCACCATCCAGCGCGTCGCCCAGGCCCTGGAGACGCTGATGCGCGAGGACGTCGCCGCAGATCGACCGATGATCGCCGCCCTGGTGGTCAGCCGCCGCGGCGACCTGCCCCGGCAGGGTTTCTTCGACCTGGCGGTGGCGCTCGGCCGCTTCCCCGCCGACCCGGCCGAGCATGAGGCCGCCTATCGGCAGGAGCTGGGGCGCGTCATGGCGTCGCGTGGGTGAACCGTGACGTCACTTGGTGGCGGGGCAGTCACTTGAAGCGCGAGCGGGCCTTCTCGAAGGCGTCGCTCATCGACTCCCAGGCGCGCTCCGCCCCGGCGCGGATGTCATCCCAGGCATCGTCGCCGGACTCGCGCAGCTCCTCCAGCTTCCGGCGCACCTCCTCACGCCTCTCCTCCAGGCGCTCGGCCTCCTTCTCCCGCTCGATGCGGGCATCGGCGTCGGCGCCGCGGGCCTGGGCCTTCAGCTTGTCGATCTCCGCCTGCCACTCGTCCAGCTTGGCGCGCAGCTTCTGCTCATAGGCTTCTCGATTGCTCATGCGTCACTCTCCTCGTTGTCGACGGTCTGGATGACCTCGAATCCCTCGAAGCTCGGCGGGCCCAGGTAGAGCCCCTCGCGCTTGCTCTGGCCGGCGCTGGCGTGGGCCTTGCGGAAGGCCTCGGAGTGGGTCCAGGCCTCGAAGTCCTCCCGTGAGCGCCACACGGTATGGGAAGCATAGAGCACATGATCCTCGCGCTCCGGTCCGCGCAGCATGTGGAAGGTCTCGAAGCCGGGCAGCCCCTGCAGGCGGGTCTCGCGCTCCAGCCAGATCTGCTCGAACTCCTCCGTGCGTTCGGGATTGACCCGGAAGCGGTTCATGGCGATGTACACGGGCATCTCCTGTTGGGGGTGAAAGGTCTTCTCGACGATGACAGCTCCCCACCGGCGGGACAAGGCCGCCGGAGCGTCCGCCATCCTTGTCGATATCGCCATGCTGCGTCACGCTGGGGGAGTGCCGACTCGCTCTTTTCTGCCCGACGTCGGCGACCGGGCACCGGCAACGACCCACCACTTCGACGCGCTCTTGCGGAGGATGCATGATGAGGCTATCCAGCACGGGGTTCGCGATACTCGGGGCCGGGCTGATCGCGATCAGCTACGGTCTCGCCCGTTTCGCCTTCGGTCTCTTCGTCCCTCCGATCCGAGACGAGCTGGGCCTCTCCTCCTACGTTATCGGCATCATCGGCTCGCTGCCGCTGATTAGCTTCCTGTTGGCCACCGCGGTGGCGCCGCTCGTCACCCGCGTCCTCGGCGCCCGTTACGCGGCGATACTCTCCGGCGGTTTCGGCGTCGCCGGGCTCATGCTGATCAGCCGGGCCACGGGCCCGATGATGCTCGCGTCGGGGGTGTTCGCTTGTGGCATCTGCACCGGCCTGATGATGCCCGCGCTCACCGCCGCCATGCAGGCGGTGGTGCGGCGCTCGCTGCACGGGCGGGTCAGCTCGGTGATGAACGCGGGCACCAGCATCGGCGTGATCGTGGCGGTGCCCACGGTGCTGTTCATGGTCGGCGCCTGGCGAATCGCCTACCTCTCCTTCGCCGTGCTGGCCGTGCTCGGGGTGATCGCCGCCTGGCTCTTACTGCCCTCGGTCACGCGCATCGTGCCGTCGGATGCGGCGGACCCGCCGCCGCTCAACGAACTGCCCTGGTCACGCCTGATCCGGCTCACGTTGTTCGCCTTCGTGATGGGCTTCGTCTCCGCCGCCTACTGGATCTTCGCCCCCGATCTGGTGGTGACCCTGGGCGGCCTGCCGGCCACCGCCACCGCCTGGCTGTGGCTGGCGGTGGGCGTCGCCGGCCTCGGCGGCGCCGTGGTGGCCGACCTGGCCGATCGCAACAACCCGCCGATCACCCAGGCGCTGATGCTGATGATGCTCTCCGCGAGCCTGGCGCTGCTCGCCGCGAGCCCCGACCAGCCGCTGCTGACGGCCTTCTCCGCCTTGGTCTTCGGCCTGGCCTATATGAGCCTGACCGGCCTCTACCTGATGACCGGCATCCGCCTGCTGCCCGGCCGCCTCTCCGTCGGCCCGGTGCTGCCCTTCATGGCGGTCTCCCTGGGCCAGGCCACCGGCTCGCCGGTGGTCGGCGCCCTGGTGCAGGGCTTCGGCTACGCCGACGCCTTCGCCATGTTCGCCGCGCTGGGCATCCTGGTGGCCGTGCTCTCGCCCTTCTACCCGGGCGCCATCGCCCAGGCCGAAGAGGAGGAAGCCGCAGAGGAGGACACCGGCCTCCAGGCGGCCTACGACAGCCAACTCCTGGACGAGGAGGGCGAACCCCTGGAGGACCCCCTCGAGGAGGAGGAAGAGCAGGCCGCCGCGTCATCATGAGCGGCCCCGATGTCCGGGCGCTCGCCCGGCCATGAAGTGTCTGGTTCGACGTTAGTTGTAAGCGATCTGCCGTCGGCGGAGGCTTCCCTGACTGTTACGCTCCGTAAACAGAAAACGAAAAGAACACACAGGGAACCGCCATGATTGAGGCCTTTGAGCCGCGCATCACGCTGCACCCGCATTCCCGCCGGGTGCGGGTCGTCATCGATGGCACCCTGCTGGCCGACACCACCCGCGCCATCGAACTGCGCGAACGTAGCTACCCGCCACGGCAGTACCTCCCCCGCGAGGATGTGCGCATGGACCTGCTGCGACCCTCCGACACCGTCACCCACTGCCCCTTCAAGGGCGATGCCTCTTACTTCTCCTTTGGCGAACACAAGGATGTGGCATGGAGTTATGAGCAGTCCCGGGAGGGTGTAGAGGCGATTGAGGGGAGGGTGGTGTTTTACCGGAGAGTCAGCGAGTGACCTCTTTTTACCCCAAAGTAGGCATGAGAAGTTAGGGGGATTTTCTTGTTGTATAGATAGAGTGTAAAGTAATTGATATATTGAAAATGGGTTGTATAAGTTGCCTGAACTTTGGAGAAAAGAGGTGGCTATATTTTTTTGTAATTGAAGCTATAGGATTTTCATGGAGGGAAGGTTTAAATGAAAAAAATTGCTAGCATGTCCAGTGCTTTTTTTCTTTTGGCGGTGGGTTTTTCTGCGTTTTTTTATTGGCCAACCGATGAAAGGAAGTTCTTTTCCGCATGCGAAAACTCTCTAAAAGAAGTTCTTTCATCCCCTTCTACATATAGCAAGGTTGGATTTAGGCATTACATGTCAAAACCTTTGTCATCGGAAGAATACAAAGATACATTTAGCATTCCTGTTGGTTATGCATTAGAGTCAGCTTTGGAGAAAGGCAAGGTAAGTCCAATGATCTATTCTGGGTTTATCAGGTATGAGCATGCCAATGTTTATGGAACCCCAGTTTCTAATGTCGTAGAGTGCTCCTATGTAAGTGGGGATGGCTTGGATAATATAAGGGAAGCCAATGTCATGATTGACGGAATGACAAATCATGATAGGCAGATGAAAGCACTCAAGCGTCACCTTGAAAGGAGGAATTAAAAAAAGCATAAAAATTGTTTATTTATTTATAATTGTATGATTTTGGTTTCTCCCAATCCAGTCACCCGCATTACTCACCACTCCCATCCTGGCTCATCACCACCCGGTTCCTGCCGGCGTGCTTGCCGGCGTAGAGGGCGCGATCGGCTTGCTGAATCAGGGCGTCGAGGTCGGCGTCCTCGTCGACGCCTCCGGCGATGCCGACGGTGACGGTGAGGCGATGGTCGGGCATCGATTCCATCACCTCAAGCTCGCTGACCTTCTGCTGCAGGCGTTCCGCCACCATCAGCGCGTCCTTGGGGTGGGTGTCCGGCAGGGCGACGATGAACTCCTCGCCGCCGAACCGGCCGACCACGTCCTGGGGTCGTAGCGAGTGCTTGCAGGTCTTCGCGATCGCCGCCAGCACCCGGTCGCCCTGGCTGTGCCCCCAGGTGTCGTTGATGGCCTTGAAGTGGTCCACGTCGATCATGAACAGGCTGAAGGGGGCTTTCTCGTGCCGCGCGCGGCGCAGCAGCGCCTCGGCGCGGGCCATGAAGTGGCGGCGCGAGTCCAGGCCGGTCAGCGCATCCTGCTCGGCGACCTGGCGCAGCTGGGCCTCCAGCGACTTGCGGTGAGCGATTTCCTCGGCCATCTGCCGGTTCTGGACACGCTCTTCCTCCAGGAGGGCGAACTGCGTCCGCTGCAGTCGTTCCAGGCGCAGCAGGGCGAAGAAGCCCACGGCGTTGGTCATCACCAGCAGCAGCCCGATGCGCAGCACCACCACGGCCGGGATGTCGGTCATCACCACCGCCGCGGCCAGGAACCCCAGGTTGAGGTAGAGGCTGGCGAAGGCCACCACCGGCAGCAGGTTGGGTATCAGCAGGTAGAAGGCGATGGTGGCCACCACCAGCGCGGTGACCTGGGTGGCGAGGCTCTCGGGGCGCAGGAGCGCGATCAGGATGATGCCCGTCGCCAGTATCCACAGGGGCAGGGCGTGCAGCCACAGCCGGCGGCTGAAGTCGCCGAGGCGCCCGATCGCGACCGCCAGCGCCAGGCAGGCGACTACCACTACCAGGCGCATGGCGAGAAGCAGGGTGAGCTCGATGCCGGCGTCGAGGTAGTGGTAGTCGGAGATGGCGAACATCCCGAAGACCAGCGCCGCCACACAGATCGCCACGCCAGACTCGAGGCGCACCCGGGGCGCGATCTCGCGACGATAGCTCACCTCCCTGGCCGGCTCCCGGAACTGGCCGGTGAGCCGGTGCAGCGGATAGCGTGGGGTGGGTGATGACAAGGGCCGTTCTCCCGGTTCATTGGTGATCGATGGCATGATCGTGATGGTGGTCGAGGCGATTTACCCTGCCAGCCCTGAGGAATATAAGCGCTTATTGGAGTAGAAAAAAGTTCGACCTCGGCGAGCCGCCCGCCGCAGCTGAGGGCACCTATTGGCCTACTGATAGCGGTGCTGCCAGCCCTTCACCGCGATCTGCTCCTTGAGCAGCTCCAGCATGTCCCCCAGCACCTGCTCGGTGATCCGCTCGGTCTGCGGGTCGCTGCGCAGCCAGGCATCGAAGCCGCTCTCGGCCAGGTGCTCCACCAGGGCGGAGAATTCCGCCGACTTCAGGCCTTTCAGGGCCTCGTCGACCAGGCGGCAGGCGAGGTCCGAGAGCGAGGCCTCGAGCCCCCGGGTCAGCTGGCCGCCCAGCGGCAGACGCCCGAGCCGCTGGAGCTCCGGGCTCTCGGCCAGGGTGCGGCCGACCAGCCCGCGCACGTAGCGCAGGGTGTCGTCGCGGTTGTGGGCATAGGCGTCGCCCGCCATGGCCTCCAGCCGCTGGCCGATCTCGTGGATCAGCGCCTGCTTGCGGGGTCGCACCACCCGCTCCATCAGCGGGGTGGAGAGCCCGTCGCTCTGACGGATCTCCCGCTGCACGTTGTCGAGCATGCGCAGCGCGATGCGGTCGGTGAGCTCCTCCAGCAGGATGTCGTAGTACTTGGCGACCACGCCATAGAGGTACCAGCGGCGCACGTCGATCAGCCCCATGCGCTGCAGGCGGTGCAGCAGCGAGATGACGCGCAGGATGCGCAGCAGCCGGAAGCCGCCCAGCGGGATGCAGCCGAGCACGTCGTACCAGTGCACGAAGGGGTAGAAGAACCAGCGGTGGTAGTGGCGCTCGGCGATGGCCACCGCCCAGCCCAGAAGCACGTCGAGCAGGAAGATCGACACGAACGCCAGGTCGATGGTGAGGAAATTCGCATGGATGTGCCGCTCGTAGGCGGCGTGCAGCCCGGGGGCCACGGCCTCGAAGGCGGCGTTGAGCGGCGGCAGCAGGTAGAGGCTGTCGAACAGCAGCAGGGCGAGGTTGGCGATCACCAGCACGATGATGAGCAGGTCCCAGACCAGGTGGACTCGCTCCAGGGCGGGGGAGGTCGTGCGGGTGGCGGGCATCTTGGCTCTCCATGGGCGCTGCAAAACGTGTGGTGAGAAAGGTGCGGTGCGACACCTCCTCCCCAGCCTAGAAGCTCGGCGCCCGGTCGGCACTGAACGGCACCCCGGGCCCGTCGTCTCAGCGCGTCAGCAGCCCCGCCCTGATCGCCGAATCGAGACGGTCCACGGCACCGGCCAGCTTTTCGTCGATGACGTGCAGGTACTCCGTCCAGTCGTCGATATGGTTCAGCTCCGCCTTGCCGTCGGAGATGCCGCGCAGCACGACCAGCGGCACCGCAAAGCGCGTGCAGGCGCGCAGGCCGGCATAGCTCTCCATGTCCACCATGTCGGCTTTGATGACGTCGTAGGCCGCGCCCGAGACGATATCGGCGCCGGTCGAGAGCGTCGCCTCGAGAATCCCGGGAATGCGCAGCGGCAGGGGCAGGGTGGCCGGCAGGTCGAGGAAGGGCGTGACGCCCGTCGCGAAGCCGAGCGGGGTGGCGTCCATGTCGCGGTAGGCGACCGAGGTCGCCTGGTAGATCTCGGTCTGCTCCAGCGCCCGGCTGCCCGCCGAGCCCAGCGACACCACCAGGTCCGGCAGCCGCCCGCGAGCCTCGAGCCCCGCCAGCGCCGCGGTGAGCTCCACCGCCGCCTCGACGGGCCCCACGCCGGTCATGAAGGGCGTGAAGCGCTGCCTCAAATGCGGGCCGTATTCGGGCTCAGCCGCCATCACGAAGAGGATCGACCGGCCGCCCAACTCCGTCAGCGGCGCCGGCGCGTGTGGTGTCTTGCCCATCTCGAGAGTCTCCCGCAGCCCAATAAAGCCATCATCATGGCGGGTAGGGGCGCAGGCGCCAAGCGTGCGAAGGGCGGGTTGGTCCCGAGCGGGCCGTTGTCAGGAGAGGGCAGGCCTAGACGAATTGACCTAAGAAAAATTGTCCTCAAGCGCTGACATTCTATTTCCATCGCTCTACGCTGATGGATTAGCTATTAGCAATGGAGCTGCCGATGGCCAGTCTCACCGCCGTCCCCAAAATTATTCATGGCATTAATCGATCCAGAAAAGCACCCTCTACAACACTACCTGGGATGGTAGTGAAATGAAAAAAAGCTGAGGTTATACATGCAGTTGAATAGTATTTCGATAAGAAATTTGAATAGTATTTCGATAAGAAATTTCCGCCGTCTTAGGAGTGTGGAAATTGATTTTGAAGATAAGGAAACTGTGTTTGTCGGTCCAAATAATAGTGGAAAAACTTCTGCCACGGCCGCCGTACGGAGTTTTTTGGGGAATCGTGATTTCAAGGTTCATGACTTTTCAATGAGCTGCATTTTAAGCATTGATAAATATGATCCTAGTCAAGGTGTTAGCCTTCCGTCCATAGAGCTTGATCTCTGGTTCCAAGTTGACCCAGGGTCCATTGCCTTCGGGCGTGTATTCGACCTTGCAACAAATCTTTCTGCAGATTTTTCTGAGATCGGTATGCGCTGCGCATTAGCAGCAGATGACGCTACGGAGCTTTGGGAGCAGTACGACAACGCCTTCCCCCAAGGGGAAGACGGAAAGAGAAAGCGGTCTTTAAGTCACTTCCTTGAGTTGGAAGATAATCTGAGAAAATACTTTAGTCTCCATATTTTTTCGCTTGAAAAAAACCAGCACGAGATCTTGGCGACGCCAATTGATCCCAAGATTGGGAAGAAAATCCTAAATTCGCTACTTCGTGTCGATTTCGTTGACGCTCAGCGAAATATCGACGACGAGAACGCTACAAGAAGCAACAGGCTATCAGAAGCTTTTGCAACCTATTACAGGCGAAATCTTGAGCAGGCGGAACTTGCTGAGAAGGCCGTCGCTGTTATTGAAGAAAACAATGAAAACCTGACGAAACATTATGGCCAACACTTTGAGCCGTTGATGAATATGATCGGGGGGCTAGGGCTTCCTTCAGACAACGATCGCGCGATGAGAGTTGTTTCAACGCTCAGCTCGGAGGCCGCGCTGCGTGGAAACACCGAACTTTTTTATGTTGACACCAATACCAATCATGAGCTCCCCGAAGCATACAATGGACTCGGGTTCAAAAATCTTGTATTTATGGCGATTCAGGTTGATCATTTCTACAGGCAATGGATGGCAACGGAGGAGAATCGTCCACTGTGCCAGATTATCTTTATTGAAGAGCCAGAGGTTCACCTGCATGCTCAAGTCCAACAAGCTTTCATTCGCCAGATGTGGGATGTTCTGACTGCTGGCACACCAGAAGAAGAAGATAAACCACAGATCGCCATCACGACGCATTCTTCACATATATTGGATACTGTCGATTTCTCTAAGATCCGATATTTTCGCCGAGAGCTCGTTGACGAAGCACAGGAAGGGAAAGGTTTTCATGGTACAACGGTGCACAGCCTTAGACAGTTTCGACCGGATTCTATAAATATAGACAGTAAAGCTATTTCTCCTGAGGAAGCTTTGTCATTCCTCAAGAAGTATCTGCGACTCACCCATTGCGACTTGTTTTTTTCTGATGCCGCAATTCTTGTGGAAGGGTCTGTGGAAAAGCTACTTCTCCCAAGGATGATCGATATCGTAGCCGAAAACCTCAACAAGAAATACCTAACCGTTTTGGAGGTTGGTGGGGCATACGGAATGCGCTTTGCTGGATTGTTGGAGTTCTTGGAGGTCCCCTATCTGGTTATCACGGATATCGATTCCGTTGATCCCGAAAATAATCGTAAAAACTGCATTGCCACTGAGGAAAACGCAGTCTCAGCTAATGCAACTCTTAGTTACTTTTTTGAAGAAAATGGAGTGCAGAAGCTCTCCAATAAAACGTACGATGATTGTCTCCAGGCTGGAGGGAAACGGTTTGTCTCCTATCAGAAGCCTGTTTCAGTAGATATTGAAGGTCAACGGCATACCTTTCATGGGAGGACGCTTGAAGAGGCTTTCGTCTATGAAAACCTTGATTTATTTAAAAGGGATGAGTTGAGTGTTGGCATTGCTCTTCCCGAAGAACCGGCTGAACTGCATAAAGCTGTATGGGCGCGCATAAAAAGCTCTACATTCAAGAAAACTGAATTTGCAATGGATGTTTTGGGTTTTGAGTCCTCAGCCCAGCAACATAAGGACGGAAGCGGCCTCAAAAATGGTGCGACATACTATTGGAAAGTGCCATGCTATATCGCGGAAGGTCTGCAATGGCTTGATGGGCATCTCTCACAGAATCAGGGAGAAGCGAAATGAATGCTAAGCTAAAACCAACTGAAGCAGACAAGAATATTGCTGCTTGCATAGATTCTGAAAAATCTTTTTCCGTTATTGCTGGCGCAGGTTCCGGTAAAACCACATCCCTCGTCGAAGCGCTTAAGAGGATAAGAGAAAAGCACGGGAAAGAACTTCGAAGACACGGACAGCGCGTTGTGTGCATCACCTACACGAATCGTGCGGTTGATGTGATATCTTTTCGGCTTGGTTTTGATGAGTTGTTTTTCGTTTCAACACTTCATGGGTTTCTCTGGGGCGAGATTGTTCGATTTCAGGATGCTATACGAGAGGCGCTTTGTGAGGCAATTATACCGACTCAAGTCGCAAAGGCGAAGAAAGAAGACAACGGTGGAGACTCCCAGAGAGCAAAAAAGGCGAGGGCGAAGCTAGAGAGGCTGGCGCGTGAAAAGGATGCACTTAAAGAAAAGCCGCTAGTTAAATATGAAGAAAGCACGGTAAGTGACTACTCCAAATGTGTGCTGAATCATGACGATGTGATCGATGTTGCATCTTATTTGATATCTAACAAGCCTGTCTTGAGAAAGGGGCTTGGCTTTAAATATCCTTATATGTTCGTTGATGAAGCACAGGATACTTTTCCCCAGGTGATGGATGCCTTGAACGCTATCTGTGCATATAAAGGGTTGCCTATTATTGGATATTTCGGTGATCCGATGCAGCAGATCTACGATAAACGTGCCGGGGGGTTTACCGGACCAGAAGGTGCAGCAGTGATACCTAAGGAGGAGAATTTTCGTTGTTCTACCTCTGTGATTAATCTTCTGAATAACTTTAGAGCGGATTTGCAGCAAGTTCCCGGTGAGGTGAACGCGGATGTTAAAGGAAGTGTTCTGATAACCATCGTTCAGGCTCCGATTCCCGATGGGCCAAGAAACACCTACACAGCTGGGCAACTCGATGATGTTACGGCTAAATTTTCACAAGCCGTTGAACTTTGGGGATGGGAAAATAACCCGTCTGTGAAAAACCTGTTCCTCGCTCGAAGAATGATTGCGCGCAGATTAGGTTTTATCAAACTCCATGAGCTTTTCACCGGTTTATACTCATCTTCGCGCTCACAGTCGGATTACGAGGATGGTACTCACTACCTGCTTAAGCCTTTTGTCAACGGGATTTTTCATCTTGTAGAGGCCTTTAGATCTGGAAATTCAAAAAAGACTATTGAAACGCTACGAAAGACAAGTCCGGCATATGCAGATGACGGGGAAAACAAAGAGAAATCATTAAGAGATATGCTTGATCGCGCTTCACAGTACTCCGAAGAATTGGAAGGTATGTGGAGAAATAGCACCTTGAGGGAAATTCTCGAATACTGCCGTGAAAATGCTCTTTGTCCGGTGTCGGAGCGGCTAGCCTATCAGTTGGATCGTGGTCCTCGGGAAGAGTTTGACGCGAGCAATGATGAGCATCAGCATGAAAAAGGCGATTGGCTAGCCGATGAGCTTTTCAAATTTGGGACAGAAGAATTAGAGAAGTATATCTATTTTCTGGACGAAAGCTCCCCATTTAGCACTCAGCATGGTGTCAAAGGTGAAGAGTATGAAGATGTGCTAGTCACTATCGACGACGTTGAAGCGTCATGGAATGCTTACAGTTTTTCTAAGGTGCTAACGCCGGGCGTCGCAGGAGAACCAACTGAACGGCAAAGGGAACTCACTGAGAAGCTAGCTTATGTGTGTTTCTCAAGAGCTGAAGTGAATTTGAGAATTCTTTTATTCTCCAGTGATGCGGCTTCGGCTGGAGAAGAGTTGATTGGTCGTGGTCTCTTCGAAAAAGATCAGGTTTCGTATCTTTAATGACCTGAGTATAGAAAATCGATTAGTCTTTGAATAATTAATTTTATTCAGGCGCATCTGGAAAATATCCACATGAAAACTTAAGTTCGGCCCAAAAAGGGAGTTGTGGCAGGGCATAACTATTGGCCTTATACACACCGTTTTTCCGGTGCTTCGCGGATTAAAACCGGCACGTGAGCTGGCCGTTACATCTGATCTGGCTGAACGTCCGGTTCTGGCCGAAAATGGCACTCAGTCATCGATGGACAAGAGAGCTAATCAACTTCCCAGCCCACTTACTCGCATCACTCGCCTCTGTGCCGCGTCCATCAGCTGGCCACGGCCGGTTTCCACCAGCGTCAGCCAGTGGCGGGCGCGGGTGATACCGGTGTAGACCAGCTCCCGGGTGAGGATGGGGTTCGGCGCGTCTGGCAGCACCAGGGCGGCGTGGGTGAACTCCGAGCCCTGGGACTTGTGCACCGTCATCGCAAATACCGTCTCCACCGCCTGCAGGCGCGAGGGCAGCACCCACTTGATGCGACCGGTGCCATCAGTGGCGGGGAAGGCCACCCGCAGCAGGCGGCGGTTGCCGTCGCCGGGTGAAGAGCCCGGGCGCGGCATGTCCAGGGTGATGCCGATATCGCCGTTCATCAGCCCCAAGCCGTAGTCGTTCTTGGTGACCAGCACCGGGCGGCCGGGGTACCAGCGCTGGCGGCCGTCCTGGCTGTCGATCAGCTTTTCCCGCTCCAGTGCCTGGCGCACCCGCTCGTTCAGACCCTCCACGCCCCAGGGGCCGCGGCGCAGTGCGCAGAGCAGCTGGAAGTCGCCGTGGGCCGCCAGCACCTCTCTTGCCCAGTCATCGAAGGCCGCCTGATCCGCGTCGTCGGCCGGGCGCCGCTCGGCCATCACGCTCAGGAAGTGGCGATAGCCCACCGGCGGCCGGTCGGCGGTATTGGTTCCGGGAAAGCGCTCGGGGCAGCCGGTCACCGCCAGGCGGGCCAGGCCGCGCTCGTCGTCGGCGCCTAGTTTCAGGTGCGAGAGGTCCGCGAAGCCGTGGGTAAGCGCCGTGGTGATGGCGCGGCGCTTGGCGGCGGGCTCGGCTTCCAGGTTGATCGCCGCAGCCAGCCGACCGATGCCGCTGTCGGCGGTGAAGCGGTGGCTGACGCGCAGCATGGCGATGGCCTGGTCGAGCGGCTGGCCGTCGGCGTCCAGCATCTCCGCGCGCAGCGGCTGGCCGGTGGCCTCACCCAGCCACTCGGCGGTGGCCGGGGTGTAGTGGCCGCCCTCGGCCCGGGCGCACAGGTCGCCGAGCACCGAGCCGGCCTCCACCGAGGCGAGCTGGTCCTTGTCGCCGAGCAGCACCAGACGCGCCCGGGGCGGCAGCGCCTCGAGCATCGCGGCCATCATGCCCACGTCCACCATCGAGGCCTCGTCCACCACCAGCACGTCCAGCGGCAGGGGGTTGTGGCGGTCGTGGCGGAAGCGGCGGGTGTCGGGGCGCGAGCCGAGCAGCCGGTGCAGCGTCGAGACGTCCTTGGGGATCACCTCGCGCAGCCGCTCGGGATCGTCGGCCAGGTCGTCGAGGTCGAGCTTCGCCACCTGGCCGGCGATGGACTCGTTGAGCCGGGCGGCGGCCTTGCCGGTGGGGGCGGCCAGGCGGATGCGCAGGGCCTGCTCTCCTTGACCCTCGCCTTCACCGAGCGCCTGGGCCTGGAGCAGAGCGAGCAGGCGCACCACGGTGGTGGTCTTGCCGGTGCCAGGGCCGCCGGTGATCACCGCGAAGCGCGAGCGGCCGGCCAGGGCGCAGGCGGCCTTCTGCCAGTCGATCGCGTGCGGGGCAGCACCCCGATTGGGAAAAAGCGCGTCGAGGATCGGGCGCAGGCGGGCCGCGTTCGGGACCTCGTCGTCGCTTTTGGCATCGCCGAGCCGATCGGCAATCCGGGTGTGGATATCCTGCTCGTGCTGCCAGTAGCGGCGCAGGTAGAGCCGGAGGCGGGCGCCGGTGCCGGCGAGCACCAGCGGGGTGCTGCCGGGGCCGGTGGCGACCAGCTCCGGCTGGGCCAGCGCGGCGCGCCAGGCGTCGAGCTCGAGCGCGGCCATCACCCGGCTGGGTAGCGGCGGCGGGTCCTCCAAGCTGTCGCCCTCCGGCGGCAGCGAGAGGGCGAGGTCCGGGGTGGCGAGCGTCTGGGCCAGGTCCAGGCAGACGTGGCCGCGGCCGAGCTGGTGGCTGGCGAGTGCGGCCGCCAGCAACAACAGGGGTGAGGCCTCACTCACCTTATTTTCCCTGCTCGCCTCGCGATGCAGGAAGGCGGCGAAGGCGCGGTCCAGCGAGCGCAGCCAGCCGCGCGCCACCCAGCGGTCGAGCAGGGCGAACAGCGTCGCGTGATCGGCCAGCGCCTGCTCGGGGGCGAGATCGGGGGTATGGATAGGGTTGTCCGGCATCATGCGACGGCCTCCTCGGCGGCGCGAAACAGGGCATCGAGCGCGAGGATCAGCTCGCTCGGCGGGCGTTCGGCGTGCACGCCGCGGGAGGGCGCGCGGGTGCCGCGCAGGAAGACATAGAGCGCCCCGCCCAGGTGGCGGTCGATGTCGTAGTCCGGCAGCCGGGCCTCGAGCAGCCGGTGCAGGGCCAGCAGGTAGAGGCAGTACTGCACGTCGTAGCGCTTCTCGAGCACGGCCTCCGCCATCGCCGCCTCGGTGTAGGCGGCGTCGTCCGCGCCCAGGTGATTGGACTTCCAGTCGAGCACGTAGAAGCGCCCCTCGTGCTCCACCACCAGGTCGATGAAGCCCTTGAGCATGCCGTTGAGGGTGTCGGGCTCGAGCGCCGGCCGCGGCCGGCCGCCGAGTGTGTGAGCGCTTACGAGGGCGTCCAGCCGGCGGGTGTTCACCTTGTGGGCGGCGAACCAGAACTCCAGCTCGACCCGGTAGCCGGAAAGCGCATCGAGGCGCAGAGGTGCGGCCTCGCCATCGCCCGGCTTCGGCACCGGCAGTGGCGTGGTCAAGAGCTCCGGCAGCCACTGCTCGAGGGCGGCGATCTGCCCCTCCCAGCCGCGACGGTTGGCGCGCCGGGCCACGGTGTCGCCGCGCAGCTCGGCGTCCTCGGCCACCCGGGCGAAGCCCTCCTCGCCGGCCCACTCCAGCAGGCCGTGCAGGAAGGTGCCCGCCGAGGGGCCGCGGGGGAAGCGGTGAAGCGAGCCCTCGCTCACCGTGGCGGCCGCCGCGTCGAAGGGCTCGTCGATCACCTCCATCGCCGTGGCTTCAATGGCGGTAGCGGGCTCGGGCGCCGGCTCGGCCTGGACGGCGGATTCGGCTTCCTCATCCGGGGTGGCGCCGGTGCGCAGCGCCGAGTAGCTGGCGATCCACCAGTGCTCGCGGATCGTCCGGCTGGGCGCGCGGGCCTGGCCGAGCGGCGTGTCGTCGGTGGCGAGTTCGACCGGCGTGGCCTCGGCCTCGGGGGCGTCGATCACCGTCACCCGACCTCTCTCGTGACCATCCGCGTCGGCCAGCGCCTCGAGGGCCGGGCGCAGGGCCTCGGGCGAGAGCGCCTCGCCCCCGGAGAGCAGGTGGCCGACGGCGCTGCGCTCCATGGCCTCCAGCGGCGCCAGGCCGAGCCAGGTGGCGTGGCGGGCGCGGGTCAGGGCGACGTAGAGCTTGCGCAGGTCCTCCCCCAGTCGCTCGCGGTCGGCGCGGGCGAGGGTCGCCTCGTCGGCGGAGAGCGTCAGGCGCAGGTGGCCGTCGTCATCGTGCCAGCGCAGCGGCAGGTCACCCTGCTTCACCGGTCGGAAGGCGGCGATGAAGGGCAGGAACACCAGCGGGTACTCCAGGCCCTTGGACTTGTGGATGGTCACCACCTGCACCAGGTCGGCGTCGCTCTCCAGGCGCAGGCGGTGGGTGTCGGACTGGGAGTGGGGATGCGCGCGGGACTCGGCGAGAAAGCGCAGCAGGGCGTGCTCGCCGTCGATCTCGGTGCTGGCCTCCTGCAAGAGCTCGCCGAGGTGCAGGAGGTCGGTGAGCCGCCGCTCCCCCTCGGGCACCGCCAGCAGCCGGCCGGGCACGGCGAAGTCGGCCAGCAGCCGGTGCAACATGGGCAGCACGCCGCGGCGCTGCCACTGGCGATGGTAGTCGCGGAACTGCATCACCCGCGCCTCCCAGGCCAGCTCGTCCTGCTGGGGGCCGCCGTTCAGGGCGTCGAGCTCGGCCAGGCTAAGCCCCAGGCTCGGCGTGGCGAGCGCGGCGCGCAGGCAGCGCTCGTCGTCCGGCGCGGCGCAGGCGGCGAGCCACCCCTCCAGCTCGGCGGCGGCCTCGGTCTCGAACACGCCCTCCTTGTCGGAGAGGTAGACGCTGCGGATGCCGCGGGCCAGCAGGGCGGCGCGGATGGCGCGAGCCTCGCCGGCGTTGTTGACCAGCACGGCGAGGTCCGACGGCGCCAGCGGGCGCAGCTCGCCATCTTTGGTAAAGCCCGTCTGCCCGGCCTGGCCCTCGCGCAGTAGGCTGGCCATCTCGGTGGCGCAGCGCCCGGCCAGCTCCTTGAGGTAAGCGCCCTTGGATAGCGTCTCGTCGGCGGCCAGGTGCCAGAGAGTCAGTGCCGGCTGGGGCGCGCCGTGTCGGGTCAGCGAGTCATTGCGGCCGTTCGCGTCGACCGGCGCGAAGGGCACGGGATTGTCGTCGCCGCGGCGGAACAGGAAGGCGCCGGCGTCGCTGGCCTCGGCATGTTCGAACACCCGGTTGACCGCCTCGACCATGGGCGTGGCGGAGCGGAAGTTGGTGCCGAGCGTGACGTGGCGGCCGGCGGTGTCGCGCCGGGCCTGGAGGTAGGTGTGGATATCGGCTCCGCGGAAGGCGTAGATCGCCTGCTTGGGGTCGCCGATCAGCATTACCGCGCTGTCGTCGCGATTCTTTTCTAGCTCGTAGACACGGTCGAAGAGCCGGTACTGCACCGGGTCGGTGTCCTGGAACTCGTCGACCAGCGCCACCGGGAACTGCTCGCGGATGCGTGCGGCCAGCGTCTCGCCGGCCTCGCCCGCGAAGGCGGCGTCGAGCCGGTGCAGCAGATCGTCGGGGCCGAGCTCGGCGCGGCGGCGCTGCACGGTCTCGCGGCGCGCGGCCATCCAGTGCACGGCATGGGCGAGCAGGTCGGCGAAGGGATCGGGCAGCGCGGCGAGCTTCTCCGGCAACGCTTCCAGGGCCTCCAGCGCCGGCAGGTTGGGTACGGGATCTTCCTTCCAGATCTCGGCGAGGCCCTCGGGCGTCAGGCGCTTCCAGGCGGCGGGGGTGAGATCGGGGGTCGCGAGCTCGGCGTCATTGGCCCAGTCGCGCAGGGCGGCGAGCCAATTGGCGCGGCTTCGGGCATTGAGCTTCTGGCCGTTGAACGCCTTGCGCTGGGCGGCGGCCTCGAGCAACTCCTCCAACTCGTCGAGCCAGGCCGGCCAGGGCGCCTTGAGTTCGGCCAGCGCCGCGGCGCGCTGCTCGCGGTAGTTCGTGAGCGCATCAAAGGGCGGCGGCGCCACGGGCAGGGCGGCGGCGTGGCTGCGCAGCCGGGCGGCGGTGTCGTTGAGGGCGTCCGGCGTGGTCCAGTAGCGGGCGACGATCGCTAGCGCCTCGGGGGCGAGGTCGTAGTAGAAGCTGCGCCAGTAGTCCCGGGCGATCTCCAGATCCATCTCGGACTGGTCCAGCGACATCTCCAGGGCGAACAGGCTGCCGCTGTCGAAGGCGTGCTCGCGCAGCATGCGGTGGCACCAGGAGTGGATGGTGGAGACCGCGGCCTCGTCCATCCACTCGGCGGCCAGCCGCAGGCGGCGGGCGCAGGTCGGCCAGCTTTCGCGGGGATAGCTGTCGCGAAGGGCGAGCAGCGGGTCGGCTCTGGGCGTCTCGTCTTCGGGCGCTGAGTTATCCACCGGTGGTTCGTCGAAGAGGTCCCCAGTCATGGACGGGGCTTTCCTTGGGGCAGACCTTTGCGGAGGCGCTGTGAACCCATCCCTGGGCGCTACCGATGCCGTCCCTGGCATAGGACCTCCGCTACGGTCTGCCCCAGGCGCCCCTTCGAGGCTATCGCTGATTGCCTCAGAATCAGGGTCTGTCCCCCATTCCGCCGACTGGAAGGCCTCTGCCGCCTCGACGAGGCGGGCGCGGATGCGGTCGCGCAGCTCCTGGGTGGCGGCGTTGGTGAAGGTCACCACCAGGATCTCCGGCGGCGTCAGCGGCCGCGGGAAGCTGGCCGCGTCCTCCTCGTTCCGGGGGCCGAGCACCAGGCGCAGGTAGAGCAGGGCGATGGTGAAGGTCTTGCCGGTGCCGGCGCTGGCCTCGATAAGCCGGCTGCCGGTGAGCGGCAGCGCCACCGGATCGAGGCGCGGGGTCTCGGCCGCCTGCAGGGTTTCCGCGGTGTTTCGAGCGGATTCGGGCGAGTTCATGATGCTTTGCCTCCCTGGCCCTTGCCACCGTTCTTCTTGGTTTTCACCGCATCGTGCAGCGGGGCGTAGAGCGCCTCGGTCAGCTCGGTGAAGCGCCGGCCGACGGCCGCTTGGCGCACCAGGCTCTCGAGGTCGCGCCACTGGCGGGCGAGGTAGGGATCGCGGTCGCGCTCGCCGGCGGTGTAGTCGTCGCCCTCGAAGACGCGCGCGGCGGCCTTCCAGGCCTTGAGGTCGGCCTCTTCCGCCTTCTCCTCGCTGCCGAAGACCCGGGCCAGGGCGCTCTGGTCGCCGCCCTTCTCGTGCCAGGCGAAGGCGGTGTCCCGGGCCAGCGGCAGCGGGGCGGTCATGCCGGCGCGCCAGGCGTGAGCGATGGCCTCCAGGTGCTTGCGGGCGTCGGCCGCGTCCAGCGGCGCCAGGGTGCCACCGCCGGCCCGGGAGAGCAGCACCGTGGTCATGGGGCCGAGGGCGAGCTGGCCGGCGAGATGGGCGACCCAGGGGGCTAGCCAGTGCTTCCAGTTATATTTGCCCTTGTTGACCAGGCTGCTGGTCATCAGCACCAGCCGGCAGCGCTCGCCGGCGTCGTTCTCGCGCAGGCCGTCCAGCCAGTCCTCGATCTGCAGCGGGCCGTCTGCGGTGGCGAGTTCCAGCGACACGGAGGCCGGCGTCTCCCAGGCGTGGGGCCAGGCCTCGAGCTTCTCGGCGTAGGCCTCGAAGAGGTCGTCCAGGGGCTCGACGAGGTGCGCGCGCATCAGCTCGGCGAAGCCGCCCATGGCCAGGCGCCCCTCGCGCTCCAGGCGCGCCAGGGTGTCGTGGACCGCGGGAATGGGCGATGCCCCCTCGTCCACGGCGCGGCGCCCGGCCTCGATCAGCGCCTGCTGAAGCTGCCAGTGGTCGAGGCCGTCCAGGGCGAAGGGCTCGTGGTCGGGGCTCTCCAGCGCCTCGCGCTCGAGGTAGACGCCGAGCCGAGTGGTGAAGAAGGCCTTCACCGGGTCCTTGAGGAAGCCGGCGAGACGCGCCAGGGGCAGGGCGCTGTCGAGCGTCATGGGCGGCAGCTCGCCGTCCGTCACATCCGGCGTCGGCTGGCCGGCGTGCACCGCCCGCCACTCCCGGGCGTAGGTAAACAGCGCCGGATCTTCTGCAAAGCTCTCTACCGCGCCCGACCCCGCGCGGCTTTCTACCGTGCCCGAAGCCGCACGGAAGTACTTCCGGCTGAACGGCTGCAGCGGGTGCTCGGTGGTCAGGGCGTCGAGCAGGGCCTGACCGGCGTCGTCTTCTTCTGCGCCTGCCAAGCGCCAGCCGGCGGCCAGGTGGTCGCGGAGCTGGCCGAGCAGCACCGAGGGCGGCCGGGGCTCGTTGTCGTGGATGCTGCGGCCCACCCAGCTGATCATCAGGCTGTCGCGGGCCGAGAGCAGCGCCTCGAGGAAGAGGTAGCGGTCGTCCTCGCGGCGCGAGCGGTCGCCGGGGCGGTAGTCGTGGCCCATCAGGTCGATGTCCAGCGGCCGCTGCACCCGGGGGTACTCGCCGTCGTTCATGCCCAGCAGGCAGACGTGGCGGAAGGGGATGGCGCGCATCGGCATCAGGGTGGCGACGTTCACCGCGCCGGCCAGGAAGCGCTGGGAGAGATTGGCCTCGTCGAGCTGACCGAGCCAGTGCTCGCGCACCACCGAGAGCGGCAGCGCCTCGGTGAGCCTGGCGTCCTCGCTGGTCTCCTGCCACTCCTCCAGCAACTCGTCCAGGCGGCTGAGGGTGGTGAGGTCGGCCTCGTCCTCGGCGGCGAAGCAGGCGGCCATGAGGGCGCGCAGGCGGCGGCACCAGGTCGCCACGTCGGCGGGCTCGGAGAGCCCGCGCCACTGGGCCTCGAGCACGTCGAGCAGGTCCATCAATGGGCCGGCCAGGGCCGCCTCCAGGCCGCCGATGTCGCCATAGGGTTCGATGTCGTGCCAGGGGCCGACGGCGCTCTCGTTTTCTGTACTGCGGCCCACCGCGTAGCCCAGCATCAGCCGACGCAGGCCGAAGGCCCAGGTGTTGGCGGTGAGCCCGCCGGGCAGGTCGAGCCGGGCGCGTTGCTCGGCGTTAAGTCCCCAGCGGATGCCGGCGCCCTCGATCCAGCGGCGCAGCACCGGCAGGGCGTCGGCGTCCAGCCCGAAGCGCCCGCGCAGGGCCGGTACCTCCAGGAGGTCCAGGAGGTCGCTTACCGTGAGCCGCGCCTCCGGCAGGTGCAGCAGCGCCTCCAGCGCCACCAGCAGCGGCTGGCGGTGGCGGCTGGTCTGGTCGGAGAGCGTGAAGGGGATGTGGCGCGGGTCGTCCGGCGCCAGGCGGCCGAACACCGCCTGCACGGCGGCGGCGTAGGTGTCGATGTCCGGCACCATCACCAGCACGTCCCGCGGGCGCAGCGTGGGGTCGGCGTCGAAGGCGGCGAGCAGCTGATCGTGGAGGATCTCCACCTCGCGCAGGGCGCTGTGGGCGACGTGGAAGCGCAGGCTGCGATCGCGCCCCGGGTCGACGGCCGGCCAGGTGTCGCGGGTCTCCTGGGGCGGGCGCAGCTCGAGGATGTCGTCCTGCAGCTGCTGGAGCAGCCCTGGCGCCTCGACCTCGGCGGGGGAGTCGAACAGATCGATGCGCAGCGCCTCGGCGTCGAACAGCGCCCGGTAGGCGTCCTGGTCGTCGAACTCGTCGAGCAGGCGCAGGTAGTCGCGGCCCTGCTTGCCCCAGGCGGCGAGCAGTGGCTGGGCGTGGAGGTGCAGTTCGGTGTCGTCGAGCTCCAGCGGCATGCCGGGGCGGTGGCGCTGGCGCCGGCGGGCGGCCCGCAGCAGGTCCTTGTGCTCGATGATGTCCGCCCAGTAGTGGCGGCAGGGGTTGTGCACGCAGAGCAGCACCTGGGTGACCCTCGAGACCGCGGCCAGGGCCTCCAGGGTCTGGCGGGGCAGCGAGGAGATGCCGAACACCACCACCCGGCGCGGCAAGCCATTGGGTCTCGTCTCGGGGGTGAGCTCGCGGCACGCCTCGAGGAAGCGGGTGTGCACCCAGGCGCGGCTGGTGGCGAGGCCTTCGTCGCCGATGTCGTCGCGGAGCCGCCGCCACAGGGCCGGCTGCCAGCGCTGGTCCTCGGCGAGCGGGCGCGCCTGGCCGCGGGCGTCGATCAGTTCGTCGCGGCCCTCGGCCCAGGCGGCGAGCCAGTCGGCGCGATAGACCTGGTACTGGTCGAAGAGGTCGGCGAGGCGCTCGGCGAGCTGGTGGCGCTTGCGGAGGTCCTCGTCGTCTGCCAGGAAGCGTGCCAGGGGAGCGAAGGTGGCGTCGTCCGTGAGCTCGGGCAGCAGGCGCATCAGCCGCCAGACCAGCCGCGGCTTGTCGAGCGGGGAGGCCGGGGGCACGGCGTCGGGGCCGTCCTGCTGGGTCAGCACCGCGCGATAGGCCTGCCACAGGTAGCGCGCCGGCAGGGTGACGTCCATGGCCGCGGCGATGCCGGCGCCCACGGGCGGGTCGGCGGCCAGCGCCAGCTTCAGCCACTGGCTGATGCCGTTGCTCTGCACCAGGATCACCTCATCCTCCAGCGGCCCCAGCGGGTGCTGGCGCAGCCACTCCACCGCCAGGTCGCGCAGCGCCTCCAGGCGGTTGCCGTGGATCACCATGAAGCCGGGTTCGAGTTCGGGGCCCTGTAGAGCGAGTGGCATGGCGCGGTTCCTTCGCTGGGTGCCGGAGCGGTTTCCACAATGGTGCCATATTCGCGAGGCGCGGGTTGCCCTGTGTTCTTGTCACTTTCCCGGGGGCCTGCTTGACTGGCCCTTGCGCCCGCCGACGAAGGGAATCCCGACATGAACCAACCGCTGACTCGCCACCATCGCGCCCGCCAGGTCCTCGACGAGATCCGTGCGACCAATGCCCCGCTCACCGACCAGGACCGGGCCGCGAAGTACGCCAAGCTCGCCGAGTCGCCCTATCGCTTCTTCCGCGGTACCAACCATCTCTACTGGCGGGACGTCTGGCACGACTGGCGCTTCGCGCTGTTCGGCGGCCTGCCGGAGACCCAGACCTGGTTGCAGGGCGACGCCCATGCCTACAACTTCGGCGCCTACGGCCACCACGACGACGCCGTGCGCTACGGCATGGACGACTTCGACGACGCCATGATCGGCGACTATCAGTACGACCTGTGGCGTCTGGCCATCAGCCTGGTGCTGGATGCCCGCGAGAATACGGGCCTGTCCGGCAAGGCCATTCGCAAGGCGCTCAAGGCGCTGGTCACCAGCTACCACGACGAGCTGGCTGGCCACGTTGAGGGCGAGGTGCCCGGCGCGGTGACCCTGGCCACCGCCCGGGGGCCGCTCGGGCCCTTCATGAAGAAGGTGGGCAGGAAGAAAAGCCGGGCGAAGATGCTCGAGAAGTGGACCGTGCTGAGCGACGACGGGCGGCACTTCGCCGAGCGCCCCGAGAAGCTGGCGACCCTGCCGGCGCACCTGGCCAGCCAGCTGCGCAAGGCTGTCGAGCAGGAGTACCGCCAGACCCTGGTCGCTGCCAGAAGTGAGGCCGAGGAGGGGCACTTCCGCGTCAAGGACATGGCCCGGCGCCTCGATGCCGGCACCGGCTCGCTGGGCCTCGAGCGCTTCTATGTGCTGATCGAGGGCGGGCAGGACCACGAGCACGACGACGTCATCCTCGACATCAAGCAGCAGACCCCGCCAGAGGGCTGGCGGCTGATGGACGGCGTCGAGAAGCGTGCCTGGCGCCGGGCCTTTCCCCACGAGGGGTTGCGCCATGCGGCCGCCTTCACCGCCATCGCCGAGCACCCCGACCCCTACCTGGGCTGGCTGCACCTGGGTGACACGGTGTTCTCGGTGCGCGAGCGCTCGCCCTACAAGGAGGACTTCCCGACCCACAAGCTCGACGGCGCCAAGCCCTACCGCCAGCTGGTCAAGCAGTGGGGCCGCATCCTGGCCCGCGAACACCTGCGCGGCGCCCATGCCCTGAGCCCCGACGATCCCGGCTGTTTCGCGCGTGCCGTCGGTGCCTGCGTCGAGGGCCGGCTCGAGCGCTGCGTGGACATGGTGACCACCCTGGCGGTCAGCTATGCCGACTGCGTGCGCCACGACTATCGCACCTTCCTGACATGGCAGGACGATACCCCTTCATGAGCGCCTGGCGGCTGGCGACGCCTGCCGTGGCCGTGGCGCCGTGGACTATGCTGGAAAGAGGGCCGGCGTATGGCGCCGGTCGAACCCAGACGTCTCGAAAGGAGGCATCTCATGACAGGCTTCACGTCTCTCTTCACTCCCCTCGCCAAGGCAGTCTCGCACCCATTGGCCGTTGCGCTGCTGCTCGCCGCGGCGCCCGCCCTGGCCAATGAGGGCCATGACCTCACCTTCAGCGGCGATGGCACCTTCATCGGACCGCACGGCGGCCAGGCCATCCGGGTGGCGCTCTACGACGTGGCGGCCGGCGAGGTCGTGGCCACCGAACAGGGCGCCGTGGCAGCGGAGGAGGGGCCGGCCTTCTCCTTCACCTTCCCCAGCGCGCTGGAGGAGGGCCGGCTCTACGACGTCCACTACTGGATCGATTCCAACTTCGGCGGCGGCAGCGAGGGCAGCTGCGACCCGGTGAATGTCGACCACCAGTGGCGCGTTGCCCTCACGAACGTCAGCGAGTCGGTCAGTCTCGAGGTGGCCCACGCCCCCGCCCAGCAGGCGCCCGTCTGCACCAGCTTCGAGTAGAGTAGTCCGCGCCGTCGCTCCCTTGGACAACCGAGCCCCGAGGGGGCGACACTCTCGGGCCCGACCCCTGACGCGAGACCACACCATGAGCGACTACCTGCTGGAGGAACACGCCCTGAGCCCGGGCAAGATCTACCGCCTGCTGTCGGGCAGCATCTGCCCGCGCCCCATCGCCTGGGTCTCGACCCTGGACGCTGCGGGCAACGCCAACCTGGCGCCCTTCTCGTTCTTCAACGTGGTCAGCGTCAACCCGCCAGTGCTGGGCTTCTCGCCGCTGCTCGACGGTGATGCCAATCCCAAGGACACCATCCGCAACCTCGACGCGGTGGGCGAGTGCGTGGTGCATATCAGCGGCGAGGGGCTGGTGCAGGAGATGAATGCCACCAGCGCGGGGCTCGAGCACGGCGACGACGAGTTTGTCCACGCCGGTCTGGAGAAGGTCGCCATGCCGGGCGTCTCGGTGCCGCGGGTGGCCGGCGCCCCGGTGGCCTTCGGCTGTCGGCTGCGCGAGATCATCCGCTTCGGCGATCAGCCGCTGGCCGGCAACCTGGTGCTCGCCGAGGTGGTCTCGATCCACATCGACGACGCCCTCTGGGATGGGCGCCACGTCAGCGCCGAGGGGCTCAGGCCCATCGGGCGCATGGCCGGCAATGATTATGCCCGCTGCAGCGACCTCTTCGAGGTGGAACGCCCCGCCTCGGGGAGCTCCCTCGGCCGGGGCGAGCGGTGAGACTGACGCTGTCCGCGCCGGCCCGAGGTCGCCGGCGCGGCCTACGCGTCAACCCGCAATGAACGGGAAGGCTCAGCGGTAGGTGGCGTCGAAGCGCTTGCGTAGCTCGTTCTTCTGCACCTTGCCCATGGTGTTGCGGGGCAGGCCGTCGACGAAGACGACCCGCTTGGGCTGCTTGTACCTGGCCAGGCGGCCCTGCAGGTGCGCGAGCACCTCGCCCTCGGTGAGCTCGGCGCCGGCCTCGGGCACCACCACGGCGGTGACCCCCTCGCCGAGGTCGGGGTGGGGCAGGCCGATCACCGCCGACTCCACCACGCCCTCGAGCTCGTCGATCACCTGCTCCACCTCCTTGGGGTAGACATTGAAGCCGCCGGAGATCACCAGGTCCTTGTCGCGGCCGACGATCTGCACATAGCCGTGCTCGTCCACCAGGGCCAGGTCGCCGGTGATGAAGAAGCCGTCCTCGAGCAGCTCCTCGCGGGTCTTCTCGGGCATGCGCCAGTAGCCGATGAAGACGTTGGGGCCGCGCACCTGGAGCATGCCGATCTCGCCGGCTGGCACCTCCTCGCCGCTCTCGCGGTCGGTGATGCGGATCTCCACCCCGGGCAGCGGCTTGCCCACGGTGCCGGCCCGGCGCGCCCCGTCGTAGGGGTTGGAGAGGTTCATGTTGGTCTCGGTCATGCCGTAGCGCTCGAGGATGGCGTGACCGGTCTTCTCCTCGAAGGCCTGGTGGGTCTCGGCGGTGAGCGGCGCCGAACCGGAGACGAACAGGCGCATGCTGGCGGTGACCTCGGGGGTGAGGCGGTCGTCGGCCACCAGGCGGGTATAAAAGGTGGGAACGCCCATCAGCACCGTGCCGCGGGGCATCTCCTCGAAGATGACCTCGGCGTCGAACTTCGGCAGGAAGAGCATGCTGGCGCCGGCCATCAGGGTGACGTTGCATGCCACGAAGAGGCCGTGGGTGTGGAAGATCGGCAGGGCGTGGATCAGCCGGTCGTTCTCGCTGAAGTGCCATGCCTCCCTCAGGGTGGCGGCGTTGGAGCCCAGGTTGCGGTGGGTGAGCATGGCGCCCTTGGAGCGTCCGGTGGTGCCCGAGGTGTAGAGGATGGCGGCCAGGTCGTTCTCCTCGCGGGGCTCCACCGCCTCGCGTGGGGTGGCCGCGGCGGCCGTTTCCATCAGGCTGCCGTCGGCCGCGGTGCCCAGGGTCTGTACCGCGGGACAACCGGTCTCGGCGGCGATGTTCCGTGCCTCCTCCACCGCGGCGGGGCGACAGACGAACAGCGCCGGCTCGGCATCGCCCAGGAAATAGCGGATCTCGTCGCCGGTATAACCGGTGTTGAGTGGCAGGTAGACGGCGCCGACACGCAGGGTGGCCAGGTAGAGCAGGATCGCCTCGGGGCTCTTGTCGACCTGCACCGCCACCCGGTCGCCCGGTGCCACGCCCAGCTCGGCCAGGGCGCCGGCCAGGCTTGCACTCGCGATCAGGGCGTCGGCATGGGAGTAGCGGCGCCCCTCGCGGGTGGTGATGAAGTCGGCATCGCCGCGTTCGTGCATGCGGCGGGCGAAGGTCTCGAACAGGTTGTGGCTCATTTGCTTGTCTCTCCCTTGGCCTGCTTCCTGGCCTTGCGCACGAGGTCCTTGACCTCGCTCGAACAGGCCACGGTTCCATGGGCCGTGTAGTTCTCGTGGTTACGCTCGATATCGTTGAGCACGTAGAGGTAGTTGACCATCAGGCCGGCGCCCTGCTCGAGCCCCTTGGTCGAGACGTCGCCGAGCCAGTTGATGCGGTGCAGCTCGGCGCCGTTGCCCAGGTGGAAGCGGGCCACCGGGTTGAGCGGCAGGCCGCGGGTGTTCTTCTCCTCGGCGAGGTAGCGCGCCGCCAGCGGGCGCAGCCGGGCCTTGAGCCCCTCGGCGCGCTCGGCATCGGCGTGCCAGTCGGGCGCCGCCAGCGACGCCAGTGCCTCGCGGGTGGTCGTCGGCAGGCTCTCGTCGTCGCGCCGCTCGACCAGCCACTGGGCGAAGCCCGGTACCGGCGAGAGGGTCACGAAATGCTTGAGCTGGGGCAGCTCCTGCTTGAGCTCCTGCACCACCTGCTTGATCAGGAAGTTGCCGAAGGAGATGCCGCGCAGCCCGGTCTGGCAGTTGCTGATGCCGAAGAAGGCGGCAGTGTCGGCCTCCTCGGGCTCCTCCACGCCGCTCTCCTCGCCGGCCAGGATCGGCTGGATGCGCGCCGGCAGCCCCTTGCACAGCGCCACCTCCACGAAGATCAGCGGCTCGTCGCCGATCGCCGGGTGGAAGAAGGCGAAGCAGCGTCGGTCGCGGGCGTCCAGGCGGCGGCGCAGGTCGTCCCAGTCGCGGATCTCGTGCACCGCCTCGTAGCGGATGATCTTCTCGAGGATCGAGGCCGGGGTGTTCCAGTCCATGCGCTTGAGCATCAGGAAGCCGCGGTTGAACCAGGAGCCGAACAGGTGGGCGAAGTCGGCGTCGATGGCGGTGAGCTCGGGGTGCTCGCGCAGCAGGCCGAGCAGGTCCTGGCGCATGCGTACCAGCGAGTAGGTGCCGTCGCGGGCCAGGTTGAGACGCCGGAAGAGCTCCTGGCGGCGCGGCTCGCAGGCCTCGAACAGCGCCTCCAGGGCGGCATTGTCGCGGCTCTCGCGGTAGGCCGCGTAGGCGGCATCGATCGTCGCCGGCTCGGCGGCGAACTCCTCGCCCAGGCGCACGAAGAAGGCCAGGCGCTGCTCCTCGGCGAGGCATTCGTACATGTCCAGCGCACGGCTGGCCAGGGCGATGCTCGAGGCTTCACCGTCGCTCGCCAGCAGGGCGTGGCAGGCGGCTACCAGGTCCTCGTGGTCCGGCGACGCGTCACCCCCGCGCCGACGCCGCAGCAGGGCCTCGCGCTGGGTGATGTTGTTGAACAGCTCCTGCAGGAAGGTCATGTTCATGGCGTCGACTCCATCAGCCCATCATCAGGTCGGGCAGCCACAGGGCGATACCCGGGAAGAAGCACAGCAGGATGATCGCCAGCACCATGCACAGGGCGTAGGGCAGGCTGCCCATCAGGATGTCGCGCAGCGAGATATCCGGCGCGATGCCCTTGATGATGAACAGGTTGAGGCCCACCGGCGGGGTGATCAGGCCGATCTCCAGGTTGATGGTGAGGACCACCGCGAACCAGTAGGGGTCGAAGTCGGCGGCGAGGATGATCGGCAGCAGGATCGGCGCGGTCATCACGATCACCGCCACCGGCGGCAGGAAGAAGCCGGCGACCAGCAGGAAGAGGTTGATTACCGCCATCAGTACCCAGCGGTTGACCTCCAGGTCGGCGATGGCGCCGGCCACGGTCTGGGTGATGAACAGCGAGGAGAGCGCATAGGCGAACACCTCGGCACAGGCGATCACCAGCATGATCATCACGCTCTCGCGCAGCGAGTCACGCATGATCAGCTTGATCGGCCCGAGCTGCCACATGCGGTAGATGATGATGGCCAGGGCCAGGCACAGGAAGGCGCCCACGCCGGCCGCCTCGGAGGGCGTGGCCACCCCGCCGTAGAGCGCGAAGAGGATGCCCACCACCACGGCGAGGAAGGGCAGCACCCGCACCAGCGCCTTGAGGTTGGTATCGACGTTGGCCTTGATGGTCTCCTTCATCTGCCCGGCGGCCTGGCCCAGGGGATTGTTGTAGCCGCCGGCCAGCTTGCAGGCGATCACCGTCCAGATCATGAACAGGCCGGCCAGCATGAAGCCCGGCACCACCCCGGCGATGAACAGGCGACCGATGGAGGTCTCGCTGGCGATGCCGTAGATGATCATGGTCACCGAGGGCGGGATCAGGATGCCCAGGGTGCCGCCGGCGGCGATACAGCCGGCGGCGACGCCGTCCGGGTAGCCGCGGCTGCGCATCTCGGGGATGCCCATCTTGCCGATGGCCGCGCAGGTGGCGGGCGAGGAGCCGGAGAGGGCGGCGAAGATCGAGCAGGCGCCGATGTTGGATACCGCAAGCCCGGCGGGCAGGCGGCCCATCCACAGGTCCAGCGAGCGGTAGAGGTCGCGCCCGGTGGGCGAGGAGGCCACCGCGGCGCCCATCAGGATGAACATCGGGATGGCGACGAAGCCGAACTCGGCCAGCCGCTCGAAGAAGGTCTCGCCGAAGTAGGTGAGCTCGGGCAGGCCGCGGTCGTAGAGCAGCGCCATCAGCGATACGCCGCCCAGGGCGAAGGCGATGGGGGTGCCGATGGCCATCAATGCGAGGAGGGCGAGGGCGACGATGATGCCCAGGGTGATCGGGTCCATGTCACGCCTCCCCGCGCAGCATTTCGGCGATGTACTGCAGCGTCAGCAGGGTGGCGCCCACGGCGACCGGCAGCAGCGCCGGCCACAGGATGGGGTTCCACACCGTGCCGGTGGTCCACTGGCCGTGGAAGGCCTCGGCCACGTAGATCCAGCTGCCGTAGGTGAGGGCCGCACAGAAGGCGAAGCCGAACAGCGAGGAGACCCAGTACATGACCTTGCGGGCGATGCCGCCGACCAGGTCGGGGAGCAGGGTGATGGCGACGTGGCCGCCGGTCATCAGCACGTAGGCGCTGCCCATCAGCATGGCGCCGGTGACCGAGAAGATGGTGAATTCGGTCTGCCAGCTGGTGCTCATGCCCAGCACATAGCGCACGAAGACCATGTGGCAGATGGCCAGCACTCCCGCCACGAACATGACGGCGGCGAGGTAGGCCGAGGCTCGGGCGATGATGTCCATCAGGCGGATGTAGCCGCTTACCAGCGGGATTCGTCGGGAACTTGGCGAGGAAGTGGCCATGGCCATGTCGTCCTTCCTGAGTCAGGGGCACCGGCCGTGGGGGCCGGTGCCGATGGCTGAAGCGAACCGGCTTACTCGACGGCCAGGGCGGCGTCGATCAGGGCCTGTCCGTTGGGGACGTTCTCGGCGAAGTTCCTGTAGGAGGTCTCCTTGGCGATCTCCAGCCAGGCGTTGTAGTCCTCCTCGCTCATGCTGACCACCTCGACGCCGTTCTCCTCGAACACGTCGACCATCTGCTGATCCAGGCCGGCGGCCTCGGCGGCGAAGAAGGCCTCGGCCTCGTCGGCGGCGGCGGTCAGCGCCTGCTGCTGCTCCTCGTTGAGCTTCTCCCAGCTCTGCTCGGAGATCAGGATCGGCTCGTACATGAACCACAGGGCGTGCTCGCCGGGCTCGGTGAGGCACTCCACCTGCTCGTAGATGCGGTAGGAGACGAAGGACATGGACGAGGTGTTGGCGGCGTCCAGCACGCCGGTCTGCAGCGCGGTGTAGATCTCCGAGGAGGGCATGGAGGCGATCGAGGCCCCGGCGCCCTCCAGCATCTGTTCGAAGGCGGGGCCGGCGGCGCGGAAGGTCTGGCCGTCGACGGTCTCCGGCGCGGTGATGCAGTTCTGGCTCGAGGCGAAGCCGCCGGCCAGCCAGGCGTCTGCCAGCACCCGGGCGCCGCCCTCGTTGATGACTTCCTTGATCATGCCCATGAACTCGGAGTCGTTGAGGCGCTGGGCGTGCTCGTGGTTGCGCACCAGGCCGGGCATCAGGGTGGCGGAGAACTCGGGGTGGCGGCCGCTGGCGTAGTCCAGGGGCAGGGCGGTGATGTCCAGCCGGCCGCGGGAGAGGGCGGCCCACTGCTCGCGTGCCTTGAACAGCGACTGGCCGGGGTAGACCTCGATCTCCAGGCCGACGTCGGCCTCGGCGACCTTGTCGGCCATCATCTGCACCATCTCGTCGCGGACGTCGCCCTGGCCGCCGGGGAACTGGTGCGAGGCGCGCAGCACGGTCTGGGCGGAGGCGGTGGCGCTGGCGGCGAGGGTGGCGATGGCGAGGCCCGCCACCAGGGGGCTGATTGAGCGTTTCATGGCGTCTCCCACTAGGGTTGTTCTTGTATGAAGTGTTTATCAGCGGCGCTGATGTATACTTCAATAGACCTCTCGGCATGCCAGTGTCAATGTTGTGGAGTTAGACCAAGGTGGATCCCCTAAGGGAATGGAGGAAGTCGTGCCATGAAACGCTCGAACGCTCAGCGCCTCAGGGACGCCCTCGAGGACGACATCATCAACGGTCGGCGCACCCCGGGGGAGCGGCTGGATCCCGATACGCTGTGCCGCGAGTTCGGGGTGTCGCGCACGCCGGTGCGCGAGGCCGTGCAGCAGCTGGTGGCCAGCGGTCTGGTGACGGTGTCGCCCAAGAAGGGCACCTTCGTGGCCCGGGTGGGTATCGACGAGCTGATCGAGATGTTCGAGGTGATGGCCGAGCTGGAGGGAATGTGCGGCCGTCTGGCCGCCCGGCGCATCGGCGAGGCCGAGCTGGAGGCGCTGCGCCAGGCCCATGAGCGCTGCGAGGCCGCCGCCAGGGCCGGCGACTCGGATGACTACTATTACGAGAACGAGGCGTTCCACGACTGCATCTACCGCGCCAGCCACAACGGTTTCCTGGCCGGCGAGGCGCGCCAGCTCAAGCAGCGCCTCAAGCCCTACCGGCGCCTGCAGCTGCAGGTGCGCCAACGACTTCCCTCATCCCTGGCGGAGCATCGCGAGATCGTCGCGGCGATCGAGGCGGGGGAGGCCGGACGCGCCGAGCAGGCCCTGCGTGACCACGTGCTGATCCAGGGCGAGCGCTTCAGCGACTTCGTCGCAAGCGTCAGGCGTTTCGGCGTCTATCGCGAGGCGGCGCCAGACGGCGCCGCCGCCCGCTAGCCTCCTGCGGGATCACGCCAGCAGCATGGGTACCTCGCCCGCCTCGAAGGCAAGCAGCCAGCGCTTGCGGCCGATGCCGCCGGCGTAGCCGGTCATGCGCCCGTCGCTGCCGATCACCCGGTGGCAGGGCACCACGATGGCCAGGGGGTTCCTGCCGTTGGCCGCGCCCACGGCGCGCTGGCCGCCCCTGCTGCCGAGCTGCTCGGCGAGCTCGGCGTAGTTGCGGGTCTCGCCGTAGGGAATGGCTTCCAGCGCGGCCCACACCCGACGCTGGAAGTCGGTACCCCCGGGGGCCAGCGGCAGGTCGAAGTCGCGGCGGGTGCCGGCGAAGTACTCGGCCAGTTGCTCGCATGCCTGCTCGGTCAGTGGGCCCGGGCGCGGCGGCTCCTGCTGCTCACTGACGAAGTCGATCTCGGTGAGGCCGGCGTGGTTGGCGCGCACCAGGATAAGCCCCAGGGCGTCGGCCTGCGGGGGGCGGTAGTAGTCGAGGGTGTCGTGGTTCATGGCTTGCTCCTGCCGGGCGATCGGCGTCGCGGGTCCTCTCCCGAGTCTACCGCGTCTGGCCGGTATCACCAGAACCCCATGGCCAGAACCTCATGGCCAGAACCCCATGGCCAGAACGAGACCGGCCCCGCTGGCAGTGCCAGCGGGGCCGATGGGGCTGCCGCGAGTGCTCGTCAGACCAGCTCGCGGTGCTCCTCCCTTGCCTTGCGGTGGTCGCGCCACACGGCGCGGCAGATGAGGGCCAGCACCCCGAGGGTCAGGGCGGGCCAGACCAGCACATAGAAGGCGAACAGTGTCGTCATGGCGACGTCTCCTCTGGAAAAAGGGTGGGGCGGTGCCGATGGGCGGCACCGCTCGGGCTTAGCGCTGGGCGGCCAGGCCATCCGGCATGTCGTCAGACGCCGGCTCTTCGACGGTGGCGGGGGTCTCGTCGTAGTCACCCACCCGCTCGCCGATGGTGGCGAAGTTGAAGTTCGGCTGGCGGCTGGTCAGGCTCATCACCACGCACACCAGGGTGCTGGTGCCGTAGGCGGTCAGCGAGGCGAGCAGCACGGTGTAGTCACGCAGGAAGCCGGTGGCGAACACCAGCATGGCCACCAGCGCCAGGATGCCGGCGACGAAGCCGGCGGTGCGGCCGAGGAAGCCGAACACCATCAGGCCGATGATCACGCCGCCGCCGATGCTGGCCAGCAGCTCGAAGAACAGGCCGCCGGGGCCGGCCAGGTCGACCAGCTCGAAGCGTGCGACGCAGAACAGCACCATGGCCACCAGCACCGAGGTGGTGAAGGCCTGGTTGGTGACCCGGTTCCAGAAGCAGCTGGCGATCACCGGGAAGACGATGGCGCCCCACAGCGCGCCCACGAACACCAGCATCACCAGGATATCCAGCGAGAAGCTGGCAAACACGATGCCCACCATGGTGGCGATGATCATGGTCAGGCGGCCCACCAGCAGCATGCGCTTGGGGTCGGCCTTGCCCTTGGCGATGTTCTTGCCGTAGACGTCGGCCATCATGATCGCCGACAGCGCCGAGAGGTCGGAGTCGGCGGTGGAGGAGAGCGAGCCGATCACCAGGATGAAGAACAGCGCGATGAATACCGGCGGCAGGTAGCCGGAGACCATCTGCGGGATCAGGTTGTTCATGTTGCCGTCGAGGGGCTGCACGCCCAGGGTCAGCGCCATCAGGCCGATCATGCCCAGGCCGATGACGATGGCACCGTAGCCCACGGTAGCGGTCAGGAAGGTGGGCTTGATGTGGTCCTCGTTCACCGCGAACAGGCGCTGGGAGATGGTCTGGTTGCCGATGGCGTAGGCCAGCACGGCGACGAAGAAGGGCGCCCCCTGCTGCAGGATCGCCTCGCTGGAGAAGAAATTGGCCTGCTCCGGCGTCAGGTTGTCGAGGCCGGCGACCAGCTCGCTGGGGCCGCCCATGGCGAAGAACACCGCGGGAATGATCACGATGGCAATGGCCATGAGCGCCACCAGCTGGGCGAAGTCGGTCAGCACCGAGGCACGGAAGCCGGACCACAGGGTGTAGAGCAGCACGCCGACGCCGGCGATGATCACCCCGGCCTGGAAGGAGAGCGGCGAGAGTACCGAGACCAGGGCGCCGGCGGCGGTGAAGTTGACCATCAGGCTGATCACGCTGCCCAGCACGTTGGAGAGCGCCAGGATCAGCTGGCTGGAGGAGCCGTGGCGGGCGTGGATCAGCTCACCCAGGGTGTGGGCGTTGGGGGCGAGCTTGCGGAAGCGCCGGCCGAAGGGGTAGATGAAGAGGATCATCAGCGCCCCCCACAGGCCATAGTGGATGGGGCCCGAGACGCCATAGGTGTAGCCGGAGGTGGCCGCGGCGTAGAAGGAGGCCGCCCAGATCCAGGTGGCGGTCATGCTGGCGGCCCCGATGCCGAAGCCGATTCGGTGGTTGGAGACCATGTAGGCGTCGGCATCCTCGTTCTTCTTGCGGATGCCGAGGGTCATCAGGTAGGTGCCGCCATAGAAGGCGAGCAGCAGCAGGATGACGGTCAGGGTCGAGAACTGGTAGAGCGTTTCGCTGTTCAAGGGCAATCCCTCGGTTGATGGAACGGACACGTCCCGCGCATGACGGCCCAGGCCGCACGTCGGACGCAGTGGTGGAGATGGGGCTGATTGCCGAATGGCCGGGCGAGGTATCGAGCGCCCAGGCAAGGGCCAGCGCACGTGGTAACGGCGCGGCGGCGGGGCTATCGGCAAGGCACGGCGAAAGGGCCGTGGAAAAGGCTTACCCCAGCGCGGGGGAGGCAGGTGGCGGGCGGCGCGGCATGCACCGGCCCCTGTCGGCGTAGTGTAGCGACATGGATTCCTTCTCTTTCGATGGCGTCGTCGACGGTCAGTCGAAGGTACGGCGATCCAGTCTGCGATGAGGCAAGACCAGGGTGGCCAGGGCGCAGGGGCCGCGGCCCGTCAGGGATCCGTTGTGGTCGTTATTGTCTGATCCAGGGGCTGCATACCCTACCCACCCAAAGGTCGAATGTCCAATCGCCCCCGAATCGGAGGGTAAATGTCCTCAGCTGCGGCGAAAATCCCACCGCGTGTCATGGCGTCCCGTGACCGCTGCCTCCCCGGCGGCTGTCATGCTGCCCGCCACGACCAGCACCGCCGCCATCGGCAGCCGCCAGTCCGGCGTGGTCACGCCGGCGAGCACCAGGAAGAGCGTGGCCAGCACCGGCACGCCGTGGGCCAGGTTGCCGAGGCGGTGCGCGAGGGGGTCGCGCATGGCACGGTCCCAGGCCAGCATCGCCAGCCCGTAGGGGCCCAGCCCCAGGCCGACGGCGACCATCAGTACCTCCAGGGAGGGCAGCGCGATGGTGCCCTCCAGGGCCAGGCTGGCGCCGCCGGTCAGCACGCTGGCGATCAGCAGCAGGTGCGGCATGCGCTCTCCCAGGCGCCAGGCCGCGACCCGGCTCGCCAGGGAGTAGAGCGCCCAGCACAGTGCCCCGAGTGCCGCCAGCAGGTAGCCACTCCAGGCGCCGGAAACGCCGCCGGCCAGCGCCTGGGGCGCCACCAGCAGGGCCGCGCCGGAGAATGCCAGGCTGGCACCGATCAGGCTGCTCGCCGACAGCCGCCCCAGCACCAGCCACTGACTGGCCAGCAGGAACAGCACCGGCCAGGTGTAGAGGATCAGCGCCGCTTCCTCGGCGGGGGCCAGGGTAAAGGCCGCGAAGCAGGCCCCCACCGCCCCGGCGATCAGCAGCGGCACGCCCAGATAGACGAGCACGCCAGCCAGGCCACGAAGCGGGGCATCCCGATGGCGCCGACGGCGCGCCATGGGCAGGGTGCCCAGCGCGCCGGCGAGCAGTGCCAGGGCCGAGAGGCGCAGCGGCGGCAGCTCGCCTGCCTGGGCGGCCAGCAGCGGTACCAGCGCCCACAACACCACCGCCAGCGCCGCGGCGCCACCGCCGAGCCAGGGTGAGTGGGTGAGATGTAGGCGCTGAAGCTGCATGGTCATGCCTCCTGGTGGCGTGGTCGTGGGCAGTGGGATGCTGCCGCCATGCTAGCCGTGTCATACTCATCAAGATAACGATCATTATTGAAGTCATTCATCAAGGAGCTTGATGGATCGATGCGTGCCCCGACCCTCGACCTGAGCCTGCTGCGCACCCTGGTGGCGGTAGACGATACCGGCAGCGTCACCGCCGCGGCGCGGCGCCTGGCCTATACCCAGTCCACGGTGAGCATGCAGCTCTCCCGCCTGGAGACGGCGCTCGGCGTGTCGCTTCATGAGCGGCAGGGGCGGCGCATCCGTTTCACCGCCGAGGGCGAGCGGCTGCTGGGGCACGCGCGACGGCTGTTGGCGCTCAACGATGAGGCGCTGGCCGACATGCGGGCACGGCGCGTCACCGGGGAGCTCAACCTGGGGATTCCCGAGGACTATGCCCCGCTGCTCACCGCGGTGTTCTCCTGGTTCCACCAGCTCTATCCGGACGTGGGGCTGCAGGTCACCTGCGGCACCAGCACCGATCTGGTGGAGCGGGTGCGCGCCGACGAGCTGGACCTGGCGCTGGTGACCCGCCAGCGTCGTTCGCCGGGTGGCGAGGTGATTCGCCGCGAGCCGTTGGCCTGGGCGGTGGGGCTGGAGCGTCAGCCGCCGCTCTCCGACCCCCTGCCGCTGGCCCTCTACTCCCCCGGGGCCGACCTCTTCCGCGAGGTGGCGGAGGGCGCGCTGGCCGCCGCCGGCCGCGACTGGCGAGTGGCCTACACCAGCCAGTCCATGGCCGGGCTGGCGCCCCTGGTGCAGGCGGGGCTGGCCATCGTGGTGGTCACCCGCAGCATGCTCGGCCCTCAGCTGCGCGCCCTGGACGAGTCCAGTGGCCTGCCGGCGCTGCCGGCGGTGGAACTGGCCCTGCACCGCGCCGCCAGGCGCCCCACCGAACCGGCCCGGCGCCTGGCCGAGCTGATCCGCGAGGCGCTGGCGCCCGTGGAGGCATCCGATTGAAGCAGGGCTATCGCAGATGGCGGCACCGCTCAAGGCTTCCCCGGCGCCTTTCGCGGTTGCAGCATAGATCACTACGATAGCCCTGGCGGTTGGAGGAGACGCCTCGAAAGGCACAAGCCTGAGCGTTATACTCGGGTATTCATCCATCGGCCGTGATCGCCGCTACCGGAGCCGCCATGTTTCCCGAGTTCAGCCTGCGCTACGCCCGCCTGCCCGAGCGCTTCTATCTGCACTTCGACCCGCTGCCGGTACCCGAACCGCGGCTGGTGGCCTTCAACCAGGCGCTGGCCGAGCAGTTGGGCTTCGATCTGGAGGCCTTCGACGAGCAGCGCGCCGCCCAGTGGTTCGCCGGCAACGTCGTGCCGCCGGGCGCCGAGCCCGTCGCCCAGGCCTATGCCGGCCACCAGTTCGGCCACTTCAACCCGCGCCTCGGCGATGGCCGGGCGGTGCTGCTCGGCGAGGTGGTCGACCGCGAGGGGCGGCTGCGCGACATCCAGCTCAAGGGCGCCGGCATGACGCCCTTCTCCCGGGGCGCCGACGGCCGCGCGCCGCTCGGCCCGGTGCTGCGCGAGTACCTGGTCAGCGAGGCGATGCACCGCCTCGGCGTGCCCAGCACCCGGGCGCTGGCCGCGGTGACCACCGGCGAGCGGGTGTTCCGCCGGGTACCGGAGCCGGGGGCGGTGCTGACCCGGGTGGCGTCGAGCCACCTGCGGGTCGGCACCTTCCAGTACTTCGCGGCCCGGGATGATATCGAGGCGGTGCGCACCCTCGTTGACATGGCCATCGAGCGGCACTATCCCCACCTGCGGGAAGCGGCCCTTGCCGAGCGGGAGGAGGGCGAACGCTACCTGGCCTTCCTGGAGGCGGTGGCCGAGCGCCAGGCGGCGCTGGTGGCGCAGTGGATGGGCCTGGGCTTCATCCATGGCGTGATGAACACCGACAACTGCACGATCTCCGGCGAGACCATCGACTATGGCCCCTGTGCCTTCATGGAGGCCTATTCGCCAACCATGGTGTTCAGCTCCATCGACGAGCAGGGGCGCTACGCCTATCGCAACCAGCCGTGGATCGCCCAGTGGAACCTGGCACGCCTCGCCGAGACGCTGATCCCGCTGATCGACGACGACCAGGAGGCGGCGATCGCCAGGGCCACCCGGGTGATCGAGGCCTACGAGCCGTGCTACGAGGCCGAGTGGCTGGCCGTCTTCCGCGAGAAGCTCGGCCTGGCCCGGGGGGAGGAGGGCGACCGCGCCCTGGCGGAGGCCTTCCTTGAAGCGCTGGCGGCCGGCCGTGCCGACTTCACCCTGGCCTTCCGGCGCCTCGCCGAGGCGGTGGAGGCGGACGCCCCCGCGCTGCTCGCGCTCTTCGAGAACGATGCGGCCCTGCGCGCCTGGCTGCCGCGCTGGCGCGAGCGCCTGGCCCGGGAGGCGGCCTCGCCCGAGGCGGTCGCCGTGCGGATGAACGCGGTCAACCCGCTCTACATCCCACGCAACCACCAGGTGGAGCGGGTGATCGCCGCGGCCGCCGAGCATGACGACTTCGGCCCCTTCGAGGCGTTACGCGAGGTGCTGGCCGAGCCCTTCACCGAGCAGTCCGGATGCGAGGCGTACGCCGAACCGGCGCCGGCTACCGAGCGGGTATTGCGTACCTTCTGCGGCACCTGAGCCACCGCGGTAAACAAAAAAGACGCCCGGGTTTCCCGGGCGTCTCTGTATGGGTCTTGCGGTCGGACTGCTGGCCGGGCGTTGGCCCGGCGCAGGCGGCGTTACTTCTGCAGCTTCTCGACGTCGAAGCGGTCGGCGTTCATCACCTTGGTCCAGGCCTTGACGAAGTCCTTCACGAACTTCGCCTGGTTGTCGTCCTGGGCGTACACCTCGGCGTAGGAGCGCAGGATGGAGTTGGAGCCGAACACCAGGTCGATGCGGCTGGCGGTCCACTTCACCTGATCGCTCTTGCGGTCACGGATCTCGTAGACGCCCTTGCCCGCCGGCTTCCAGGCGTTGTTCATGTCGGTCAGGTTGACGAAGAAGTCGTTGGTCAGCTGACCCTCGCGATCGGTGAACACGCCGTGCTTGCTGCCGCCGTGGTTGGTACCCAGCATGCGCATGCCGCCGATCAGCACGGTCATCTCCGGGGCGGTCAGGCCCATCAGCTGGGCGCGGTCGAGCAGCATCTCCTCCGGCTTGACCACGTACTCCTTCTTCTGCCAGTTGCGGAAGCCATCGGCAAGCGGCTCCAGCGGCTCGAAGGACTCGGCGTCGGTCATCGCCTCGCTGGCGTCGCCACGGCCCGGCATGAACGGCACCAGGATGTCGTGACCGGCGGCCCTGGCGGCCTGCTCGATGCCCACGCTGCCACCCAGCACGATCACGTCGGCGAGGCTGGCACCCGAGTCGGCGGCGATCTTCTCGTAGGCCTTGAGCACCTTGGTCAGGCGCTCCGGCTCGTTGCCTTCCCAGTCCTTCTGCGGGGCCAGGCGGATGCGCGCACCGTTGGCGCCACCGCGCATGTCGGAGCCGCGGAAGGTGCGGGCGCTGTCCCAGGCGGTGCTCACCATCTCACCGATGGAGAGTCCGCTCTCGGCGATCTGCTGCTTGACCGCCTCGACGGAGTAATCGGTGTTGCCGGCCGGCACCGGGTCCTGCCAGATCAGCTCCTCGTCCGGCACTTCGGGGCCGATATAGCGAGACTTCGGCCCCATGTCGCGGTGAGTGAGCTTGAACCAGGCGCGGGCGAAGCAGTCCTTGAAGTAGTCCGGGTCAGCCATGAACTTTTCGCAGATCGGCCGGAATGCCGGGTGCATCTTCATGGCCATGTCCGCATCGGTCATCATCGGATTACGACGCACGGACGGGTCGCTGGTGTCTACAGGCTTGTCTTCCTCCTTGATGTCGACCGGCTCCCACTGGTTGGCACCGGCGGGGCTCTTGGTCAGTTCCCACTCGTAGCCGAACAGCATGTCGAAGTAGCCCATGTCGAACTCGAGGGGATTCTTGGTCCAGGCACCCTCGAGTCCCGACGTGACGGCGTTGGTGGCCTTCCCCTGCAGGTTGGGATTCAGCCAGCCGAAGCCTTGGGCCTCGACGTCCTCACCCTCCGGCTCCGGTCCGAGTGCATCGGCATCGCCGTTACCGTGAGTCTTGCCCACGGTGTGGCCGCCGGCGGTCAGCGCCGCGGTTTCTTCCGCATTCATGGCCATGCGAGCGAAGGTTTCCAGCACCTGATCACCGGTCTTGATCGGGTCCGGTTGGCCGTTGACACCCTCCGGGTTCACATAGATGAGGCCCATCTGCACCGCGGCCAGCGGGTTTTCCATGGTGTCAGGCTTGTCGACGTTCTCGTAGCGGCTGTCTGACGGCTCCAGCCACTCCTTCTCGGCGCCCCAGTAGATATCCTTCTCGGGGTGCCAGATATCCTCGCGGCCGAAGGAGAAGCCGAAGGTCTTGAAGCCCATGGATTCGTAGGCAACGTTGCCGGCCAGGATGATCAGGTCGGCCCAGCTGATCTGGTTGCCGTACTTCTTCTTGATCGGCCACAGCAGGCGGCGTGCCTTGTCGAGGTTGCCGTTGTCCGGCCAGCTGTTGAGCGGCGCGAAGCGCTGGTTGCCGGTGCCGCCGCCGCCTCGGCCATCGGCCAGGCGGTAGGTGCCCGCCGCGTGCCAGGCCATGCGGATCATCAGACCCCCGTAGTGACCCCAATCGGCCGGCCACCACTCCTGGCTCTCGGTCATCAGGGCATGCATGTCCTTCTTGAGCGCCTCGAAGTCGAGCTTGCGGACCTCCTGGCGATAGTCGAAGTCCTCGCCCATCGGGTCGGTCTTGCGGTCATGCTGGTGCAGGATGTCCAGGTTCAGGGACTCCGGCCACCAGTCGGTGTTCGAATGGCCGCTGGCCGTCATGCCGCCGTGCATGACCGGACACTTGCCTGCGTTCTGCTGATCACCCATGTCACTCATCCCTCTTGTCTGCGTTGAGGAGCTGCCACCTCTGTATAGACGATGCCACTCCGGCGGGGCAATGAGACTGGTCAACTCTCGGCCACAAGCCTGCTGTGGCCGGGCTCATTCCCCTGTATTCATCTCCAAGCTACTCCCTGTGGATCCATTAGGACAATGCGAGATTGCCGACCCTGGCGATAGCAAATCTCTATGGTAGTTCGGCGCCAGGGCTGCTACGCCCGGCACGGAGCCAACGGCTTTAAAAGGGTTCTTCGCAGATCAGCGTGAAGCTGGCTGGTGGGAGGGCGCGGTTCGGCGCTCCGACTCTGCCGCGCGAATGGCGCCGAAGGCGCCCTGGTGCTGCCTGCTGAGTTTGGCCATTACCGCCGGGAGGCCTGCGGCCTCCATTCGTCGAGACGTCGAACCGCCGGGAACCCCGGCCTCCCACAATCAACCCCGGCCTTCCGATACTCACTGCCGAACTGGTTCACGCCAGTTTGCGATGAACCTTAAAAAGGGACCGACCGGAACAAGCCCCGGTCGATCCCTCTGTCGTCATCGGGTGTCAGGGTGTCAGCTCATTCGGTTTCGCTCACCATGATGGGTTCGCCCTCGGGTCCCACCTGGAAGACGATGAAGCTGGCACCATCGCTGCTCAGGGTTCTGGCGATCATCGGGCGGTCGGGCAGCTCGTAGAAGGCTTCACCGGCGGATACGCTGATGGGCTCTTCTCCCTCGACATCCACCTCGATACGGCCCTCGGTCACGTAGACGAAGACGTGTCCCGGGTGAATATGGCGGTCAGTGACCCAGTCCTTGCCCACATCGAAACGCACGATGTTGGCCTCCATCCCCTCCTGACCCTCGAGTGTCGATTGCAGGATCTGGGTCGTCTCGCCGGCGGCGAGCAGGGGGACACAGGCCAGAACAGCGACAAGCGCTGAAGCGGCACCCTTGGGAGTGTGTTGTGGATTCATGACGTCCTTCCTTCCACCCTTGGGGTGGGAGTCGGATTCGGGATTGCCGCGTGGGGTGCCTCGGCCGGGCGCGCCAGTCGAGTCCCTGAAAGGAAGCCCCACCGGCATCTGTCACTATAGTTCCTGCCGGGCCGATGCGCTTCGTCCCGCGCCGTCAGTCGGCGCCGATCGCGGGGATCACCAGCGCCTTCTCCTCGCCCATCAGGAAGGCGTGATTGGCCTCCAGCGCCTCACGCAGGAAGTCCCACAGCAGGCGCACCCGGGCCAGCTGGCGCTGCTCCTGGCGGGCGGTGATCCAGAACTGGCGGTCGATCGCCACGTCGTCTTCCAGCACGTTTACCAGTGCCTGCGAGGCGCTGGCCATGAAGCAGGGCAGCACGGCGAGTCCCGCGCCGTGCAGGCAGGCGGCGTGCTGGGTGGTCACGCTGGTGCTGCGCATGGCGAAGTGGGGCCCGGGGTGGCCGACCACCCCGGGGTCGAGCAGCGGCTCCAGGTAGCTGAGCTGCTCGCTGAAGATCAGGTCGTCGACGTAGCCGATCAGGCGGTGAGCCCCCAGTTCGTGCAGGCGCCGGGGCGTGCCGTGGCGGGCCAGGTAGCCCTCGCTGGCGTAGAGCCGCAACCGGTAGTCGCAGAGCCGCGAGATCACCAGGCCCGGGCTCACCGGGCGCTCCACGGTGATGGCGAGATCCGCTTCGTGGCGGCTAAGGTTGACCACCCGGGGCAGGGCGAGCAGGTCCAGGGTGACCCCTGGATGGCGCGCGCAGAAGGCCGACAACAGTGGCGCGATCACCCAGGTGCCGAAGCCCTCGGTCACCCCCAGGCGGATCTGCCCACTGATCTGGTGGTTCTTGTCGGTTAGGCTCTCGCCGGCCTCGAAGGCGTGGCGGGCCATCTCCTCGGCGTGGGCGAGCAGCTGCTGGCCCGCCTCGGTGAGGTGGTAGCCATGGGTACTGCGCTCGAACAGTTGGGTGTTGAGCTTCTGCTCGAAGCGCCGGGTGCGCCGTGACAGGGTGGAGTGGTCCAGTCCCAGGCGCCGGGCGGCGTCGGTGAGCCGCTGGCTGCGCGCCACTTCGAGGAAGATCTGGATGTCGTGCCAGTCGAGCATGCTGGGTTTTCCGGAGTGACGATGGTTGTGCATCAATGCACAAGCAATGTGCCCGAGTGCCCGTTGTCACGCCATGCGACCTCTGGATAGACTCGACTTCATTATCATCCGTGTTTTTATACACACAAAGTCTAATGTCGGGTGACGGCAGCGAGCGTGCCTTGCTCCACAACGACAAGCCAGCACCCCGGCAGCGACAGCATCCAGAGGAGCACGCCCATGTCAGTCCGCGAAATCCCCATGGTCATCGACGGTCAGACCGTCCGGTCCCAGAGCCAGGAGTGGCGCGACGTGGTCAATCCGGCCACCCAGGAAGTCGTCGCCCGGGTACCGTTCTGCACCGCCGAGGAGGTCGAGCGCGCCGTAGCCAGCGCCAAGGAGGCCTTCAAGACCTGGCGCAAGGTGCCGCTGGGCAAGCGAATGCGCATCATGCTCAAGCTCCAGGCGCTGATTCGCGAGCACACCGACGAGCTGGCCGCGCTGATCACCGAGGAGCACGGCAAGACCCTGCCCGACGCCGCCGGCGAGGTGGGTCGTGGTCTCGAGGTGGTAGAGCATGCCTGCTCGATCACCTCCCTGCAGCTGGGCGAGCTGGCCGAGAACGCCGCCAACGAGGTGGACGTCTACACCATGCACCAGCCCCTGGGCGTGGGTGCCGGCATCACCGCCTTCAACTTCCCCATCATGCTGCCCTGCTTCATGTTTCCGCTGGCCATCGCCACCGGTAACACCTTCGTGCTCAAGCCCTCCGAGCAGGACCCCAGCTCCACCATGCGCCTGGTCGAACTGGCCCACGAGGCGGGCATCCCGGCCGGCGTGCTCAACGTGGTGCATGGCGGCCCCGACGTCGCCAACCAGATCGCCGATCATAGCGACATCAAGGCGCTCTCCTTCATCGGCTCCTCCCACGTGGGCTCGCTGCTCTACAACCGCGCCGCCGCCGCCGGCAAGCGCATGCAGTCGATGATGGGCGCCAAGAACCACTGTGTGGTGATGCCCGACGCCAACCGCAGTCAGGCCATCAACAACCTGCTCGGCTCCGCCTATGGCGCCGCCGGCCAGCGCTGCATGGCCAACTCCGTGGTGGTGCTGGTGGGCGAGGCCCGCGAGTGGCTCGAGGACATCGTCGAGGGCACCCGCGGCATGAAGGTGGGCCCCGGCACCCAGACCGACGCGGACCTCGGTCCGCTGGTCTCGCCCCAGGCCAAGGAGCGCGTCGAGCGCCTGATCACCGCCGGCGAGAAGGAGGGTGCCAAGCTGCTGGTGGACGGTCGCGGCTACCAGGTGGAGGGCTACCCGGACGGCAACTTCGTCGGCCCGACCCTGTTCGCCGATGTGACCCCGGAGATGACCATCTACCGCGAGGAGATCTTCGGCCCGGTGCTGTGTGTGGTGAGCGTCGAGACCCTCGACGAGGCGATCGATTTCGTCAACGCCAACCCCAATGGCAACGGCACATCCATCTTCACCAATTCCGGCTGGGTGGCGCGCCGCTTCGAGACCGATATCGATGTCGGCCAGATCGGCATCAACGTGCCGATCCCGGTGCCGGTCGCCTACTTCAGCTTTACCGGCTCGCGTGGCTCCAAGCTCGGTGACCTGGGCCCCAACGGCAAGCAGGCCATCGCCTTCTGGACCCAGACCAAGACCGTCACCGCCCGCTGGTTCGAGCCGGAGAACGTCTCCAGCGGCATCAACAGCACCATCTCGCTGGGCTGATCATACCCGCTCGGTGACAACACGGCCCCGCCTCGAGAGAGGCGGGGCCGCGCTTTTTGCAGGAGGGTCCGACAGCTCGCCGCCTGGGCGAATGGCGCCGGCCCACCTTGTGGGAGGCTGGCTCTGCCGGCGGCTCGTCGCTTTGCGGAAGGCACGGCCCATCTTGTGGGAGGCCGGCTCCGCCGGGCGAAGGGAGGCCGCAGGCCTCCCGGCGGAGCCCACCGATGGTCTGGCTGACCGCCGTATCTTATGGAATCTGCTGCGACGCAGGGTGTATAGACAGACTGATGACGTTGACGTTAACTGGAATGGTCTTATAACAAGCACAACCCAGGCACAATCCAGGAGTCACCATGACCGCGCCCATCAGCCGCTTTCCCGTTCCCGAATCGATCCAGGACCTGCCCGAGGACATCCGCGACGCCATGCTGGCGGTGCAGGAGAAGGCAGGCTTCGTGCCCAACGTCTTCCTCATGCTGGCCCACCGCCCGGCCGAGTTCCGCGCCTTCTTCGCCTATCACGACGCCCTGATGGAGCGGGAGTCCGATACGCTGACCAAGGCAGAGAAGGAGATGATCGTGGTGGCCACCAGCGCCCGCAACCGCTGCCTCTACTGTGTGGTGGCCCACGGCGCCCTGGTACGCATCTACAGCAAGGATCCGCTATTGGCCGACCAGGTGGCCGTCAACCACCGCACCGCGCCGATCAGCGAGCGCCACCGCACCATGATCGACTTCGCCATGCACTGCGGCCTGGACGTGGGGGAGCTCACCGACGAATGGGAGGCCCGCCTGGCGGACGCCGGCTTCACCCGCGATGACATCTGGGACATCGGCGCCATCGCCGCCTTCTTCGGCCTTTCCAATCGCCTGGTCACCCTGACCGGTACCCCGCCCAACGAGGAGTTCTATCTGATGGGGCGGGTGCCGCGGGAGAAGAAATAGGCTTTAGCGAGACATGAATCGCTGATAACGCAGCTCCAGTGCCTCCTGGCTCGGCTTATCCCTGGCGTGTTTGGGGGTAAATATTCGCTGGCCGTCGAGTTGCTTCATGCTCTCAAGCAGAGGCCCATCCTGAGTCGAGAGCAGCTCATCATTCAGGTGGATGCGGTAGTCGGGGTCAATGCCGATCAAGTCAGCATCGTAAGCCCTATGATGCAGCCGACTGAGGGATATACCATTGCTCACTTCGGCGGTGCTGTCCTGAACGATGTCGGGAATAATATGTGCCGCCTCCAGTAGTTGTGGCACGGGCAGCCCCGTCATGGCGCAGCGATTGGAATATGCCAGCATCACTCGCGCACGGAATTCAGCCTGATGAACCCGCGTTTTGGCTTCACGGATCACGTAGCGCTTCTCTATCTCATCCGTCTTGTAGGCGCCATGGTTTTCTGCGACATGGCGCATCTGGCCAATTCGGTCGTTCATGCTGACGTGGCATAACTCCCTGGCCAGGTCCATGTTGTCGATGTAGCAGGGCCATAAAGGAAGGTAGCGGCCTGGAGCGACGCCCACTAGGTAGATGATCGGATCCTGTCGCTCGTAGCTGATTAAGAGCTGGCGATTCGCGGGCTTGGCTGTTCCTCCTGCCTCAAGCGAATACCAGAAGCCACCCTCGTCGCTGGCACTATCGGAATAGATATTGATCCTGCCCTGCTTGGGGACCACGGTTTTGATACTCAGGATGCCATCTGGCATTTGCTTGGGTTTGAAGATGCCGATTGCTCTGCTGGCGATGAAGAAAGACTCCCCATCCAAGGGGACCGGCTGGGCAATGGCCTCCCAGGGCACATCATTCGAGTATTGTTGTGCGATGGCTTCAAGGCGCTGAAATGCTGCTTGGCGAAGACGAGTATCAATATTCAGCAAAGCTGGCTCCCCGCTCTATGCCGATAGTATCCACTCATACTAATCAAGAGGGGTGGCTTGTACACCGTTGCGCGTATTGAGCGCTGTGAAGATCCTCTGCGCCGACGAGTAGTTGAGCGTGTCTCGCCGGTCCACTGGCAGGCTGGACTCTGTCTCGCTATGATGCCTCCGATCACGTTTTGCCGCTGTGCGAGGCGTGACCTCACAATTCATTCACTTGTCGCCAGGGGAGTCCCGCCGCATCTGCGGGGGCTGAGAGGGCCATGCGCCGACCCTGGAACCTGATCCGGTTAATACCGGCGGAGGAAGCGCGACATGCCCTACCTGACGTCTGCCGTGCTCGGCGCGGCGCTGCTGTGCTTTGCTTTCCTGGGCCTGCGGGCCCGCCGGGCCGATGGCCCCCTCGATGACTACGTGACCGCCCGCAACTCCCAGGGCGCCCAGGCCATCGGCCTGTCGTTCCTGGCCTCCGGTATGGGCGCCTGGATCCTCTTCGCGCCGCCGGAGATCGGCGCCTTCGTGGGGCCGGTGGCGCTGGCCGGCTACGCCATCGGCTCCTCGCTGCCCTTCATCGTGCTGGGGCTCTACGGCCCCGCGATCCGCCGCCACCTGCCGCAAGGCCGCAGCATCGGCGAGTTCGCCGAGGCCTGCTATGGCGCCGGGGTGCGCCGCTGGGTGGCCTTCGTCTCGGTGGCCTACATGGCGCTCTTCCTGGCCGCCGAGCTCACCGCCATCGGCGGCATCGCCGCCATCCTCTCGGATGTGCCGCCCTCCCTGGTGATCCTGGGGGTGGCGGTGGTCACCCTGGTCTACACCTCGCTGGGCGGGCTGCGGGCGAGCCTCGCCACCGATCGCTGGCAGGCCTGGCTGCTGCTGGCCCTGCTGGTGCTGGTGGGCGGCGTGGCCTGGTGGTGGCTGCCGCCGATGCCCGCCGAGGCGACGATGCCTGCCATTCCCGCCGGCAGCGCGCTCTCCGTGGCGCTGACCCTGGTGATCGCGGTCACCGCGGCCAACCTCTTCCACCAGGGCTACTGGCAGCGCATCTGGGCCGCCGAGGATGATCGCGCCCTGAGCCGCGGGGCGCTGCTGGGCGGCGCCAGCAGCCTGCTGGTGGTGATGGCGATCGGCGGGCTCGGCATGCTGGCGGCGATGCACGCGCTGCCGCTGGGCGAGCCGCCGATGCCCTTCTTCGCGCTGCTCTCCGCGGCGCCTGCCTGGCTGGGCCTGCCGGCGCTGGTGCTGGCGGTGACCCTGGTGGCCTCGAGTGTCGATACCCTGCAGAACGCCATCGCCTCCATGGCGGTGGCCAGCAGCGGCCGGCGCGGGCTCTCGGTGCGCGCCGCGCGCCTGGTGACGGTGGCGCTGATGGTGCCGGTGGTCTGGGTGGCCCTGCAGGGCTTCTCGGTGCTGCGTCTCTTCCTGATCGCGGATCTCCTGTGTGCGGCCATCGTGGTGCCGGTGCTGCTGGGGCTGTGGCGACGCATGTCGCCGCTGGCCGCCGTGACCGGCGGGCTCGCGGGCATGGCGGGCGCCATCGTGCCGGGCTGGCTCAGTCAGGGCAGCCTCGCCGCCGGCATGCTGGCGGCCACCTTCCCCGGCAGCATCCCGACCCTGCCGCCCTTCCTGGGGGCGCTGGTCGCCTCCACCCTGGTCAGCCTGCTGATCGCCTGGTGGCGTCCGGGTGCGAGGTTCCAACTCAGCCGCGAAGGAGACCCCCGATGAACACCCGCGCCGACTTCAACGCCTGGGCCGCACAGCAGGATGCGCCGCGCCTCACCGACTGGCTGCGCGAGATCAGCGAACCCGACTGGTCCGCCACCGTGAACCATCCGCTGTTCGACGCCCTGGCCGAGGGGCGCCTCGCCGGTGCCGACTTCGCCGCCTACATGGTGCAGGACTACGGCTTCGTGGATCCCTTCACCGCGCTGATCGGCCATGCCATCGGCCGGGCGCCGGGCATGGCGGACCGCGTGGTGCTGGGGCAGTTCATGGGCATGCTGACCAGCGACGAGAACAGCACCTTCCAGCGCACCTTCGAGGCCTTCGGGGTGCCGGCCTCGACGCGCGAGGCGCCGGCCTGGCTGCCCGAGACCCGGGCCTTCCAGGCGCTGCTGCGCGAGGCCGGGGATGGCGGCGGCTATGCTGAGATCCTGGCGGTGCTGGTGGTCACCGAGTGGGTCTACCTGGAGTGGGCGCTGCGGGTGACCCGTGCAGGCGACCTGCACCCGCTGATGGGGGAGTGGATCGACCTGCACGACAACCCCGCCTTCCAGGAGTTCGTGGCCTGGCTGCGCCGCCGCCTGGACGAAGAGGCGGAGGCGCTCGACGAGGCTGCCTTCGCCCGCATGGTCGAGTGCTTCCGCGCGACGGTGGCGAAGGAGCGCGCCTTCCACGATGCGGTGATGCCACGCTGAGCATGAAGGTTCGCATGGGTTGAAGCGATCCCGGGCCTGAGCGGTTGTCAGGCCCGGGAATGAGGGCCACCCTCTAGGGTCACGCCATCTTCACAGGAGCCCTGCCATGAGCGATACCCCGAAGGATTCCCGCCGCCGCCACTCCGCCACGGTGGTGGATGGTCCCGGCAAGGCGGCCAGCCGCGCCATGCTGCGTGCGGTGGGCTTCACCGATGAAGACTTCAGGAAGCCCCAGGTGGGCATCGCCTCCACCTGGAGCAACCTCACCCCCTGCAACAGCCATATCGACGAGCTGGCCCGCCACGCCAGCGACGGCGCCGATGCCGCCGGCGGCAAGGGGGTGATCTTCAACACCATCACCATCTCCGACGGCATCGCCAACGGCACCGAGGGCATGAAGTACTCGCTGGTGTCGCGGGAGGTGATCGCCGATTCCATCGAGACGGTGGCTGGCTGCGAGGGCTTCGACGGCCTGGTGGCCATCGGCGGCTGCGACAAGAACATGCCGGGCTGCCTGATGGGGCTGGCACGCCTCGACCGCCCCAGCGTGTTCGTCTACGGCGGCACCATCCTGCCCGGCAAGGGCCACACCGACATCGTCTCGGTGTTCGAGGCCATGGGCGCCCACAGCCGCGGCGACATCGACCTGATCGAGCTCAAGCAGATCGAGGAGACGGCGATCCCCGGCCCGGGCTCCTGCGGCGGCATGTACACCGCCAACACCATGGCCTCGGCCATCGAGGCGCTGGGCATGAGCCTGCCGGGAAGCTCCGCCCAGAACGCCGTCTCCAACGACAAGCGCGAGGACTGCGAGGCGGCCGGTGCCGCGGTGCTCGAGCTGCTCGAGCGCGACCTCAAGCCCTCGGACATCATGACCCGGGAGGCCTTCGAGAATGCCATCAGCGTGGTGATCGCCCTGGGTGGCTCCACCAATGCGGTACTGCACCTGATCGGCATGGCCCGCACCATCGGGGTGGAGCTGAGCCTCGAGGACTTCACCCGCATCGGCCGGCGCGTGCCGGTGGTGGCCGACCTGCGCCCCAGCGGCCACTACATGATGAGCGAGCTGGTGGCGATCGGCGGCATCCAGCCGTTGATGAAGATCCTGCTCGACGCCGGCCTCTTGCACGGCGACTGTCTGACCGTGACCGGGAAGACGCTTGCCGAGAACCTGGCGAGCGTCGCCCCCTATCCCGACGACCAGCGGATCATCGCGGCCCTGGATGCGCCCATCAAGGCCGAGAGCCACCTGCGCATCCTGCACGGTAACCTGGCGCCCGAGGGCGCGGTGGCCAAGATCACCGGCAAGGAGGGCACGCGCTTCTCCGGCACCGCCAGGGTGTTCGGCTCCGAGGAGGAGGCCCAGGCACGCATCAACGACGGCACCGTGGTGGCCGGCGACGTGGTGGTGATTCGCTACGAGGGCCCGCGGGGCGGGCCCGGCATGCGCGAGATGCTCACCCCCACCTCGGCGATCATGGGCCGTGGGCTGGGCAGCGAGGTGGCGCTGATCACCGACGGGCGTTTCTCCGGCGGCAGCCACGGCTTCGTGGTGGGCCATGTGACGCCGGAGGCCTTCGACGGCGGCCCCCTGGCGCTGGTGGAGGATGGCGACCGCATCACCATCGACGCCGAGGCCGATACCATCGAGGTCGACCTCTCCGACGAGGAGCTGATGCGCCGCCGCGCCGCCTGGCAGCAGCCGGCGCCGCGCTATACCCGCGGCGTGCTGGCCAAGTACGCGCGGCTGGTCAGCTCGGCCAGCACCGGGGCGGTGACCGACTCACAGGAGTAGGTCGCTCGGTACGGCCGGAGGCCGCAAGCCCGCCGTAACACCGCCCCGTCGGCTTCCGGCGGGGCGATAGGGGAGCGCCTGGCTGTCGCCTAAGCCTAGGCGAATTCGGTATATCTGTGTGTTGACAATCCATCCCTACACTGATGGTTCCAAGCTCGCTTTCGCGTGCTTGGAACCCACGGTTTGGCTGGTGGATATCGCCGGCCCACTCGACCTTCTTGCCCGCCTCACTGGCCGGCGGCTTCCATGCTTCGGCCTGGTGCATGGGGGCACGAGCCACGGAGGCAGCCATGAAAACACTCCCCCCAACCGCCATCGACGAGTTCAGAGCACACTTCGCGGGTGAGGTGTTGACGCCCGATGACGCCAACTACGATGAGATACGCCAGATCTGGAACGCCATGATCGATCGCCGACCCGCACTCATTGCGCGCTGCCGCTCGGCCGACGATGTGAGGCGCGCGGTCGATTTCACCCGGGAGCACGACCTGATCGCGTCCGTTCGCGGCGGCGGCCACAATATCGCCGGCAACGCAGTATGCGACGATGGGCTGTTGATCGATCTCTCCTTGATGAAGCAGGTACGCATCGATCCGGTCGCCCGGCGTGCCAGCGTCGAGCCGGGGTGTACCCTGGCCGACTTCGATGCGGCCGCTCAGGAACACGGCCTGGCGACACCCCTGGGGATCAACTCGACCACCGGCGTGGCCGGGCTGACGCTCGGTGGCGGCTTCGGCTGGCTGAGCCGCAAGTACGGCATGACCGTCGATAACCTGCTGGGCGCGGATGTCGTCACGGCCGACAGCCGGCAGGTGCACGCCAGCGAAGCCGAAAACGCGGATCTCTTCTGGGGGCTGCGTGGAGGCGGAGGCAACTTCGGCATCGTGACCCGCTTCGAGTTCCAGCTGCATCCGGTCGGGCCGGAGGTGCTCAGCGGGCTTATCGTCTTCCCGTTCGAGCAGGCCGGCGCAGTGATACGACAATTCGCCGATTTCACCCAGGCCATGCCCGAGGAACTCAATATCTGGATGGTGACGCGTCAGGCGCCGCCGTTGCCCTTCCTGCCCGTGGAGGTGCACGGCACCCCGATCGTCGTCCTCGCCCTGTGTTATGTCGGCGACCCCGACACCGGCGCACGGCTGATCGAGCCGCTGCGTGGTTTCGGTACGGTACTCGGTGAACATGTCGGCGTGCAGCCCTACATTGCCTGGCAGCAGGCCTTCGACCCGCTGCTGGCGCCCGGTGCACGCAACTACTGGAAGTCGCATAACTTCACGCACCTCGAGGGCGGTGCCATCGAGGCCATCATCGACTATGCCGAAAGGCTGCCCTCGCCCCACTGCGAGATATTCGTCGGTACCATCGGTGGCCAGACGACCCGGCCGTTACCCGAGGCGATGGCCTACTCGAGCCGCGATGCCAACTAAGTATTGAACGTTCATGCCCGCTGGGAAACGCCTGCGGAGGATGAACAGTGCATCGGCTGGGCGCGGGAATTCTTCGTCAGGACGCAGCCGTTCGCCAGTGGCGGCGCCTACATCAACTTTCTTACCGAAGAAGAGGCGGACCGTATCGAGTTCGCCTATGGCGCTACCTTCCAGCGGCTGGTGGAGCTCAAGACCCGCTACGACCCGACCAACCTGTTCCGGATGAACCAGAACATTCCGCCGGAGCGGCAGCCGGCCTGAACGACCACCACCCGCCGATGCGACCGACAATGCCGTCCGCCAGCGCCGGCGGCATTGTCGCGCCGAGTGTATCGCCGGGGGATATCAGGGCTCGCAGCTGGCGGTATGCCGCAGGCGCAGGCGATTGCGCAGGTGGCGAGCCAGGATGTCCACGCCAATATTGAGCAGGGCGGTGATCACGATCAGCACCATCGCTCGGTCGAAGCGGATCTCCTGGATGGCGCTGTCGACATAGAAGCCCAGGGTGGCGATGCCGAGGATGCCGAGGATGGCGGTCTCGCGCATGATGATCTCCCAGCGGTAGAAGAGCAGGGCCAGGAAGGGACCGTAGAGCCGCGGGGTCAGCTCGAAGGCGTAGCGTTCGATGCCACGGGGCGCATCGGCACGCAGCGTGATCGCGTTGCTGCGCTGTCCCACCAGATGGCCGATGATGCCGCCATTGTGGATGGCCAGCGCCACCACCGCCGGCAGCATCGAGGGGCCCCAGAGCTGCAGCAGGATGAAGGCGAGCAGGTATTCGGGGGTCGAGCGCAGGATCACCAGCACGCCGTGGCCCAGCGCGCCACGCACCCGGCCGGCGGCGTGACGCCCGGTGAAATGCTGCGATACCAGCGGATACAGCATGAGCGTCAGCAGGCCGGTCGCCACCAGGGCGATCTGGGTCAGCAGCAGGGTGTTCCAGATGCCCGGCAGCGCCTCGTTGGCGAGCAGGTCGCCCAGCCAGGGCATGAGCCCGGCCAGCCCCTCGCCCTGGCGCAGCGGCTCGGGGACGATATCCTCGGTGAAGAAGCGCGAGACGCTCTGCCAGCGAATCGGCAGGCCCTCGCCGAGCAGGAAGGGGGCGGCCAGCAGGTAGAAGGGCAGCAGGCGCGGGCGGGCCCACAGCCTGAGGGTGGCGATCAGTGCATAGAACAGCAGCAGCAGCGCACCCACCGTGGTGTACTGGCCCTGGGCGAACGAGGACTCCAGGTAGAAGCCCAGGGTGGGCATGCCCACGAAGCCCAGTACGGCGCTGGAGCGCAGGCCGCACTCGAGCCGGTAGGCGGTGTAGGTGGCCAGGTGTGGCCAGGCCTGGCTGAAGCGGGTGTAGGCGAGGGCCGAGACCACGCCGGTGCCATGGGGGATCACCTGCGCCGGCTGCGGGTCGCTCTCGTCGAGGATCTCGGCATAGACCTTGGCGAAGATGCCGGCATAGGGAATGGCGATGGCGAGCACGCCGGTCAGCGGGTGCAGGCCGAAGAACTGCAGGAAGATCAGCGCCCAGAACAGCTCGTGGATGGCGCGGATGAAGGCGCAGGTGGTACGTACCGCGCGATGGTGAAACACCAGTGCCAGCAGCAGGCCCGCCGCGGCCCCCAGGCCCACGCCGACGAAGGCGAAGGCCAGGGTGCGCACGATCGCCTCGCCGAGATAGTCCACGGCCGAGAAGTTCGGCTGTGCCAGCCCCAGGAACAGGCGGCCCAGCTCCGCCCAGGGGTCATGGGCGCTGATCTGGAAGTCGGCCACGAGCAGGCAGGCGATGGCCAGCGCCACGAAGCCCAGGCTGGTGCGCACGGTTGCCGAGTGCCACATGTCAGTACAGCACCAGCAGGTCCCGGGCATTCAGCCTGTGGCTGGCCTCGTCCAGGGCGATCCTGCCGTCGGCGATGCCCACCACACGGTCGGTGAAGCGCAGGGCCAGCTCCACGTCGTGCATGGCCAGCACCGACGTGGGGTAGGCCTCGCCCAGCGCGACCAGCACCCGCTCGGCCAGCGGCCCGTCGAGGGCCGAGATCGGCTCGTCGGCGAGCAGCAGGTCGCCCCGCTGGTGAATCGCGCGAGCCGCCGCGACGCGCTGGCTCTGGCCACCGGACAGCTCGCCGACCGCGGACCAGCACTTGTCGGCGATATCGAAGCGCTCGAGCAGCGGCAGGATGGCGTCGAGATCGCGGCGGAAGGGGCGCGCCAGGCTGACCAGGTTGTACCAGGTGGGGCGCCTGGCGAGCCCGCCCATGTAGACGTTGTGGAAGACGCTCAGCGAGGGCACCAGGCCCAGCTGCTGGGGCATCAGGGCGGCGCCGTGGTGCCGCCAGCGTTGCTGCATGACGCCGAGCAGCGTCGACTTGCCGGCGCCGCTCTTGCCCACCAGGGCCACTCGCTCGCCGCGTGCCAGCGTCAGGTCCAGCGGGCCGATCACGCGCTCCCCGCCGTAATCGGCCACCACCTCGGTGAGGGCGAGGGCTGTCATCACTCGAGGATATCGAGCTGCTGGCCGACCTGGCGGATGACCTCGTAGTCGGCGTTATCCACCGGAATGAAGCCGGAGCGCGGGAAGCTCTCGAGCAGGGCGGGATCATCCATCTCGAGCAGCGCCTGCTGGACGCGATCGGCGAAGCCCTCGCCGAAGCGTCCGTCGACGTCGCCGCGGATCGTCCACTGGTAATCGGGGTAGGTCGGGGTCTTCCATACCACCTTGACGCTGTCGGCGTCGATATTGCCGGCCTCGAACTCGTTCTCCCACACGGTGTAGTTGAGGGCCCCGAGCTGGTAGGCCCCGGAGGCGACCAGCGAGGCGGTGCGGCTGTGGTTGCCGCTGAAGCCGACGCGGGAGAAGACCTCTTCCGGTGCCTCACCGAAGGCCTCGCGCAGGTAGTGCTCGGGCATCAGGCGTCCCGAGGTGGAGCCCTTGGAACCGAAGGTGAAGGTCATGTCACGCATGGCCTCGACCAGCCCCGCGCCCTCTTCCAGGCCGGTGCTCTCGTGGGCGATGAAGTAGGTCCGGAACTCGGCGTCTTCGACCCCCTGGGCCAGGGCCCGGGAGCCGGGCACGCGCTCGCGGGCCTGCACGCCGGAGAGGCCGCCGAACCAGGCCAGCTGCACCTGGTCATTGCGGAAGGCGGTGACCGCCGCGGCATAGGACTTCACCGGCACGAAGCGCACCTCGACCTCGAGCTCCTCCGCGAGGTAGTCGGCGACCTTCTGGAAGCGCTCCTGCAGGCGTGTCTCGTCCTCGTCGGGGATCGCGGTGAAGACGAAGGGGTCGGCGGCGGCGAGCGAGGAGGCGAACAGCAGCGGCAGGGCAGTCGCCAACGCGCGAGACAGGAGACGAAGCATGGGAGGATCCTTGCAGGTGATATTGGCCTGGCATGATACCGAAAAAACGCCCGGGCTTCCGATCCCGGTTCGCCCGGGTGTGGATCAGTCGCCAGGCCGGCACCCGCATCACGGCGGCATCGTCCGGGGCATGCAGGCCGACCCGCACCTCCTCGCGCGCGACCGGCGCGAGGGTCGACAGAGCCCGGGAGAGCACCGAGGCGCCCACCTTGGCCCCGCAGCCGCCGCAGCGCATGGCGATGGCCGAGATCGCCTGGGCATTTTCCTCTTCATCCAGTGCTACCCGGCTGGCCTTCGGGACCCAGCTCGAGGGCGCTTCCATGGGGGCAGGTCGTTGAAGCGGGCCATGAACCGGCGGTCGATGCGGTCCTTCCAGCGCCATACCCAGTCGCCTGCCAGGCACAGGCGCCCCCGGGAGGCCACGGCGTGGCGGTCGCCGGTGCTGATCAGGGCCAGCCATCTCGCCTGGGGGCGGTAGGACGAGAGGGGGCGGCCGGTCACGGCGGCGCGCAGGTTGTCGGCCAGCGGGCGGCCCTGGCGCACGGCGAAGACCCCGGCCTTCTCGCGGGGATGGTTGACCTGGCTGGCGATATCGCCGGCGGCGAAGATGCGCGGGTCAGAGGTCGAGCGCAGGGTGTCGTCGACCTGGATGAAGCCGTCGTCATCCAGCGCGAGCCGGGTCTCCTTGAGCCAGCCGGCACCGCCGGCGCTGGTCACCCAGACGATCTCGTCGGCGGCGTGCCAGGTGCCGTCGGCGGCCTGGAGCCGGCCCGCCTCGACGGCGACGACCTCGGTGCCGGCATGCACCTCGATGCCCCGGCGCCGCAGCGTGGCCTCGAAGTGGGCGCGCACCCGGGCGTTGTGGGTGGGCAGGAGGGTCTCGCCGCGGGTGAAGAGCGCGAAGGTGAGATCCTCCGGGTCGCGACCGCGGGCGGCCAGCTCACTGCCCAGCCGGACCTGCATGGCCAGCAGCAGCTCGACGCCGCCGGCGCCGCCGCCGACCACCGCCACACGGGTCCGGCCCGGGTGCGCCTCGATGCGCCGGAGCAGCGTCTGCCAGCGGTCGTTGAACTGGTGGATCGGCTTGACCGGGACGGCGTGCCCGGCGGCGCCGCCGAGCGCATCCACGCGCGGTGTCGAGCCGATATTGATCGACAGCCAGTCGTAGGGCACCGGGGGGCGCGAGCGGCAGAGCACCTTGCGCGCGTCGTGGTCGATGCCCACGGCCTCGTCGGCGAAGAAGCGGGCCCCGGCGTATTCGGCCAGCCGGCGCAGGTCGATATGCACCTCGTCGTAGCCGTAGTGCCCGGCGACGTAGCCCGGCAGCATGCCCGAGTAGGGGGTGTGGGTGTCGCGGCAGATCAGGGTGAGCCTGACGCCCGGCTCGGGCTTCATGGCGAAACGCTTCAGCACCCCCACGTGGGTGTGGCCGCCGCCGATGAGGACGATATCGCGCAAGACCGGTTGCTGCGGTGGCTGCATGGTCGGGTTCGCTCTCGGTGGGTGGGGGAGTGGCGGCGGCATAGTCTAGCGGCATAGTCTAAAGCAAAAGCGCGTGCCGGTTTCCCGGCACGCGCCCTCTCACGCTCTCTCTGGTGCAGTGACGAGGCGCCGTTCAGGCCTCCATGCGGATCACGCGGATCGGCAGGCCCTGGCGCACGGCGGCGCCGCTGATGGGCTCGAGCCAGGTGCCGTCCACGCGGCGGGTCGGGTCCTTGAAGCCCAGGTCATTGATGTTGATGCCGGCGCGCAGCCACTCGAGGTCGGGCTGGGACTCGCCGTCGATCACGTGGGGAGTGGCCCCCAGGTCGCGGTGGCCGTAGCCGTGCTCGATGCCCAGTGCGCCGGGCATCACGCCCTCGCCGACCAGCGCCAGGGCCACCACGCTGCCGCCGGGGCTCTCGATGCGGATGGTGTCGCCGTGGCTGATGCCGAAGCGCTCGGCATCCTGGCGGTGCATCATCACCGGGTTGTAGGGCTTGATCATGCGCAGCCGCTCGAGGCCGATGGCGTAGGAGTTCATCAGGTTGGACTTGAACGAGAACGCCAGCAGCGGCCACTCCTCCTCGTCGAACACCTCGCGCATGGCGCGGCCGTCGGCCAGCGGCGGCAGGCCGTGGCAGGGCACGCCGCGGTTGGGCTGGCCACTCTGGGTGTTGATGCTGGTGCCCACCTGCTCGTTGTAGACGCACAGGGTGCGCTTCCAGGCGCTGGTGAGGTTCTCGCCCTTGAAGTGGTCCTTGAAGTCCTCGAAGCGCCCGCCGCGGGCGTAGAGGTAGGCCACCGGGCCGCGCTCCTCGGGCTTGAGGGTGCGCGCAAGCCTGGGCATCAGCGGGGCCAGGCCGGCGTGGGCGATGTCGCTCTCGTCGGCCGCGGGCAGCGGCTCGCCCTGCATGGCCACGTTGGCGGCGGCGCGCAGGAAGAAGTCCTCGGCACGGTTGAGCGGGTGCAGGTTGCCGTCGGCGTCGGGGATCGCGCCCTCGCCGAAGCCGGCCAGGCCCAGCCGCTTGGCGGTGGCGATGAAGAAGCTCTCCATGGAGACCGGCTCGTCTTCCGCGGTCTTCTGCTGGCGCGGTTCCACCACCGGCCAGCAGGCGGTGGTCATCTTGCCCAGGTTGCCCTTCCAGGCGCCGGTGAAGCCCCACACCTCATACATCACCGAGTCCGGCACGATGTAGTCGGCGTAGCGGTTGGTCTCGTTGAGGAAGCCGTCGATGGCGACGAACAGCCCCAGGCGCTTGGGGTCCTTGATCTTCTCGGCGATCAGCGTCTCGAGACCCGCCTGGCCATAGATGGGGTTGGCCATGCAGCCGATCAGCGCCTTGATCGGGTAGGGGTAGCCGTCCAGCGCCGAGGGCAGGTGCTCGGTCAGCGTCGGCGGGGCCAGCGAGCGCCAGGGGGCGCGGGCGGGGTAGGGGGGCTCGCCGGCGGCTACCTTGCGCTGGTACTCGGAGGACTTCTCGTAGGGGAAGCGCGAGCGGGACAGGAACACGCCCTGGGGACCGCGCTTGCCCGGGAAGTTGGCCAGGTCGTAGCGGGGGCCCTCACCCACGCCGTTGAACTGGCCGCCGCCCACGGCGCTGCCCCCCTTGCGGTTGTGGTTGCCGGCCAGCACGTTGAGCATCTGCATGCCGAAGGCGGCGTAGAAGCCGTTGCCCGACATCATGCCGCCATGGGAGTTGGTCACCGCGCGGCGGCCGTGGTGGGCGAAGCGGCTGGCCAGGTCGACGATGGTGGCCTCGGGGATGCCGCAGTGCTCGGCATAGGTGGCCAGGGTGTGCTCGTTGGCGGACTCGCGCAGCAGCACCATGCTGCTCTTCACGCGCACGGCAGAACCGTCGGCGAGCTCGACCTCGCGGTCGACGAACAGCTCGGCAGCCACGGCATCGGTGCTCTTCGCCAGCTCGCCGTCGGCCACCACCATGGGTACGTCGGCGTCGCTGCCGGCCTCGGCCAGGCCCAGGTCGCTGGTGCGCAGGAAGCGGCCACGGCGCGGGTGCGCATCGTCCGTGATCACCAGGTGGCTGGCGTTGGTGTGGGTCGCCTCGCCGGCGGCCTCGGCGGCGGGCTGGCCGGGAAGTTCCAGAAACGCCTTGGCGTAGCCCTCGTGGTCGAGCAGCCACTGGATCATGCCCATGGCCAGGGCGCTGTCGGTGCCCGGGCGGATCGGCACCCAGCGGTTGTGGTCCGCGGCGTGGGAAGCCGAGGCGTTGAGGCCCGGATCCACCACCACGTACTCCAGGGTGCCTTCTGCGCGCGCCTGGGCGATCAGCCGCCCCTGGCGCTTGAAGGGGTTGCCGGCCTGGCTGGGGGCGGTGCCCACGTAGAGGATGAAGCGGGCGTTCTGGATGTCCGGCTTGGTATGGGCATTCTTGGCCAGGTCGTCCATCACCGCGCCTGCGCCCATGCGATAGGCCAGGCCGCAGTAGGAGCCGTGGTGGCCGTAGTTGCGGGTGGCGAAGGCGTTCATGGTGAAGCGCTTGAGCAGCGCCGAACGGCCGTAGTCGGTGGCCTCCATCACCATCAGCTGGTTGGCCTTCGGGCCGTACTCGGGGTTCTCGGGGTCGATCAGGGTGTCGTGGTCATGGATGGCGCGCAGGCCGTCCACATGGCCCTCGCCGAACAGGTCGCCCCCCTCGCAGATCTCCTCGATGACCTGCTCGAAAGGCACCTTCTTCCATTCGCGGCTGCCGCGCCCGCCGACCCGCTTGAGGCAGTGGGTGACGCGGAAGGGGCTGTCGATCTGCGCCATCATGGCGTTGCCGCGGGCGCAGGCGGTGGAGCGGTTCTGCTGGCCCTGGTCGCCATAGGCGCTCAGCCCGCGCAGGGCCTCGACCACCGGGGTGCGCATGGGCAGGTGCTCGTCGGCGGAGAGCGGGTTGTAGGGGTTGCCGGAGACGCGCAGCACCTGGTCGGTGGCGTTATCGACGCGCACCCGCACGCCGCACTTGGTGGTGCAGCCGTAGCACACGGTGAAGGCCACGCGCTGGTCGGGGTTGAGGGTCAGCTCGCCGCTCTCGGGGTCGACGCGGTACTCCGGCGCCAGGGAGTTGCCGTGGATGCGGTGCGCGGGCGTCTCGCCGGCGCTGCCGGTGACGCCCTTGGCCATCTTGACCAGCGGGTCGGAGTAGCCGGCGGCGAAGGTGGCGGCGCCGCCGGCGGCGACGGCACCCTTCATGAAGCGGCGGCGTGAGGAATCGACCGGGGACTTAGCCATGGCTGGGGGCTCCTTCTGTGGTTTCCGCAGCGCGCTGGGCGTCGGGGGATGCAGGGGCGGGGGGTGTGGGTGGCAGATCGGCGGCGCTGCCGCCCTGGGCGGCCTGGCGCCACGGCACGAAGAGGTCGATCAGCAGGAGGGCGGCGAGCCACAGGCCGAAGGTACCGACGATGCCGAGGATGCCGGACGAGCCGGCGGGGATGCCGTAGTGGTGGAAGCCGGCGCTGTGGCGGGCCACGGTCTGCACGTCCATCAGCACCACCCAGCGGAACATCCAGCCGACGTGCAGGGCCACCAGGCCGAGCACCCAGGCCCAGGCGTAGAGTGCCGGGCGGCGTGAGGCGGGGCGAGTGAGCAGGGTGAGCACGGCGCCGAACAGGACCAGGCCGGTGAGGCCACCCCACAGGGCGGTGCTGCGCCACTCGGCGCTGTCGCGCACGGATTCCATGGCGGCGGCCACCGAGCCGACGTGGGCGTTGATGCCGTCGAGGAACCAGCTGCCGGCGACCAGGCCGGCGACCAGGCAGGCCCCCAGCATCACCTTGAGCATCTGCCTGCTGACCGTGGTGCTGCGCTCACCGGCCACGCGGTTGAGCACCAGGATCAGGCCGGTGGCGGCGATGAAGCCGGTGGCCACGAACATCGGCGGCAGCCACACGGTGTGCCACAGCGGGCGGGCCTTGACGATGGCCACCTCGGCGCCGGTGTAGAGCATGATGCCGGTGGAGAGGGCGAGGGTGCCCACCCCCACCAGCACCACCAGCGCGCGCGGGGTGGGGGCGGAGCCGAAGGAGAGCCAGCGGGCCACGAAACCGGCGATGCCGGGGGCCTGGCGATGGGCCTGCAGCGCCGGGCGCCAGGCGAGCCAGGCCAGCACGATCACACCGACCACGTAGAGGGGCAGCACCAGGCTGCCGACGGACATCCAGGAGTGGCCGTTGGCGTAGGCGTAGAAGTGCCAGAAGCGCAGCGGCTGGTGCAGGTCGGCGAGCAGGGCCACCGGTGCCACCAGGGTGGTGGTCAGGCAGGCGAGCAGCGCCAGGCGTGCGGTGGGCAGCCAGGCTTTCCTGCCGAACACCAGCGCCGGGGCGGCCAGCCACAGGGTGGCGTAGGAGAGCGCGATCATGAAGAAGTACTGCACCGCCCAGGGGTACCAGGCGATGTCGTAGCGCGGGGCGAGCAGCTCAATGGCGGAATTCATAGCCCATCTCCTGGCCGTGGGGATCGAGGACTTCCAGGGCGACCGGCTCGGCGTCGGGGCGAGTGACGAAGCGCTCGTCCATGCCGAGGTAGAAGACCTGGGGCAGGGTGTTCTTCTCGGGCTGCAGCACCATCAGCTCATCGCGGTGCTCGGCGATCATGCGGCTGATCTGGCTCTCCGGGTCGCGCATGTCGCCGATGATCCGCGCACCGCCCACGCAGCTCTCCACGCAGGCCGGCAGCAGGCCGGCTTCCAGGCGGTGGGCGCAGAAGGTGCACTTGTCGGCGGTCTGGGTGCGCTCGTTGATGAAGCGGGCGTCGTAGGGGCAGGCGTTGACGCAGTAGGCGCAGCCCACGCAGCGGTCGCTGTCGACCACCACGATGCCGTCCTGGCGCTGGAAGGTGGCCTCCACCGGGCAGACCGGCACGCAGGGCGGGTTCTCGCAGTGGTTGCACAGGCGCGGCAGCATGAAGGTGGCGACCTCGCCGGTCTCCTGGTGCTCTACCTCGTACTGGGAGACGGTGGTGCGGAAGCTGCCCAGCGGGGCGGCGTTCTCGATATGGCACGACACGGTGCAGGCCTGGCAGCCGATGCACTGGCGCAGGTCGATGAGCATGCCGTAGCGCTTGCTGGGGTCGCCTTCTCGGCGGGGTGGCTGCTGGTTGATGCCGGCACTGGCGACGCTGGATAGCGGTATCAGGGCGGCGCCCGCGCTGAGGCGGGCCAGCTGGCCGAGCAGGGTGCGGCGAATGGGGTCCATGGCGCCTCCGGTGGCCTGGGTGGGGCGGAGTCTCCGCCCGAGGGACAAGGGTTGATACCGGAAGGCTACCTGCGACCAATGTATATGGCCTTGATGTCGATCAAGACTTCTTTAGCAAACTCTTAATGTTGGCGTAATGTTGTGCAAGTTGATGAATATCCAGAATTTTCTCGACGAGCCGGCAGGACAAAAAAAACGCCCTGCCGGAGGGGCAGGGCGTTCGCTGTTCGGTGGGGCGTTACCGGGATTCCGCGGCCGGGCGGCCTAGTGAGTGGCCCCCTGCTGCTCGATGGTGCGATGCACGATGCGCAGCTCATCGATGGTGAGATGCTCCAGCTTCCCCGCGAGGAGGTCGCTGATCTTCTGCATCGGCAGACCCGCGCGGCGAGCGATCTCGCGGCTGCCTAGCTCTGACACGGCGATCAGCCGGGTCACGATGCGCATGAGGCGTGTACGTTGTTCCAGGTCCCTGACGTCGAGGTCAGGGCTGCTTCGCGGGGGGTCCAGAAGTTCCGCGGATCGGGACTGTCGTGCCGTGCTCATGATGCTCCATTGGGCGGTTGCGACAAGCACACTATGGCGGCTGGCCGACGTTTTTGCCAGTGTCGATTGCATGCTGCTTTCGTGGCACTGTGAAGGCATCGCTCGTGACCTGCGCCGTGGAAAACGACATGCACGATTTCATCATCATCGGCGGCGGCATCCTGGGGATGTCCACCGCCATGCAGCTCAAGCAGGCCTACCCCGACAGCAGGATGCTGCTGCTGGAGAAGGAGGCCGGCCCGGCCCGCCACCAGACCGGCCACAACAGCGGGGTGATCCACGCCGGGGTCTACTACACCCCGGGTAGTCTCAAGGCGCGCTTCTGCCTGGAGGGCAACCGGGCCACCAAGGCGTTCTGCGACGAGCAGGGCATCGCCTACGACACCTGCGGCAAGCTGCTGGTGGCGACCAGCGAACTCGAGATGCAGCGCATGGAGGCGCTGTGGGAGCGCACCGCCGCCAACGGCCTCACGCGCGAGTGGCTCTCCGCCGCAGCCCTGGCCGAGCGCGAGCCCAATATCACCGGGCTCGGCGCCATCTTCGTGCCCTCCAGCGGTATCGTCGACTACGCCGCGGTGACCCGCGCCATGGCCGCCGAGTTCGAGCGGCTGGGCGGCGAGATCCGCTACGGCGCCGAGGTCAGCGCCCTCGAGGAGCGCCGTCAGGAGGTGGTGGTGACCAGCGGTGCCGGCGAGTTTACCGGGCGCTACCTGGTGACCTGTTCGGGGCTGATGGCCGATCGCGTGGTGCGCATGCTGGGCCACGATCCGGGGTTCACCATCTGCCCCTTCCGCGGCGAGTACTACCGCCTCCCGGACCGTCACAATCGCATCGTCAATCACCTGATCTACCCGATCCCCGACCCCTCCATGCCGTTCCTGGGCGTGCATCTGACCCGGATGATCGATGGCAACGTGACGGTCGGCCCCAACGCGGTACTGGCCTTCAAGCGCGAGGGGTATCGGCGGCGCGACGTGTCGCTGGCCGACATGGCCGGGATGTTGACCAACCCCGGCATCCTCAGGGTGCTGGGGCGCAACCTGCGTCCGGGGCTCATGGAGATGAAGAACTCCCTGCACCGGCGCGGCTATCTGGAGCTGGTGCGCAAGTACTGCCCGAGCCTGACCCTTGCGGACCTCGAGCCTTACCCGGCCGGGGTGCGCGCCCAGGCGGTGTCGCGGGATGGCAAGCTGGTGGACGACTTCCTGTTCGTGAACACCCGGCGCACCCTCAATGTGGGCAACGCCCCGTCGCCTGCCGCCACCTCGGCGCTTCCCATCGGGGCGCATATCGTCGAGCAGGTGAAGGCCATGGTGGAGAGCTGAAGCTGCGCCGCGACCATGGTGGCATTGCCGAAATTTCCGGAAAACGTAGAAATCAGGGGGTTGGGCTCTCACGCTGCGGGCGTGCTAGCTTGGGTCTGGACGTCGGCCCGGCGTCGACAACGACAATACGACAACCTGGTTCCAGGACCGGAGGAATGCCATGAAAGCCATGAAATATGCCATCGCCGCCTCGCTGATCGCGACGGCCCCGCTGGCAATCGCCCAGCAGCAGCTCTCCGTCGCCACCGGCGGCACCGGTGGCACCTACTACCCGCTGGGCGGTGGCCTGGCCGAGATGATCGGCAAGCACATCGAGGGCTATGAGGCCGTGGCCGAGGTCACCGGCGCCTCGGTGGAGAACATGGGCCTGGTGTGGCGGGGCGACTCCGACCTCGCCCTGGCACTGGCCGACACCGTCCATCAGGCCTATAGCGGCACCGGCGACTTCGAGGGCCGCCAGCTGGAGAACATCCGCGCCCTGGCCTCGGTCTATCCCAATGCCGTGCAGCTCGTGACCCTGGCCGACTCCGGCATCGAATCGCTTTCCGACCTCGAGGGCAAGACCGTCTCCGTGGGCGCGCCGGGCAGCGGCACCGAGCTCAACGCCCGGGCGCTGCTCGAGGCCAATGGCATCACCTACGATGACTTCGACCCGCGCCGGCTCAACTTCAACGAGACCGCCGATGCCATCCGCGACGGCGATATCGCCGCCGGCTTCTGGAGCGTGGGGCCGCCCACCAGCTCGATCATGAACCTGGCGACCACCCGCGACATTCGCCTGATCGGCCTCAGCGACGAGGAGGCGGCCAACGCCCGCGAGGCGGTAGAGGTATTCGCTCCCTACGAGCTGCGCGCCGGCCTCTACGAGGGCATGGAAGAGGGCGTGCAGACGATCGGCATCCCCAACGTGCTGGCGGTGAGCAGCGAGATGGACGAGGAGCTCGCCTACCAGATCACCAAGATGCTCTTCGAGCGCACCGACGAGCTGATCGAGGTGCACCCGGCGGCCAACGACACCACCGTGGAGTTCAGCGTCAACTCCACGCCGATCGCCTTCCATCCCGGCGCCCTGCGCTACTACGAGGAGATCGGGGCCGAGGTCCAGGACCACCAGCGTCCCTGAACGATGCGTGACGTGCGCCTGACAGCAGGGCGGGCCCGACTGCCCGCCCTGCTGCTGTGTGCGGGCCTCGTCCTGGCCGGCCCGGCGGCGGGCCAGGACGAGGCCCGCCTGGTGGTGATCGACAAGCGAGGCGAGACCCTGGTGGCTCTGCCCATGCCCGAGGGCGCGGGCTGGTGCCTGGAGTGGAACCACTCGGTGGAGGGGTTCCCGGTGCTCGACTGCTATCGCCACCGGCAGGGGCGCATGGTGCTGGAGCGCAGCCACCTGCCGGACTTCGCCGCGGGGCTCGACCATATCCCCGGTCGCGGCCGCCAGGTCTCGGACGGCGAGGGTGGCTACTGGATCGAGGAGCTCGACGAGCCGGTGCCGGGCAATGCCTATCGGCTGCGGGTGGGTGGTCCTGCCGTCGACCACCGCCTGGTGGTGGACGACGAGCGCATCAGCCTGAGCCGGTTGGCGGCAGACCAGCCGGTCACCGTGCGCCTCTCTTCTCCTGAATGAACCTTCACCTGGACTGACTCATGAGTGAATCGGGCAATTCCCCCATCGTCCCCGGCAGCCAGGCGAACCATGCCCGGCCGGTGCTGTGGCTGATCACCCTGGTGGCGGTGGGCCTGTCGCTGTTCCAGCTCTACTCCGCCGGCATCGAGCCGCTGGGGCTGTTCTACCAGCGCAGCATCCACCTGATGCTGATCATGATGCTGGCCTTCCTGATGTTCCCGGTGTTCGGCCCGCGGCGGCCGCGCGGAATCATCGGATGGCTGCTCGACGCCACCTTCTTCGCCGGGGCCCTGGTGACCGGCGGCTACCTGGTGCTCTATCTCGACGAGATCATCAACCGCGCCGGCTTCTGGAGCCAGACCGACATCGTGGTCGGCTGCATCGCCGTGGTGACCGTGCTGGAGGCGGCGCGCCGCGCCGTGGGCCTGGGCATGACGGTTATCGGGGTGGTCGCTCTCCTCTATGCCTTCGCCGGCCCGCGCGGGGACCTGCCCTGGCTGGGGCAGTGGCTGCCCGGCATTCTGGAGCATCGTGGCTACAGCCTGGACCGCCTGGTGGGCCAGCTCTACCTGGGGCAGGAGGGCATCTTCGGCCTGCCCATGGGCGTGGCGGCCACCTATATCTTCATCTTCGTGCTGTTCGGTGCCTTCCTCGAGATCACCGGCGCCGGCAGGTTCTTCATCGACCTGGCCTATGCCGCCACCGGCCGCCAACGCGGCGGGCCGGCCAAGGCCGCGGTGATCGCCTCGGCCGGCATGGGCTCGATCTCCGGCAGTGCCATCGCCAACGTGGTGACTACCGGGGCCTTCACCATTCCGCTGATGAAGCGCCTGGGCTACAAGCCCCACCAGGCCGGCGGCATCGAGGCGGCGGCCTCCACCGGCGGGCAGATCATGCCGCCGCTGATGGGGGCCGGCGCCTTCCTGATCGCCGAGTACACCCGGATGCCCTACCTGGAAGTGGTCAAGGTCAGCATCCTGCCGGCGATCATGTACTTCGGCACCGTCTATCTCTTCGTGCATATCATTGCCCTCAAGCAGGGCATGCAGGGGATGGCGAAGAGCGAGCTGCCCCAGATGCGCGACGTGATGCGCTACGGCTGGCACTTCCTGCTGCCGCTGGCGGTGCTGGTGTGGCTGCTGGTGATGAACATGTCGCCGATGCGGGTGGGCTACTTCGCCATCCTCACCATGCTTGCCGTGGCGGTGCTGCGCTTCCTGGTGTGGTTCTTCCTCGTGGCGCCGAAACAGGGTGAGCCGGTGACCGGCGAGCGGCTGGTCACCGCCGGTCGCAGCGGCCTGGTGAAGCTGCTCGGCGGACTGGAGCTGGGCGCGCGCAATGCCGTGGCGGTCTCCATGGCCTGCGCGGTGGCCGGCATCATCGTCGGCGTGGTGGGGCTGACCGGGCTGGGGCTGAAGTTCTCCTCCATGATGCTGGCCTTCTCCGGCGGCAACCTGCTGCTGGCGCTGATCATGGTGCTGCTGGCCAGCCTGGTGCTGGGCATGGGCCTGCCGGTGACCGCCAGCTACATCGTGCTGATCGTGCTGGTGGGGCCGGCGCTCACCGCCGAGTTCGGCGTGCCGCTGCTGATCGCCCACCTGGTGGTGTTCTGGTACTCCCAGGACTCCAACGTCACGCCACCCATCGCCCTGGCCGGCTTCGCCGGGGCGGCCATCGCCGGGGCCAAGCCGATGGAGACGGGCTTCCAGGCCTGGAAGTTCGCCAAGGGGCTCTACCTGATCCCGCTGTTCATGGTCTACAACCCGGAGATCATCATGGGTGGGCCCTGGCCGCTGCTGATCTGGACCGCGGTGACCGGCTTCCTGGCCCTGGCGGCCTTCGCCGCGGCGCTGGAGGGGTACCTGTTCACCCGCATGGGCTGGCCGCTGCGGGTGCTGCTGCTGCCGGCCATCGTGGCGGTGTTCTATCCCAGCCTGATGGTGGAGGCCGTCGGCGCCGCGGTGATGCTGGCGGTGATCGTCGCCAACTGGATGGCGAGCCGGCGGGTCGAGTCGGCCTGATACACGAAGGCCCGCCCGGGTAACCGGGCGGGCCTTCGTGGCGTGATCGCGGAGCGAGGCTTACTGGGTAGAGGCCTCGGCCTCGACTTCGGCCTCTGCGGAGGCATCCGCGGCCTCGTCGGTGCCAGAGGCCATCTCCTGGGCGCTCTCGACCAGTTCGTTGGTCTTCTCGCGGGCGGCGTCCACGGCGTCGGCGGTGGCCTCGCGGGCGGAGTCCACGGCATCGGCGGTGGCGTCGCGGGCGGCATCCAGGGCGCTGGCGGTCTCCTCGGCGGCCTCGTCACCCGCGGCTTCGGCGGTCTCGGCTGCCTCGCTGGCCTCCTGGGCGGCTTCATCACCCGCGGCGTCCAGCGCTTCACCCGCCTCCTCGGTGGCCTGCTCGGATTCGGCGGCGGCCTCATCCAGGGCCTGTTCGGTCTCGGCGGCGGCCTCATCCAGGGCCTGTTCGGTCTCGGCGGCGGCCTCGTCCATGGCCTGCTCGGTCTCGGCGGCGGCCTCGTCCATGGCTTCGCCGGCCTGGTCGGCGGTCTGCTGGACCTCCTGCTCGGTGGTCTCTTCCTGCTGGGTGGCCTCCTCGCTGTCGGAGTCGCAGCCGACGAGCAGCAGTGAGCCGGTGAGTACCGCGGTGAAAATCAGGGAACGCTTCATTGTCAGTCTCCTTGGTGGCTTCCAGATGGGCTTGTCCTTGCTGCCCATTCACCACGACCTTAGCAGGCAATGGCGCATCTAGCATGAAACCGGCTGTCGTCGGGCGGCGACAGTCTGGCCCGGAGGAGTGGCTGTCCGCCTGGTCAAGATGACGCTGCAGGCCCGCGGCGCTAGAATGTCCGGCTTTCCTTCACGCACGCGTTACCGCTTTCCGCATCAGAGGCAGTCGCCGAGGAGCAGGCCATGCAGTCCGATACACAGGCGCCGAAGGTCGGCGTGATCATGGGGTCGAAGTCCGACTGGCCGGTGATGGAACACGCCGTGGCGATGCTCGAACGCCTGGGCGTGCCCTGCGAGACCCGGGTGGTCTCCGCCCATCGCACCCCGGACCTGCTCTTCGACTACGCCAAGGGGGCGGCCGAGCGGGGCCTTTCGGTGATCGTCGCCGGCGCCGGCGGGGCCGCCCACCTGCCGGGCATGGTGGCCTCCCAGACCGCGCTGCCGGTGCTCGGGGTGCCGGTGGAGTCCAAGGCGCTCAAGGGCCTGGACTCGCTGCTCTCCATCGTCCAGATGCCTGGTGGCATCGCCGTGGGCACGCTCGCCATCGGCAAGGCCGGCGCCACCAACGCGGGGCTGCTGGCCGCGCAGATCGTCGGCCTGCAGGACGCGACGGTGCGCGCCGCGGTGGAGGCCTTCCGCGCCGAGCAGACGCAGACGGTGCTCGACAATCCCGATCCCCGGCCCCAGCCCTGATAGCCCAAGCCCTGATAGCCCAAGCCCTGATAGAGAGAAGAGTGAGGAGAAGGACATGGAAAAAACCATGAACATCGGCGTCCTGGGTGCCGGCCAGCTCGGCCGCATGCTGGCCCTGGCGGGCTACCCGCTGGCCAACCGCTTCACCTTCCTCGACACCACCGGCCACCCCAGCGCCGGCATCGGGGACGTGATGATCGACACCGACCGCAAGCACCTCGAGGCCTTCCTCGAGAAGGTGGACCTCGTCACCTACGAGTTCGAGCACCTGCCGGTCTCGCTGGTCCAGGCGATCGAGGAGGTCAGGCCGGTCTACCCTTCGAGCGAGGCGATCCGCGTCTGCCAGAACCGCGCCGAGGAGAAGGCGCTGTTCGACCGCCTGGGCATCCCCACCCCGGCCTACCGCCTGGTGGAGCACGCCGACGAACTGGAGGCCGCGGCCCAGGAGCTTGGCTGCCCGGTGGTGGCCAAGTCGGTTACCGAGGGTTACGACGGCAAGGGCCAGGCGGTGATCCGCGACCCCGCCGAGGCCCATGAGGCGTGGCGTACCATCAACCACCCGCGGCTGATCGTGGAGGCCTTCGTCGACTTCGTGCGCGAGGTCTCGATCATCGCCGTGCGCGGGCGCAACGGGGAGGTGGCCTTCTACCCCATGGCCGAGAACCAGCACGAGGACGGCATCCTGCGCTACTCCATCGCACCCATGCCGGATCTGGGCGAGAGCGTCCAGCAGACCGCCGACGGCTACATCCGCGCGCTGCTCGACGAGCTCGACTACGTGGGCGTGCTGACCCTGGAGTTGTTCCAGTGTGCCGACGGCAGCCTGCTGGCCAACGAGATGGCGCCCCGGGTGCACAACTCCGGCCACTGGTCCATCGACGGCGCGGTGACCAGCCAGTTCGAGAACCACCTGCGTGCCATCCAGGGGCTGCCGCTGGGCGATACCTCGGCGCGCATGCCGACCTGCATGGTCAACGTGATCGGCCGCGAGGGCGAGCCGGCCGAGATCCTGGCCCTGCCGGACGCCCACCTGCACCGCTACGACAAGAGCGAGCGCGCCGGGCGCAAGCTGGCCCACGTCAACCTGCTGGCGCCCTCCCACGAGGAACTGCTGGAGCGGGTGCGCGCCTGTGCGGCCCTGCTGCCGGACGCCCCGGCACCGCGTTTCAGCTTCGAGTAGGCCCGGCGCACCCGCCGCCGTGAGGAAGGCCCCGCAAATGCGGGGCCTTCTTCGTTGGTGCAGGGCATGGCAGCGGCGGGGGGTCAGGTTGCCGTGCGGCGCCCCTTGAGTCCCACCACGGCACAGGCGACCCCGATCAGCACCATCACGACGCTGACCCAGAAGGGGCTGTAGAAGGTGGTGTAGACCTCCCAACCCATCAGGCCGAGCACATCGGAGAACAGCGTCGGGGCACCGACGAGATGGCCACCCAGGGTGCCGGCGGCGGCGAAGAACAGCCCGCCGATCAGCGCGAGGAGCACCAGTACCCAGCGCCGTGCGCCGTCGAAGGCCGCACTGCCGGCCCGCCAGACCAGCACGGTCAGCATGGTGAAGATACCCAGCGACCAGAGCGCCATCAGGATGTGGTTGCGGGCCAGGGGGCTGTGGGTGCTGGCCGCCAGTGGCCAGACCAGGAACCCCGTGACGATGGCGGCCAGGGCGCCGAGCAGGCTGAGGACCAGCACCGGCAGCAGCGCGGCGCGACTGAGGTCGGCCATCCGACCGGGCAGCAGGGCGCCGACCAGGATCATCAGGGTGGCGAGTGCCCAGAAGCCCAGCGGGAAGTGGACGAGCATATGGTGCATGCCGGTCATGAGCGGTCTCCTTCACGAGTGGTACGGAAGCCGGGAAGCAGGGCAAGGGTCACCCCGAGCATGGCGATCAACCCGGCCAGCAGGGTCATCCACCAGCGCCAGGTGATGACGTCGTTGAACTCCATCTCCACGCCGTAGAGCGCCAACTGCTTCTCGCTGTGGCGTGCACGTACCGGTGTGCCCTCGGCGATGTCCCCCGCCCCGGCATGGGCGCGGCTGATCAACAGCGGCCAGTCCACCTGCCCGGGGTAGAAGAGGGTCATGTCGAACCAGTCATCGCTCCACTCGGGCGAACTCCCCGAGAAGCTGGCGGCCTGGAGGTCGGCATCCCGTCCCAGCCCCAGCGAGTAGGGGTGCGAGACATAGTGCCAGCGGCTGCCGGTGGCGTTGCGGTAGACGGCGATGCCGATGTCGTAGAGCCCTTGCTCGGCGAGGATCTTGTCGTCCAGCGGGTTGCCGGTGTCCAGGTCGCGCACCAGGGTCACGTCCCAGTAACCGTCCTCCCAGCGTGCCTGGCCGTGCACGGCGATGCTGCCCCGCGAGCCCTCGGGCTGGCGCAGCAGGCGGCGAGGGATGACATCGCCCTCCTGCCAGTCATGGTCGGGGTCGAAGTCGACCCGGTTGTCTTCCGACAGGTAGTAGATGCCGTCGAAGTCGACCTCGCCGGAGGTCACGTCCTCCCAGCGCAGGGCGCGCTGGCCCGTCTGCTCGGGGTCGAGCATCCAGCGTGGTTGGCCATTGTCGCCATCCCAGTTGGTGGTATAGGGCCCCGAGCCCGCATCGCTGTTGCGATATTCGCCGATCCACTGGTCGTCCGAGGCGCCGATGGGGTTGGAGCGTCCCGCCCGCCAGTGCCAGAGGTCGAGGAAATAGCCGGCCTCACGCTGGGCGGCGAGGACGTCGGCATCCGCCACGCTGCGCCAGTCGTTCTGGTCGCTGCGGGTGGCGGGCAGGTACTTGCGCACGTCGCTTTGCCCCAGCTGCTCCCCGAGGTGGGGGTGCTCGGCGACCTCGGCCGGGCTGGCCGAATCGCTGAAGAAGCGCATCCGGTCACCCACGGTGATGTAGCCGCCATAGCGGCCGAAGTCGGGGACCCCACCGTCGTCCACCAGCATGGCGACCCGGTCCTCGTAGGTGCCGTCGGGATCGGGGCCCGGCCGGGAGTTGCCGTGGCGGACCCACTCGCCCTCCGTGTAGCGCAGCATGTCGTGGTAGACATGGGCCCGCTCGGCGGGCCAGCGGTAGCGGAAGAAGATCTGCTCCGCGTTGTAGGCGGCCTGGACCTGCAGCGGCATGGTCAGCTCATCGGGGATCGAGATGTTGCGCTCCGGGTCATCCTGGATCGCACCGGTTCCCTGGGTGACCCAGGCCAGCCCCAGCGCGACGGGCAATCCCAGGACCAGCCAGGGAGTGGCGCCCTTGTCGTGACGTGCCATGTGATCTCCTGAACCAGAGAGTAAGGTGGTGATATGCCTCTTCAGTATGGTTCCATGTTGATGATTTGTTATGACAGAAATCAATTTGTATGTGGTAAGACGCTGCCTGAGCAGATCGGGGGCTTCCGTCGGCGACCATGAATGGCTCGCCTTACGCATGAGGAACCGACATGCAACACCCTCCCAGAGCCTGTGATACTGCCCTGGCGCCCGCCGTGCTGCGGGCGACCCGCCCCGGCTTCCTGATCCTGGCGCCGCTCTGTGTGCTGCTGGGCATCCTGCTGGCGGCTCGTCAGCCGATCGCCATCGCCCCGCGGGAGGTGATGCTGGTGCTGGTTGGTGGCCTGCTGGCGCATGCGGCGGTCAACCTGCTCAACGAATACGAGGACTTTCGCTCCGGGCTCGACGAGATGACCCTGCGTACCCCCTTCTCGGGCGGCAGCGGTGCGCTCCCTGCCTCCCCCGGGGCGGCGCCCGCGGTGCTGGCCGCGGGGCTCGCGGCCCTGACCGGGGTGGTGGCGATCGGTGGCTACTTCCTGTGGGCACGGGGCTGGCCGATGCTCGCCGTGGGCGTGCCGGGGCTGGCGCTGATCGTCGCCTATACCCGCTGGATCACTCGCTCGCCATGGCTGTGCCTGCTGGCGCCGGGGCTGGGCTTCGGCCCCTTGGTGATCCTGGGCAGCCTGGTCGCGCTGGGCGGCTGGCCCGACGCGGCGGCACTCATCGTGGCGGCGGTGGCGGGGCTGCTGGTCAGCGAGCTGCTGTTGCTCAACCAGTTTCCCGACTGCGAGGCGGATCGACGCGTCGGCCGGCGTCATCTGCCGATCCTGCTGGGTCGGCGACGCGCCGCCCGGCTGGTGGCCGCTCTGCTGCTTGGCGGCCAGGCGCTGGTCGGCATGGGGGTGCTGTTCGGTGGCTTGCCTGCGTCGGCCGGGCTCGCCTGGCTGGCACTCCCCGGGGCGCTTTGGGTGGCCTGGCGCCTGCCCGGAGTGCTGGAGGAGCGTGCCCGCCTGGAGGCGCTGATGGGCCTCAACGTGAGCGTGCTGCTGACCACGCTGGCGCTACTGGGGCTGGGGCTGTGGTTGAACTGAGGCGTGCCCCATGAGTGAATCCGGCTTCCCCTTCCCGCTGCACCTGACCCCCGCCGCCTCCGCCCTGGTGTTCCTGGGGGTGATCCTCTCCGTGAGCATCCTGGCCGACGTGGTGGCCAGACGCACTCGTCTGCCGCGGATCTCGCTGCTGGTGCTGGTCGGCCTGGGGGTGGCGGTGGTTCAGCAACTGGTGCTGGGCCAGGCCGAGCCGGCGCCGCTGGATGGCCTGGGCGAGCCGTTGATCCAGCTGGCGCTGGTGATGGTGGCCTTCTTGCTGGGCGGTGAACTCACCGTCGAGCGGATGCGCAGCACGGGCCCGTTGATCCTGATCCTGTCACTGTCGGTGATCATGGTGGGCGCACTGCTGCTGGGGGTGGGGCTCCTGGCGCTGGGGTTCCCGCTGGCGGTGGCGGTATCACTGGCCGCCATCTCGGTGGCCACCGACCCGGCGGCGGTCAGCGAGAGCGTGCGCGAGAGTGGCGATACGCGGCTGCGGGCCAGGCTGCTGCTGGGCATCGTGGCCATCGACGATGCCTGGGGCATCCTCGCCTTCGGCCTGGCCATGACGCTGCTCGGCTGGTGGCTCTCCGGGGATGGTCAGGCCGCCCTGGCCATGGCCGGATGGGAGCTGGGCGGGGCGCTGCTGCTGGGCGCGGCGATCGGCTTGCCGGCGGCCTGGCTGACCGGTCGGCTGCGCCCCGGGGAGCCGACCCAGGTGGAGGCGATCGCCCTGATCCTGCTGCTGGCCGGGCTCTCCAGCTGGCTCGAGGTCTCGGCGCTGCTGGCCGCCATGGTGGCCGGGGCGCTGGTGGCCAACCTGTCGCGCCACCATACCCGCTCGTTCAACGAGGTCGAGCATATCGAGTGGCCCTTCCTGGTGTTCTTCTTCGTGCTCTCGGGCGCCAGCGTCGACCTGCGCCATGTGGCTGACGCCCTGTGGCTGACCCTGGCCTATATCCTCCTGCGTCTGGCGGGACGCTATCTGGGGGGCTTGCTGGGTGTGCGCCTGGCGCGAGTGCGCCAGGCCGACCTGCCTCGCGATATCGGCCTGGCCCTGACGCCCCAGGCGGGGGTGGCGATGGGCATGGCGCTACTGGCCGCCGAGCGCTTTCCCGAGCACGGGCCGCTGCTGCTGTCCGCGGTGGTGGGCTCCACCCTGGTATTCGAGATGATCGGACCGCTGCTGGTGCGGTGGGTGCTGCGCCGACCGGCGCGGTGACCGGCGAGTCGTGACCAGCAAATAGTGGACAGCAGGGCAGTGAACGGCAGCACTGTGACAGGGGGGCAGGACAGCAGACGCAACAGGCCGGCTCATCGGAGCCGGCCTGTTGCGGTCTTGCGGCGGGGCGGCGGCCAGCGCCGACCCCATCGGTTCATTCTTCGCCGAAGTACCGGGCGTGGATCTCGTCGTAGGTACCGTTGGCCTTCAGTTCGGCCAGGGCCTCGTTGAAGGTCTCGGCCAGTGCCTCGTCACGCTTGCGGAAGGCGATGCCGAAGCCTTCGCCGAAGTACTCCTTGGGCTCGGTGATCTTCTTGCCCACCACCTTGTAGTCGCCGGCGTCGCTGTCGAGCAGGGTGGACTTGCCGATCGGGAAGTCGAGGAATACCGCGTCGAGGCGGCCGGAATCCATGTCCAGCACCATGTCGTCGGCGGTGGCGTAGCGGTTGACGTCGGCCACGTCGCCATACAGGTCGGTGACATAGTTGTCCTGCAGGGTGCCGCGCTGCACGCCGATGGTCAGGCCCTCGAGGGTCTCCTCGGAGGGGGTGCCGATCTCGGCGTCGCCGGGAGCGAACCAGGCCGACGGCGGGGTGATGTAGGGCTCGGAGAACAGTACCTGCTCACGGCGCTGCTCGTTGATGGTCATCGAGGACATGATGGCGTCGTACTTGCGTGCCATCAGGCCGGGGATGATGCCGTCCCAGCCCTGCACGACCCACTCGCAATCGATGCCGATCTCGGCACACAGGGCGTTGCCCAGGTCGATGTCGAAGCCGGTGAGTTCGCCGTCCGGCGTGCGGTACTCCATGGGCTCGTAGGGCACGTCGACGCCGATGCGGATGTCGCGGACCTCGGCGCTGGCGCTGCCGGCGACCAGGGCGGCGCCGAACACGCCGATGCTGAGGATCTTGTGTAGCTGCATGGGTTGGTTTCCCGTGTTGTTGGTGGAATCACCTTGTGGGTGATGACAGGCCAACCATAGCGGATCACCGGGTGGGTCGGAAGGGGGAACCGGCGTGTAGGTAAACGCTGGTTCCCAACGGTTGTTTGACGCTTGGCTCAGCCGCCCGCCGGCTTGAGGTGGGCGAGCAGGCGACGCTCCAGCCAGCGGAAGAAGTAGAGGATGGCAAAGGTCAGGCAGAGGTAGATGGCCGCCACGAACAGGAAGGCGTCGAAGGGCGCATAGAAGCGCGCATAGACGAAGCGTGCCGCCCCGGTGAGGTCCATGATGGTGACCACGCTTGCTATGGCACTGGCGTGAAGCATGAAGATCACCTCGTTGCCGTAGGCGGGCAGGGCGCGGCGGAAGGCGCTGGGCAGCACGATCCGCCGCAGCATCAGGCCATGGGACATCCCGTAGGCCCGCGCCGCCTCGATCTCGCCGCGAGCCGTGGCCTTGATGGCGCCGCGGAAGATCTCCGTGGTGTAGGCCGCGGTGTTGAGGGTGAAGGCGATCAGCGCCGGCACGAAGGGTTTCTCCAGGATCACCCACAGCCAGGTGTCCTGGATGCCCTCGACGAACACCACGCCGTAGTAGATCAGGTAGAGCTGGACCAGCAGCGGCGTGCCGCGGAACACGTAGCAGTAGAGGAAGATCGGCAGGCTGATCCAGCGATGCCGCGAGCCGCGGCCGATGGCCAGCGGCACCGCCATCACCAGGCCGATCACCAGCGACAGGAACACCAGTTGCACGGTGGTGACCAGCCCCTCGCCGTAGTAGCCGAGGGTCTGCAGGGTGAAGATGCTGTTGTCGGCCAGCAGTGCCTCGAGACGGCTTGTCAGGGCCTCCATCACTTGACCTCCCCGAAGCCGACGTCATAGCGCTTCTGCAGGCGGGCGAAGGCCCACTCGGAGACGCTGGCGATCAGCAGGTAGACCGCCGCGACGATGATCATGAAGGTGAAGGGTTCGCGGGTCGCCTTGGAGGCCTCGGCGGCCACGCGCACCATGTCGGAGAGGCCGATCACCGAGACCAGGGCGGTGGTCTTGAGCAGCACCATCCAGTTGTTCGAGAGCCCGGGAATGGCGTGGCGCATCATCTGCGGGAAGCGGATGCGCCGGAACACCAGCCAGGGGCCCATGCCGTAGGCGCGGCCGGCCTCGATCTGTCCGCTGTCCACGGCCAGGAAGGCGCCGCGGAAGGTCTCGCCCATGTAGGCGCCGAAGATCAGCCCGATGGTGATCACCCCCGCCACGAACTCGTTGATGTTGATGAAGACATCCCAGCCGAAGCGCGCGTAGAGCTGATCGGTGATCGCGTTGATGCCGATCTGGCCGCCGAAGAACAGCAGCATCATCAGCACCAGGTCGGGCACGCCGCGGATGATGGTGGTGTAGAGAGTGCCGGTGGCGTGGGCCATGCGGCTGCGTGACATCTTGGCGCTGGCGGTGATCAGGCCCAGCACGATGGCCAGGACCAGCGACAGCGCCGCCAGTTCGACGGTGACCAGCGCGCCCTCGGCGAGACGTGGGCCGTAACCGTGAAGATCGATCATGGGACTCTCCTCGTGGGCCGGCTCAGTGCTTGGGGGCCAGGAACTGCCGGAGCCGCTCCGAGCGCGGGTTGCCGAACACCGCCTCGGGCGGGCCGGACTCCTCGATCACGCCCTGATGCAGGTAGATCACCTGGCTGGAGACGTCGCGGGCGAAGGCCATCTCGTGGGTCACCAGGATCATGGTGCGGCCCTCCTCGGCGAGGTCGCGCATGACCTTGAGCACGTCGCCGACCAGTTCGGGGTCCAGCGCCGAGGTGGGCTCGTCGAACAGCATCACCTCGGGGTCCATGGCCAGCGCCCGGGCGATGGCGCCGCGCTGCTGCTGGCCGCCGGACATCTGGGCCGGGTAGGCGTCGGCGCGCTCGGTGAGGCCCACGCGTTCGAGCAGCGCCCGGGCGTGCTCGATGGCCTCCTTCTTCGGCTTGCCGAGCACATGCACCGGTGCCTCGATGATGTTCTCCAGCAGGGTCATGTGCGCCCAGAGGTTGAAGTTCTGGAAGACCATGGAGAGCCGCGCGCGCATGCGCACCACCTGCTTCCAGTCGGCCGGTTCGCGGCCGTGCTTCGTCTCCTTGAAGCGGATCGCCTCGCCGTGGACGATCACTTCGCCCTCGTCGGGCTGTTCTAGCAGGTTCATGCAGCGCAGGAAGGTGCTCTTGCCGGAGCCGGAGGCGCCGATCAGTGTGATCACGTCACCCTTGTGGGCCTCGAGCGACAGCCCCTTGAGGACTTCGGTATCGCCGAAGCGCTTGGTGATGTGGCGCACTTCCAGCGGAATCGGGGTTTCAGCCATGGGTCGGGCTCCAGCTCGTGGGCGGTCCGCCGCATCGAGGGTCGGGAATGAAAAAAGGGGGGATTCTAACAGGCCGGAGGATTTCCGGAAGGGGACCGTAGCCAACGGGGTAGTCTACCCCTGTACGGGGTGTGGATGGCATGGGGCATGGGGAGTCTCCTGATGATTATTGTTGTATCGAGGGAGGGGGGAAGCATCATGCCGGTGGCGGGCTCGGCACCACCAGCAGCGCCGCCCGGGCACCGACCTCGACCGCGGCGTTGGGGAAGACCACCGCCAGCGGCACTTCGGCGACGCGGGTCTCGCCCTGCTCGCCATCCTCGGCGAGCAGGGTGCCCGGGGCGAACTCGGTGAAGTTGGGGGTGTCCTCGGCGAAGGCCAGGCGGAAGTCCACGCTGTGGCGAATCAGCTCGTGCTCGACGCGGAAGAACACCAGGTGCGCCGGGTCGGCTTCGGCCGGGCGCCGGCCCGTTAGCAGCGCCTCGAGCATCCGCCCCATGGGCGCCAGCGGGGCCAGGTCATTGTGGCCGAAGGGCAGGGCGTGGCCCAGCTCCAGGGTAAAGGCCTGGGCACCATGGTAGTACTTGCTGAAATGGGAGAAGGTCCAGCTGTGGCAGTGCTGGTGCAGCACCGCCTGGATCCCCGCCGCGGCCAGCCAGCGCCACTGGTCGGCCTCCACGGTGGTGGCTTCGCTCCATGGGCTGACCGCAAAGTGTGGATAGCGACTGCCGCGGATGGCGGTATGCAGGTCGTAATGCAGGCGCGGGCGGTCGGCATTGCGCGTAAAGAAGGTATCGATTGCGGCCATCAGCTCCCGGGCACGTGTCGCTTCCCTGCCTCGCTCGGCCGGGTCACGACGAAACAGCCGGTTGAGGTTGGTGGTGACGAAGCGCACCTCATGGCGGATTGCGTCGGGGCTGCCCAGGATCAGCAGGACCGGCGCCCCCAGTGCCGCCTTGCCCTCGGAGAGACGCTCGAGACAGGCCTGCAGCAGCTCGATGGGCGCGGTCTCGTTGCCGTGGATGCCCACCGAGAGCACGCAGGCGCGGGCCTCGGCGGCGGGGCGTTCGGGCACCAGCTCCAGCAGCCCCTCCCCATGCGGCACGGCGCGTCCCCCGGGCAGGGTGAAGGGGGCGATGGTCTCGCCATCCAGGCAGCGCTGGATCCAGGTCGCCAGCGGCTCGCGGGATGCCGATGGGGGGCGCGACGGGCTCATGGGTCAGATCCTCGACGGTGGGTCATACGGCTACCTTCCGCCAGGCGGCGACGGCGGGCAAGGGGCACGTCGACCGCGTGAAAGTGTCGGTGCCAGGGTGAAAGTCGCCGCCAGCGGGACCTTTGGCCTATGGGGCGGCCGGTGGGGCGGCGCTATGCTGGGCACCGCTGACCGCCATGACCCGTCCACGCCTGCCCTTATCCAGTCTGCCAGGAGCCCGCCATGCCCGCCGCCCCCGTTTTGCCACCTTCGCCCCTGGAGGGCCACTACGATGCCCCGGCACGCGCCGGCGGCGAGCCGCTGGTGGTGCGCCTGGCGGCCGCCTTCCGCGCGGCGGGGCATGATCCCGAGCACCTGAGTCTCGACGAGGTCGCCGGGATCGACCAGCTGCATCTGGGCGGGCGTCGGGCCAGCCGCCACCTGGCGGTGTTGGGCAGGCTCACGCCCGGTGAGCGGGTGCTGGACGTGGGCTGCGGCACCGGCGGCGCCAGCCGTCTGCTGGCCGACGAGTTCGGCTGCGAGGCGGTGGGAGTGGACATCACCGCGGCCTTCGTCGCGGCGGCCGAGTGGCTCAGTCGCGCCACCGGCATGGCCGACCACACCCATTTCCTGTGTGCGGATGCGGCGTACTCGCCGCTGCCCGGTCGTGCCTTCGATGCGGTGTGGTGCCAGCACGCGCTGATGAACATGCCCGAGGTGGCGGCGGTGCTGGCGGAGTGGCGCCGGTTGCTGGTGCCCGGCGGGCGGGTGCTGCTCCACGAGGTGGTCGCCGGCGACAACCCCGAGCCCCTGGCACTGCCGGTGCCCTGGGCCAGCACGCCGGCGGCGAGCCACCTGCAGACACGGGAAGCACTCGAGACACGTCTGGCCGAGGCGGGATTCGTGATCGAGGCACTCGAGGACGCGACCGAGACGGCCCTGGCCTGGCGACAGAAGCACAGCCGTCGCGAGGCCACCGCGGCGGCCCCCGGCGGCCCGGCACTGCCCGGGCCGGGGCTGATCTTCGGCGAGCGCTTCGCCGAGATGGGGCGCAACCTGCGCGACAACCTGGCGGCGGACCGGGTGCGCATCCTGGCCGGCTGCTGGCGGCTGGCATGAGACCAATGCCACGCACCGCTGGACCGCTCGCTTCGGCTTCCGCCTGGCTGCGTTCCAAACCCTAACCCGTGATGCGCGCGGCGATGGCCAGTCCCAGGCCCTCGGTGGTGCCGGTGCCGCCCACATCCGGCGTCAGCACGTTGCTGTCGCCCTCGGCGAGCACCGCCTCGAAGGCGGCGACGATGGCGTCCGCTGCCTCCTGATGGCCCAGGTGCTCGAGCATCATCGCCGCCGACCAGATCTGGCCGATGGGGTTGGCGATGCCCTTGCCCGCGATGTCCGGGGCGCTGCCGTGCACCGGCTCGAACAGGCTCGGGAAGGTGCCCTCCGGGTTGATGTTGGCCGAGGGCGCCACGCCGATGGTGCCGGTGCAGGCCGGGCCCAGGTCGGAGAGGATGTCGCCGAACAGGTTGCTGGCCACCACCACATCGAACCAGTCCGGGTGCATCACGAAGTTGGCGGTGAGGATGTCGATATGGAACTGGTCCACCGACACCTCCGGGTAGTTCGCCCCCATCGCCTTCACGCGCTCGTCCCACCAGGGCATGGTGATGGCGATGCCGTTGGACTTGGTGGCCGAGGTGAGCTTCTTCCTCGGGCGTGATCGGGCCAGCTCATAGGCGAACTTCAGCACCCGGTCGGTGCCGTGGCGGGTCATCACCGTCTCCTGGATCACCACCTCGCGCTCGGTGCCCTCGAACATCTTCCCGCCGACACTGGAGTACTCGCCCTCGGTGTTCTCGCGCACCACGTAGAAGTCGATGTCGCCGGGCCTGCGGTCGGCCAGGGGGCTCCTGATGCCGGGCAGCAGCCGGCAGGGGCGCAGGTTGACGTACTGGTCGAAGCGGCGGCGGAACTGCAGCAGCGAGCCCCACAGCGAGACGTGGTCGGGCACGGTCTCGGGCCAGCCCACGGCGCCGTAGAAGAGGGCGTCGAAGCCCTTGAGTTGGTCGAACCAGTCGTCGGGCAGCATCTGGCCGTGCTCGGCGTAGTAGTCGCAGCTGGCGAAGTCGAAGGGGGTGAGCTCGATCTCGATGCCGAAGCGCTCGGCGGCGGCCTTCAGGGCGCGCACGCCCTCGGGCATCACCTCCTTGCCGATGCCGTCGCCGGGGATCACTGCGATGCGCTGTGCCATGTAGCTTTCTCCTCTTCTCGGTGCCGGGAATGCTCCTACTCTAGCCCCTGACAGCCGCCGCGTCTGTGGACGCCTGGCCAGTCGCGCCGGATCAGGACGCCGGGGACGAATACCCAGGATGCGCTCGCTGTTGTTCCCTCGAGACCGCGAGTCAGGCAAGCGGATCCTGTTAGGGGGCTAATTTATAAGAGGGGAACTTCAGCCACAAAGCAGAGTCTTCTGGTCACGGATGGTAGTGCACAGGGCGTTGTATCACTTGGCTTTCAGCCACGATGTCGCGGCTTGCGACGGGGACTTATGGAGGTAGATCATGAACAGGATGCAAGGCTTGACGCTTGGTGCATTGGCCGTCTCTCTGATGCTGGGCCTGGCGGCGTGCTCTGGCATGTCGACCCAGGACAGGAACACTGCCCTCGGTGCGGGTGTCGGGGCCGTCGGCGGCTCGGTACTGACGGGAGGCAGCACGGCTGGTACCGTTGGCGGTGCCGTGGTGGGTGGCGTTATCGGGCACCAGGTCGATGACGACGATGATTGACAAGTGAGCGTGGCGCAGCCGATCTCCCATCTCGGGATCGGTTGCGCCAACGGGTACTCTCCATAAGCTAGAATTTGTCGTCGTCGCATTGCTGCCGGTACTGTTGAGGCGGTGGCCAGGCCATCGACCGCGACATCCATACGGTCAGAAATATCCGAACCGCCGGGCGGGCGGAGTGTGTTCAAATTACCTACCCCCGTGCAGCGGAGCCTCTCCTCGTGAACGTCATCATGTTTACCAACACCTTCCTGCCGATCGTTGGCGGCGTCAGCGAGTCGGTGCAGCGACTGACGGTCCGCCTGCGCGAGCTCGGCCATCGGGTGCTGGTGGTGGCGCCGCGCCTGGACGGCCAAGCCGATGATGAACAGGACGTGGTGCGGGTAGTGGCCATGCAGCATTTCAACGGCAGCGACTTCTCGCTGCCGGTGCCGATCCCCGGTCAGCTCCACGAGGCGGTGGAGGCCTTCGACCCGGACATCGTGCACTCGCATCACCCCTTCCTGCTCGGCGACACCGCCGCGCGCACCGCCGAGACCTACGGCCTGCCGCTGGTGTTCACCCACCACACCCTCTATGAGCACTACACCCACTACGTGCCCGGCGACTCGCCGCGCATGCAGCGCTTCGCCGTGGCCCTGGCCACCGAGTACACCCGGCTGTGTGACGAGGTGATCGCGCCCAGCGAGAGTATCCACCGGCTGCTGATCGAGCGCGGGGCCAACGCGTCGATCAGCGTGGTGCCGAGCGGCGTGGACACGCGCCGCTTCGCGACGGGCGACGGCCGGGCCTGGCGCGAGCGGCTGGGGATTCCCGAGGCGGCCTGCGTGGTCGGTCACCTGGGGCGGCTGGCCTTCGAGAAGAACCTCGACTTCCTCGCGCGCGCCGTGGGCCTGGCGCTGGAGCGCGACGAGCGCCTCCACTGCCTGGTGGTGGGGGAGGGGGAGGCGCGCCCGGCCATGGAGGCGTGCTTCGAGGAGGCCGGCGTCGACGCGCGGGTGCACTTCACCGGGCGCCTGCAGGGCCAGGCACTGATCGATGCCTACCACGCCATGGACCTCTTCGCCTTCGCCTCCCACAGCGAGACCCAGGGCATGGTGGTGGCCGAGGCCATGGCCACCGGGCTGCCGGTGGTGGCCCTGGATGCCCCCGGGGTGCGTGAGGTGGTGCGTGATGGCGAGAACGGTCGCCTGCTGGAGGGCGATGACGCCGCGGCCATGGCCGCCGCCCTCGTGACGCTGGTCGACCCCGCGGCGCGCTCCCCCCTGGCAGAGGGGGCGCAGCGAACCGCGGCGGCCTTCGACGAGGCGCGCTGTGCCGAGCGCTGCCTCGAGGTCTACCGGCGTGCCATCGCCGCCGGTGGCCCCTTCACCCATGCCGAGGAGGGGGGCTGGGAGCGGGTGCGCCATCGCCTGGGGGCGGAGTGGCAGATGCTCCGCCACCGAGGTCGGGTGCTCGGCAAACTGGTCCACGCCACCTGGGAGGAGGAGCGTCCGGACTGGTGGCCCGGCGGGCCGGCGAAGTGATCAGCGCCGCCGGCGACGGTCGGCCCAGCGCTTGAGCGCCACCAGCAGCAGCACCGCCAGCAGCAGGCCACCGGCCCCCCAGGCGAGCTCGCCGCGGCTCTCGGCGGTGGCCAGCTCCCCCAGCTGGCTGCCCAGCAGCGTGACCCCGGCGAGCCCGGGGGCGATCCCCAGCGCCGAGCCCACCAGATAGTCCTTGAGGCGCAGGCGAAAGGCGCCGGCCATCATGTTGGTGAGGGTGAAGGGGGCCAGCGGCAGCAGGTTGACCACGGTCATGGTGCGGATGCCGCGCCCGGAGAGGTAGCGCGAGAGCCCCCTGAGGCGCTTGCCACCATGGCGCAGCAGCGCCTCGCGGCCGATGCGCCGGCCCACCCACCAGGTGACCAGCGAGGCGCCCAGAGTGCCGGCCAGGGCGTAGCCGAAGCCCCACCAGGGGCCGAACAGCAGCCCGGTCGCGCCCACCAGCAGGCTCAGCGGGAACATCACCAGCGAGGCCCCGGCGTAGACCGCCATCACCACCAGGATCGTCCAGGGCGCGTCGCGCCAGCCGGGGGCCGAGGCGGCCAGCGCCCGCAGCGCCTCCAGGGTCAGCACCCCCTCCCGGGCCAGCCACTGCCAGCCCAGCGCCAGCAGGAGCAGCGCCAGGACCACCAACAGCGGCAGCCACAGCGCGGCGGGAAGGCGGCACGACGCCCTCATGCCCGTGGCTGCGCCAGGCAGTCGATGAGTGCCTCGAGCACCCGCTCGATGGCGTCGCGCATGGCGGCGCTGTGGCGGTTGACGGTGTCGCTGCGCGGGTCGATCATCGGCGCCTCCTGGGTGACGGGCGGTGGGTCAGTGGCGCTCGGGGTGGGCCGGCAGGGGCCGCGCCTGGCACTCGGCCGGCAGGCGGGCCAGCGGCGCCTGTCGGAAGTAGCGGCCGAGCACCTCGAAGAGCGCCGGGTAGGCATCATGCAACAGGTCGGGGGCGCTGAAGAAGGCCTCGCAGCACACCGCGAAGCACTCGCCGGGGTGGGTGGCAGCGTAGTCGTCGATGGGGGTGGCCTCGCCGCGCGCCAGCCGCGCCTGGAGATCGTCCCACACCGCCATGAACGCCCGGTGCCACTCGCGTGGGTCGATCTCGGCGGGCAGCGGCGGGAAGCCATCGACATCCAGCGAGTTGCCCATGTCGAGCTTGTGGGCGAACTCGTGGATCAGCACATTGAACCCCGAGAAGTCGCCGCTCTCCATCAGGTCGGGGAAGGCCACCACCACCGGCCCCTGGTGGGAGGTCTCGCCGGCGCGCTCGTCGTCGTACTCGTGCATCACGCCGAACTCGTCCATCTCCTCCACCCGGCGCTGGAAGGCGTCGGGCATCACCAGCACCTCGTGGACGTTGGCGAAGGCCTCGCGGTGCTCCGCGTCGGACCAGCCCAGGGTGAGCAGGCAGGCCTGGGCGGCCAGCGCCAGCCGGGCCGGCAGGTCGAAGGGGGTGGCCTCGGCGAGCTCGGGGTGCAGGGTGACCCGCTTGGCGTGCAGGAAGCGCCAGGCGCGCCGGCCCAGGCGCTCGGCCTCTTCCTCGGCCAGGGCGGCGAGCAGCGCCACGCGCCCGCGGGCCTCGCCCCAGGCCGCCTCGGGGAAGGGGTGGCGCGCCGCGAAGCGCTGCTCGCGCCAGCGGCGCAGGCGGTCCAGCATCGCTCAGGCGCCTCTTCAGTTCTCGTCGAGGTCGGCCCCGGATGGCCGGCCCCCGGACTTCCACGACCAGTCGCGCCAGCGCAGGTCGAAGAGGTCCTTGCGGCGATCCTTGAGATTGGTCACCGAGCCCTCGTTGCGCACCATGGTCAGCCGCGTCAGGTCGAGGTCCGAGAACATGATCATCTCGGTATTGGGAGTGGTCTCGGAGAGCACGGCGTCGTGGGGGAAGGCGAAGTCCGAGGGCGAGAACACCGACGACTGGGCGTACTGGATCTCCATGTTCTCGATGGAGGGCACGTTGCCGACGCTGCCGCACAGCACCACGTAGCACTCGTTCTCGATGGCCCGGGCCTGGGCGCAGTGGCGTACCCGCAGGTAGCCGTTCTTGGTGTCGGTCCAGAAGGGCACGAAGAGGATGTCCATCTCCTGGTCGGCGAGCAGCCGCGGCAGCTCCGGGAACTCCACGTCGTAGCAGATCAGGATGCCGATGCGCCCGGCGTCGGTGTCGAACACCTGGAGGTCGTCGCCGCCCTCGATCACCCAGTCGCGGCGCTCCTGGGGGGTGATATGCAGCTTGGCCTGGCGCTCCAGGGTGCCATCGCGGTGGCACAGGTAGGCGACGTTGTAGAGGCGGTCGTCCTCGCCCACCTCGATCATGGAGCCGGCGATGATGTTGATGTTGCAGGAGACCGCCATGCGCGAGAGCTCGGTCTTGAAGCGCTCGGTAAAGCTGGCCAGGAAGCGGATGGCGGCCATCTGGTCCTGCTGGGCGGCGCGGTCCTGCAGCCCCATCAGCGGCGCGTTGAAGAGCTCCGGGAAGACCGCGAAGTCGCTCTTGTAGTCGGAGAGGGCGTCGACGAAGTACTCCACCTGCTGCAGCACCGCCTCCACCGAGTCGAACTCGCGCATCTGCCACTGCACGGCGCCGACGCGGACCTGGGTCTTGCGGGTGTCGAGGACCAGCTCGGCGGGCTCGAAGAGGAAGTTGTTCCACTCCAGCAGGGTGGCGTAGCCCTGGGATTTCTCGTCCTCGGGGAGGTAGTCGCGCAGCAGGCGCTTGACCTGGAAGTCGTTGGCCAGCTGGAAGGAGAGAATGGGGTCGTGGATCTCCTTGCGCGCCACCCGGTCGATGTACTGGGTGGGGGTGAGCTCATCGGCGTGCTGGTGATACTGGGGGATGCGCCCGCCGGCCAGGATCGCGCGCAGGTTGAGCGAGCGGCACAGTTCCTTGCGCGCGTCGTAGAGGCGCCGCCCCAGGCGGTAGCCGCGGTAGTCGGGGTGGATCAGCACATCCAGCCCGTACATGGCGTCGCCCTCGGGGGCGTCGAGGATCACCTCGCGCTTGCCGATCAGGTCGTCGTACTTGTGCGGGTTGGTGAACTCGTCGTAGTCGACCCGCACGGTCAGGGCGATGCCCACCAGGCGACCGTCATCCTCGATGACTACCTGACCGTCGGGGAAGGACTCGATCAGCTTCTCGATGGTGTGCCGCGACCAGGCGCCGCCGATGTCGTGGTAGACGGCATCCATCAGCGACTCGAGCTGGGGGTAGTCGTCGAGCGCCAGGTTGCGAAGCGTGAGGTGCAGGTCGTCGAGGGACATGGTGCATCCTTCTGATCGGGGAGCTGAGCGAAGAGTCTAGCACGGGCCGTCGGCGTCACGGCTGGCTCGGGGGCTGGCCAGCGGCCGGGTCAGGGTCTGGGCCATGATCACGCCGGCCAGTATCAGCGCGCCGCCCAGGAAGTGGAACAGCGCGATGTGCTCGCCCAGGGCGAACATGGCGATGATGGCGCTGAACAGCGGCATCAGGTTGATGAAGATGCTCGCCTGGCTGGCGCCGATCTGGCGGATCGCCAGCATCCACAGGAAGGTGGTGATGATGGAGGCGGGGATGCCGGCGTAGAGGATCAGGCCGATGTTGCTCGCGTCGACCGGGGTCATGGGGCCCATGAGGTAGGGCGGCAGCAGGAAGAGCACCGCGAAGATCACCTGGGCGTAGAGCAGCACCCAGGGCGGCAGGCCGATGGGCCAGCGCTTGAGCATCACGCCGTAGAGGGCGTAGCAGGTGGCGGCCACCAGCATCAGGGCATCGCCCCTGGCCACCGTCAGTTCCAGCAGCGCGAGCGGGTTGCCGCGCCCCAGCAGTACGCCGACGCCCACCAGCGCCAGGACCCCGCCGGCCACCCCGCCGAGGCTCGGCGGCTCGCGCAGGATCAGGGCGCTGAGCAGCACGGTGAGCAGCGGCACCATGGCGGCCAGGATGCCCATATTGGTGGCGCTGGTGGTCTCGGCGGCCATGTAGGCGAGCCCCTGCCACAGCCCCATGCCGAGCAGGCCCAGGGTGGCGAGCTTCGGCCACTCGCGGCGGATCGTCGCCCGATGTTTCCAGGCCGCCGGGGCCAGGAAGGGGGTGAGTACGGCGAGCGCCAGCACCCAACGCAGGAAGGCGATGCTGCTGGGCGCGATGGCGCCGACGGTGAGCTGGTTGATGGTCATGTTGCCCGACCAGATCAGCACGGCGCCGAGTGGCGCCAGGAAGGCAAGTGGTGACATCCTTATCCTCTTCTCCAACGCAAGGGCCCCCGTGTGGCGGGGGCCCTTAGCTTACTGCAGCGCCTGCGCGGAGGCGATGACTCGTGGCCATGGCCTCAGGCGATGGCGGCCACGCCGGCGCGGGCGATCTGCACGTCCTGGTCGGGCTTGACGCCGGAGATGCCGACGGTGCCGGCGACCTCGCCGTCCACCAGTACCGGTACGCCGCCGGCCAGCAGCGACTGCATGGGCGCGGTGACGAAGGCGGTACGGCCGCCGTTGATCATCTCCTCGAAGGCCTGGGTCTCGCGGCGGCCGATGGCGGCGTTGCGGGCCTTCTGAGCGGCCACCTCGGCGCTGAAGGGCGGTGCGCCGTCCAGGCGGCGCAGGCCGAGCAGGTGGCCGCCGTCGTCGGCCACGGCGATGGTCACGCCCCAGCCGTTGGCCTCGGCCTCCTGCTGGGCGGCATCGAGGATGGCGTTGACGTCGGTCAGGGTCAGGGCGGGCTTGGTCTTCATTAGCGGTCTTCCTCTTTGTGATGTAAAGCTGTTGCAGGGGGAAACAGGCTTGGAGCTGACTCGGCGGCGAGCCTTCGGGGAGGCGCTGTGAATACTTCCCTGTACGCTACCGACGCCTTCCCTGGCGTAGGACCTCCCCTTCGGCTTGCCCCCGACGCTCCTCGCTCGAGTGAGAGGCGGGTGTTACGCGAGTGCCTCATCCACGATCTCGATCCAGTGGCGCACCTCGGTGCGGTTGGCGCCATTGAGGTGAGTCTGGCAGCCGATGTTGGCGGTGACGATCACCTCGGGGTTGCCGGCCTCGAGGTTGTCGAGCTTGTTGTCGCGCAGCTGCTTGGAGAGCTCCGGCTGGGTGATGGAGTAGGTGCCCGCCGAGCCGCAGCAGAGGTGGGCGTCGGCCACCGGGGTCAGCGCGAAGCCGAGCCGGGTCAGCACGCTTTCCACGGCACCGCCGAGTTTCTGGGCGTGCTGCAGGGTGCAGGGGCAGTGGAAGGCGAGCCGGCGGCCCTGTTTCACCTCGAGGCCGTCCAGGGCCTCGTCGCGCAGCACCTCGACCAGGTCCTTCGCCAGCTCGCTCACCCGGGCGGCCTTGTCGGCGTAGTCGGGGTCATGGGCGAGGATCTCGGCGTACTCCTTGACGAAGGCGCCGCAGCCGCTGGCGGTCTGCACGATGGCTTCCACCCCGGCCTCACCGTCTTTCTCGATATGCGGCCACCAGGCGTCGATATTGGCCCGTGCCCGGGCGCGCCCGTCGTCCTGGGCGTTGAGATGGAACTCCAGCGCGCCGCAGCAGCCGGCCTCGGCCACCGGGGTCAGGCCGATGCCCAGGCGGTCGAGCACCCGGGCGGTGGCGGCGTTGGTATTGGGCGAGAGGCCCGGCTGCACGCAGCCCTCCAGGATCAGCATCCGGCGGGTGTGGCGGCTGCCCTCGGGGCGCTGGCCGGCATCCACCGGGGCGGGAGGCATCTTGTCCCTGAGCACGCCCGGCACCAGCGGTCTGAAGGTGAGGCCCAGCTTGAGCAGCGCCTGGAAGCGCTGCGGCTCCACCAGCGCCTTGCGCAGGCCATAGCGCAGCGCGCGTTCGGCGGGCTTGCGTGGCACCCGGCGCTCGACCTCGGCGCGACCGATGTTGATCAGCTTGTGGTACTCCACCCCCGAGGGGCAGGTGGTCTCGCAGTTGAGGCAGGTGAGGCAGCGGTCGAGGTGGAGCCGGGTCTCCTCGGTGACCTTGTCGCTGCCCTCGGGGGCCTCGAGCATCTCCTTGATCAGGTAGATGCGCCCGCGGGGGCCGTCGCGCTCGTCTCCCAGCAGCTGGTAGGTGGGGCAGGTGGCGTTGCAGAAACCGCAGTGCACGCAGGTGCGCAGCACCCGATCTGCCTCGCGGATATGCGGCTTCTGGAGGTCTTCGGCGGTGAAGTGCGTCTGCATGGTGGCGTCTCCCCGTGTCTCAGAATGCCGCGTAGAGCCGGCCGGGGTTGAAGATCCCCTGGGGGTCCAGCTGGGCCTTTAGGTTGCGGTGGTACTTCTCGATCACCGGGTCGAGCGGGGTGAAGGGTTCGTCCACCGCCTTGCCGCCGGCGCCTCGCCAGCAGGTGGCGTGGCCGCCGGCCTGGCGCGCCACTGAACGGATCGCCTCGGCGTCGGCGTCGCTGCGCACCCAGCGCTGGCAGCCGGCCCAGTCGTAGAGCACGTCGGTCTCGACGGTCACGCCGGGTACCTCGAGCACCGGGGTGTGGTGGGGCAACGAGAGCCGCCACAGTGCGCGCGGGTCCTCGGCGGCGAAGAAGTCCAGCCGCTGCTCGCGCAGGGCCTCCCAGAAGCCGTCGAGCAGCTCGTCGCCGCCCAGGCGCTCGGCGGTGGCGGCCACCGAGCTGGGGCCGCCCTCCAGGCGCAGGTGCAGGGCGCCGTCGAGCCAGGCGGCGGCGGTGATCGGCAGCGGCTGGCGGCCCCACTCGGCGAGCTTCTCCAGGGCATCCTTCAGCGGCATATCCAGGTGCAGGCTGCGGCTGGCGCCGGGCAGCGGCAGCACCTTCATGGAGACCTCGGTGATCAGCCCCAGGGTGCCCTGGGCGCCCACCATCAGCCGCGAGAGGTCGTAGCCGGCGACGTTCTTCATCACCTGGCCGCCGAAGCGCTGCTCGCTGCCCTGGCGGGTGATGATGCGGGTGCCCAGCACGAAGTCGCGCACGCTGCCGGCCCAGGGGCGTCGCGGGCCGGAGAGGCCGGTGGCGATCATGCCGCCCACCGTGGCGTCGTCGCCGAAGTGGGGCGGCTCGCAGGGCAGCATCTGCCCGTTGGCGGCCAGCGCCGCCTCGAGCTCGCGCAGCGGAGTGCCGGCGCGTACCGAGACGATCAGTTCCACCGGGTCGTACTCGGTAATGCCGCGGTGCTCGCGGGTGGAGAGGGCCTCGGCCTCGCCGGTGCGGCCCTGAACCTTGCGACCAAAGAAGGCCTTGGTGTCGCCGCCGACCAGGCGCAGCGGGGTGCCCTCGGCCTCGGCGCGGCGGATGCGCTCGGCCAGCGCCTCGCTGGCATCATGGCCGGGAATGTCGTGATGAGGGGTGTCGTGAGTGGTCACCATGTCGTCCTGTCTCTCGGCCGTGGCTCTCAGGCCTGGGTGGGGGCGGGAGCGTCGCCGGCGCTCTTGGTCAGGCGGAACTCGGAGCAGCGCGCCGGCGTGGGAATGTTCTTGCCGGGGTTGAGCAGCCCGTGCGGGTCGAAGGCCGCCTTGGCGGCGCGGAAGGTGACAAGCTCGCCCGGGCTGAACTGCACGCACATCTGGTGGATCTTCTCGCGGCCCACGCCGTGCTCCCCGGTGATGGTGCCACCCACCTCGACGCACAGCTCGAGGATGCGGCTGCCCAGCTCCTCGGCGCGCTCGAATTCACCGGGCTGGTTGGCATCGAAGAGGATCAGCGGGTGCATGTTGCCGTCGCCGGCGTGGAAGACGTTGGCGACGCGCAGGCCATACTCCTCGCCGAGATCGCCGATGCCCTTGAGCACCCGGGCCAGCTCGCGGCGGGGAATGGTGCCGTCCATGCAGTAGTAGTCCGGCGACATGCGCCCCACGGCGGGGAAGGCGTTCTTGCGTCCGGCCCAGAACAGCGCGCGCTCGGCCTCGTCCCGGGCCAGCTGGATATCGGTGGCGCCGGCCTGCTCCAGCACGCGACGCACGGTGGCGCAGTCGTCGTCGACGTCGGCCTCCACGCCGTCCAGCTCGCAGAGCAGGATCGCCTCGGCCTCCACCGGGTAACCGGCGCCGATGAAGTCCTCGGCGGCACGGATCGCCAGGTTGTCCATCATCTCCAGGCCCCCGGGGATGATCCCCGCGGCGATGATGGCCCCCACGGCGTCGCCGGCCTTCTCGATATCATCGAAGCTGGCCATCAGCACCTTGGCGGTCTCGGGCTTGGGCAGCAGCTTGACGGTGATCTCGGTGACCACCCCGAGCATGCCTTCGGATCCGTTGAACAGCGCCAGCAGGTCGAAGCCGGGGGCGTCCAGGGCGTCGGAGCCCAGGGTCATGTGCTCGCCCTCGATGGTGAGAACCTCCACCCTGATGACGTTGTGCACCGTGAGGCCGTACTTGAGGCAGTGCACGCCGCCGGCGTTTTCCGCCACGTTGCCGCCGATGGAGCAGGCGATCTGGGAGGAGGGGTCGGGGGCGTAGTAGAGCCCGTAGGGGCTGGCCGCCTCGGAGATCGCCAGATTGCGCACCCCGGGCTGGACCCGGGCGGTGCGCGCGTCGGGGTCGATCTCGAGGATGCGGCTGAAGCGCGACAGCACCAGCAGCACGCCGTGGGAAAGCGGCATGGCGCCGCCGGAGAGGCCGGTGCCGGCACCCCGGGTCACCACCGGCACGCCCAGGGCATGACAGCGCTTGAGCAGGGTCTCGACCTGCTCGAGGGTCTCGGGCAGCGCCACCAGCATCGGCAGGGCGCGATAGGCGGAGAGGCCGTCGCACTCGAAGGGGCGCAGGTCCTCCTCGCGATGCAGCAGGGTCATGCCGGGCAGGGCCTGGCGCAGGTCGGCGAGGACCTCGGCCTGGGCGATGCGGGGTGGCTCGCCGTCGAGTCGGGCGTCGTACTGGGTGTTCATCGTGGCTCCCCATGCGTCTCGTCAGGGCGGAATGGCCGGGATGGCGTCTCTCGCGTCCGCGGCGCGTCTCTCGGCACACTTCTAGCGTCACATTATCGTGGCAACGCTGGTGGTACTGTCCAGCCTGTGGTGCACTGGTCAGACCAGACATTGGTCTATCCGGAGGATTCCATGTTGTCGACCCCCGATGAACCCTTCAGCGGACAGCGCACCCCGGAAGGGGTGGCCGCGCGCCTCGAGCGGCTGATCCTCGACGGCATCTTCCGCACCGGGCAGCTGCTGCCCTCGGAACGGCGGCTGTGCGAACGGCTGGGGGTATCGCGCGCCTCGCTGCGCGAGGGGCTGCGTATCCTGCGCAGCAAGGGCATCATCGAGACCCGCCAGGGGCGTGGCTCGACGGTGGCCTCGCTGCTGCCCGCGCGGGAGCAGAGCCCGCTGATGCACCTCTTCCGCGATCACCCCCGCACCCTCTTCGACCTGCTCGAGGTGCGTGCCCTGCTCGAGGGAGAGTCGGCACGCCTGGCCGCCAGCCGCGGCAATCCGGCCGATCGGGTGCTGATCACCCGACGCTACCGGGAGATGGCTGACTATGTGGCGAGCGCCGACCCCATCGACGTCGAGCGCCTGGCGCGCCTCGACCACGCCTTCCATCTGGCGATCTCGCAGGCCTCCCACAACCCGGTGCTTGTGCACACCCTGCAGAGCCTCACCGACCTGCTGCTCAGCTCGGTGTTCGCCTCGGTGAAGAACCTCTACCACCGCCCGGAGCCCCGGGAGATGATCAATCGCCAGCACGCCAGGCTTCACGACGCCGTGGTCAAGGGCAAGCCGCAGCTGGCCCAGCGCGTGGCGCTGGAGCACCTCAACGGCCTCGGTGAGGCGCTGCGCGAGATCGAGGCCGAGGACGAGCGCCTGGAGCGCTCGGCGATGCGCCTGGAGGGGTGGGAGTAGCCTGACTTCCTGCCTCTTGTGGCACGCAGCCCTTCCTGACGAGTCGCCTTTCCTGACGCGTAAATGCATCGCCCCCGGCAGGGCCGGGGGCGATGGTATTGCGCGACATGGGCTGGTCGGTCAGCCGAGGCCGAGCAGCGGGTCGCCGATGCCCAGCACATAGAAGGCGACCAGCGCGATGATCCCGGTAAAGACGAGGTAATAGATCGTCGGCAGGATCGTCTTGCGGATGGTCTCGCCCTCGCGGCCGAGCAGACCCACGGTGGCCGAGGCCGCAACCACGTTGTGGATGGCGATCATGTTGCCCGCCGCGGCACCCACGGCCTGCAGTGCCACCATGAAGGCGGTGGAGAGGCCGAGCTGCTGGGCGACGTTGAACTGGAAGTCGGACAGCATCAGGTTGGAGACCGTGTTGGAGCCGGCGATGAAGGCCCCCAGCGCGCCCACGGCCGGGGCGAAGAACGGATAGACCCCGCCCACGCTGTCGGCCACCAGCTGCGCCATGGCCACCGGCATGGAGACCAGGTCGGCGGCGTTGACGCCTGAGTTGATCAGGATCCGCACCATGGGGATGGTGAAGATCAGCACGAAGCCGGCGCCGAAGATGGTGCGGGTGGACTCGCCGAAGGCGGCCTTGAGCTCGCCCAGGCGCATGCGATGGAGCAGGGCGGTGAGCAGCACCACCATCAGCAGGATGCCGCCGGGCAGGTAGAGCGGCTGGATGCTGCCTGAGACGCCCGCCTCGCCGAGGATGTCGCTCCAGCCGAAGGCGAAGGAGGTCAGCGCGTTCTTGAACGGTTCGATGGTACGCGAGGCGACCAGGATCACCGCCAGCAGCACGTAGGGGACCCAGCCCATCAGGGTGGAGATCGGCGACTTGCCGGTGACGTCATCCAGCTTGATCTCGAGCTTGCCGATCCACTGGTCGGGCCAGGAAGAGGCCTCGGGGAAGTCCCAGCTGTCCCTGGGAATCAGGAAGCCGCGGCGGGCGGCGGGCACGACGATGGCCAGGCCGACCATGGCGCCGATCATCGACGGGAATTCCGGCCCCAGCAGCACGCCGGCCAGCATGTAGGGCACCACGAAGCTGACCCCGGCGAAGATCGCGAAGGGCGCGATGGAGAGGCCCTCCTTCCAGGAGCGGTTGGCGCCGAAGAAGCGCACCATGATCACCACCATGATCAGCGGCATCAGGATGCCCACGATGCCGTGGATCACCGCCACCTCGCCGGCGATCAGGCGGAAGTACTCCATCCAGCTCGCGCCGCCGGCCTCCAGGGTCTCGGTGATGCCGATGCGGTCCAGGCCGCCGGAGACGCCCACCACGATCGGCGTGCCCACGGCACCGAAGGAGACCGGGGTGGACTGGATCATCATGCCCACCACCACGGCGGCCAGCGCCGGGAAGCCCAGGGCGACCATCAGCGGGGCGGCCACGGCGGCGGGAGTGCCGAAGCCGGAGGCGCCCTCGATGAAGCAGCCGAACAGCCAGGCGACGATGATCGCCTGGACGCGGCGGTCCGGGCTGATCCCGGAGAAGCCGTTGCGAATGGCCTTGATGCCGCCGGAGTGCTTCAGGGTGTTGAGCAGCAGGATGGCCCCGAAGATGATCCACAGGATCGATACCGTGAGGATCAGGCCCTGGAGGGTGGAGGCCAGCACGCGGGTGGCGCTCATCTCCCAGGCGAACAGGCCGATGATGGCGGTGACCACGAAGACGATCGGCATGGCGGTCCTGGCCGCCATGCGCAGACCGATCAGCAGTACACCGGCAAGCACCAGGGGCACGAAGGCCAGCAGTGCAAGGAGGGTGTCATTCATGGAGCGGGTATCCTCGATCAGCAGTCAGCGTTGTTTCCGGCCGGCACAGCGCCGGCCGGGGGTGTTGGTCAGCGGGACCTTAAGGCCTGGTCGGCGCGCTTTCCATAGTTGGGAAATTGGTATGACCAAATTTTGACGACCGCTGAGGGAGCCAACATGGCACCTAACCATTTGTCGAGCCTGGAGAAAGGTCGTGGTGCCGGCGGGTCGGCGGGGGGCGCACGTCGATGATTGTTAGACTAATGGACAGGTGGCGGCCGCTATTGGCGGCCATGGCAATCGCTGCCAGACTGCATCGGTACCACACCGATCATCACGTGAACGAGGAGATGGCATGACGCGAGTGCTCTATGACCTGTGCGGCGTCGACGAGGGACTGCGTTTCTCGCCCTACTGCTGGCGCGTGCGCTACGCCCTGGCCCACAAGGGGCTCGAGGTTCAGACCCGCCCCTGGCGCTTCACCGACAAGGCGGCGCTGGCCTTCGCCGACCATGACAAGGTGCCGGTGCTGGTGGACGGCGAGACCGTGGTGACCGACAGCTACGAGATCATGCGCTATCTGGATCGGGCCTACCCCGAGGCGCCGCTGCTGGGCGACGACCTGGCCGAGGGGCGAGCGAGTTTCTTCCGCCACTATGCCGAGCGCACCCTGGCGCCGGCCATCATGCGGACCATCATCATGGACCTGTTCAACGCCATCCACCCCGACGACCGGGCCTACTTCCGCGAGAGCCGCGAGAAGCGCTTCGGCCGCACCCTGGAGGAGTTCCACTCGCCGGCGAAGGGGCTCACCCAGCTGGATGCCGGCCTCGAGCCGCTGCGCGGCCGGCTCAAGGAGGCGGACTACCTGGATGGCGACGCCCCGGCGGGGGCCGACTACCTCGTCTTCGGTTGCTTCATGTGGGCGCGCTGTGTCTCCAGTGCCGACCTGGTCTCCAATGCCGACCCGGTCCACGCCTGGATCGAGCGCATGCTCGACCGGCACGACGGGCTGGGGCGAAAGGCGATGCGCATCACCGACCTCGAGGGGGCCTATCGCTGAGGGGGCGGCAGGGAAAGTTCGATGTTGCAATGCACAAAAGTGCCTGCTATGTTGCATTGCAACACAGGACATGTCGTCCTGTTCGGCCCCAGAGACGGAGGTGTTCCATGACCACCAAGGCAACCCAGCAGAAAGCGACCGAGCAGTTCGAAGGGCTCTTCGTCGAGCCCGCCCGCGCCTATGGTTCGCTGGCACTCGAGTACACCGAGAAGCTTGTCGGTGCCCAGTTCGACGCCGCGCGTCGCTACACCGACCTGAGCCTGGCCCAGGCCCGCACCTGGATCGCGGTGCGCGATGCCGACGGCTTCAAGCAGGCCTTCGAGGGTCAGCAGAAGGCCGCCCAGGACCTCGGTGACCACGTCAAGGCCGACGTGGAGACGCTCTCTACCCTCAACCAGGACTACCTGCAGAAGGGTCAGAAGCTGGTCGAGGAGAGCCTGAAGGCCGTCGGCACCAAGTAAGCCTGACGCCTTTTCGGGTAGTGACAGCGGGCCGCCCCTCGGGGCGGCCCGCTGTCGTTGGGCGCCCTACCCGGTCGGGCGGCCGTCGCGACCCGCCTCGAGCAGCGCCACCACCTGGTCATCGCTGACCTGGTCGAAGTCGGCGAAGAACCGTCCCACGGAACCGAAGCGTTCGGGCACCTCGCCGCAGACCACCTCGTCGGCCAGCGTCTCCAGGCGCGCCAGGGTGTCAGGGGGCGCAACCCCCAGCGCGGCGACCAGGCGTGCGGGCCCGCGCTGGCGCAATGTGGCCAGTGCCGCGGCCATGGTCGCCCCGGTGGCGCTGCCGTCGTCCACCACCACCACGATGCGCCCGGCCGGGTCGATCGGAGAGCGCACCGGCGTATAGCGCCGACGGCGCTCCTCGATCAGCTCCCGTTGCCTCTCCACCTCCCGGGCAATCCAGTCGTCGCGGTACTCCCTTGCCGTCTCCTCCATGTGCACGCTGCCATCCTCGCTCACCGCGCCGATGGCGTACTCCGGGTTGCCGGGGGCGCCGATCTTGCGCACCAGCACCACGTCCAGCTCGCCCTCGAGGGCGTCGGCGATCACCCGGCCCATGGGTACCCCGCCGCGGGGGATGGCCAGTACCAATGGGTGTTCTCCCTTGAGGTGGGCAAGGGCCGCGGCGAGCCCTTCGGCCGCGGCGTGACGGTTGCGGAACATGCGGGATCTCCTTAGGCGCCTTTCTCTCTTCTTCAGTCTAGAAGAGAGGGCGCTTCCCCTCGACGCGTCTGCCTTGGTGGCGTCCGCGTCCGGCGGAGGTGTCGAGCAGTGAAAGAAAATGGAATGGTTTTCCGAACATGGTTTGTTGGGCTATTGTGTACACAGCGAGTCCGCTCGCTTGTATCCAATAAACACAACAAGCGGAGATCTCTTCCATGCGAGAGCCCACCCCAAAGCGGTGCCTTGGCGTCGTCCTGCTGCTCGGCGGCCTGGTCGCCGGCAGCGCCCAGGCGGCAACCTGGAGCGACACCTTCCTCGGCTACCGCTACGGCACCCAGTTCACCGAGCCCGGCAATCCACAGGATATCGAGAAGCACGTACTGCAGTTCACCCATGTGAGCGGCTACGCCCTGGGCCAGCATTTCCTCAATCTGGACCTGCTGCAGTCGGACAGCGCCGACCCGGCCAGCGGCGGAGATACCGGCGCCACCGAGGCCTACCTGACCTACCGTCACCAGTTGCACCTCGGCAAGCTGACCGGTGAGCCGATGGCGTTCGGACCGGTCAAGGAGGTGGCGCTGACCGGCGGCTTCGACCTCAACACCAAGAACACCGCGTTTGCGCCGCGCAAGCGCCTGCTGGTGGCGGGGCCGACGCTCAAGTTCGACGTACCCCAGGGCTTCGTCGACATCAGCCTCTTCTATGCTCACGAATGGAACCACTGCGGGGCGGGCTTCTGCGACGTCAACGAGGTCGAGTTCGACCCCTATTACCAGCTCAACCTGGCCTGGGGGGTGCCCTTCGAGGTCGGCGCCGCGGGTCTCAAGTTCCAGGGGTTCTACAACTACAACGGCGAGAAGGGCGAGGACTATCAGGGCATCGACACCGAGCCCGAGCAGCTGATGCGCACCTCGCTGATGCTCGATGTGGGCCAGCTGGCCTGGGGCGGGGAGAACCAGTTGTGGGCCGGTGTCGGCTACGAGTACTGGCGCAACAAGTTCGGTAACCACGGCAAGCCTGGCGTGGACACCGACGCGCCGACCCTGCAGCTCGAGTGGCACTTCTGAACGCCGTCAGGCGACATTGATGTATACAACTTTATATTTAATCGACGACAGATTAATGGTCATCGATGTCGACATGCGGTATCCATGGACGACGGACAATAACAGCCCCCGGATAGCCCCATCATGAAAAACAAGACTCGCAACACCTCGCTGTTCGATTTCGACGGGCGGCCGCCGGTCTACAAGGCCCTGCCCATCTCGTTGCAGCACGTGCTGGCGATGATCGCCGGCGTGATCACGCCCCCCATCATCATCGCCGGTGTGGTCGGCTCGACGCCCCAGGAGAAGCTGCTGCTGATCCAGGTGGCGGTGCTCGCCTCGGGCGTCTGTACCCTGTTCCACCTCTATGGCGTCTGGAAGTTCGGCGCGCGCCTGCCGGCGATCTTCGGCGTCGGCTTCGCCTATGTGCCGACCCTGATCGCCGTGGGCGGACAGTTCGGCATCGAGGGGATCCTCGGTGCCCAGCTGATCGGCGGCATCACCATGATGGTGGTCGGCTACTTCATCCAGTATATCCGCCACCTCTTTCCGCCCATCGTGGCGGGCACCGTGGTGCTGGTGATCGGCCTCTCGCTCTACGACATCGCCATCCGCTACATGGCGGGCAGCGGCAACGTCAACGCCGAGGGCTTCGGTGACCCCGCCAACTGGATGGTGGGCATCATCACCCTGCTGGCAGTTCTCGGCGCCTCCCAGTTCGGCCGCGGCGTGGTGCGGCTCTCGGCGATCATCGTCGGTATCCTGGTCGGCTACGCGGTGGCATTGCCGATGGGCATGGTCGACTTCAGTTCGGTGGCCGAGGCGAGCTGGCTGGCGGTGCCGCGGTTCATGCCCTTCGAGCTGGAGTTCCACTCCGCGGCGATCGTCTCCATGGTGGTGATCTGCGTGATCAACTCGGTGCAGACCATCGGCGATCTCTCCGCCACCAGCGTGGCGGGCATGAATCGCGAGCTGAAGACCCGCGAGCTCACCGGCGGCCTGCTCGGCAACGGCCTGACCACCGCGGTGAGCGCGCTGTTCGCGGCGCTGCCCACCTCCACCTTCAGCCAGAACGTGGGCATCGTGGCCATGACCAAGGTGATCAGCCGCTCGGTGCTGGCCATCGCCGGTGTGTTCATGCTGCTGGCCGGGCTGAGTCCCAAGTTCAGCGCCATCATGACCACCATTCCCTACCCGGTGCTGGGCGGTTCCACCATCACGGTGTTCGGGATGATCACCATGACCGGCATCCAGCTGCTCATCAAGGACGAGCTCTCGGCCCGCAACGTCACCATCGTCGGCCTCTCCCTGGCACTGGCGCTGGGCATCTCCCAGGTGCCGTCGGCCATCGAGCAGTTCCCCGAGATGCTGCAGAACGTCATCGGCGGCGCGCCCATCGTGGTGGCGGCGATCACCTCCTTCGTGCTCAACCTGGTGCTGCCGCATCGCTCCCTGGCCGACGAGCGGCGCGAACGCGAGGAGATCGCCCGTGCCGACGCCGAGGCCGCGGGCCAGGACCCGGATGCCCAGCCGGTCCCCGAGGCGGACAGCCGCGGCACGGATGGCACCGAGGGCACGCCCCAGGCCTGCCGCTGACCCCGCGTCTGGTCCCGCAGCCGGGTCTCGACAGAGGCCGCCGCCCGGCCCGATGCCGGGCGGCGGCGTTTCGCCGGCTCGGCCGACGACGCCAGCTTTCATGACACCGACGACAAGCGGGGCGCCGGTTATCCGGCGCCCCGCTAATGGGATATGGGGGGCAGGTGTGCCCCCCTGTTGATGTCACTGCCCGGCGTCGGCCCTGGCCTCCAGGCGAAAGCGGGCGATGCGGTTGATCTGCGCCACCGCGGTGCGGCGTTCCTCGGCGGGGTTGTTCTCCAGGCGTGTCTCGAAGGCGTCGAGGATGGCGTAGCGGTCGCTGCCCTTGACCGCCATCACGAAGGGGAAGCCGAACTTCGCCTTGTAGGCCTCGTTGAGCCGCTCGAAGCGGGCCATCTCCTCCGGGGAGCACTGGTCGAGGCCGGCGCCGGCCTGCTCGCGGGTAGAGTCGTCGGTGAGCTCCCCGGCGATGGCGGCCTTGCCGGCGAGATCCGGGTGGGCGCGGATCACCTCCAGCTGGCGCTCGGCGGGGGCGGCGGCGAGTACCTCGCCCATCGCCCCGGCGAGTCCCTCGGGGGTGTCCTGTGCCGCCGTGAGACCCTTCTCCCAGGTCAGCTCGGCGACCCAGGGGGAGTGCTCGTAGATCTCGCCGTAGGCGGCCACGAAGGCGGCCTGGTCCAGCTGGCTGGGGCGTGGGCTCAGGGTCCTGTCGCTCATGGTGATGCTCCTTCAGGGGGTGGTCGGGTAGTTCTGGCGAATGCTCCGAATAAATGTATACAAAAAATGTTTTGAAATGTACTGCAAAAATGTCTAAAACTGTTTTCACAGAGTGAGGGTAGCCTCGGGCACCTGCACCGACAAGCGAAACCCGGTTCGTTCATGACCATCCATCCTGCTACACGAGGAGCACCCATCATGGGACGCCTGACCACCCACGTACTCGACACTGCTCAGGGTCGCCCGGGAGAGGGCATCCGCATCGAGGTCTATCGCCTGGAGGGCGAGAGCCGCACCCGCCTGAAGGAGGTGGTGACCAACGACGACGGGCGCTGTGACGCGCCGATCCTCGAGGGCGAGGCCTTCGCTGCCGGCCAGTACGAACTGGTCTTCCATGCCGGGGACTACCTGCGTGCCCAGGGTGTCGAGGCCGAGGAGCCGCGTTTCCTGGACGTGATCCCGCTGCGCTTCGGCGTGGCCGATGCCGGCGCGCACTACCATGTGCCGCTGCTGCTCTCGCCCTATGGCTACTCCACCTACCGCGGAAGCTGAGGGGCTGCCCCCGCCGAGATGCCCATAACAAGACGCTAGACGAGGCCCCCCTATGCAAGCCTATCTGCTGGATTTCGGAAACTTCATGCTGCGCTGGCTGCACGTCATCGCGGCCATTGCCTGGATCGGCGAATCCATCTACTTCGTGATGCTGGACAACGGCCTGCGCACGCCGAAGGCCGCCGAGGACCGCGACAAGGGCGTGTTCGGCGAGATGTGGGCGGTGCACGGCGGCGGCTTCTACCACAACCAGAAGTACGCCACGGCGCCGGCCAAGCTGCCCGAGGACCTGCACTGGTCGTTCTGGAAGGCCTACACCACCTGGCTGTCGGGCTTTGCGCTGTTCATCCTGCTCTATATGGCCAACCCCAGCTTCTACCTGGTCAACCCCAATGCCAGCTGGGCGTGGGCCGCCAACATGAGCGGCTGGCAGGCCAACGTGGTGGCGCTGCTGTTCCTGCTCGGCGGCTGGGTGGTCTACAACGAGCTGTGCAAGCGCATCAGCCCGAACATGACCCGCGACGGCCTGCTCAGCGTCGCGGTGGCGGTGATGATGGTGGTGGTCTCCTACCTGAGCACCCAGATCTTTTCCGGCCGCGCGGCCTTCCTGCTCACCGGCGCAGTGATGGCCACCGCCATGTCGGCCAACGTCTTCTTCTGGATCATTCCGGGGCAGCGCCGCATGGTGAAGGCCATGAAGGCGGGCGAGGCCCCCAACCCGCTGGATGGCAAGCGCGGCAAGCAGCGCTCGGTACACAACACCTACTTCACCCTGCCGGTGGTGCTGCTGATGATCAGCAACCACTACTCCTTCGCCTACTCCCACGAGCAGGCCTGGGTGATCATGTCGCTGTTCATCTTCGCCGGCGCGCTGATCCGCCAGTTCTTCGTCTTGATGCACGCCGGCAGGATCCAGCCCGCCTACCCGGTGGCCGGCACCGCGCTGATCGCGGTGGCCTTCTGGGTCGCCATGCCCAGCGTCGGTGGCAACGCCGGCCAGGCCCAGGCGTCGGTGTCCGTGGGCATGGCCGAGGTGCAGCCGATCATCGAGACCCGTTGTGCCGCCTGCCATGCCAGCGAACCTAGTCAACCTGGCTTCAATGCACCCCCCGCAGGGCTTGCCTACGATACCCATGCGCAGATCCTGCAGCAGCGAGACAAGATTCGTGAGGTGGTGGCCAGTGGCTACATGCCACTGGGCAATATCACCGGCATGACCGAGGAGGAGCGCGAGACCATTGCCGCCTGGTCGGAATGATCCCTGAGTCACCCGCATGATGACTCCCTTGACCCGCCCACGTGGCGGGTCCTCTTGTCTTGGGCCTTGTCTCGGGTCGGGGGCATGATTTCACCGGCGTCGCGTATACAATGAGGACAGCCAACCACAGGGAGCCAGGCCACATGAACCAGCGTCAGGAGGTCCCCAGCCGCCGCGGCAAGAACGGTGACGGCGCCGAGCGCCACGAGGCGATCCACCGGGCGATCAGCGATGCCATCATCGAGCATCGCCTCAAGCCCGGCGCGCGCCTGCGCGAGGATGCCCTGGCGGAGGTGTTCGGGGTCAGCCGCACCGGCATCCGCAAGATCCTCCAGCGCCTGGCGCTGGAGCAGCTGGTCACCCTCACCCCGCGGCGCGGCGCCAGCGTCACCCGGCCCACCGCCGAGGAAGCCCGGGAGGTCTTCGAGGCCCGCCAGATGGTCGAGTGCGGGCTGATGCCCGAGGTGGCAAGGCGTATCGATGCGCAGGGTGCCGAGGCGTTGCGAGAGCTCTCCGCCCGCGAGCAGCAGGCGCTGAGAGAGGACGATCACAGCGCGGCGATCCGCCATTCGGCGGACTTCCACACTCGCCTGGCACGCCTGGCCGGCAATGCCACCCTGGCCGACTTCGTCGAGCGACTCTGCTTCCGCTCCTCGCTGATCCTGGCGGTCTACGGGATGCCCGGCCACCTGGGGTGCGAGACCCATGACCACGATGCGCTGATCGCGCTGCTGGCGAAGGGCAGGGGGGACGAGGCCGCTGTGCGGATGGGAGAGCACCTGCGCGCCGTGGAGGCCACCCTGGCGATTGTCGAGGAGGAGCAGGAGACGCCGGACCTGCATCGCATCTTCCACGTTTGACACCCGGGGGCAGCGGCGGGCTTGCGCCGCCGAAGCGGCAGGAGTACATTTCTTGTTGTATACAAAAAAGGTTCGGCATTGGTCCCAATGTCGTGCCGTCCAGTAACAACAAGGTGATGGCATGAGCGCTTCCTCCTACCCCCGCGACCTGATCGGCTACGGCCGCACCCCGCCCCACGCCAACTGGCCCGGCAACGCCCGGATCGCCGTGCAGTTCGTGCTCAACTACGAGGAGGGCGGCGAGAACTGCGTGCTCCATGGGGACGAGGGCTCCGAGCAGTTCCTCTCCGAGATCATCGGCGCGGCCAGTTACCCGGATCGCCACCTGAGCATGGAGTCGATCTACGAGTACGGGTCGCGGGCGGGGGTGTGGCGCATCCTGCGAGAGTTCGAGCGCCGCGGCCTGCCGCTTACCGTGTTCGGCGTGGCCATGGCGCTGGAGCGCCACCCCGAGGTGGCCCACGCCTTCAAGGAGCTGGGCCATGAAATCGCCTGCCACGGCTATCGCTGGATCCACTACCAGGAGGTGCCCGAGCACGTCGAGCGCGAGCACCTGCAGAAGGCGATGGCGATCTTCCAGCGCCTCTACGGGGAGAAGCCGCTGGGCTGGTACACCGGCCGCGACAGCCCCAACACCCGTCGTCTGGTGCTCGACGAGGGCGGCTTCCTCTACGACAGCGACTACTACGGCGACGACCTGCCGTTCTGGACCCGCGAGAAGGATAGCCAGGGTGTCGAGCATGATCATCTGGTGGTGCCCTACACCCTGGACACCAACGACATGCGCTTCGCCGCGCCCCAGGGCTTCAACACCGCCGACCACTTTTTCACCTACCTGCGCGACGCCTTCGACGTCCTCTACGCCGAAGGGGAGGAGTCGCCGAAGATGCTCTCCATCGGCATGCACTGCCGCCTGCTGGGGCGCCCCGGCCGCTTCCGCGCCCTGCAGCGCTTCCTCGACCATATCGAGGCCCACGACCGGGTCTGGGTGGCGCGCCGCGTGGATATCGCCCGACACTGGGCGGAGCATCATCCGGCGCCGGGGCGCTGAGTCATATCACTCGTCCGGATGCGCGGCATTCTGGCGAACATCTTTGAACTGCCGCTTCCCGAAGCGAGAGGCGCCGGGGACAGGTCTGGAGGGGGTCCTATGCCAGGGATGGCATCGGTAGCGCCCAGGGAGGGGTTCACAGCGCCCCCGAACAGGCCTGTCGCCGGATCAGCCTCGAGCGATGTCTGCCACGGGCACGGCTTTCGGCCCAAGCCTTTTCAGGACACACCATGAACCAACGCACCTACTATGCCCCGCATGGCGGGCATCCGCCCCAGACCCAGCTGCTCTCCGACCGGGCGGTGTTCACCGAGGCCTACGCCTTCATTCCCCGGGGGGTGATGCGCGACATCGTCACCAGCAACCTGCCGTTCTGGGAGAAGACCCGGTTGTGGGTGCTGGCGCGCCCGCTCTCCGGCTTCGCCGAGACCTTCTCCCAGTACATCATGGAGGTTTCCCCCGGCGGCGGCAGCGAGCGTCCCGAGCCCGACCCCGAGGCCGAGGGGGTGCTCTTCGTGGTGGAGGGCGAGATGACCCTGACCCTGGCCGGCGAGCGCCACCGCATGGTGCCCGGCGGCTATGCCTTCCTGCCGCCGGGCAGCAAGTGGCAGCTGCGCAACGAATCCGACGCCCCGGTGCGCTTCCACTGGGTGCGCAAGGCCTACGAGCGGGTCGAGGGCATCGAGGTGCCGGAAGCCTTCGTGGTCAACGAGAACGATATCGCCCCCAACGAGATGCCGGGCACCGAGGGACGCTGGGCGACCACCCGCTTCGTCGACCCCGAGGACGTGCGCCACGACATGCACGTCAACATCGTTACCTTCCAGCCCGGCGCGGTGATCCCCTTCGACGAGACCCACGTCATGGAGCATGGCCTCTACGTGCTCGAGGGCAAGGCGGTCTACCACCTCAACCAGGAGTGGGTGGAGGTCGAGGCCGGCGACTTCATGTGGCTGCGCGCCTTCTGCCCCCAGGCCTGCTATGCCGGCGGCCCGGGCTCGTTCCGCTACCTGCTCTACAAGGACGTCAATCGCCACGCCGCGCTGCGGCCGGCGATGCGCTGAGAGCTTGACGGGAGGGGCGCCGGGGACAGGCCTGGAGGGGGTCCGAGGACCAGGGACGGCCGAGGTAGCGTACAGGGACGTATTCACAGCGCCCCCGATCTGGTCCGGCACTCCGGGGCCTGTCGCCGGGTAAGCCCCGATAGGAGAGCCAGAAATGGTCAGGAGAACGACATGCTGGAACTGAAAGCCGAACCGCTGACGGCCGAGGCCTTCGCGCCCTTCGGCGACGTTATCGACGCCCGCACCGCCGACTGGTTTCCCATCAACGCCGGGCGCACCCGGCGCCACCATGACCTGGCCAAGGTCGAGACCCTGGGGGAGGGCGCGCGGACGCTGATCAGCCTCTTCGTCAGCCAGCCGGTGACGCTACCCCTGGAACTCGACTTCCTGGAGCGTCATCCACTGGGCAGCCAGGCCTTCATGCCGCTGCATGAGGAACGCTTCGTGGTGGTGGTGGCGCCACCGGGTGACGAGATCGATCCTGCCGAGGTGCGTGCCTTCGTCACCGACGGGCGCCAGGGGGTCAACTACCGCGCCGGCACCTGGCATGCCATCCAGTCGGTGCTGGAGCGGGAAGGGGAGTTCCTGGTCGTCGATCGCGGCGGCGAGGGGAACAACTGCGATGAATACCCCCTGTCGATACAGGTCGTCCTGTAACGCAGGGTCTACGGCCTCCCTACAGGTACCCAAGCCACTGAAGCGGCTTGGGTATTTTTTGGATACAAGAATATTTGAAAATATTTTCCACATAGTCTTGACGCTCCGTTGTGGCGGGCCTAGTCTCGGTATACAGAAAATGTTTCCACAAAAATAAATCCCTCAGGAGGAAGCCGTCATGGCCCGCATGACCGCCGCAGAAGCCGCCGTTCACGTGCTCCGCAAGGAAGGTATCGAGGTCGCCTTCGGCGTGCCCGGCGCCGCCATCAACCCCTTCTATGCCGCCCTGCGCAAGGTGGGTGGGGTCGATCACGTCCTGGCCCGCCATGTCGAGGGCGCCTCGCACATGGCCGAGGGCTACACTCGCACCAAAGCCGGCAACATCGGGGTGTGTATCGGGACCTCGGGGCCCGCCGGCACCGACATGATCACCGGCCTCTACTCCGCCTCCGCGGACTCCATCCCGATCCTCTGCATCACCGGCCAGGCGCCCCGCGCCAAGCTGCACCAGGAGGACTTCCAGGCGGTGGACATCCGCGAGATCGCCGGGCCTGTCACCAAGTGGGCCGTCACCGTGCTGGAGCCGGCCCAGGTGCCGCGTGCCTTCCAGCAGGCCTTCCACCTGATGCGCTCGGCGCGCCCCGGCCCGGTGCTGATCGACCTGCCCATCGACGTGCAGATGAGCGAGATCGAGTTCGACCCGGAGACCTACGAGCCGCTGTCGGTCTACAGGCCGACCGCCACCCGGGCCCAGGCCGAGAAGGCCATCGCCATGCTGCAGCAGGCCGAGCGGCCGCTGATCGTCGCTGGCGGCGGCATCATCAACGCCGACGCCAGCGATCGCCTGGTGGCGTTCGCCGAGCTCGTCGGGGTGCCGGTGATCCCGACCCTGATGGGCTGGGGCACGATCCCCGACGATCACCCGCTGATGGCCGGCATGGTGGGGTTGCAGACCTCCCATCGCTACGGCAATGCCACCCTGCTGGAGTCGGACTTCGTGATGGGCATCGGCAACCGTTGGGCCAACCGCCACACCGGCAACGTCGAGACCTATACCCGGGGCCGCACCTTCGTCCACGTGGATATCGAGCCGACCCAGATCGGACGCATCTTCGGTCCCGACTTCGGTATCGTTTCCGACGCCGGGGCGGCGCTCGAACTCTTCCTCGAGGTGGCCCGCGAGCTCGAGGCCGAGGGGCGGCTGCGCCAGCGCAGCCGCTGGATCGAGTCCTGCCAGGAGCGCAAGCACACCCTGCTGCGCAAGACCCACTTCGACGAGGTGCCGGTCAAGCCGCAGCGGGTCTACGAGGAGATGAACCGGGTCTTCGGCCGCAACACCCGATATGTCAGCACCATCGGCCTGTCGCAGATCGCCGGCGCCCAGTTCCTGCACGTCTACCAGCCGCGCCACTGGATCAATTGCGGTCAGGCCGGCCCGCTGGGCTGGACCATTCCCGCTGCCCTGGGGGTGCGCCGCGCCGACCCCGAAGCCGAGGTGGTGGCGCTCTCCGGCGACTATGATTTCCAGTTCATGGTCGAGGAACTGGCCGCCGGCGCCCAGTTCAAGCTGCCCTGGGTGCACGTGCTGGTGAACAACTCCTACCTGGGGCTGATCCGCCAGGCCCAGCGCGGCTTCGACATGGACTACTGCGTGCAGCTCGCCTTCGAGAACATCAACTGCCCCGAGATCAACGGCTACGGCGTGGACCATGTCTCGGTGGTAGAGGGGCTGGGCTGCAAGGCGCTGCGGGTCACCGAGCCCGACGCCATCGCCCCGGCCCTGGAGGAGGCCCGCCGCCTGGCCGCCGAGTATCGCGTGCCGGTGGTGGTGGAGGTGATCCTCGAGCGGGTGACCAATATCGCCATGGGCACCGACCTGGACGGCGTCAACGAGTTCGAGGCCCTGGCCGAGAACGTCCAGGATGCGCCGACCTCCATCGCTTCCCTGACCTGAGTTTCATCGGGAGTGCGTGGGGCTGAACCGTCGACAAGCCTACGAGGAGGCGCTGTGAACCCATCCATGGGCGCTACCGATGCCATCCCTGGCATAGGACCTCCTCTTCGGCTTGTCCCCGGCGCCCCACACCCTGACCAATTGAGCAAGGAGACCAAGATGCCCAAGTTTGCCGCCAACCTCAGCATGCTGTTCACCGAGGTGGACTTCCTCGACCGCTTCCAGGCCGCCGCAGAAGCCGGCTTCAAGGGCGTGGAGTACCTCTTCCCGTACGACTTCGAGGCCGCCGAGATCAAGCGGCGCCTCGACGACAACGGCCTGACTCAGGTGCTGTTCAACCTGCCCGCGGGCGACTGGGCCGCGGGCGAACGCGGCATCGCCTGCCACCCGGAGCGCGTCGCCGAATTCCGCGAGGGGGTCGAGCGTGCCATCGCCTACGCCCGCGTGCTGGGCAATACCCAGGTCAACTGCCTGGCCGGGATCAAGCCGGAGGGCGTCAGCGACGCCGAGGCACGCCAGACCCTGGTCGGGAACCTGCGCTACGCCGCCGACAAGCTCGCGGATGCCGGCATCCTGCTGATCGCCGAGCCGATCAATACCCGCGACATCCCGGGCTTCTTCCTCAACCGCACCGAGCAGGTACTCCAGATCTTCGACGAGGTGGCAAGCGACAACCTCAAGCTGCAGTACGACATCTATCACATGCAGATCATGGAGGGGGACCTGGCGCCGACCATCGAGAAGCACCTCGGTCGCATCGCCCATGTGCAGATCGCCGACAACCCGGGGCGTCACGAACCGGGCACTGGGGAGATCAACTACCCCTTCCTGTTCGCCCACCTGGATCGCCTGGGCTACCAGGGCTGGATCGGCGCCGAGTACAAGCCCGCCGGCCGCACCCAGGAGGGCCTGGGCTGGCTGGACGCCGCCCGGAGCTGAGCGCGCCGTAAGTAGCGAGAGGCGCCGGGGGCAGGCCGAAGAGGAGGTCCTATGCCAGGGATGGCATCGGTAGCGCCCAGGGAAGGGTTTACAGCGCCTCCTCGCAGGCCTGCCGACGGGTCAGCCTCGAGCGGAGAGGCCTTCTACTCAGGACTGCAACGACAAGACAGACAAAGGAGAGAGATCATGAGCAAGATCGGATTTATCGGCCTCGGCATCATGGGTCGCCCCATGGCGGGCCACCTGCTGGACGCCGGCCACGAGCTCACCACCGTCAAGCGGGGCAAGCTCGACGAGACGCTGGCCAGCAAGGGCATGCAGGAGCTCGCAAGCCCCCGCGCGGTCGCCGAGCAGGCCGAGGTGATCATCACCATGGTGCCGGACACCCCGGACGTCGAGCAGGTGCTGTTCGGCGAGAATGGGGTCATCGAGGGCCTGAAACCCGGCACCCTGGTGATCGACATGAGCTCCATCGCGCCGATCCCCACCCAGGACTTCGCCCGGCGCATCCATGAGGCCGGCGGTGAGTATGTCGACGCCCCGGTCTCCGGCGGGGAAGGCGGTGCCATCAACGCCGCCCTGACCATCATGGTCGGCGCCACCGACGAGGGTTTCACCCGGGCCAGGCCGGTCCTCGAGGTGATGGGCAAGACCATCACCCATATCGGCGGCCACGGCGCCGGCCAGACCTGCAAGGTGGCGAACCAGATCGTCGTCGCCCTGACCATCGAGGCGGTGGCCGAGGGCCTGCTGTTCGCCTCGAAGGCGGGCGCCGACGTGGCCAAGGTGCGCGAATCGCTGCTCGGCGGGCTGGCCCAGTCGAAGATCCTCGACGTGCACGGCGAGCGCATGATCCAGCGCACCTTCGATCCCGGCTTCAAGATCAAGCTGCACCAGAAGGATCTCAACCTGGCACTGGAAGGCGCGCGCAGCCTCGACCTGGCGCTGCCCGGTACCGCCAACGCCCAGCAGCTGTTCCAGGCCTGTGCCGCCAACGGCGGCGGCGAGTGGGACCATGCCGGCATCCTGCGTGCCCTGGAGACCCTGGCCAACCACGAGGTGGGCCAGGCGTGAGTTCCGGCGCCGGCCCGGTGCTGGGCCGGCGCGGACAGGGGAGGTGACTGCTCCCCGAGGGCCTGCCGGCAGACATCGTTCGGCGACGAGCGGCAGAATCCGGTAGGCTCCGGAAGGCGGGCGTCGGGTCGTCGCACGCCTTCCGGCCGCCCCGGCGGCCTTTCCCGGTGGCAGGCGCGACCTGTCGCCGGGTCCTTTTTCACGGACCCCGAACCCGGGGCACCGTGCATGATCCTCGAATCCGGATCGCTGCTTATGATCCCGAACCCTGATCGCTGCTTATGATCCCCGAACCCGGATCGTTCACGACCCAAGAATTCCTGGATGGCCCCGGTGGGGCCATCCGCCGCAGAGGAGAACCCCATGGTCGCCACGCCGTCCCCATCCTCCCCCGAGGCCATCGCCGCGCTGTCGGCGCCGGAGGCCCTGAGCTGGCTGCGCGGCCTGGCCGACACCGCCGTGCGCGCCGTGCACCCCGACAGCCTGCTGCCCGGCGAACTGCCCCCGCCGCCCGCCGGCCGCACCCTGGTGGTGGGTGCCGGCAAGGCCGCCGCCGCCATGGCCGCGACCTTGGAGCGCGCCTGGCAGGCCCACCAGCCCGAGGCCCCTCTCGACGGGCTGGTGGTGACCCGCTACGGGCACGGTATCGAGGTTCACGAGGCGCCCTGCGGGCGGATCGAGGTACTCGAGGCCTCCCATCCCATGCCCGACGGCCTGAGCGAGGAGGCCGCCCGTCGCATGCTCGAGGCGGTCGAGCCGCTGGGCGAGGAGGACCTGGTGATCGCGCTGATCTCCGGCGGTGGCTCGGCGCTGATGAGCCTGCCGGCCCCCGGCATCACCCTGGCCGAGAAGCAGGCGCTCAACCGTGAGCTGCTGCGCTGCGGGGCACCGATCCGTGAGATCAACACCGTGCGCCGCCACCTCTCGGCGATCAAGGGCGGGCGCCTGGCCGCCGCGGCTCACCCGGCGCAGGTGCTGACCTGGGTGATCTCCGACGTGCCCGGCGACGACCCGACCCTGGTCGCCTCCGGCCCGACCCTGCCCGACGCCAGCACCCCGGCGGATGCCCTGGCCATCCTCGAGCGTCACGGCATCGCCATCCCCGTCCCGGTGCGGCGCCACCTCGAGGGGGCCGGCCAGGCGCCTGCACCCGATGATCCCGGCTTCGCCCGCGACCGTGCCCGGGTGCTGGCTCGCGCCGCCGATGCCCTGGAGGCCGCCCGCGTGGCCGCCGCGACGAGTGGTATCGAGGTGCGTGTGCTGGGCGATGACCTCGAGGGCGAGGCTCGCGAGCTGGGGCGCGCCCAGGCGCACCTGGCACTCTCGAGCCAGGCGGGACTCAGCCGGCCGCTGCTGCTGCTCTCCGGCGGCGAGTCCAGCGTCACGGTGCGCGGCGATGGCCGCGGCGGGCGCAACGTCGAGTACCTGCTGGGGCTCTTCGAGGCGCTTCAGGGCGCACCGGGCATCCACGCCCTGGCCATCGACACCGATGGCATCGACGGCTCCGAGGACAACGCCGGGGCCCTGATCGCCGATGCCGACTGGGCCCGTGCCCGAAAGCAGGGGCTTGACCCGGCCACCTTTCTGTCACGCAATGATGCCTACACTTTCTTCCAGGCGCTGGAGCGGCTGATCGTTACCGGCCCCACGCGTACCAACGTCAACGACTTCCGTGCCATCCTGATCCTGCCGAGGACACCATGAGCCATCTCCCCCATGCCCCCATCCACGACCCCATCCGGCGCACCAAGATCGTCGCCACCCTGGGCCCCGCCAGCGACCGCGAGGGGGTGCTCGAGGCGATGATCGCCGCCGGCGTCGACGTGGTGCGCCTCAACTTCTCCCACGGCGCGGCCGATGACCATCGCCGCCGCCTCGAGCGGGTGCGCGAGATCGCCGCCCGCCAGGGCAGGAGTGTCGCCGCCCTGGGCGACCTGCAGGGCCCCAAGATCCGCATCGCCCGCTTCGCCGAGGGTGCCGTTGAGCTCGAGGAGGGAGACGCCTTCATCCTCGACATGGCGCTGGAAAGCGATGCGGGCACCCGGGAGCGTGTGGGCTGCGATTACAAGCAGCTGATCGAGGACGTCGCCCCCGGTGACCGCCTGCTGCTCGACGACGGCCGGCTGGTGCTGGACGTCAGCGGCGTCGAGGGGCGCGAGATCCACACCACCGTTATCGTGGGCGGCAAGCTCTCTAACAACAAGGGCATCAACAAGCAGGGCGGCGGCCTCTCGGCGCCGGCACTCACCGACAAGGACCGCGCGGACCTGGCCACCGCCGTGGCGATCGGGGTCGACTACCTGGCGGTCTCCTTCCCGCGCAACGCCGCCGACATGGCCGAGGCCCGCGAGCTGCTGGGCGAGGCAGGCAAGGAGATCGGCCTGGTGGCCAAGCTCGAGCGTGCCGAGGCCGTGGCCAGCGAGGCGACCCTCGATGGCATCATCCAGTCCTGCGAGGCGGTGATGGTGGCCCGCGGCGACCTCGGAGTCGAGATCGGCGACGAGAAGCTGATCGGCACCCAGAAGCGCATCATCAAGCGCGCCCGCACGCTCAACCGGGCGGTGATCACCGCCACCCAGATGATGGAGTCGATGATCGATTCGCCCCTGCCCACCCGGGCCGAGGTGTTCGACGTCGCCAACGCGGTGCTCGACGGCACCGACGCGGTGATGCTCTCCGCCGAGACCGCCGCCGGCGACTTCCCCGTGGAGACCATCGAGGCCATGGACCGGGTCTGCCTGGGCGCCGAGCGCGAGAAGATCGCTCAGGAGTCGGGACATCGCATCCACGAGGGATTCACTCAGATCGACGAGACCATCGCGCTCTCCGCCATGTACGCCGCCAACCATCTCTCCGGTGTGGCGGCCATCGCCTGCATGACGTCCACCGGCTACACGCCGCTGATCGCCTCGCGCATCCGTTCGGGGCTGCCCATCGTCGGGCTGGCCCACAGCGCCATCGCCCAGCGGCGCATGGCGCTCTATCGCGGGGTGGTCTCGCTGCCCTTCGATACCAGCGAGATGAGCGCGGAGGAGCTCAACGACCGCGCCCTGGCCCTGCTGGTGGAGAAGGGTATCGCCGAGCCCGGCGACCACGTGATCCTCACCCGGGGTGACGAGATGAACGCCCATGGCGGCACCAACACGATGAAGATCCTCGACGTCAATGCCGGTCATCTGCCCAGGCAGTGACGGCGGGCATATCGCGGCGTTCCGATGGCGAGCATCCTGTATACAGGATGCTCGCTGCATGTGGCCATCCGCCCCGAAAAGTGCGAAGGTTTCGCCAGGATCATCACCAGCGAGACATTCATGAGCCAGTCCTTCAGGGAAGGGGTCGAGGCCGCCGTGCGCGCCGGCGAGCGGATCGGCGACCGCCATATCGTCGAGCAGGTGCGCCAGGCGGTGCTCAGCCAGCGCCTGCCGCCGGGCACGCGTCTGCCTGAAGTGGCGCTGGGCGAGATCTTCGGCGTCAGCCGCTCGGTGGTGCGTCGTGCTCTGACTCGCCTGGCCGCCGATCACGTCATCGACCAGCGTCCCAACCAGGTCGCCCGGGTACGTGCCCCCAGTGTGGAGGAGACCCGAGAGACATTCGCCGCCCGCCGCCTGGTGGAGGGCGAGGTGGCCGCGCTGCTGGCGGCCCAGGGAGTTGAACCTGGCGTGTTGACGGCGCTGGAGGCCGAGGCGCGGGCCGAGGCCGAGGCACACGGCCGCGGCGACGAACCGGCTCGCATCGCCCACTCCCTGACCATTCATCATCGCCTGGCTGCACTCTCGCCCAATCGTGTGCTGGGGGCCATGCTCACCGATCTGGTGATGCGCACTTCCATCGTCATCGCCCTCTACAAGCGGCCGACGCTGTCCTCCTGCTACCTGGAGGGGGACCACCCGCGGCTGCTGGCGGCCCTGGGCGAGGGCGATATCGACGGCGCTCGAGGCGCCGTCGTCCGTCACCTGGCGAGCCTCGAGGCGCTGCTCGACCTCGGTCATCGCGAGGAGGAAACCGACCTGCGCGCCATCTTCGCCGGCGTCGCCACGAGCTGACTGGCGCGGCTTGTCGGCATCGGCGGGGTGTCGGACAATGCGCCCATCCACGCCTCGCGGAGCCACGCCATGCTCTTTTTCTCCCGCTCGGGATGTCGCACGCTGCTGCTGGGGCTTGCCCTGATGGTGTCGCCGCTGGCCATCGCCGACGAGCCACCCACCGTGGCCGCCGCCTCGGACCTGCAGTTCGCCCTGAGCGAGGCCGCCGAGCGCTTCACGGCCGAGACCGGCCAGGCGCTGCGCCTCAACTTCGGCTCCTCGGGTAATTTTCGTCGCCAGATCGCCCAGGGGGCCCCGTTCGAGCTCTATCTCTCCGCCGACCAGGCCTATGTGCTGGCGCTGCACGAGGAAGGCCACCTCGAGAATGAGGGCGTGGTCTATGCGGTGGGGCGCCTGGCCTGGCTGCAGCCGAGAGGGCAGGGGGAGTTGCCGGGAGAGCAGGCACCGCTGACCGCGGTGCGCGAGGCGATCGACGCCCATGCGGCGGGGCAGGGCCGACCGCGCATCGCCCTGGCCAACCCCGAGCACGCCCCCTACGGGGTGGCGGCGCGCCAGGCGCTGGAGCACGCCGAGCTGTGGGAGGCGACCGCGCCGCTGCGGGTGCTGGGCGAGAACGTCTCCCAGGCCGCCCGCTTCGCCCTCTCCGGTGATGCCCGTGGCGGCCTGGTGGCATGGTCGCTGGCCCTGGCGCCGCCCATCGCCGAGCGTGGCGAGCATGTGCTGATTCCCGAATCCTGGCATGCCCCGCTTATCCAGCGCATGGCGCTGGTCGAGGATGCCGGTGAGACGGCGCGTGCCTTCTATGCCTGGCTGCAGCAGGAGGAGGCTCGTGCGATCCTGGCCGACTATGGTTTTCGCGCCCCCGGCGATGGCTTCCGCCTCCCCGAGGACACTGGACCCTGATGGATTGGATCGCGCTCTCGGTCTCGCTGCACCTGGCGGCCCTGACGGCGCTGCTGCTGCTGCCGGTGGGGCTGTGGCTGGGGCGCACCCTGGCCGCCAGCCGCTCCCGCGCCAAGCCGCTGGGCGAGGCGCTGATCGCCCTGCCACTGGTGATGCCGCCCACGGTACTGGGCTTCTACCTGATGCAGGCCTTCGGCGTGGAGGCCCCCTTCGGCGGCCTCTGGGAGCAGCTCTTCGGCGTGGGGCTCAACTTCACCTTCGAGGGCATCCTGCTCGCCTCCCTGGTGGCCAACCTGCCCTTCGCGGTGCAGCCGGTGCAGCGCGCCTTCGAGGCGGTGCCGGCCAACCTGCGTGAGGCGGCCTGGTGCAGCGGCCTCTCGCCGCTGCACACCCTGTGGCGCATCGAGCTGCCGCTGGTGTGGCCTGGCATCGTCTCGGCCCTGGCCCTCACCTTCGCCCATACCCTGGGCGAGTTCGGGGTGATCCTGATGGTGGGCGGTGCCATCGACGGCGAGACCCGCACCCTCGCCATCGCCATCTACGACCGGGTGCAGGCCTTCGACGAGAGCGGAGCGGCCAGCATGTCGGCGATGCTGCTGCTGGCCTCCTTCCTCACCATCGGCGTGGTCTACGGCCTGGCGGGCAGGCGGAGGTGGCGCCGTGGTTGAACCCGCCGTGCCCTCGGTCAGCCTCTCCGTCAGCCTCCACCAGTCGGGGCCCATCCCGCTGGCCGCCGACTTCCACTGCGCCGCCGGCGAACTGCTGGCCCTGGTGGGGCCCTCCGGCAGCGGCAAGACGACCCTGCTGCGGGCCATCGCCGGCCTGGCGCGTCCGGCGACAGGGCGGGTCAGCGTCGGCGAAGAAACCTGGCTCGATGCCGAGGCGGGTATCTGCCTCTCGCCCCAGCGCCGCCGCGTCGGGCTGGTGTTCCAGGACTATGCGCTCTTCCCCCACCTGACGGCGCTGGGCAACGTCATGGTCGCCCTGGGCCATCTGCCCTCCGCCGAGCGCCGGCGGCGTGCCGAGGAATGGCTCTCTCGGGTGCGCCTGGATGGCCTGGCCGGGCGCCATCCCGGCGAGCTCTCCGGTGGCCAGCGCCAGCGGGTGGCGCTGGCCCGGGCGTTGGCGCGCAATCCTCGGGTGCTGTTGCTCGATGAGCCCTTCTCGGCGGTGGATCAGGTCACCCGGCGACGCCTGCAGCGCGAGCTGGCGCTGCTGCGTCAGGAGATCCGCATCCCCATCGTGCTGGTCACCCACGACCTCGACGAGGCGGCGGCGCTGGCGGATCGCCTGTGCGTGCTGCATGCCGGGCGCACCCTGCAGGATGGCCCGCCGGAGGCGCTGTTCCGCCGGCCGACCTCGCCCCAGGTGGCGCGGCTGCTCGACCGCCACAACGTCTTCACCGGCGAGGTGGTGGAGGAGGGCGGTGAGCGCCGCCTGGCCTGGGGACCCTGGACGCTGGAGGTGGCCGAGGGGCTGGCATCGTTGCCGTTGGGCGCCCGGGTGGCCTGGTACCTGCCACCCTCGGACGTGGTGCTGCACCGCCGTGGGCGCCCCTCGCTTGGCGAGCGTGAGAACCCGGTGAGTGCCCGCGTCGAAGAGCTGGTGGTGCTGGGCGGGATGACCTCGGTGACCCTGGCCTTCGACCATACCCCGCAGCGGCTCGGCTTCGAGATCGCCACCCACGCCGCCCGCCGCAACGGACTGGCCCGGGGCGAGGCGGTGCAGGTCTCGCTGCTCGCCGCGGGCATCCACCCGATGCCGGATGCCCCCGCGTCCGGCGATGACACCAGGAACCTGCCATGAAACGCCTGCTTCACGTTGCCATCCTGCTCCTCGGCCCGCTCGCGCTTCCCGCGACGAGCCTCGCCGAGACACCCGCGGAACGCTGGCGGCTCGCCGTTCACGGCGACTCGGGGCCGCATGACTTCCGGGTCGAGGTGGCGGATGAGCCGGCCGAGCGCAGCCGCGGCCTGATGGGGCGCGAGCGCCTCGCCGAGGACGCCGGCATGCTCTTTCTCTACGCCGCCGAGCAGCCCGGCGGCAGCGGCTTCTGGATGTACAACACCCTGATCCCGCTGGATATCGCCTTCATCGACGGGGCGGGGCGCATCGTCTCGACCCACACCATGGAGCCCTGCGGCTCCAGCGCCCCCGCCGACTGTGCGGTGACCCGCCCGGGGGTGCCCTATCGGGCGGCGCTGGAGGTCAACGCCGGCACCTTCGCGGCGCTGGGCATCGGCGTGGGCGACTGCGTCGCCTGGCCGGGAGAGGAGCAGCGCTGCCAGGCGCTGGAGTGACGGGCTGTCATTCAACGCTGGGCGCCCTAGAATAGGACCGAGCGGCCATGCTGCCGCATCGCACGACCCATAACCATAACCGCGGCTCGAGTTCCTCGAGGCGCCGCTGCAAGGACACGCCATGATGCCCCATCGACCGCTTGCCAAGCTGGCCGCCGCCCTGGCCGGCGCCGCCGTGCTCTCCGCCTCGCTCTCCGTTCAGGCGCGCGAGATCGCCGTCTCCACCGTGCTCTCCGACGCCTTCCCCTGGGGCCAGGCGGCGGAGAAGTGGGCCGAGCTGGTGGAGGAACGCACCGAGGGGCGCCTCACCATGCGCGTCTACCCCAACTCCCAGCTGGTCAACGGCGACCAGACCCGCGAATTCTCCGCCATGCGCTCCGGCCTGATCGACGCAGCGGTGGGCTCCACCATCAACTGGTCGCCCCAGGTGCCGGAGCTCAACCTCTTCTCGCTGCCCTTCTTCCTGCCCGACGAGGCGGCGGTGGACGCCGTGACTGGCGGCGAGGCCGGCGAGATGATCTTCGCGGCCATCGAGTCTCGCGATGTCATCCCGCTGGGCTGGGGCGAGAACGGTTTCCGCCAGCTCTCCAACTCCCGGGGGGCGATCGACGAGCCCGCGGACCTGGAGGGACTGAAGATCCGCGTGGTGGGCTCGCCGCTGTTCCAGGACACCTTCGACGCCCTGGGCGCCGACCCCACCCAGATGAGCTGGGCCGATGCCAAACCCGCGCTGACCACCGGCGCGGTGGACGGCCAGGAGAACCCGCTCTCGGTGTTCGATGTGGCGCGCATCGACCAGGTGGGGCAGGAACACCTGACCCTGTGGAACTACATGAACGACCCGCTGATCTTCGCCGTGAACCGCCAGGTGTGGGAGTCCCTGGACGAGGGCGATCGCGAGATCCTGCGCGAGACCGCGATGGAGGCGGGCGAGTGGGAGATCGCCATGACCCGCGAGGAGGAGAGTGATCGCCTGGCCGCCATCCAGGAGCGTGGCGTCACCGTCACCGAGCTCTCCGATGAGCAGTATCAGGCCTTCGTCGAGGCTACCGCCGGCGTTCACGACGAGTGGATTCCCGAGATCGGCGAAGAGATCGTCGAGGCCGCCCGGGTCGCCGTCGAGGCGCGCTGATCCCCACTCTTCCTTCCGACCGACCGGCCGGCCCTCGTGGCCGGCCGCTGCCTTGTGAGGTACCCATGATTCCCTCTCCCGACGCCCGGCCGGAGCGCTGGCTGGCCGCCCTGGCCCTGGTGATCATCTCACTGATCAGCCTGGGTAACGTGGTGACCCGCTACATCACCGGCGGCTCGCTCGCCTTTACCGAGGAGTTCTCTGTGTTCCTGCTGGTGGTGCTGACCTTTGCCGGCGCCGCCGTGGCGCTGCGTCGCAACGGTCATATCCGCATCGGCATGCTGGAGCGGGCGCTGCCGCCCGGTCCGCGCCGGCTGTTGGTGCTCTTCCAGGGGCTCTGCGGGGTCGTGGTGCTGGGGCTGATCGCCTGGTTCGGCACCAAGCTGGCCTGGCAGGAGTACCAGTGGGGGAGCACCTCGCCGGGGCTGGGCTTGCCCCAGTGGTGGTATATCGTCTGGCTGCCCGTGCTGGCGGCGGTGATGCTGGTGCGCCAGCTGCAGCAGACACGGGACCGCCTGCGCGGGAGGCTCGACGATGAGTGCTGACCTGTGGATGCTGCTGGCCTTCGCCGGACTGCTCATCGCCGGTGTGCCGGTGGCCTTCTCCCTGGGGCTGGCCGGGGCGGTGGGGATTCTCAGCGGGCTGTCTCCCGCGATGCTGGCCACGCTGGGCACCAATACCTATAACAGCATCGCCAAGTACCCGCTGATCGCCATCCCGCTGTTCATCCTGACCGGGCTGATCTTCGAGCGTTCCGGCGTGGCGCTGCGCCTGGTGCGCTTCGCCCAGGCGCTGATCGGCCCACGCCACGGTGGCCTGGCGCTAGTGGCGGTGCTGGTGTGCATGATCATGGGGGGCATGAGTGGCTCGGGGCCCGCGGATGCCGCCGCGGTGGCCATGGTGATGCTGCCCAGCATGACGAAGGCCGGCTACCCGAGGCCCTTCTCGGCCACGCTGATCGCCGCCTCGGCCTCCACGGCGATCCTGATCCCGCCCTCGGTGGCGCTGATCCTCTACTCCATCGTCGTGCCGGGGGTCGACCTGCGTGCGTTGTTCGCCGCGGGGCTCTTCCCTGGTGTGCTCGCCGGGCTGGCGCTGCTGGTGCCGGCGCTGCTGGTCTCGAAGCGCTATGGTTGGGAAGGTCGGGGTTGGGAAGGTCGGGGCTGGGAGGGCGGTGCGCCGGTGGCGGGCGCCGAGCGACTCGGGGTGGGCGAGACCTTCAAGCAGGCGCTGCCGGCGCTGTTCGCCCCGGTGCTGATCCTCGGGGGGCTGCGCTCGGGGCTCTTCACCCCCACCGAGGCGGCGGTGGTGGCGGTGGCCTACGGGGTGGTGATCGGGCTCTTCGTCACCCGCGAGCTCGGCTGGCGCGACCTCTGGGCGCTGTTCGGCGAGGCGGCGGTGATCTCCGGGGTGGTGATGCTGATCATCGCCCTGGCGGGCATCTTCGCCTGGGCGGGCACCATGCTCGGCACCTTCCGCCACCTGGCGGAGTGGATCATCTCGCTATCCGACAGCGGCGTCGTGCTGCTGGTGCTGGTCATGCTGGCGGTGCTGGCCGCCGGCATGCTGCTGGATGCCATCTCCATCTACCTGATCATGATGCCGATCCTGATCCCGGTGATGCAGCACTTCGAATGGAACCCGGTGTGGTTCGGCATTTTGCTGGCGATGAACATCGCCATCGGCCAGTTCACCCCGCCGGTGGCGGTGAACCTGATGGTGACCACCGAGGTGGCGAAGATTCGCCTCGAGCAGACCGTGGGCTGGGCGCTGCTCTTCGTCGCCGCCATGGCCGGCGCCCTGGCGCTGGTCGCGGTGTTCCCGGAGATCGCGCTGTGGCTGCCACGGGTGCTCGGCTACAACGTCGGCTGACCGTCCTGGCGCTCGTCGAGCAGGCGCCGGAAGAGCGCGGCGCTCTCGGCGTCGAAGAGCACGAAGCGTACCCGCTCGATGCAGGGGCAGCGGGGCAGGGTGTCAATCACCGTCTCGATTGCCACCCGCGCGGCCTCCGCCAGCGGGTAGCCGAAGGCACCCGCGGAGAGCGCCGGGAAGGCGATGGAGACGATGCCGTGTCGTTCCGCCAGCTCCAGCGCATGGCGGTAGCAGGCCGCCAACAGTTCTTCCGACGGTTCGTCTACGCCGTAGACCGGCCCGAGGCAGTGGATCATATGACGGTTGGGCAGGCCGTAGGCCGCGGTGATCACCGCTTCCCCGGGGCGGATCGGCGCCAGGGGGCGGCAGGCGTGGTCGAGCTCGGGGCCGGCGGCGCGGTGCAGGGCACCGGCCACGCCGCCGCCGGGGCGCAGCTGGGCGTTGGCGGCGTTGACCACCGCCTCGATGTCGGGCTGTCGGGCGATATCGCCCTGGATGCACTCGATCATGGTGTCTCCTCGATTGCGATCGCTCAGGGCGCGTTCAAGGCCGCCACAGCGCCAGGTCGGCCAGGTCGTCGCGACGGTCGCGGGAGAGCGGCAGTCGTTCCCGCGCCTCGGCCAGGGCCTGCCTGGAGAGTGACAGCTGTCGCCACGCCTCGAGGGGGCCGAAATCCTCGGCGACATGGGCCTCGTCCACCAGCGGCGGGCACAGCAGCGAGTGGCCCCAGGCCTCACCGGCGCGGTTGAGGCTCAGCCACCACTGCTGGTTCTCCATGGCGCGGGCGGTGACGAAGGCGTGCCAGCTGGCGAAGGAGAAGTCCCGGGTGAAGGCCACCGGGTGCAGCACCAGCTCCACGCCCTCCTCGGCCAGGCGCCGGGCCAGTTCGGGGAAGCGCAGGTCGTAGCAGATCATCACCCCGACCCGCCAGCCGGCGATGTCCACGACCAGCAGGGACTCGCCGGGCGTGAAGTGGGCCGCCTCGCTGGAGGCGCCGAACTGGGCACAGTGCAGCTTGTCGTAGACGCCGGCCAGGGCACCATCCGGTCCCACCAGCACCTGGCTGATATGCCGACCCCGCGCGCTGCGCCGGGCGGTGCCGTAGGCGATGGTGCAGCCCAGGCGGCGTGCCAGCTCGCTGAAGCGTTCATAGACGGGTCCCTGCAGGTCGTCGTCCAGGTCTCCCAGGCAGGCGAAGGCGCGGCTGCCGTACTCCAGGGTGGTGAGCTCGGGCAGCACGATCAGGTCGGGGCTGCTCGCCTCGCAGCGCGCCTCGATCTCCCGGGTCAGGTGGCGCAGCCAGGCGAGCTGGTCGCCCCGGCAGCGGATGGGGGGTATGGCGGGTTGGCAGGCGAGCAACTCCATGGGCGACCTCCTGGGGCGCGAGCCCCGACGGCTCCGGGCGACAAAAGGGCGCGGGCGAAGGCCATCACCGCTGGCGTATACTCCTGGCCGTCCCTTCTCGTCTTCAGGCTAACAGGAGTTTCGATGTTCTTCCCGCCACGTTTCGCGCCACTCGTCTTCGCCGTGATGATGTCGCTCTACATGGTCAGCCTCATGACCTTCGTGATCACCTGGGTCAACACCGGCCTGGGCGAAGGCCTCGTGGGGCGCTGGTGGCGCGCCTTCTATATCGCCTGGCCGATCGCCTTCGCGCTGATCCTGATCGGTGCACCGCGACTTCAGCGCATTACCGCAAGGCTGATCCGCAAGCCCTCCCGCTAGCCAAGCCCTCGAGCTAGCTGGAGTCAGGTGAATGGGGTGTTGCGCTTTCATGAAGTTTTCGCGACATTCGTTGCAAATGGCGACATAAAGTTGCAGGTAGTGTCCCGTCCCTGTACCAATAGCCTCCCCCAGACAACCGATGCCGGCACCGCCTCCCGTGGCGGATGCTCCGGGCCTTTGTGCCGGAGCGCCGGACACGACAACCGGAGGAGGCGAGATGAACCAGCGCGTCACTATCGAGCTCGGCAGCCCCGAGGCGGAGGCCTTCGAGGCCCGGCAGTTCAAGGTCTATACCCACCGCCAGCTCGACAGGATCGAGGCGATCCAGAGCCTGCCCGACGACCTGCGTTTCGATATGCGGGTGGTCAGCCAGGTGCTGCCGTTCCGGGTCAACGAGTACGTGATCGAGGAGCTGATCGACTGGGACAACATTCCGGCGGATCCGGTCTTCCAGCTCACCTTCCCCCAGCGCGGCATGCTTCGCTCCGAGCACTTCGACGAGGTGGCCGAGTTGATGCGCCGCGAGGCCTCCGCCGCCGAGATGAAGCCGGTGATCGAGCGCATCCGCTCCGAACTCAACCCCCACCCGGCGGGGCAGATGGATCTCAACCTGCCGCTGCTCGACGGCGAGCCACTGCCGGGCATGCAGCACAAGTACCGCGAGACGGTGCTGTTCTTCCCCAGCCAGGGCCAGGTGTGCCACAGCTACTGCACCTTCTGCTTCCGTTGGGCGCAGTTCGTCGGCGACAAGGACCTGAAGTTCGCCTCCAATGAAGCGGATTCCCTGCACCGCTATCTGGCCGAGCATACCGAGGTCACCGACCTCCTGATGACCGGCGGCGACCCCATGGTGATGAAGGCCAAGCACCTGCGTCAGTACCTGGAGGGGCTGATGGCGCCTGAGCTGGATCACGTTCAGGACATCCGCATCGGCACCAAGAGCCTGACCTTCTGGCCCTACCGCTTTGTCACCGACCCGGACGCTGAGGATATCCTCGAGTTGTTCAGAGAGTTGGTGGCTGCTGGGAAACATGTCGCCTTCATGGCGCACTTCAACCACTGGAAGGAGATGGACACCCCCATCTGCCGCGAGGCGATCCGCCGCATCCGTGCCACCGGGGCGGAGATACGCACCCAGGCGCCGCTCTTGAAGCACATCAACGACGACGCCGACCAGTGGGCGCGCATGTGGACCACCCAGTTGCGTCTGGGGATGATCCCGTATTACATGTTCGTGGAGCGCGACACCGGCGCCCGCCACTACTTCGAGGTGCCGCTGGTGCGGGCCTGGGAGATCTACCGCGAGGCGATGAAGCAGGTGCCGGGCCTGGCGCGCACGGCTCGTGGGCCGTCGATGTCCGCCGATCCGGGCAAGGTGGAGATCCAGGGGGTGACGGAGATCCATGGCGAGAAGGTCTTCGTGCTGCGTTTCATCCAGGGGCGCGACCGCGACTGGGTGCAGCGGCCCTTCTTCGCGAAATACGACGAAGAGGCGACATGGCTCAACCACCTGGAGCCGGCACTGGGGGAGAGCGAGTTCTTCTATGAGGCCGAATTCTCCGCCATGAAGGAGGAGAAGCAGGCGCTGATCATGAAGGCGTCGTGAGGCGTCGAGCGATGCGGCTCCTGGGCCGCTGGCACGATCAGGAGGCCGCCCTTGGGGGCGGCCTCCTTGCTGTGATGCAGCATAAGATAAACGCCTCGTAAACGCTCTTCGGGACTAGACTAGGGGGGAACAACCCCGTCGGCCATGTTCTGACGGCCTTGTCTCCGGCATTATCACCGGAGAAGTTTTTTCGCTAAAGTAGAATAGAGTGGTAGATTCGAAGCCTAGCGTGGTCACGATCCCCACCGCTCGATTGCCGACAACGTCAAAGAGGTATGTCCATGAAACGCCATGCATTCTCTGCTGTAGCCTTCACCGGCGCGCTCCTGGGGGCCGCGATGTTCGCGTCGCCGGCCATGGCTCAGGATGAAGAGAGGTTCATCACCATCGGTACCGGTGGCCAGACCGGCGTCTACTATGTGGTCGGCCAGTCCGTCTGCCGCCTGGTGAACCGTCTGGAAGACGCCAACATCAAGTGTAATGCGCCCTCCACCGGCGGCTCGGTGGCCAACGTCAACGGCATCAAGTCCGGTCAGCTGGACATGGGCGTGGTGCAGTCCGACGTCCAGTACCAGGCCTACAACGGCACCGGCAACTTCGAGGGTGACGCCTATGAAGACCTGCGCGCGGTCTTCCGCGTCCACGGTGAGCCGCTGACCCTGCTGGCCCGCGCCGACTCCGGCATCGAGAGCCTCGATGATCTGGAAGGCAAGCGCGTCAATATCGGCAACCCGGGCTCCGGTCAGCGCAACACCATGGAAGTGGTGATGGAAGCCAAGGGCTGGACCGAGGACACCTTCGCCCTGGCCTCCCAGCTGGATGCCGCCGAGCAGGCCGCCGCCCTGGCCGACAACAACGTCGATGCCATGGTCTACGTGGTGGGTCACCCCAATGGCTCCATCCAGGAGGCTACCACCACCGTGGATGCGCGCCTGATCCCGCTGAACGGCGAAGCCATCGATGGCATCGTCGAGGAGTTCCCCTACTACTCCAAGTCGGTGATTCCCGGCGGCCTCTACAAGGGCAACGACGAGGACGTCGAGACCTTCGGCGTGGCGGCGACCTTCGTGACCACCGCTCAGACCGACGAGGACATCGTCTACCAGACCGTCAAGGCGATCTTCGACAACTTCGACCGCTTCAAGCAGCTGCATCCGGCCTTCGAGAATCTCGATCCGGAAGAGATGGTCTCCTCAGGCCTCTCCGCCCCGCTGCATGACGGGGCCGCCCGCTACTATCGCGAGCAGGGCTGGATCGAGTGATCCGAGAATCTGAGGTGATGTCACCTCGGTGAAGAATGCGCGGTCACCCGAGGGGGCCGCGCATTCTGTTTGGGATGCCAAAGGGCATCGCCAGCAGGGGTTCCCAGGGCAAACGTTACAGAGCAGGGCACGCTTATGACTGAGGACAACAAGAGGGCCGCGGGGCACGAGGTGGATCTCGAGGATATGGTGGCCTCGAGCGATACCGGGGCCCGCAAGCCGGCCGGGGCGCCGGGCAAGCTGCTGGTCAGCATCGCCGCCGTGTGGTCGCTCTTCCAGCTGTGGATCGCGTCCCCGCTGCCGTTCATGATCGGTTTCGGGGTCTTCAACGCCACCGAGTCCCGCTCGATCCATCTGGCCTTCGCGCTGTTCCTGGCCTACATGGCCTATCCGGCGCTCAAACGCTCGCCGCGCGACCGCATCCCCATCCAGGACTGGGTCCTGGCGGCGGCGGCGGCGTTCTGCGGCGCCTACATGTTCATGTTCTATGAACAGCTGGCCCAGCGCCCGGGCGCACCGATCCTGCAGGACGTGATCATCGGTGTGGCGGGTATCCTGCTGCTGCTCGAGGCCACGCGACGGGCGCTCGGCCCGCCGCTCATGATCATCGCCTCGATCTTCATCATCTATTCGCTGGCCGGCCCCTACATGCCGGGCATCCTGTCCCACCGCGGGGTCAGCCTCTTCGGGCTGGTCAACCACCAGTGGTTGACGACCCAGGGGGTCTTCGGCATTGCGCTCGGGGTCTCGACCAGCTTCGTCTTCCTGTTCGTGCTGTTCGGCGCCCTGCTCGACAAGGCCGGCGCCGGCAACTACTTCATCAAGGTCGCCTTCTCGCTGCTCGGTCACTACAAGGGCGGGCCGGCCAAGGCCGCCGTGGTGGCATCCGGCATGACCGGCCTGATCTCCGGCTCCTCCATCGCCAACGTGGTGACCACCGGCACCTTCACCGTGCCGATGATGAAGCGCGTCGGCTTCTCCGCCGAGAAGGCCGGTGCGGTGGAGGTCTCCTCCTCGGTCAATGGCCAGATCATGCCGCCGGTCATGGGCGCCGCGGCCTTCCTGATGGTCGAGTACGTGGGCATCTCCTACGTGGAGGTGATCAAGCACGCCTTCCTGCCGGCGCTGATCTCCTATATCGCGCTGATCTATATCGTCCACCTCGAGGCGCTCAAGGCCGGCCTGCAGGGGCTGGAGAGCAGCAATCCGCCCAAGCCCCTGGTACGCAAGGTGATCGGCTTCCTCGGCGGCCTGCTGCTGATGATGATCACCGCCCTCGCGGTCTACTACGGCCTGGGCTGGCTCAAGCCGGTGCTGGGCGATGCGGCGCCCTGGGTGATCGCCGTGGGCCTGGCGGTGATCTATGTGGGGCTGCTCAAGGTGGGCTCGCACTATCCCGAGCTGGAACTCGACGACCCGGATACTCCCATCTACAAGCTGCCCCAGACCCGGCCCACGGTGATGGTCGGCCTGCAGTTCATCCTGCCGGTGATCGTGCTGATCTGGTGCCTGATGGTGGAGCGCCTCTCGCCGGGGCTGTCGGCCTTCTGGGCCACGGTGTTCATGATCTTCATCATCCTCACCCAGCGTCCCATCATGGCGATCTTCCGCGGCCAGGGGGATATGGCGGCGGACCTGCGCGAGGGCGCCCTGGACCTGTGGAACGGCCTGGTGACCGGTGCCCGCAACATGATCGGCATCGGCATCGCCACCGCCACGGCCGGCATCATCGTCGGCGCGGTCTCCCAGACCGGCGTCGGCCTGGTGCTCGCCGACGTGGTGGAGATCCTCTCCATGGGCAACCTGATGCTAATCCTGATCTTCACCGCGGTGCTCAGCCTGATCCTCGGCATGGGCCTGCCGACCACGGCCAACTACATCGTGGTGTCGGCGCTGCTGGCCCCGGTGATCGTCCAGCTGGGCGAGCAGAACGGCCTGCTGGTGCCGCTGATCGCGGTGCACCTGTTCGTGTTCTACTTCGGCATCATGGCGGACGTTACACCGCCGGTGGGGCTGGCCTCCTTCGCCGCGGCGGCGGTCTCGGGAGGCGACCCGATCCGTACCGGCTTCCAGGCCTTCTACTACAGCCTGCGTACCGCGGCGCTGCCGTTCCTGTTCATCTTCAACACCGACCTGTTGCTGATCGATGTCACATTCCTGCAGGGCGTGGTGATCTTCGTGGTATCGACCATCGCCATGTTGATCTTTGCCGCGGCCACCCAGGGCTTCATGATCGCCCGCAACCGCTGGTACGAGTCCATCGTGTTGCTGCTGGTGGCGTTCACCCTGTTCCGGCCCGGCTTCTGGATGGACATGATCCACGATCCCTACCAGTCGGTGCCGCCGGCACAGTTCGTCGAGGCGCTGGGCAGCGTCGACGAGGAGAGCACCCTGCGGCTGCAGATCCTCGGCGAGGATGACTTCGGCGACCCGCTGACCACCTATATGCAACTGCCGGTGCCGGAGGGCGAGACCGGCGAGGAGCGCCTGGCGAACCTGGGGCTCGACCTGATCATCGAGGACGAGCGGGCCGTGGTCGACATGGTGGCCTATGGCAGCCAGGCCGCGGATCTGGGCTTCGACTTCGACCAGGAGATCATCGAGGTGCTGGCCCCGGTGGACCGCTGGACCAAGGAGCTGATGTGGATTCCGGCCTTCCTGGTGTTCGGCCTGATCGTAGTGATGCAGCGCCGGCGGCGTGATCGCACTGCCGCCTCGGCGTCTGCCTGAAGGAGAGAGCGTCATGTATCAGAAGATCATGTTGCCGGTGGATCTCAACGAGGATGCCTCCTGGAGCAAGGCGCTGCCGACGGCGGTGGCGCTGTGCCGCAGCTTCGGTGCCTCGCTGCACGTGGTGACGGTGCTGCCGGACTACCGCATGCCGCTGGTCGGCTCCTATTTTCCCAAGGACTTCGCCAAGAAGGCCCATGCGGCGATTGCGGAGGCCCAGCACGAGTTCATCCGTGACCACGTGCCCGAGGACATCACGGCCCAGAGCGTCATCGTCGACGGCTCGCCCTGGGAGGCGATCGTCAAGGCGGCGAAGAAGCTCGAGGTGGACCTGATCGTCATGGCCTCCCACAACAAGCGCAAGTTCGCCGATTACGTGCTCGGCCCCAACGCCGAGCACGTGGTGCACCACTCCAGGGTGTCGGTGATGATCGTGCGCTGAGTGAGGGTGGCGCTCGTCACCCTATCCGGCCTTGCGGAGGGCCCCGACCCAGTGTCGGGGCCCTCCGCGTTTGCGCGGTGCGCAGAGCGTGAAAAAAGGCAAGCGAGATGGCCTGCAGAGTTGACCCCGATCAACTAGATTAAGACAGAGTTAACGAGGAAAGGCTCCGTTAACCTGTTTCGATGGGCCGGACCCGAGCCGGACCATCCGCGCAGCGCCCGAGCCGGTCGGGCGGTAATCGGTGAAGAGAGGTGACACATGAATGCGGCATCCGCGAAATCACGTGACGCGTCGGCAGCGCAGGGCGTCAGGATCACCATCCAGCCGGTGGGAATGGATCGCCCCAGGGCCTGGCTCGCCGCTGGCATCGAGGATTTTCGACAGGCCGCCGCGGTCAGCCTCGCCTATGGCATGTTCTGGGTAGGGCTGAGCATCGCGGTCACCGTCGGCGCCATCTATCTCGGCCTGTGGCACTGGCTGCTGCCGCTGGTGGCGGGGTTCATGTTCCTCGGTCCGCTGGTGGCGGTGGGCTCCTACGGCATCAGTCGTGCCCTGGAGGCCAACCGCGCCCCGCACCTGGGCGATGCCTTCGGCGCCTGGCGCCCCCATGCCGGTCAGCTGGCGATGATGGGCGTGATGATGATGATCTTCTTCCTCGCCTGGATCCGTGTGGCGACCCTGCTGTTCGCGCTCTTCTTCGGCTTCGAGGTGCCCAGCCCCGATGCCCTCTATGCGGCCCTGCTGACGACTCCCCAGGGGCTCGGCATGATCGCGGTCGGCACCGGGCTGGGAAGCATCCTGGCCTTTGGCGCCTTCGCCATCAGCGTGGTGGCCATCCCGACGCTGATGGACCAGGACCTGACCTTCATGGAAGGCATCGAGGCCAGCATCCGGTCGGTATCGAAGAACTTCCGTCCGATGCTGCTGTGGGCCGTCATCCTCACCGGCTGCGTGCTGGTCGGGGTGCTGACCTTCTATATCGGCCTGGCGCTTATCTTGCCCGTGCTGGGCTTCGCCAGCTGGCACGCCTACGAGGATCTGGTGGTCATCAAGCCTCAGGAGGAAAGGCACGAGCTGCAGGGCTGATCGGCCTGGAGTGTCACTCGACAAGCCACTGATCTCTTGAACGACTATGCTGGGGGGCGTGAACGCCTCCCGGCTTTTTTATGAGTGCCGGTCTTTCCTTCCATGCCCTGTGAGTCTGTCATGCCGCGCTCTCTGCCTGCCGCCACCCTGCTGACCGCCCTTGCCCTCATCGGTGAGCCGCTCCTGGCCCAGTCCGACCCCTCCGCCCAGGTCGAGTCGCTGCAGCATGAGATGCATGCCTGCCTGGTGGAGGCCGGGGAGGCCCTCGACGCCATGCTGGCCTGTGCCGACACGGCCGAGGCGGGCTGGCGTGAGCAGGTCGAGCGACTCACGGGGCGGCTGGATCGGGCCCTGGGCGAGGAGGCGCGCGACGCACTGGCGATGTCGCAGCAGGCCTGGGAGGCCAGTCGCGAGGCGGACCTGTCGCTGATGGCGGCCTACCACGCTCAGCTGCAGGAGGTGGAGCTGGTCGCCCCGGGCATGCTCGAGCTGTCCCACCAGCTGCAGCGCAACGCCATTTTCGAGGCGCGGGCCAACCTGCTGCTGCGCCTCTTCGATGGGCTGCGTTCGCTGCCCGATCCCGACCTGCCGCCTTCGTCGAGCTGACCATGGCGTCGTGATCGGGTAGTCTGGCGCCCAGAAGTCGCCGCCAAGGGTACCCGCCATGCGCCTGTCGATCATCGCCCTCCTGCTGGCCTGTCTGCCCCTGCTCGCCGTCGGCGACGAGCTGCCGGTGCCGGAGGGAGAGGTCCTGCTTACCGTCACCGGAGATATCTCCCGTCCCAATGTCGGAGCGGCCGCGCTCTTCGACCGTTCGATGCTGATGGCGCTTTCGCCCCTGACGGTCTGCACCCGCACCCCCTGGCACCGTGAGTCGGGTTGCTTCACGGGCCCGTTGATGCGTGAGGTGCTCTCCGCGGCGGGGGTACAGGGGGAGCGCATCGTGGTGCAGGCCCTCAATGAGTTCCGGGCCGAGATTCCCGTGGAGGAGCTGCATGACTACGATGTGATCCTGGCCATGAGCCGCGACGGCGAGCCGATGCCGATTCGCGAGTTCGGGCCGCTCTTCGTGCTCTATCCCTTCGACGATCATCCGGAGCTGCATAACGAGGCGGTGCGCTTTCGCTCGGTCTGGCACGTGGCGGAGATCCATGCGCCCTGAGCCGGCGCTTTCAGCGGGATGCGGCGCATGCTGAAGCTGCCCCTTCGCCTGAGGCTGGGGGCGATCAGTGCCCTGCTGCTGTTCGCCGCCGCCCTGGTCGTGGTGGGCCTGGTGTCCTGGCGCCAGGACAGCCTGGCGGGCAGCGTCGGCGGCGATACCGTCTGGCACGCCTACAAGCTCGACCGGGATACCGTGCAGATGCGCAGCTACCTCGCCCAGCCCGATGCGGTCTTGCCTGGACTGCGGCTGCGCTTCGAGCTCTTCTACAGCCGCCTGACCCTGATGCGCCAGGGCGATGTCACCCAGCTGATCGCCCGGATTCCCGCCGCCGTCGACCTTATCGACGAGATCGAGGCACGCATCGAGAGGCTGGACGACGTCATCGGCGAATACGCCTCCCTCGCAGGGGAGGCTCGGGGGGAGCTGGAGCAGCGCCTGGAGGTGCTGGGTAACCGCACCGAGCGCCTGGTGATCGCCATCAATGGTTACCTGGCCGAGCGCGCGACCCACGAGCGCCGCCAGCTTCAATGGCTCTATGGCCTGCTGCTGGTGCTGATCCTCGCCATGAGCTTCGCCGCCCTGCTGGTGGCGATGATGCTGTTCCGCGAGGCGCGTGACAACGCCGCCGCCCGCCGCGACCTGGAGACCCTCAGCCACAAGCTGCAGGCCACCGCGCGGCGAGCGGAGTCGGCCAGCCGCGCCAAGTCGGAGTTCCTGGCCACGGTGAGCCACGAGATACGCACGCCCCTGAACGGGGTGATCGGCATGAGCGACCTGCTGCTGGAGGAGCCCCTCGAGGAGCACGCCCGGGAGTATGCGGCGACCATCCACGATAGCGCCAACCTGCTGCTGGGGCTGATCAACGAACTGCTGGACTTCTCCAAGATCGAGGCCGGTCGACTCGACCTGGAATATCAGCCGCTGTCGCTGGCGGCGCTGGTGGAGGGCTCGGTGTCGATCTTCGCCGCCCGCGCCGAGTCACGCGGGATCAGGCTCGAGGCGCGGCTATCCGAGGCGCTACCCCCCTGGGTGATGGGGGATCCGGCGCGGCTGCGTCAGGTGCTGCTCAACCTGGTCTCCAATGCCGTGAAGTTCACCGCCCAGGGGCGGGTCGTCCTCGAGGCATCGCTGGAGGATGACGAGACCCTGCGGCTGGAGGTGCGTGATTCTGGCTGCGGGATTCCCGCCGAGCAGCGGGAGCGAATCTTCGAACCCTTCCGCCAGGGCGATGCCTCCACGGCACGCCGCTTCGGCGGTACCGGGCTGGGCCTGGCGATCTCACGCCGCCTGATCGACGCCATGGGGGGCAGCATCGATATGCAGAGCGAGCCCGGCGTCGGCAGTCGCTTCTGGTGCCTGTTGCCACTGGTGCCCGCCGCCGAGCCGGCGCAGGCAGCCGCGGCGGGCCGGGTCGAGCTCGGTCAGCCCCAGGGGGCGCGACTGCTGGTGGTGGAGGACAACCCGGTCAACCAGCGGGTCGCCCAGGCGATGCTCGAGCGACTGGGCTGTCGCGTCAGCCTGGCCGAGTCCGGTGAGGCGGCACTGGCCCTGACCGAACGCCGGCACTTCGACCTGATCTTCATGGATGTGCAGATGCCCGGCATGGATGGCCTGGAGGTGACCCGCCGGCTGCGTCGGCGTCACGGCTGGGCGGCCGGAGTGCCCATCGTGGCGATGACCGCGGGCGGCCCGGGGGGGGAGCAGGCCCGCTGCCTGGCCGCGGGGATGAACGGTTACCTGACCAAGCCACTGCTCCAGGAGGCGCTGCTGGAGGTGCTGAGTCGTCATCTGGGGGGCGCCACCCCGGCCTCGGTGCCGGCCGTCACCATGAGCCAGGAGACGCTGGTCGATGCGTGGATCCTGGATTCGCTGCTCGACTCCCTCGGCGAATCGGGGCTGGTGCCGATGGTGGCGCTCTACCGCGACCAGGCCGAGGCACATCTCGCCCAGCTCGACTCGGCCCTCGCGGCGGGCGACGCCGGGGGGATGCGACATGCGGCACACCAGCTGAAGGGAGAGTCCGCGAGCCTGGGCGCGGTGAAGGTGGCGGGACTGGCGGCACGGCTAGAGCGACTGGCCGTCGAGGAGGCGCTCGCGGCGGCACGTCCCGCCCTTCAGGAGCTGCATGCCTGCCTCGCCGCCACCCTGGATTCCCTGGCCCGCCGGGCAGGAGCCGCCTCGGACTGACGCCCGGGCGTTGTGGCCGCGCCGGGTGCCGACCTACACTGGCAGCCTGCCTCGCTCCCGGAGTCGATGATGCGCCCCGATTCTGCCCCGCCCCCCGACGCCCCACCCCTGTGCAGCGCGGTCTCGCGGCATGCCGACCCGGCGGCCGCCGTGGCCGAGCTGGGCGAGGCGCTGTGCCATCCGGCGCTGGGCTTCGTGCTCTTCTTCTGCAGCGCCGACTATCCGCTCGAGGGGCTCTCTCGGGCGCTCACCCACACCTTCGGGCGGGTACCGGTGGTGGGGTGCACCACCGCCGGCGAGATCAGCCCGGCGGGCTATGAGCGCGGCTGCATCGTGGCCATCGGCCTGTCGCGGGAGGCCTTCGCGGTCGCAAGCGCCCCGGTGCTGGACCTGGATCGTTTCGATCTTCTCGCGGCCCAGCGGCTGGTGGATGGCCTGCTGGAGGAGTGTCGCGACGTGGTGCCGGACGGCGCGGGACGCTTCGCCCTGACCCTGCTCGACGGCCTCTCCAGTCGCGAGGAGCAGGTGCTGGCCACCCTGGAGGCGGCGCTGGGGCGTATTCCCGGCTTCGGCGGCTCCGCCGGTGACGACAACCGCCTGACGCGCACCCACGTCTATGCCGAGGGGCGCTTCCACTCCCGGGCGGCGGTGGTGGTGATGGTGGCGACGCGGCTGCCCTTCGAGGTCTTCACCACCCACCACCTGCAGCCGCTGGACCACAAGCTGGTGGTCACCCGCGCGGACAGCGAGACGCGCCGGGTGCTCGAGCTCAATGCGCTACCCGCGGCCGAGGAGTATGCGCGGTTGGTGGGGGTGCCGGTGGCGGCGCTGGATGCCGAGGCCTTCGCCCTGCACCCGCTGGCGGTGCGCATCGCCGACGCCCACTACGTGCGGTCGGTACAGCGGGTCAATCCCGATGGCAGCCTGAGCTTCTACTGCGCCGTGGAGACCGGTATCGTGCTCACCGCCATGCGTCCCACGCCGATGCTCGAACAGCTCGAGTCGGTCCTCGATGGCCTGGCGCAGCGCCTCGGCGAGCCGGCCCTGGTGATCGGCTGCGACTGCTTCCTGCGCCGCCTCGAGATCGAGGCACGGGGAGACCTGGCGACCGCCTCGCGGCTGCTGGCGCGCTCCCGGGTCATCGGTTTCAACACCTACGGCGAGCAGCACCATGGCATGCACCTCAACCAGACCTTCACCGGAGTGGCCATTGGATCCGCGTCGCGCCCCTGAGCCCTCCGCCTCGCCCCAGGCGCTGGCCGAGGAGAACGCACGCCTGCGACGCATCTGTGCCGCCCTGATCGAGCGGGTGGAGTCGGGTGGCGTGCCCCACGGGGGGCCCTATGGCGCCTTCGAGCACTCGGTGCTGCTCGCCGAACAGGTGCGTGAGCGCACCGAGACGCTGCAGCGTACCCTGGCCGCCCTGGAGCGCTCCCGGGCCGATGCCGAGGCGGCCAACCTCTCCAAGACCCGATTCCTCGCCGCGGTGAGCCACGACCTGCTGCAGCCGCTCAACGCGGCCCGGCTCTTCGCCAGCGCCCTGGAGGGGCACCGCCTGCCCGACGAGTCGCACCGCCTGGTAGGCAGCATCAACCGCTCGCTCAAGGACGTCGAGGCGCTGATCGGTAGCCTGGTGGACATCTCGCGGCTCGATGCCGGGGTGCTGCGGCCCGATGTGACCAGCTTTCCCGCCGAGGAGCTGCTCGGGGTGCTGGCCGAGGAGTATCGCCAGGTGGCCGCCAGCCGGGGGCTCGAGCTGCGCCATGTGCCGAGCCGCGCGGTGATCACCTCCGACCTGGCGCTGCTGGCGCGGGTGGTGCGCAACTTCCTGAGCAACGCCATTCGCTATACCCGCCACGGGCGCATCCTGCTCGGCTGTCGGCGGCGTGGTGAGGGGCTGGAGATCATGGTCGGGGATACCGGTCCGGGCATCGCCCCGGCCCAGCAGCGCGTGATCTTCGATGAATTCCATCGGCTCGGTGCCGGCGGGGAGGGCGACGACCGCGGCCTCGGGCTGGGCCTGGCGATCGTCGAGCGCATCAGTGGCATGCTGGGCCATCCGCTGGGCCTGGCCTCGCGCCCGGGCCAGGGGTCGCTGTTCTCGGTGCGGGTGCCCTACGGCATCGCACCGGCCACTCCCCGGGCGGTGGGGCATGAGGCGCCCGGGCCCCTGGCGGGCGCACGTGTCTGGGTGATCGACAACGATGCCGATATCCGCGACGGCATGGCCGCCCTGCTGGGCGGCTGGGGATGCCGGGTGGCAGGCGCCGCCTCCCCGCATGGGCTGGCCGGCGCGCCGCCGGAGGTGCTGCTGGTGGACTATCACCTCGGCGAGGGGCAACCGGATGGTCTGGCGGTGGCCGGTCGGCTGAGGCGGCGCTATCCGGGGCTTCCGGTGGTGGTGATCACCGCCAACCATGACGCGGCCCTCAAGGCCCGCATCCGCGAGGCGGGCTACGCCTGCCTGCATAAGCCGCTCAAGCCGCTGCGGCTGAGGGTGTTGCTGGCCACGCTGCTGGAGGCTCAGCGCCCCCGTCGCGCGGCCAGGTAGGCGGCCAGGTCGAGTTCCCCGGCGAGCAGCACCGCCTGGACGCGGCTGGTGACGCCGAGGCGGCGCAGGATCGCCGAGACGTGGGTCTTCACCGTGGTCTCGGCGATACCCAGCTTGCGGGCGATGCCCTTGTTGGAGGCGCCATGGCCGAGAGCCTCCAGTACCTCGAGCTGCTTGTCGGTGAGCCTCGTCAGGCGATCGTCGAGGGGCGCCGGCGACGAATCGGGCCTGGCGGGCGGCGGGCGGCGCATCACCTGGGGCGGCAGGTAGAGGTGGCCCTCCAGGATGCGCTCCAGCGCGGCCAGCAGGTCATCGCGGGGCGTCGACTTGGGGATGTAGCCCACCGCCCCGAGGTCGATGGCCTCGAGCACCGTGCGCCGATCCTGTTCGGCGGAGAGGATCGCCACCGGCAGGGCGGGCAGGGCATCGCGCAGCCGCGCCAGGCCATCGAGCCCGGCGGCGTCGGGCAGCCCCAGGTCGAGCAGCAGCAGGTCGAGGCTCGCCTCGTGGCGCCGTGCCTCGCGCATGGCCTGGGCCAGGCTGTCGGCCTCCAGCAGGGTGCTGTCGGGCAGGCCGGCGGCGATCACCGCGGCGATGGCCTCGCGAAACAGCGGATGGTCGTCGGCGACCATCAGGGTGGTCATGGTGCTCTCCTTATCCCGGCCCTCCTACCAAGGAAGGAGGGCATCTCCTGCCACCGGAGTATGTCCCAGATCGTGATGACGACCAAGACTGACAGGGCACAGCCTCATATAACGACAACATTCAGGAGCCATGCCATGATCTACGCCAATCCCGGCGAGTCCGGCGCCGTCATCGCCTTCGAGAAGCTCTACGGCAACTATATCGGCGGCGAGTTCGTGCCGCCGGTGAAGGGGCAGTACTTCGACAACGTCAGCCCGGTCAACGGCCAGGTGTTCTGCGAGATCCCGCGCTCCAGTGCCGAGGACATCGACCAGGCGCTGGACGCCGCCCACCAGGCCGCCCCGGCCTGGGGCAAGACCTCCGCCGCCGAGCGCTCCAACGTGCTGCTCAGGATCGCCGAGCGCATGGAGCAGAACCTCGAGATGTTGGCCGTGGCCGAGACCTGGGACAACGGCAAGGCGGTGCGTGAGACCCTCAACGCCGACCTGCCCCTGGCCGTGGACCACTTCCGCTACTTCGCCGGCTGCATCCGTGCCCAGGAGGGCACCGCCGCCGACATCGATGCCAACACCGTCGCCTATCACTTCCACGAGCCGCTGGGCGTGGTAGGGCAGATCATCCCCTGGAACTTCCCGCTGCTGATGGCGGTGTGGAAGCTGGCCCCGGCCCTGGCCGCGGGCAACTGCGTGGTCTTGAAGCCCGCCGAGCAGACCCCGGCCTCGATCCTGGAGTTGATGAAGCTGGTCGGCGACCTGCTGCCGCCGGGGGTGATCAACATCGTCAACGGCTATGGCGCCGAGGCGGGCCAGGCACTGGCCACCAGCAAGCGCATCGCCAAGATCGCCTTCACCGGCTCCACCCCGGTAGGCGCGCACATCCTCAAGTGCGCCGCCGAGAATATCATCCCCTCCACCGTGGAACTGGGCGGCAAGTCGCCGAACATCTACTTCGCCGATATCATGAATGCCGAGCCGGCGTTCATCGACAAGGCCGCCGAGGGCCTGGTGCTGGCCTTCTTCAACCAGGGCGAGGTGTGCACCTGTCCCTCCCGGGCGCTGATCCAGGAGTCCATGTATGACGCCTTCATGGCCAAGGTCATGGAGAAGGTGGGCCAGATCAAGCGCGGCAACCCGCTGGATACCGACGTCCAGGTCGGCGCCCAGGCCTCCCAGGAACAGTTCGACAAGATCATGTCCTACATGCAGATCGCCCGGGAGGAGGGTGCCGAGTTCCTCACCGGCGGCGAGAAGGAGAGCCTGGATCCGAGCATCGACAACGGCTTCTATATCCAGCCGACCCTGCTCAAGGGGAACAACAAGATGCGGGTCTTCCAGGAGGAGATCTTCGGCCCGGTGGTGGCGGTGACCACCTTCAAGGACGAGGAAGAGGCGCTGGCCATTGCCAACGACACCGAGTTCGGCCTGGGCGCGGGCGTGTGGAGCCGCGACATGAACGTCGCCTTCCGCATGGGGCGCGGCATCCAGGCCGGCCGCGTGTGGACCAACTGCTACCACCAGTACCCGGCCCACGCCGCCTTCGGGGGCTACAAGAAGTCCGGCGTCGGCCGCGAGACCCACAAGGTGGCCCTGGAGCACTACCAGCAGACCAAGAACCTGCTGGTCAGCTACGACATCAATCCGCTGGGCTTCTTCTGAGCGGCGACGTTTCGTCGTTACTCGGCAGCAGAAGGGCGCGACGCGAGTCGCGCCCTTTTTGTCACGCCGCTACACCTTCCGGCCGCTTTGCGTCATCATCTCCCGCCCGATTCACGCGGAGAGCGCATGGCGATGATCGATCTCGAGGCCCCCGACCTCCACCAGCAGCGGCTGCAGCGCGTGGCCTCGCTGATCCGTGACAGTGGTGCGCGACGCGTGCTCGACCTGGGGTGCGGCTCCGGCGGGCTGCTGCAGTACCTGCTGCGCGATACCCGGTTCGAGCGGATGGTGGGCCTGGAGCTCTCCGGTGAGTTGCTGGCCCAGGCCAAGCTGCGCCTGGAGGATCTGCCTGCCGCCCGGGCGGGGCGCCTCGAGCTGGTCTGCGGTTCCTATGCCGACCCCCATCCGACGCTGGCCGGTTTCGAGGCCGCGGCCATGGTGGAGACCATCGAGCATGTTCCTCCCGAGGCGCTTTCCCGGGTCGAGCGCGCGGTCTTCGCCGGTCTGCGGCCTCGCTTCCTGGTGATGACCACCCCCAACCACGAATACAACCCGCTCTATGACATGGGCCCGGGGGAGTTTCGCGACCCCGACCACCGGTTCGAGTGGGACCGGGCGCGCTTTCGCCACTGGAGCCAGGGCGTGGCGCGCCGCAACGGCTACCGCGTGCGCTTCTCCGGGGTCGGCGAGATGCACGCCCACCTCGGCCAGCCGACCCAGCTGGCGTGTTTCAGCCGTGAGGCGAGCGGCTCGTGATGCCGCCTCTGCCCACTGGCAGGGCTATCCACGGTTTCCAGAGGGAGTCGCCAGCCAGCGCCTGGCCAGGTGCAGGGCGCGGGCCTGGTCGGCCACTACGGCCAGACGGCCGGGCTCGCGACGAAGCCCTGCACGACGCAGCTTGAGCACCAGCCGCGGGGGTAGCCCGATGAACACCACGCCGATATGGCGCTCGTGCAGCTCGTCGGCGAGGGTCTGCAGGGCGACGATGGCGGTGGCATCGAGGCTCGGCACATCGTGCATGTCGAGCAGCATCACACGGATATCCGGGTCGACCACCTGCAGCGACGAGACGGCCTTCTCGGCGGCGCCGAAGAACAGCGGGCCATCGATATCATAGAGGGCGACGCCGTGTGGCAGGTCGTGGGGAAGGTGCCGATCCTCCTCGTCCAGCCGTCGGGTCTGGGTGACCTCGGCCATGCGGCGAATGAACAGTGCCGCCGCCAGGGCCATGCCCACCGCCACCGCCAGCACCATGTCGAACACCACCGTCAGCGCGAAGCAGATCACCAGGATGGCGGCATCGCTCGCCGGGGCACTCTTCAGGGTGTGCAGGAAGTGGCGGGCCTCGCTCATGTTCCAGGCGATGATGAACAGCAGGGCCGCCAGTGCCGCCATGGGCACCAGGGCCAGCACACCCGCCAGCAGCACCACCGCCAGCAGCACCACCAGGGCATGGACCACGGCGGCCACCGGCGAGACGGCGCCGCTGCGGATATTGGTGGCGGTGCGCGCGAGTGCCGCGGTGGCGGTGATGCCCCCGAAGAAGGGCGCGGCGATGTTGCCCAGTCCCTGGCCCAGCAGCTCGGCGTTGGGGTCGTGGCGGGTGCGGGTGAGTCCGTCGGCCACTACCGCACAGAGCAGCGACTCGATGGCGCCCAGCATGGCGATGGCCAGTGCCGGGCCCAGCAGCTCACGGATCAGAGCGAAGTCCACCACCAGCGGCGCGCCGTCCGGCCCGGGCAGCTGCCAGGGCAGCATCAGGCTCGGCGCGAAGGGCGGGATGCCACTGCCGCTTTCCCCCTGCAGGCTCCAGCTGAAGCGCGAGGCGATGGTGTCGACCTCGATGCCCAGCGGGGTGACCGCCAGGGCCGCCAGGGTGCCCACGGCGAGGCCTACCAGCGGCGCGGGGACCGGCAGGCGCAGGCGCGGCCAGAGGATCAGGGTGGCCAGGGTGACCATGCCGACCCCCAGCTCCGCCGGGTCGAGTCCCGGCAGCGCCCGGGCGATGGTGGCGGCATTGCCCAGGGTGCCTTCGCCCAGCTCCACCTCCAGGCCGAGGAAGTCGGGCAGCTGCAGCAGCGCGATCACCACGGCGATACCGGCGGTAAAGCCGAGCACCACGGGATAGGGCACGAACTGGATCAGGCTGCCCAGGCGGGCCAGTCCCATGGCCACCAGGATCAATCCGGCCATCAGGGTGGCGATCAGCAGGCCGCCGATGCCGTGGCTGGCGACGATGGGGAACAGGATGACCACGAAGGCGGCGGTGGGGCCGGAGACATTGAAGCGTGAGCCACCGGTGAGGGCGATGATGGCCCCGGCGACGATGGCGGTATAGAGGCCGTGCTGAGGCGGCACGCCGGTGGCGATGGCCAGGGCCATGGAGAGCGGTACCGCGACGATGCCGATGGTCAGCCCGGCGAGCAGGTCGCGACGCAACTCGGCAAGTCCGTATCCCCGGCGCCAGGCGGCGACCAGGGCACTGCCGGGCAGCGGGAGGCGATAGCCGGTACCATCGGAGGCGCGGGACATGACAACTCCTTTGCTTGCTAAAGAGCGGGAGGTGTTACGTTACGCCTACGTGTTGCGATGCCGCAAGGCGCCTTATGTCGCAGGCCGGCTCTGCCCAGTACGACGACGCCCGGCACGTGGCCGGGCGTCGTGGTGGCGTCAGTCACCGGGCGAGTCAGTCGTTGCCGTTGCTCTTGCCGGCGCGGGAGCCGTCGCCCTTGCCGAAGGCCTTGCGGGCGGCCTGCTGCATCTCCTCGATCTGCTCCTCGGAAAGCAGCTCGGCCAGCGCCGCCTGGTGCTCGTCGCGCAGCGCCTGGTAGGCCTCGCGGCGCTCCTCGCGGGAGTCGAAGTCGCGGCTGCGCAGCTCGGCCATGTCGGCATAGTGGGACTGGCGCAGCTCACCCAGGGCGTCTCGCTCTTCGTCGGAGAGGTCCCAGCCATCGACCATCTCGGTCATGCGCTGCTGCAGGGCCTTGGCGTGATGCTGCCGTTTCGCGTCGCGATACTCCTCGCGCATCTCCCGGCGGGCCTCGTCGAGGGCGGCCTGCTGGTCATCGCTGAGCAGTTCATCGACGCGGTCGCGATGCTCCTCGCGCAGATCGGCCATCGCCTGGCGATGCTCGCGGTAGGCGTTTTCCAGCGCCTCGCGGGTCTCGGCATCGAGGTCGGCACGCTCGAAGAGGGCCGCACGCTTCTCGGCGTAGCGCTCGGCGCGGGCCTCCTGCCACTGCTGGCGCTGCTCGGCACGTTCGCTGTCGCCGGGGGCGGCGGTGGCCGAAAGCGCCAGGGGGGCGATGGCCATGGCGAGCAGGGCGGGGGCCAGGATCCGGCGAGAGAGTCGGGTCTGCATGGAGAAGCTCCTGTTGTTCACAAGTGTTGTTCACGAGTTGACGACTGTCACTCTGCGCCGCCGGCGTGCAAGGTCGGTGCAGCGACGGTGCAACGATGGTGCAGTTCACTCCTCGGGCTGGTACTTGTAGCCGACCCCGTACACGGAGCGGATCACCTCGCGCTCCGGCCAGGTCTCGGCGATCTTGCGGCGCAGCTTCTTGACGTGGCTGTCCACGGTTCGCTCGGAGACGATGCGGTGGTCGCGGTACATATGGTCCATCAGCTGGTCGCGGGAGAAGATCCGCCCCGGGGCGTGCATCATCACCTTGAGCAGCTGGAACTCCACGGCGGTGAGGCTCAGGTCGCGGCCGTCGGCCAGGGCGCGCCAGCCCTCCTCGTCCAGCACCAGGTCGCTGACGGCGGCGTCGGGTTCGCTGGCCAGCTGGCTGCGACGCAGCACCGCCTTGACCCTGGCCACCACCTCCCGGGGACTGAACGGCTTGCAGATATAGTCATCGGCGCCCAGTTCGAGGCCCAGCAGGCGGTCGACCTCCTCGACCCGGGCGGTGAGCATGATCACCGCCAGGGCCGGCCAACGCTGGCGGATCTCGCGGCATAGGGTGAGGCCGTCGGTGCCGGGCAGCATCAGGTCGAGCAGCACCAGCGCCGGTCCCTCCCCGGCCTGGCGGGTCTCCTCCAGCCACGGCAGCACGCGGTCACCGTGATCCAGGTGATGGGGCTCGAAGCCGCTGCCGGCCAGGTAGTCGGCCACCAGCCGGGCGATCTTGGGTTCATCCTCGACGATCAGGATGCGCTGGGGGTGCTCGGCCTGGGTCATGGGGTCTCCTCCTTGAGCGTGGCGTCATCGAGTGGCGGGAAGCGCAGGACCCAGCGTAACCCACCCAGCGGCGAGGCGGCAGCGGTCATGTCGCCGCCGTGGGCCTTGACCAGGGCGGTGGCGATGGAGAGCCCCAGGCCACTGCCGCCGCTGGCCCGGCTGCGTGAGCCCTCGACCCGATAGAGCCGCTCGGTGAGCCGTGACAGCTGGGTAGCCGGGACGCCCGGTGCGCTGTCATCCCAGAGGATCCGCACGCCATCGGCGGTGCTCTCCAGGCTGACGCGCAGCCGGCCGGGAGGGCGGGTATAGGCGCAGGTGTTGTCCAGCAGGTTGCTCCACAGCTGCCTCAGGCGGCTGGCGTCGCCGCGGACCCAGGCCGTCTCGGGGATCGTGCACTCCAGAGTGAGCCCGCTATCGTCCAGCCAGCCGCTGGCCTCGTCGAGGCGCTGGCGCAGGCTGTCGGCGAGGTTCAGCGGCGCCAGCTGGACCTCCAGGGCGCCGGCGTCGCTCTGGGAGAGCAGTCGCAGGTCGGCGACCAGGCGCTCGAGCTGCTCCACCTCCTGGGAAAGCGAGTGCAGGCTCTCGTGATCCAGGCGGCGGATGCCGTCCTGCATCGCCTCGATCTCGCCGCGCAGCACCGCCAGCGGGGTGCGCAGTTCGTGGGCGATGTCCGAGACCCAGCGGCTGCGCGCCTCGCGGCTCGCCTCCAGGGTGGCGGCCAACACGTTGAAGTCGCGGGAGAGTCGCGACAGTTCATCGCGGCCGCGTTCGGGCAGGCGAGTGCCGTAGTCGCCTTCGGTCAGGCGGCGGGTGGCCAGCGCCATGCCGCGGGTGCGCCGCCCCAGCCACCAGGAGAGGCCGCCGGCCAGCAGCAGCGAGGCCAGGCCCAGGGCACCGATGATGATGCCCAGGTTGCGCTGCTGGCGGCTAAGGAAGACGCGCTCCATGCGCGCCACCAGCTGCTCCGGTGGGCGATAGCCGAGGGTGCCGACGTGCTCGCCTCGATGCTCGATGGGCAGCCAGCGCAGGGTGGCGGCCTCCTCGTCGTCGTCCGGCGGCAGGCCGATCACCGGCAGCCCCCCGGCGTCGTGAAGCACGAAGTCCTTGGGATCGCCGAGCTGGCGCTCGATGCCCACCGGGGCCGGGCCGGCGCCGGGCCACAGCTGGTGACGGACCAGGCGGTGCCAGGCGCGGGGCGAGGCGCGCAGCCACTGCCAGTCGCCGCGTCGCGACCACTCCTCGGCGAGTCCCGCGGCGAGGGTCTCGGCACGCTGGGTCTGGGTCTTGTCCAGGTAGTCGAGGAAGCCCTGGTCGAGGCTTCTCGATACCGCCAGGAATACCAGACCGGAGATGGCCACATTGACCACCAGGATCACCGCGAACAGCTTGATGCCCAGCCGGGAGATGGCGGGGCGAGGCAGGGTCAGGCGCATGGTCGTCTCGCCGCGGTAAGGATAGGGCCACAGCATGGCTCGCCGGGATGCAGCCAATGGTCAGCGAATGTGCAAGCGGCGTGCAAGCCGCGACTCACAGCGTCAGCAAAAACAGGATCAGGGGCGGCGAGAGCAGCGAGAGCAGAAAGCCCGAGACCACCGCCACCGGCACGCAGCCGACCCCGCCATGCTGCTGGATCACCGGCAGGGTGAAGTCCATGGAGGTGGCGCCGCCGTAACCGATGGCCAGGGCCGCATGGCGGTGGATCACCAGCGGGATCAGCACGAAGGCGACCAGCTCACGGGTCAGGTCGTTGAAGAAGGCGACGGCGCCCAGCGCCGGCCCCAGGGCGTCGCCCACCAGGATGCCCGACAGCGAGTACCAGCCGAAGCCGGCGGCCATGGCCAGCCCCTCGTTCCAGCGCAGTCCGAGCAGCGGCGCGGCGATCAGGCCGCCGGCGAGGGAGGTGGTGGCCAGGGTCAGGGCGATGGCCAGGCCGTGGTGGTTGAGCAGGATCTGGCGCAGCGGCATGCCGGAGTTGCGCAGCTGGCAGCCGATCAATGCCAGCAGGACATAGAGCACCCATTCGGCGAGGGTCTCGGCCATGGCGTGCAGCGGCGCCGCCGACAACCACCCGGCGGCCAGGCCGAGCGTCACGCCGAGCACCACTACCCCCACCAGGGCCAGGGAGCCGGCCATGGCGGCGAGCTTGCTGGTCGGCGCCCCGGGCACCACGCGAGAGGGGTCTGTGGTCAGCCTCAGGCGGCATGACAGCCACCACAACCCCGCCAGGTTGCAGGCCGAGGTCAGCACGAACAGCGTCAGCGCCTGTCCGCCCATGCGCGACAGCTGGCCGGCGAGGTTCTCGAGGCCGGCCAGGCCGAACCCCATCAGCAGCAGGATGAGATAGACGGAGGCGTTGACCCCCTGGTTGATCGCCGCCAGCACGGCGGGGTGTCGCACCGGTACCAGGTAACCCAGCACCAGGGGCAGCAGCACGATCAGCAGGCCGCTCAGCATGGAGACTCCCTTCCCTCTGTGGCCGCTTCGGGGCGGCGAGAAAGCGGCTACTCTAGCAGCCGCCGAGGACCTCCCCAAGCGGGTGGCTACTCCTGCACGCTGAGTTCGCTGAGTGCCAGGTGGCTGCGGCGTTCGCCGCCGCGGTGGTAGTCCACCGAGAGCAGCAGGCCCGGCACCTCGGGATGGAAGTGGAACACCAGCCGGCGATCGGGCTTGTCGGCCTCCCTGGCCTCCACCGTCAGCGCCTCGAAGGTGCCTGCGGGCAGGGTGACCCGCGAGCGGCCCTGGGCTTGGACCCTGAGGGCCTCCTCGCGCCCCTTGTGATCCAGGTAGCGGATATCGCAGGCGCTGGCGGCGCAGTCGCCATCGATGATGCGACGCGAGAGCGCGAAGAGTGCCGTCTGGCGATCCGGCAGGCCGGTCAGCCTGTCGCTGGAGAGGCTGTAGCTGTCGCCCACCCCCAGCAGCATATAGCCGCTGGCGTAATAGACGGCCTGGATGCCCTCGTCCTCCAGCAGGAAGCGGCTGCGCTCGCTGCCGCGGGCGACGCGGATGCCGGTTTCCATCAGGCTCTCCCAGTAGTCGCCCTCATGGGACAGTCGATGGTCGACATAGGCCGCCGGCCAGCCCTTGACCTCCAGGCGGTAGCGCGCCGTGAAGGGACGCGGCGCAATCGAGGCGGTGGCCTCGCGATTCTCGACGCTGCGCTGGGTGGGTCCCGGTGCCGCCGGCGCATCGGCCACCGCCAGCAGCGGCAGGCAGGCGAACAGCCAGGGAACGAGGCGGGCCATCGGGCCACTGGGCCGAGACCGCGGTGGGGCTCGCTTGGGCATGGTCGCTCTCCGTCGCGGGAACCGGGCTGGGCCGACATGGCCCGTGGCGTATGAGGCCAGCGCCTGCCCGGAGGTTCCCCATTACCCGACGATGCCACATTTCCACCGCCGTTGGCAGGCGCGGGCGTCAGCTGCGCGAGCGCAGGCGCTCGAGGGCAGGGGAGAGCGCGACTGGATAGTCGGCGTGGCCGGCCTCCAGGCGCAGCAGGCACGCCGGCATGCAGCGCAGGGCGTCGGCAACCCGCTCCCGGGCACCCTCGGCGAGGGCCATCTCGTCGTCTGCCACCCGGCCGTTGCGCACCATCGGACGCAGCAGCGCCTCGCCCTCGATGCCGGGCTCGTCGCGCAGGGCGATGATGTCGCCGGCGTAGCGACCCTCGCCGTCGCGGCGACGGTAGAGCTGCTTGGGGCAGGGCAGGTTGATCTTGCCCGGCGAGTGCTTGAGCCGCGGGGTGTCGGCGTACTCCACCAGCTTGTAGGAGAGGTCGATGACCGGCGCATCCGAGGAGACGCCCATCTCGGTGCCGACGCCGAAGGCGTCGATGGGCGCGCCGGCCGCGACCAGCTTCGCGATCTTCCACTCGTCCAGGCCGCTGCTGGCGACGACCTTCACCTCGGGATATCCCGCGGCGTCGAGCAGCGAGCGTGCCTCCCGGGCCAGTGCACCCAGGTCGCCGGAGTCGAGGCGGATGGCGCCGACGCGCATCTCGGGGTCGGCGTCCATCAAGGCGATCACCTTGGTCACGCCGGCCGGGGTGTCGTGGGTATCCACCAGCAGGGTGGTGCCGGGGTAGTGGCGGGCGAAGGCGGCGAAGGCGGCCTCCTCGTCGTCGTGGGCCAGCACGTAGCTGTGGGCCATGGTGCCGGAGAGCGGCATGTCGTGGCGCAGCCCGCCGAGCACGTTGCTGGTGCCGGCCAGGCCCGCGGTGCGATAGGCGCGCACCCCGCGCACCGCGGCGTCGGTTCCGTGCATGCGGCGCAGGCCGAAGTCCATCACCGGGCGGTCCCCGGCTGCGAGCACCACACGCACCGCCTTGGAGGCGATCACCGTCTCCAGCTGCACCAGGTTCATCACCAGGCTCTCGAGCAGCTGCGCCTCGGCGAGGGGGGCGTCCACCTCCATGAAGGGCTCGTTCTCGAATACCGGCGTGCCCTCCAGCAGCGTCCAGATATCCCCCGTGAAACGCCACTGGCCGAGCCAGGCGAGGAAGTCATCGCGGAACTGCCCGGTGTCGGCGAGGCTGGCCAGGTGGGTGTCGTTGAAGCGCAGCCGCGTGGCCAGCTCGGCGGCGTACTGCTGGCCGCAGGCGAGCATGAAGCGGCGCGTCTCGGGCAGGCGGCGGTAGAACAGGCTGAAGGTGGCGCGCGCCTGCATGCCTTCGGCCCAGTAGGCCTGGAGCATGGTGAGCTGGTAGAGGTCGGTGAGCAGCGCCAGGTCGTCGTCCTGGACGGCATAGGGCGGGAGGGCATGTGGGGGGAGGGTGCCGGACGCCTGGGTCATGAGCGCGCCTCGCCGTCGATCGCCACGCCGGCATCGCGGAGCTCGTCGAGGACCGCCGCCATGCCCTGCGGGTCCACCGCGGCGGTGAGCGGCGCCAGCAGCAGGGTGGTGAAGCCCTCGCGACGGGCCTCCAGGGCGGTGGCCTGAACACAGACATCCAGTGCCAGGCCGCAGACGATCACCCGCTCGATACCGCGGCCGCGCAGGTAGCCGCCGAGCCCGGTGGCCTCGAAGGCCGAGTAGGCGTCGGCATCGAAGGCGCAGGCCTTGCTGACGCGGATGGCATCATCGGGCAGTGCCAGGTCGGGATGGAAGGCCGCCCCCGGGGTGTCCTGCACGCAGTGCTCCGGCCAGGGGCCGCCGCGATGGGCAAAGCTCACATGGTCCACCGGGTGCCAGTCCCGGGAGGCGATCACCGGGGCGCCGGCGGCACGGGCCGCGGCGATCTCGGCGTTGATGCCCGGCACCAGGGCGGCGCCGCCGGCCACCGCCAGGGCGCCGCCCTCGCAGAAGTCGTTCTGCATGTCGACGACCAGCAGGGCGTCGTCGGGGCCGTACTCCACGTTCATGCGCATCGCCTACCTCCTCGCAGGGTGTCGTGTTCTCCTGCCTTCAGCGTAAGGCCTTCCCGGGGCTTGTGACAGGGGCGGGGCTCAGTAGCCGGCGTCCGGGTCGACGGTGGCCTGGGGCTCGCCGGCCGCGAAGGCGCGCAGCGCCTCGGCCACCTGGTCCAGCGCCGCGCCGAGCGGCGTGGGCCCGGCCATGTGCGGGGTCACCCACACTCGCGGATGTCCCCACAGCGGGCTCGCCGCGGGCAGCGGCTCCGCGGGGAAGGCATCGAGCAGCGCGCCGCGCAGCCGACCCTCGGCCTCGCCCTCCCCGAGGGCATCGAGCAGGGCGGCCTCGTCGATCAGGGTGCCGCGCCCGGGATTGATCAGGCTGGCACCCTCGGGCAGCCGGGCGAGGGCCTCGGCGTCGATGATGTGCCGGGTGGCCGGGGTGTCGGGCAGCAGCAGCACCAGGCTCTTCACACGGCCGAGCAGTGCCGCGAGGCCATCATCGCCGTGGTGGCAGGTGATGCCTTCCAGGGACTTGGGTGAGCGGCTCCAGCCATGCACCGGGAAGCCGTCGGTGGCGATCATGGCCGCGACCCTGGCGCCGATGGCGCCGAGGCCCAGCACCCCCACCGGCCAGTCGGCCTTGTCCACCGGGGCGTGCTCGTGCCACTGCCGCACGTGCTGCTGGCGACGGTAGCGGTCGAAGTCGCGCTGGAAGTGCAGCAGGCCGTAGCGAACATAGTCGCCGATGGGCTCCGCCATGCCGGCGTCGCGCAGCTTGACGATGGGCACGCCCGCGGGCAGCCCGGGGTTGTTGAGCAGGGCATCCACGCCGGCGCCCAGGTTGACGATCCCCTTGAGGGCCAGGGGCTCGCTCAGCAGGGATTCGGGGGGCTTCCACGCCGCCAGGTAGTCGGCCTCGCGGCGCCTCTCGGCCGGCGCTGCACTGGTGAAGATATCGGCCTCTGGCAGGCGCTCGGCGAGGGCCTCCTGCCAGCGTTCGGCGTCGTCGATATGGACCAATACCTTCATGTTTCCTCCCGGGCGTCGTGATGGTCCCATCATCCCGGGCCCGGGTCTCGCGAACAAGCCCGCCCTCCCGGTGTCCTGCACATCAGGAAATGCTTGACCGGCTACCGTGGGTTGGCAGTAACCTCCCGCTATGGGGGTCCTCCCCCACTGCCTGGTGCAGCTGAGTGGCCCGTAGCCTGCGGCCCGTTCAGGCATTCGACAGTGATCGTGACCCTGGCCCCGGCCTTCTCCTCGTCGAGAGGGCCATTTTCTTGATGTTGCTTTGGCGAGTGGCCCAATGACCCAGGTAAACCTGCCCTTCACTCGTGAGGAATATGCCACCCGGCTGTGGAAGGTCCGCGCCGAGATGGCGAGTCGGGGCATCGATGTGCTGATCGTCAGCGACCCCTCCAACATGGCCTGGCTCACGGGCTACGATGGCTGGTCGTTCTATGTGCACCAGTGCGTGCTGGTCGGTCTGGAGGGTGAGCCGGTGTGGTATGGCCGGCGCATGGATGCCAACGGGGCGTTGCGCACCTGCTGGATCGATGCGGACAACATCACCTACTACCCGGATTACTACGTCCAGAACCCCGACATGCACCCCATGGAGTACCTGGCCCAGTCGATCATGCCCGATCGCGGCTGGCACCAGGGCGTGGTCGGTATGGAGATGGACAACTACTACTTCTCCGCCAAGGCCTACCAGAGCCTGCTGCGCGAGCTGCCCCACGCCCGCTTCATGGACGCCAACGCCCTGGTCAACTGGTGCCGCGCGATCAAGTCGCCCCAGGAGATCGAGTACATGCGCGTCGCGGCGAAGATCGTCGAGGGCATGCACTCGCGGATCCTCGAGGTGATCGAGCCCGGCCTGCCCAAGAGCAAGCTGGTCTCCGAGATCTACCGGGTGGCGATCGAGGGGTGGCGAGACGAGCGCGGCCGGGTGTTCGGCGGCGACTATCCGGCCATCGTACCGATGCTGCCTACCGGCAAGGACGCTGCCGCGCCCCACCTGACCTGGGACGATACGCCGTTTCGCAAGGGGGAGGGCACCTTCTTCGAGATCGCCGGGGTCTACAAGCGCTACCATGCGCCGATGTCGCGCACGGTCTTCCTGGGTCGGCCGCCCCAGGAGTTCATTCGCGCCGAGTCGGCCCTGCTCGAGGGCATCGAGCGTGGCCTGGAGGTGGCCAGGCCCGGCAACCGCACCGCGGACATCGCCATGGCGCTGGGCGCGGCCATGGACAAGTACGGCTTCGACCGTGGCGGCGCCCGCTGCGGCTACCCCATCGGCATCAGCTACCCGCCGGACTGGGGCGAGCGCACCATGAGCCTGCGCCCCTCCGACGAGACCATCCTGCAGCCGGGCATGACCTTCCACTTCATGCCGGGCCTGTGGGAGGACGACTGGGGCCTGGAGATCACCGAGAGCATCCTGATCACCGAGACGGGCTGCGAGACCCTGGCCGACTTCCCGCGCCAGCTCTTCGTGCGCTGACAGGATGCGATAACCACCACAGCGAGGGGCGCCGGGGACAGGCCGGAGGGGAGGTCCGAGGACCAGGGACGGCCGAGGTAGCGCCCAGGGACGGGTCCACAGCGCCTCCCCGCAGGCTTGTCACCGGTAAAGCCACGAGCGACCCTCGAAGATCTGTCGCCAGATTAGCCCCGAGTGGCATTAGGGCCAGCATGCCGACGCCATATGAGAACAAGGAGAGGTACACCATGACCAAGCGTCCCAGCCCCATCAGCGCCACCGTCGACTTCGACGCCGATGGCGTCCAGCACGGCTTCCTCAAGCTGCCCATCTCGGTGGACGACTCCGCCTGGGGGGCGGTGATGATCCCGGTGACCGTGGTCAGGAACGGCGAGGGGCCCACCGCGCTGCTCACCGGCGGCAACCACGGCGACGAGTACGAGGGCATCACCTCGCTGCTCAAGCTGTCGAGCGAGCTCAAGGCCGAGGAGGTCACAGGCCGGGTGATCATCGTGCCCTGCATGAACACCCCGGCGGTGATGGCCGGCAAGCGCACCTCCGGGCTCGACGGCGGCAACCTCAACCGCAGCTTCCCCGGTGACCCCGACGGCAGCGTGACCGAGAAGATCGCCGACTACTTCACCCGGGTGATGGTGCCCATGTGCGACGTGGTGCTCGACCTGCACTCCGGCGGACGCACCCTGGACATCATCCCCTTCGGTGCCTCCCACGTGCTCGATGACCCCGAGCAGCAGCGCCAGGCGCTGGAAGGCGCCAAGGCCTTCGGTGCCCCCTACGCCATGATGATGTTCGAGCTCGACGCCGCCGCGCTCTTCGACACTGCGGTGGAGAGCCAGGGCAAGATCTTCGTGGCCACCGAACTGGGCGGCGGCGGCACCTCCACCCCCGAGAGCATGGCGATCACCGAGCGCGGCGTGCGCAACTTCCTGATCCACTACGGCCTGGTGGCCGGCGAGGTGGAGATGCCCGACGCCCCCCAGGTCTACCTCGACATGCCCGATGCCAGCTGCTATGTGCAGAGCGAACACTCCGGCGTGCTGGAGCTCTGCCACGCCCTGGGCGAGCGGGTCGAGGAGGGCGAGGTGGTGGCCCGGGTCTACGACATGACCCGCAGTGGCACCGCCCCGGTGGCGTATCACGCCGCGCGTAGCGGGGTGCTGGCGGCGCGGCGCCATCCGGCACGGGTCAACATGGGCGACACCATCGCGGTGATCGCCGATATCGTCGACTCCCTGGGATGAGGCGGCCGACATCGCGATGAAACTCGACCGCTACGACCTGAAGATCCTCGAGATCCTCTCCCACGATGGGCGCATCACCAAGTCCAGGCTGGCCGAGGCGATCAACCTCTCGGTCAGCCCCTGCTGGGAACGGGTACGCCGGCTGGAGAAGGCCGGCATCATCGAGGGCTACAGCGCCCGCATCAACGCCGCGGCGCTGGTGCGGCGCACCCCGGTGTGGGTGCAGATCGAGCTCAAGGCCCACAACGCCGAGAGCTTCGCCCGCTTCGAGGCACTGGTACAGGAGACCCCCGAGGTCACAGAGTGCGTCGCCGTGGGCGGCGGCGTCGACTACCTGATCAAGGTCGAGGCCGACTCCATCGACGCCTATCAGCGCCTGATCGATGCCTGGCTCACCGGCGATGCCGGCATCGAGCGCTACTTCACCTATATCGTCACCAAGAGCGTCAAGCGCCCCGCCCCGGGGTTCTCCCGCGACGACTTCGTCGGCTGAATCCATGCCTCTGCGCGAGTAGACCGTTGAAGGGCGCTGGACGCCTGCTGACTAAACTGGTAACTAATAGGTTGGGCGAAAGCCCACTGGCCGGGCGATCTATCCGGCACCGCGACTAGCCGGACGAGATGCAGTCCCCACGCAATACCCGGATCGCCTGACGAGAGAGACGACGATGTCCTACTTCACCATTGCCGGGGTGCAGATGCATGCTCTCCACCACGGCGACAATACCGAGGCCATGCGTCACCGGATCGACGTGCTGATGAGCCGTTTTCCCCAGGTGCAGATGGTCCTGTTCAGCGAGCTGATGCCCATGGGGGCCTCGCCGCACCACGCCCAGCCGATGCCCAGCCACGCCGAGCAACTGTTCTGCCAGATCGCCGAGCAGCACCGTATCTGGCTGATCCCGGGCTCGATGTTCGAGCAGACCGACGATGGCATCTTCAATACCCTGTCGGTGATCAATCCCCACGGCCAGGTGGTGGCCCGCTACCGCAAGATGTTCCCCTTCCGGCCCTACGAGGCGGGGGTGGAGAGCGGCAGCGAGTTTGTAGTCTTCGACGTGCCCAATGTGGCGCGCTTCGGGGTCTCGATCTGCTACGACATGTGGTTCCCCGAGACCACCCGTACCCTGGCCGCCATGGGCGCCGAGGTCATCCTGCATCCGACCATGACCGACACCATCGACCGCGATATCGAGCTCTCCATCGCGCGCACCAATGCCGCGGTCAACCAGTGCTACTTCTTCGATATCAACGGCGCCGGCGCCATCGGCAACGGCCGCTCCATCGTGGTGGGCCCCTCCGGCGACGTGATCCACCAGGCCGGCACCGGCGAGGAGGTCATGCCCATCGAGGTCGACCTCAACCGCGTGCGGCGCGAGCGCGAGACCGGCCTGCGCGGGCTGGGTCAACCGCTCAAGAGTTTCCGCGACCGCGCCGTCGACTTCTCGCTCTATCGCAGCGAGACCCGCTCGTCGCCCTTCCTCGATACCCTCGGCCCGCTACAGAAGCCCCAGCGCGCTAATATCGAGGAGTACTGATCACCGATCATGCCCACCCGGAGGGCCATGCCATGCTGGAGTCCCTGAAGCGCACCCTGTGTCGGCTGCTCGGCCGCGGGGACTCCGTTTCCCGACACGCGTCTCGGCCCGCCGCGGGAGCGGCCGGTACCCCCTCATCCGATACCGTTGGAGCGACCACAATGAACAAGATCACCAGCATCGCCGACGTCCGCCGCCACTTCCTCAACAACAAGGAGCCGATCTACTTCATCTCGGCCACCAACTTCAATCTGCTCGGCATCGGCGACTGGGTGGGCAACTTCCGGCATATCAACTATATCGACTGCTTCGAGGGCCAGCAGCGCAACGTCTTCGTGCCCAGGGAGAAGTTTCCCCGGGACTTCGAGAGCATCGAGGACATCAACAATTACCTCCTCGAGCACAAGGAGGTGATCGACTTCATCCAGTCCCGGGCGGATGGTGAGAACGCCGGCGTGGCCGCCTTCCTGATGTTCGACGAGCACACCGAGGAGGTCTGCCAGCAGCTCGGGCTGCGCGTCGCCTTCCCGCCGGCGGCGCTGCGTCAACGCATGGACAACAAGATCGAGACGGTGCGCATCGGCAACAAGGCCGGGGTGCCCAGCGTGCCCAACGTGCTGGCCCGGGTCGGCAGCTATCAGGAACTCTGCGAGGTGAGCAAGGACCTGGGCAATGACCTGGTGGTGCAGACCGCCTTCGGCGACTCCGGCCACACCACCTTCTTCATCGCCGGCGAAGACGACTACTACAAGCACGCCGAGGAGATCGAGGCCGAGTCCGAGGTCAAGATCATGAAGCGGATCAACTGCCGCGGCTCGGCCATCGAGGCCTGCGCCACCCGCTGCGGTACCGTGGTGGGGCCGCTGATGACCGAGCTCGTCGGCTTCAAGACGCTGACGCCCTACAAGGGCGGCTGGTGCGGCAACGAGATGTTCGCCGGCGCCTTCACCCAGGAGATCCGCGACAAGGCCCGGGAGTATACCTTCAAGTTCGGCGAGGCGCTGCGCGAGGAGGGCTACCGTGGCTACTTCGAGCTCGACTTCCTGATCGACATGGACAACGGCGAGGTCTATCTGGGCGAGCTCAATCCGCGGGTCACCGGGGCCAGTTCGCTGACCAACGTGGCCGCCTTCGCCCACTCCGATATCCCGCTGTTCCTGTTCCACCTGCTGGAGTTCTCGGATGTCGACTTCGACCTCGATATCAATGACATCAACGAGCGCTGGGCCCACCCGGAGAGCGTCGACAGCTGGAGCCAGCTGGTGATCAAGCATACCGACGAGAGCGTCGACCTGCTCACCGCCGCGCCGCGCACCGGGGTGTGGAAGATGGGGGCGGACGGCAGCATCGCCTATGACCACTACAGCTACCACCCCCACGCCGCCGAGAGTGAACAGGAGGGCTTCTTCCTGCGCATCAGCGGCGCCGGCGACTTCCGCTACGAGGGGGCGGACCTCGGCATCCTGATCACCCGCGGGCGACTGATGGACGACGATTTTCAGCTCAATGAGCGGGCGAAGGCCTGGATCGACGGCATCCGCGGTCAGTATGCCGGCCAGTCGCTGCAGGACCCGGTGGTGGAGCAGGTCGCCGTCAGCCACGCCGTGGGCGGCGGTAACTTCAAGATCCTGTGAGCATGCCCGATGCGATGGATGACAAGACGCTGCGCTTTCGCAGCCTGATCGAGCTCGCGCCGGGGCCCAAGTGGCGCTCGTTGTTCGACACCCACTGGCACGCCTACGAGGCGTGGTACCTGGCCGAAGGCGAACGCGAGCGGCCGGGTTACCTGGCCTGCCTGAATGCCCTGCGCCGGCACATGCCCGAGCTGCTGCCGACCTATCAGGCGCTGTGCTCGCTGGCCGGCGGGGGCGACCTGGCGTCACGCTTCCTCAGCCTCTACCAGCCGCCGCCCTATATCACCGGTTGCTCCCAGGCGGTGCTGGCGCGTCCCGGCGCCACCCTGCTGGCGCGCAACTACGACTATCCGCCGGAGCTGTGCGAGGGCACCATCCTCTACACGCACTGGAACGAGCGCCGGGTGATCGCCATGAGCGACTGCCTGTGGGGGGTGCTCGATGGCATGAACGACCGCGGGCTCGCCGTGTCGCTGGCCTTCGGTGGGCGCAAGGCGGTGGGCGACGGCTTCGGTGCGCCGATCATCCTGCGCTACATCCTCGAGTTCTGCGACACGGTGCCCGAGGCCGCCGAGGTGCTGGCACGGGTGCCCACCCATATGGCCTACAACATCACCGTGGCCGATGCCGCGGGGCGCTACGTCACGGCGATGATCGCCCCGGACCGGCGTGCCAGCATCCGCCGGGTGCCGGTGGCCACCAACCATCAGAAGAGGATCGAGTGGTATGCACACGCGCTGGCCTCGGAGACCCTGATCCGCGAGCGTCAGCTCTCCATCCTGGTGGACGACGAGGCCACCGACGAGGCGCGACTGGAGGCGGCCTTCAAGGCGCCGCCGCTGTTTCGCCACGACTATCGGCGCGGCCTGGGCACCGTCTATACCGCCTTCTACCGTCCCGCCGAGGGGCGCGTGCGCTTCCATTGGCCGGGCCTCGACCTGGACCTCGGCTTCGACCACTTCCCCGAGGAGTGGGTCACCGTGCGCTACGGCGCACGCGAGCGGTTCGGCGTCTGACGGCGGGCAACAGAATCAACGACACAGATAAATACAATCACCATGTAAGGGTATTGCCATGCAAGAGACGAGTCCTACCGAGACGCCCTACACCGCACTGGGGTTCTATCACAAGATCTCTCAGTTGCGTGCCGATACCTGGAACGCCCTCAAGCGCGACCTCGGACAGCTGGTGCGGCAGGAGGCGGCCAGCCCCCGGGCGCGCACCCTGGTCAAGGCAGTCGACGTCAAGCTGACTCGGCTGGAGATCATCGAGGACTACCATGCGTTTCCCTCCAAGGAGGACTTCCGGCATCTCTGGTCGCTGTTCGATCGCGAGGAGTACTCGCTGCTGGAGAAGGTGGTCAAGCGTCTGGTGCGGGCGCTGATCAGCGAGTCCTATCGCCGGCGCCAGGTCGACCTCAGCGAGACCGATGGTGACGCCGAGGACCTCGAGACCCTGGATGCCCTGGCCCAGCTTCGACGCGGCCACCCGGCCTCGAACAGCTCGGCCCAGCCCTACTTCGAACTGCTGATCGTCGACAACCTCTCGGCCCAGGAGGAGGAGGTGGTGCGGGAGGCCTTCCACAACATGCGCCGCCCGGAGGACCGTTTCGTCTACGACGTGGTCACGGTGAGGAGCTTCGAGGATGCCTTGATCGCGGTGCTGGTCAATCCCAATATCCAGGCCTGCCTGATCCGCTACGAGTTCCCCTACAAGTCGAAGTACAACCTCAGCGCCCTGCGCAACTACCTGGAGGGGCTCTCCGAGCAGGAGCTGGAGAGCCAGTCCGAGGCAGAGCGCAGCATCCTGCTGAGCAGCATGATCCACGAGCTGCGCCCCGAGATCGACCAGTTCCTGGTGACCAGCGGCGACGTGGAGGCCACGGCGAGCCGCGACATCCGTCACTTCAATCGCATCTTCTACCGCGAGACGGACTACATCGAACAGCACCACACCATCCTGCGTGCCATCGACAACCGCTACCGCACGCCCTTCTTCGATGCCCTGCGCGAGTACAGCAAGAAGCCCACCGGGGTCTTCCACGCCATGCCCATCTCCCGGGGCAAGTCGATCACCCGCTCCCACTGGGCCGGGCAGATGATCGACTTCTACGGCATCAACATCTTCCTCGCTGAGACCTCGGCCACCTCCGGCGGGCTGGACTCCCTGCTGCAGCCCTACGGGCCGATCAAGAAGGCCCAGGAGTACGCCGCCCGGGCCTTCGGTGCCCGGCAGAGCTTCTTCGTTACCAATGGAACCTCCACCGCCAACAAGATCGTGGTGCAGGCGTTGGTCAAGCCCCGCGACATCGTGTTGATCGACCGCGACTGCCACAAGTCGCACCACTACGGCATGGTGCTGGCCGGCGCCCACGTCAGCTACCTGGACTCCTACCCGCTCGACGACTACTCCATGTACGGCGCGGTGCCGCTCAAGGAGATCAAGAAGACACTGCTCGGCTACAAGCGCTCGGGCCAGCTCGACAAGGTCAAGATGCTGCTGCTGACCAACTGCACCTTCGACGGCGTGGTCTACAACGTGCGTCGGGTGATGGAGGAGTGCCTGGCGATCAAGCCCGACCTGGTGTTCCTGTGGGACGAGGCGTGGTTCGCCTTCGCCGGCTTCAACCCGACCTATCGGCCGCGCACCGCCATGCACGCCGCGCGCACCCTGCGCGATCGTTACCGCAGCGAGGCCTATCGCGAGGAGTACGCCGCCTGGAAGGCGGAGTTCGACGCCCTCGACCCCGACGACGATGCCACCTGGCTCGACCGGCGCCTGCTGCCCGCCCCCGACGCCGTGCGCATCCGCGCCTATGCCACCCACTCCACCCACAAGACCCTGACCTCGCTGCGCCAGGGCTCGATGATCCACGTCTGGGATCAGGACTATCGCCAGAAGGTCGAGGCGCCGTTCCACGAGGCCTACATGACCCATACCTCGACCTCGCCCAACTACCAGATCATCGCCTCGCTGGACGTGGGCCGCATGCAGGCGGAGATGGAGGGCTTCGAGCTGGTGCACGCCCAGGTCGAGGCGGCGCTGTCGCTGCGCGAGCAGCTCTACACCCACCCGCTGCTGCAGAAGTACTTCCGAGTCCTGATCAACAAGGACATGGTGCCGCTGGAGTACCGCCAGTCGGGCGTCGATACCTTCTATGACCCGGTTACCGGCTGGAACAAGATGGAGGAGGCCTGGGCCAACGACGAGTTCGTGGTCGATCCCAGCCGCATCACCATCGCCATCGGCGCCACCGGCATCGATGGGGATACCTTCAAGAACGAATACCTGATGAACAAGTACGGCATCCAGATCAACAAGACCTCGCGTAACACCGTCCTGTTCATGACCAACATCGGCACCACCCGGGGCTCCATCGCCTACCTGCTCGACGTGCTGATCAAGCTGGCCAAGGAGTTCGAGTATCGCTGGGAGGAGAGCAGTCGGCCGGAGCGCAAGATCATCGAGAACCGGGTCCACTCGCTGACCCAGGAGCTGCCGCCGCTGCCGGACTTCAGCCGCTTCCACGATGCCTTCCGTCCGCACCCCGGCGGCAACACGCCGGAGGGGGACATCCGACGGGCCTACTTCCTCAGCTATGACGACGAGAACACCGAGTACCTGCGCTTCGACAACGGTGAGCTCCAGGGCCAGATGCGCCAGGGCCGCGACGCGGTCTCGGCGAGCTTCGTGATCCCCTATCCGCCGGGCTTCCCGGTGCTGGTGCCGGGGCAGGTGGTCAGCGAGGAGATCCTCCACTTCCTGCAGGCCCTGGACGTCACCGAGATTCACGGCTACCGCCCGGAGCTCGGGCTGCTGGTGTTCACCGAGGCCGCGCTGGTCGACCCGGAGGCGGGCTGAGCCCCCATGACGAGTTGAGCATCACGCACGCAACGGATGACCGCCACAGAAAAACTTCGTGTCACGCCGGCGAGGACGAAAAAAAGCGCATGGGTCTCGCCGGCTAACCAAAACTCCCGCCGCACCTTCTCCCCTATCATGACCCCATCGAGCCGCCCCGGACGTGACCGGGCGGCTCGCCCGTTTTTTTTTTCGTACTGGCCCACAACGTCAATCCGGCCAGTGCGCAAGGGGAGGTGCCGCATGAACATGAAGCTGTCCAGGACGCTGTCCACCCTGCTCGACGACCCGCGTCTGTTCCGTCAGTACGCCTATGTCGACGGCAAGTGGACCCACGGCGACGGCGGCCGCGAGGAGGCCGTGATCGATCCCGCCACCGGCGAGGTGATCGGTCATATCCCGTGGCTCGAGGCCGACCAGATCCGTGGTGCCGTGGACGCCGCCGAGGCCGCCTTCGTGCACTGGCGTGCGCTGCGCGCCGACGAGCGCTGCGAGCGCCTGCTGGCCTGGTACGACCTGCTGCAGGCCAACCGCGAGGACCTGGCCACCCTCATGACCCTGGAGCAGGGCAAGCCGCTGCCCGATGCCCGCGGCGAGGTGGAGTATGGCGCCAGCTTCGTGCGCTGGTTCGCCGAGGAGGGTAAGCGTACCTTCGGCGAGACCATCCCCAGCCATATTCCCAATGCCGCCCTGGGCACCATCAAGGAGCCGGTGGGCATCGCCGCGCTGATCACGCCGTGGAACTTCCCGCTGGCGATGATCACCCGCAAGGCCGCCGCCGCCATGGCCGCCGGCTGTCCGGTGATCGTCAAGCCGGCCGGCGAGACCCCGTTCTCGGCGCTGGCCCTGGCCGAGCTCGCCGAGCGTGCCGGGATCCCCGCCGGGGTCTTCAACGTGGTGCTGGGCGAGCCCGCCGAGGTGTCGAAGATCCTGTGCTTTGATGACCGCGTCAAGGCGCTCTCCTTCACCGGCTCCACCCGGGTCGGTCGCCTGCTGCTGGAGCAGAGCGCCAACACCGTGAAGCGGGTGTCGCTGGAACTGGGCGGCAACGCGCCCTTTATCGTCGGCCCGGACATGGACCCCAAGGAGGCGGCCTTCGCCGCGGTATCGGCCAAGTTCCAGACCGCCGGCCAGGACTGCCTCGCCGCGGACCGCATCCTGGTCCACGAGTCGATCCACGACGAGTTCGTCGCGCACTTCGCCGAGCGCATGGCGGCGCTGACCGTGGGCAACGGTCTTGAGAGCGAGATCGACCTGGGCCCGCTGATCCACGCCCAGGCGGTGGAGAAGGCCGCGGCCATCGTCGACGACGCCCTGGCCAAGGGCGCCACCCTGGTGGCCGGCGACCAGCGCCAGGCGCCGGGCCCCAATTTCTTCATGCCCACCCTGCTCACCGGGGTGACCCATGACATGAAGATCTGGCACGAGGAGAGCTTTGCGCCGGTGGCCGGGATCACCGCCTACGCCGACGACGATCAGGTCATCGAGATGGCCAACGACACCGAGTATGGCCTGGCGGCCTATATCTACACCCACGATATCCGCCGCATCTGGAAGATCATGCGGGCACTCGAGTTCGGCATGGTCTCGGTGAACTCGGTGAAGATGACCGGCCCCCCGGTGCCCTTCGGCGGCGTCAAGCACTCCGGCCTGGGTCGCGAGGGCGGCATCACCGGCATCGACGAGTATCTGGAGACCAAGTACTACTGCCTCGGTGCCCTGGGCTCGGTTTCCGGGAGCTGAGAGAGTAACACTGTGGGAGGCCGGCTCTGCCGGGCGAAGGCGCCGATAGGCGCCCGGCAGTGCCACCAGCGCTGGAGGAGGCGCCTGCGGCGCCAGTCGCGAGGCGGAGCCTCCCTCCTACAGCGATGGTCACCGTTGTTTGTAACCGATTCGTTGTACCTTCTCCCCGGCGGGATGCCGGGGAGCCCTTGAAAACAGAGAGAACGAGATGAGCCAGCAGCACCAGGACCTGATCGACCGCGACCGCAAGGTCACCTTTCACGCGTCTTCGCACCTGCGCGACTTCGCCCACGGCGATGCGCCGGGCCGGGTGATCACCGGCGGTCAGGGCATCACCATCCGCGACAAGGACGGCCGCGAGTTCATCGATGGCTTCGCCGGACTGTACTGCGTCAATATCGGCTACGGGCGCACCGAGGTGGCCGAGGCCATCTACCAGCAGGCCCTGGAGCTCTCCTACTACCACACCTACGTGGGCCACTCCAACGAGCCGCAGATCGCCCTCTCCGAGAAGATCATCGAGCTCGCCGGCCCCGGCATGTCCAAGGTCTACTACGGCCTCGGCGGCAGTGATGCCAACGAGACCCAGCTCAAGCTCGTGCGCTACTACAACAACGTGCTCGGTCGCCCGCAGAAGAAGAAGGTGATCTCGCGCATGCGTGGCTACCACGGCTCGGGCCTGGCCACCGGCTCGCTCACCGGCCTCAAGGCGTTCCACGACCAGTTCGACCTGCCCTTCGAAGGCATCCTGCACACCGAGGCGCCGTTCTACTATCACCGCGCCGCCGAGCAGCAGGGCATGAGCGAGCGTGAGTTCTCACGCTACTGCGCCGCGAAGCTCGAGGAGATGATCCTGGCCGAGGGGCCGGAGACCGTGGCCGCCTTCATCGGCGAGCCGGTGCTCGGCACCGGCGGCATCGTGCCGCCCCCGGAAGGCTACTGGGAGGCGGTCCAGGCGGTGCTCGCCAAGTACGATGTGCTGCTGATCGCCGACGAGGTGGTGTGCGGCTTCGGGCGCATCGGCGCCGACTTCGGCAGCCACCACTACGCCATCAAGCCCGACCTGATCACCGTGGCCAAGGGCCTGACCAGCGCCTACCAGCCGCTCTCCGGCGTCATCGTCGGCGACCGCGTCTGGCGGGTGCTGGAGCAGGGCACCGGCGAGTATGGCCCCATCGGCCACGGCTGGACCTACTCCGGCCACGCCCTGGGTTGCGCCGCGGCGCTGGCCAACCTGGCGATCATCGAGCGCGAGAAGCTGACCGAGAACGCCGCCGAGACCGGCGCCTACCTGCAGCGGGCCATGGCCGATGCCTTCGGCGACCACCCCATCGTCGGCGACGTGCGTGGCGTGGGCATGCTGGCCGCACTGGAGTTCTCTGCCAACCCGGAGAAGCGCGAGCACTTCGACCCGGCGCTCAAGGTGGGGGCACGCATCGCCGCCGCGGCGCTCGACGAGAATCTGATCGCCCGCGCCATGCCCCAGGGCGACATCCTCGGCTTCGCGCCGCCGCTGATCGCCACCCGCGACCAGGTCGACGAGATCGTCGCTCGCGCCCGTCGTGCCGTGGATCGCGTCACCGATGAGCTGGTGCGCGAGGGGGTCCTCAAGGCGGTGACCGCGCCCGTCGCCTGATCCGGCACTTATCCCCTCTCGGCCTTCCGGCCGCTACATCGCCGCGGGCCCGTCCCGCGGCGATGTCGTTGAGGCGTAATGCTTGCCTTGCCGGCCTGGCTGGCACACCCTCGCAGCATCCACCCGCAGTGAAGGAGCGCTTCCCATGGCAGAGGTCCTGGCCTTCGACGTCTACGGCACCCTGATCGACACCCACGGGGTGGTCACCGAACTGGAGCGGCGCCTCGGCGCCCTGGGCAAGGCCGAGCTGGCGCCGGAGTTCTCGCGGCGCTGGCGCGACAAGCAGCTCGAGTACAGCTTCCGCCGTGGCTTGATGGGCGCCTATGTCCCCTTCGGTCAGTGCACCGAGCAGGCGCTGATATTCACCGACCGCGTCCTGCAGGCGGGCCTCTCCGAGACCGACCGCGACCACCTGATGCAGGTGTACGCCGAGTTGCCGGCCTTCCCCGAGGCCGCCGGCGCCCTGACGCGCCTTGCCGAGGCCGGTGTGACCTGCGTGGCCTTCTCCAACGGCACCGCGGCGGCGGTGGAGGGGCTGCTCGACCAGGCCGGCATCCGCGGCCACTTCGCCGACGTGGTCAGCGTCGACGAGGTCAAGCGCTTCAAGCCGGACCCCGCGGTCTATGCGCATCTGCGCCACCGCCTCGAGAGCGAGCCCGGCGATACCTGGCTGATCTCCAGCAACGCCTTCGATGTGATCGGGGCTCGCCATGCCGGCCTGCACGCCGCCTGGGTGCGGCGCAGCCCGGAGGCGCCGTTCGACCCCTGGGGCATCGAACCCGACCTCACCGTCAGCGATCTCGACGCCCTGGCCTCGCGGCTCGGCTGACGCGATAGGCAGGAACGACGAGGCCCCGCGAGCTTCTGCTCGCGGGGCCTCGGTGCCTGTGGGCAGCGCAGGGCGTGGCTGGCTCAGTCGACCAGTTCGCCTACGCTGACGATGCCGCGCTCCGCCAGGTGCAGCGGTCGCGCGTCGTCCCGGGTCCACTCGGCCATGGAACCGTCGTACATGCTGACATCTTCGAGGCCACCGACCTCGCTGAGCTGGAACCAGCCGCTGGCGGCCCAGTGGCCGGTGTTGCAGAAGGCCACGGTGGGCGCCTCGGGGGGCAGGTCCAGCTCGGCGATGTTGGCCCTCAGTGCCTCGGCGTCCAGGTAGTAGGCGCCGCCGCGCTCGACCAGGGCGTCGTGGTGGGGCAGGTTGACCGCGCCGGGGATGGTGCCCGGCGCCCGCGCCGCGGGGGACTGGGTCTCGCCGCGATAGAAGTCCACCGGGCGGGCATCCACCAGGATGTCGTCTGCCTGGCGGGCGGCCTCTACCTCGGCGGTGGTGGCCAGCAGCGCTTCCTGCAGGCTGCCCTCGAAGTCGGTGGCCGCGACGGCCTTCGGGCTGCCCGAAGCGACCTCGAAGCCCTGGGCCTGCCAGCCGGCGACGCCGCCGTTGAGGATCGTCACCTCGTCATGGCCCAGCGCCTTGAAGGTCCAGTAGACCCGCGCGGCGCTGCCGAAGTCGGTGGGCCCGGTGCCGGCGGCGGCCACCACCACGGTATCGTCGTTGTCGATGCCAAGCTCGCCGATCAGCGTCTCCAGCGCCTCCACCTCCGGCATCAGTCCGGCCACACCATCGCGGCTCTCGCGCCAGCCGGCGTCTGTATAGTTGGAGTAGCGGCTGCCCGGGATGCGCGCCGCCTCGAAGCTATCGCGGTCGCCACCGTCATCGATGGCCGAGCGCACGTCCAGCACCACCAGGTCGTCACTGCCCAGGCGCTCGCTCAGCCATTCGGCCTCCACCAGGGGGGAGGGGTGCAGGGCGTGGGCCTGGCCGGCCACGGCCAGGGCACCGGCGGCGATGATCAGTCGGGATCTCATGGCGGATCCTCCTCGTCAGGAATGGGGTTGGGCTTCATGCTGCAACGAAGCGGCGCTCCCTCGCCAAGAATGCTTCCTGACACAGTTAGTTTTTTCGGTTATATAAAATACTTCTGCTATCCCTCTTTGCGAGGTCCGGCGACGCCTTTAGCCCTGCCAGGCGTGGTCGGCGAAGGCATCGTCGAGTTCCGTGTGATTGACGTGATTGGCGTAGTTGGAGAGCGTCTTCACCGCCAGGGCCAGCACGATCTGCAGTACCTGCTGCTCCTCGAAGCCCGCCGCCAGGAACGCTTCGACGTCCGTTTCGCCGGGCATGCCACGGCTCTCGAACATCACCCGGGTGAACTCGGCCAGCGCCGCCAGGCGCGCATCGGGGATTGGCTTGCCTGCACGGATCGCCTCGAGCACCTCGGCCGGCACCTTGGACATCTTGTCGGCCAGCATGCTGTGGGCGGCCATGCAGTAGCCGCAGCCGTTGAGCCGGCTGATGGTCAGGAAGATCACCTCCTGTTCGGGTGGCGTGAAGCCGGAGTCGTTGCGGAACAGCTCGTAGCCGTGCAGGTAGGTACTCAGCACGCCCGGCGCCTTGGCCATGCCTTCGTACATGTTGGGCACGAAGCCCATCTTCTGGTTGGCCCCCTCGAGCAGTGGCCTGGCCTTGGCATCGGCGTTGTCGAGGGTCTGAGGCTCGAGTTTCATCTTGTAGTCGGCTGCCATGGTGCGTTCTCCTTCTTTCGAACGGGTCTGATGGTCGAACGGGTCGGGTGATCGTGGACTTCGCGATACGCCAAATATGGAACGATCGGTCCATATGTGGCAAAAAAACTCAACCATCCGGCGGGGGCCGCTTCAGGGTCTCCAGCAACAGGTCCACCGACTGGCGGGCCTGGCGAGCGTCGGCCCCGCTCTTGAGCAGGGTGCGCAGCCCGGCCATGCCCATGGTTAGGTAGCCGGCCAGCGCCTCGGTGTCGCGCTCGAGGGCGATGTCGCCTTCCGCCTGAGCCTGGAGCACCGCGCGCTGAAAGAACGCGTTGATGGCGGCGAGGCTCTCACGGGCATGTTCGGCGGGCGGGTCGCCACGCTGGCCGAGCTCGGTGGCGGAGTTGAAGATCAAACAGCCCAGGGCGGCGCGCTCGCTGCCTGCCTCGTCGGCGGTATCGCCGAACAACGTTTCCAGGCAGGACATGGCCGAGGGCGCGGTGTCCAGTCGGCGCTGCAGGCGTGCCAGTAGTGCCTCGCGATAGCGGCGCAGGGACTCGAGGAACAGCTGTTCCTTGTTGCCGAAGGCCTGATAGAGGCTGCTCCGCGAGATGCTCATGGCCTCGAGTAGGTCGCGGGTCGAAGCCGCCTCGAAGCCGTACTGCCAGAAGACTCGCATGGCGGCACTGGTGGCCTGGTCGGGGCTGAAGGCGATGGGGCGTCCACGTGTCATGCATGGAATTTAGTACCAATTGATCCATAATTCAAGGACGCGACAGACACCCGCCGAGTTGCTATGGCTGTAGGGTAAGGTCTGTAAGGGATGCCGTATCGCGACGACCAAGCAGTAACGCCCATGATCGGCCGCCGGCACGACAGGAGGAGATTCCGCATGCCCCAGCAGAAGAGCCAGGACAGGTTCCCCCGCCGCTTCTGGCTGAGCGGCCAGCGTGCCGCTGAACAGGATCGCTTCTTTCGCGAGGCCCTGGAGGCGCAGGGGTGGAAGGAGGGTGACGAGACCAACTGGGACGCCGCCTGGGTCACCGGTATGCCGCCGCCGGTGCAGTTTCGCCGCGTCGCCCCACACCGCAAGCTCAACCATATCCCCGGCAATGCCGCCCTGACGGTCAAGAGTCGCCTGCACGAGAGCCTGTCGGCGCTGCGCGCGCGGCTGGTCGACGGCTTCGGTGCGGCACACCCGCTGGTCGCCCGGCTCGACTTCTTCCCCCATGCCTGGACCATGCCCCGCGCCTATCAGGCGCTGCAGTTGGCGGCCCTGGCGGTTCCCGAGGCGCGCTGGATCGAGAAGCCCACCAATGCCTCCAAGGGCAAGGGCGTGCGGGTGCTGCGCGATGTGGCCGAGGCGACGACGGCTCGGGACCACCTGGTGCAGGCCTACCTCGACCGCCCCCACACCATCCGTGGCCACAAGTACGTGCTGCGCCTCTATGTGCTGGTCAGTTCGCTCACCCCGCTGCGGGTCTACCTCTACCACCAGGGCTTCGCCAAGCTCGCCTCCGAGCCCTGGGACCCCGAGGATGCCGACAATCCCTTCAGCCAGCTCACCAATCCCGATATCAACGCGCTCAACACCCGCGTCGAGGTGCCGGTGGAGTTCATCGACCTCGCGCGTTACCGCACCTGGTTGCGCGACCAGGGCCATGACGATGCCAGGCTCTTCGCGCGTATCGAGGACCTGGTGACCCTGACCGCCATCTCTGCCGTGGATGCCCTGCGCGCGCGCACCGCGGAGGTGGGCGCCGACCCCCGCGGCGGCTTTGAACTGCTGGGGCTCGACTGCATGATCGATGCCGACCTCAAGCCGTGGATCCTGGAGTGCAACCTCAGCCCGTCCCTGGGTACCTGCGCCGCCCCCGAGGATGGCGGTCTCGTCGAGGAGCGCATCAAGGGCGAACTGGTGCGCGACATGCTGAGCCTGGTGGACGTCGCCGGCGATCACCCGCCGGCCGAGGGGCTCGACGCCGCGACCCTGCTGGCCGAGGCCCGGGCCGAGGAGAGCCGGGCCGGCGGCTTCCGGCGCCTGCTGCCGGCGGACGAGCCGGAGCGCTACCTGCCCGCCTTCTCGCTGCCGAGCCTGGCCGACCTCAGCCTGGCCGAGGCCCTGGTGGGGCGGGCATTGCCACGGCCACGACTCATGCGGCGCCGCGTGGCCGAGCTCCATGAGGAGGACCACCTGGCCCTCTATGCCGCCGACAGCGGCCGGCTCTATCGTCCCAACGATGCGGCGGCGCTGATCTGGCTGCTGGCCACCGAGGGCCTGGATCCCGACGCCATTGTGGAGGCCCTCGCCGAGGCGAGCGACCCGCCGGCGTCGACGGAGACCCTGCGCGACACGGTGTGGTCGACCCTGGGGGAGTGGTGCCGCGAGGGACTGCTCTGTCAGGGCCAGCACCCGACCCAGGGGGAGGACGAGAGCGATGTCGAGCGTGACGCCGAGGCGCCTGTCGAGGTGCGCCAGTCCCGCTGGCGGCTGCGCTTCGACGCCCGCGACTGGGCCCTGATGTTGCCTGACGCGGCGGTCGAGCGACGCCTGTGCCATGCCTTCGGTGAGTGGCTCTCTCCCGTTTTGTCGGAGACCACTGACCGCGCGTCGTCTGCGTTCCTGGCGGTGCTCGCCTCGTCGACCGGTTACGCCCTGGCAGAGGGTGGGCGTCTGGTGGCGAGCCGGCTCTCCCTGGCCGAGGTGGTACCGGCGCTGGGCACGCGTCTGTTGTGCCTCGCCGCGAGCCCCGGACAGACGGTGCTCGACCTCGCCTGGTGGCAGCCGAGTTCCGGCCAGGCGGCGCTTGTGGCGTGCGACAAGGCCGCGGGCGGCGACGCACTCGGCGCCCTGCCCGGAGAGGTCAGCCGCGGCGTGCGTCTGGTGTTCGAGGGAGCGCAGGTACGCTTGGAGCCGCTGGGCCTGCCCCTGGCAGGTCGTCGAGTCGGGACGCCGCCGCCCCTCGCGGCCGGCGACGTGCCGTTGGTGGTGATGCAGGAGGATGGCGATGACACCGACGCGCCTCGACCACTGGGCCGGCTCGACGCCCTCGCGGCGCTGCTACCACTGGCCCATGGCGCCGGCGAGACGTCGCCGTCGGCCGCGGCGATGGCGCGTCTCGACGCCTGGCTGGAGGGCGTGGTGCGCCATCGCATCGACACCCAGGCGCCACCGGAGCAGCTGGCCGCCCGGCTGGTTGCCCGCGGCGGCGCCCATCTTGAAGAAACGACCGATGCTTCGGTCGATGCCTGAACAGTGGGAGCCACGGCGCCCCTGTCGAGGAGGCGTGCCGCCTTCTCGCCCGAGGGCAGGGAATGACCCTGCCCGCGATATCCTGACGGAGGTCATGTCATGACGGAAACAGACGAGAAACGCCGGACCCTGATCGAGCGGCTCGGCCGTCGATTGGGGCATGCGGCACCCGCGCTTGCGCTGGTGGCCAGCGGTGCGGCGATGCAGGCGGTGGCCGATGAGCCCACCGCACCCGCCTACACCAGCGGCCAGGAGGCCCCACTGATGCTCGCCGAGGCCCATGCCGAGGGCGGAGCAGAAGCTGGTGCGGAAGGTGGTGCCGAAGCCGGCGCCCACGACAAGGAGGAAGCTCAGGGCGAAGCTGAAGGCGAGGCCGAGGGTCACGCCGAAGGTGAAGGTGAGGGTGAGGCTGAAGGTGAGGCCGAAGGCGAAGGGGCTAACTGACGCCGACCATCCGCCGCACCGGCCTGAGGCCGGTGCGGCGTCGCCATTACCGGAGGTGTGAGCCCATGAGCGAGACCCACCCACCACCCTGCCTCGACGCCCTGGTCGATGAGAGCCTCTGGAGCCTCCAGCAGCTGGAGGCGTTCTTGGCGGTGCTCTCACCGGCGCAGTATCGGCATGCCTTCGACGCCGAGGGCAAGCAGACCCTGGGACGCCACCTGCGCCATATCCTCGATCATTACCAGGCCCTGCTGGAGGGCGGCGGGGCGGGTCGCATCGACTACGAGACCCGTGATCGGGACCCCGTCCTCGAGCGGGAGCCGGCCCGGGCCCTGCAGCGGCTATTCGAGATCCGCGACGGGCTGGAACGCCTGACCGAATACTCCTCGACCCCGCTGCAGCTGACCTACCCGGTCGAGGAGGGCGGTGTCAGCCTGTCATTGACCACCAGCCTGGCTCGTGAACTGGCCTTCCTGACCAGTCATGCCGTGCACCACATGGCCCTGCTGGGGCTACTGGCGCAGCAACTCGGGGTGGCGCTGCCCGATGATTTCGGCGTGCACCCCTCCACGCTCCGACACTGGCGTCGGCAGAGCGACGAGGTGATCGCCCCAACGGCCATCACCCCAAGGAGACAGACTGCATGAAGACACTATCCTGTATCACGGCGGCTATCGGTGTGACCGCGGCGTTTCTCGCCGCCCCGCTGGTCGCCGAGACGGAGTGGCCCGAGCAGGGCTGGGAAGTCCACGCCACCTCGATGTCCTACCCCATGCTGCTCGAAGAGCTCAAGGCCGCCGTCGAGGCGGAGGGGATGTTCGTCGTCACCGAGGCCGGCCCCACCGAGGCTGCCGCCAGCCGAGGCGTTACCATCCCCGGCAACCGGGTCGTCGGCGTGTTTCGCAACGACTACGCGGTGGAGATCCTGCGTCTCAGCGTGCCGGCGATGATCGAGGCGCCGATGCGCTTCTATGTCACCGAGGAGGACGATGGCAGTGCCACCCTCTCGTGGAAGACGCCGAGCCATGTGCTCGCGCCCTACATCGGGGAGGATGGAGAAGCACTGGAGACGATCGCCGAGGAGCTGGATGATGTCTTCGCGGCCATCGCCGACCGCGTCTCGAAGTGAGCCCCCTGAGGGGGTGGTTCGTCTGATAGATGTTCCATGAAAGGCTCTTTGTCCAGATGATATAGCCGAGGAGTGTATCCGGGTCGATGTAAGGAAGTGCCGCTTTCAATTACCAACTAACAAGACCTTTCAAAGGTCTTGTTAGTCAACTGACAGCGGAGGTGGTGTCATGAAAAAGGTAATGGTAGTGTTGGCTTCCTTGACGATGTTTCTGGGGTCTGGAGCGCTGATGGCAATGGATTCAGAGTACATGGAGAAGCGTCGAAAGCAGATCAGTGAGACAGCCGAGAGCAATGTTTCCCAACTGAGTGAAGCCCGCCAGGAAAACAGGCTTGACCTGGTAGGCTCAGTACGTGATGAGGGCGATGGCGTAGTGTCGGCCTTTGGAGATAAGACTCGAGAAGCCCTTCGTCATTGGTGGCTGTAATGAGGGGGAGTCAAGGTAAGTGTCGATCCGTACTTGTAATGTCTTGATTCATGGAATAATCTCAGCGCCTTGCTTCACCCGGGTTCGGTTTTTCCGGATCCGGGTGATGTTACGGAACCGTGAGATATCCTTGTGGTAACCCTGCAGCCTGGACGCTAAAGATCACAAGTCTAGGCCTCGTCTGAAAAGCCGGAAAGCGTCGCCAGTGTCGGACATGGCCTGACCCCTTGGCAGTCCGTATCATCTTACCGGTCCGCTTCATCGAGGTCGGTACGTAGCCTGTCCCCTGCCTTGTGCAATAGAATGAACTGCCTGTCACATTCCCTGCAGGCACCGCACATCGAAAGGTGTATGCGCAGCGACACCCTTTCCTGGAAGGTCAGGGGGCGATCCTGCTTGAGTGACATCAAACGTGTAGCCTCTTTGCACATCATCATCACTTTTCTCCCTCGAGCCAACCTTCCTCGATACATTGGCGTAGGCGCAAACGGGCCCGGTGCAGAATGACCCAGCAGTTGTTTTCCTTGATATTTAATGTCTGGCAGATTTCGTCTGTAGATAGTCCCATCAGTTCTCGCAACGAGAAGACCCTGGCGATGTTGTCGGGCAGGGCGATCATGCAGGCGTCAAAGACCCTCCAGAAATTCTGATTCTCGAATACGGTGTCGGGTTCTCCCCACTTGGCTGGGCGTGAAGATTCGTTCCAACGGCCGTTGAGCTGAAACTGTCGATCAATGGCATCATCCTCGCACTCTTCATCGAAAGGCTGGAAATTTCCTTGTCGTTTCTGGTAGCGCATGATGTCTAGTATCTTGTATTTCAGGATGCCGAATACCCATGTTTCATACCCGGAGCGCCCAGCAAAGGTGGCGTCTTTCTCGATGGCTGCCATCAGGCATTCCTGCACGGAATCTTCCGCCAGTGCATTGTCTCGCAAATGCATCCTGGCAAATGAAAGGAGTCTGGGTCTTACCGATGAAAGACGCTCCATGCGTGTGGGGCGATCATCGTCGATAGGAGCGTCCTCGATAGTAATGTGGTCGGTCATTTCAAACAGGCTCCTTCGTTAGAGCCACGAGGGCCTATGGGTACGGTGTCCATTACCTTGGGTCGTCGCCCAAGCTGGTCCCTTACAGGGAGCGGGTGCATTTTTAGTCTGACCATTGAACGTCGGTGAGTCGCCACATTGGCGGGCGGTTTGCGTAAGCCTGGCCGGCTTCGCGCGACACAGTCCAATGCGCTGCCTGTCGTGTTGAGGCAGTGAATCCGTCGTGGAGGCTCGAGTATGAGTGCCCTGGAACGCTGTGGCTACCACCTGAGCTGCTGGCTCTCCACGCCGAGGGCGTGGCATCGGGTCGACGGGCCGGGAGGTCGGGAGGCCCTGGCCTGCCTGCGTGTCGGCGACGTGCTGCTGGTCGAAGGGTCATCGCGGTTGAGCACGGTCATCAAGTACCTGACACAGTCCTGCTGGTCCCATGCGGCGCTGTTCGTGGGCCCCGACGCCGCCCAGCGGGCCGGGGGACCTCCGGGGAGCGCCTTCATCGAGGCCGACCTCGTCGATGGGGTTCGCCTGGTAGGCCCCGGGGAGTTCGCCGATTACCCGCTGCGGGTCTGTCGCCCGGTGGGGCTGACCGACGACGCCATCGAGCGCCTTGTCACGCATCTCCTGAGGCGTGTCGGCCACCGCTATGACCTGCGCAATATCCTCGACCTGGCCCGCTACCTGCTGCCCCTGCCGCCGGTGCCGGCCCGCTTTCGTCGCGACATGCTCAGCCTGGGAAGTGGGGATCCCACCCGCGCGATCTGCTCCACCCTCATCGCCGAGGCCTTCCAGGCTATCCGCTATCCGATCCTGCCGATTCTCGAGCCGGGACCGCAGGGGGCGGGGGCCGAGTCGACAGTTTACCGACGGCGTCATCCGACGCTGTTCACGCCACGGGACTTCGACCTTTCCCCCTACTTCCAGATCGTCAAGCCGACGCTGACGACCGGCTTCGACCCCTGCCGTCTGAAGTGGCAGACGCCGGCAGAAGATGCAATCAGCGGCTAGCGACCGAGTTCATGCTGCGCCAGCGCTCGAGGTCCTCGGGGCGGTCGAGGTCCCAGACGGTGGCGGGGCAGGCGAGCCGCCAGCCCAGGGCAGCGAGGCGCTGACGCGTCTGGGCCATCACGCGCTCGCCGCCCCAGGCGATGCCCGTGAAGAGGCTGGGATGGGCCTGATGTAGGCCGAGCAGGGCGTAGCCACCATCCTCGGCGGGCAGGCAGACGGCGTCGTGGCGTGCGAGTTCCTCGGCGCAGCGGCGCAGCAGCGCCGGGGTCAGCGGGGGACAGTCGCTGCCGATCACCATGGCCGGACCCGGGGCGAGGGTGTAGTACATGCGCTCGCCCAGGTCGCCCTCGGGCTGGGGGCGCCGGGCGATGCCGTGCCGCGCGGCCAGTTCGACGAACAGCGGGTGCTCGTGTTCGAGGGCCGTCCACAGCGTGATCCGCGATGGCGGCAGGGCGGCGCAGGCCACCGCCAGGGTGTGGCGCAGCAGCGTCGCGTGGATCCGGGCGGCCTCCTCGGCGCCGCAGGCGGGGATCAGGCGCGTCTTGACCCGCCCGGGCAGCGGGGCCTTGGCCAGGATGGCCAGCCGGACCTCGGCATGAACCGCTTCAGCGCACATGGCGATACTCCCGAGCCAGATCCTCCGGGGCTGCGCCGCGCCAGTAGCGCCAACGCAGCCGCCACATGCGCCACACGGTGTGCCAGGGGCCCTCGCTGTCCCAGCGCCGCCCGCTGCTCGTCACCCGCTGGCGTAGGCAGGCGGGCGCCGAGAGGCGCTTCAGTCGGCGCGACATCTCGATGTCCTCCATCAGCGGTTGGTCGGGGAAGCCGCCCACCGCGGCAAACGCCTCGCGGCTCATGAACAGCGCCTGGTCGCCGGTGGCGATGCCGCTCAGCCGCGAACGCAGGTTCATGGCCCGGGCGATCACCGGCAGCAGCCGGCTGCGCCCCTCCAGGTGGATATCGAAGCGTCCCCAGCGATGCCCGGCGGCCAGGGCGCGGGTGATATGTGTGTCGGCACTCTCGGGCAGCCGGGTGTCGGCGTGCAGGAAGAGCAGCATGTCCCCCCGGGCCGCGGCGGCGCCGTGGTTCATCTGTCGGGCGCGCCCGGCGGAGGAGCTCACGACCCGGGAGCAGTGCGGCTCGGCCAGCGCCACGCTGGCGTCACGGCTGCCGCCGTCGACCACGATCACCTCCATGCCGCGCCGGCGCAGCGGCGCCAGGGCGGTCAGGGTCGACTCGAGGGTGGCGGCCTCGTCAAGCACCGGGAGGATCAGGCTCAGGGTTGGAACGGTCATTCTCCCTCTGGTGGGTGTGTCGGCCAGGGCCAGGGTGGCTTGGTCGCCGGGATGCGCGCATCCTTACCGATCCGATACGCGCTTCTCGCCGGCATCCTTGGGCGGTCATCGAACGATGTAAGGATACCGGACAGTCGGCGACTCAGGTCCACACTTATCAGGCTCCAAGGAGATACGATGCGTTCTCGCCGCCTGCTGCTGCTTGTGATCATCGCTGCCCTGGTGGCAGCCTTCTTTCTGTCGGGTGCCAGCGACTACCTGACCCTCGAAACCCTCCAGGCAGAACAGTCGCGCTTCCACGCCTGGCTGGAGCGAGAACCGCTCACCGTGGTCGGCGGCTTCTTCCTGTTCTACGTGGTGATGGCGGCGCTCTCGCTGCCGGGGGCCACGCTGATGACGCTACTCAGCGGCGCCCTCTTCGGCCTGGTCTGGGGCTTGCTGATCGTCTCCTTCGCCAGCGCTATCGGGGCGACCCTGGCGGCACTGATCGCGCGGACCCTGGTGCGCGCGCCGCTGGAGCGACGTTATGCCCGCCAGCTGAAGCGCATCAATGCCGGCATTCGTCGTGAGGGGGCGCTCTACCTCTTTACTCTGCGCCTGATACCGCTCTTCCCCTTCTTCGTGATCAATCTGGTGATGGGGCTGACGCGCATGCGCCTCACCACCTTCTACTGGGTCAGTCAGCTGGGCATGCTGCCGGCCACCGCCGTCTTCGTGAATGCCGGCAGTGCCCTGGCAGAGCTCCAGGCGCTCAGCGACATTCTCTCCCCCTCGCTGCTGGCATCCTTCGCGCTGATCGGCCTCTTTCCCTGGCTGGCCAAGGGAGGCGTGGCGCTGGTTCGGCGCCGGGCTCTGGCGCGAAAGCATCGGCGCCCCAGGCGTTTCGATCGTGACATCGTGGTGATCGGCGCCGGGGCGGCGGGGCTGGTGGCGAGCTACATTGCCGCCGCGGTGGGGGCCCGGGTGACCCTGGTGGAGCGGGAGCGCCTGGGCGGCGATTGTCTCAATACCGGCTGTGTGCCCTCCAAGGCACTGATCCGGGCCGCCCGCTCGCTACGGGAGATCCGCCAGGCGGCGCGCTATGGCGTTCGGGTGGGCGAACCCAGCGTGGATTTCGCCGCCGTGATGGGCCATGTGCACGGCGCCATCGCGCGCATCGAGCCCCACGACAGCGCCGAGCGTTACGAGGGCCTGGGCGTGGACGTGGTCGCGGGCGACGCCCGGCTGACGAGCCCCTGGCAGGTGCGGGTGGCGACCCCCGAGGGGGAGCGCACCCTGACCACGCGCCACGTGATCATCGCCAGCGGGGCACGGCCCCGGGTGCCCGAGCTGCCCGGCATCGAATCGGCGAAGGTGCTGACCTCCGATAACCTCTGGCAACTCGAGGCGCTTCCCGAACGACTGGTGGTGCTGGGTGGCGGGCCGATCGGCTGCGAGCTGGGACAGAGCCTTGCCATGCTGGGCAGCCGGGTCACCCTGGTGGAATTCGCCGACCAGTTGCTGCCTCGAGAGGACCCCGAGGTCGCCGACACGCTTAAGCAGACGCTGGAGGGGGACGGCTTGCGGGTCTGCCTCGGCCGCCAGGCGCTGCGTGTGGTGGAGGATGAGGCGGGGGTGGCGCTTGAGGTGCGCGATGCCCGGGGTGACCTCGAGTGCTTGCCGTTCAGCCATCTGTTGGTGGCCGTGGGGCGGCAGGCCAATGTCTCGGGCATGGGGCTCGAGTCCCTGGGGGTGGAGACCCGCGCCGATGGCACCCTGGACGTGGATGAGACGCTGCGCAGCGTGCTTCCCAATGTCTGGGCCTGCGGCGACGTGGCGGGTCCCTTCCAGCTGACCCATGCCGGTGCGCACCAGGCCTGGCACGCCACCGTCAACGCCCTGTTCGGGGAGGTGAAGCGCTTCCGGGTGAGCTACCGAGCGCTTCCCGCGGTGACCTTCACGACGCCCGAGGTGGCGCGGGTCGGTCTCAACGAGCGCGAGGCCCGCGCTCGGGGCATCGACGTCGAGGTCACCCGCTACTCGCTGGGCGAGCTCGATCGCGCCCTGGCCGAGGGTGAGTCGCGGGGCTTCGTCAAGGTGCTGACGCCGCCGGGCCGGGACCGCATCCTGGGCGCCACCATCGTCGGCGAAGGGGCCGGCGAGATGCTGGCCTCCTTTACCCTGGCGATGACCCGGGGGATCGGGCTCAACCGCCTGCTGTCTATCATCCATCCCTACCCGACCCGCAGCGAAGCGGTGAAGGCCACCGCCGGGGTGTGGAAGAATGCCCACAAGCCCGAGCGCCTGCTGGGCTGGCTGGCTCGCTACTTCGCCTGGCGGCGAAGCGATCCCGACTGATGCCTCAGGATGCCCTGCGACCGGCGCTGGCCCGCCAACCTGATGATCGTGGCACTCGACACCCAGCCCTTCCGCCGTCCCCACGTCGAGGTTGAGCAGAGGCCGAGCCGAGGCGCGTCAGCCGAGGGTGATCACCGGCCCCCCGGCGGCTTCGGCGTCCTCGTGGTCATGGGTCACCAGCAGGCAGGGCAGACCGGCCTCGGCCAGGCGTTCGAACACCAGCCGTCGCGTCTCCTGGCGCAGGGCGCGGTCGAGCCGCGAGAAGGGTTCGTCGAGCAGCGCCGCTCCGGGCCGCGAGAGCAGCAGGCGCAGCAGTGCCACCCGGGCCTGCTGGCCGCCGGAGAGGGTGGCGGGGTCGCGCTCGCCGAAGCCTGCGAGGCCCACCTCGGTGAGGGCCTGGTCGATGTGGGCGCGCTTGTCGCCTTCGCGACGCGGCATGCCGAAGCGCAGGTTGCCCGCCACCGAGAGGTGCGGGAAGAGCAGCGGGTCCTGGAACAGCAGCCCGACGCCGCGTGACTCGGCGGGCAGGGCGGTGAGTTCGCGCCCCGCCTGGCTGACGCGGCCGCCGGCCTCGAAGGCGGGGTCGAGGAAGCCGGCAATGAAGGCCAGTAGGGTCGATTTGCCCACCCCCGAGGGGCCCATCACCGTCAGCACCTCGCCGGGGCCGATTTCGGCGTCCACTTCCACCAGCGGCCTGCCGGCCAGGGCGATGCGCACCTCCTCGAGGCGCAGGGCGGTGGGTTCGTTCATGGTGTTCCTCGCAGGCCGCGACGGTTCGACCATAGCAGCCGCGGCAGGCCCAGTGCGATGACGAAGCCGAGCAGCGGCAGGGCGGCCTGCACCAGCGCCCAGACCCCGATGACGCGGCGATTGCCACCGCCGGCCAGGGCCACCGCCTCGGTGGTCACGGTGGCGACGCGTCCGGCGCCGGGCAGCAGGGTGGGCAGGTACTGGCCGATGCTCACGGCCAGCCCCACCGCCGCGGCGGTCAGCAGCGGGGCCAGCAGCATCGGCAGGCGCACCCGCCAGAAGACGCCGTTGGGCGTGTGGCCGAGGCTCAGGGCGAGCCGCGCCCAGCGCGGGTCGAGGCGCCGGTAGGCCTCGGCCAGCGACAGGAACACGTAGGGCAGCACGAACAGCAGGTGGGCGAAGATCACCAGCCCCAGCCGGGCGCGCAGCCCCAGGCCTTCGAGCAGCACCACCAGCCCGAACAGGAAGGCGACCTGGGGCACGATCAGCGGCAGATAGAGCAGCGTCAGCGCCGACAGCATCCGCCCCTCCGCGGGCCGCCGTGCGCCGCGCTGCTCGTTCTCCAGCGCCGCCAGCGCCAGCACCAGGGCCAGCAGGGTGGCACCCCCCGCGATCAGCAGGGTGGTGGCGACGGGGCCGCCCAGGGTGGGCAGGGCGCGCTGCCAGTGCTGCAGCGTGAACGGGTCGGGCAGCGCCGCGGGGAAGCGCCAGAAGCCGGCCAGCGAGGCGAGCGCCAGGCCACCGAGGCCCAGGCCGGCGGCCAGGGTGGTGGCGAGCAGGGCGCCGCGCCCGGTCAGGCGCAGCAGGCGATCCCCCCGCCGGCGCGCCCCGTTCACCAGCCAGCGCCGCCCCAGCCGGCGCACCAGACACTCCAGGGCCCACCACAGGGCCAGCGCGGCCAGCGTCACGCCCAGCTGCAGCACGGCGCCCGCCGCGGCCAGGAAGCGCTTGGAGAGGTCCGGGTCGTGGAACCACTCGAGCACCGCCACCGCCAGCGTCGGTGGCAGGCTGGGGCCCAGGATCATCGCCACGTCCACCACCGAGGTGGCGAAGGCGATCACCGCGTAGACGGGCAGCCGGATCAGCGGATAGAGGGCCGGGGCCACCGTCTTCAGCCAGGCGAGCGTCGGGCGATAGCCAAGCGAACGGGCCATGGCGACGCGGCGGGGCGCATCGAGCTGGGGCAGGGCGGCCAGGCTCATCAGCAGCAGGAAGGGGAGCTCCTTGAGGATCAGCCCCGCCATCAGCGAGAGGCCCCAGGGGTCCTGGAGGATCACCAGGTCCGGCGGGCGCTCCCAGCCGGTGAGCCCGGGGGAGAGCAGCCGCGCGATCAGCCCCGAGGGGGCGATCAGGAAGGCGAGGCCGAAGGCCGCCGCGGCGTGGGGCAACGACAGCAGCGGCGATACCGCCCGGCGCAGCCAGCGGTCGAGGCGGGTGCCCGAGGCGCCGGCCAGGAACAGCAGCACCGCGGCCAGCGACACCGCGGTGGTGGCCAGGCCCGCGGCCAGGCTTACCCCCGCCGAGCGGGCCAGCCCCGGCTGGGCCAGCAGCTCGCGCCAGGGTGCCAGGCTCAACCCTTCGCCGCCCAGCGCCGGCAGGTAGCCGAAGGCCGGCAGCAGGACCATCGCCACCCCGGACAGGATCGGCCCCACCAGCAGGGTGACGATCAGTGCCGGGGTCAGCCGTAGCAGCATGGCAGCCGATGCCTCCCGAATTCCTGTCCGTGTGGCCTCACCGGGCGGTGTAGCGTGCCTGCCACGCCGCCTGCAGCGCCGTCATCCAGCTCGGGTGCGGCTCGGGCAGGGTCTTGTGCAGCGCCTCGGGGGACAGCATGGCGGGGTTCTCCGCGTCGATGGCGAACAGCGACCGGGTCGCCTCGTCCAGGTGAGCGACGTCGAGCACGGTGCGGTCGCCCCACACGGCGAGGTCCTGCTTGTGGGCCTGGGCCACGGGGGAGAGCAGGAAGTCGGCAAGCACCAGGGCGCCGGCCTTGTGTGGCGAGTTGAAGGGGATCGCCACGAAGTGGACGTTGCCCAGGGTGCCGTCGTCCAGCACGTAGCTGCGGGTGCTCTCGGGCAGCTCGAAGTCCGCCACGGCGGCCGCCGGCTCCGAGGGGTAGAAGGTGAAGGCCAGGGCCAGCTCGCCGTCGCCCATCAGGCCACGCAGCGCCGGGCCGGAGTCGGGGAACTGGCGGCCGTCCCGCCACAGGTGCGGGTGCAGGGCATCCAGATACGCCCACAGCGGGGCGGTCACCGCCGCGAAGTCGCTCTTCTCCACCGGCGCGTAGAGCGCCTCTGGCTGGTCGGTCAGGGCGATCAGCGCCTGCTTGAGGAAGGTGCTGCCGGTGAAGTCGGGGATGCGCGGGTAGGTGAAGCGCCCGGGGTTGGCCCGCGCCCAGTCGAGCAGAGCGGCGATGCTGCCGGGCGGCTCTGCCACCTCTTCGGCCTCGTAGTAGAAGGTGATCTGGGCCTTGCCCCAGGGCGACTCGTAGCCCTGGGTGGGCTGGGTGAAGTCGGTGACCACCTCGGGGTTGGCCTCGGGGCGGGTCAGGGAGAAGTGCGGCAGCGCCTCGGCGAAGGGGCCGAAGAGCAGCTCGCGCTCCTGCATGGCGGCAAAGTTCTCGCCGTTGATCCAGATGAGGTCGATGCTGCCCTCGTCGACGTTACCCGCCGCCTTCTCCGCCACCACCCGGGAGACCGCCGTGCTGGTGTCATCGAGCTTGACGTGCACCACCTCGACGCCGTGCGCCTCGGCCATGCGCTGGGCCACCCAGGCGATGTAGCCGTTGGTGCGGGTGTCGCCGCCCCAGGCGTTCCAGTAGACGGTCTGGCCGCGGGCCTCGTCGCGCACGGCGTCCCAGTCGGCGAGGTCGGGGGCGGCGCTGGCGGCGAGGGGAGCGGCCAGGGCCAGGCCGCCCAGCAGGTTGGCGAGTCGTGAAAGGGAGTGGCGCATCAGGCGTCCTTCTTCAGGGCATGGTCCAGCGCGTCGAACTCGCGCCGGACATGGTCGATGGTGGCGAGCGTCAGGTAATGGTCGACCCGGTCGCGGACATGGGCGATCAGTGAGGCGTCGCTGAGTTCGGCGGACCAGTCCTCGCCGCGGGTTCGGGCGTCGCGGGCCCGGGATTGGCGGGCGCGCCACTTGGCGCACCAGGTAAGCGACCACAGCCACATGGCGCGGCGGCAGGAGAGCAGGGTGTCGACCGAGTGCAGGCCGGTGCGGGCCATCCAGCGGCGGTGGAAGTCGGCCAGCGCCGGCAGTTCCAGCACGGCATGGCTGGCCGGGTCCCAGGTGGTGGAGGTGTAGAGGCTAGCGTGGGCCAGGTCGAAGCCGGGCAGGCCGTAGCGGCACTTCTCCAGGTCCACCAGCACGGCGCGGCCGTCGTCGCGGACCAGGAAGTTGCCCGGGTGGGCGTCGAAGCTGATCAGTCGCGGCTCGGCCATGGCGTCGTCGCCGAGCCGTGCGGGCAGCGCCGCAAGCTCCTCGCGAAGCGCCGCGATCACCGCGGGGGAGAGGCCGGCGTCGTCGAGGTGTTCGGCCTGGGCGGCCACCTCGTCACGCATGGCGCGCCACGGGTCGGCGGGGGCCAGTAGCGGGGGGCGCGACGCCGGCTCGGGCAGCGGCAGGGCGTGCAGGGCGGCGAGCGCCTCGGCGATGGCCGGCAGGTCCTCGGGCAGCCGCGCCGGGCGGCCGCGCACGGCCTCCACCAGCAGGCCACCGCGGGGCAGCGTCGCCGAGGGGGGCAGCACGCCGTGCAGTGCCGGGGCATGGCCGCCTGCGGCGGCCCGGGTGAAGCAGGCGGCCTGGTAGTCGAGGTTCTCCCCGGGGGCGAGATCCATCTGGCTCTGCTTGGGCAGCCGGGCCACCCAGTCCTCGCCGTGGCGCTCGAGCCAGAGGTGGTGGTGGGCCAGGCCGGTGTCGGCCATGGGGCGAAGCGCGCTCACCCGGCGATCGTGCCCCGTCTCGGCGAGCGCTCGGGACAGCGCCTCGGCAAGCGTCGGGTCGCACGATACCTGGGCGTGCTCGGGGCAGGCGTGGCGGGTCGGCGTCATCAGGCTCCTCGCGGTTGGCAACAGGGTGAGTTGATTGTCGGGTCAGGCAGTGACTCCTTACAGCCGGTAGGTCAGGGGCGTAAGGAATTGCCTTGTCGGTAGACCAAGACTCACCGCCACAGCATGGCGGCCCGGGGTAGCGTCACTCCCCGATTCGAACAAGCTTTGGGTTTCTTGGGAAGTCATGAAGGAGAGTGCATATGACATACGATAACGACAAACGCCGTCGCCTGCTGAGCCGGCTGGGTCGCGGCCTGGCCGGTACCGTCCCGATCCTCGCCCTGGCCGCGGGAGGCATATCCCTGGTGGATGCCGAGGCCACCCCCGAGGCACGGGAGGGAGCCTGGTTCCTTTCCAGTGCCTATGCCGAGGGAGGCGCCGAGGCCCAGGCGGAAGCGCAAGGTGAAGCCGAAGGAGAGGCAGCAGCCGAAGCAGAAGTTGAATCCGAGGCAGAAGCCGAAGGTGAGGCGGAGGGTGAAGGTGAAGCGGAGGGTGAAGCGGAAGGCGAGGCCGCCAGCGCCGAGGCCGTGCGCCGCCCCGAAGGCCATGTGCCGGCCTACAGCGAAAGCGGTTCCAACCCCGCCGAACTGCTGGCTCGAGGCGAGTCGCTCTACTACGACACCTCGCTGAGCGGCAACGGCCTGGCCTGCGCCAGCTGCCACGGCAGCGACGGCAATGATATCGGCTACCTGGCGACCTTCGCGCAGCCCTTCCCCCATCGGGTGGCCATGGCCGACAACCAGTTTGGCATGAATCAGGTGCACGCCGACGAGATGGTGCAGATCTGCATGGTGGCCCCCATGGAGGCCGAGCCGCTGGCCTGGGGCAGCGAGGAGCTGACATCACTCGCCGCCTATGTGGTCGAGGTGCAGCGCCGCTTCGCCGGCGAGTCCCACGACCTCTGACCCGTGCCCCGTGCAGTGCGCCACTCCCCGTGAAGCGGCCGTGTCGCCGGGCGCGGCAGGCTGTCGCGTCCGGCGACACGGGTTTGCCAGCCCGGTCGCCCGCCGCCTACGCTGAGGGTATCCGTCGGCGTGAACCCGCCGGCGTGACGGGACTCTCACCCTGAGAGACGCCTACCCGCCCAGAGAAGCCGCGCAGGGATGATCCCATGAACCGATTCTCCGCCGCCCCCACCGGGCGCCGCCTGCTGCTGTTCAGCCTCGCCTGCCTGGTGCTGGGCGCCCTGCTGCTGGTCGGCCAGGCCGCGGGCCAGGCCCAGCAGGGCAACCGTACGGCCTTGGTGATGACGGTGGAGGGTGCCATCGGCCCCGCCACCGCGGACTACTTCCGGCGGGGGCTTGCGCGCGCGGCCGAGCTGGACGCCGAGCTGGTGGTGGTGGAGATGGATACCCCCGGCGGCCTGGATGCCGCCATGCGCGACATGATCCGCGACATGCTCGCTTCCCAGGTGCCGGTGTCGATCCACGTCATGCCGGCCGGCGCCCGGGCGGCCAGCGCCGGGACCTACCTGCTCTACGCCAGCCACGTTGCCGCCATGGCGCCGGCGACCCATCTCGGCTCGGCCACGCCGGTGCAGCTGGGGGGCGGTGGCCTGCCGGGGCTCGGCGGCGACGAGTCGTCGCCCGAGGAGGGCGGCGAGGGCGACAACGTCGAGGGTCAGGGTGGCGCCGAGGGAGAGAATGGCACCCAGGGAGAGGGCGCCGCCGAGGAGGCGAGCGACGAGCCCCGCCGCGGTGAGACCGCCATGGAGCGCAAGGTACTGGAGGATGCGGTGGCCTATATCCGCAGCCTGGCCGAGCGCCACGGACGCAACGCCGACTGGGCCGAGGCGGCGGTGCGCGAGGCGGTCAACCTCACCGCCGAGGAGGCACTCGAGGAGAACGTTATCGACGTGGTGGCCCGAGACCTCGACGACCTGCTCGAGAAGATCGACGGGCGCAAGGTGGTGATGGACGACGGCGAGCGCACCCTGTCCACCGCGGGGCTCGCCATCGAGCGCTTCGATCCCGACTGGCGCACCGAGCTGCTGTCGGTGATCACCGACCCCAACGTCGCCTATTTCCTGATGATCATCGGCTTCTACGGGCTGATCTTCGAGCTCTCCAACCCGGGCAGCCTGGTGCCGGGCACCATCGGTATCATCTGCCTGCTGCTGGCGCTGTTCGCCTTCCAGGTGTTGTCGGTGAACTACGCCGGCTTGGCCCTGATCCTGGTGGGACTGGCGCTGATCGTGGGCGAGGCGCTGATGCCCAGCTTCGGCATCCTCGGCATCGGCGGCATCGCCGCCTTCGTGATTGGATCGGTGATACTGATGGACGCGGAGAATCTGAGACTCTCGCTGCCGCTGATCGGTGGCGTGGCGCTGATCGCCTCGGCGCTGATGCTATGGGTGCTGATGCGCTTCGCCGGACTGCGCCGACGGCGCGCCCGCACCGGCCAGGAGGAGCTGGTCGGGCATGAGGCCGTGGCGCTGGAGGACTTCACCGGCAGCGGCCATGTGCGCCTGATGGGCGAGCGCTGGAACGCCCGCAGCGACGAGCCGGTGACCCGGGACCAGACGCTACGGGTCACCGCGGTGGACGGCCTGACCCTGGAGGTGGTGCCCGAGGCGCCATCCGAATGACGTTAGTCGGTGACGGCGACCGCCGTTGCCACACCCAGTGAGGAGAGGCAACCATGCTGATTTCCTATCTCGTACCGGTCGTCCTGGTGGTGATGCTGCTCGCCGCCTCGATCCGCATCCTGCCGGAGTACAAGCGCGGGGTGGTCTTCTTCCTCGGGCGCTTCCAGTCGGTGAAGGGGCCGGGGCTGATCATCATCATCCCCGGCATCCAGAAGATGGAGGTGGTCGACCTGCGGGTGGTCACCATGGACGTGCCCGAGCAGGACGTGATCTCGCGGGACAACGTCACCGTCAAGGTCAACGCGGTGCTCTATTTCCGGGTAGTGGATCCCGAGAAGGCGATCATCCAGGTCGAGAACTTCACCCAGGCGACCAGCCAGCTGGCCCAGACCACCCTGCGCTCTGTGCTCGGCAAGCACGACCTCGACGAGATGCTCTCCGAGCGCGACAAGCTCAACGATGATATCCAGGAGATCATCGACAGCTCCGCCGAGAACTGGGGCATCAAGGTGGCCAACGTCGAGATCAAGCATGTCGACCTCGATGAAAGCATGATCCGCGCCATCGCCCGCCAGGCCGAGGCGGAGCGCGAGCGCCGCGCCAAGGTGATCCACGCCGAGGGCGAACTGCAGGCCTCCCGCAAGCTGGTCGAGGCCGCCAACGTCATGGCCGAGAACTCGGCGGCGCTGCAGCTACGCTACCTGCAGACCATGAGCGACATGAGCAACAAGAACGCTTCCACCATCGTCTTCCCGCTGCCCATGGACATCATGGAGGCCTTCCGCCACCTCAAGGCCTCTCCGGCCGCCCAGGCACGCACGGGAGGCCAGGCGCCTGAGGACGGCAGCGCTTCCTGACCCGCTGATGCCACGGCCGGCTGGCCGTGGCATGCTGAGGGGCCCATCGCGATAATCGAGGTTGCCTTGAGCCCCGCTCCCCTTTCTCTCCGCCAGCAGGGCCTGCTGATGACCGGCGGCGGCGCCCTGATCATTTCCCCCGACGCCCTGCTGATCAAGGTGATCGGCCTGCCCGACGCCGAGATCCTGATCTGGCGCGGGCTGCTCACCGCGCTCGGGTTCATCGCCATCGTCGTCGCCCGCCACGGGCGCGGGGCGCTCGCCGCCTACCGCCGCTGCGGCTGGACCGGCATCGGCGTGGCGCTGCTCTTCAGCCTCTCCACCTTCGGCTTCGTGCTGGGCAACCAGTACACCCGCGGCGGCAACGTGCTGATGATCCTGGCCGGCGCGCCGCTGATCGCCGCGCTGCTCTCCCGGTGCTTCCTGGATGAGCGCCTGCCCCGGCGCACCTGGCTGGCGATCCTCGCCTGCCTGGTCGGCATCGCGCTGATCGCCCTGGATGATGCCGGCTCGGGCTCCTGGCTCGGCAATGGCTTCGCGCTGCTCGCCGCCACGGCCCTGGCCGCCAACTTCACCCTGGCGCGCACCCGGCCGGGGGTCGACATGAGCCCCATGCTCACCCTGGCCGGGCTGATCGTGGCGGTCGCCGCGGGGCTCTATGGCCTGCTTGGTCCCGGTGTCGAGTTGCCTTCCGGCCCTTCACTGCTGTGGCTGGTGGTGCTCTGCCTGGTGCTGCTGCCGCTGGGGTTCACCCTGATCCAGCGTGGTCCGCTCTACCTGCCCGCCGCCGAGGTGGGGCTGCTGATGCTACTGGAGGTGGTGGTCGGCACCCTCTGGGTATGGTGGCTGCTCGGCGAGCGCCCGAGCCCGGCGGCCTTCGCCGGCGGCGCCCTGGTGCTGGGTAGTCTGCTGGTGAAGGGGCTGGTGGACCGGCGGGTCGAGCGCCGTCGGCGGGCGTTGGGTGCGGCGCAGCATGAGTTCTGCTAGAATTCCGCGCTCCTGGCGCACGCACCCCATGGATCTCCGTCTTATGAACCCCAAGCACATGATGACCCCCCTGGCAGGGCTGGCCACTCCGCCCTAGCGCACCCCCTCCTATCTCCCGGCGATGCCGCCGTCTTCGGTGCGTCATCGTTTGACATCATCATGATGTCACTTGCGCCCCTGTGCGCCTCACTGTTCGTGATTCACGCCCTCGCCGCCGTCCTTCTGAGGCGACAGCACCCTCCTGACAGGTGTCGGAGAGGGCATGTGGACGACAGGACTCCGACGCCTCACGGCCCATCCATTCCCCTGACTGGACCGCAGCATGTACGAAACGATGAAACAGAGCTGGTTCTCCAACCTCAAGGGCGACACCCTGGCGGGTATCGTCGTCGCCCTGGCGCTGATTCCCGAGGCGATCGCCTTCTCGATCATCGCCGGGGTCGATCCCAAGGTCGGCCTCTACGCCTCCTTCTCCATGGCGGTGATCATCGCCTTCGCCGGCGGTCGACCGGGGATGATCTCGGCGGCCACCGGGGCCATGGCGCTGCTGATGGTCACCCTGGTCAAGGAGCACGGCCTGCAGTACCTGCTGGCTGCCACCCTGCTCACCGGCGTGTTGCAGATCCTGGCCGGGTATCTGCGCCTCGCCGACCTGATGCGCTTCGTGTCGCGCTCGGTGGTCACCGGCTTCGTCAACGCCCTGGCGATCCTGATCTTCATGGCCCAACTTCCCGAATTGACGGGTGTTACATGGCATGTGTATGCCATGACCGCGGCAGGCCTGGCGATCATCTATGGCTTTCCCTACCTGCCGAAGATCGGCAAGGCGGTTCCCTCGCCGCTGGTCTGTATTCTGGTGCTTACCGCCGTCTACCTGCTGACCGGCATGGAGATCCGCACCGTCGGCGATATGGGCGAGCTGCCCGACAGCCTGCCGGTGTTCCTGTGGCCGGAGGTGCCGCTGACCCTCGAGACGCTTGCGATCATCCTGCCGTACTCGATCATGCTTACCGTGGTGGGCCTGCTCGAGTCGATGATGACCGCCACCATCGTCGATGACCTCACCGACACGCCCAGCGACAAGAACCGTGAGTGCAAGGGCCAGGGCCTGGCCAATATCGGCACCGGCCTGATCGGTGGCATGGCGGGCTGCGCGATGATTGGTCAGTCGGTGATCAACATCAAGTCGGGTGGCCGCACGCGCCTTTCCACTCTGATCGCCGGCGTAGTGCTGCTACTGATGGTGGTATTCCTCGCCGACTGGGTCTCGCAGATCCCAATGGCGGCCCTGGTGGCGGTGATGATCATGGTCTCCATCGGTACCTTCAGCTGGAGCTCCATCAAGGACCTCAGGAAGCACCCGATGAGCACCAACTTGGTGATGGTGGCCACCGTGGTGGTGACCGTCGGTACCCACAACCTGGCCATCGGCGTCTTCGTCGGCGTGCTGCTCGCCGCCATGAACTTCGCCAACAAGGTGGGCAATATTCTCTACGTTGGCGCCGAGACGCCGCAAGAGGGGCGCCGGATCTACACGGTGGTAGGCCAGGTGTTCTTCGCCTCCTCCGAGCGCTTCGGCAATGCCTTCGACTTCAAGGAAACGGTGGAGAAGGTCACCATCGACCTGTCACGCGCCCACTTCTGGGATATCACCGCCGTCCAGGCGCTGGATCGCATCGTGATCAAGTTCCGCCGCGAGGGCACCGAGGTGGAACTGATCGGCCTCAACGAGGCCAGCGCCACCATCGTCGACCGCTACGCGGTGCACGACGACCCCGAGGCGGTGGAGAAGCTGATGGGCGGTCATTGACGCCCGCCACGATGAGGGAGAACGTGACACCATGACCCAATACGCCAGTATCAGGACAAGACGATGACCGAACAGGTAATGGCCGCCATCGACGGCTCGACGTTCTCGGAAGGAGTGTGCGACTACGCCGCCTGGGCCAGCCTGGCGCTGGGGGCTCCGCTGACCTTCCTGCATGTGAACGACAACCACCCCCAGACCGCCGAGGCGGACCTCTCCGGCAATATCGGACTGGGGGCGCGGGAGCACCTTCTGGAAGAGCTCTCCCAGCTCGACGAGCGACGCGCCAGGGTGGCCCAGGAGCAGGGCCGGCTGATGCTCAAGGCGGCCAGGGAGCGCGCGGTGGCGAACGGCGTGGCCGAGCCCGCCGGTCGCCAGCGCAACGGCACCCTGGTGGAGACCCTCGAGGAGCTCCAGGAGGAGATCCGCCTGCTGGTGGTAGGCAAGCGCGGCGAGACCGCCCACCAGGACAGCGGCCACCTGGGTTCGAACCTTGAGCGGGTGGTGCGCAGCCTGCACCGGCCGATCCTGATGGTGCCCCACACCTTCAAGCGGCCCGAGAGGGTGATGCTGGCCTTCGACGGCAGCAAGACCACCCGCAAGGGGGTGGAGATGCTGGCCAAGAGCCCCCTCTTCGCGGGCGTGCCGGTGCATGTGGTGATCGTCGGCGCCGAGACCGGCGACAACCGCTCCCAGCTCGACTGGGCGCTCAAGACGCTGACGGATGCCGGCCACGCGGCCGAGGGGGCGATCCGCGCCGGCGAGGTGGAGGCGACCCTGCGCGCCTACCTGGAGGAGCACGGCATCGATCTGCTGGTGATGGGCGCCTACGGCCACTCGCGCATCCGCCACCTGCTGGTGGGCAGCACCACCACCGCCATGCTGCGCAAGGCCAGGGGGCCGGTGTTGCTGCTGCGCTGACGGCGTTACGCCAGTTCCTCACCGCTACGACGCCCCGCTGCCGCCTCGGCCCGGGGCGTCGTCATCTGTCACGGCGAGCTCTTGAGTTCCCCGAGCAGGCCCTGGGCCAGCCACCAGGAAGGCCGGCATGTCGGCGATGGCCAGGGCATCGACGCTGACCGGCACAGCGGCCATAATCGGCTCTCCCTTCCATGAGGCGGCGAGGAGACAGCCCATGACTATCAACCGTTACGACACCAAGGCGCGCATGAGCCGCGCCGTGATCCACAACGGTATCGCCTACCTGTGCGGCCAGGTGGCCGGCCCCGAGGCCCGCCACGGCGACATCACCGCGCAGACCGAGAGCATGCTGGCGCGCGTGGATGCCCTGCTCAAGGAGGTCGGCAGCGACCGCAAGAACCTGCTCACCGCGACTGTCTACCTCAAGGATGGCCACGATGTCGCCGCCATGAATGCGGTATGGGACGCCTGGGTGCCCACCGGCCATGCCCCGGCGCGTACCTGTGTGTGCGCCCCCATGCCCTCTGACGAGCTGAAGGTGGAGGTGACCGTCACCGCCGCCATCGGCGGCAAGGGCTACAGCTTCTAGCCACGCGGGGCCCGAGCATGGCCCTCTGTCGGGCGCAGTCGACACGCCGCCCCGTCGGACGCCGGCGGGGCGGGGTTGTGCTGGGGCAGCGGTCTGCAGGGGAGGCGGAAGGGACGAGAACCGAAGCGTCAGCCATTATTGTCCGGGTAGCGCGTTGGCCTGAGGCTCTCCTTGATCTTCCTGAGGTGGCCGAGGAAGTCCTCGCCGCGACGCAGCGTCACCCCGGTGGCCAGCACGTCGATCAGTGCCAGCTGGATCATCCGCGAGGTCATCGGCATGTAATAGTCGGTGTCCTCGGGGGTGGCGACCTCCAGGGTCTCGCTACACTCCCGGGCCAGCGGGGAGTCCGGCGCGGTGATGCCCAGCACCACGGCGCCGCTCTCCCGGGCGAGCCTGGCGATGTCGACCAGTTCGCGGGTGCGCCCGGTCCAGGAGATCACCACCACCACGTCACCGGTATGGCAGGTGGAGGCCACCATGCGCTGCATCAGGACGTCGACGTAGGCGGTCACCGGCAGGTTGAAGCGGAAGAACTTGTGTTGGGCGTCCTGGGCCACGGCGCCCGAGGCGCCCAGCCCGAAGAAGTGGATCTGCTTGGCCTGGGTCAGGAAGTCCACCACTCGCTCGATCCGGGTGGCGTCGGTCTGGCGGCGCGCGGTGTCCAGGGCGGCAATGGTGGCGCCGAAGATCTTCTGGGTATAGTCGGCGGCACTGTCGTCGGGTTCCACCGCCTGGCTGACATAGGGGGTTCCCCTGGCCAGGCTCTGGGCCAGCTTGATCTTGAAGTCCGGGTAGCCCTTGGCGTCGAAGCTGCGACAGAAGCGGTTGACGGTGGGCTCGCTGACCGACGAGGCTTGGGCCAGGGTGGCGATGCTCATGCCGGTCGCGGCGGCCGGGTCGGCGAGGATCACGTCGGCGACCTTGCGTTCGGAGCGGTTGAGTTCCTCGAGGCGCTGGCGGATGCGGTCGATCAGGTCGTGACGGGCCATGTGGGGGAGAGCTCTCCTTGCTGGGGCGGCGCGTCGCCGCAGGGTGAAGCCTTGATCAATGATGTGGTGATTTAACTACATGATGCCGTCTATGCTAGCTCGAGACGGCGTGCAGCGGCCACAGGGTGTGCCGCGCCATGCTGAATTAACGTAAGTTAACGTCTTTTCCTTGAGTAATTTCCGATCCATGCATATTTTTTTGGTAAGTTAACGAAAGGGAGGCGGGCATGCGGCAACGCAACCGAACCGGCCAGGCAGTCAGCACGGAGATCGACCTGGTGCTGTTCGGCGCACTCGGCGACCTGGCCCAGCGCAAGCTGTTCCCGGCGCTCTACCACCTGGAGCGCGAGGGGCTGCTTGACCCCGCCACCCGCCTGCTGGGTCTGGCCCGCCAGGGGCACGACCTGGACGGCTTTCGCGGGCGGGTCGAGACGTCGCTCGAGGCGCGCGTCAAGGCCGCGGAGCTCGACCGTGAGACGCTGGACCGTTTCCTGGCCCGCCTCGACTTCCGCCCCCTCGACTTCACCCGCCCCGAAGGCTATGGCGCCATCCGCGAGTGGCGCCAAGGCGCCGGTCGGCCCATGGTGGTCTATCTCTCGGTGGCGGCGCGGCTCTACGGCGACATCTGTCGGCATCTCGAGGCGGGCGGCTGCCTGGACGACGAGAGCCGGGTGGTGGTGGAGAAGCCGATCGGCTACGACCTCGCCTCCTCGGCGGAGATCAACGACGCCATCGCCGCCGCCTTCCCCGAGTCGCGCATCTACCGCATCGATCACTACCTGGGCAAGGAGACGGTGCAGAACCTGATCGCGCTGCGCTTCGCCAATCCGCTGTTCGGTACCCAGTGGAACCAGAACCATATCTCCCATGTGGAGATCAGCGTGGCCGAGCAGGTCGGCATCGAGGGGCGCTGGGGCTACTTCGACCAGGCCGGCCAGCTACGCGACATGGTGCAGAACCACCTGCTGCAGCTGGTCTGCCTGATCGCCATGGATCCGCCCGCCAACCTCGATGCCGACGCTATCCGCGACGAGAAGGTCAAGGTGCTCAAGGCGCTCACGCCGTTCACCGACGATATGCTGGGGCGCGATGTGGTGCGTGGCCAGTACACCGCCGGCACCATCGATGGGGCAAGCGTGCCCGGCTACCTGGAGGAGGCGGGGGCCAACACCGGGAGCCACACCGAGTCCTTCGTGGCCATGAAGACCGGCGTGGCCAACTGGCGCTGGGCCGGCGTGCCCTTCTACCTGCGCACCGGCAAGCGCATGCCCGAGAAGCTCTCGCAGATCGTCATCCACTTTCGCCAGCAACCGCACTATATCTTCGACCCCGACCAGCGCGGCCTGGCCGCCAACAAGTTGGTGATCCGCCTGCAGCCGGAGGAGGGCATCGCCCTGGAGGTACTGACCAAGGACAGCGGCCTGGACAAGGGCATGCGCCTGCGCCGCGGTCCGCTGCACCTGGACTTCCACAGCGCCTTCCCCAAGACGCGCATCCCCGACGCCTATGAGCGCCTTCTTCTCGAGGTCATGAAGGGGCAGCAGTATCTCTTCGTGCGCCGTGACGAGGTGGAGCATGCCTGGCAGTGGTGCGATAACCTGATCGCCGCCTGGGAGGAGCATGACGAGCCGCCAAGGCGCTACCCCGCGGGTTCCTGGGGTCCCGTCGCGTCGATCGCCATGATCACCCAGGATGGGCGCAGCTGGTACGAGGATTATTAGCTTTAAGTTGGAAGAGGGGGCCCGGCTGCGCCGTAGGAGCGCGAGGTGTCGCGCGATGCTTGAAGGTCCCTCAGGAGGAAGCGAGATGAGCGAGCAGTGCCGACAACAGTTGGCCCGGCAGCTGGCCGAGGCAGTGGCCGCGGCGCTGCGCGCCGACCTGGCGACCCAGGAGCGCGCCCTGCTGGTGGTGTCGGGTGGGGCGACCCCGGAGCCCTTCTTCGCGGCCCTGGCGAGCCGTGAGCTGCCCTGGGCGCGTGTCCAGGTGACGCTGGCCGACGAGCGCTGGGTGCCGGAGGAGGCCGCCGACAGCAACGCCCGCCTGGTGCGCGAGCAGCTGCTCCAGGGCCCCGCGGCGGCGGCCACCTTCGTGCCGCTGACCAGCGACCACCCTACCCCCGAGCAGGGGGCGGCCGTCGTGGCCGAGCGCGTCGAGGCCCTGGCCTGGCCGGCCAGCGCGGTGATCCTGGGCATGGGCGGCGATGGCCACACCGCCTCGTTGTTCCCCGACAGCCGCGAGCTCGCCCTGGCGCTGACCACCGATGCCACCACGGTGGCCGTGCGCGCCCCCAGCCAGCTCCAGCCGCGCATCACCCTGAGCGCCGGGCGTCTGCATCTGGCGCGCCGCCATTTCCTGCATATCACCGGCGGCGACAAGCGCGCCGTGCTGGCCCGGGCGCTGGCCGGCGACGACGTGCGCGAGCTGCCGATCCGCGCCTTCCTGGCCTGCCCGCTGGCCACCTACTGGGCCCCCTGATCTCACGGAGAGATAGCCATGACCTTTCAGAACAGCATCGATAAGCAGCTGCCCTCTACCCGCACCACCGAACTGGATAGCATCTGCCTCAAGGCCGAGGTGATCCCGGTGCTGGCGATCCAGCGTCTCGAGGACGCCGTGCCCCTGGCCCGCGCCCTCGTCGAGGGCGGCCTCAGCGTGCTGGAGGTCACCCTGCGCACCGACTGCGCCCTGGAGGCGATCCGGCGCATCAAGGCGGCGCTGCCCCAGGCCAGCATCGGCGTGGGCACCGTGCTCACCCCGGCCCAGTATCGCCAGGCCGAGGAGGCGGGGGCCGACTTCGTCGTTACCCCGGGTATCACCGAGGCGCTCTGCCGCCATGGCGTGAGCAGTCCGGTGCCGATGCTGCCCGGCGTGGCCACCCTCTCAGAGTTGATGGCCGGCTGGCAGTACGGCTACCGCCGCTTCAAGTTCTTTCCCGCCGAGGCCAGCGGCGGCGTCAAGGCCCTCAAGGCGTTCGCCGGCCCGCTGCCCGAGGCGCGCTTCTGCCCCACCGGTGGCATCGACCTGGATAACGCCGAGGACTACCTGGCGCTCAAGAACGTGATGTGCGTGGGCGGCTCCTGGCTGACCCCGGCCTCGCTGGTCGAGGCGGAGGACTGGAATGGCATCCGCCAGCTCGCCCGCGAGGTGGCCCGGCGCTACCACCACTGAACCACCCCGCCCGGTGAGCTGGCGCTTACCGGGCGTGCTTACCCCTCACCATTCACAAGCGCGAAGGGCGCTCACCCCTCACCCGCCGCGCAGCGGCGCTCACCAGCCACGCGACAGCGTGGTGCCCAGCAGGTGCTGGGCGCCGGGGACAAGCCACACCGGGTCGAGGCGGGTGTTGGCGGCTTCCACGCAGAGGAAGCGGCGGGCGACCTCGGCGGGGGTGTCCTCGGGGAGGGTTTCGCCGGGGTGCCAGACCACCGCGGAGTCGCTGCCCTGGCGCGCGATACGCAGGCGGCGTTCGCCGTCGTCCAGCACCAGCTCGGCGTTGCTGTGGTAGATCCGGTCGATGCCGCCGCGCACTCCCAGTTCGCCCTGCTGTTCGCCCTCGGCGAAGCCGGCCAGCTTGTCCAGGTAGCGGGCGCCGGGGAGCCCTTCCAGGCGACAGGCGAAGGCATCGGCCACCGCCAGATAGGTATGCAGGGCACCGCTCATCTTCACCGGGGTCTCGCCGGTGTGCTCGGTGATCAGCTCCACATGCAGGCGGTTGGCATTGGCCTGCACCACCAGGCGGGGCGTGAGCTGGCGATGCAGGCGCTGCTCGGGGGAGAGATGCAGCTCCACCCCCTCCTCGTGCTCATCCACGGCGTCCAGGCGCCACTGGGCCTGGCGCGCGGTGCCGTGGAAGGGGCCGCTGTGATCCTCCGACTCGTCGGCATAGCGGTCATCGGCAAACCACGGCCAGCACAGCGGGATGCCGCCGCGGATCGCCCCGGGCAGCGCCTGGGGCGTGGGGGTCACCCACAGCCAGCCACCCTGCACCATAGCTTCCGGTGCAGCGTCGGCCGACGGATTAGCGCCTGCGGCTCGCGCGTCTTCGGGCGATGGATTAGCGCCTGCGGCTCGCGCGTCTTCGGGCGCGGGTAAATAGTGAAGGAGCTGTCCTCCCTGCAGCGAAAGGGCGAGCTCGCCCCAGGCCTCGTTGGCCAGCCAGACCTCGCGGCCGGCCCATTCGGCGCGGCGCTGGCCGGTGGTCTCGTCGAGCAGGGTTCTGAGCGAAGCGGGAATCATGCGAGTCTCCTGGGCTGGCGGCGCAGCGGACATGGGGTGACGATGGCGGCATAGCCTAGCACGCCAGGCCCGCCGGGCTCAGGCATCGTCTGCGTGGATCTGGGCGGCCTGGCGGGCCAGGTCGTCGGCCTCGAAGCCGCCGAACACCGAGGCGCCCTGCTCGGAGCCGCTGGCCAGGTGGCGGAAGCCGGTGAACAGCTCGCGGCCCAGGCCGACGTGGTAGTGATCCAGCCCGGCGACGCGGCGCTCGCGGTCGGCCCAGACATGGGCGTCGACCCTGGCCTCCAGGGTGCCGGCGTCGGCGTCCAGGCGCACGATGTCGCCGTCACGCAGCTTGGCGAGCGGCCCGCCGTCCAGGGCCTCGGGGGTGATATGGATGGCCGCCGGCACCTTGCCGGAGGCGCCGGACATGCGGCCGTCGGTGACCAGCGCTACCTTGAAGCCGCGGTCCTGGAGCACACCGAGGTAGGGGGTCAGCTTGTGCAGCTCCGGCATGCCATTGGCCTTGGGGCCCTGGAAGCGCACCACGGCGATCACGTCGCGGTCCAGGTCGCCGGCCTCGAAGGCGGCCTTGAGGTCGTTCTGGTCCTCGAAGATCTTCACCGGGGCCTCCACCACGCGATGCTCCTCGGCCACCGCCGAGACCTTGATCACCCCGCGGCCCAGGTTGCCGTCCACCACGGTGAGCCCGCCGGTGGCGGCGAAGGGGGCGGCCACGCCGCGCAGCACCTCCTCGTCCAGGCTCTGCTCGGGACCCTCGCGCCAGGTGAGTTTGCCCTCTTCGAGGAAGGGCTCCCGGGTGTAGGCGGTCAGGTCGGTGCCGAACACCGTGGGGATGTCGCCGTGGATCAGGCCGGCACCGAGCAGCTCGCGGAACAGGTAGGCCATGCCGCCGGCGGCCTGGAAGTGGTTGATATCGGCCTGGCCGTTGGGATAGACCCGCATCAGGCTCGGGGTCACCGCGGAGAGCTCGGTGAAGTCCTCCCAGGTGATGGTCAGGCCGGCGGCGGCGGCCATGGCCACCAGGTGCAGGGTATGGTTGGTGGAGCCGCCGGAGGCGAGCAGGCCGACCATGGCGTTGACGATCGCGCGCTCGTCGATCTGCTGGTAGAAGGGGCGATACTCGCCGCCGGGTTCGGTGTTGCGGATCGCCTGCTCGGTGGCGAAGCGAGTCAGGGCCTCGCGCATCTCGGTGCCCGGATTGACGAAGGAGGTGCCCGGCAGGTGCAGGCCCATCATCTCCATCATCAGCTGGTTGGAGTTGGCGGTGCCGTAGAAGGTGCAGGTGCCCGGGCTGTGATAGGACTGCGACTCCGCTTCCAGCAGCGCCTCGCGGCTCGCCTTGCCCTCGGCGAACAGCTGGCGGATGCGCGCCTTCTCCTTGTTGGGCAGCCCGCTGGGCATGGGGCCCGCCGGCACGAACATCGCCGGCAGGTGGCCGAAGCGGGCCGCGGCGATGAACAGCCCCGGGACGATCTTGTCGCACACACCCAGATATAGTGCGGCGTCGAACATGTTGTGGGAGAGCCCCACGGCGGCGGCCATGGCGATGACGTCGCGGGAGAACAGCGACAGCTCCATGCCCGGCTGGCCCTGGGTGACGCCGTCGCACATGGCCGGCACGCCGCCGGCGAACTGGGCGGTGGAGCCCATGGCCCGTGCCGCTTCCTTGATGGTGGCGGGGAAGGTCGCCAGCGGTTGGTGTGCCGAGAGCATGTCATTGTAGGCCGAGATGATCCCCAGGTTGGCCGAGTTCATCAGCTTCAGCGAGTCCTTGTCCGTCGCGCCGCAGGCCGCAAAGCCGTGGGCCAGGTTGCCGCAGGAGAGCTCGCCGCGATGCACGCCGCGGCGGTGCTGGTCGGCCATGCGCGCCTCGTAGAGGGCGCGGCGCTCACCGGAGCGCTGGCGGATGCGGCGGGTGACGTCGGCGACGGTGGCATTGAGCGGTGGCATGGTGAGTCTCCTTGCGGCAGGACGATGACAGAAAGGCATCGCTCGTCGCTATTCCGGCGACAGGCCCCTCGCTGCCCCGATTCCAGCGATTCTCGCTAATATCGTGCAGGGACTATAGCCCCAGCAGCCTCAGCAGCCAGCGCCGGTAGGGGGGATTGAGCCAGCCTACCGGGCTGCGTCGCGATTGGATAAAGACGGCGCGCGCATGACTGAAGCGCGCGAAGCCCGCCTCGCCGTGATAGGCACCGCTGCCGCTCTCGCCAACGCCGCCGAAGGGCAGCGCCGGCACGGCGTTGTGCCACAGGGTGTCATTGAACACCACCCCGCCGGAATGGGTCGCCTCGAGCAGCCGGCGGCGCAACTCGGCGTCGTCGGTAAAGGCGTAGAGCGCCAGCGGGCGGGAGCCGCGCCGGACCCGGGCGATGGCGGCGTCCATGTCGGCCACGCCGATCACCGGCAGCCAGGGGCCGAAGATCTCCTCGCGCATGATGGCGAGGTGCTCGGTGGGGTCGACCACCAGGGTGGGCGGCAGCTTGACGCCGCCCTCGGCCAGCGCGAGCGTCTCGCCGAGCTCGATCACCCGGCAGCCATGGTCCCGGGCCTCGTGGAGCATGGCTTCCAGCCGCTCGCGATGCTCGGCGCCTGGCACCGCACTGTAGTCGCGACTGGCGGTGCCCTCGGGGTAGAAGCGAGCCACCTGGCGCTGCATCGCCTTGAGGAACGCCTCCAGCCGTGAGGCCTCCACCAGCACATGGTCGGGGGCGATGCAGGTACGCCCGGCGTTGAGCCACTTGCCGAAGGCGATGCGCTCGGCGGCCTTCTCCAGGTCGGCGTCGCCGGCCACCAGGACCGGGGTCTTGCCGCCCAGTTCGAGGGTGGTCGGCGTCAGGTTGGCGGCCGCGGCGCGCGCCACCTCGCGGCCGATGGTGGCGCTGCCGGTGAACAACAGGTGGTCGAAGGGCAGGGCGGAGAAGGCTCGGGCCACCCCGGCATCACCCTCCATCACGCAGAGCTCCTCCGGGGCAAAGTAGCGCGCCGCCAGGCGCGCCATCAGCGCCGAGGTGGCCGGGGCCTGCTCGCTGGGCTTGATCATCACCCGGTTGCCGGCGGCGAGGGCATCGATGGCGGGCAGCCAGGCGAGGCTCCATGGATAGTTGGAGGGGGAGATGATGCCCACCACTCCCAGCGGCTGATAGTGAACCTTCGCCCGGGCCGGCAACAGCCGCCAGCCGACCGGCCGTCGGCGGGGACGCATCCAGCGGCGCAGCTTGCGCCGGGCGTAGCCTGCGCCCTGGAGGATGGTCGTCACCTCGGCCAGGCGGGTCTCCATCTCGGCCCGCTGGCCGAAATCCATGCTGATGGCCTCGGCGATCTCGTCGCGGTGGCGACGGGTCAGGGTCGCCAGGCGCGTCAGCCTCTCGCGTCGGGTGGCGAGGCTCGGGTAGGGCGCGGCGTTGAAGGCGCGGCGCTGGGCGTCGAGGTGGGCCGTTAGATCACGGGCATCGCTCATGCTGAGATCCTGTTCGCGGTGATGGAAGGTCGGTCGTGGTCTGGGCACAATGGTGGCGCCATCTCGCCACCAGGGGAAGACACCGCGACGCCCCATGAACGGAGTGACTGCATGTCCATGCTGACGCGTCAGACCCTGCCCGCCATGGAGGCGGTGTCCGCCACCGACTGGAACGCCCTGGTCGGCGACGATCATCCCTTCCTGCGCCACGAGTTCCTGCATGCCCTGGAGGCCAGCGGCTCGGTAAGCCCGGCCACCGGCTGGGTGCCGCGCCACCAGGCGCTGTGGCAGGGGCAGGCGCTGGTCGGCGTCATGCCGCTCTACCACAAGTACCACTCCTTCGGCGAATACGTCTTCGACTGGGCCTGGGCCGATGCCTGGGAGCGCGCCGGTGGGCGCTACTACCCCAAGGCGCTGACGGCGATTCCCTACACGCCGGCGCCCGGCCCGCGGCTGGCCCTGGCGCCGGAGGTCGACCCGCGAGCGGCGCGCGAGGCCCTGGCCGATGCCTGGGAGCCGACCGATGACCGGGAGATAGGCGAGCTCTCGAGCTGGCACCTGCTGTTTGCCGAGGATGCCGAGGTAGCCGAGTGGCAGGCGGCTCGGCCGGGGCTGCTGGCACGCCACGGGGTGCAGTTCCAGTGGCAGGATGCCGGTTACGGCGACTTCGCTGGTTTCCTGGCCGCCATGACCGCCAAGCGACGCAAGGCGATCCGCCGCGAGCGGCGGATCGTCGCCGATCAGGGGCTGACCCTGCATCGCCTGGAGGGCGAGGCGATCGATGCTGCGGCCCTCGAGCATTTCTATCGATGCTACGAGATCACCTATCGGGAGCGTGGGCGCCACGGCTATCTCAACCTGGAGTTCTTTCGCCGCCTGCACGCCAGCCTGCCGGAGAGCCTGCTGCTGGTGCAGGCGCGCCTCGACGGCAAGCCGGTGGCGGCGGCGCTCTGCCTGCAGGGCGCGAGCACTCTCTACGGGCGCTACTGGGGCAGCGAGGTTACCGCCGACTGCCTGCACTTCGAGGCCTGTTACTATCAGGGCATCGAGCACTGCCTCGAGCGGGGCCTCACCACCTTCGACCCCGGCACCCAGGGCGAGCACAAACTGGCCCGGGGCTTCGCTCCGCGACTCCTCACCTCGCTGCACCATGTCGCCGACCCGCGCCTGCGCGACGCCGTGTCGCGTTTCTGCGCCGAGGAGCGCGTCCAGGTGCGTGCCTACTGCCGGGCCGCCGAGCAGGCACTGCCGTTCAAGGGGTAAATCTCGACAGCAGGATTGTGCCGCATTGCTATACTTTTTGGCGTTGCGGCGGGTGGACTATGGGTTGTTGACCCGCTCGCACAAGGTTACGTAGCGGACCTGTTCCGCCGCGTGATGCCTTTATTCCCCAGGAAGCCTGCCCGGCCAGGTAATGCCGGCAGGAAGGATGCGTAACAATGGATATGTTGCAGCAACGCTGCTGGATGGTCGCCCAACGGCCACCGGTCCAGAAGCGGATGGAGCAGGAACTGGGTCGGCTTGGATGGGAGGTGAATGGCCTGGCGCCTCCCTATTCGGTGGAAGAGGTGCGTCAGCAGGCGTGTCATGCGGGGGTGGTTCACTTTCCGGACCTCTCCAGGCAGGGGCTCAGGCACGTCGAGTCGCTGATCATCTCGTCCGGAATTCCCTGTGTGGGGATCATCTCCCCCGACTGCCTGGATGACGATGAGGTACGCAACGTCATCGCCAACCTCTGCCATGGCTTCGTGGTCGAGCCCCATGAGCTGGAGAGCCTGGACTGCCTGCTGCGCCATGCCGCCCGGCTCGGCAAGCTCCAGAAGGAGGTGGCGGAGGGCCCGCACAACGGCGAGGTGGTGGAGACGTCCCCAGGTGAGTACGAAATGGTGGGGTCGACGCCTGCGATGTGGAAACTCTTCAAGACCATCCGCAAGGTGGCGGCGGTGGATGCCTCGGTATGCATCAGCGGTGAGTCAGGCACGGGCAAGGAGCTGACCGCCCAGGCGATCCATGAGCGCTCCCAGCGCGCCAAGCAGCCCTTCCATGCGATCAACTGCGGGGCCCTGCCCGACCACCTGATCCAGTCGGAGCTCTTCGGCCACGAGAAGGGGGCCTTTACCGGGGCGGTACAGCGCAAGATCGGCAGGATCGAGGCCGCGGATGGCGGCACCCTGTTCCTGGACGAGATCGGTGACCTGCCACTGGAACTGCAGGTCAACCTGCTGCGTTTCCTCGAGACCCGGCGCATCCAGCGGGTCGGCGGCCTCGAGGAGATACCCGTGGATGTGCGGATCCTCGCCGCCACCCATGTGGATCTCGAGCAGGCCGTGGCCGAGCAGCGCTTCCGTGAAGACCTCTTCCATCGGTTGAATGTGCTGCAGGTCAAGGTGCCCCCGCTGCGGGAGCATGCCGAGGATATCGAGATCCTGGCGCGCTACTTCTTCGAACGCTTCAGCCATGAGAAGCCCAGCCAACTCAAGGGCTTCTCCAGCGAGGCCCTGCTGGTGATGCGCCAGTATCGCTGGCCAGGCAACGTCAGGGAGCTGATCAACCGGGTGCGCCGCGCCATGGTCATGTGTGACAACCGGCTCATCCAGCCGGAAGACCTGGGGATCGAGCGGCGTAGCCTGCCTCGTTGCACCATGACCCTGGAACAGGCGCGGGATTCGGCTGAGCGAGATATTCTGCTGGCCGCCCTCGGTCGTAACCACAACCAGATACAGCCAACCTCGAAGGAGCTCGGCGTCTCCCGCGTCACCATCTATCGGCTGATGGAGAAGCACGGTATCGACCGCAAGCTGGCCTGAGGCTCCCCACGCCCCTTCCAGAACGCCGCCCTCCCTTTCCGCTAACGCCTTTCCTTCCTGCATCCACGCCTCACCAGGCGTGGATTTTTTCTTCCTGCCGGTTTGGTGGCTGATGCATCAGCGCTGTTACATCCGAGGAGAAATCAACAACTCACTGATTTATCGGGGTTGTTCTCGGGGTTCCTGGATATCTTGTCGCCAATGCTTCGCGTCTGTTACGCGATCTTTACACTTTGAAATATTCGTTTTTTCTTTAAATTGTTGAAAATAAAGGGTTGTCAATGTTGGCACGAGGATTGCTGTAACAAAGAAAAGAGCAAAGGCAAGAGCAAGGAAAAGATCAAGAACTACGACGTTGTAAGTGACCCGATGATGGGACGTGTTTCACGGAGAGCCTGAGATGAACGTGATCCAGCCAGCCAACCGCAGACAGAGCGCATCAGGGCGTTGCACGCACCTGCTGTCGGCTGGCATCGGCGCGCTCTTCCTGGTGACGGCCCATCAGGCCGCGGCGGATGAAGCCGAGGCCGCTCTGGAACTGGCGCTGTTCGGCAGTCAGGTAGTCGAGTCTCTGGAGGACGCAAGGCTGGCCAGTATCCGCGGCAAGTTCGTGGAGGCCGGGCCCGAGATCACCGACGCCGTGATCCTGTGGGATGAACGACCCGGCGGTTCCGGGCAGGGCGGAAGTGGTGCCGGTGCTCCTGGCGGCAACAGCACCCAGGGGATCAGCAACCATCAGGTCACAAGGGCCACCACGCAGAGGAGTCAGTAGTCATGGCGGCAACCAGGCAAACGACAAGCGCGATGGGTGAATGGGTATGCCATCACTGGCCCCTGAGGGCGGCAGTGGTCGCCGCGGTCGCAGCAGGCATGTTGGCCCACGCTCCCGCGGGTACTGCAGCCGACCCCTCGGCTCAACACAACCTCAACCCCGGCGTCAGGCCCGGCGATGTGGTCATTATCAGGCGAGTGGGTCCGGCACCCATCGGCTCGGTGGATCGCCATGCCGGCCCGATCACTTCGCGTGTCAACGTTCGCGACAGTGGAGTGGATCTTCAGCGTCAGCTGAGCGGGGGGGGCATCGTGGCCCTCTCGGATGATCGAGCGGCAGGGGTTCGTAGCAGTGTACAGAGCTCCGTGGGGCGCGCGCTGAGCCCCGGCTCCGATGCTCTGGTACGCAATGGTGGCCAGGGAGTGGGAAGCAGCTCTAGTCGGGTCGCCGGCTCGCTGGGCGGTGGCAGCGGTGCCGGTGGCGGCATTGCCGGCAGCGTGACATCGGCCACCTCGGGCATCGCCGCCACCGTCGGCAATGCACTCTCACCCTTCACAGGACGGAAATGACGATGGCGATTCGATCCTGCTTTCCGCTGGCCGCAAGGCGCCCATTCAGCGTGATCTTCAGGGTGAACATGGTTGCCATGGCACTGGGGCTGGTGGCCGGCCTGGCGCAGCCGGCCACGGCCGAACCGGGTGCCCTGGTTCGCAACAGCACCATTCTCGGTGGCAGCGCGCTGAGCGCCGTTTCCGGGGTGAGCACCACCAATATGGCGGCCGGGGACGGCAACCTGCAGAGCAACAGCGGCGTGCTGGCCATCGGCAATACGGCCAATGCCGCCAACACCCTGATGCAGAGCTCCAGGATCGAACAGCGTATCGCCAATCGTGAGGAGACAGTAGGAATCAAGGACCGCGCCTTTTGGCAGTCAGAAGGTTGGCTGTCGATCAACCAGGCGGCGGGCCAAGGGAATGTGCAGAGCAACTCCATGGGAGTGGTTCTGGGCATATCGGCCAGCAACCTCAGCGACGCCACGTTGCAGCAGGTTATGGCCGATCAGCAGGGGCTGAGCGGTACCGATGAGGGTTCCGGCAGCACGAATCGAAGAATAGAGGTGGACAAGACCTCCTTCGAGGGTGCCCGGGGCATCATCCAGGTCAACCAATCAGCCGGTACGGGGAACGCCACTCGCAACAGCTTCCGCATGAACATGGCGCTGGGGCAGTAGCGTGACCCGGAGCAAGTCACGGCAGCAACAACAGAACGATTCGGTTCATTCAGGAGAAAGATCATGAAAACGTTCCACAAAGCACCGCTGGCACTCGCAATCGCCGCGCTGATGACCGCACCCGCGGCATTTGCACAGGACGCACAGGGGTTCAGCGCCTCCAGCTCCATCGACTCTACCTTTATGAACGAGATCGATGTCCAGCTGTATCATACGTCCAACACCGACAAGAATTTCGATGTCGATGTGTGGGTCAACGACAGGGCCGACTACTACGCCGGCGCCCTGGTCGACAGCAAGCAGTTCACCGGAGGTAATGACGTCACCAATGAGCGCTCCGAGAACAACGCCACCCTGGGTGCTGGAGCCGGTGCCGGTGCCTCCGGTAACGTAGGCATCAACGTGGCCGCCGGCGACAGCAACAGCCAGGCCAACGATGCCGCTCTGGCCGCCAACGACGCCGCTGATGTCTTCGGCCAGGCCGAGATCTTCTCGGCCCAGCACGCTATGGGCAACACAACCACTAACAATGGCAGCCCCAACAACGCCCGGATGGGCGGGGGCGCGTTGAGTGGCGCCACCGGCAACGTCGGTGTCAACATCGCGGCTGGCGTGGGCAACGCCCAGCATAACGCCCTCTCGGCATCGGATAATTCCGCCAGCGGCCATGCACGGGCTACCGTGGGCGGCGTCCAGCAGACGGCCGGCAACACCACCAGTAACCGCCCGCATGTGCGTACTGTAAATGATGTGGCGCCGGTGAGTGCCAACATCACCCTCAATACTCACGGCTTCACCATGGATCAGATTGGTAACGTCTATCCCGATATCTGGGATGAGAATGGAGACTTTGGCCACACCACTAACGGCCCGAGGTTCGGGCATGTCGACCTTGATACCGCGACTCAAGGTGGTAGTGACCTTAATGGTGATGGAGGTGCCCTGGCCTTCAAGGCGCTCGATAACTCCACCCTGAGTGGTACTGTCAGTGGTGATTGGTCCGTCCTGCGGCAGGTCTACACCTTCCACAGCAACAACGCAGTCATCGGCGCCGATGCGCTAGCGAATGCCAGCGGTAACATCGGTGTCAACGTGGCGGCCGGGACTAACAACCTGCAGCGTAACTCGCTGGCCATCGCCAACGCCAGCTCCAGCGGCGGTGGTGTCACCGGTCCCGGCGAGTAAGCTCAGGCAGAGGCTGTCATCCACATGGCAGTGTGATAGTGAGGGCCCGGCCTGCCTGGCAGGCCGGGTTTTGCTCAGATTTTTTATTCGGTAGCCCGGGGGACTTATGACAGCAAGGAGGACGGCCCTACTGGCATGCCTGGCGCTCGGGCTATTGCCAGTTCATTTCGATGCCCAGGCGGCCACCATTCGCCTGGGCAATATCGTTTCCGGGACGGTGCTGCAGAAGGATGTGCAGTCGATCCGCGAAAGACGCTACGAAAACCTGATCGAGCAGCGGACCGACTTCTCCTGTGGCGCCGCATCCTTGGCGACCATCCTCAAGTATGCCTACCAACAGCCCGAGGTGACCGAGGAAACGGTGCTGGCCGGCATGCTCGAGGTCTCCGATCCCCAGGTGGTACTCGAGCGCGGCTTCTCGCTGCTGGATCTGAAGAACTACGTGGAGACCCTCGGCTTTCGGGGGCGTGGCTACGAGGTGGCACCCGACACCCTGGATGAGGTATCGATCCCGGTCATCGTGCTGCTGGATCTCGACGGCTACAAGCATTTCGTGGTGGTGAAGAAGGCCAGCGGTGATCGCGTCTATGTCGGCGACCCGGCCCTTGGGAATCGCGTGATGGCGCGCGACGACTTCATGGCCTCCTGGAACAACATCATCTTCGCCGTGGTAGGTGAGGGCTTCGACCGCGAGACGGTGCTGCTCAGTCCCAGGCAGCCTCTCACGGCCCATCGGCTACAGGATGTCTTCTCGCCGGTTCCCCGGCAGAAGCTTCTTGATTTCGGTTTCCGACATGCAGATCTGTTCTGAATCGCCGGTCGGAATGGTCGGTGTATGAGAAGGGCTGCAGTTCAGAGGATAACGATCATGTTCATGCATGAGTTCAAGCAGCACTGCAGGAGAGGAGGCATCACGGCCCTGGTGGCCATCGCGACCAGCGGGTTGCTGGCGCCCGTGGCCATGGCCGCATCGTCCAACTTTGCGGACTTCTCCGGCGGGCGTCAGCTGAGTAATGCCGAACTGGGCCAGCTGCGTGGCCGCTTCGTCGACAAGGGTCGCATCATGTTCTTCGGCGTCCAGATGTCCAGCACGTGGCGCACCTCGGCGGGCGAGCACCTGGTGGCCGGTGCCACCCTGCATGGCGACCTCACGGGCAGTGCCCCGCGGGTCAGCTTCGAACCGCACCTGACCATGGTGTCTGCCAGCGACATCTCCGAGGCGGCTCGGTCCGGCAACGGGGCCATCGTCAGAGATGCCGGTACCGGCAATGCCCGCGGGGTGGTGCAGTCGATCCAGGCCGGCGGTGACTTCAACGCCGCTGCCAATGACCTGCAGATCGATGTGCTGGATGCATCCGGGCACCGCGGCCTGGCCGGCAGTTCGGGGAGTGCCGGCACCCAGCGACTCCCCAACGGAACCAGTGTCGCGGTGAACTACGGGGCTGGGGGAATGGGCGTGGCGCTCGATGTGCCCGGCATGGGCCGCGTCCAGCAGGCCATCGTGCCCAGCCGCGGCCTGCGTCAGTCGATTCAGTTGACCAGCGACTTCCAGCGGGTCCAGAACATCACTCGCCTACAGCTCTATATGGGGCAGCAGGGCGCCAATGCCCAAGCACCGGGGGTACGCAGCGCCATCGAGTCGGTGCGTCAACTGAGTCGTTGATGCCGAAAAGGAAAAATCCAGCGGCTGTTCTACACTGACTGTGCGGTAAGCGGCGGTACTGGCTTCGGGCCGGCAGCACGGCCCCGGCTTGCATTCGTGGGCACACAAGGAGATGCATGTGGAAACGACAAAGCCATTACGTTTCGTAAGGCACAGGAGCTGTTCCATTACCATGCTGGTGTCGCTGGGCGCCTTTTCCCCACTCGCCCTGGCCCAGGTGTCGAGTGGCTCGGAGGAGGTGGTCCGGGAGGCGAGGCCCAGCCAGAGCGTGGAGAACGTTTTTCGGGAAGAGCATGCGCTGTTCTCCGATCGCCTGACCATCGAGCCGGGCATCAACTACTCCTACTCGGATCGTTCGCAGCTGGCCCTCCGGGGGTTCCTGGCCCTGGATGCGATCTTCCTGGGCGAGTTGAACGTGGATACCGTCGAGAGTCATATCACCACCTTCGATATCAATACCCGCTACGGCCTGACGGACCGACTCGAGGTGGGGCTCAACGTCCCCTTCGTCTACCGCAGCACCACTTACCAGTCTATCGGTCTCGACTTTTCAACACAGCGTGACAGTGAGGCAACGGTTGATGAGGCGGATATCGGGGATGTCAGCCTGTCTCTCTCCTACCGATTGCTCCCGGAAACCCAGCAGCGGCCAGACGTCGTCTTGAACTTCGGTGTTACCGCACCCACAGGAACAGACCCCTATGGTATCTCGCTGAAAAGTGACGATGATCAGGGCGGGAACCTGAATTACCCGACGGAATTGCCGACGGGTAATGGCGTCTGGTCGGTCAGCACGGGTGTTTCGGCACTAAAGACACTGGACCCGGCTATCGTCTTCGCCAACCTGGGTTACAAGTACAACATTGAAGAAAGCTTCGATGATATCTCGGGACTGGAAGATGATCAGCCGGGTGACGTCAAGCTGGGTGACAGTATTCGTGCCGGCTTCGGCACGGCCTTCGCCCTCAATGAGCGGCTGAGCCTGTCGCTCTCCTATTCTCACGAGTACATCATGCAGTCCGAGACCACCCAGCCGGGCGAGCCGACCAACAAGGTGGTCGGCAGCGATGCCAACGTGGGGGTGTTCAGCATCGGCGGGACCTATGCGTTGAACGACAGCACCTCGGTGGTGACCAGCCTGGGGATCGGGCTGACCGATGATGCCTCCGATATCAGCCTGACCTTCCGCATGCCCTTCCAACTGTAGCAACTCGTCCTGACACAACACCTCCTCCCCTGCGGCCCGCTCTCGAAGCGGGCCGCAGGGGAGGTCGTTTCTCGCCGTGTGGCTATCCGTGATGGCATAATGCGCGCCATCGTAACGACGTAACGGGAAGGCACCATGCTCAAGGGGTTGGCGCTGGCGCTGACGGTGCTGGTGGCGCTGCTGCAGTACCGGCTGTGGCTCGGTCAGGGGGGCATCGAGGAACTGCGCGAGGTGCGCCAGCGGGTGGCGACGCTCGAGGCGGCCAACCAGCCGCTGCGTGACCGCAATGCGCGCCTGGCCGCCGAGGTGCTCGACCTCAAGACCGGCCTCGACGCCATCGAGGAGCGCGCGCGCAGCGATATCGGCATGGTGCGCACCGACGAGCAGTTCTTCTGGGTGCCCGACGTGACGGTGGAGTCCGCGCCGGTGGTCAACCCGGTGCCCGCCGCACGCCTGGAGGCGAGCCGATGAACGTGGCTCCCTGGCTGGTGGTGCCGGCGGCGGGGCAGGGGCGACGCATGGGCGCCGATCGCCCCAAGCAGTATCTGGAGTTCGAGGGTCGTCCGGTGCTGGCCCATACCCTGGAACGCCTGCACGCCGCCTTTCCCCAGGCTCGGCTCTGTCTCTGCCTGGACCCCGACGACGCCTGGTTCGATCCCGCCTGGGTACCCTTCGCCGACTGGCGCCGCGTGCCCGGCGGCGTCGAGCGTGCCGACTCAGTGGCCAACGCCCTGGCCGCCATCGAGTCCGAGGCTCATGGCGACGACCTGGTGCTGGTCCATGATGTGGCACGCCCCTGCGTCAGCGTGGCGGACCTGGGCCGGCTGATGCGGGCCCTGGTGGACGAGCCGGTGGGCGGGCTGCTGGCCGCGCCGGTGGCGGATACCATGAAGCGTGACGACGGCGGCGGCCGGGTCGCCCTCACGGAACCCCGCGCGGGTCTCTGGCACGCCTTTACCCCCCAGGGCTTTCGCTACGGCCTGCTGGTCCGGGCGTTGCGCGAGGCCGCGTCGGCGGGCACGGCGGTGACCGATGAGGCCTCCGCGGTGGAGGCCCTGGGCCACTCGCCGCGGTTGGTGCCCGGGCGTCGTGACAACCTCAAGATCACCCATCCCGAGGACCTGGCCCTGGCCGGCATGATCCTGGCCGCCCAGGCCTCGGCGCAGAACGAGACGGCGCCGACCGGCGTCGCGGAGAGATGATGCGAATCGGCCATGGCTTCGACGTCCACCGCTTCGGCGAGGGCGACCACCTGATGATCGGCGGCGTCGCCGTGCCCTTCGAGCGCGGCTTCGTCGCCCACTCCGACGGCGATGTGCTGCTGCATGCCATCAGCGATGCCCTGCTCGGCGCCTGCGCCCTGGGCGATATCGGTCGCCACTTCCCGGATACCGACCCGGCCTGGAAGGGCGCCGACAGCCGCGACCTGCTGCGCCGCGTGGTGGCCCTGGTGGGCGAGGCCGGCTACCGGGTCGGTAACCTCGATGCCACCCTGATGGCCCAGGCACCCAAGATGGCGCCCCACGTGGCGGCCATGGCGGCCAATATCGCCGCCGATCTGGGCGTCGAGCTCGGCGCGGTCAACGTCAAGGCGACCACCACCGAGCGCCTGGGCTTTACCGGCCGTGGCGAGGGCATCGCCGCCGAGGCGGTAGCACTGCTGTTGCCGGTTTCGGGGCCGGTGTCGAAAAAGACGAGCGATCGCGCCGGTGAGTGATGCCACGACACGACCCCGGGTCGATGCCATCGACTGGCCACCGGTCTGGCCGCGGGTGCTCGACGCCGAGTTCGGTCCGCCGGTCGGCGGGGATTACCGGGCACGCCCCGAGGACTTCATGGTCGAGGAGGTGCTCGATTTCGCCCCCGAGGGGGAGGGCGAGCACCTGTGGCTCTACATCGAGAAACGCGACCTGACCACCGCCATGGTGGTCAAGGAACTGGCGCGGCTGTGCGAGGCCTCGCCGCGGGTGGTGGGCTACTCGGGGATGAAGGATCGGGTCGCCGTGACCCGCCAGTGGCTGTCGGTGCAGCTGCCGGGTCGCGAGGCGCCGGCGGGATTGCTCGAGGGCCTGGCCGAGCGCGGCGTGCGGGTGCTGGAGATGGCGCGTCATCCGCGCAAGCTCAAGCGCGGCGTGCACCGTGCCAACCGCTTCCGGCTGCGCCTGACCGGGCCGGTGGTGGATGACGATGCCTTTGCGCCACGCTGGGAGCGCCTGCTCGAGCGCGGGGTGGCCAACTATTTCGGCCCCCAGCGCTTCGGCCCGGATGGCCGCAACCTGCTGCGCGCCCGCTCGCTGCTGGCCAGGGGCTGGCGCAAGCGCGACGACCGCGACGGGATGCTGCTCTCGGCGGCGCGCAGCTTCCTGTTCAACGAGCTGCTTGCCGAGCGCATCCGCGAGGGCAGCTGGGATCGTCTGTTGCCGGGTGAGGTGGCCAACCTCGATGGCACCGCCAGCCAGTTCGGCGTCGAGTCCCCGGATGCCGAGCTCGAGGCCCGCGCGGCGCGCCTCGACCTGCACCCAAGCGGCGTGCTGTGGGGCACCGGGGGCTCGGTGGCGAATGGCGAGGCGCTGGCTCGAGAGGCACACCTGGCCAGCCGCTTCCCCGCGCTGTGCGCGGGCCTCGAGGCGGCCGGCGTACGCCTGGGGCGACGCCCGCTGCGCCTGCGCCTGGTCGAGGCGAGCCTCGAACGCGGTGACGGCGAGCTGTGGCTCGCCTTCACGCTGCCCCGCGGCGCCTTCGCCACCGCCGTACTCCGAGAATTGATCACGCACCCGACCCTGTAACGGATGCGCCTACGTGAGGAATTTCGAGATGCGCCGACTGCTGCTCTCCAACGACGACGGCGTGCACGCCCCCGGGCTGCGCGCCCTGCACGATGCGCTGGTGCCCCATGCCAAGCTGCGCGTGGTGGCGCCGGACCGTGACAAGAGCGGGGCCAGCAACTCCCTGACCCTGACCCGGCCGCTGGCGCTGTCGGCGATGGACAACGGCTTCTACAGCGTCGACGGCACCCCGGCGGACTGCGTCTACCTGGGCGTGAACGGCGTCTGGAACGAGAAGCCCGACCTGGTGATCTCGGGCATCAATCACGGCGGCAACCTGGGCGACGACGTGCTCTACTCCGGCACCGTGGCCGCCGCCATGGAGGGGCGCAACCTGGGCATGGCGGCCATCGCCATGTCGCTGGTGGGCCATCGCCACTTCGAGACCGCTGGCCGGGTGGCGGCGAGCCTGGTGGGGGCCGCCGAGCAGCTCTCGCTGCCGCCGCGCAGCCTGCTCAATGTCAACGTGCCGGACCTGCCCTGGAGCGAGATCCGGGGCTTCCGGGTCACCCGCCTGGGCTATCGCGGTCCCGCGGCTCGGCCCCAGGAGGTGCGCGATCCCCGCGGCCGGGTGCGCTGGTGGATCGCCGCCGTGGGCGCGAACGCCGACGATGGCCCCGACACCGACTTCGCCGCCGTGGAGGCGGGCTTCGTTTCCATCACTCCGCTGCAGACCGATCTCACCCGGCACGCAGCCATCGCGGACGTCAAGGGCTGGCTGGATGCACTCACCTGAACGCCTGACCGAGCTGGTGCGCGGGGTGGGCATGACCTCCCAGCGCACCCGCGACCGCATGCTGGAACGCCTGGCCACCCAGGGCATCCGTGATCCCCGGGTGCTGGAGACCCTGGGCCGTGAGCCTCGCCACCTGTTCCTGGACGAGGCGCTGTCCCATCGCGCCTACGAGGACACCTCATTACCCATCGGCCATGGCCAGACCCTCTCCCAGCCGTGGATGGTGGCGCGCATGACCGAACTGGTCCTGCAGGCGGCGCCCCAGCGTGTGCTGGAGATCGGCACCGGTTCCGGCTACCAGACGCTGATCCTCTCGCGGTTGGTGCCGGAACTCTGGTCGATCGAGCGAATCAATGCCTTGCACCGTCGCGCCGCCGAGCGGCTGCGCCTGCTGGGCGCGCACAATGCCCACCTGCGCCTGGCCGACGGCGGTCATGGCTGGGAGGAGGCCGCGCCCTTCGATGTCATCCTGCTGACCGCCTGCGCCAGCCAGCTGCCGGCGGCGCTGCTCTCCCAGCTCGCCGAGGGCGGCGTGCTGATCACCCCGCTGTCCGACGCCCGGGGCCGCCAGTGGCTGACCCGGATCCAGCGTCAGGACAACCAGTTCGAGAAGCGGCGCCTCGAGCCGGTGCGCTTCGTGCCGCTCCTCGAGGGCGTCATTCGTTGAAAGGAGTCCGCTGTTGAAGCGATACCTCGGCATCATCCTGAAGGGCGCCGGCATGGGCGCCGCCGACGCGGTACCCGGCGTTTCCGGCGGCACCATCGCCTTTATCACCGGCATCTACGAGGAGCTGATCCATACCATCAAGCAGTTCGGCCCCAGCGCCTTCGGTGCCTGGCGCCGGGGCGGGAGCGCGGGCCTGGTGGCCCATCTCAACCTGCCTTTCCTGCTGCCGCTGCTGCTGGGCATCGCCGTCAGTCTGGTCAGCGTCGCCCACCTGGTGGTGTGGTTGATGGAGGACCACCCGCTGCTGCTCAACGGCTTCTTCTTCGGGCTGGTGCTGGCCTCGGCAGTGGTGGTCAGCCGCCATCCGGCCGACTGGCGCTGGTGGCATATCCTGCCGCTGGTCGGAGGGCTGCTGCTGGCCCACGGCCTGCCCTCGCTGATGCCGCTGGTGACCGAACTGGGCAGCCGCGAGGTGATGCTGCTGGTGGGCGGTGCCATCGCCATCAGCGCCATGATCCTGCCCGGGGTCTCGGGCAGCTTCCTGCTGCTGACCATGGGCCTCTATGGCACCGTGATGGATGGCATCCGCGGCTTCGACCTGGGGCTGATCGGGCTGTTCGGGATGGGCTGTGCGGTGGGGCTGTTCGCCTTTTCGCGACTGCTCTCCTGGTTGCTCGACCGCTATCATACCGGGACCCTGCAGCTGCTGGTGGGCTTCATCATCGGCTCGTTGCCGGTACTCTGGCCGTGGCGGGAACTGGTACGCTACCAGCTCGGCCCGGACGGACAGATGATTCCACTGGATTACCGATACCTGACACCGGGCGACTACGCCCTGCTCACCGGTGACGCTTCTCAGCTGGTGGCCGTGGTGGCGCTGATGCTGGTGGGGGCGGCCGGCGTTCTGCTGCTCGACCGCACCGGGCGACGCCCGGCAACGATTCGTGGGAAGGGTTCACATGGGGCAAGCTCTCAAGGGGCAAGCTCTCAAGGGGCAAGCTCTCAAGGAGCAAACAAGGAGGAAGGCTCTGATGCGTAAGGTTTTGATGATTTCGGGCCTGGCCCTGGCGATGGCCGGCTGTGCCAGCCAGCAGGATTCCCCGGGCCAGGTACCGGTGCGCGACCTCTCGGCGAGCCGTACGGACACCGGGGCGAGCCACTATACCGTGGAGCGGGGCGATACCCTCTACGGCATCGCCTGGCGCCACGACATGGACTACCGCGACCTGGCGCGACTCAACCGCATCGGCCCGCCCTACGAGATCCAGCCGGGCCAGCGCCTGGCACTCGAAGGAGGGGGGGGCGAAGGACAGCCGGCGGCCCGGCAGCCTGACGACGGCGCAAGTGCCGTGGCGGTGGCCACGCCCCTCGGCGGCACCCAGGCCGAGGCCGATTCCGGCGACATGGAGTGGCTGCTGCCCAGCGGTGAGACCGAGACCGTGTCCCGCGCCGATCGCGCCACCTCCTCGCGTGGCGAAGACGCGGCCCAGTCGGTCAGCGACGACGACAGTGGCCCGGGACCGGTCTACTCGCCGGAGAGCCCCGGCGCCGATGGCGGCCTGAGTGAGCGTGACCTGGCCGAGCGCGGCGAGCGTGATGCCGAAGGTGAGGCCGAGCAGCTCGCCGAGGCCCGCGAAGCGTCCGAGCAGGCCAGCGAGGCGACTGCAGAGGCCGGCGAGGCCCGGGAAGTGGCTGAGACCGCCGACCGGGAAGAACCTGCCCGTGAGGCGCCGAGCGAAGAGGCCACCGAGGCCGATGCAGGCACCGCCGTCGCCGGCGGAAGCCAGGCCGCCGATCGCGGCTCGCGCACCTATACGCCGGTCGCCGAGGTGCCCTGGCAGTGGCCCGCACCGGGGGATGTTGTCGGCCAGTTCGGCGATGGTGGCGCGATTACCGCCGGCATTGATATCGCCGGACAAAAGGGGCAACCTGTCAAGGCGGCAGGGCCCGGGATCGTGGTCTATGCGGGCAGCGGTGTAAGGGGCTACGGCAAGCTGATCCTGATCAAGCACAACGACCAGTTCCTCAGCGCCTACGCCCACAACGACACGCTGCGGGTAAGCGAGAATGACGTGGTCGAGGCCGGCGAGGTGATCGCCACCATGGGCGACAGCGATGCCGAGGACGTCAGGCTGCATTTCGAGGTGCGCAAGGATGGTCAGCCCCAGGACCCTCTGGAGTTCTTGCCCTCACGCTGATGCCGTGCTCCGGTGGTTAAATCCCAGCGGGGTTGTCACACAATAATAATCGGTTTCGCCGATGCTCCTGGTATCGGCGACAGGACGCAAGCACGGGGTAGCCATCGATGAGCATGCTTGAACGGGACCTTCAGGATGTGGATCTGGACACGCTCGAGGAGAAGGAAGATGACACCATCGTCGATGCCATCGACGAACCGGAGGCCGAAGACGAGACGGCCTTCGAGAAGGCGCTGACCCGCGAGGATCGCTACAGCCACCAGAGCCTCGATGCCACCCAGATCTATCTCAACGAGATCGGCTTCTCGCCGCTGCTCACCCCCGAGGAGGAGGTCTTCTACGGCCGGCTCGCCCAGAAGGGTGATCCCCTCGGCCGTTCGCGGATGATCGAGTCCAACCTGCGGCTGGTGGTGAAGATCGCCAGGCGCTATCTCAATCGCGGCCTCTCGCTGCTCGACCTGATCGAGGAGGGCAACCTCGGGCTGATCCGGGCGGTGGAGAAGTTCGATCCCGAGCGGGGCTTCCGCTTCTCCACCTATGCCACCTGGTGGATCCGCCAGACCATCGAGCGGGCGCTGATGAACCAGACCCGCACCATTCGCCTGCCCATCCATGTGGTCAAGGAGCTCAACATCTACCTGCGCGCGGCCCGCGAGCTGACCCAGAAGCTCGATCACGAGGCCACCGCGGAGGAGATCGCCGATCACCTCGACAAGCCGGTGGAGGCCGTCAAGAAGATGATGGGGCTCAACGAGCGCATCTCCTCGGTGGACTACCCGGTGGGCGGTGACAGCGACAAGCCGCTGATCGAGACCCTGGCCGACGACAACGACCATGGGCCCGAGTCGAGCCTGCTCGACGGCGACGTCAAGCAGCATGTGGACGAGTGGCTCTCCGAGCTCACCGAAAAGCAGCGCGAGGTCGTGGTGCGCCGGTTCGGCCTGCGCGGCCACGAGGCGGCCACCCTCGAGCAGGTGGGGGAGGAGATCGGCCTGACCCGGGAGCGGGTGCGCCAGATCCAGGTCGAGGCATTGAAGAAGCTGCGTCGGGTGCTCGAGAAGCAGGGGCTCAGCCTGGATGCCATCTTCGCCTGACTCTCGCCTGACGTGGTGATCAGCAGGATATTCCAGCTTTCTTGACATATTTAGTGATGTGATTCGATAAGCCACCAGTCATATGGTGGCTTTTTTCGTGATTTGGCGCGCACTTCCAACGATAATCCTCGCCTTGTCCATTCGCTTCAGTTCAGGAGTCCGCCATGGCCCGGCCGCTGATCGCCGAGATCGACCTCGACGCCCTGCGCCACAATTACCGTCTCGCCCGTGAGTGCTCACCCGAGAGCCGCTGTGTCGCCGTGATCAAGGCCGACGCCTACGGCCACGGGGCGGTGGCCTGTGCGCGGGCCCTGGAGGGCATCGCCCCCGCCTTCGCGGTGGCCTGCATCGAGGAGGCGCTGACCCTGCGCGAGGCGGGCATCACGGCCCCCATCGTGCTGCTCGAGGGCATCTTCACGGCCGACGAACTCGCCCAGGTGGATGAGCTGAGGCTGTGGATGGCGGTGCACAGCGACTGGCAGCTGGAGGCGTTGATGGCGCACCGGCCGGCGAGGCCGATCCCGGTATGGGTCAAGGTGGACTCCGGCATGCACCGCCTGGGCTTTGCCCCCGAGCGGGTCGAGGCGGTATGGCAGCGCCTGTCGGCCGCTCCGGAGCACGCCTGCGACCTGCAGCTGATGAGCCACTTCGCCACCGCCGACCTGGTGGAAACCGACTATTTCGAGCGCCAGATGGCACGGCTCAAGGCCCTGGCCGAGCGCCTGGGCGCCCCCCTGTGCCTGGCCAACTCGCCGGCGACCCTGGCTCGCCCCGAGGCCCACGGCGCCTGGAATCGCCCGGGCGTGATGCTCTACGGCAGCGACCCCCTCGAGAGGCCCAATGCCGTGACCTCCCGGCTGGCGCCGGTGATGACCCTGCGCTCGGCGATCATCGCCGTGCGCGACCTTCCCGCCGGCGAGCCGGTGGGCTACGGCGGGCGCTGGCTCACCCCGTGCCCCTCGCGCATCGGCGTGGTGGCGGCCGGCTACGGCGACGGCTACGACCGTCACGCCGTGGATGGCACGCCGGTGCTGGTGGCGGGCAAGCGCAGCGCCATCGCCGGCAAGGTCTCCATGGATATGCTCACCGTCGATATCACCGACATCCCAGAAGCCGATATCGGCAGCGAGGTCGTGCTGTGGGGCAGGGCGGCCAACGGCCGGGTGCTGCCGGTGGATGAGGTGGCCCGCCACTGCGATACCATCAGCTACACCCTGCTCACCGGGGTGCTGCCCAGGGTGCCCAGGCGGTATCATGGGGGCCTATCGGGGACAGACCCCAATTAACTGAAAGGAGAAGGTTCACATGGAGCGGTCCGTTAATCGGGGTCTGTCCCCATGAGCCCGCGGCCCAACTTCGCCCATCCCCGCTACTGGCCCGTGTGGCTGGCTATCGGCGCCATGCACGTGGCGGCCTGGCTGCCCTGGCGCCTCAAGCTATGGGTCGGCAAGGTGATCGGCCTTGCCGCCTGGCGCTTCGCCGGGCGGCGTCGGCATATCACCGAGACCAACCTCGGGTTGTGCTTCCCCGAACTGGATGACGAGCAGCAGCGGCGGCTGGTCCGCGAGACCTTTATCGCCAACGGCATCGGCATCATGGAGACCGCCACCGGCTGGTGTCGCGACCCGGAGCATCTGCGTCATCGCGTGGTGTTCAAGGGCCAGCAGCACCGGGACCGGCTGGAGGCCGCAGGGCAGGGCGCGCTGATCCTCGGCGTGCACTTCTCGACCCTGGATCTGGGGGCCGCCCTGCATTCGCTCTACTTCCGCGCCGACGCGGTGCAGCGCCCCCATGACAATCCGCTCTTCGCCCGCTTCATGGGGCGCGCCCGGGCCCCCTACTTCGAGGCGGTTCTCGACCGCCATGACCTGCGTGGCGTGGTGCGCCGGATCAAGGCCGGCCATGCGGTGTGGTACTCCCCGGATCAGGACTTCGGCCGCGACGCCAGCGTCTTCGCACCGTTCTTCGGCATCCAGGCCGCCACGATCAAGATGACCGCGCGCATCGCGCGCATGACCGGCGCCCCGGTGATTCCGCTGATCTTTCACCGCAACCCCGATGACCGCACCTATACCCTCGAGTATCTTCCCCCGCTGGAGAACTTCCCCAGCGGCGACGAGGTGGCCGATGCCACGCGCATCAACGCCGTGATCGAGGCGGCGATCCGCAAGCACCCCGAGCAGTACCTGTGGCTGCACCGGCGCTTCAAGACCCGCCCTCCCGGCGAGCCCAGGCCCTACTGACGCCCGCGGGCGACGCTCAGGCCCGCCGAGGCTCGGGGAGCGCTGCCGGGAGCGAGAGCCGATGGATGCCATCGTCCAGGCGTGCCGAGACGAAGCGCCGGTCCAGCGGGTGGTCCACCGCGTGAGACAGCGTCTCCACCACCCGGTCGGCATGGGCCTGGAGGGTCTCGAGATCCTCCGGCTCGGCGAACAGCGAGAGGGTCTTCAGGGCCTTTAGCACCCCCAGGCCGATGCTCAGGTCTTCCCTGCCGTAGCGCAGGATGGGCTGGAAGAGCCGGTAGAGTAGGCTCTCGAAGTCTTCGACCTGCCAGGTCACCCGGCAGGTGGCGTCCTGATCGAAGAGTGCATCGCAGGGCCGCCACTCGAGGCGCCGGCGCAGCAGGTCGGTCAGGCGGTGCAGGCACAGCCGGGCGGTCCCGGGATCATTGATGCCCGGCGACAGCGCCTTCAGGGCGACCTCCATCAGCTGGGTCATGCCGAACACATGGTGATCGGTGATCGACTCTCCCTCCACGTAGGTCAGGGTGGCCCGGACCTCGTCGCACCAGTTCGCCTCGGGGGCCGCCGCGGCCTCCAGCGAGAGGATCGGCAGCCCCTCCACCACATAGTCCCCGAAGCGGAAGTGAAGGTGCACGACGCCGTCGACACTGCGGGCCAGCTCGGCCAGGGCGGTGAGATCGGCATTCTGCAGGTAGCCGGCGCGGCGGGCTTGCACGGCATGTTGGTGTTGGCCGGATGACGGGGCGACGGCCAGGATGCGCCACTCCTGACCCTGCTGGCGGCGCTGCAGGGCATGCATGGAGACGAGCGTGGATTGGTGCAGGTCGGCGGCCACGGCGTCGATCTGGATCGACTGCGAGGCGTTGTGGATGAAGTAGACGAACAGCGCCAGGCAGTGGATGACCATGGCACAGGCCAGGTAGATCGCCAGCGAGCGCCAGGTCGCCTGGCCCTCGGCGACGTCCGGGACCATCAGCAGCATCAGGATGAACAGGATGGTGCCCAGGTAGTGGCCCAGCACCCACTGGTGAGGCCGCTCCGAGATCAGGCCGAACACCAGCTTGTGGGAGAACTGCCCGCCGGCCTGGGAGAGCACCGACATCACCATGGAGAAGCTGAAGACCATCAGCGAGATCATGCCGCCGAGCAGGGCGGCGAGCAGCGCCTGGGTGTTCTCCGGCGCCTCGAGGCCGACAAGCGTGAGCAGGGTCGGCAGTCGGTCGTCGGAGATCGGCAGCAGCAGGGCGACCAGACTCAGCAGGGCGTAGGCGACCGCCAGCAGGGAGGGCTGGTAGGCGATGCTCTGCCGGAAGGTCTTGAGCAGGTGGATGGGCCAGGACAGCAGGATGCTCATGGGTGACTCCTCGCGGCGAGAGTCTTACTTATGGCGCGTCTCGTCGTTGGGAGCAACCCCGCCCGGTACCCGGAAGCTGGAAGAGCGGCGCTTCGCGCCTGGAAGACCCGGCTTCGCCGGAGCGGTAAGCTTTAAGCCGTAAGCCATCAGAAAACCCCACGACCGCAAGGTCCGTGGGGTTTTCACTTACCGCATAAAGCTTATGGCTTATGGCTCCGGCGCCGCCGGGTCAGGCATCGATGCGCTTGTACTTCATGCGGTGCGGGGTGTCGTCGCCGACGCGCTTCTTGTGATCCGCCTCGTACTCGGTGTAGTTGCCCTCGAAGAACTCCACGTGGGAGTCCCCCTCGAACGCCAGGATATGCGTGGCGATGCGGTCGAGGAACCAGCGGTCGTGGGAGATCACCAGGGCGCAGCCGGGGAAGGCCAGCAGCGCCTCCTCCAGTGCCCGCAGGGTCTCGATGTCGAGGTCGTTGGAGGGCTCGTCAAGCAGCAGCACGTTGGCGCCCTGCTTGAGGGTCTGGGCCAGCTGCAGGCGACCGCGCTCACCGCCGGAGAGCTCGCTCAGGCGCTTCTGCTGGTCGTTGCCCTTGAAGTTGAAGCGCCCCACATAGGCCCGCGAGGAGACCTCGTAGCCGTTGATGTTGAGAATGTCCTGGCCGTCGGAGACCGACTCCCACACCGTCTGCTTGTCGTCCAGGGCGTCGCGCAGCTGCTCGACATGGGCGATGTCGACGGTATCGCCGATCACCACCTCGCCACCGTCGGGCTGCTCCTTGCCGGTGATCAGCTTGAACAGCGTCGACTTGCCGGCGCCGTTGCCGCCGACGATGCCGACGATGGCGCCCTTGGGCACGCTGAAGGTCAGGTCCTCGTAGAGCAGCTGGCCATCGAAGGCCTTGCGGACGTCATGGAACTCGATGACCTTGTCGCCCAGGCGCGGGCCGGGCGGAATGTAGATCTCGTTGGTCTCGTTGCGCTTCTGGAAGTCGCCGGACTGCATCTCCTCGAAGCGGTTGAGGCGCGCCTTGCTCTTGGCCTGGCGGCCCTTGGCGTTGCTGCGCACCCACTCCAACTCGTGCTTGATGGCCTTGTTCTTGGAGGCCTCCTGCTTGGCCTCCTGCTCGAGGCGCTTCTCCTTGGCCTCCAGCCAGCCGGAGTAGTTGCCCTCGAAGGGGATGCCCTGGCCGCGGTCGAGCTCGAGGATCCAGCCGGCCACGTTGTCGAGGAAGTAGCGGTCGTGGGTGATCGCCACCACGGTGCCGCTGTAGTCGTGCAGGAAGCGCTCCAGCCAGGCCACCGACTCGGCGTCGAGGTGGTTGGTAGGCTCGTCGAGCAGCAGCATGTCGGGGCTGGAGAGCAGCAGGCGGCAGAGCGCCACGCGGCGCCGCTCACCGCCGGAGAGGTTGCCCACGCGGGCCTCCCAGGGCGGCAGGCGCAGGGCCTCGGCGGCCACTTCCAGCTTGCGGTCGAGGTTGTGGGCGTCCGAGGCCTCGATGATGTTCTCGAGTCGCGCCTGCTCGCTGGCCAGGGCATCGAAATCGGCGTCCGGCTCGGCATAGGCGGCGTAGACGGCGTCGAGCTTCTCCTGGGCGTCCTTGATCTCGCCCAGGGCCTCTTCCACGGTCTCGCGGACGTTCTTGTCGTCGTCGAGCTGCGGCTCCTGGGGCAGGTAGCCGACATTGATGCCCGGCATGGGGCGTGCCTCGCCCTCGAACTCGGTGTCGACGCCGGCCATGATGCGCAGCAGGGTCGACTTGCCCGCGCCGTTGAGGCCCAGCACGCCGATCTTCGCGCCCGGGAAGAAGGAGAGGGAGATATCCTTGAGGATCTGCTTCTTGGGGGGCACGACCTTGCCCACCCGGTTCATGGTGTAGACGTATTGCGCCATGGAGTTCCACTTGGTTGAAGGATTGGCTGACCCACGGATGATAGAGCCCGCAACAGGCAAAGGCCAGCCAAAGGCCCGCTCCGGCGGGGCTACTCCTCTTCGTCGATGGCCCAGTCATCCTCGATGGCGCGGCGCAATCGCCGCTCCTCGAGCAGCGCCTCCACGCGGCGTCGAGCGCGCAGGGTGTCGGCGCGACTGCTGGCGCGGGGGCGCGCGTAGTCGTCATCGTTCATGGCGTCGGAGAGTTCCTGGTCGTCATCGTATCCAGGATCGAGAAGGTGTTCACGGCCCATGTGGTGTTCCTCCCATGGCCAGGGGTCGACGGGCGTCGACCGGTCACGTATCGCTTCTCATCCCCTGTGCGTCTGTGGAATCCGAAGCGCCCAGGCAACGGGGTTGCCTGGGCGCTGTATATATGCAACGCGCGTGGAGTACAAGCCCCGCGCGCAAATTTCCTCGCTCACCGCCCGTTCGGCGGTGCATTTACTCCAGGCCGTGCTCGGCCTTGAGGCGCTCCAGCTCCTGCTGGGCCTCGACGCGCTCGGTGACGTCCTTCTGCACGCCGATGTAGTAGGTCAGGTTGTCATCGTCGTCATGCACCGGCGTGATCGAGAGCTCGTTGTAGAACAGGGTGCCGTCCTTGCGGTAGTTGCGCAGCACCGTGCGGCAGGGGCGACCCTCGGCCAGTGCCTTGCGGATGGCCACGAGGCCCTCCTGGTCGCGATCATCGTTCTGCAGGAAACGGCAGTCCTGGTAGAGGATCTCGTCGGCGCTGTAGCCGGTCAGGCGCTCGAAGCCCTGGTTCACGTAGATCAGGATGTTCTCGTCACCCTCCTGTTCGGCGACCACGATGCCGTCCTCGGAGGCATCGATGATGCGCTCGAGCAGGTCAGGGCTGATCAGTGGGGATCGTTTCATGTTGGGCGTTCCATATGGGGCGTTCCTGTCGCGGATCCTTTCCTGGCCGCCTGGGGCGACGACGTGCGTATTGCGGTCACGTATTGCGGTCAAGTGTGCCAGATATCATGGCCAGTGGGCGCATGGATTTCAACGCGGCACGCGGCTGGCCGCTCGCCGTCGAGGCCAGGCGATCACTCTACCTCGGGGAGCCGGCTGGCACTGGCGGCGGCGGCCAGCGCCATGGCGGCGAGTACCACCAGCAGGGCGGGGCTGCCCAGCCACTGGCCAAGGGCGCCCACCGCACCGCCCACCACCAGCAGCAGCACGCCGGTGATGGTGTTGGAGAGCGCCACATAGAGGGCGCGGTTGTCGCCATCGGCCATGTCGACCACATAGGTCTTGCGGCCCAGGCGCACCCCGGCGTGCACGATCACCAGCAGCGCATAGACCAGGGCATAGGGCCATACCGTCTGGGTCCAGCCGCCCGGCAGCCAGGTGATGGCGGCGCCGAGCAGGCAGCAGGCCGCCGCGCCCAGGCCGGCGTCGCGCATCACCCGCCGGCTCGAGGTGTCGGCGCGCTTGCCCCATACCGGGCTTGCCAGCATGCCGGCGAGTCCCGAGACCACTATCAGCACCCCCAGGCCGCCCAGTTCGGTGCCACTCTGCTGCTGGCCGAGCAGCGCCACCCAGGGCAGCGCCAGGGCGCTGGCCAGCAGCAGGGTGCGGGAGACGTTGAAGTGCAGGAAGGCGCGATCCTCTCGCAGCAGGCGCAGCCCCAGCTTGATGCTGTCCCAGGCGTTCGCGCCGCCCTCCACCGCGCCGGGAGCCTCGCGAATGCGCGCCGCGCACAGGGCGTTCAGCGCCCAGCCCAGGGCCGCCACCCCGAGCAGCACGGCCAGGGCGATCTCGCCGGGGCGGTCCTCGAAGAGCATCAGCACGCCGCCGGCGGCCAGGGTCACGGCGCCCGCCACGCTGCCGCTCCAGCCCATCAGGGTGCCGCGGCGCCGCTTGGCGATGGTCTTGCCCAGCACATCCTTGGTGGCGATGGAGGAGAGCCCGCGGGCCAGCGAGAGTGCCACCAGGGCGGCGAGCACCAGGGCCCCGCCGATGCCGCCCGAGCCGAACAGCGCGAGCAGGGCCAGTGCCGCGGCGGCGGCGGCCTGGAGCAATCCGCCGGCCACCCACACCCACTTGCGTTGTGGCTTGAGGCGGATGAAGCCGGCCACGAACAGCTGCGGCAGCAGGGCGCCGGATTCGCGGATCGGCACCAGCAGGCCCACCATCCACAGCGGGGCGCCGATCACCCCCAGCAACCAGGGCAGCACCAGCCTTGCACTGGAGAGCTCGTCGGCCAGCTTGTTGCCCAGCGAGGCGATCAGGTGCAGGAAGAAGCTGCGCGGCTGCTCATCGCAGGCCTCGTCGGGAATGTCCTTGCACATCCGGCTGTCATCGTCACCGGTCAGCCGCTCGTAGAGGCGGCGCTGGCTGATCTCGGGGGCGGCCATCGTGGCTCCTCGCTGGTAGGATGGGGCCACCATTGTCGCGACAGGGAGGCCGCCGTGTCACCTATCACTCGCGTCGGCGTCCCTGGGCCGCTCGACCGCACTACTTGCCGGAGGCCGGCCCCATGACCCGCGACGGCCAGGCAATGCTCCACGGCCTCGGCGCGGTGGCGCTGTGGTCTACCGTTGCCACCGCCTTCAAGGTGGCGCTGGGCTACATGAGCCCGCTTGAGCTGATGTGGCTCGCCTCGCTGGTCTCCTGGGCGCTGATCGGCGTGCTGGTGGCCCGCCAGGGGCTCGCCGGCCAGGCGCTGCGCCACGGCTGGCGCACCGCCGCCTGGGCGGGGCTGATGAATCCGGTGGCCTACTACCTGATGCTGTTCGGCGCCTACGATCGCCTGCCGGGCCAGGAGGCCATGGCGCTCAACTACACCTGGGCGCTGGCCATGGCCTTCCTGGCCGTGCCGATCCTCGGCCAGCGGCTGACCCGCATGGACGTCGTGGCCGGGCTGATCGCCTATTCGGGGGTGTGGGTGATCGCCACCCGCGGCGCGGTCTTCGACGTGGCCTTCGCCGATCCGCTCGGGGTGGGCATGGCGCTGGCCTCGACCCTGGTCTGGGCGCTCTACTGGCTGCTCAACGCCCGGGACCATCGCCCGCCGCTGGTGGCCCAGTGGCAGAACTTCAGCGTCGGGCTGCCGGTGCTCACGCTGCTGCTGCTGGCCGGCCCCGGCCTTCAATGGCACGGCTGGCCGGCGCTGGGCGCCGGGGTCTACGTGGGGTTGTTCGAGATGGGCATCGCCTTCGTGCTGTGGCAGCTGGCCGTGCACGGGGTGTCGCGCACGTCCAGGGTCTCCAACCTGATCTTCCTGTCGCCGCCGGTGTCGCTGTTGCTGCTCTATCTGGTGGTCGACGAACCAATCCTGGCCTCGACGCTGGTCGGCCTGGTGCTGATCCTCGCCGGCCTCGGGCTGCAGCAGTGGCAGAAGGCCCCGGCACCGGCGGCACAGCCATGAGTCAACCCGCCCGGTCGGCCTTGAGTCGGTCGTAAGCCCCGGGCCGTCAGTCAGCCCTGCGCCTCGGCCAGTGTCAGGCCGTTCTCCTCGAGCAGGGGGGCGAGTTCGGGCCACACGGTGTCGAGAATCATCGGCTGGGCGGCGGCGGTGGGATGGATGCCGTCGTCCTGCATCAGGTTATCGTCAAGCGCCACGCCTTCGAGCAGGAAGGGCACCAGCGGCAGGTCGAAGTCATCGGCCAGGCGCCGGTAGACCCCGGTGAAGGCATCGCGGTAGGCGCGTCCATAATTGGGCGGGATGTCGATGCCCAGCAGCAGCACCTCGGCGCCCGCCTCTCGGCTCGCCTCGACCATGCGTCGCATATTGGCCTGAAACTGCCCTGGCGGCAGGCCGCGCAGGCCGTCGTTGCCGCCCAGTTCGAGCAGAACGATGTCGGGGGCATGCTGTCCGAGAAGCTCGGGCAGCCGGGCCGCGCCGCCGCTGGAGGTCTCGCCACTGATGCTGGCGTTGACCACCCGCGCCTTCCCGTCGAGCCGCGCCTGGAGCAGACTGACCCAGCCCCGGTCGGCCTCGATGCCGTAGGCGGCACTCAGGCTGTCGCCCATCACCAGCAGCGTGGGGCGTCCGTCGGCCGACACCGCGCCCGCGCCCAGCGCAAGCGCCAGGGACAGCAGCCAGCCCAGCGCCCAGCGCCATGCCACATCAGGGAGTCCCTTCTTCATGAATGCTACCTCTCGCAAGGATACGACGCCGATTCTACACGCCGAGCGGCTGAGCAAGCAGGTTATCAGCGGCGAGCGACGGCTCACCATTCTGAGTGACCTGGCGATCTCGGTGTTCCCCGGCGAGACGGTGGCGATCCTCGGCCAGAGCGGCGCCGGCAAGTCGACCCTGCTGGGGCTGCTGGCCGGGCTCGATCTGCCCACCGACGGCGACCTCGAGATGTTCGGCCATCGGCTCGCCGATCTCGACGAGGATGGTCGGGCGCGGCTGCGCGCCGGCCGCGTCGGCTTCGTGTTCCAGAACTTCCAGCTGCTGCCGACCCTCACCGCCCTGGAGAACGTGCTGCTGCCGCTGGAGCTCTCGCCGCGCTCCGACAGCGAGCAGCAGGCGCGGGAGTGGCTCACGCGGGTGGGCCTGAGCGAGCGCCTCGACCACCTGCCCAAGCAGCTCTCCGGCGGCGAGCAGCAGCGCGTGGCCCTGGCGCGGGCCTTCGTTACCGGCGCCGAGCTGGTGTTCGCCGACGAGCCCACCGGCAACCTCGACCCCGACACCGGCGAGCGCATCATCGACGCCCTGTTCTCGCTCAACCGCGAGGCGGGCACCACCCTGGTGCTGGTCACCCACGACCACGCCCTGGCGCGGCGCTGCGACCGCTGCCTGCGCCTGGCGCATGGCCGCCTGGAGGAGCTGCATCTCGACGAGGTGAGCGCATGAGCCTCTCGGTCCTGCGCCTGGCGCGCTTCTCGGCCCGGGGGCTCGCCCGTGACCTGCGCGCGCCTGATGTGCGTGCGCTGTTCGTGGCACTCGCCCTGGCGGTGGCCGCCTCCACCATGATCGGCTTCTTCCTCGACCGCCTGGACCGCGGCCTGAGCCGCCAGGCCAGCCAGCTGCTGGGCGGCGACCTGGTGCTGGAGCAAGGGCGGCCCTTCGACAGCGAGCTGCGCGCCACCCTCGAGGAGGCGGGCCTGGTACTCAGCGACCAGGTGGACATGGTCTCCATGGTCAGCCTGGGGGACGCCTTCCAGCCCGCCAGCCTCAAGGTGGTGGATGGGCGCTATCCGCTCTATGGCGGGGTGCACGTCGACCTGGGGGAGGGCGTCGAAGTAGTGGCCCGTGGCCCGGCTCCCGGTGAGGTGTGGCTGGCGCCGCGCCTCGCGCTGCTGCTCGAGGCCGAGATCGGCGACCGCGTGCGCCTGGGCGAGAGCGAGCTGACGGTCGGCGGCCTGGTGGAGCGCGAACCCGACCAGTCCGCGGGCTTCGGCAGCTTCAACCCGCGGCTGATGATGCATCGCGACGACATGCAAGCCACCGAGCTGGTCCAGGATGGCTCCCGGGTGGAGTTCGAGCTGCTGGCCGCCGGGCCGCCGGACATCCTCGACGACCTGTCGCCCCTGCTGGAGCGCCTGCGTCGCGACGGCGTGGAGGTCCGCGACGTGCGTCGCGACCGCCCCGGACTCGGCAGTGCCCTGGAGCGCGCCGAGCGCTACCTTAGCCTGGCGGGGCTCGCCGCGGTGCTGCTGGCCGGCGTGGCGGTGGCGATGTCCACCCGACGCTATGTCGACCGCCACCTGGATACCGCCGCGCTGCTGCGCTGCTTCGGCGCCACCCAGGGCGAGCTGACGCGGTTGTTCGGCCTGCAACTGCTGTGGCTGGCGCTGGCGGCCTCGCTGCTGGGGGCCCTGCTGGGCCTGGCCGGTCAGGCCGCGCTGCTGGCGCTGCTGACGGCGCTGCTGCCCATGGAGCTTCCGGCCCCGGGCATGCTGCCGCTGTGGCTCGGGGTGTTTACCGCCCTGGCGGTGCTGGTGGGCTTCGCCGGGCCGACCCTGCTGCGTCTCAAGCGAGTCAGTGCCCTCAAGGTGCTGCGTCGCGAGCTCGACCCACTGCCGGCCTCGGCCTGGCTGGTGGTAGCGGTGGCCAGCGGCGTCTTCGGCGGGCTGCTGTGGCTCTACTCCGGCGACCCGGCCCTGGCGCTGGGCCTGCTGCTGGGAGGCCTGGTGATGCTGGTGGTGCTGTGGGGGCTGGGCTCGCTGCTGCTCGGCGGCGTGCTGCGCCTGGCCGCGCGCCTGCCGCGTGACGGGGCGGAGGCCGGCGTCACCCAGGCGCTGCGCCTGGGCGGTGCCCAGCTGGCGCGCCGGCGCACCGCCAGCCTCGGCCAGCTGCTGGCCTTCGCCGTGACCTTCTTCGCCATGGCGATGATCGCCCTGGTACGCGGCGACCTGCTCTCTACCTGGGAGGCGCAGCTCCCCGCCGACACCCCCAACTTCTTTGCCATCAATATCCAGCCCCACGAGCGCGAGGCCTTCGAGGCCTCGCTCAGCGGTGCCGCCGATGCGCGCAGCGCCCTCTACCCCATGGTGCGTGGGCGCATCACCGCCATCAACGGCATGGATCCGCGCGAGGCGGTGCCTCCGGAGGCCAGCGGCGACAACGCCCTGCGCCGCGAGCTCAACCTCACCTGGCGCGAGACGCTGCCCGAGGGCAACCGCCTGGTGGCGGGAGAGTGGTTCGGTGCGGCACAGGGTGCCGAATCCGGCGGCTGGTTCGACGAGGTAGCCGCCGAGCCCGACACGCCACCCGATGCCGAGCGGGTGCCGATCTCCATGGAGGACGGCCTGGCCGAGCGCTTCGGTCTGGCCCTGGGCGACACCCTGACCTTCACCATCGGCGCCGCCGATGTAGTCGGCGAGGTGACCAGCCTGCGCGACCTCGACTGGGACAGCTTCCGTCCCAACTTCTACGTCATCTTCCCGCCCGGCGTGCTGGAACGCTTCGGCCACAGCTATATCACCGCCTTCCATCTCGACGATGCGGAGCGCGAGGTGCAGCGCAACCTGGTGCGCGATTTCCCCGGCGTCACCCTGCTCAATGTCGACGCCATCCTCGCCCAGGTGCGCGACCTGCTGACACGGGTGACTCGTGCCGTGGAGGTGGTGCTGGCCTTCGTGCTGCTGGCCGGCGTCAGCGTGCTGTATGCGGCGCTCACCGCCAGCCTTCCGGTGCGCGCCCACGAGAGCGGCCTGCTGCGGGTCTTCGGCGCCGGCAACCGCCTGCTCTCCCGGGTGCAGGGCGCCGAGTTCGCCATCCTCGGCCTGGCCAGCGGCCTGATGGGGGCATTGCTCGCCGAGCTGGCCAGTGCCGCGCTCTACCTGGCCTGGCTCGACCTGACCCCGCGCCTGCACCCGTGGCTATGGCTGGCGCTGCCGCTGGGCGGGGCGCTGGCGATCGGCGCCATCGGCCACCTGCTCTCCCGGAACCTGCGCCGCCAGGCCCCGGCGACGAGCCTGGGCCTGCTCGGCGAGACCTGAGGAGAACGGCATGCAGAGCAAGACATGAAACAGGACACCCTGCGCTACCGGCTGCTGGATGCCCAGCTCGAACTGGCCCGCCGCGGTGACCGCGCGGTGGTGATGCTGCTGACCGGCCATGCGGTGACCCACAAGGGCCAGCTGGTCAATCGCCTCAACCACTGGCTCGACAACCGCCATACCGAGGTGCACGCCCTCGCGCTCAGCGGCGAGGAGCAGGCCCGGCCCTACTGGTGGCGCTACTGGCGGCGGGTGCCGGAGCGCGGGCGGGTCGGCATCTTCATCCACGGCTGGCATGGCGACGCGCTGTTCGCCCGCGCCGAGCGGCGGCTCTCCGCCGGCGCCTTCGAGGATCGCCTGGCCAGGATCCGCGAGTTCGAGGCCGAGCTCGCCGCCGAAGGGGTGGTGCTGATCAAGCTGTGGATGGATATCGGCCGCCACGCCCAGCGTGAGCGCCTGCAGGCACTGCAGGCCGATCCGGCGCATGCCTGGCAGGTGGGCCCGGTGGAGTGGCAGCGCCACGTCCAGCATGCCGCCATCCAGGCACTGGGCCGGCGCCTGCGTGACGCTACCCAGGCCCCCCATGCCCCCTGGCAACGGCTGGCGCTGCGCGCCCCGGACGACCAGCTGCCGCGGGTGGGCGAGGCGCTGCTGAGCGCCCTCGAGGCGCCTGGTGCCTCAGCGCCGCCGATAGTGTCCGCGTCGCTGGCGGCCCTGCCCGATGCCCCCGCGCTGCGCCTTGCCGACCCCGAAGTGGCGGAGAAGCTCGCCAAGTCCCGCTACCGCGAACGCCTGGCCGAGGCCCAGGCGCGGCTGGCGATCAACGCGCGGGAGGTCGCCCGGCGCCGCCTGCCGGTGGTCATCGTCTTCGAGGGGCTGGATGCGGCGGGCAAGGGCGGCAGCATCCACCGCCTGACCGCGGCGCTGGATGCGCGTCAGTACCGCGTGCATCGCATCGCCGCGCCCAGCGATGAGGAGCGCCTGCGCCCCTGGGCCTGGCGCTTCTGGCGACGCCTGCCCGCCGATGGGCGCATCGCCATCTTCGATCGCAGCTGGTACGGCCGCGTGCTGGTGGAGCGAGTCGAGGCGCTCGCCAGGCCCGAGGAGTGGCGGCGCGGCTTCGCCGAGATCCGTCAGTTCGAGCAGCAGCTGCTCGAGCACGGCGGGGTGGTGATCAAGCTGTTTCTCGCCATCAGCAAGCAGGAGCAGCTGCGCCGCTTCGAGGCCCGCGCCGCTACACCCCACAAGCGTCACAAGCTGACCGACGAGGACTGGCGCAATCGCGAGCGCTGGGACGACTATCGGCTGGCCATCGACGAGATGTTCGCCGCCACCCACCGCCACGGCGCCGAATGGACGCTGGTCGGCTGCGATGACAAGCGTCGCGCCCGGCTGACGGTCATCGATACGGTCAATGCCCACCTCGAGGCACGCCTGCAGTCCTCCCACTAGGCTAGACTGCTGCCAGACCCCACGATCACACAGCTCGATCACACAGCTCGATCACACACGGAGGTGACCCCATGCGTTTCCCGAATCCTGTCCTGTCGCGCCGGGCGCTGCCCCTGGCGCTTGCCCTGCTGGCCAGCGCCCCGGCAGCCGCCGATGTCGAGCGTCTCGAGAGCGACCTGCGCGCCCTGGTCGGCGAGCGCGGCGAGCTGGTCATCGGCGACCTTTCCACCTCGCTGCTGGGTGGCGAGCCCCGCGCCGAAGACCTGCGCTTCGCGAGCCACGACGGCGAGACGCTGTGGATCGACCGCTACGTGGTGAAGGGGGACTACGCGCGCCCGGACAGCGTCACGCTGGAGGGCATCCGTGTGGCGGGGATCCGCCTGGAGGACGCCCCGCAGGAACTGGAGGGCTCCCTGACGCTGGGCGTCGGGCGCATCGTGCTGGATGATCCCGGCAGCGCCGTGCCGCCCCGCGACGACGAGGCGCTGGCGGAGGAGTGGCTCGATGTGATGACCCTCACTGAGCTCAGCCTGGAGCACCCCGAGGGGATGCTCGCCTCCCTGGCCAGTCTCGACCTGGATGGCGACTTCGAGGACGGCGAGGGCGGGCTTGCCCTCGAGGCCCTGGCGGTCGACCTGGACCGCCTGATCACGCTCTCCCCCGAGGAGGAGCGCACCCGCCTGCGCATGGCCAGCAACGTGCTGACCGACGGTAGCGGCCAGTTGCGCCTGGATGCCGACTTCGATGCCCGCTGGGAGCCCGAGGGCGAGCAGACAGGAAGGCTGTTCAGTGACGGTGAGCTGACCCTGCGCGATGCCCTGGTCATGGCGATCGACCTGGAGAGCCTGCTGGCCCTGCCCGAAGGAGCGGAGGTCGCCACGCTTCTGGCCGACGGGACGCTGCTGGAGGAGGCCGCCCTGGGTGGCGGCCGGTTCGAGCTGCGCCTCGCCGAGCGCGGGCTCTTCGCCCGTCTGGCGACCCTGGGCGCGGCCATGGAGGGCATCAGCGAGGCCCAGTATCTCGAGCAGGCGCGTACCCAGGCCGAGGGCTTCGGGATGATGTTCGGCCCACAGGTGCGTGAGCTGTTCAACGGCCTGGTCGACCTCATGGCCGGCGGTGCCGAAGAGCTTTTGGTCACCCTCGACCTTCCCGCCGAGGAGCGTCTCGAAAGCTTCGCCGACGACCCCCTGGCACTGCCCGAGCGGTTCGCCATGCAGGTGGAGACACGCTGAGCCCGGCACCCTGCCGCGAAGATGAGCGCGCAGCGGGTGGCGGTGACGCCGATTCATGTTACAGGTCATGTGAAAGGTACATGGGGCTGGGGTATCATGCCGGGACCTACCTTACTCCCGTGATATGAGGTTTTCTGCCGATGTTCAGCCGTGACATGACGATTGCCGGTTTCGATGATGCCCTCCTGGATGCCATGCAGAAGGAAGTGCAGCGCCAGGAGGCCCATATCGAGCTGATCGCTTCCGAGAACTACGCCAGCCCCCGGGTGATGGAGGCTCAGGGCAGCCAGCTGACCAACAAGTATGCGGAAGGCTATCCCGGCAAGCGCTACTACGGCGGCTGCGAATACGTCGATGTCGTCGAGCAACTGGCCATCGACTACGCCAAGCAGCTGTTCGGGGCCACCTACGCCAACGTCCAGCCCCACTCCGGCTCCCAGGCCAATGGCGCCGTCTTCCAGGCCCTGATCAAGCCCGGCGACACCGTACTCGGCATGAGCCTGGATGCCGGCGGCCACCTGACCCACGGTGCCAAGCCCAACTTCTCCGGCAAGCACTACAATGCGGTGCAGTACGGTATCGACGAGGCCGGCCGCATCGATTACGAGGAAGTCGCCAAGCTGGCCCGTGAGCACCGGCCGAAGATGATCATCGCCGGCTTCTCCGCCTACTCCCAGATCATCGACTGGGCCAAGTTCCGCGAGATCGCCGACGAGGTGGGCGCCTACCTGCTGGTCGACATGGCCCATGTGGCCGGCCTGGTGGCCGCCGGCGTCTACCCGACCCCGCTGCCCCACGCCCACGTGGTGACCACCACCACCCACAAGACCCTGCGCGGTCCCCGCGGCGGCCTGATCCTCTCCAGCGAGGGCGACGAGGCGATGGAGAAGAAGCTCCAGTCCGCGGTCTTCCCGGGCAGCCAGGGTGGCCCCCTGGAGCACGTCATCGCCGCCAAGGCGATCTGCTTCAAGGAGGCCATGGCGCCAGAGTTCAAGGCCTACCAGCAGCAGGTGGTCAAGAATGCCCAGGTGATGGCCAGCGTGTTCATCGAGCGCGGCTTCGATATCGTCTCCGGTGGCACCGAGGACCACCTCTTCCTGCTCTCGCTGATCAAGCAGGAGTTGACCGGCAAGGATGCGGATGCCGCCCTGGGCCGCGCCCATATCACCGTCAACAAGAACGCCGTGCCCGGCGACCCGCAGAGCCCCTTCGTCACCTCCGGCCTGCGCATCGGCACCCCTGCGGTGACCACTCGCGGCTTCGGCGAGGGCGAGTGCCGGGACCTGGCCGGCTGGATCTGCGACATCCTCGACGTGATGGCGAAGGGCGACGACTCCACCGCCATCGAGGCCGAGGTCAAGGCCAAGGTCGCCACCGTCTGCACCAAGTTCCCGGTCTATCGCTGATCGCTGCGACGGGCCGCCTGCGGCCCGTCTGACGTTCGCGTAATCTCCCGCAAGGCCCAGCCAGGTACTCCGCCTGGCTGGGCCTTCTCGTATCCGAACAACCCAAGCCGTTGAAAATCCTGGTATTGACATATCGTGATTTATTTGTTTGCGGGCCTTCCTGGGCACGGCTACCTTTAGTTACAGCTGTCAGGTTAAGCAAAGCTGTCTGCTTCATGGTGCATCCCGTCTCATCTCACGCGAGCCCAGGCTCCCCCGGTGAACTCCAATGAACGGCAAAGGCGAAAGAACAGACCTGCAACGTGCCTTGCGGTTATGTCGGGAAGCCTTCGCTTCGGTTGGCTTCTTCAGCCTGTTCGTCAACCTGCTGATGCTGGTGCCGGCCATCTACATGCTGCAGGTCTACGACCGGGTCCTCTCGACCCGCAGTCCCGACACCCTGCTGGTACTCACCGGGGTGGTGGTCTTCCTCTTCGTCATCATGGGTCTGCTCGAGCTGGTGCGCTCGCGCATCCTGGTGCGTGCCGGTAACCGCCTCGACACCCTGCTCAGCGACCGGCTCTACCGCGCCATGTTCCGGCGCAGCCTGGCCAGCGAGGGCGGCGGGTCGGCCCAGCCCCTCGACGACCTCGCCAACCTGCGCCAGTTCTTCTCCGGCAACGGCCTGCTGGCCATCTTCGACATGCCCTGGGTGCCCGTCTTCCTGGCGGTGCTGTTCCTCTTCCACCCCTGGCTGGGGGTCTTCGCCACCGCCTCCGGCCTGCTGTTGTTGGTGCTGGCGCTGGCCAACGAGAAGGCCACCCAGCCGCTGCTGAGCGAGGCGCAGGGCGAGAAGATCAAGGCTCGCGAGCAGCTGGTGGCCAACCTGCGCAACGCCGAGGTGCTGCATGCCATGGGCATGCTGCCGGGCCTCATGGCACGCTGGTCAACCCGCCACCAGCGCCACCTGGCGGGCACGTCCCGAGCCAGCGACCGCTCGGGCACCCTGACCAATCTCTCCCGCGTGCTGCGCCTGCTGGCCCAGTCCCTCATCCTGGGCCTGGGCGCCTGGCTGGTGCTGCGTGGTGAGCTGACGCCAGGCATGATGATCGCAGGCTCCATCATCATGGGGCGGGCGCTGGCCCCCATCGACCGCATGATCGGCTCCTGGAAGAGTTTCGTCTCGGCGCGTGGTGCGTACGATCGCCTGGACAGCTTGCTCAGGAAGATCCCCGACGACCAGGAGCGGATGTCGCTGCCGGCGCCGCGGGGCGAGATGGTGGTGGAGGGCGTGGCCGCGGCGCCTCCCGGCAGTCGCACGCCGACCCTGCGCGGCATCCAGCTGGCGGTGGCGCCCGGCGAGCATATCGGCATCATCGGCCCCAGCGCCGCCGGCAAGTCGTCGCTTGCCCGGGTGCTGCTCGGCATCTGGCCGCCGCTGGTCGGCACCGCCCGTCTCGACGGCGCCGACATCGCGCTGTGGAACCGCGACGAGCTCGGCCCCCACGTCGGCTACCTGCCCCAGGACATCGAGCTCTTCGAGGGCAGCGTGGCCGAGAACATCGCTCGCTTCGGCGAGGTAGAGACCGAGGCCGTGGTGGTCGCCGCGCGCAAGGCCGGGGTGCACGAGATGGTGCTGGCCCTGCCCGAGGGCTACGACACCCTGATCGGCCCCGGCGGTGCCGGCCTCTCCGGCGGCCAGCGCCAGCGCATCGCCCTGGCTCGTGCGCTCTACGGCAACCCGGTGCTGGTGGTGCTCGATGAGCCCAACGCCAGCCTCGACGACCGCGGCGAATACGCCCTGCGCGCCGCTCTCGCCACCCTCAAGCGCGAGGGGGTCACGCTGTTCGTGATCAGCCACCGCACCCACCTGCTCAAGGGCATGGACAAGCTGTTGATGCTGCGCGACGGCCAGATCCAGATGTTCGCACCTACCGCCGAGGTGATCGCCAGCCTCGCCGGCAAGACGAGTCCCATGCCCGCCGCGAATGCCGCCAAGGTGGTGCGGGGGCGCATGGCGGCGGTGGCCCCGGGCCAGGCGCCCTCGGCACCGTCTGCTCCGGTAGGAGGAGAAACGCCATGAGCCGCGAACCGACATTCGAGCCCGGTGCCAAGAGCCTGCAGGCCGAGCGCGGCGAAGCATCGGGCCCCAGTACCCTGGAGGGCGAGTACGCGGTGCAGGTGCCGGTCGATAGCCGTCGCCACCAGCGCCTGGGCATGCTGGTGCTGCTGCTGGCGCTGGGCGGTTTCGGCGGCTGGGCCTTCACCGCCAACCTGGCGGTGGCCGTGGTGGCCCCGGGGCATGTCACCGTCGAGTCCTTCCGGCGTTCGGTGCAGCACCTGGAGGGCGGGGTGGTGAGCGAGATCCTGGTCGAGGATGGCGACCATGTGGCCGCCGGCCAGCCGCTGGTGGTGCTGGACGATACCCGTGCCCGCGCCCAGCTGCAGATCGTGCGCGCCCAGTACCTGGTGGGCAAGGCCACCGAGCTGCGCCTGCTCGCCGAGCAGCGCGGCGACGAGGCGCTGGCCTTCCCCGCCGCTCTGCTCGAGAGCGACCAGCCCCGAGTGCAGGCGATGCTGGATGTCCAGCAGGCGCTGTTCCGGGCCCGTCGGCAGTCCCTGCGCGGTACCCTCGAGGCCCTCGACGAGCAGGCCATTCAGCTCGAGCAGCAGGTCGAGGGGCTCGCCGAGATGGTGCGCTTCGGTGAGCAGGAACTTGGCTCGCTGAGCGTCGAGGCGCGCGACCTGCGCGGCCTGTTCAAGAGGGGCATGGTCAGCAACCAGCGGCTGCGCGAGGTGGAACGCGACCGTCTCGAGCTCTCCCGCGAGGTCGCGGGGTACCGTTCCGATATCGCCCGCCTCGGCTCCCAGATCAGCGAGAGCCACATGCAGCGCGAGATCCGCCTGCAGGAGTTCTACAGCGACATCGGCGAGCAGCTGCGCCAGGCCCAGGTCAGCGTCACCGAAGCCGAGGAGCGCATCAGCGCCCTGGCCGACCAGGTAGCACGAACCACCCTGAAGGCGCCGGTGGCCGGCATCGTGGTCGAGCGTCGTGTCCACTCGGTGGGCGACGTGGTGCGCCCCGGGGATCCGCTGCTCGACATCGTGCCCGCCGACGGTCGCTTCCTGGTCGAGGCCCGGGTGGTCGATCGCGACATCAATCGTCTGCATCCCGGTCAGCATGCAGAGATCCGCTTCACCGCCTTCAACCAGCGAACCACCGACGTCATCGCCGCCGAGGTGGTCTTCGTCAGCGCGGACAGCCAGCAGGACGAGGCCACCGGCGCGCGTTTCTATCGGGTGCGCCTGCGGGTCCTGGACACCGAGCGTGAGAAGCTCGATCGGCAGATGCAGCTGCTCGCCGGCATGCCCGCCGAGGTCATGATCCACACCGGCCAACGCACCTTCGCCAGCTATATCACCAAACCGATCACCGACATCCTGGCCAGGGCCATTCGCGAGGCCTAGGTAGCCATATCCCTGCCACCATCACACGGAAGGAAATGCCCCGGTATGTCGTCACATGAACCCCCGATCCATCTGGTGACCGAGTCGACGCCACAGTCGCAGCTCTTCGCCGACTACCTGCATCGTCAGCTGGGGTGCGCGGCTATCCTGCTTTCGCCCCGCCTCAATGGCAGGCCGCGAAGCGAAGGCAGACGGCTGGTCCTGCTGGATATCGACCACCTGGACGAGGCCGATCTCCACGCCTGGCAGCTGCGAGCCGCCGAGCAGCCCGAGATGTACCTCGCCGCCTTTAACCTTAACGATGAGACCCAGGCCGTGGAACTGCTCTCTGCCATCCACCTCCAGGGTGTCTTTTATCGCACCGACAGCCTCGACCTGATCTGCAAGGGGCTGAAGCTGCTGCTCCAGGGCAAGCCCTGGATGTCGCGGTCGCTGATGGCACGGTTACTCGAGTACTACCGCCAGCGACAGATCAATCTCTATCGCCCCTCGTGCGGCCTGACCCGCCGCGAGCTGGAGATCATCGGCATGCTGGGCTCGGGGGCGTCCAACCTCGAGATCTCCGAGCAGCTGTTCGTCAGCGAGCACACGGTCAAGTCCCATCTCTACAACATCTTTCGCAAGATCGACGTGCACAGTCGTGGTCAGGCGATCAACTGGACCCGACGCCACCTCGGTGCTCCGCCCCCCCTCCAGAAGCATAAGCGCTGCCAGGACTAGTCGTGACCTCCCCGGACCCCTGAGGCCCCGGCGTCACGCCTCTCGGGGGTCGACGCTCGTCGCCCCGCTACCTCTCCTGCCCCGCGCAGGAGTGCTTCCTCCCCGTGACCGCGACCCTCCAGCCCCTCATCCTTCCGGACGAGCGCTCTCGGCGTGCGCCCGGCCCGTACACCGCTCGCCGGATCGAGGCCTTTAGTCACCAAGGTATGAGGTTTTCTCATCCATGCTGATGAGTGTTTCTCATCAGTTTTCGAAAGAAGAATGAGGTGATCTGACGTTGCGAGAGGCAAAAGATTGGTATCCGTCGCCTGCGTAAATGACCACTGCAACTCACTGGCTTGGCTAGCTTTCAGTTAGGAGGGTTCGGCTGCCATCTGGTCTTGCGCCGGCACCCGCCACCATCGCGATATCTGACGGCAAGGGAGAAGGGACATGTCAAACCACGAAGACCTCCTGGAGATCAGCGGACCGATCACGGTCGATGAGTCGGCGGGTCAGCAGGACGACGAGATCGATGTCTCGCTGCCTGGGCTGCCGGACCTGATCACCAACATCTATTCGGATCCAGATTACGGCGAGCCCGCGAACCTGGCCTACCGGCAAGACATGATCAGCACGCCCGACGGGTTCACCGAGATCGGCTGGGCGGACCAGGACGGCGATCCCATCAGCGACCTCGACACCAGCCTGTTCGCCCTCGATCCCGATAGCGAGGACTATGAGCCGGTCACGCTGAACGTCGCCGATGGTGATGACAAAGTGCTGATCGGCACCACGGCATCAGGCAACGTCGCTTTCATCGCAGTGATCGTGCCCAACGCCGATGGCACCTCGTCCGACGTCTACCTGCTGGACTACCTGCCCAAGCAGCATGACGATGGCACGGAGCTTGACGATACCGCCGTTCTCGATGAGCTCTCCGTCGCCGTCACCGGCACCGGCCTCCAGCCATTCGACTTCGGCGGCGCCCCGGCGGGGCAGAACGCCTTCATGGCCTTCGGTGACCCTGACGGCCTGTCCATCGTGGTCACCGGCACCGCCGAGGGCCAGACCGTCAACAGCAGCAAGGCCAACGACACCTCCCTGGGCGCCAACAACCAGAACGTAGACCCAGGTGAGGCCCTGGTGGTGACCTATGTCAGCGGCATGGACCCCAACTATCTGGTACCGGACCTGACCTCGACCGAGGCCAAGGATGCCGGGAATATCCAGTTCGGTTCACTGCAGACGGCGCAGGTGGCCTCGGTCACGTTGGTCAAGTTCACTCCGCCCAAGGCCGAGTCGGTGGTGCACATCACCGCGCTGCTCACCGGCCAGGAAGAGGGCACCGACTTCATTCCGGGCATCACCGACGGTGACCCCACGGTCCCGATAACCGCGGTCTTCGTCAATGGCGTGGCGTGGGACTTCACGACCAATGGCGATACCGTCGTGATCGAAGGCGTGAAGAACAACGACACCATCACCTTCCAGACCGAGGGCGACCATAACCGCTTCATCGTCGAGAACGGCCAGCCCGAGAAGGGGGCCGGGTCCAACGTCAGCTGGAACATCGGCGGCATCGCCGTCGGCGAGTCGGTCGAGGAGAGCGACCACGACCCCATCACCCTCCGCTTCGATGACGACGGGCCGATGCTGGACGTCTTCCGCACCGACACCGCGGCGCCGAGCCTGACCACCCAGGACGCCGACACCATCGGCGATGCCAGCGACACGGCCAGCGACGACTTCTCGCTGCTGTTCGACCTGACCCAGGACATGGGCGCCGACGACAACGGCACCCCGGCCAGCCTGGCCTACAGCCTGTCGATCGGGGGTGGCATGGCCGACACCGGGCTGACGAGCGACGGTAACCCCATCACCCTGGTGATGGATGGCAATGACATCGTCGGCCGGACCACGGTGGGCGGTGTGGTGACGGATATTTTCCGCATCGGCGTGGATAATGCCGCCGGCAACGAGGGCAGGGTCACCCTGACCCAGTATGCCGAGATCGATCATACCGACGAGCTGGCGGACGGTATTGCCACCAACAACGACGTCAATAACCTGGGGCTGGCCCCGGCCAGTGTGCGGCTCACTGCCTCGGCCACCATCGTGGACGGCGATAACGACAGCGCCGACGATTCGGAGACCGTCGACATCGGCGACAGGCTCAGTTTCGACGACGATTTGCCCGAGCTGTCATCCATCGACGACGGCGTGGTGGACTTCGAGGCGGGTGACTTCTACGCGGACGACGCCTTCCTCGACTACGGTGCCGACGGCCATGGCAGTTTCGTCATCACCGGCTACACGGATCTGCCCGGCGCCTCAGGCCTTGGTCCGATCATCGAGACCCTGTCGGAGGGTGACACCGTACTGACCTATTCGAACGCGGATGGCCCTCTCTTCCGCCTCACCCTCGATCAGGACGCCGACGGTGGCTACCGCTTCGACGTGCTCCAGGGCCCGCCTCAGGTGCCCGGCGGTGAGTCGGAGACGCGACCCTGGGAGGGTGACCTGACGCTCGAGTTCGATGTGAGGGCCTTTGATGGCGACGACGATGCCGTCGACGGCCGCTTTCAGGTCTTTATCGACGGCACCCCCGAGGGAGGTGGTGAAGGAGAAGGCGAAGGAGGAGATGGCGAAGGAGGAGGTGGTGAAGGAGGAGGTGGTGAAGGAGGCGAAACAGGCGAAACAGGCGAAACAGGCGAAACAGGCGAAGGCGGTGGCGAGACTCCCCTGCCGCCGATCGAGGAGGGCCTCCTGTAATCCCCGACACCCGGCAAGAGCCACCTGCATGGTTAGCGTCGGCCCGCATTTCGCGGGCCGACGTCGTTCTGTTGCCTGTCGCCCCTTCGATACGTTGCCCAGTGATAACGATGGGGTCGCCATCGTCTACCACACCGTTAGTAGCCCTCGTCGTCCATCTTGCACTACCTGTCGGGTCCCGTGTGATTGACCACTCGTTTGGTAAATAACTCAGGTCGCTTGGCCTGCCACTCCTTCATCGCCGTGATCGGTGATTGATGGTGCAGCGCCTTCTGAGGGATGTGGTGATTGTACAGCCAAGCGTAGCGTTTGAGCGTCTGCTCCAGGTCCTCGCCTGAGGTATAGCGCCGGGTCGCCAGCACGTCGCTGATGCGGCCGTTGAACCGCTCCACCATACCGTTCGTCTGTGGCCTTCCCGGCTTGATCAGGCGATGTTCGATACCATGGGCCTGGCACTCCTGGTCGAAGGGGTGGCGGCCGCTGGGCTTGCGCTCACCTGTCCGCGTGAAGCGATCGGTGAACGACTTGCCGTTGTCGGTGAGCACCGTCTGGATCGTGAAGGGAGCCTTCTCCTCCACACGCTTCATGAACGCCTTGGCATCCTTGGCGGACTGGCTGCGTCTGACCTCCAGATAGACCCAGCGTGTGGCACGGTCGATGGCGACATACAGGTAGCGCTTCTGCTCCTCATCAGGCATCTGAGGCAGGTGCTTGATGTCGATATGCACGTACCCGGGTTCGTAGTCCTTGAAGGGCTTGTGCCGGGGCTTCCCATCATCACCAGCGTCCTGCCGAGCCAGTTCTGCCAGTGTCGGCACCTCGCGGCGCCGGAGCATGCGGTGCAGGCCTGAGCGAGACAGTCGAGGGTTCAGGAACTCACGTGCCACGACGAGCAGATCATCCAGGCCGAGGCGCAGGAATTCGCGCGCTGCGATCAGCACCTCCTCCTGCTCGGACGTGAGGGTGGCCAGCAGGTTGTGACGCGTGTGCGGTCGGTCATGGACATCATCACGGTACCGCCAGCGCCGGATCGTCGCGGGGGAGACGCCATACTGGCGGGCCAGCTCGCTATCCGTGATGCTGGAGGGTGCCGCCTGGATTTCAGCACGGATCTTCGGTGTTGTCGTGGCCTGCTTATGCAGCTTGATGTCCATGAACCTGCTCCCGAATGAATTGCTGTAGAAGCTCTCTGGCTGCCAGCAGAGGATAACTCCTATAGCTCATTTGATCATCCGGGACCCTACAACTACCTGTTACTCCCTGTCCCATGAGGACCACCTCGGTTCATCGACTTTATCAGCAAACTCATGCCAAAGGAGGGGATGAAACCTGATCACCTGGCTCGTTTTTTAAAGGTTCCTGGAAGGGGTGGGGGTTACCTAAACCGCTATCCGGTATTCAGAACTTTGGTGCGTGCCTCCCCGGCTAATTGAGCAGTTTCCAACTGTGTGATGGCTAGCTTGAAGGTATGAGTGATCGAGTTGCCAGCCGTGCCCGCGGAAGACACACCAAGACGGCTTTCAAGGCCACCGACGACGACGGCAAGCCGGTAACTCACATCACGGGTACGGGGCATCAGGGAGGAGTGAGGCTGTCTCGCCAGGGGAGCATCCCACGAGAGGCTTCCGGCACAGGGAGTGGGCCTGGTCACAATCGCAAACGCGCGCAACGCGTGGGCAGTTCCTTGGAGGAACCTAGCCATGTCTGAATTACTTGTGAACATTACCGGCACTGACGTCACGATCGATGAGACCGCCGGTCTGCAGAATGGCGCCTCGACACCTCCGGGCGATGCCAACGACGACGATGTCCTGTACACGTCCATTCCTTTTGTTTTCTCCGACCGACTGGAGGCGCTGACGACCGACCCGGCGCTCGGGGCAGCCGAGAGCGACGGCGACGTGGTCACCTTCAGCCCAACCGGAGAACTCGGCAACGTCGCACTGACCCGCGCGAACGGCGAACTCCTGGACGGGGACGACAGCGGGCTCAAGACGACGGACGGTCAATCCATTTTTCTGTATACCGACACGGAAAATGACAACATCGTGCTCGGCCGCGCCGGGGAAGACGGCCCGATCGTTTTCGCCATCTATCTCGAGGAGACTGGCGGCACCCCGCCGACCGGCGCCAAGCTCTGGACGGTCCAGTACGAGGCGATCGATCACGGCGACGACGGCAACGACCACGACAGCGCCGTCGATCTCACCGGCCTGGTCCACGTCACCGCCTTCGAGGCGAACACCTTCGACTTCGCCAACGCGCCCTCGGGCAATAACCTCTTCATGGCGTTCGGCAACGAAAATCAGGCGCTGGTGATCACGGGCGAGGACCCGGCCAACGAGTCCGCGGGTGAAAACGTCTCGAGCGGTAGCACCGTCAACAGCAGCCAGGGCGGCGGCACTACCACGCTCGGCGTCGACGGGCAGCAGATCAAGGCCCAGCAGGCCATCGTCGTCACCTTCGTCTCCGGCGCAAAGGCGGATTATCTCGCCGGGCCCGACGCCGGAAATGACCCCGGACAGCCTCTCAGCCCGACCGAGGCGAACGACGAATCCAACATCCAGTTCGAAGGCTATGTCCTCGCCCAGGCGGCGGAGTTCACCATCTCGCAGATGACGCCGGGCAAGAGCAACACCACCACCAGCCTGGAGATCCACGCCTACCTGACCGCCGACGACAGCGGCGTTAACTATATCGACGGCAACCAGCTCGTCGACGGCGACGCGCCGATTAACATTACCACCGATTCGGTGGAGGTCCTCCGCGGCGGCTTCAACGTCGTTGGCACCCAGGGCGTCACCGTCAGCTACGATGGCAACGGGGTGGTCATCAAGGGCGTGAAGGACGGCGACGTCGTCCGTTACGAGACCGACAGCGACCATAACCGCGTGTTGATCCGCAACGACCAGCCGGAGAAGGGGGCGGGCAGCAACGTTTCCTTCGACCTCGGCGGCTTCACCCTCACCGAGGTGGCCGGCGACACCGACGAGATCGGCTCCAATATCTTCTTCGAGGACGACGGGCCGGCGATCGACCTGACGCTGGTCGAGGGCGCCTCGATCGACGTCGACGAGTCGCTGGGCACGACCGGCTCCTCGAAGGATGAAGAGGGTAACGCGGCGCCCGACGATGAGACTGGAGCGCCGGCCGGGGCCATCGGCTATG
>NZ_JAUYWF010000010.1 GCF_030708455.1 Halomonas sp. SSL-5
AGCAAGGAGCAAGGAGCAAGGAGCAAGGAGCAAGGAGCAAGGAGCAAGGAGCAAGGAGCAAGGAGCAAGGAGCAAGGGTGAAGAGTGCAAAAGATAATAGGTAGTGATGAATTGCCGGTCGGCATCGGGACGAGCCTTGTGGAGCGTGCAGTGGTCGGGCAGGGCGCCCATATCGCCGCGGGCAGCGACGCCGAGGCGGTGGCCCGGTGGCTGGCCGAGTACCGGGGAAGCCCGAAGACCCTCGCCGCCTATCGTCGCGAGGCCGAGCGTTTGCTGCTGTGGCTCGGCGAGCGGGACATGACGCTTGCCGAGATGCGCCGCGACCACCTGGAGGCCTTCGAGGCGTTCCTCGCCGACCCACAGCCAAGCTCGCGCTGGGTGGGGCCGCCACGGCCACGCCGGGCCGACGACTGGCGACCGTTCCGCGGGCCGCTGTCGCCGGCGAGTCGCCGCCAGAGCCTGGTGATCCTGCAGGGCATGTTTGCCTGGCTCGTCGAGGCGGGCTGGGTGACCCACAACCCCTTCAGGCTGATGCGCGACAAGCGACGACGCCTGGACAACCGCCAGGGCGGCATCGAGCGCTATCTGGAGGCGCCGCTGTGGGGGTGGCTGTGGGGTTGGCTCGACCGGCCGCCGGAACAGGGCGCCTCGGCACGGGATCGCTTCGAGCAGGCCCGGCGGCGTTTCGTATTCGGCTTCGCCTACCTGCTGGCCCCACGCATCGCCGAGATGAGCGCGGCGCGCATGGGCGACTTCCGCCGCCGCGAGGGGCGCTGGTGGTGGCAGGTGGTGGGGAAGGGCGGCAAGTCGGCGCGCATCCCGGTGCCCCCGGACATGGCGAAGCTGCTCGAGGAGTGGCGTGCCAGCCTGGGTCTGGCCGGCGAGCCGCAGCCCGATGATGCCAGCCCGCTGCTGCGCGCCCTGGATGGCAAGCGGGGCATCGGCGACAACCGCCTCTACAGGCTGATCCGCGAGACCTTCCGCGGCGCCGCCGATGAGCTGGAGAGTGAGCAGGGGGAGGGCGCTCGTGCGTGGGCGCTGCGCCTGCGCCAGGCGACCCCACACTGGCTGCGCCATACGGCGCTGACCCACCAGGCCCAGGCCGGTGTCGAGCTGCGCTACCTGGCGGCCACGGCGCGCCACGCCCGGCTGGATACCACCGCTCGCTACCTCCATGCCGAGGACGAGGCGTGGCACCGCCAGCAGTCCCGCCATGGCCTTGCCGAACGCGGAGGGACGCGACAGGGGGCGGACGCCACCCGGGACGAGCCGGTATAATCGCGGCAACGACCACAAGGAGCCCTTATGACGACCGACATCACCGCCGAACAGGCCCAGCAGGAACTGATCGACGAGTTCGAGATGTTCGACAACTGGATGGATCGCTACCAGTACATCATCGACATGGGCAAGGCGCTGCCCGACTTCCCCGCGGAGTGGAAGCGCGACGAGCTCAAGATCCAGGGCTGCCAGTCCAACGTCTGGATGCACCACGAGCGCCGCGGCGACGTGGTGCACTTCGATGCCATCTCCGATGCCGCCATCGTCTCGGGGCTGATCGCCGTGCTGATGCGGATCTACAGCGACCGGCCCGCCGCGGAGATCCGCGATACCTCACCGCATTTCCTCGGCGACCTGGGGCTCGACAAGCATCTCTCGCCCACGCGCAGCAACGGCCTCAACGCCATGCTCAAGCGCATCTACGAGGTGGCCGAGCAGGAGGCCGCCTGAGAGCCTCGATTCGCTAGCGTTCCCGACCGTCATGCTCCGGCGCCCGGGGGCGGAAGTGCTCGTCGAGCTCGGGATCCTCGCGGCACAGCGCCTCGCTGGGGCCGCCGGGCACCGGGTCGATGCCGCCCTCGCAGCCGGGGTGGCAGCGGGCGATGCGCCGCGCGGCCATCAGCCCACCCTTGAGGGGGCCATGCACCCGGATGGCCTCCACGGCATAGCCGGAGCAGCTCGGCCAGTAGCGGCAGCGCGGGCCGAGCAGGGGGCTCAGGGTGACCTGGTAGACCCTCACCAGGCCGATCATCAGCCAGGCCGTGGCCTGGCGCAGCAGTCGCGCCAGCTTGGCCAGCCAGGCCGCCAGGCAGGGCATCAGGCCTTGCCGTAGAGGGTGTCGGGGTCGATCAGCGGGGCGTCGGTGATGCGCGCCGCTTCCTTCTCCAGGGCCACGTAGAAGCAGCTGCGCCGCCCGCTGTGGCAGGCCGGTCCGGTCTGGTCCACCTGCAGCAGCAGGGTGTCGCCGTCGCAGTCCAGGGCGGCGCTCTTCAGGTACTGCTGCTGGCCCGAGCTCTCGCCCTTGCGCCACAGCTTGCCCCGGGAGCGCGACCAGTAGCAGACCCGGCCCGTGTTCAGGGTCTCTTCCAGCGCCTCCCGGTTCATCCAGGCCATCATCAGCACCTCGCCGCTGTCGTGCTGCTGGGCGATGGCGGGGATCAGGCCGTCGGCGTTGAAGCGGATGGCCGCGAGTACGCCCGCGAGCTCGTGGCGGCTGTCGGCGGGGGCCCGTTCCAGGGCCTTGAAGGTGTCGGACATGGGGGGTCTCCGCAAGATGGGGATCAGCCGCCGGCAGCGCAGCAGGCGTCGCAGCGCCCCAGCAGCTCGATGGTCTGGCGCTCTACCCGGAAGCCCAGCTGGCGGGCACAGCCGGAGAGCTGGGCATTGACGTCATCCAGGTGCAGCTCCTCGACGCGTCCGCAGACGCGGCAGATCAGCAGCTGGAAGCCGTGGGAGTGCTCCGGGCAGGGGCAGGCGACATAGGCATTGAGCGACTCGATGCGATGCACCAGGCCCTGATCGATCAGGAACTCCAGGGCGCGATACACCGTGGGCGGCCTGGCCGCGGCGTGCTCGGCCGCCAGGCGGTCGAGCAGGTCGTAGGCCTTCAGCCCCCCGGGGGCGTCGGCGATCATCTCGAGCACGCGGCGGCGTATCGGCGTGAAGCGCGCGCCGCGCTGCTGGCACTGTCGCTCCGCCTGAAGCAGCAGGTTGCGGGAATCGGTCATGGGGCCCGTCGGCTGTAGAAGTCAGGCACCATTCTACGCGGGTGGGCGAGGGCGGGCCACCGAGGCTCAGGCCTCGGCGGTGGCCTCGAGCTCGCTGCGCCGCGCGAAATGCTCGCGGGCGAAGGCCACGCGCGCCTCGGGCGACACCCCGTCCGGCTGCTTCTCGACCAGATCCAGGCGACGCCTGAGTCCCTCACCGTTGGCCATCTGGATGGCAAGCCCCGGGCGCGCGTTGAGCTCCAGCAGCATCGGGCCCTGGTCGCGGTCGAGCACCATGTCGGTACCCAGATAGCCGAGGCCGGTCATTTCAAAGCAGCCGGCGGCGAGCAGCAGCAGGGTAGGCCAGTCGGGGATGGCGAGGCTTGCCAGTTCATGGCCGGTATCGGGATGGTCGTGGCGGGTACGGTCGAACTGCACGCCGCGGATGGCGGTACCGGTGGCGATATCCAGGCCCACTCCGACGGCGCCCTGGTGCAGGTTGGCCTTGCCGTCCGAGGCGGCGGTGGAGAGACGCATCATGGCCATTACCGGGTAGCCCTTGAACACGATGACCCGGATATCCGGGACCCCTTCGTAGGTGTATTCGGAGAGGCTCTCGTCGAAGTTGATCAGCGCCTCGGCCAGTGCCACATCGGGGGCACCCCCCAGCGAGTAGAGCCCCGAGAGGATATTGGAGACGTGACGTTCGACGTCGACCAGTCGCATGCGGGCACCGCTGGGCTTGATGAAGTCGTCACCCTCGACCCGCTCGATCACCAGGATGCCCTTGCCGCCACTGCCCTTGGCCGGCTTGATCACGAAGCCGTCGTGGCCGGCGAGCAGGTCGCCGATGTGCTTGACGCCGAACTGGGTGGTGACGGTACCGATCAGCGCCGGCGTGGTGATACCGAAGCGCTCGGCGAGCAGCTTGGTCTGCAGCTTGTCATCCACCAGCGGGTAGAGGCGGCGGTTGTTGTAGCGGCCGATGTAGCGGATATTGCGCCGGTTCATGCCGATGATGCCCTTGGCGCGCAGCTTGCCGGGGGTCGTCCATTCCAGCATGGCTCAGTCCTCGGTGACCGGCTTGAAGCGACGCAGCTCCAGCAGGCGGTAGCCGGTGTAGTTGCCGATCATCAGGATCAGCGCCATCAGGATCAGCTGCACCCCCAGGAAGTTGAAGGTGATATGGCGCACCCAGGGATTGTTCATGGCCAGGAAGGCCAGCACCGCGGTCACCAGGCTGCCGCCGCCCTGGATCAGCACCTGCTTGGGGCCTTCCTCCTCCCACAGGATCGACATGCGCTCGATGGTCCAGGAGAGAATGATCATCGGGAAGAAGGTGATCGTCAGACCGGCGTTGAGCCCGAAGCGATAGGCGAGCACCGAGAACACCGAGATGATGCCAATCACCGTGATGATCACCGCCGTGACCCGCGCTACCAGCAGCAGGTTGAGGTAGGAGAGGTAGCTGCGGATCACCAGGCCTACGGCCACCACCAGCAGGAAGCCGATCAGGCCGGTGGCGAGGCTGGTCTGGATAAAGGCCAGGGCGATCAGCACCGGCATGAAGGTGCCCGAGGTCTTGATCCCCACCAGGATGCGCAGCAGCACCACCACCAGCGCGCCGATGGGGATCAGCAGGATGGTCTGGAACAGCGCCTGCTCCTCCAGCGGCAGGCTGTGGATGGAGAAGTTGAGCAGGGTGTCCTCGGCCAGCTGGTTGCGTACCGCCGCGGCCGCCGGCTGGTTGCGGGAGAGCATCGAGAAGTTGACCCGCGAGTTGGTACCGCCCTCCACCTCGAGCACCGCCTGGCCGCTTCCCTCCCAGATCAGCAGGTTCTCGGGGCGCCCCTGCTCGCCGGTCGCGGGGTCGAACAGCGCCCAATGCTGGTCGTCGAATACCTGAATCCAGCTGGTCAGCGACTGGCGCCGCCGGCCATCCTCGAGCAGCAGGCCACTGACCTCCCGCGCCGGAACGCCGGCCTGGTTGAGCAGGCGAACCAGCAGGGGGGTGCGGTCGAACTGGGTGAGCAGCAGGCGAGCGTTCTCGCCCTGGCGCTCCTCGTTGAATTCCTGGAACAGCTCGCGGGCGAAGGTGTAGGGGTCGGCGCTGCGACTCCAGGCCCGCTCGATCAGCTGCGCGGCGGCGGTGTCGTAGGGCCGCTCCCAGACGATATCGCGGCGCACCGGCGGGGCATCGAGGCGAGGCGGGCGGCTGTCAGGCGCCACCAGCACCTGGGCGGTATAATAGAGCTGCTGGGAGCCGCTGGCCTCACGAATCGACCACTGGGCACGTCGGGCACCATCCTCCTCCACGAACGCCAGTCCGAAGCCCGGCGAGGCGGTGTGCTCGGTGAGCAGCCGGAAGCCTTCCTGGGTCGAGGGCAGCGCCATGTCCACCAGCACCGGGTCGCCCAGCGCGGTGAAGTTGACCTGGGCCTCCACTTCCCACACCTGGCGCTGTTCGCCCGGGGTCCAGGGCACCTCGAGCTGGTAGTGACGATGCAGGCTCATGGCCACGCCGGCCAGGAACAGGACGCCGACCAGCAGATAGAAGGGCAGTCGTGACATGGGTCTTCCTTGGCAGAGAGGACAGAGAGCCGCTGAGGCGTGGCTCAGCGCTCTTCGTTATCGAGATCGGCGTCATCCTGATCGCGTTCGGCTTCCGCTGCCGGACGCCCACCGGGGTATTCGGGGCGCTCGTGGAGATAGCGCTCGGCCACGTCCACCACCGCGATATCCAGCAGGAAACGCCTGCCCAGCAGGGCCGGGAAATCGAGGTGGGTCCGATCGCTGAGAGTGAATTCCACCGGCTCGCGTATCGCGCCCAGGGTCATCATCAGCGTCACCACCGGGCGGGACTCCTCGCCGGTGGCCTGGATGATACGCACCCGGCGGTCGATGGGCGCCTCGATCCACTCGTCACGCACCGCATCGACGACCACATCGTCGTCGGCCAGGCCCAGCTTGAAGCGGACCCAGTTCTCGCCGTCACGCTCGAAGCGGGTAATCTCGCGGGCCGAGAGCGACGAGGTGTTGGCGCCGGAGTCGATGCGTGCCTTCAGGTAGGTGCCCACGTCGGGCAGGCCGATCCACTCGCTGCGGCCCAGCACCGCCTTGTTGGCCAGGCCCAGCTCGTCGGCGGCGCACTCGCGCCGGACCACGACCTGCTCGGGCTCGTCGACCGCGATGTCGTCCAGCCGGGCATTCACCCCGCGCAGCAGGGAACCCACCTCGCGCACGTCACCGATCAGCGCATCCTGGCGGCGCGCGACCGAGGCGACATCATTGCCCAGTCGCGACTGGGCATCGCAGCGGGCGCCCAGGGCATCCTCCAGGGCGTCCATGCGCACATGGAAGTCCGCCGGCGTCAGCGGCGCAGGGGGCGCGGGCTTGTCGGTCAGGGCGACACAGCCGGAGAGCAGGACGGCGGACACCGCGAGGGTGGCGTTCAACAGGGGATGGGGCATGGGGCAGGGCAATTCCTTTGAACAGTGCGGGGATAATAAGGAGTCGCCAAGCAGCTTGTCCAACCCGCGGGCTTACGGGGCGCTCGAGAGTGCGGACAGAGGGCCTGCCGAAGTGCGTCTCGATATGCACCATTTAACATAATATACATTATGCGCAATTGATGATGCCCAGGCTTTATCGCCATCTTGGAATGGTCACATGCGGTGACCATCTGTCGCCGCCGTCGGACCGGCAACCCCACTTTTAAGATCAAATTGGTTGCGCTTAAGAATCAATGACTATATTGACCTGAAACAAGGCGGCGTTACCAAGCCGCTACCATGCTTCCCACTGACCAGTGCCATGTCCCCATCCTCTGTCGTTCTGTCTGTCTGTCGTGAGGTTCCCCCTATGACGAGTACCCTGGCCCCACGCTTTGCCCTGTTGCCCCTGGCAGCGGCGATCGCCGCCATCGCCACCCCGGTGCACGCCGACTGGACCCATGACGTCGGCGTCAGCGTCGCCAACGAATACAACGACAACGTCTTCTTCGAGCGCGAGAATCGCGTCTCGGACACAGTGACCCTGGTATCGCCCTTCGCCGAACTGGTGGGCACCGGCGAGCGTCACGAGGTGCGCCTGCGCGGCGATGCCCAGCGCGGCCGCTACCACGACTATACCAGCGAGAACTTCACCGACTGGCGACTCTCCACCGAGGGTCGCCTGGCCTATGCCCCCCAGGGTAGCCTGTTCGGCGGCGTCTCCCTGGCCCGCGGCCACGAAGAGCGCTCGTCGCCGGATGCGGTCAACGGCGAGGAACCCACCGAGTATGACCGCCTCGGTACCTTCGCCGGTGTCAACCACACCTTCGGGCGCGTCACCAGCCGCATCGGCGGCACCTGGGAGTCGCTGGACTTCAAAAACGTGCCTCGTTTGGGCGGCGGTACCATCCTCCAGGACGACCGCGACCGCCAGAAGACCACCTTCGGCGGCCGCCTCGGCTACCAGGTATCCGATCGCCTGGAGCCCTTCGTCCAGGCCGCCATCGACCACCGCGACTACGACGACCCGGGCGCCATCGACCGCGACTCCGCGGGTTATAACGCCGCCGCAGGCCTGATCTACCGGCCGGCGCCGGACCTCACCGCCGAGGTGTTGGGCGGCTGGATGGAGCAGGACTACGACGATGCCGAGCTTGCGGATATCGAGACCTGGGACGTCGGCGGCGAGCTGCGCTGGCAGCCGGAGGACTCGGCGAGTCGGGTCACCGCCAGGCTCGATCGCAGCATCGAGGAGACCACCGTGGAAGGCGCCTCGGGCAGCGTGCGCACCGGGGTCGGCCTCCAGGCGAGTTCGGCCCTGCGCCCCGACCTGCTGCTCACCACCCGGGCCAGCTACAGCGACCATGACTACCGCGGCACCCCGCGCAACGACAACCTCCTCGGCGTGGGGATGGGGCTTCGCCACTACGTCAACCCGCACCTCTACGTCGGCGTCGACTACGACTTCCAGCAGCGCGACTCCAGCGAGCCGGCGGAGGACTTCGATAACAACCGCCTGATGGTCAGCCTCGGCACCCAGCTCTCCCGCGGCTACGAGGACGAGGCGCTGCTGAATGCCGCGCGCCATACCGACACCCTGGGCGGGATCTACCTGGGTATCCAGGGCGGCCTCGGCGAGACCGGCACCGCCCAGGCCGGCCCCCGGGCCAGCGGCCAGGACGGCAGCCTGAGAGCCGACTTCCGCGACAGCGGCGAGACCCTGGGGCTGTTCGGTGGCTACGCCCTGACCTTCGAGGATTGGCGCCTGGCCCTCGAGCTCGAGGCGGACCAGACCGGCGCCGGCTGGAACCACCTGCGCACCGGCGACGGCCGCGAGTTCGGCGTGGAGAAGGACCAGGACATCGGGCTCGGCGTGCGCGTCGACCGCCTGCTGGCCGGCAACAACGCCGTCTACGGGCGCTTCGGCGTGGTGCGTGGCCGCTTCGCCGCGGACTTCACGGAGGGCGGCGAGCGCATCAGCGACAAGGAGTGGCACGACGGTCTCCGCCTGGGTGGCGGCATGGAGGTGCCGCTGGCCGACACTGTCGGTCTGCGCATGGACTACAGCTACACCAACTACGACGACATCGACATCGGCCCCTCCGCCGAGCCCGACGACTTCACCTTCGAGGAGAGCCTGCTGCGCCTGGGCGTGGCCTGGCACCCGTGGCGCGAGCTGGCCTCGCGCCCGGCCGCCCCGGCGGAGGCCTACGCTGGTCCCTACGTCGGCCTGCACACCGGCTACGGCAGCCTGGTCAGCCAGGTCTCGGGGCCGCGCACCGACAGCGTGCTCGATGCCGAGTTCGGCGACAGCGGCGCCCTGGCTGGTGCCCACCTCGGCTACGGCGTCACCCTCGACCGCGTCTACCTGGGCGCCGAGATCGCCGCCGAGGCCAGCGACATTACCTGGAACCATGAGCGTCGGCCCAATGGGCGCACCTACTCGGTGGACCGCGAGTCGAGCCTCGACCTGGCCCTGCGTGCCGGCTACATCATCGACAGCGGCGCCCTGCTCTACCTGCTGGCCGGTCCCAGCTGGACCGACCTCGAGGTGAACTACGCCCGGGGCAACCAGCGAATCGTGAAGGGCGAGACCGAGGAGGCCTGGCGCTTCGGCGCGGGCATGGAGCTGCCCCTCCACGATCGCTTCCACCTGCGCATGGAGGTCAGCCGCATCGACCACGACACCCTGGCGCTGGATACCGGTCGCGGCGTCGAGCGCTACGACAGCGAGGAGACCCTGACGCGCCTGGGCCTCGGCTACCGCTGGTAGTCCATGCGGCGGTTTGTCGCAGCGTGCTGATAACCCGCGCAGTTTGACGTATATCAAATATGCTTAGCACTGACGGGACTACCTTGAAGTCACTGGTAGCCGTCGAGGCGGCCCAGCCGGCACCACCGACTTCGCAATACCTTTCTCCTGGGAGGAGAATCTCATGAGCACACAATACAAGACCCTCACGACCCGTCATATCGCCACCCTGGCCGGCACCGCCCTGCTACCGTTGGTGGTCGCCATCGGCCTGGCGCCTTCGCCGGTCGAGGCCAATTTCCTGATCGACACGGCCGAGGCCCAGCAGGGCCAGGGGCAAGGCCAGGGCGGCGGGCGTGATCTGCTCAATATCGGCCGCGGCAAGGGCAACGGCTTCGGCGCCGGCGGCGAGGGACGCACGCTGGAGTCCGATATCTTCCGCGATGCGGCCAGCGGCTCCGGCCGCGGTCAAGGTCAAGGTCAAGGTCAAGGCGGCAGCAGCGACCGTGGCGGCAAGCCCGATGGCACCGGCGGCGGTGGCGGGGACAATGCCAAGGGCGACGACTACGGCGATATCGTGGTGATCCTGCGCGACGACGACGGCACCCCGATCCTCGACGACAACGGCAATGTCCAACCCTGCCTGGTGATCGGCTGCACCGAAGAGGACACCGACTCCTATACCCAACTGGTCGAGGTGGAGGAAGGCGACTTCGAGATGCCGGAGGGCATCATCCCGGTGGAATTCGGGCGCCTCAACGTGGCGCGCTCGCCGGAGAGCGTGGTCGAGCATTCCCTGACCGAGCTGCTCTCCAAGCTGGATGGGGAGGCCATCACCGCCGAGACCCTTGCCGACATGACCGACGAGGCCGGACGCCTGCTGGTCACCAACGACGACGGCACCGTCTCCACCATCGACTCGCCGCTGGAGAACTTCGCCTTCTATGTGGCGCTGATCGACGCCGCCGGCAGTGATCCCACCGCCGATAGTTACACCCTGTCGATCACCACGAGCCCCATGGGCGATGACCCTGTGGAAAGTTTCTCCATGACGGTAGATGCGGACGTGGTGCTGACCCTTGCCGCCTCGGCCTTCTCGGCCGCCTCGGACAAGTACGGCGACCTGACCGTCGACGAGATCATGAATATCACCAGCTTCGTGGGTCTGGACGCTGCGCTGTCATCTCTGGTCGACGGCTCCGGGTACGAGTACACCACCACCATCGATCCGGACGACGACGTGACTTCCACACGCGAGTCCCTCTACGACACCATGATCTGGGTTTTGGCGCCGGTCGAGGGTACCGATTACTTCGAGCAGGTCCAGGTCAACCTGTTGGAGGTGGTGCCCTTCAATACCGTGCCGAGCATCGATGTGGACAGCGATGGCATCGATACCTTCACCCAGCAGGCCGACGACGCCGTGCAGGTCCTGGAGTACGTCCATGACTTCAGCCTCGACGTCGAATAGGTTGTAAGCACAGAGTGTGACCATGGCGGCCCCCCATGCGGGGCCGCCTTCGGTTCCCCAGGAGACACTGTCATGAAATACCACATCGTCTCGATAGTACGCCCTCGCCTGCTGGCCGCCCTGCTCCCCCTGGCGCTGGCCGTCTCCGTGGCCCAGGCAGCCCCCTCACCCTTCACCGCGCCTGCGGATACCCTGCTGCTCGCCCAGCATTCCGACACCGATAGCCACGTCGATGGCGACCATGGCACGGGCGGCTACCAGGGCGCCGGCGGCCAGGGTAACCGTGGGCAGCGTCAGGGCAAGGGCGCCGGCACCGGCGAGGCCCGGGGCGGTCGCTCGGTGGAGTCCGACATCTTCCGCGACACGGGCTTCGGACAGGGTAATCCGTCACGCGGCGGACCGCCCGAGGGACGTGGCGAGCATGAGGATGGCGACGAACAAGACCACGAGGACGGCGACGAGGGCGGCGGCCCGCCCGAGGGGCGTGGCGAGCACGAGGATGGCGAGGAACACGACCACACCGCCTGAGACAGCGACGAGCCTGGCATGCAGAGCCGGAGGCCGGGATCAGCGATCCCGGCCTCCGTCGTCCAGGCAGATACCAGGGACCGCGCTGGTCACGCCGGCACGGGTCGGCTAGCCTGTTGCTGTACGCATATCATACAGAGGCTTTGATAATGTATAGGAAATGGCTGTCACGCCTGGCACTGCTGGGAGCCGCCCTGCTGCTGGCCGGCTGTACCAGCGTCGATATCGATCGCTACGCCGGGACGCAACCGCGCCTGGATATCGCCGACTATTTTGTCGGCCAGACCCGCGCCTGGGGCATGGTGCAGGACTACAGCGGCGAGGTGCAGCGCCGTTTCACGGTGGAGATCGAGGGGCGTGTCGAAGGTGACACCCTGACCCTGGACGAGCACTTCGTCTATGACGACGGCGAGACCGATCGCCGGGTTTGGACCTTCGAGCGCGACGGCGAGGATCGCTGGCTGGGCACCGCCAACGACGTCGAGGGGCCCGTGACGGCTCGCCAGGCGGGGCATGTCTTCAACATGACCTACCGGCTGCCGGTGGAGGTCTCTGGCCGCGAGATCACCTTTACCCTGGATGACTGGATGTACCTGCAGCCGGATGGGCGGCTGATCAATCGCACGGCGATGAAGAAGTTCGGCCTGACCCTGGCCGAGATCACCATCGTCTTCACGCCCGTCGAGTGACACCCCGAAACGCAGCGGGCCCCGGCATCGCTGCCGGGGCCCGCTGCAGGCTTATCTCGGCTCTCGGCGGCGCCGAGACGCTGCCGAGTTATTCGGCAGGCGCGTAGGAGCCGTCCTCGCGGTGCACTTCGTTGCCGGAAAGGCCCGGCGTGAACACGCAGGCCAGGTGCATGGTCTTGGTAGCCCGCAGCAGGTGTTCGTCATGCTGGTCAAGGATGTAGATATCGCCTGGCTTGATCGGCCAGATCTTGCCATCGGCCAGCGTCTCCACCTCGCCCTCGCCCTCGATGCAGTAGACCGCCTCGAAGTGGTGCTTGTAGTGGATATGGGTCTCGGTACCCTCGAAGATCCGAGTGATATGGAAGGAGCATTTACCGCCGTCATCGGCCAGCGACAGGCGGGTGCTGTCCCAGTTGCCGTTCTCCGCCGTCACCAGACGGTCGGTCTTGCGGCACTCCTCGAGATTGCGAACGATCATAAGATATCTCCTGCAATTCAGTGGCGGCGAGATCCGGAAAGGCGATCGCGCCCAGAACCGAGCGGACCGCCGTAGCGGCCCGTTCAGAATATCAGCTCAGCGCCTGCTTGGCGCTCTGCTCGAGGATATCCAGGCCCTTCAGAAGATCCTCCTCGGGAATGGTCAGCGGGCAGAGGCACTTGACGACCTCACCGTCCTGGCCGCTGGTCTCGATGACCAGACCATTCTCGAACGCCTGGTGGGTGATCTTGTCGGCGATCTCGCCGCTGCCCACATCGATGCCGCGCATCAGGCCGCGGCCACGCTCGGAGGCCTCGATACCCTGCTCGCTGATCCAGGCGGCAATCTGACCGAAGCGCTCGGCGACGATATCGCCCTTGCGCTGCACTTCCTTGGCGAAGCTGTCGTCGCCCCAGAAGTTCTCGATGGCGGCGGCGGCGGTGGTGAAGGCCAGCGCGAAGCCGCGGAAGGTGCCGTTGTACTGGCCCGGCTTCCAGATATCGAGCTCGGGGCGCATCAGCACCTGGGCGAACGGCAGGCCGAGGCCGGAGAGGGACTTGGAGTTGGTAACGATGTCCGGCACCACATCGGCGTGCTCGAAGCTGAAGAACTTGCCGGTACGCCCGCAGCCGGCCTGGATGTCGTCGACGATCAGCAGGATGTCGTGGGCGCGGCAGATCTGCTCGAGACGCTTGAGCCAGTCGAGGCCACAGGCATTGATGCCGCCCTCGCCCTGCACGGTCTCCACGATCACGCCGGCCGGCACGTCGAGGCCGCCAGACTTGTCGGTCAGCAGCTTCTCGAAGTAGTCCAGGGTATCGGTGCCATCGCCCAGGTAGCCGTCATAGGGCATGAAGGTGCCGCCCACGGTGGGCACGCCGCCGGTGGCTTCGCGGAACTTGCGGTTACCGGTGGTGGCGAGTGCCCCCATGGTCACGCCGTGGAAGCCGTTGGTGAAGGTCACGATGTTGTGACGCTTCTTGGCATTGCGCGCCAGGCGGATGGCCGCTTCGACGGCGTTGGTCCCGGTCGGCCCGGGAAACTGCACCTTGTAGTCCAGGCCGCGCGGCTTGAGGATGATCTCATCGAGAGCCTGGAGGTAACGGCGCTTGGCGGCTGTCCAGAAGTCCAGGCCATGAATGATGTTGTCTTCGGCCAGGTAATCGAGCAGGGCCTGCTTGATCTTCGGGTTGTTGTGCCCGTAGTTCAGGGTGCCGGCACCGGCGAGGAAGTCGATATATTCGCGGCCGTTCTCATCGGTCAGGCGGGCGTTCTGCGCCTTGGTGAAGACCACCGGGAAGGAGCGCGAATAGGTGCGAACGTCGGATTCCATGCGTTCGAGGATCTGGGTCTGCATCGAGAGACCTCCTGTTGAGGGAGAATGAATGTGCGTGAGGGCAGCGCGAGGCGTGTGAACGACCTCGCGCGCAAACGATAGGTGACGAGAGTCAGAGACGATCGGTCTGGAAGGGGCCGATCCTGACCAGGTTCTCGGGGTCGTGTTCGCCACCGAGCTGGTCGGTGGAGAAGTATTCACGGCTGTTCAGCGTCGCCTGCCAACGATCGGCGAGGCGGCGGAACAGGCCCCAGGAGGCCTGGTTGTCGGGGGTGATGGTGGTCTCGAGGTGGTGAACCTCGGCGAGCTCCGGGCGTGTCATGACCGCCTCGACCAGGCGTCGGGCCAGGCCGGTACCGCGCGCCTTCTCGCCCACGGCAACCTGCCACAGGAAGTAGGTATCCGGCGCGTTGCTCTTCACGTAGCCCGAGACGAAGCCGACGATCTCGCCCTCCTCGTCCGTGGCCACCGCACAGCTATCACGGAACTGGGTGGCCAGCAGCAGGTAGGCATAGGCGGAATTGACGTCGAGCGGGGGGCAGGACTTGACCAGTTCGTAGATGCCCCAGCCGTCATCGGGATTGGGCTTGCGAATGAAAAGATCGCTGGCCTCGGCGTCGATCACCTCGTCGGCGACGGTGGGCCTCGCGAGGTCGGCGGAGGGCGTGAAGGGCTCGGTGGTTGTCATCATGGGCGGTGTTCGCTTCGGCGATGTCGGGAGGGATTATACCAAGCATCCAACAAATCTCAAATTTGCCATTATTTCGTGGGACGCAATCCATAATAAAAAATTATGTGAAGCCTGCCCAGGCCAGTGGATCTCGCTGTCTCGTCGGTTGTTTCAGTCTAGTCCAAGAGCACGGGCTCGGCTCCCACGGAAGCTGCCGCTGGACTGAAGCGAGAGGCGCCGGAAGAGGCGCCGGAAAAGCCTCGAGCGACTCGAAGGTTCTAACCTTTTTGTGCTCGAGGCTTGATCTGGGCTGCTGGCTCAGCGCCGGGTCGGCGACCGCATGGTGACGAACTCCTCGGCGCCGGTGGGATGGATGCCCACGGTGGCGTCGAAGTCGGCCTTGGTGAGCCCCGCCTTCACAGCGATGGCGATGCCCTGGATCACCTCCCCGGCCTCCTCGCCCACCATATGGGCGCCTACCACCACGTCGCTCTCGTCAGCGACGATCAGCTTCATCAGGCAGCGCTCGGCGCTCCCCGACAGGGTGTGCTTCATGGGGCGGAAGTCGGCGCTGTAGACGCGGATCTCGCCGTAGCGCTCCCGGGCCTCCTCCTCGGAGAGCCCCACGGTACCGATATTGGGATGGCAGAACACCGCGGTGGGGATGTTGCGGTAGTCCAGCGGGGCGGATGGTGGCGTGTCCTCGAAGTGGCAGCGCACCAGGTGCATCGCCTCGGCCAGCGCCACCGGGGTGAGTTCCGGCCCGCCGATGACGTCGCCCAGGGCCAGCAGCGAGGGCAGCGAGCTCTCGAAGCGCTCGTTGACCTCGAGATAGCCGCCGTCATCCAGGGCCACGCCCAGGGCGTCCAGTCCCAGGCCCTCCAGGTGCGGGCGACGCCCGGTGGCGGCCAGCACGGCATCCACCTCCAGGATCTCGCCGTCGGTCAGGGTCACCGCCAGCCCCCCGTCGACGCGCTCGATACGCTCGATGTTGGTGTCGAAGCGCAGGTCGACGCCCTTCTCCGCCATCTGGTCGCGGGTGAACTCGCGCACCTCGTGGTCGAAGCCACGCAGGAACAGCTCGCCTCGGTAGATCAGGTGGGTGTCGCTGCCCAGGCCGTTGAAGATGCTGGCGAACTCCACGGCGATATAGCCGCCGCCCAGCACCAGGAAGCGCTCGGGGAAGGTCTCGAGGTCGAACACCTCGTTGGAGCTCAGGGCCAGCTCGCTGCCCGGGAACTCGGGGATCCACGGCCAGCCGCCCACGGCGACCAGGATCTTCGCGGCGCTGTGCACCTCATCGCCGACCGCGACACGGTGGGCATCCAGCACCCGGGCGCGGCCATTGATCAGGCGCACGCCGGCGCCGTCGAGCAGCCGCCCATAGATGCCGTTGAGCCGCTTGATCTCCCCCACCTTGTTGTCGCGCAGGGTCGGCCAGTCGAAGCTCGGCGCCTCGGACAGTCGCCAGCCGAAGCCCTCGGCGTCCTCGAAGGCGTCGCGGAAGTGGGCGGCGTAGGAGTAGAGCTTCTTGGGCACGCAGCCCACGTTGACACAGGTGCCGCCCAGGTAGCGGTCCTCTGCCACGGCCACCCGGGCGCCGGTGGCGGCGGCGGTACGCGCGGCGCGCACGCCACCGGAGCCGGCGCCGATCACGAAGAGGTCCCAGTCGTAGGCGGTTGGTTCTAGGTCGGACACGGTCTCGCTCCTTGTCGTGGGCCCAAGGCCCGAGGTCGGATGCGGCGATGATAGCAGCCGCGGGGCGTATGGGGCATGACGCGGTGTCGCCGCCGCGATAGCCCTGTCCCGGCGATGTCCGCGGTTGACCCCGGTGGGGGGCGAGAGTAAAAAAGGCGCGACTCCACTCCCACGAAGAGCCCCCCATGAGAAAGGAAATCGAGACCCTGCTGGAGAACAACCGCGCCTGGGCCGATAAGGTCTGCCGAGACGATCCCGATTTCTTCACCCGGCTGTCCAACCAGCAGAATCCCGACTATCTGTGGATCGGCTGTTCGGACAGCCGGGTTCCCGCCAACCAGATCATCGCCCTGCCGCCCGGCGAGGTGTTCGTGCACCGCAATGTCGCCAATCTGGTGCACCACAACGACCTCAACGCCCTCTCGGTGCTGCAGTACGCCGTCGACGTCCTCCAGGTGCGCCATATCATGGTGGTGGGCCACTACGGTTGTGGCGGCGTGCGTGCCGCCATCGAGGGGGGCGACAACGGGCTGGTCGACAACTGGCTGCACTCGGTGCGCGAACTCTACTACCAGCATCGCGACGAGCTGGCACCGCTGCCGATCGACGAGCGTGTCGACCGCATGTGCGAGCTCAATGCCCGCGCCCAGGTGACCCGCCTGAGCCGTACCAAGATCATCCAGCACGCCTGGCAGCGGGGGCAGGATATCTGGCTCCACGGCTGGGTCTACGGGCTGGCCGACGGCCGCGTCAAGGATCTCGAGTGCACCATCGCCGGCCTCGACGAGGCGGCCGACCTCTATCGCATCCGGCGCGCCACCCCCGCCGGCTGAGCGCCGCCGCCGTCCGGTTGCCCGTCCCGGGTGGCCGGACGGCGGATATTCCACTTTCGTATTATTTCATGCCTCTTGATTCACCCCGCGCATGACGCCAGTCGGAATTTCGATTGTGCGGGGCCCCGCCGGGTCTCTATGTTGAAGGTTGCCACAACCGTGTGCGGTGACCGTGCACCAACAACAACCTCGAAAGGGAACCCGACATGATGTTCAAGCGTACCCTCCTGGCCGCCGCCGTCGGCGCCGCCATGACCACCGCCCTGCTGCCCGCCGCGGCCAGCGCCGAGACCAGCCTGCGGATGGCCTACGACGCCGACCCCGTCTCGCTGGACATCCACGAGCAGCTCTCCGGCGGCATCCTCCAGCTCTCCCACATGACCTTCGACCCGCTGGTGCGCTGGAACAAGGACCTCTCCTTCGAGCCGCGCCTGGCCACCGCCTGGGAGCAGGTCGACGACACCACCATGCGCATGACCCTGCGTGATGACGTGGCCTTCCACAGCGGCAACGCCTTCAGCGCCGAGGACGTGGTCTGGACCGTCGAGCGCCTCAAGCGCAGCCCGGACTTCAAGGCGATCTTCGAGCCCATCGCGAGCGTCACCGCCGTCGATGACACCACGGTGGAGTTCACCACCACCAAGCCCTACCCGCTGCTGCTGAACCTCGCGACCTACGTGTTCCCGATGGACAGCGCCTTCTACAGCGGCACGGACGAGGATGGCGACCCCAAGGACGAGATCGTCAAGAACGGCAACTCCTATGCCTCGACCCACCTCTCCGGCACCGGCCCCTACGTGGTCACCGAACGCCAGCAGGGGGTGCGGATCGGCTTCGAGCGCTTCGCCGACTACTGGGACGAGGATTCCCCGGGCAACGTCGACAACATCGTCATGACCCCGATCAGCGAGAACGCCACCCGCGTGGCGGCCCTGCTCTCCGGCGACGTCGACTTCATCGCCCCGGTGCCACCCAACGACCTGGATCGGGTGCGCGAGGACGACAGCGTCCAGCTGGTGACCATGTCCGGCACTCGGATCATCCTCTTCCACATGAACCAGGAGCGCGTCGAGGCCTTCCAGGACCCGCGTGTCCGCCAGGCCTTCGCCTATGCCATCAACCAGCAAGGCATCGCCGATCGCCTGATGAAGGGCTTCGCCACCCCGGCGGCCCAGTTCTCGCCGGACGGCTACGCGGGGCATGTCGACAGCCTGGAGCTCCGCTATGACCTGGAGAAGGCCAAGCAGCTGATGGCCGATGCCGGCTACGCGGACGGCTTCGAGATCACCATGATGGCGCCCAACAACCGCTACGTGAACGATGCCAAGATCGCCCAGGCGGTCGCCGCCATGCTGGCGCGCATCAACGTGACGGTGGATCTCAAGACGCTGCCCAAGGCCCAGTACTGGGGTGAGTACGACGACCGCGTCGCCGACATGATGATGATCGGCTGGCACGCCGACACCGAGGACAGCGCGAACTTCCACGAGTACCTTACCGCCTGTCCGGACGCCGACACCGGGGCCGGCCAGTACAACGCCGGCAATTACTGCAACCCGGAGCTCGACAAGCTGGTGGCCGAGGCCAACCTCGAGGTCGACCTGGAGAAGCGGGCCGAGATGCTTCAGCAGGTCGAGCAGGCGCTCTACGACGATGCCGCCTTCGTGCCGCTGCACTGGCAGGACCTTGCCTGGGCCTCGGCCGCCAACGTCGACATCGAGCCGGTGCTCAACGTGATGAACTTCCCCTACCTCGGTGACCTGGTCATCCACGAAGAGTAACCCCCGCCGCGCGCAGGCCCCTCGCGGGTCGGCGCTCCGAAACCATGACCCCTGTGACGCGCTCGATGCTCGAGTGCGTCACCGCGTGTTGCACACGGGACGCCAGCCATGATCGCCTTCCTGATCAAGCGCCTCTACCATGCCCTGCTGGTGATGTTCGTCATCAGCCTCATCGCCTTCGCCATCCAGGATAACCTGGGCGACCCCATCCAGCAGATGGTCGGCCAGTCGGTACCGGAGAGCGAGCGCGAGGCCCTGCGCGAGGAACTGGGGCTCAACGACCCCTTCCTGGTCCAGTACCTGCGTTTCGCCGGGAACGCCGTCCAGTTCGACTTCGGCTACTCCTATACCTTCAACCAGCCGACCACCGAGGTCATCATGCGCCACCTGCCGGCGACGCTGGAGCTGGTGGCGGCCAGTACCTTCCTGATCATCGCGCTGTCGGTGCCGATCGGCGTGTACAGCGCCATCCGGCCCCGGGCCTGGCTGTCGCGCTTCTTCATGGGGGTGTCGATCGTGGGCATCTCGATCCCGGTGTTCCTCACCGCCATCGTGCTCATACAGATATTCGCCATCGGGGTGAGCGTCGCGCCCTTCCCCGCCGACACCGGCTGGGGCGCCTGGCTCAACGGGGTGCTCTCCACCGAGGGCGGCATGCCGGCCTACGGCCGCGGCGACCCGGTCCATGTCTTCGGCACCTGGGACACCAACTTCGCCTCGCTGACCGGGCTGACCTACCTGGTGCTGCCGGCGGTCTCGCTGGCTTCCATCATGCTGCCGCTGTTCATCCGCCTGATCCGCGCCGAGATGCTCGAGGTGCTGCAGTCCGAGTACGTGAAGTTCGCCCGCGCCAAGGGCATCTCGCTGCGCCGGATCTACTTCATCCACGCGCTGAAGAACACCATGCTGCCTGTGATCACCGTGGGCGGCGTGCAGATCGGCACCCTGGTGGCCTACACCATCCTCACCGAGACGGTCTTCCAGTGGCCGGGCATGGGGCTGATGTTCCTCAACGCCATCCAGCGCTCCGACGTGCCGCTGATCGTGACCTACCTGATGATCGTGGGGCTGATCTTCGTGATCACCAACACCCTGGTCGACCTCATCTACGGCCTGGTCAATCCCACCGTCAAGCTGACAGGGAAACCCGCATGACTACCACGAACTCTTCCATGGACGTCGCCCCGGTGGCGAGCCGCTGGTCGCGTTTCCGCGGCTCCTACCTGCTCTACAGCTTCAAGCGCGATCCAGTCGCCCAACTCAGCCTTGCGGTGTTCATCATGCTGGTCGGCGTCGCGGTATTGGCCCCGTGGCTGGCGCCGATGGATCCCTACGACCTGGCGCAGATCGACATCCTCGCCTCGGAGCTGCCGCCCTTCTGGATCGACGGCAGCGATCCGGCCTACCTGATGGGCACCGACGCCCAGGGCCGCGACCTGCTCTCGACCATCCTCTACGGCGCCCGGGTGTCGCTGATCATCGGCTTCGGCGCCGTGGCGCTGCAGGCCCTGCTCGGCGTCAGCTTCGGGCTGCTCGCCGGCTACCTCGGTGGGCGCGTCGACGCCTTCCTGATGCGCCTGGCCGACATCCAGCTGTCGTTCTCCACCCTGATGGTGGCCATCGTGGTCGGTGCCCTGGTCAAGGCGGTCTTCGGGGGCGCCACCTACAGTGACTACGCGGTGCCGCTGCTGGTGCTGATCATCGGCCTGGCGGAGTGGCCGCAGTACGCGCGCACGGTGCGCGCCTCGGTGCTCGCCGAGCGCAGCAAGGAGTACGTCGACGCCGCCCGGGTGATGGGCTTCACGAGCCGGCGCATCATGTTTCGCCACATCCTGCCCAACACCCTGTCGCCGATCTTCGTCATCTCCACGGTGCAGGTGGCCAACGCCATCATCTCCGAGGCGGCGCTGTCGTTCCTGGGGCTCGGCATGCCCGAAACGCACCCGTCGCTGGGCTCGCTGATCAAGTCGGGCTTCGACTACATCCAGTCGGGCTCCTGGTGGATCACCCTGATCCCCGGGGCCGTGCTGGTCATTCTCGTGCTGGTGATCAACCTGCTCGGCGACTGGCTGCGCGACGTCCTCAACCCGCGACTCTACAAGGGCTGATTCCCATGGCACTCCTCGACGTAACCAACCTCGACGTGCGCTTCGCCCTGCGCCGCGGCGACGTGCAGGCCCTGCGTGATGTCTGCTTCAGCCTGGAGCGCGGCGAACGCCTCGGCATCGTGGGCGAGTCCGGCGCCGGCAAGTCGGTGGCGGCCTTCAGCCTGCTCAACCTGATCGCCAAGCCCGGCTATATCGCCGGCGGCAGCATCACCTTCGATGGTCAGGAACTCACCGCCATGAGCGACCGGGCCCTGCGGCATGTACGCGGGCACCGCATGTCGATGATCTTCCAGGATCCGATGATGACCCTGAACCCGGTGCTGACCATCGGCGAGCAGATGGTCGAGTGCCTCAAGGCGCACCGGCGCATCTCCAGCAAGGAGGCCCGGGCGATCTCGCTGCGCAAGCTCGAGCAGGTGCAGATCCCCTCCCCCGCGGCGCGCCTGGACCAGTATCCCCACGAGCTCTCCGGCGGCATGCGCCAACGGGTGATCATCGCCATCGCGCTGCTGCTCGACCCCGACATCATCATCGCCGACGAGCCGACCACGGCGCTGGACGTGACCATCCAGGCCGAGATCATGGCGCTGCTGCTCGAGCTCTGCGAGAAGCACAACGTCGGCCTGATCCTGATCACCCACGACCTGGGTGTGGTCAGCCAGGTCACCCAGCGCATGCTGGTGATGTATGCCGGCCGGGTGATCGAGCAGGGCCCGACCCGGGAGATCATCAACGACCCGCAGCACCCCTACACCCAGGGGCTGATCAACGCCTTGCCGCAGATGGCTACGCCCGGCGCACGCCTCAACCAGATCCCCGGCAGCATGCCCTCGCTTGACAACCTGCCGAGCGGCTGCGCCTTCCATCCGCGCTGCGGGTTCGTGACGCGTGCCGACGGCTCGACTCGCCACGCCTGCACCGACGAGGTGCCCGACTTCGTGACCTCTGGCAACTGCCGGGTCGCCTGCCACATGGTCGCCGAGATGCTCGATCGCGAGCGCATTCCGGCCGAGGAGATCCGCTGATGAGTTCGACTGCCCACGCCACCGCCGCCGGTCCCGCCACCCCGCTGCTGGAGATTCGCGGCGTGGAGAAGCGCTTCTCGCTCTCCGGCGACTTCCTCGAGCAGCTCAAGTTCAAGGGCGGCAAGCTGGTCCGCGAGCAGAAGCACGTGCACGCCATCAACGGGGTCGACCTGGACATCCAGCGCGGCGAGGCGCTCTGCGTGGTCGGCGAGTCCGGCTGCGGCAAGTCCACCGTGGCGCGCACCGTGATGGGCCTGCTGCATCCCAGCGCCGGCGAGATCCGCTACGACGGCAAGCGCATCGACGACCTCTCCCACAAGGCGCTGATGCCCTACCGCCGGCGCATGCAGATGATCTTCCAGAACCCCTATGCGTCGCTGAACCCGCGCATGACCATCCAGCAGACCCTGGAGGAGCCGATCCGCCTGCACCACCCGGACTGGTCGCCCCAGCGGGTCAGGAACCAGGTCGCCGAGGTGATGACCTCGGTGGGCATCGCCGCCGACTGGGGCGCACGCTATGGTCATGAGTTCTCCGGCGGCCAGCGTCAGCGTATCGCCATCGCCCGGGCCCTGGCGGTGGACCCGGAGTTCATCGTCGCCGACGAGCCGATCTCGGCGCTGGACGTGTCGATCCAGGCCCAGGTGCTCAACCTGATGATGGAGGCCCAGCAGCAGCGCAACCTGACCTACCTGTTCATCACCCACGATCTGGCGGTGGTCGAGCACTTCGGCACCCGGGTGGCGGTGATGTACTTAGGAAGGGTCTGCGAGGTGGCGCCCACGGCGACCCTCTTCGCCCGGCCGCGACATCCCTACACCCAGGCGCTGATGTCGGCGATCCCGCGCCTGGAGGACGACCGGCCGCAGCACATCCGCCTGCAGGGCGAGGTGCCCACGCCGGTCAACCTGCCCTCGGGGTGCGTCTTCCATGGCCGCTGCCCCCATGCCAACGAGCGGTGTCGCCGCGAGATCCCCTCGCTGATCGCCAGCGACGACGGCGGCCAGGTGGCCTGTCACGCCGTGGAGGAAGGGCGCATCGACTGAGCCCCGCCACGCTATGGCACAATGCCGGGGCCGAGACACGGCCGCGGCACGCACGAGGATCGACATGGAACTGCGCTGGCTGGAAGACTTCATCGCCCTGGCCCGGACCCAGCACTTCTCGCGCGCGGCGGAGGAGCAGAACGTCACCCAGCCGACCTTCTCGCGACGCATCAAGCTGCTCGAGGAGGAGATGGGCACCACCCTGATCAACCGCCAGACCCTGCCGCTGTCGCTGACACCGGCCGGGGAGGAGTTCCTCGGCCTCTGCCAGGAGGTCACCCGGCGGGTGGCGGCGACCCGGCAGCGGCTGGTTCACCTGGCCGAGGAGCAGGCCGGACAGCTGCGGCTGGCGGCGCCGCAGAGCCTGCTGGCGCACTTCCTGCCCGAGTGGCTGGCCGGCTGGGCCTCGCCGCCACCGCTGACGCCCTACCTGCGGGCCACCGGCTGGCTTGCCAGTGACTTCTTCGAGGGTCTGTCCCGGGACGAGTGCGACCTGGTGCTCACCTACTGGCCCCAGGCCGAGGATCCCCTGATGCTGGAGACCGAAGGCCTGGAGCATCGCCGCCTCGGGGCCGAGCGGATGGTGCCGGTCTCGCTGCCCGAGCAAGACGGCCGGCCCCGTTTCGCCCTGGAGGCCGGCGCACGCTTCACGCTGCCGCTGATCGCCTACCACCCCCGCGGGCTGATCGACCTGGCCCTGCGCAGCCACCTGGATAAGCTGCCCGGAGCACCGCGCTTCCGGGTGCTCCACGAGAGCATCCAGAGCGGCAACATCCGTGAGCTGGTCGGCCTGGGGTACGGCCTCGGCTGGCTACCCGAGCGCTCCGTGCGCGACGCCCTGGACGCGGGCACCCTGGTGCGCGCCGGCGACGCCCGCTGGGAGGTACCCCTGGAGATCCGCCTCTACCGCCGACGAGGCAACGGCCAGGCCGCCGTGGAGGCCTTCTGGGAGGCCCTGGCGACGCGCCCGCCGGCCCTCGCCTCCCCCCCCTGACCCATCACCGGAATCCCACCCATGACCGACTCTCTCGACTCCCTGCAGCAACGCCACCTCGAGGCCCTCGAGGCGGCCTATGCCCAGGTGCTCGAGCGCCTGGGCCTCGACGGCGTGCTGATCCACAGCGGCCGACCGCGCTGCCACTTCGCTGACGACCAGGAGGCGAGCTTCGCCGCCTTCGGCCACTTCATGCACTGGACCGGCCAGGCCCAGCTCGCCCATAGCTGGCTGCTGGTGCGCCCCGGCCGGGCACCGCGCCTCTACCTGCACGCCCCGGATGACTTCTGGCACCTGCCCGCCACCCTGCCCGAGGAGGCCTGGGTGGCCCGCTTCGAGGTCGAGCGAGGCCGCTTCGAGACGCCACCGACGCTGCCCGCCGGGCGCTTCGCGGTGATCGGCGACGTCGACGCCGCCGACGCCAATCCCCCCGGGCTGGTGGCGGCGCTGAATGAACTCAGGGTGTGCAAGAGCGAGTATGAGATGGCCTGCATCGCCGAGGCCAACCGCCGCGCCCTGCAGGGCCACGCCGCGGCGCGGCGCTGTCTTCTCGACGGCGGCGCCGAGCTGGATATCCAGCTCGCCTACCTGGGCACCTCCCGGCAGCGCGAGAACGAACTGCCCTATGCCAACATCATCGGCGCCAACGCCCATGGCGGCGTGCTGCACTACCAGCACTACGACCGACAGGCGCCGGTGCGGCGCCGCAGCCTGCTGGTGGATGCCGGCCATCGCCAGCGCGGCTACTGCGCCGATATCACTCGCACCTGGGCCGGGCCGGACGCCGACCCGGCCTTCCAGCCGCTGATCGACGGGGTCACCGCCATCAAGGAGCGCCTGGCGGCGGCCCTGGCCCCGGGGGTCGAGTTCGTCGTGCTGCAGGAAAGGATGCACCAGCTGCTCGGGGCGCTGTTGGTGGACCAGGGCGTCGTGCGCTGCACGCCGGAGGCGGCGGTGGAGAGCGGCCTGACCCGCGCCTTCTGCCCCCATGGCCTGGGGCACCTGCTGGGTGTTCAGGTCCACGACGTCGCCGGCCGCGTCGACGCGACTGGCCGTCCCCTGCCGCCACCACAGGCGCATCCGGCGCTGCGCCTGACCCGCACGCTTGCGCCCGGCATGGTGGTGACCATCGAGCCCGGGCTCTATGTGATCCCGATGCTGCTCGCCCCCCACCGCGGGCGGGACGATGTCGACTGGGGAGTGGTCGACCGCCTGGCCGACCACGGCGGCATCCGCATCGAGGATAACCTGGCGGTCACCGCCGAAGGGGCGCACAACCTCACGCCCGTCCTCCCCGATTGAGCCTGCCTCGCCGGGGGCTCAGACGATCGGGCAGGCGACCCCGGTGCCCCGCAGGCCGCAGTAGCCGCCGGGGTTCTTGTGCAGGTACTGCTGGTGGACCTCCTCGGCGTAGTAGAAGGCGGTGAGGGGCGCGATCTCGGTGGTGATGGTGCCCCCGCCGGCCCGGGTCAGCGCCTGCTGGTAGGCGTCCCGGGTGCGCTCGGCGACCTCCCGCTGGGCCTCATCCAGGGTCAGGATGATGGAGCGGTACTGGGAGCCGATGTCGTTGCCCTGGCGATTGCCCTGGGTGGGGTCATGGGCCTCCCAGAACACCTGCAGCAGGCGGTCGAGATCGACCTCGGCGGGATCGAACACCACCCGCACCACCTCGGCGTGGCCGGTGAGCCCGGTGCAGGTTTCCTCGTAGGTCGGATTGGGGGTGCTGCCACCGGCGTAGCCCACGGCGGTGACGTGGACGCCCGGCAGTTGCCAGAAGAGCCGTTCGGCGCCCCAGAAGCACCCTAGGCCCAGCACCACCTGCTGCATGCCGTCGGGAAAGGGCGGCAGCATGGCGCGGCCGTTGACCGCATGCACGCCGCCGATGGCAAGCGGGGTATCGCGTCCGGGCAGGGCCCGGCTGGGATCGAGCGTCATGGCGTTCTCCTTTCCTTACTGGTCGTCGTCGAGGATCCGCGGGTTGCCCGGGCGGCTGAAGGTATAGACCAGGTCGACCGCCTGGGCGGCCCCCGAGACTGCCTCGAGGTAGAGGCTGCGCCAGATGTTGTAGCGCAGGGTGAGTTCGGCGATGGGCGAGAAGACCCCCACGCCGTAGCGGACCTCGAGGTCGTCGGTCAGCTGACCGCTGAGGGTCACCTGGCTGTCCTCGCCGCTGCCGGCGGTATCCAGGGTGAGGTCGGAGACGCCGAAGGCCTGGCCGATGCCGCCCACGGCGCCGCCGGCTTGACCCACGGCGAGCCCCACCAGCGCCGAGGTCAGGGCGCCGTCGCTGTCGCTGTCGTTGGGGGCACGCCCGCGCAGCAGATAGGAGAGCGCGCTGGCCTCGTCCATGGCCGGCTCCGAGAACACCGTGAGCTGCGGCGAGGCGGCGGTGCCGGTCACGCGCAGGCCGGCGACCACGCCATCCTGGGTGGCATCGGGATTGCGTACCGCCTCGAAGTTTAGCAGTGGCTGGCCGGGCGGGCCGCTGAACAGCAGCTGTCCCTCGCGAATCAGCAGGTCCTGGCCGTAGGCGCGGAAGCGCCCGTCCACCAGGCTGACGTCACCGAACAGCTGCACCGGGCCGTCCTGCTGACGCACCTCCAGGGTGCCGGAGAGGCCCGACTCCAGCCCGTAGGCGGAGAGCTGCATGTCCGGCCCCAGGCGCAGCCCGATCTGCACGTCCAGTGCCATGCCCGCCCTGGCCATGGCCTCGGCGGTATCCTCGCCGTCGTCATCCCCTGCCGCGGCCCGCTCGGCTTCGCGCCGGGCGCGCTCATCGTCCTCTCGGGTGATGATCACCTCATCGGGACTGGGCGCCACCGCCGAGGCGGGCAGCTCGCCCACCTCCAGGCGTGCCCAGGGGACCTGGACGTCACCACGCACCTGCAGCAGGGTCGGCCGTGCACGAATCTGCAGGTCGGGGGCGATGCGAAGTTGACCGAACTCGGGCAGCACCACCAGCACCGGCCGATCGCGGCCATTGAGCGAGACGTCGGCTCGCCAGTCGTCCGGTGAGGGCCAGGCGGCGGTGCCGTCGATCGCAAGGCGTCCCTCCTCGGCGTCGATGTAGCCCTGGATGGTGGCCGCCGTGCCGGCCAGCTCGATGCCCAGCTCACCGTCTCGCACCTCCACGGGTACGTCGGCACCGCTGGCCTCGAGCCCACTCAGGGCGATACGCCCGCGCATCTCCGGCGCCGCGAGGCGCCCCGCCAGGTCGACGCGGCCATCGAGGCTCCCCTCCAGGGTCTCCATGCCGGTGACCAGGCTGCGATAGGGCGCCAGGCGCAGCCCATCGAGGGCCAGGTTGCCCGTCAGGCGCCCTTCCCCGGCGGGATCGTCGATGCGCGCCTCCAGCGCCAGGCTGCCGGCCTGCTCGAGGCCGAGCTCCAGGGTGAGTTCGGCGGCCTGGTCATCGGCACGGATCTGGCCGCCGAGGCGCGCTTCCGGCAGCGACCAGGGCTGGCCGTAGGCATCCTGGCCATCCAGGGCCAGGCGGCTCTGCAGGCGACCATCGGCCCGCCAGCTCCCGCCGGCGCCCCAGCCGGCATCGAGCTCCAGCTCGGTCACGCCGTCGGCCGACCAGGCCTCAGGCAGGAAGGGATCGAGAAGCGCCATGGGCACCTCCGCGACCCTGAGGCTGAGCTCGCCGCCCTCCGCCGAGGCGGCCATGGGCTCGACCAGGCACAGGCTGCCGCCCTGGCGTCGACTCAGGCAGAAGGGCTCTACCCGGGCGCTGCCCTGCTCCAGGTCGGCGGCGAAGAGCGCGGGGCCGTCGAGGCGCAGATCGCCCTGCTCGGCATCGACCTCGAGGCTGGAGAGCTGGCCCGTATAGCGGGTGCGCGCCGGGTCGAGCCCCCCGTCGAGTACCAGGGCGGCGCGCGATAGCGGCATGCCAGCCGGCGCCGCGGCGTCCAGGGTCAGGCGGTGCTCGGAGAGCCGGCCATTCAGGGCCAGGGCGACCTCGTCGAGGCGCTGGCCGCCACCCTCGAGGCCGGCAAGGTCAAGCGTCACCTCCATGGCCGGATCCTCCAGGCCGCTGACCCGACCGACCAGGCTGAGCCGACGCAGCCGATTGTCGGCGAAGGCCAGCGACTCCCCGGCGAGATCCAGGTCCAGGCGAGGCGCCGCCAGGCTACCGTCGGCCTCGATCCGGCCGCCGATGCGGCCCGACAGGGCCTCGTGGAGGCTGGCCAGGTCCGGCATGTCGAGCTCGCCCGAGAGATCGATGCTCGGCTCGCTTACCTGTCCCGCCAGCTGCAGGCGGTTCTCACCCTGGCGGAAATCCAGGGTGGTGATGTCCCAGCGCATCTGGCTGTCGCCCTCGAGCTCGGCACGCAGCGCCAGTGACCGCTGCTGCAGCTCGCCGTCGATGGCCAGGGTCGGTACCGCCAGGGTCCAGCCCTCCTCGGTCTGGCGGAAACGCGCTTCCACGTCGCCGTCTAGGCGGCCGGGCAGGCCCTCCACGAAGCGGCCGGGGTCGACGTTGTCGAGGCGAGCCTCGGCATCCACCGCGAGGCCATCGTCCCAGGCGACCTGCCCGCGGCTGACCACGGAGGCGTCGCCCAGGGAGAGCGACAGCGGTGTCCAGGCAAACTGGCCGAGATCACCGCTGCCGGTCAGGGCGAGCCGCGTGTAGGGGAGCCCCGGGCCCTCGGCGTTGAGCGAGGTGGCGATCCGGTAGTCGACCAGGCTGCCCTCCAGGCGCAGCGCGAGATCCTCGACCAACCAGGGGTCGATGGCATCGCCCTGCTCATCCACGCTGCCCGGCAGTGGCCACTGGACCAGCTCGCTCGACAGGCTGGCGGTGAAGGGCAGGGTCGGTTCCAAAGCGTCGAGGCGGGCGTCGAGGGCCAGGTCGACCGGGCCGCTGAGGTCCAGGCGCACCAGCAGGTCGGCGAGGCTGCCATCGAGGCCGAATTCGATGCGCTGTCCGGCCAGCGCCGGCATGATATCGGGCAGCCACAGGGCGCTCTCCAGGCGCAGCTCCAGGGGGTAGTCACCGCTCAGGGCAATGGCGGCCTCGAGGCTGGCGTCGCCATCACGCGTCGAGAGTTCCAGCGGGCGCACCTCCAGGGAGTGCCCCTCGCCGAACAGCGACAGGGCAAGGCGCTCGACCCCGTACTCCACGGCGCCCTCCACCGCAGTGTCTTCCACCAGCAGTTCCGGCACCTCGACACGCAGCGGCAGGGTCACCTCGGGCAGTTCGCGACGCGGCTGCTCCTCGAGGGCGCTGGCCGCCAGCCCCTCGGCGGGTGCGGCCACCTCGTCGGGCAGCGGCGAGCGCACGGTGATGGCGGCATCGATGGCCTCGGCGGCGAGGCGCGGCCCCTCGTGTTCACCCTCGCCCAGTGCCAGCCGGGCCCCGGGGGACAGCGGCAGCAGCAGGCGCGTGCCGACCAGGCGGGTGGGCAGCAGCCTGAGGGTATCGCCCTCGGCCACGGCACCGGTGCTGAAGTGATCCCAGCGCAGCCGGGTACCGTCGGCAAGCAGTACCTCGACGTCGTCGAGTAAGACACGCCGCACCTCGATGGGAAACGGCAGCTCGATGGCTCCCGGGGGGACGGCGGAGGGGGACGGCTCCTCGTCTTCCGCCTCGCTCTCGGCCAGGCGCACCCGGGCACCCTCCACGCCCAGCACCTCCAGGCACAGCCGGCCGGAGAGCACGCACTCCTCCGACCAGGCAAGCTCGAGGCGACGCACCGCCACGCTGGCCGGTCCGGCCTGCATGGCGAAGCCCTCGAGGACCAGGCGGTCGAGGGGCGCGCCCTCGTAGGCGTCGAGGGTAAAGACCCCCATCCGCTGGCCCTGGTCGAGCAGCAGGCCGGTGCCCCAGGGCGAGAGCCCCAGCCCCAGGGCGAAGAACACCAGGCCGAACAGCCACAGGGGGATCAGGATCAGCAGGCGAATCAGCGCCCAGAGCAGGGTCAGAACTCTGGACCGATGGCGAAGTGTAGGCGCCACGAATTGTCCTCGTCGTCGAACGGATGAGCGATATCCAGGCGAATCGGGCCGACCGGGGAGATCCAGCGCACGCCGAGGCCGGCGCCGGTATTGAGGTCGTCGGGACCCCAATCGTCGAAGGCGTCCCCGGTATCGATGAAGGCCGCCCCCCACCAGTCGCCGGTCACGCGGTGCTGCCACTCGAGGCTGTAGGTGAGCAGTTGCTGCCCCCCGGTGAGATTGCCCTCGTCGTCACGCGGCGAGAGGCTCTCGTAGCCGTAGCCACGCACGCTGTTGTCGCCGCCGGCGAAGAAGCGCAGCGACGGGGGGATCAGCGAGAAGTCGTCGGTCTCGATGGCGCCGACGCCGACGCCGGTCACCACGCGGTTGTTGGCACCGATCTTGCGAATCCAGCGCGACTCGCCGGTGAGGCGCAGGAAATCGGCGTCGGAGCCCCACAGGCCGTCGGAGACCTCCAGACTCAGCCGCTGGCGATCGCCCCAGGTGGGGAACGTCGGGTTGCGGGTGCGGGTGCGCGACCAGCGGATACCGGGGTAGAGCAGCAGCACCTGCTCGCTGTCGTTGCCCTGGGTGAAGTCCTCGTAGGTGGTGCGCAAATAGAGGTGCTGGACCCAGCCGTTCTCGAACTCCCAGCGGCGTGCGCCCTCCACGGTGGCCTCCAGCGAACGGGTATCGTCGTTGTCCTTGTGGCTGAGCCCGTACTGGAAGCGATAGCTGTCGCGCAGGGGGTTGTCGAGCGGCAGCGTGTAGACACCCCCGAAGCGCTGCTCGGGAGCGGAGAGGTAGAGGTCATGGTCGAGACCGTGGCCGTAGCGGTTGATCCACGGCTGCTCCCACGCGAAGCGCATCCGCGGCCCCACGTCGGTGGCGTAGCCGACGCCCGCCTCGAACTGGTGGCGGTCGGCCGGCGCCACGCTGACGTCGATGGGGACGGAGGGGATCGCTTCCTGGCGCGCCATCAGCGCCGCCGCGCCCGCCAGGGCCGCCCCGGAGACGCGCGGCGCCACGTCGTAGCGCCCTTCGCCTTCGGTGGCCACCGCCTGGGACCAGCCCGGCCTGGCCTCATCCAGGGCCAGGGGCGGACGCTGCAGCCGCGGCCTTACGGTGACGGAACGGAACCATTCGGTCTTTCCCAGGCGCTGGTTGAAGGTTGCCAGGTCACCGGCCAGGTAGGGATCACCGGGGGCGAAGGGCAGCATCCGGCGCAGGCGTTCGGGCTCGATATGGCTGCCGGAGATGGCGACGTCGCCGAAGCGGTAGCGCGGGCCGCTGTCCAGGGTCAGGTAGAGCCTGGCGCTCTCATCAAAGGGGCGCACCTCCAAGCGACGGTCGACGTAGCGCCACTGGAAGTAGCCGCGCTCCAGGGCCAGGTTGGCCAGGCGGCCGCGCAGGCTGTCGTAGGGCGCGTGAACCAGGGGCTCTCCCACGCTCAGGGGGAAGGCATCGATGGCCGCCTGGAAGGGGGGATCCTCCCGGGCATCCCCCTCGAGGCGGAAGTCGAGGGTCTCGATCCGCACCCGCGGGCCCGGCTCGATATCGAGCTCGACGTACCCGGGCGCTTCGCCCTGTGCCAGGCGGGCCTCGATCTGCGGTTCGTAGTAGCCATAGACGCGCATCGCCTCACTGGCGCGGCGCAGCGATTCCCCCTCCAGCCGTGTCCGGCTGTACTGGGTCTCGTCCAGGCCCTCCAGGTAGTGGCGCACATTATCCGCCACGCTGCCCTCGATACCATCGATGCGGGCCTCGATGGCCAGCACGCCCGGGGCGGGCAGCAGGCCCAGCACCAGAGTCGCCGCGATCAGGCGCACTCCCACGCGATTCTCCATATCCCTACGCCCTGCCGTGTGCGACTCGTGGGGATGCTTTGCCCGCGCAAGCCTCAAGGCCGCAGCGCCTCGAGACGGGCGCTGAGCGCAAGCTGGCTGCGCCGCAGCTCGCCCGCCTCGGCCTCGAGCGCGGTGAGGCGCTGGCGCAGGGCATCCCATTGTTGGCGGTCATCTTCCCGCGCCTCGTCGACGCCTTCAAGCGTCTCGGCAAGCGCGGCGACGCGCGCCTGCAACTCCTCGAGGCGTGAGCGCTGCTCCGCCTGACCATCGGCGAGACGCTCCTCGACCGCCGCCTGGTTTTCCCGCACTGCATCCAGGGCATCATCGTCGATGGCCCGCTCCTGGAGTTCGGTGAGGCGTCGGTCATGCTGCTCGCGGGCCTCGCTGAGCAGGTCGAGGCGCCCCTCGAGGGCGCCGCGCCCCTCCTCGCCGGCCCGCTCCAGGGCATCGAGGGAGTCCTGGAAGGCCACGAGCATCGCCTCGCGGGTCGCGGCGGCCTCGCCCATGCGGGTCAGGCGCGTCGCCTGGCGATCGATCAGGCCCTTCAGGCGCTCGAGCCCCGCGGCGAGGTCTTCCTCCACCACGCCGAAGCGGCGCTGCTGGGTCGCGTCCTGACGTTCCAGGGCCTCGAGCCGCGTCTCCAGGCGCTCTAGGCCATCGCCTTCACCGATGGCGGCATCGAAGCGCGCATGGACATTGGAGAGCTCTCCGCTCAGCCGCGCCGACTCGGCCTCCAGGCGCTGACGCTCCTGCCAGCCGAACCAGCCCATGGCCCCCAGGGCGCCGCCGAGCATCAGCACCAGCAGCCACAGCGGCCAGACCCGCGGCGGCTGGGGGTAACGGGGGCGGTGTGTCGTCAGGCTGGCCTCGGGATCCGGGACGATCGGTCCGGCGTAGCGGCGCGGTTCCGGACGCTCTGCCATGTTCTACTCCTTGTGTGGCCGGGGCTGGGATGCCGGGAGGCGGGACGCCTGATATCATGCCGCGGCGCCCGGCGGCATGCCCATGCTACGACGAACAGTGTAAAGGGTTTACGGTCCCCGGCACACGGGGCGCCGCCAACGCAGCCCCTCCCATTGCCCATCGCCCTGGCCGCCAAGGAAGCCCGATGTCATTCGAACTGCCCGCCCTGCCCTACGATACCAAGGCCCTGGAGCCGTACCTCTCCCGCGCGACGGTGCAGCAGCGTCACGGCGAGCTCCAGCGGGCCTGTGTATCTCGCCTCAATCGGCGGGTCGCCGGCACGCCTTGGGCGGAGAGCTCCCTGGAGGCCATTCTCGTCGGCGCCGAAGGCGAGATCGTGCACCAGGCAGCGCGGGCCTGGGCCCTGACCTTCCACTGGCACAGCCTGGCGCCGCGCCCCAGCACCCCGTCGGAGGCGCTGGCCGCCGCCATCGGCGACGCCTTCGGCGACCTCGAGGGACTCCGCCACGCCCTCGAGGCGGCCGCCGCGCAGGCGAGTGAGGGGGGCTGGGTGTGGCTGGTCGCCCGGGGGGAGGCGCGAGAACTGGCCGTGGTGACCACGGCCGACGGCGAGCTGCCGCTGGCGCCAGGGGTCATCCCGCTTCTGGCCCACTACGTGGCGCCCGAGGCCGAGGAGGCCGCCGCGGGGCTCGCGGCCTTCCGGGCGCTGGCCAACTGGCGATTCGCCAGCACCCACTTCTCGGGGCCGGCGGCGCCGAGCAGGTAACCCCCGCTCAGGGATCGGCGCGGCGGCCGATGCCCCGGTAGGTGAGTCCCTGGGCGGCGACCCAGGCCGGGTCATAGATGTTGCGTCCGTCCAGCACCAGACGCTCATCCAGCAGCGTGGCCAAGCGTCGCCAGTCGGGGTTCCAGTAGGCCTTCCATTCGGTGACCAGCATCAGGGCGTCGGCCCCCTGGCACGCCTCCAGCGGGTCGTCGTCGAAGGTCGCCAGCAACGGGTGATCCCCCACCTCCTCGCGCAGCGCCGGCAGCGCCGCAGGGTCGTGGAGGCGCACGCGCACGCCCTGGGCCCACAGCGCCCGCAGCAGGGTCAGCACCGGGGCGTGGTCGATGCGCGCGGTACCGGGCTTGAAGGCGGCGCCCCAGATGGCCACGCAGCGCCCTTCCAGGCGGCCGTGGAAGTGGGCCCACAGCTTGCGGAACAGCGTCTCCTTCTTGTGCTCGTTGATGTCGAGCACCTGATCGAGCAGTGCCGAGCGCCGCCCGCTGGCGGACTGCACGTCGGCCAGGCGCATCAGGTCGCGGGAGAAGTTGGGGCCGCCGAAGCCACAGCCGGGATAGAGGTACTCGTAACCGATGCGCGGATCGGAGCCCATTCCCTGGCGCACGAATTCGACGTCGACGCCCAGGCTGTCGGCTAGCCCCGCCACCTCGTTCATGTAGCTGATGCGGGTGGCCAGCATGCCGTTGATGGCCAGCTTGGTGAGCTCCGCGGCGCGACACGGCATGCGCTGGATCACCTCGCGGCGCCGGTTGAAGGCGCGCAACAGCTCGCGCACCCGTGCCTCCGCCCCGGCATCGTCGCAGCCCAGCAGCCAGCGACCGGGCCGGGTGAAGGTCTCCCAGGCGCGCCCCTCCTCGATCATGTCCGACAGGGCCACGGCGTGGCTGCCCTGCCCCAGCCGGCTCTCCAGCCGTTCGGTCTCCCCCACCGGGAAGGTCGAGTGGTTGACCAGCAGCCGTGACTGGCCGCCGCTGGCCCCCAGGGCCTCGAACAGGCCATCGAGGTCACCGCGCTGCTCCGGCGAGAGCGACAGCCAGACCACCTCCTGTGTGGTCTGCAGGGCCTCCTCGGCACTCGTCGCCAGCCGCAGGCTGGTGTCGGCAAGCCCCGCCTCGAGCTGGTCGAGCAGGCGCGGCTCACGGATCAGCCAGTCGGCCCCGCGCAGGGTCGACCATGACTGGTCGGCATGGGGCAGCCAGGTGACCTCATGGCCTACCCAGCTGAGGGCGGCGGCGGCGGTGGCGGCGGAGAGCTCGCTGCCGTGGACCAGCACACGCATGGCTCAGGCCTCCCCAGCGTAGCGGGCGAGCAGCTCGCGGAAGCCCTCGCCGAAGCGGGCATGGCGACGGCCGTAGGCGAGGATGGCCTCGAGATAGCCCAGCTGATGGCCGCAGTCGAAGGTCTTGCCGCGCATCCGGTAGGCGTCGACGCCCTCCCGGGCACGCAGGGTCTCGATGGCATCGGTCAGCTGGATCTCGCCGCCGGCACCGGGGGGCGTCTCGGCGAGCAGCGCGAAGATGCTGCCGGGCAGGGCATAGCGGCCGATCACGGCCAGGTCGGAGGGGGCCTCCTCCACCGGCGGTTTCTCCACCACGCCGGCCAGCGGCCGTGATTCGCCCGGCGCGGGAATCTCGCCGCCGGTGTCGACGATGCCGTACTTGCAGGTCATCTCGTGGGGCACCTCCTCGACCATCAGCTGGGCGTGGCCGCTGCGCTCGAAGGTCTCCAGCATGCCGGCCAGGTCGTTGCGCGAAAGGCCCTCGTCATCCACCAGCACATCGGGGAGCAGCACGGCGAAGGGGGCGTCGTCGCCGATCACCGGGCGCGCACAGAGGACCGCATGCCCCAGCCCCAGTGGCTCCGGCTGGCGCACGCTGATGATATTGACGTCATCGGGGACGATGGCGCGCAGCTCCTCGAGCAGCTCGTGCTTGCCCTTGGCCTCGAGGCTCGCCTCCAGCTCGAAGTGCTTGTCGAAGTGGTTCTCGATGGCCCCCTTGCTGCCGTGGGTCACCAGCACGATATCGCGGATGCCGGCGGCGACCGCCTCCTGGACCACGTACTGGATCACCGGGCGGTCGACGATGGTGATCATCTCCTTGGGAATCGCCTTGGAAGCGGGCAGGCAACGGGTGCCGAAACCGGCCACGGGAAGCACGGCCTTGCGAATCATGGTGAAGTCCTTGTCGATCTCTCAGCATCAGTGGGTGTCACCGCGACTTGCGGCGTTCCTTCCCGGGTGAGAGACGTGGGAATGCCTCCCCGGGAACGGGTATCATGGGCATGATACCGGACGCGACCAGGCCTGCCACTGTGTCGTCACGACGACAGCGACTGTAGCGTCACGCCAACAACCTGGCCGAGGCCTGTACCATGAACCAGCAACGGAGAGCGCAGATGGGCGCAACATCAACCACAGCGGACAACGTGGATCCCGCCGAGATCGCCAAGTTCGAGGCCCTGGCGGGACGCTGGTGGGACGCCACCGGCGAGTTCAAGCCACTGCACGAGATCAACCCGCTGCGCCTGGACTTCATCGACGCGCGCGCCGGCCTGGCCGAGCGGCGGGTGCTGGATGTGGGCTGTGGCGGCGGCATCCTCGCCGAGGGCATGGCCCATCGCGGCGCCCGGGTCACCGGCATCGATCTGGGCGAGGCGCCGCTGGGCGTGGCCCGCCTGCATGCCGAGGAGAGCGGGCTTGCCATCGAGTACCGCCGGGTCAGCGTCGAGGCCCTGGCCGATGAGGCGCCGGGGAGCTTCGATGTGGTCACCTGCCTGGAGATGCTCGAGCATGTGCCCGACCCGGCCTCGGTGGTGCGCGCCTGCGCGACCCTGGTCAAGCCCGGTGGTCAGGTGTTCTTCTCGACCCTGAACCGCAATCCCAAGGCGCTGGCCCTGGCGGTGGTCGGGGCCGAGTACCTGCTGCGCATGCTGCCCCGCGGCACCCACGACTACGCCAAGTTCATCCGTCCCGCCGAGCTGGCCGGCTGGTGCCGCAAGGCCGGCCTGGAGGTGCGTGAACAGAGCGGCCTGGTCTACAACCCCCTGAGTCGCCGCTACCGGCTGCATCCGACCGATGTCTCGGTCAACTACCTGATGCACTGCCGACGCGAGGAAGCGTGACGCCGATGCCCCGCCCCGCGGCCCTGCTCTTCGATCTCGACGGCACCCTGGTGGATACCGCGCCGGACCTGGCCCGGGCCACCAATGCCCTGCGCGCCCACCATGGTCTCGACGCCCTGCCCTATGCGGTGATCCGCGCCCAGGTCTCCAACGGCGGCAGTGCTCTGGTCGAACTCGCCCTGGGCCTGGCCCGCGACGTGCCGGGACACGACGCGGCGCGGGCCTTCCTGCTCGCCGCCTACGGCGAGGCGGTGGCCGAGGAGAGCCGCGTCTTTCCCGAGCTGGTGCCGCTGCTGGCGGGCTGGGAGGCGGCCGAGCGCCCCTGGGGCATCGTCACCAACAAGCCACGGGCCTACGCCGAGCCCCTGGTGGCCGCCCTGGGGCTGTCGCCGGGAGCGCTGCTCTGCGCCGATGATCTACCGGTGAAGAAGCCCGACCCGGCCCCGCTGCTCGAGGCCGCCCGCCGCCTCGCCGTCGCCCCACCGGCGTGCTGGTATCTGGGCGACCACCTGCGCGACATCCAGGCCGCCCGCGCCGCCGGCATGCCCGCGATAGCGGTAGGCTGGGGCTATGTGGAGGAAGGCGACGACTATCGCGCCTGGCCCGCCGACCTCTGGTTCGAGACCGGCGAGGCGCTGGCGGCGGCGCTGAGTTGAGAATTCACGCGAGCGGCGGCGGAGACAGGTCTGAAGGGGGTCCGAGGACCAGGGACGGCCGAGGTAGTGCCCAAGGATGGGTCTACAGCGCCCCCGTACGGGCCTGTCGCCGCGCAAGCCGGCAGGTTCAGGCCTTCGGCGGCTGGGCGTCGAACTTCTCGCCATTGTGACCGCGGCTCTCCGGACCCATCAGCCACAGGTAGGTGGGCATGATCGCCTCGGGGGTGCGCAGGGCATCGGGATCCTCGCCCGGATAGGCGGTGCGACGCATCTGGGTGCGGGTGGCGCCGGGGTTGAGGCTGTTGACCCGGACGCTGCCCAGGTGCTCGAGCTCATCGGCGAGTACCTCCACGAAGCCCTCGGTGGCGAACTTGGAGACCGCGTAGGCCCCCCAGTAGGCGCGCCCCGTCCTGCCCACGCCCGACGAGGTGAAGATCACCGAGGCATCCGGCGAGCTCTTGAGCAGCGGCAGCAGCGCCTGGGTCATCCAGATCGGGCCGTTGATATTGACCTGCATCACCTGCTCCCAGAGCTCGGGATTGTACTGCTCGAAGGGCATGATGCGCCCCAGAAGCCCGGCATTGTGGAGGATGCCGTCCAGGCGACCGAATTCCCGATCCAGGGTCTCGGCCATGTCGTGGTAATCCTTGAGGGTGGCGCCCTCGAAGTTCAGCGGGAAGATCGCCGGCTGCGGTCCACCGGCGGCCTCGATCTCGTCGTACACCGCCTCCAGCTTGGCGGTGGTACGCCCCAGCAGGATCACCGTGGCGCCGTGTCGGGCATAGGCAAGCGCCGCGGCCCGGCCGATGCCGTCGCCGGCACCGGTGACCAGGATCACGCGGTCGTGCAGCAGCTCGCTCGGCGCCTGGTAGTCGATCTTGCAGGTGGTCATGGGGTCTCCTCGATGATCAGTTGCCGGACTCGCGCAGGAAGTCCCCTGCCAGCCCCGCCGCGGTGCTCTCCGGGTGTGCCTCGCGCACCCGCTCGAGCAGCTCCCGGCTCTCGTCCGGCTGGCCCTGGCGCGCCTTGAGCAGGCCCAGCTTGTAGAGGGCGTCGGGTACCTTGTTGCTCTCGGGGTAGTCGTTTAGCACCGTGCGGAAAGCCGCCTCGGCGGGCTCCAGGCGCCCCTCCGCGGCATGCAGCTCGCCCAGCCAATAGTGGGCGTTGGGCGTCAGCCGGCTGTCGGGATAGTCGCCGACGAAGCCCTCGAAGGCGGCGATGGCCGCATCGAACTCGCGGGCCTGCACGTGGGCGAAGGCCTGCTGGTAGGCCGCCTGGGCATCGGGGTCATCGCTTCTCGGGGCCGGGGCTTCGGCCTCGTCGGCCACGCGGTTCGCGGCCTGCTCGTCGACTCTCTCGCCGCCCTGGTCATTGCGGGCGGGGCCTGCAGGGACGGTCGACAGCGCGGCGAGGCGATCCTCGAGGTCCATGTACTGCTGGCGGGTCTGCCCGCGCAGCTGTTCGAGCTGATGGCGCAGCTCCTCGACCTGGCCTCGCAGGCGGCGGAGCTCCTCCTGGTGTTCCTGGACCTGGTTGAAGATCACCAGGCTGCCGCCGGCCGCTTCCCGGGTCTCCGTCTGCTGGTAGAAGGTGCTGGGCTGCGCGGTCAGGTCCTCGACCACCGGCTGTTGAGCCAGTGCGGGGAACCCTACGGAGAGCGGGAGCACCAGGGCTCCCGCACCGCACAGTCCTCTCAGACCGTGTTTCATCTGTGTCTCCCTGGACACGGGGTGTCGCCTCAGTAGGCGAACACGACCCGACGGTTCTGGGCGTAGGCCTGTTCGTTCAGGCCGCGTGCCGCAGGACGCTCTTCGCCGTAGCTGACCACCTCGACCTGGGAGGGGGAAACGCCCTGTACGGAGAGGAACTGCTCCACCGAGCGGGCGCGTCGCTCGCCCAGTGCCATGTTGTACTCGCGGGTGCCACGCTCGTCGGTGTGACCCTGGAGCACCACGCGCGCATTGCCGTTGTCGCGCAGGTAGCGGGCATTGGCGGCCAGCACGGGCTCGAACTCGGTGCGAATGCGGTCGCTGTCGAACTCGAAGTAGATGGTGCGTTGCTGGGGGATACGACCATCCGCCTGCTGGCCGGAAGCCCCTGCGGTGCCGCCGTAGCCGGAGCCGCTGGCCCGACCATCGCTCACGCCGGTGCTGCTGGCACCGCTGCCGTCGCGAGTTCCGTCCATGGAGCCGTCCTGGCTGCCGCCGGTGCTGGAACAGCCGGCCACCAGGGCCAGCGACAGGGCGACTGCCAGGGAGCGGGCGTAGGGCTTGAATTGCATCGTTTCATACTCCTGAAGGATCAGTTGGTGAAAGGTGACCACGCGGGTTCGCGCACATCACCCTGAGCAGAGGGCAGCCGGAAGGACGCGCGTCCATCGGCGGTCACTGCCCCCAGCACCCCGCTGTTACCCTGCTGGGTGGCGAAGATTACCATGGTCCCGTTGGGTGCAACACTGGGCGACTCGTCCCAGCGTGAATCGCTCAGGGTCACCAGGCGACCACTGTCGAGGTCTTGTCGGGCGACCTGGAAACCGTTGTTCGAGCGATGGATCAGGAAGAGTGCCTCGCCGTCCGGGGAGAAGCGGCCGCGGGCGTTGTAGTTGCCGGTGAAGGTCATGCGCTTCTGCTCGCCGCTGACCAGGTCGTGGCGATAGAGCTGGGGGCCGCCGCTGCGATCCGAGGTGAACACCAGGCTGCGCCCGTCCGGCGCCCAGGAGGGTTCGGTATCGATGGCCGAATCGTTGGTGATGCGCTGCAGGTCGCGGGACCCGACATCCATCACGTAGATCTCCGGCTGGCCATCCTTGGAGAGCGACATCGCCAGCCGACGACCATCGGGTGACCAGGCCGGTGCCCCGTTGAGGCCCTGGAAGGAGCTGATGCGCGCCCGCTTGCCGGAGCCCAGTTCCTGGACGTAGATGGCTGGGCGTTCGGTCTCGAAGGAGACATAGGCCAGCTTGCGGCCGTCAGGGGACCAGGCCGGCGACAGGATCGGCTCCCGCGAGCTCAGCACCTGCTGGCTGTTGTGGCCGTCGGCGTCGGCCACGTAGAGGGCGAACTGCATGTCGTCGCCGACGCCCTGGGAGGTGACGTAGGCGATGCGCGTGGAGAAGGCGCCGCGGATACCGGTGATCGCCTCGAATATCTGGTCGCTGATGTAGTGACCGGCGCCGCGGAGCTCGCCGGGATCGGCGGTCACCACCTCACCGAGCATGCGCTTCTCGCCACTCACATCCATCAGCTCGAAGCGCAGCCGATAACCGTCGCCGTCACGTTCGGCGCTGCCCACCACCAGGTAGCGGACGTCCAGCGCCTTCCAGTTACCGTAACGCACCTCATCGGCGCTGCCGGGCTCATCCATCATCTGGCGGCGCGGCAGCGGCTCGAAGTAGCCGCTGCGCTCGAGGTCGTCGTGGACCACCTGGGCCACGTCCTCGGGCAGCGCCTCGCCACCCGCGAAGGGCACCACGGCGATGGGCGTGGCACTCTCGTTGCCACGGGTGATCTCGATGGTCAGGTCGGCCTGGGCGAGTTGACTCACCAGCAGCAAGGCGGCGGTCAGCCAGGCGGTCATCAGGGATTTCATCAGCGTACGTCTCCCGGTCTGAAGCGCAGATTGAATTGACGGTAGTCCCGTTGCACGCCGGCTGGCAACTGTCGCAGTTCGGCGAACGGCGCCGCGGCCTCCACGGCCTGAACGGCGGAACGGTCGAAGGCACTGTCGCCGCTGGAGCGCGAGATCTCGGCGACAAACAGCTCTCCGGAGGGGCCGAGCCGCACGGCGATCTCGGCCGTGGCCCCGGAGGCGACATTGGGGGGAATGCGCCAGGACTGCTCCACGGCCTGGCGTACCAGGGCGATGAAATCGTTGGCCGCCTGCTGCCCCTGTTGCGCGTTGGCGACACGCTCATCTGCCCCCTCGATCAGCCGCTGCATCTGGGCCTCGGCCTCCTCGCGCTGGCGCTCGGCTTCTGCTGCTGCCTGGGCCTCTGCTTCGGCCTGAGCCTGGCGTTCGGCCTCTGCCTGGGCCTGGCGTTCGGCTTCTGCCTGGGCCTGGCGTTCGGCCTCTGCCTGGGCCTGGCGCTCGGCCTCTGCCTGGGCCTGGCGCTCGGCCTCTGCCTGGGCCTGGCGCTCGGCTTCTGCCTGGGCCTGGCGCTCGGCCTCTGCCTGGGCCTGGCGCTCGGCCTCTGCCTGGGCCTGGCGCTCGGCCTCTGCCTGAGCCTGGCGCTCGGCCTCTGCCTGAGCTTGGCGCTCGGCTTCTGCCTGGGCCTGGCGCTCGGCTTCTGCCTGGGCCTGGCGCTCGGCTTCTGCCTGGGCCTGGCGCTCGGCCTCTGCCTGACGTTGCTGCTCGCGGCGTTGCGCCTCGGCCTCGGCCTCCTCACTACGCCTGGCTGCCTCGGCCTCGGCGGCCTGGCGTGCCGCCTCGCGGGCCTGCTCTTCGGCCTGCCGCTGGGACTCGCGCGCCGCCTCCCGGGCGGCGGCCTGCTCTTCCGCCTGACGGGCCTGCTCCTCGGCGGCGCGCTGCTCCTCCGCCTGACGGGCCAGGGCACGCTGACGCGCCGCCTCGGCCCGCTGGGCCTGGTCGGTGACCGTCTCGGTGCTGACCAGGGTCGCCTGCACGATGGAGGACGGTTGTGGCTCGTGGTCGCTGGTCGGCAGGCTGATCACGCTGATCAGCAACACCAGGACGTGCAGCCCCACCGCGAGCAGGGTCGGCAGCCCATAGCCTACCCGGGCGTGTCGTCTGGCCATGGTGCGCTTACTCCCCCCCGCTCGGCGGCTCGGAGATCAGCCCCACGTTGGCGACGCCGGCGGTCTGCAGCGTGCCCATCAGGGTCACCACCTGGCCATAGGCGACGCTGCGGTCGCCGCGCACCATCACCGGTGTGCCGGGCTTGCGCTCGAGCAGGATGATCACGCGATCGGCTACCTCCTCCAGGGGCATGACGGTCTCGTCACCGCCGATGGAGAGGTAGTACTGGCCGTCGCGATCCACCGACACGATGATGGGATCGCTGTCCTCGGGGGGATCGATGGGCTCCGAGGTCACCTGAGGAAGATCGACGTTCACCCCCTGGGTCAGCATGGGTGCGGTGATCATGAAGATCACCAGCAGCACCAGCATGACGTCGATGAAGGGGACCACGTTGATCTCGCCCATGGGCTTGCGGGTTCCCCCGCGATGAAAGGGTCCATGCATGACGTGACTCCCTCAGGCGCCGCCGGCGTCGGACCGGCCCTGCAGGTTTCGGTGCAGGATGGAGTGGAACTCCTCGGCGAAGTCCTCGTACTTGCCCAGCAGGCGGCCGGACTCCGCGGACAGGCGGTTGTAGAAGATCACCGCCGGGATGGCGGCGAACAGGCCCATGGCGGTGGCGATCAGCGCCTCGGCGATCCAGGGTGCGACGGTCGAGAGGGTCGCCTGCTGGGCCATGGAGAGCGACTGGAAGGAGCCCATGATGCCCCACACCGTACCGAACAGGCCGATATAGGGGCTGGCCGAGGCCACGGTGGCCAGGAACACCAGGTGCAGGTTGAGGCGCTCCTCCTCCCGTGACCAGGCCACCCGCATGCTGCGCTGCACGCCTTCGAGGATCGCCTGGGGGCTGCGGGTCTTGGGCATCAGCCGGTTGAACTCGCGGAAGCCGGCGCGAAAGATATGCTCGGCGCCCTGGGTCTCCTGCTCCGGGGGCACCTCGCGGTAGAGCTCGTTGAGATCGACACCGGACCAGAAGCGGTCCTCGAAGCCACGGTGGGCCTTGCGGGCGCGGCGCATCATGAAGGTGCGCTGGAAGATCACGATCCACGAGAGAATCGAGCCCACCGTGAGCAGCAGCATGACCAGCTGCACCACGGTGCTGGCGTTCATGATCAGATGGGGAATGGACATGGCGTCGTTCACGGGCATCCTCGTCAGGCTTGCGGTTGAACAGTTGGGTGAGCCAGCAGCTCGGCGAGCGCCGGCGGCCAGGGCATGGGGCGCAGGCGCCGGGCATCGATACAGGCGATGTCGACCCGCGCCTCGCACAGGGGTTCCCCGCGACGGGTCACCACCTGGCCGAACTGCAGCCGGACACGACCCGCTGACAGGACCTCCGCGCTCACCTCGAGCGCGTCATCCAGCCTGGCGGGCTTGGCGTAGCGGCACTCCAGCCGGTGCACCACCAGCTGGACCCCGCTCTCGAACAGCGCGTGCTGGGTGATGCCCCGTGCGCGTAGCCATTCGCTGCGTGCCCGCTCCATATACTTGAGGTAGTTGACGTAGTAGACGATGCCGCCGGCATCGGTGTCCTCGATATAGACGCGAACCGGGAAGCGAAACTCGCTCATGGTCGCGTCTCCCCCGCCGCATCCTCGGCGCCTGCCGACGGCGCCAGGCCGAAATGCTGCCAGGCCTGCCGGGTGACCACCCGGCCGCGGGCGGTGCGCATCATCAGGCCCTGCTGGATCAGGTAGGGCTCGATGACATCCTCGATGGTGTCGCGCTCCTCGCCGATGGCGGCGGCCAGGGAGTCGACCCCCACCGGGCCACCGTCGAACTTCTCGATCATCGCCAGCAGCAGGCGGCGATCCATATGGTCGAGGCCGTGCTGGTCCACGTGGAGCATGTCCAGGGCCCGGTCGGCGATGGCGGCGTCGATATGGCCGCTGCCGCGCACCTCGGCGTAGTCGCGCACCCGGCGCAGCAGGCGGTTGGCGATGCGCGGCGTGCCCCGCGAGCGCCGCGCCACCTCCAGCGCCCCCCGGGAGTCGGTATCGACCCCCATCAGGCGCGCCGAGCGGGTGACGATCTCGGTGAGTTCCTCGATGGCGTAGAACTCGAGGCGCTGGACGATGCCGAAGCGGTCGCGCAGCGGCGAGGTCAACAGGCCCGCCCGGGTGGTCGCCCCCACCAGGGTAAACGGCGGCAGGTCGAGCTTGATGGAGCGTGCCGCCGGCCCCTCGCCGATGACGATATCGAGCTGGAAGTCCTCCATGGCGGGATAGAGGATCTCCTCCACCACCGGCGAGAGGCGATGGATCTCGTCGATGAACAGCACGTCGCCGGGCTCGAGGTTGGTGAGCATGGCGGCCAGGTCGCCGGCACGCTCGAGTACCGGCCCGGAGGTCGACTTGAGCCCGACCCCCATCTCCGCGGCGATGATGTTGGCCAGCGTCGTCTTGCCGAGCCCCGGGGGGCCGAACACCAGGGTGTGGTCGAGGCTCTCGCCGCGCCCGCGGGCGGCACCGATGAAGATCTCGAGCTGCTCGCGCACCCGGGGCTGGCCGATATAGTCGGCCAGTCGCTTGGGGCGGATGGCGCGATCCACGGGCTCTTCCCCCTCGCGGACGTCGGCGGCGATCAGGCGGTCGCTCTCGAGCATGGTGCTACCCTGCCATCCGGCGGCTCAGGGCCGCCTTGATCATCGCCTCGGTACTGCCCTCGTCCTCGAGGCCACTGAGCATCCTGGCCGCCTCGGCCGGCTTGTAGCCGAGGCTGACCAGCGCCGCCTCGGCGTCGGCCAGCGGATCCTGTCGCGAGGCGTCCGGGTGGCTGCTGCCCTCGAGTCCCGACAGGGCGGGCTCCGGCGACTCCCAGTGGGGGAAGCGGTCACGCATCTCGATGATCAGCCGTTCGGCGGTCTTCTTGCCGACGCCGGGCAGGCGCGTCAGGGACTTGGCGTCATCATCCAGCACGCAGCGTCGGAACGCCGCCTCGTCCATGCCGGAGAGGATCGCCAGGGCCAGCTTGGGGCCCACGCCGTTGACCTTGATCAGCGCGCGGAACAGGGTACGCTCCTGCTCGCGCAGGAAGCCATAGAGCAGGTGGGCATCGTCGCGCACCGTGAGATGGGTGTAGAGCGAGACCATCTCGCCGGTGGCCGGCAGGGCCACCAGCGTGGTCATGGAGGCCTCCAGCTCATAGCCGACGCCGGCCACATCCACCACCAGCCAGGGGGGCTGTTTGTCGAGAAGCGTGCCTCTCAGGCGTCCGATCATGGGAAGTCCGTATCCTTGCGTCAGGGGGGGCGGCAGGCGCCGCCGATGCCGTCACTATACTGGTCGGCCGCGGGGCTGGCCAGCCCGGTAGAACGGCGTTCGAGAACGCCGAAAGCGTCGCATGGGAGCGACAGGATCAGGGGCGAAAATCGCGCCAGGAGCCGCCCTTGCGTCGGCTGCGATGGCCGCCGAAGCTGCCGCTGGTGACCAGTCCCCGGCGCGCATGGGCATGGGTCAGGGCGATGGCCAGGGCGTCGGCGGCATCGGCCTGGGGCGTCGCCGAGAGCCCGAGGATGGCGGTCACCATATGCTGCACCTGCAGCTTGTCGGCGCGCCCCGACCCGGTCACCGCCTGCTTGATCTGGCGCGGGCCGTATTCGCTCACCGGCAGGCCGTGGTTGGCGGCGCAGACGATGGCGGTGCCGCGGGCCTGGCCCAGTTTCAGGGCCGAGTCGGCATTCTTCGACATCACCACCTGCTCGATGGCGAACTCCGTCGGGCGATGCACGGCGATCAGTTCGCTCACCCCCGCATAGACCTGGGCCAGCTTCTGGGCCAGGTCGTCGGCGCGGATGCGAATGCAGCCGCTGGCCACGTAGCGCGGCGTGGCCGTGGTCACGTCCAGCACGCCATAGCCGGTGATCCGCGAGCCGGGGTCGATGCCCAGGATCAGCATGTCGGCCATTCACTCGATAGCGTCGAGAACGGCATCGTCGAACTCCGCGTTGGTGGTGACGTTCTGGACGTCGTCCAGGTCCTCGAGCATGTCGATCAGGCGGATCACCTTGCGGGCGAGCTCCTCGTCGGCGATGGGCGTGGTGGTCTCGGGGAACAGGCCCAGCTCGCTGCGCTCGGGCTCGATGTTCGCCGCGATCAGCGCCTCCTTCACCTCATGGTAGGCGTCGGGGGCAGTGACCACTTCCAGGGTGTCGTCTTCGAGGGTCACGATATCCTCGGGCTCGGCCTCCAGGGTCGCCTCGATCACCGCCTCCTCCGAGATTCCCGCAGGCAGCGCCAGGCGGCCCTGCTTGTGGAACATGAAGGCCACCGAGCCGCTGGTGCCGAGGTTGCCGCCGCACTTGCTGAAGGCGTGTCGCACTTCCGAGACGGTCCGATTGCGGTTGTCGGTGAGGCACTCGACCATCACCGCCACCCCTTCCGGGCCGTAGCCCTCGTAGACACACTCCTCCATGGCGTCGTCATCGGCATTGCCGGCGCCGCGGTCGATGGCGCGCTGCACGGTGTCCTTGGGCATGTTGCTGGAGAGCGCCTTGTCCACGGCGGTGCGCAGGCGCGGGTTGTCTGCCGGATCGGGGCCACCCTGGCGCGCGGCCACGGTGAGCTCACGGATCAGCTTGTTGAAGATCTTGCCGCGCTTGGCGTCCTGGGCCGCCTTGCGGTGCTTGATATTGGACCACTTGCTATGGCCGGCCATGTTACCTCCTGAACGAGTAGGCCACGCTGGCTACCTCAAGGCTCGGGGCTGTTCCGGCGACAAGCCTGCGAGGAGGCGCTGTGAACCCCTCCCTGGGCGCTACCGACGCCATCCCTGGCGTAGGACCTCCTCTCCGGCTTGTCCCCGGCGCCCCTCGCCGGCCGGGTAATCCCGCATGGCGGAGTGTGCAGGACACAACACCGGCGCCCTGGGGCGCCGGTGAGGTGTATCGGGTCGGGGGCGTCGTCACTCGCCGGTGGACTCGGCCCTGGCCTTCTGCCGCAGGCGGATATTCAGCTCCTTGAGCTGGTCGCCACTGACCTCGCCCGGGGCGTCGGTCATCAGGCAGGCCGCGCTCTGGGTCTTGGGGAAGGCGATCACCTCGCGGATGGTGCGCCCGCCGGTCATCAGCATCACCAGGCGGTCGAGGCCGAAGGCCAGGCCGCCGTGGGGCGGTGCGCCGTACTGCAGGGCGTCGAGCAGGAACCCGAACTTCTCGCGCGCCTCCTCCTCACCGATGCCGAGGATCTCGAACACGCGACGCTGCATCGCCTGGTCATGGATACGGATGGAACCACCGCCCAGCTCGGTGCCATTGAGCACCATGTCGTAGGCCCGCGAGAGCGCCTCGGCGGGATTCTCCTTGAGTGCCTCGGGGCTGCACGCCGGCGAGGTAAAGGGGTGGTGCAAGGGGCTCAGGCGACCATCGTCGTCGGCCTCGAACATCGGGAAGTCCACCACCCACAGCGGTGCCCACTCCCGGGTGTAGAGGTCGAGGTCCTCGCCCAGCTTGACGCGCAGCGCACCGATCGCCTCGTTGACGATGCGCGCCTTGTCGGCGCCGAAGAAGATGATGTCGCCATCCTCGGCACCCACCCGCTCGAGCAGCTCTTCGACCACGTTCTCCATGAACTTGACGATGGGCGACTGCAGCCCCTCCAGCCCCTTGGCGCGCTCGTTGACCTTGATCCAGGCCAGGCCCTTGGCACCGTAGATGCCGACGAACTTGGTGTACTCGTCGATCTCCTTGCGCGAGAGCTTCGCGCCACCGGGCACCCGCAGGGCGGCCACGCGACCGTCGTCGGCGCTAGCCGGCCCGGAGAATACCTTGAAGTCGACCTGCTTCATCAGGTCGTCGACGTCGGTGAGCTCCAGCGGAATGCGCAGGTCGGGCTTGTCGGAGCCGTAGCGGTTCATCGCCTCGTGCCAGCTCATGCGCGGGAACTCGGGCAGCTCGACGCTCAGCACCTCCTGGAACAGCTGGCGGATCATGGCCTCGGTGATGCCCATGATGTCCTCTTCCTCCACGAAGGAGGCCTCGAGGTCGATCTGGGTGAACTCCGGCTGACGATCGGCGCGCAGGTCCTCGTCGCGGAAGCACTTGGCGATCTGGTAGTAGCGGTCGAAGCCGGCCACCATCAGCAGCTGCTTGAACAGCTGCGGCGACTGGGGCAGCGCGAAGAAGCTGCCCGCATGGGTGCGGCTGGGCACCAGGTAGTCGCGGGCACCCTCGGGCGTCGCCCGGGTCAGGATCGGGGTCTCGATATCCAGGAAGCCCTGGCCCTCGAGGAAGGCACGGACGCTGTGGGAGATGCGCGAGCGCAGGCGTAGCTTGTCGATCATCTCCGGGCGGCGCAGGTCGATGTAGCGGTGCTTGAGACGCACCTCCTCGCCCACCTTGCCATGCTCGTCGAGCTGGAACGGCGGCGTGGCGGCGGTGTTGAGAACCTCCACCTGCTTGGCCAGCACCTCGATCATGCCGGTGGGCATGTTGGGGTTCTGGGTACCCTCGGGGCGCAGCCGGACGCGGCCCTGGATGCGCAGCACATACTCGCTGCGGGCGCGGTCGGCGTTGGCGAAGGCCTCGGCGGTGTCGGGGTCGACTACGACCTGGGCGATGCCATCGCGATCGCGCATGTCGAGGAAGATCACGCCCCCGTGGTCACGGCGGCGGTGTACCCAGCCGCACAGGGTGACCGTCTGGTCCACCAGGGTCTCGTTGAGCTGGCCGCAATAATGGCTGCGCATGTCGTGTCCTGTTCTGTTGCGTGGTGTGAGTCGAATAACGTGAAACGACGAGGGGCGGCCCTCAGGCCACCGCTCCATCCTTCTTGCTGGTCTTGCCATCCGGCGCGGCGCCTGCGCCGTCACCGGCGAGGTTCTTCTTGCTGCCGGACTTGAAATCGGTCTCGTACCAGCCACCGCCGGCCAGTCGGAAACCGGCGGCGGAGACCAGGCGCGACAGCGCCGAGGCCGCGCAGGCGGGGCAGTCGGTCAGCGGCTCTGCGCTGAGCTTCTGAAGCTTCTCCAGGCGGTGGCCGCAGGCCTTGCACTCGTATTCGTAGATGGGCATGGTTTGAGCACTCCAGATCGTCATCACCCGGGTCAAGGACGCGGTCGGGCCAGGCCCGACACAGGCGAATATGCGGCCGGCCGTGGCAACTTCCAAGCCTGCCAAAGCCGGGTATTATAGCGCGCCTCATACCAGTGCGGGCAAGGCGCACCTCACACAGTAAGGAACCTTCGATGAAAGCCGTCATTCTCGATGCCGCAAGCCTCGGTCCCGATGTCGACCTGGCCCCCCTGCGTGAGCAGCTCGATGACTTGGTGGTCCACGACAGAAGCACCACTCACGAGGCCCGGGAGCGCCTGGCGACCGCCGAGGTCGCCATCGTCAACAAGGTCGTACTGGACGCCGCGACCCTGGAGGCCCTGCCCTCCCTGAGGCTGATCTGCGTGCTGGCCACGGGCACCAACAACATCGACATGGCCGCGGCCCGGCGCCTGGGCATCGCGGTGAAGAACGTGACCGGCTATGGCACCGCCAGCGTCGCCCAGCATACCCTGATGCTGCTGCTGGCCCTGGCCAATCGCCTGCCGCGCTACCGGCGCGACGTGGCGGCGGGCCGCTGGGGCGAGAGCCCCTTCTTCTGCCTGATGGATCATCGCACCCTGCAGCTCGAGGGCAAGCACCTGGCGATCGTCGGCCAGGGCGAGTTGGGTGGCCGCGTGGCACAGTTGGCCGAGGCGTTCGGCATGCGCGTGACCTTCACCGCCCGCCCCGGCAACGAGGCCCATGACGAGCGCCCGGGCCTGACAAAGCTGGCCCCGGCGCTGGACGCGATCAGCCTGCACTGCCCGCTCAACGAGGCCACCCACCACCTGGTCGACGCCGACCTGTTGGCACGCCTCAAGCCTGGCGCCCTGCTGATCAACTGTGCACGGGGCGGCATCATCGACGAGACCGCGGCGCTCGCCGCCCTGCGCGAGGGGCGCCTGGGAGGACTCGCAGTGGACGTGCTGCCCGAGGAGCCGCCGCGGGAGGGTCACCCGTTGATCGATGCCCTGAGCGAGCCACTCAACCTGATCGTCACGCCCCACAACGCCTGGATCACGCCCGAGGCGCGTCAGAATGTGGTGGCGCTGACGGCCGATAACCTGCGTGACTGGGCACGGGGGAAGTGACGATGCACGGTTTGGACAGCCGCCCCCTCCGGGATGCCGGAGACATCGGCCAGGGTTTCCACTGCCACAACTTCGGCTCCATCAACCTCGACCACTTCTATCGGGTACCCCACCTGGTGGCGCCGGGCGAGACACTGGCCAGCCGCGACTACCGCGTGGGCCTGGGTGGCAAGGGCGCCAACCAGTCGCTTGCCATGGCCCGGGCCGGTGGCCGCCTGAATCACTGGGGGCGTGTCGGGCGACAGGACGCCTGGGCCCGGGACGCCCTGGCCGAGGCCGGGGTCGACGTCAGCCGGGTCACCCTGGTGGAGGGGCCCAGCGGCCATGCCATCATCCAGGTGGATGACAGCGGCGAGAACGCCATCATCCTGTTCCCCGGCGCCAATCACGGGACCTCGCGTGAGGAGCTGGCCGAGCTCGTCGCCGCCGCCAGCCCGGGCGACTGGCTGCTGCTGCAGAACGAGTGCAGCGGCCTGGAGGCGCTGATCCCGCTGGCCGTCGAGCGCGGCCTGAAGGTGGCCTTCAACCCGGCGCCCATGGATGACCAGGCGGCGCGGCTCCCGCTGCCGCTGTGTTCCGTGCTCTTCGTCAACCGCACCGAGGCTGCGGCGCTAGTGGATCTGGCGCCGGATGCCGAGGCCATGGCGCTGCTCGACGCCCTGGCCGCCCGGCTGCCCGACACCGAGGTGGTGCTGACCCTGGGCGGCGAAGGCGCCTGGCATCAGCACCGCGACACCCGCCGCCACCAGCCGGCGCTGCCGGTGGTGGCGGTGGACACCACCGCCGCCGGCGATACCTTCATCGGCTACTACCTGGCGGCGCTGCAGGCGGGCCTGCCCATCGCCGAGTGCCTGCGCCGTGCCGCCACCGCCGCGGCCCTGACCGTGCAGCGGCCCGGCGCCGCGGAGAGCATTCCTGCCCTCGATGAGGTGGAGCGAGCCCTGCAGCAGGGCCCCGGGACACCCGGTGCCCCCGTCAACCCTGAAGCCCCCTGACCGCGGAGAGCATCGTGACACAAGCCATCATCTTCGATACCGACCCGGGCGTGGATGACGCCCAGGCCATCGCCATCGCCCTGCGCCACCCCGAGATCGAGCTGCTGGGCATGACCACCACCTATGGCAACGTCGACGTGGAGGTCGCCACCCGCAATGCCCTGCTGCTCGCCCAGCTCGCCGGGCGCGACGATGTCCCGGTCGCCCAGGGCGCCGCCGCGCCCCTGGTCAAGGCGCGGCATGCGCCCCCCGCGCATATCCATGGCGCCAACGGCCTGGGCGATATCGCCCTTCCCGAGGTCACCGGAAGGGCGGAGCCCAGGGGTGCGGCGCAGTTTATCGTCGATACGGTCAACGCCCGCCCCGGCGAGGTGACCCTGGTGGCGGTGGGCCCGGTGGGTAACCTGGCGGCGGCGCTGCAGCTCGACCCGGGCATCATCGACCGGGTGAAACAGGTGGTGATCATGGGCGGGTCGGTCCGCGAGGGGGGCAATGTCACCCCCGTGGCCGAGGCCAACATGTTCAACGACCCGGATGCCGCGGCGCGGGTGCTCACCGCGGGCTGGCCGCTGACCCTGGTGGGGCTCGATGTGACCCATCGCTGCGTGCTGACCCCGGCGCACATGGCGCGCATCGAGGCCGGCCAGGGCGAACTCGGGCGAGTGCTGGCGGGCAGCTATGCCTTCTACCGCGACTTCTATCACGACTTCCTGGGCATCGATGGCTGCTGCCCTCACGACAGCTGCGCCCTGGCCTGGCTGCTGCGCCCGGAGCTGTTCACCACGGCCTGCGGGCACCTCACCGTGGCCACCGAGGGCGACGCCGAGGGGCAGACGATCTTCGCCCCCGAGGGGCGCGCCTTCATCGAGCAACGCTGGTCGCGCACCCCGCCGGTGGATGTCTGCCTGGGCGTCGACGGCGCGGCCGTCAGCGAGTGGATCGCCGACGTGCTCGCCCGAGATGGCGACGGGCCTGGTTCTGGCTAAGGCGGGCCCCCTAGGCGGTACGGAAATCGTCCGGGACGTGGGTCTCGAGGACCTCGAACTCCACATGGGTGACCCGGGCGTTCTCCGGCCCCTTCCACAGCCACTCGGCGACCTCCTTCACGGCGTCGCGGCGGCCGCACAGCAGTACCTCCACGCGACCGTCGGGCAGGTTGAGGGCATGGCCGGTGAGGCCGTGCCTGAGCGCCTGCTCCTGGGTGGCGCGGCGATACCAGACGCCCTGGACCTTGCCGGTCACCAGGGCCTTCAGGCAAGTCGTCTGCATGACGCAATCCTCCTCGCAAAATGATGCCTACCTTTCTATCACATCCCTTTCTATCGGGCCGGGGTCGCTGTCTGCCACCGCCGAGGTGGTGCTCCCAGCGGTTCCGGGCACCGACGCCTTCCGCTGACGATCATCGAGCAGCTCCCGCCGGACCACCACGGCGGTGTTGCGGGGTACCAGCGGCTTGCCACGCTCTGCCAGATGGCAGCGGGTGAAGGCGGCGCCGAGCAGCAGGATCAATGACGAGTAGTAGACCCACAGCAGGATCATCACCACCGAGCCCGCCGCCCCGTAGGTGGAGGCGGTGGCGGTATGCGACAGGTAGAGGGCGATCACCGAGCGACCCACCGCGAACAGCAGCGCGGTCACCACGGCCCCCACCGCCACGTCCCGCCAGCTCAGCACCACATCCGGCAGCACCTTGAAGATGGTCGCGAAGAGCGCGGCGATGACCACCAGCGACGCCAGGAACTCGGCCCCCGTGGTCAGCAGCCCCACATAGGGCAGCAGGCTGTCGGCGGCCTGGAGGGTGGCGCGCAGCATGACGCCGAGGACCAGCGAGACCAGCAGGATGAAGCCGATGGAGAGCACCACGGTCAGCGACAGCAGGCGATTCTTGATGAACACCAGGGCGCTGTTGGCGCTGGGGCGCGCGGTCACTCCCCAGATGGTGTTGAGGGAGAATTGCATCTGGGCAAATACCGTGGTGGCACCCACCAACAGCGCCCCGAAGCCCAGCAGGGTGGGCAGCAGCCCCGACTCCTCGATACGCGACTGAGCGACGGCGGCCTCGATGGCCGCGGCGGCGTCCTGGCCCATGGTGCCCTGCAGCTGGGCGACGATCTGGCCGTGGGCGGCCTCCTCCCCCAGCACCAGACCGATCACGGTGACCGCGATGATCACCGTTGGCGCCAGGGAGAACAGCGTGTAGAAGGCCAGCGAGCCGGCGTAGCTGAAGGCGTTGCGTTCCAGCCACAGACGGATGGCGCCATGTACCACCCGCCACCAGAATTGCATGCCGGCCTTGAGCCGGGCCGGCGACAGCTTCCTCGGATCGAACATCGAGCTCCCCGCTTCCCTGTGTCTTGTCACGATGGTTTAGCCACAGCATACCCGACGCCCGGCTTGGCCGTCTCGTCGGTGCCCACGGACGCGTTGCAAGCCCCTGTCGTCACTCACATAATGGGGCGGCCATTTCACAGCAGGCCATGCCATGAGCCCTTGCACGGAGACCACCGCCGAGAGCCCGGACTTCGACTGTCTGGTCTTCATCGGACGCTTCCAGCCGCCCCACCTGGGCCATCTCGCGGTGATCCACCAGGCCCTGAAGCGCGCCCGGAAGGTGATCGTGATGGTGGGGTCGGCCTGGCAGGCCCGCTCGCTGCGCAACCCCTGGCGCTTCGACGAGCGTCGGGCCATGCTGCGCAGCGCCTTCGATGCCGAGGACAATGAGCGCCTCGCCGTGGTGCCGCTGCTCGATGCCCTCTACAACAACGACGTCTGGGTGCGCGACGTACAGCGCAAGGTACGGGATATCGCAAGCCCCCTCGGGGCGCGGCTGCCACGCATCGGCCTGATCGGAGCCAGCCGCGGGCAGTCCAGCTACTACCTGTCACTGTTTCCTCAGTGGGAATCGGTGAGCGTGCCGCTGGTGGAAGGCATCTCCGCCAGCCAGATCCGTGAACGGCTGTTCCACTCGCCTCCTTCGGCCGGCGACTATCTGAGTACCGGCGCCTCCCACGACCTGCCTCCCGGGGTCGTCGCTACCCTGCGCGACTTCTGTGCCGGCGAGGGTTACCGCCAGTTGATCGAGGAGCAGGAGCTGCTCGACCAGTACCGCAGCGCCTGGGCCCAGGCGCCCTACCCGCCCATCTTCGTCACGGTCAATGCGGTGGTGGTGCAGTCCGGCCATGTGCTGCTGGTGCGGCGCACCGCCGCCCCGGGCAAGGGGCTCTACGCCCTGCCGGGGGGGTTCATCAACCCACACGAACGCCTGCTGGATGCCTGCCTGCGGGAGCTGCGCGAGCGGGTGCGGCTGAAGGTGCCGGAACCGGTGCTGAAGGGCTCGCTACGCGGCCAGCGCCTCTTCGACGAGCCGCATCGCAGCTGGCGGGGACGCACCCTCGCCGAGGCCTTCTACTTCGCCCTGCGTCCGGAACAGCAGCTGCCGCGCCTGAAGCCGGTCCAGGGCGGCGATCACGCGCGCTGGGTGGCGCTGGCCGACCTCGACCCCGAGAGCCTCTTCGAGGACCACTTCTTCATCATCCAGGATTTCCTTGGGCTACCCGCCGATTTCGGCGGCGCCTAGCCCTCGCCCGCATGAGGATAGCGACGATGATACGAAGGGGGCCGGGCTGTCGAGTGCAGCAGGAAATCGCGCCTTTTCAAGCCTGGAGGAAGTCGCGGGGCAGCTTCTGCATCTGCTTCCAGAGCTTCTCGACGCCGGGCTTGTGGACCAGCGAGCAGCGGTAGAGGCGGATCTCCAGGGGGATATCCCACTTCTCGTCACCGGCGCGTACCAGGCGGCGATCCTTGAGCTCCTCGCGGATGCAGAAGTCGGGAATCCAGGCCATGCCGATGCCCTGCATCACCATGCCCTTGAGCCCCTCGGCCATGGCCGTCTCGTAGACGGTGCGCAGGCGTAGACGCAACGGGTCGTTCTTGAGCAGCATGCGCACGCTGCGCCCCAGGAAGGCGCCCTGGGTGTAGGCGAGATAGGGGATGGATTCCTCCCCCTGCAGGGGGAAGCGTGGCTCGCCATCCTCGTCCGGCAGGCAGACCGGCAGCATCTTCACCTGGCCGATGGAGAACGAGGGGAATACCTCGGAGTCGAGCTGCATGGTGGCGTGGGAGTCGTGATAGGCGAGCATCAGGTCGCAGTTGCCCTCGCGCAGCACGTGGATCGCCTCGCCCACGTTCATGGCCACCAGGCGGGTGGGCAGTTCGCCGACGCCCTGCTGCAGACGCGAGATCCAGGGCGGGAAGAAGCTCAGCGCCAGGGAGTGGGCGGCGACGATGTCCAGCGCCTCGTTGGCCATGGCCAGGCCACGCAGGTGGCCCAGGCTCTCGTTGAGCTGTTCCACCAGGTTGCGGGCGGTGACCAGGAAGAGCTGTCCCTCCGGGGTCAGCCCGACCGGGGTGGTGGAGCGATCCACCAGGGTGGCACCCACCGCCTGCTCCAGGGAACGGATGCGGCGGCTGAAGGCGGGCTGGGTCACATGGCGCTGGCGCGCCGAGGCGGAAAAGCTGCGCGTGTTGGCCAGGGCGACGAAGTCCTCCAGCCACTTGGTCTCGAGGTTCACCGCGACTCCCGATCCAGGGTGGGCGTAACGACCGGCCACGCCGGTCATCGCAAGCGCTTAATATATCACTGAACCGGGGCCAGCAGGTAGGCGGCCCGGGACACCAGCTTGCGCCACAGTGGCCGCGAGGTGATCTCCTCTATGTCGACCCGGCGGCAGTCGCTGAAGTCCTTCTCGAGCATCAGGCGAACCTGGGCGGCGAACTGGCGGTCCGGCAGGAAGGCGGTGATCTCGAAGTTGAGACGGAAGGAGCGGTTGTCGAGGTTGACCGTGCCGACGCTGGCCGCCTCGTCATCGATCAGCATCACCTTCTGGTGCAGGAAGCCGGGCTGGTAGCGGAAGACCTTGACGCCGGCTCGCAGCATGTCGGGCAGGAAGGAGAAGGCCGACAGGAACACCAGCAAGTGATCGGGCCGCTCGGGCATCATGATGCGCACGTCCACGCCGCGCATGGCCGCCAGGCGCAGCGCGTCCTGCACGCCCTGGTCGGGAACGAAGTAGGGGCTGGTGACCCAGAAACGCTCCCGGGCGCTGTGGATGGCGTGCTGGACCAGCAGGCTGGCGGTATCCTGCGGGTCGGCCGGCCCCGAGGGCACGATCACCACGCGGTGACACTCCTCGCAGGTCAGCGTGGGCTGCCAGGCCAGACTGATCAGCTCACCGGTGGCCCAGTGCCAGTCCTCCCAGAAGGCCTCCTGCAGCCCCAGCACGCTGGGCCCGGTGAGCTTGAGGTGGGTGTCGCGCCAGGGTCCGTGGCGGGGATGGTGCCCCAGGTACTCGACGCCGACGTTGAAGCCGCCGAGCCACCCTTCCCTGCCGTCGACCACCAGCACCTTGCGGTGATTGCGGAAGTTGAGCTGGAAGCGATGCTTGAATCCGCGGGAGGAGCGGAAGCCACTGACCTCGATGCCCTCCTCGGCGAGGTCGCGCAGGTAGCCTTCGTTGAGCTGGTGGCTACCCACCTCGTCGTACAGGAAATAGACCCTCACGCCGCGCTCGGCGGCACGCTTGAGATGCCGCTTGAGCTCGACCCCCAGGGCATCGTTGCGCACGATGAAGAACTGCACCAGGACATACTCCTGGGCCCTGTCGATGCCGTCGAAGAGGCTGTCGAAGGTGGCCTGGCCGTCGATCAGGAGTTCGGCACGATTGCCGCTGGTCAACGGCATCTGGGCCAGCTGCTCCACGGCGCGAATATCCGGGTCCTGGGCATCGGCGAGGAAGGGTTCGACCTGGGAGCGGTAGCGGGCCAGCACCCGGCGCAGCACGCTGTCGCGTTCGCCACGGGCCGAGACATAGCCGTAGAAGCGCGGCTGCCCGAAGATCCAGTAGGCGGGCACCGCCAGGTAGGGAAGCGTGACCAGGGAGAGGATCCAGGCGATGGCCCCCTGGGAGGTCCGGCTGGACAGCAGGGCGAGGACCGCCGAGAGGATGCCCAGCAGATGCACCGTGAAGATCGCCAGACCGATCAGCCAGGACGTCATGTGCGCTCCCTGCAAAAACAGTGATCTGCAGCATACCCAAACGGCAGCGGCCCCGCCAGGAGGCGGGGCCGCGGTAGCGCCTGGAGCGACGGGATCACGCTCGCTCGGCGATGATCTCCTTCCACTTGGCGGGACCGGTCTGGTGCACCGAGGTGCCCTGGCTGTCGACCGCCACGGTCACCGGCATGTCCTCCACCTCGAACTCGTAGATGGCTTCCATGCCCAGGTCCTCGAAGCCCACCACCCGGGCCTTCTTGATCGCCTGGGCCACCAGATAGGCGGAGCCACCCACGGCCATCAGATAGACCGCCTTGTTGTCGCGGATCGCCTCGATGGCCGATTCGCCGCGCTCGGCCTTGCCGACCATGCCCAGCAGGCCGGTCTCCTCGAGCATGGTGCGGGTGAACTTGTCCATGCGGGTGGCGGTGGTCGGTCCGGCCGGGCCCACCACCTCGTCACCCACCGGATCCACCGGGCCCACGTAGTAGATGAAGCGGCCGCGCATGTCGACCGGCAGCGGCTCGCCCTTGGCGATCATGTCCACCATGCGCTTGTGGGCGGCATCGCGGCCGGTGAGCAGCTTGCCGTTGAGCAGCAGGGTGTCACCGGGCTGCCAGGACTGCACCTCCTCCGGGGTCACGCTGTCGAGGTCGACGCGCTTGACGTTGTCCCCCGCCTCGCGGGTGATCTCCGGCCAGTCCTCAAGCTTCGGCGCCGGCAGCGCCGCGGGGCCGGAGCCGTCCAGGGTGAAGTGGGCGTGGCGGGTGGCGGCACAGTTGGGAATGATCGCCACCGGCTTGTTGGCCGCGTGGGTCGGATAGTCCTTGACCTTGATATCCAGCACCGTGGTCAGGCCGCCCAGGCCCTGGGCGCCGATGCCGCTCTTGTTGACCTTGTCGAACAGCTCCAGGCGCAGCTCCTCGGCGCGGGTGGAGGCGCCACGCGCCTGCAGCTCCTGGATGTCGATGGGGTCGAGCAGCGCCTCCTTGGCGATCTCCATGGCCTTCTCGGCGGTACCGCCGATGCCGATGCCCAGCATGCCGGGCGGGCACCAGCCGGCGCCCATCTTGGGCAGCTGCTCCATCACCCAGTCGACCACGTTATCGGAGGGGTTGAGCATGGCGAACTTGGACTTCGCCTCGCTGCCGCCGCCCTTGGCGGCCACGTAGACCTCGACGGTGTCGCCGGGGACGATCTTGTGGTGGATGATCGCCGGGGTGTTGTCGCCGGTGTTCTTGCGGGCACCGTCCGGGTCCGCCAGCACGGAGGCACGCAGCACGTTGTCGGGCAGCTGGTAGGCGCGGCGCACGCCCTCGTTGACCATGTCGTCCAGGCTCATGTCGGCCTCCCAGCGCACGTTCATGCCAACGTGCAGGAAGACGGTGACGATGCCGGTGTCCTGGCAGATCGGGCGGTGGCCCATGGCGCACATGCGCGAATTGATCAGGATCTGGGCGATGGCGTCCTTGGCGGCGGGGTTCTCCTCGCGCTCATAGGCGGCCGCCATGGCGTCGATGAAGTCCTTGGGGTGGTAGTAGGAGATGTACTGCAGGGCATCGGCGACGCTCTGGATCAGGTCGTCCTGACGAATCACGGTCATGGGCAAGGGGCTCCTTGGCTTGTCGGCATGCCCGCTCCAGTGCGACCACCTCGCGGCCGCGCAGGCGGGCTCGATCGGGGGAATTATACCCTACCCCGTGAGCTGCTGACATCGACCGGCACCAGGCCTTCGCCTAATGCCTGTTAAATTAGGTAACGGTATAAAGTAGATGGGTAGGTTCTTCCATAGCCGCTTAGACGGCACCCAGCGCCAGCTGACGCTCCTGGAGTTGATGAAGCCGGTCGCGAAGCCGCGCGGCCTCCTCGAACTCCAGGTTCTGGGCGGCCTCGAACATGGCATCCTCGACCCGGGTGAGTTCGCGCACCAGCTCCTGGGGCGAGAGGTCGGCGGGATCGTAGGCCCCGGCCGGCTCGGCCACCTTGCGATCGCCGCGGCGCCCCTTGCCCTTCTTCCCCGGCGTCTGGGCCGCCTCGAGGATATCCGCCACCGAGCGGGTCACCGTGGTCGGGGTGATGCCGTGCTCCTCGTTGAAGGCGATCTGCTTGGCGCGACGGCGTTCCGTCTCGTCCATGGCGCGACGCATGGAGTCGGTGATCCGGTCCGCATAGAGGATCGCCTTGCCATGGGCGTTGCGCGCGGCCCGCCCCATGGTCTGGATCAGCGAGCGTTCGTTGCGCAGGAAGCCCTCCTTGTCGGCGTCGAGTATGGCCACCAGCGAGACCTCGGGGATATCCAGGCCCTCGCGCAGCAGGTTGATGCCGACCAGCACATCGAACTTGCCCAGGCGCAGGTCGCGAATGATCTCCACCCTCTCGACGGTATCGATATCCGAGTGCAGGTAGCGCACTCGCACGCCGTGCTCGTCCAGGTACTCGGTGAGGTCCTCGGCCATGCGCTTGGTCAGCGTGGTCACCAGCACGCGCTCGCCGGCCCCGGCGCGCAGGTGGATCTCGGAGAGCAGGTCATCCACCTGGGTGGTGGCCGGACGCACCTCCAGCTCCGGGTCGAGCAGGCCGGTGGGGCGCACCACCTGCTCCACCACTTGACCGGCGTGCTCCGCCTCGTAGGGGCCGGGAGTGGCGGAGACGAAGATCGTCTGGGGGCAGATACCCTCCCACTCCTCGAACTTCATCGGGCGGTTGTCCAGCGCCGAGGGCAGCCGGAAGCCGTACTCGACGAGGGTCTCCTTGCGCGAGCGGTCGCCCTTGTACATGCCACCGACCTGGGGGACGCTGACATGGCTCTCGTCGATGAACAGCAGCGAGTCGTCGGGCAGGTAGTCGAAGAAGGTGGGCGGCGGCTCACCGGGGTTGCGCCCCGAGAGGTAGCGGGAGTAGTTCTCGATGCCGTTGCAGTAGCCGAGCTCCAGCATCATCTCGATGTCGTAGAGGGTGCGCTGCTCCAGCCGCTGGGCCTCTACCAGCCGCTCGTGCTTCCTCAGCCACGCGAGACGCTCGACGAGCTCCGCCTTGATCTCGTCGATGGCGCCCAGGATCGTCTCCCGGGGCGTCACGTAGTGCGACTTGGGATAGATGGTCATGCGCGGCACCTCGCCACGCACCTCGCCGGTGAGCGGGTCGAACAGCCGGATCGAGTCGATCTCGTCGTCGAACAGCTCGACGCGCACCGCCTCGTCCTCGGCATCGGCCGGGAAGACATCGATGACATCGCCGCGTACCCGGTAGGTACCACGCTTGAAGTCCATGTCGTTGCGGGTGTACTGCAGCTCCGCCAGGCGGCGCAGCAGCTTGCGCTGGTCGATCAGTTCGCCGCGGGTGACGTGCAGCCGCATCTTGAGGTACTGATCGGGGTCGCCCAGGCCGTAGATGGCGGAGACCGAGACCACGATCAGGGCGTCGCGACGCTCGAGCAGCGCCTTGGTGGCGGAGAGGCGCATCTGCTCGATATGGTCGTTGATCGAGGCATCCTTCTCGATGAAGGTGTCCGACGAGGGCACATAGGCCTCGGGCTGGTAGTAGTCGTAGTAGGAGACGAAATATTCCACGGCGTTGTCGGGAAAGAACGCCTTGAACTCGCCGTAGAGCTGGGCCGCCAGGGTCTTGTTGGGCGCCATGACGATGGTCGGGCGCTGCAGGCGCTCGACCACGTTGGCCATGGTGAAGGTCTTGCCGGAGCCCGTGACCCCGAGCAGGGTCTGGTGGGCCAGACCCGCCTCCAGGCCACCCACCAGGCCGTCGATGGCCGCTGGCTGATCACCGGCGGGCTGGAACTTCGAGGCGAGGCGAAAGGGCTTGCTCATGAACTCTCCGGGTTGGTGCGGCGGCCGACGCAGCCGCCGCTCGAGGTCTTGCCCCGGATCAGGCCGGGGTCACGGCGCGGGTGCTCACCTCTACCGTGGAGCTGGTCATCAGCCGATGGATGGGGCACTTGTGGCTGATCTCCTCGAGGCGGGCGACCTGTTCCGGGTCGCCGATGCCGTGGAAGGTCATCGCCACGTCGAGGCGGTAGGTGCCGTGGCGCTCCTCGCTGTCGTCACGGTGCACCGTGACGCTGACGCCCTCCAGGGGCCACTTCTTGCGCCGGGCATACATCATCGAGGTGATCGCCTTGCAGGCACCCAGCGACAGATCGAAGTAGTCGTGGGGGTCGGGGGCGGACTCCTCGCCGCCGTAGGCCTCGGGCACATCCACGAACAGGTCCTCGAAGCCGTCGAGCTCGACCCGCTGACGAAAGATATGGTTGCGTACGCTCTGGATCTCAATGGTCTTCTTCATGCGGATACTCCCTGCTCACTTGACCTCGATCGGCAGCCTCAGGGCCTCGATCGCCTTGATCAGCGCCTCCCGCCGGGCGCGACCCTCCACCTCGGCGCCGTGGCGCCCTACCTCGGCGCTATCGACGCCATCGAGCATCATCAGCGCGGTGGTGATGCGATTGACCTGGTCGGCGTCGGTGACACCCTCGAAGCTCAGCGACTGATGTGCCATGACGTGACTCCTGGCTTGCCTGGCATGGATGAATTCGGGAGTCTAGCATGTGCCACCCGGACCGGCAGCGGTTGCAATGTCGCGGCGGCGCCCACATCTCTCCGGATATCCCGACACCCTTCCCGACACGACGAGGCACCCCATGCACGACTGGCTCACCCAGCTGGGCGCAAGCTCGCTCGCCGACGACCGCATCACCTTCGACGCCCCGGATGGCGCACGCCAGGCCCTGGATGCCACGGTAGTGACGCCCCTCGTCCAGTTCGGTGTGCTCGATGTGGTGGGCGCCGATGCCGAGACGTTTCTGCAGGGCCAGGCGAGTGCCCAGCTCACCCTGGTCGATGGTGACGTCGCACCGTTGACCGTCTTCTGTACCCCCAAGGGGCGGATGCTCGCCAACGCCCAGCTGCTGCGCGTGGCCGAGGAGCACTACCGACTGATCCTGCACCGCGACCTGGTCGATTCCCTGGCCGAACACCTGAAGAAGTTCGCCCCCTTCTACAAGGTCGAATTGAAGACCCGCAGCGACCTGGCCCTGATCGGCCTGATCGGCCAGGAAGCCGGGGCCCTGGCCGAGGTGCGCCTGGATATCCCCCCGCCGGCGATCTGGCACCAGGCCGGCGACGCCGACACCCAGCTGCTGGCACACCCGGGGCCACGCCCGCGCCTGCTGGCCATCCTCCCCGCGACGCGGGCGAAGGATGTCTGGTCGGCCCTGGCCGATCAGGCCACGCCGGTGGGCAATGCCGTCTGGAGCCTGCACGATATCCAGGCGGGACTGGGCTGGCTGACCTCGCTTCACCGCGACGCCCTGCTGCCGCAGATGATCAACTGGGAGGCGCTGGGCGGTATCAGCTTCAAGAAGGGCTGCTACACCGGCCAGGAGGTGGTCGCACGCGCCCACTTCCGCGGTCAGGTCAAGCGCCGCCTGATGCGCGCCCAGCTGGAGGGGAGCGAGCTGCCCGCCCTGGGCAGTCCGGTGGAGACCGCCGACGGCAAGGGCGTGGGCGAGGTGCTCGCCGCGGAGCTGGACGCCTACGACCAGGCCGAGGTGCTCGCCGTATTGAGCACCAAGGAGGACCTGGGGCCCCTCAGCGTGGCCGGGCAGGCCTTCAAGCTGCTGAAGCTGCCCTACCCCGTCGAGCGTCTCGATCCGGAAAGCCTGACGGCGTCATAGCCGAAACAGGCGCCGGGCGTTGGCGGTGCTGTTCGCCGCCACCGTTTCCGGTGCCTGGTGACGCAGCGCCGCCACCGACCGACACACCTCGACGACACGCGCCGGCTCGTTGCGCTCGCCCTGGTGGCCGGCCAGCGGCATGTCGGGGCTGTCGGTCTCCAGCACGTAGCCATCGTCCGGAAGGGACGCCACGGCGCGATGCAGTCGCCTGGCCCGCTCATGGGTCACCGCCCCACCCAGTCCGAGCGTGAAGCCGAGATCCAGGAAGGCGCGTGCCTGCTCGGGCGAGCCGGCGAAGGCGTGGATCAGCCCGCCGGCGGGGAGCGCCAGCTGGCGCAGGCGCTTGGCGACCTGATCGTTGGCGCGCACACAGTGGATCACCACCGGCAGGGAGCGCGCCTTGGCCAGGCGCAACTGGGCGTCGAACCGACGCCACTGGGCCGCCAGGGTCTCGGCGAAGCGGGCATCGATGCCGCACTCGCCGATTCCCACGACCCTGGGCGCCACCACGTCAGGATGCTCGTCCAATGCCGCCTCCAGCGCCGCCAGGTCCCCCTCGCGGTGCTGATCCATGAAATAGGGGTGAAGCCCCAGGCAGACGCTGACGTCGTCGCGCTCCCCCAGCGCCAGCACGCCGGGCCAGCGCTTGCGCGTGGTGCCCGGCACCACGAAATGGCCGACGCCGGCCGCCCTGGCCCGCTCGATCACCGCCTCGCGGTCGGCATCGAAGTCGGGGAAGTCCAGATGGCAGTGGGCGTCGATAAGCATGGAGACAAACTACAAGGAGCAAGGAGCAAGGAGCAAGGAAAACATACCAGCCTTGCTGAGCGCTCGAAGCGAGGGGCGCCGGGGGCGGGTCGAAGAGGAGGTCCTATGCCAGGGATGGCATCGGTAGCGCCCAGGGATGGGTTCACAGCGCCTCCTCGAAGGCCCGCCCCCGGATCAGCCGCGAGCGATCCGGCGACATGCAACCAACGTTTCAGTGCTCGCGGGTCGGCTGGAAGCGGATCTCCGGCCAGCGCTCCTGGGTCATCTGCAGGTTGACCCGGGTGGGGGCGATATAGGTCAAATAGCCGCCGCCGTCGATGGCCAGGTTGGTGCTGGCCTTGCGCCTGAACTCCTCGAGCTTGCGGGCGTCGTCGCCGTAGATCCAGCGGGCGGTGTGGACGTTCACCCCCTCGTAGACACAGTCGACCTTGTACTCCTCCTTGAGGCGGTGGGCGACCACGTCGAACTGCAGGGTCCCCACGGCGCCGAGGATCAGGTCGTTGTTGTCCAGCGGCATGAACACCTGGGTGGCGCCCTCCTCGGAGAGCTGTTGCAGGCCCTTCTGGAGCGCCTTCATCTTCAGCGGATCCTTGAGGCGCACGCGCTTGAACAGCTCCGGGGCGAAGTGCGGGATGCCGGTGAAGCGCATGTCCTCGCCCTGGGTGAAGGTGTCACCGATCTGGATGGTGCCGTGGTTGTGCAGGCCGATGATGTCACCGGGCCAGGCCTCCTCTACCTGGGCGCGGTCCGACGCCATGAAGGTCAGGGCGTCGGCGATCTTGACGTCCTTGCCGATCCGCACATGGCGCATCTTCATGTTCTTCTCGTACTTGCCCGAGCAGACCCGCAGGAAGGCGATACGGTCGCGGTGATTGGGGTCCATGTTGGCCTGGATCTTGAACACGAAACCGGTGAAGCGACCGTCCTCGGCCTCCACGACCCGCGTGTCGGTCTCGCGGGACTGCGGGGGCGGCGCATATTCCACGAAGCCATCGAGCATCTCGCGCACCCCGAAGTTGCCCATGGCGGTACCGAAGTAGACCGGCGAGAGCTCGCCCCGCAGGTAGGCCTCGTGGTCGAACTCGTGGGATGCCCCGCGCACCAGTTCCACCTCCATGCGCAGCTCCTCGGCCTGCTCCTCGCCGAGCACCGCGTCCACCTCGGAATTGTCGAGCCCCTCGATGCGGCGGTCATCGGGGATGCGGCTGCCCTGCCCCTGGGTATAGAGATGGATGGTGTCGTTGTAGAGGTGGTAGACACCCCTGAAGTGACGCCCCATGCCGATCGGCCAGGTCATCGGCGCGCACTGGATATTGAGCACTTCCTCGACCTCGTCCATCACCTCGATGGGGTCGCGGATGTCGCGGTCCATCTTGTTGATGAAGGTCAGGATCGGCGTGGTACGCAGGCGACACACCTCCATCAGCTTGATGGTGCGGGCCTCGACGCCCTTGGCACCGTCGATCACCATCAGCGCCGAGTCCACCGCGGTCAGGGTACGGTAGGTGTCCTCGGAGAAGTCCTCGTGGCCCGGGGTGTCGAGCAGGTTGACGATGCGCCCGCCATAGGGGAACTGCATCACCGAGGTGGTCACCGAGATGCCCCGCTCCTGCTCCATCTTCATCCAGTCGGAGGTGGCGTGGCGGTCGTTGCGCTTGCTCTTCACCGACCCCGCCATCTGGATGGCGTTGCCGAACAGCAGCATCTTCTCGGTGATGGTGGTCTTGCCGGCATCCGGGTGCGAGATGATCGCGAAGGTGCGTCGAAGCCCGGTCTCATGGGCCTGTTTCTGGTCTGACATGCGTTGGGTTCGCCAATTTGTACTCAACCTTGTACTCGAGGAGAGCAGCGCCGGGTCGAGAGAGGAGTTTGGCGCCTATTCTACGCCCTCGCCGGGCCGAAATGTAGGCCGCGTACGCCACCCGGCGGCGCTGCCGCGCTATCATGGGGCGGTCGATACAGGAGCCAACATGCCGACCACCCAGCCATTGCCGCTCTCCACCCCCAACCGCAACCTGGTGCGCCTGACCATCGTGCGCGGCATCACCTGGACCGGCTTCCTCGCCGCCATCATCTTCGGGGTCGAGGTGCTGGGCTTCGAGCTTGCGGTCACCGCGGTGATCGGCGTGGTGCTGGTGATGGCGGTGATCAACCTGGCCACCTGGTGGCGCCTGGGACGCCACCGCGCGGTGACCGACGGCGAATACCTGCTCCATCTGCTGGCCGATGTTGCCGGGCTCACGCTGCTCTTCTACTTCACCGGCGGCGCCAGCAACCCCTTCATCACCTACTACCTGGTCCCGGTGACCATCGCCGCCGCCACCCTGCCCTGGCGCTGCGCCTGGATCATCGCCGCCACCTCCATGCTCGGCTACAGCACGCTGCTGGCCTTCCATCACCCGGTCCCCCAGCTGACCGGCGGCCACGGGCCGAGCCCCGGGCTCAACCTCCACGTGCTGGGCATGTGGCTGAACTTCGCCCTCTCGGCGGGCCTGGTCACCTTCTTCATCTACAAGATGGCCCATGCCCTGCGCAGCCGGGAGCAGGCGCTGTCACGGACCCGCGAATCCGCCCTGCGCAACGAACAGGTGCTCGCCGTGGCCACCCAGGCCGCGGGTACCGCCCACGAGCTGGGCACACCGCTCTCCACCATGGCGGTGCTGCTTTCCGAGATGCGCGAGGAGAGCGGGGACAACCCCATGCTGCAGAAGGATATCGAACTGCTCCGCCAGCAGGTGGATACCTGCAAGTCACGGCTGCAGCAGCTGGTGGAGAGCGCCGACCGTCGCCGCATGGGCGAGCCGCAGATCACCGATGCCGAGGTGTGGCTGGCCGGGGTAGTACAGCGCTGGCTGGTGCTGCGCCCGGACGTCAGCCATCACATGACGGTGGCAGAACACCGCAGCCGCCCCTGGCTGGCGGTGGACACGACCCTCGAGCAGGCGCTGACTAACCTGCTCAACAACGCCGCCGACGCCAACCCCGACGACATCGCCATCGGCCTCGACTGGCACGACGACGAGGTGATCATCGACATCCGCGACCACGGCCCCGGGGTGGCCCTGTCGATCGCCGACCAGCTCGGCGAGACCTTCGTCTCCACCAAGAGCAAGGGGATGGGCATCGGCCTGTTCCTGACCCATGCCACCATCAACCGCTTCGGCGGCGGCGTCAGCCTCTACAATCACCCCCAGGGCGGCACCCTGACCGAGGTCGTGCTGCCCCTCGCCCCCGCCGCCGAATGAGCTCACCCACCACCCGAGCGAGAGACCCATGCAAGAGACGCCCGAACGCCTGCTGATCATCGACGACGACGAGATGTTCTGCCACGTGCTTGACCGTGCCATGACCCGCCGCGGCTACGAGGTGGTGGTCGCCCGGGATGCCCAGGAAGCGCTCTCCCTGGCCCGTCGGCACCGCCCCACCCTGGCCACCCTCGACCTCAAGCTGGAGCATGAATCGGGGCTCAAGCTGTTGCCGGAACTGCTCGAGGTGGTCCCTGAGTGTCGGGTGGTGATCCTGACCGGCTACTCCAGCATCGCCACGGCCGTGGAGGCGATCAAGCTGGGGGCGGTCAACTATCTGTGCAAGCCGGCCGATGCCGACGAGGTGCTGGCCGCCTTCGACAAGGATGATGGCGACCCGCAGATCGAGTTGGCCGACCAGCCCCCCTCCATCAACCGCATCGCCTGGGAGCATATCCAGAAGGTGCTCCAGGAGCACGACGGCAACATCTCCGCCACCGCCCGGGCCCTGGGCATGCACCGCCGCACCCTGCAGCGCAAGCTGCAGAAGCGGCCGGTGCGACGCTAGCCCCTTACTGAGCCGTCCACCCCAGGTCCATGTTCCAGCTGGCACCGGTGACGGCACCGGCCGAGTCGGATGCCAGGTAGGCCACCAGCTCGGCCACCTCGTTGGGTTCGATCAGGCGCTTGATGGCGGCGTTCTTGAGCATGATCTGCTCGATCACCTCCTGCTCGTCCATGCCGTGCATCTTCGCCTGGTCGGCGATCTGGTTGTCGACCAGCGGGGTCTTCACGTAGGCGGGACAGATGGCGTTGGCGGTGATGCCCTGGGCGCCGCCCTCCAGCGCCGCGGTCTTGGTCAGGCCGATCATGCCATGCTTGGCACTGATATAGGCCGACTTGCCCGGCGAGGCCACCTGGGCGTGTACCGAGGCGATGTTGACGATGCGCCCCCAGCCATTCTCGCGCATGGAGGGCCATGCCGCCTGGCTCAGCAGGAAGGGAGCGGTCAGCATCAGGTCGATGATCTGGCGCCACTTCGCCTCGGGAAACTCCTCGATGGGCGAGACATGCTGGATGCCGGCGTTGTTGACCAGGATATCGACGCGCCCGAAGCGCTTGATCGCCTCGGCAACGGCGGCCTTGCAGGCCTCCCCGTCCGTGAGGTCGGCCTGAAAGAAACTGGCACCGGCCTCCTCGGCCACCTCGCGGCCCGCGGGATTGAAGTCCACCGCCAGCACCTGGTGGCCGAGGCGACAGAAGTGACGCACCACTGCCTCGCCGATACCGCTGCTGGTACCGGTGACGAGGGCGACGCGGGGGGTGACGGACGCTGACATTGACGACTCCTTGCTGATGTAGATTGTCGAAATACGCGAAGCCACCAGCATAAGGGGATGTCGGCATGCCGCGCCACCTCGAGGGGTTCGGTTCGGGGCTGTCGCAGTTACCGACAGGTTGATTGCGAAAGGCGCCGGGGACAGGTCGGAGAGGGGGTCCGAGGACCAGGGATGGCCGAGGTAGCCTACAAGGAAGTACTCGTAGCGCCCCATCGACGGTCCGGCGCTCCGGGGCCTGTCGCCGGAAAAGCCTTGAGAGGGACTGCCATCTGCGATGGTCTTCGGATGCCTCGTCACCCTTCGCGAGGAGACTCCTCGCCGGGCTCCTGCGCGGGGGCCATCACCCGCTCCATCAGCTGCTGGGCGAGGCGGCTGGCGTCCTGTCGCGTGACGACATCGGCGAGATCATCGAGCAGCACCAGGCGCCAGCAGGCGAGCGACTCCCCCAGCGCCACGGCTTCCAGCGGGTAGCGACCCGAGGGCAATGACAGCGTGCAGCGCTCCCCGGCGCCGGGCATGGGCTCGTCTTGGGTAGCGGGCAGCATCACCAGCCACAGCGATACCGGTGTGACCAGGGCACCCACCAGCTGCTCGCCGTGCTCGGGCAGGCGATAAGACTGGAAGCAGAGCGCATCGGCGGCCAGTCGCGGATTGAACTGGGACAGCGACTTGGACTCGCGCAGGTGGCTGGCGGTCCAGGCCTCGGCAAGCCGGCGCAGGCGCTGGTACTGTTCCGGGGTCAGGGCATGCATGAGTCTCTCCATGATGACGGGCGGCGCCAGTATAGGCGCAGCGGGCCGCCGGTCCCAGCCGGACATCGGCGCCCTGCCGTCGAGCTGCTAGGCTATCGGCACGCGCCATGCCGGACCCGTCCCGTCCAGCCCATTCCGAGGGAGCCCATCATGACCGACAACGAACGCCTGCAGCATGCCCTGGAGATCGCCCGGGAAGCGGGAACGCGCATCCGCGATGCCCGTCATGACCGGGACTTCGGTCATCGCTACAAGGGTGGCGAGGAGCTGGTGACCGATATCGACGTGGCGGTGGACCGCCTGATCGACGCCCGACTGGAATCGAGCTTCCCGGGGGAGGCACGCCTCAGCGAGGAGCTCTCACCCGACCGCAGCGCGCTGGCCGTGGACGGGCCGCTGTGGGTCATCGACCCCATCGATGGCACCGTCAACTTCGCCCACGGGCTCGCCCACGTGGCGGTCTCCATCGCCTGGCTGGAGCATGGCGAGGCGCGCATCGGCGTGGTCCACGCCCCCTTCCTGGGCGAGACCTACACCGCCATCCGCGGCGCGGGGGCCTGGCGCAACGGCGAGCCGATCCACGCCAGCCGCCGCAACGACCTGAATCGCAGCCTGGTCGCCACCGGCTTCCCCTACCGCCGCGACAGCCGACCACCGCTGATGCGCCGCCTCGCCGCGGTGCTCGATCACTGCCAGGACGTGCGCCGCAACGGCTCGGCGGCTCTCGACCTGTGCGACGTCGCCTGCGGCCGACTGGATGCCTACTACGAGAGCGTCTCGCCCTGGGACTTCGCGGCCGGCTGGCTGATCGCCAGCGAGGCCGGCGCCCGCACGGGGCATCTCTACCCCTGCCCCGAGGGGATCCCCGCGGCTCTCTACGGGGAGAATCTGCTTGCCTCGAGCCCGGGCATCCACGCCGAACTGGGCGAGCTGCTGCGGCGCGCCGATGCCGGTGAACTCGACGCGCCGTGACTCGTGGCGGCTGACAACCCATAGCGGCTGACAATGGCCCGGCTCGCCAGGGCCTATTGGCCACGGCGTCCGCTATCACGGACAATGGCGCCATCCATTTGCCAGCCAGCGCCCCAGGCGCCGAGGAGAGCCCATGTTCATCACCATCTACGGCCGTCCAGGCTGCCCCTTCTGCGTGTTCGCCAAGGACCTTGCCCAGCGCCTCGAGGCCGCCGGAGCCAGTGAGGGCTATCGCTATATCGACATGTATGCCGAGGGGCTGACCAAGGCCGACCTGACCCAGAAGGTCGGCCAGACCGTGCATACGGTGCCCCAGGTGTTCCTGGATGCCACGCCCATCGGCGGCTTCTCGGAATTCGATCAGTTCGTGCGCGTCGAGGGCCTGCTGGCGGCCGCCCAGCCCCACTGACCGCTGCCCACTGACCACGCCCTGCTCGGCTGCGTGGTCCTGGCGTTGAAAGCCCTCCCGTCGTCGATGCCTATACTTCCCGCCAGTCACGACGACAAGGGAAGCACTTTCGATGCAGAGGGAAGAGTTCATTCAGCAGCTATGGCTGGATTTCATCCACCAGCATCCGGAGATCGGCGGGCTGCGGCTCTGGCCGCTGGATGCCCCGGTGGAATATCTGGCCCTGTTGACCCTCAACCACCGCCATCACGGCATGGATGCCCTGCTGCCTTCGCTTGCGCATTTCGGCTACCGCATCCGCCACCGCCATGCCATGGCCGACCGCGGGCTGCTGGTCAACCTGCTGGCACCGCCGGGAGAAGGCCCCTGGCTGGCCGTCGCCGAACTCCAGATGGGCACCCTGGCCAGGCGGCCCAGGGCGCTGCTCGAGGGGCTGGTCAACCAGGCCCCGGAGGCGGCCCATCGAGGCCCCAATCGCCTGTGCCGGGGTCGGCCCTGGCCGATGCCTGATTGGGAGAGCTACCAGGCCCTGCATCAGGCGCATCCCCTGGCCGCCCTGCTCGCCGTCAACGGGCCGCGGCTGCACCATGTGGGCTACGACTGCCAGTACCTCGATGCCCCCCTCGAGGAGTTGCACCGGGGGATGGAAGAGGCCGGATTCGCCGGCACCGCCGATCGTCATCACGGCCTCTTCCCCATCTCGCCGCTGGTCGACTATCGCTTCTACCCGACGGGCTCGCGGCGGCTGCCCTTCGCCGAGGGTGACGAGCACCGTGTGGAGACCGGTGGCATCGCGCTGGTGCAGAAATCGGTGAGTGCCCACCAGGAGCGAGTGGTCGAACTGCTGCTGCCCCACCACACCCGCTGCCAGCTCTCCTGATCCGTCATCCACAGAATCTGTGGATAACGCTGTGCAACATTGGCGACCCGGCCCCTCACCATCGGCCGCGAGGCGCGATGGTCATAAAATCGCCATCCCCGAACGCACGCGGCCCGGACGCTTGACGTCCGGGCCGCGGTATCAGCGGGGAAGGTCCCGCATCAGTCGAAGGTCATCTCCGGGACGTGGTCGGGCACCACCAGCTTGCCCGCGGTCAGCGACTGGATCTCCTCCACGGATACGCCCGGGGCGCGCTCCTTGAGGTGGAAGGCGCCGTCCTTGATCTCCAGGTAGGCGAGGTCGGTCAGCACGCGATTGATGCAGCCGGCGCCGGTCAGCGGCAGGTTGCAGCTCTCGAGCAGCTTGGACTCGCCGTGCTTGGAGGCGTGGGTCATGGTGCAGATGATGTTCTCCGCGCCGGCCACCAGGTCCATGGCGCCGCCCATGCCCTTGATCAGCTTGCCGGGGATCATCCAGGAGGCGATATTGCCGTTCTGGTCGACCTCGAAGGCCCCCAGCACGGTCAGGTCGACGTGGCCGCCGCGGATCATGGCGAAGGACTCCGCCGACGAGAAGATCGCCGCCCCCGGACGGGCGGTGACGGTCTGCTTGCCGGCGTTGATCATGTCCGGGTCGACCTCTTCCTCGGTGGGGAAGCGCCCCATGCCGAGCAGACCGTTCTCGGACTGCAGCATCACGTCGATGCCGTCGGGGATATAGTTGGCCACCAGGGTCGGGATGCCGATGCCCAGGTTCACGTAGAAGCCATCTTCCAGTTCACGCGCCACGCGCATTGCCATCTGTTCGCGAGTCAGTGCCATCTTGTTGCCTCTTTGTTCGATGAGAAACGGTCGGTGAGAAACGTCAGCGGCGAGGAGATCACCCCTCGTGCACGGTGCGCTTCTCGATGCGCTTCTCGAAGGTGCCCTGGATGATGCGGTCGACGTAGATACCCGGGGTGTGGATCTGGTCGGGCTTCAGCTCACCCGGCTCGACGATCTCCTCGACCTCGACCACGGTGATCCTGCCGCAGGTTGCCGCCAGCGGGTTGAAGTTCTGGGCGGTATCGCGGTAGACCACGTTGCCGTAGCGGTCGGCCTTCCAGCCCTTGACGATGGCGAAGTCGGCGTGGAACGCCTCCTCGAGGATATGCGGACGACCGTTGAACTCGCGCACCTCCTTGCCCTCGCCGATGGGCGTGCCGTAGCCCGTGGCGGTATAGAAGGCCGGGATACCGGCGCCGCCGGCGCGCATCTTCTCGGCCAGGGTCCCCTGGGGGGTGAGGATCACCTCGATCTCATCGTTGAGCATCTGCTGCTCGAACAGCGCGTTCTCCCCTACGTAGGAGGCATAGATGCGCGAGATCTGCTTGTCCTCCAGCAGCACGCCCAGGCCGAAGCCGTCGACGCCGCAGTTGTTGGAGAGCACGGTCAGGTCCTTCACGCCACGACGCTTGATCTCGGCGATCAGGTTCTCGGGGATGCCACACAGGCCGAAGCCACCGGCGGCGACCGTCATGCCGCTGTCGATGCCTTCCATCGCCTCTGCATAGGTGTTAACGCGCTTGTCGAATCCGGACATAGGACGCCTCATGTTGTTGTGAGCTGAAGTACTCAGGAAGAATAGCGGGTCTTGGAGACTCGTGGCACCAGTGTTGGCCCTGGCGATATATTTGTTAAGTTTGTTTTTCTTATCATTTAATCGGAAAATGTTATTAATTATACCTTCGTCGCATCTACGCCACGGGTAGCCTTCTCATGACCGCCAAGCAGCTTCGCGCCTTCCTCGCCGTCGCCCAGACCCTCAGCTTCACCCAGGCCTGCGAGCATCTGCACCTCTCGCAGCCAGCGCTTAGCCTGGCGATCAAGGGGCTCGAGGAGAGCCTTGGCGGTCGGCTGCTGACGAGGACCACACGCAGCGTTCGCCTGACCCCCGAAGGCGAGTCGCTGGTCCCCCTGGCCAAGCGGCTGCTGGCCGACTGGGACAACACCGAGGAGTCGATGCGCCAGCGCTTCACCCTGCAGATGGGCCGGCTCGGGGTGGCCGCCATGCCTTCCTTCGCCGGCAACCTGCTGCCCCCGGCGCTGATGGCGTTTCGACAGCGCTATCCGCGCATCAATGTCACCGTGCACGACGTCATCAATGAGCAGGTGATCGAGATGGTGCGCAACGGCCAGGTGGAGCTGGGCATCGCCTTCGAGCCAGAGGCCGTGGGCAGCCTCACCTTCACGCCCCTGTTCAGCGACCGTTTCGTCGCCGTGGTACCGCCCCGCTCGCTGCTGGCCGGACACCCGGCGCTGCGCTGGGAGATGCTGCTCACCCACGACTTCATTGCCCTGCAGCGCCCCTCCATGGTGCGCCGCCTGCTCGAGCAGCAGCTGGAAGCAGAAGGCATGGCACTGCCCAGCGCCTTCGAGAGCCACCAGCTGGCCACCGTGGGGCGCATGGTGGCCAGCGGGCTGGGCGTCAGCGCGGTGCCCTCGCTGTGCCGCGGCCAGATGGAGGAGCTCGGTGCCCGCTGCCTGCCCCTGGAGGCCCCCGCCATCCAGCGCGCCGTGGGCATCCTCACCCATGGCGAGCTCTCCACCGCGGCCCTGGCCCTGAAGGAGGTGATCCTCGAGACCCAGGGGCCCGCCGCGGGCCCCCCCACGGGCCGTTGAGCCATGGGCGTTGGTCGCAGGCGCTGGGCAGGCGTCGGGGGATCCTTTAGCATTGCCGACATTCCACAGGCAACCAATGGAGACCGGCATGTCGACCCTCCGGGGCATCGTCAGCCTGCTGCTGCTCACCCTGACCACCCTGCTGTGGGGCCTCCCCCTGCTGTTGATGACGGTGGTGAAACTGGTCACGCCCGGCCACCGCCTGCGCCTGGCGGTGCTCAGGGTGCTCAATGCGATAGCCCTCAACTGGATCGGACTCAACCTGTGGTGGATGCGGCACTGGCTGAAGCCGCGCCTGGAGATCGAGCTACCCGAGGGCCTCTCTCGCCGGCAGGGCTGGCTGGTGCTCTCCAACCACCGCAGCTGGACCGACATCTTCGTGCTGTTCTTCGCCCTGCACCGACGCATCCCCATGCCCCGCTTCTTCCTCAAGCGACAGCTGATCTGGATCCCCATCGTGGGCCTGGCCTGGTGGGCGCTGGAGTTCCCCTTCATGCGGCGCCTGACCGCCGAGCAGCGTGCCCGCCACCCGCACCTGGCCCGCCGCGACCGCGAGGCCACGGAGCGGATGTGCCAACGCGCCCGGGAGATGCCCATCGCCATCTTCAATTTCGTGGAGGGTACCCGCTTCACGCCGGCCAAGCATGCCGTCCAGGACTCGCCCTATCGGCATCTGCTGAGGCCCCGCGCCGGTGGCGTCGCCCAGGTCCTCGGCCTGCTCGGCGACCAGCTCGCCGGCATTCTCGATGTCACCCTCCACTACGACAACCCGCGCCCCACCTTCTGGGGCTACCTGTGCGGCCGCGAGGGTCGCATCGTCATGCACGCCCGCCTCCTGCCTGTCGAGGGCTGGATGCAGGGTGGCAACTACCAGGATAACGCCAGCGACAAGGAACGCTTCCACTCATGGATCAATGCGCTTTGGCACCAAAAGGACGACAGGCTCTCGCGCTCCTGATCGGCCTGCTGCTGATGCTTGCCGGCTGCGCCTCACAGCAGTCGGAGAGGACGACGCGGGATGCCGCCGAGGCATCCCGCGTCGGCGGCTGGGTCATCGTGCAGCGTGGCGACACCCTGGGTGAGCTGGCCCGGCGGGGCGGCGTGCCCCTGGAGCGCCTGCAGCGCTTCAACCCCGACGTCGATGCCAGGGGCCTGGCGGTGGGCCAGCGCCTGCTGATGCCGACCCAGCGCGAACGCGCCCCCTACCGCGGGCCCTACCGCTACCAGGTGCGTCCCGGGGACACCTACTCGAGCATCGCCCGCCGTTTCCACACCCAAGCCTCGCGACTCCAGGCCGCCAACCCGGGCGTTGCCCCCACCCGCCTCGCGGTGGGCCAGCTGATCCAGGTTCCCCTGGCCTCGGGAGGCTCCCGCACCGCCGCGAGCGCGGCGGGCGGCAGCGGTTCGAGCTCGTCCGGCAGCGCATCGCCCCGCCGCGCCAGTCTGCCGGACCCGGGCAACCTGCCGAGTTCGGCGCGCCGCTGGCCCTGGCCGCTGGACGATTATCGCATCGTGCGCTCCTACGGCACCGACAGCCGAGGCACCCTGCAACCCATGCTGCTGGCCACCGACGCGGGCGCGCGGGCCAAGGCCGTGGCCGCCGGCGAAGTGCGCTATGCCGGCAGCATGCGTCAGCTCGGCAAGGTGGTGATCGTCCACCATCCCGACAACCTGCAGAGCGTCTATGCCCTGTGCGACCGACTGCTGGTGGAGAATGGCCAGTCGGTGGCGCGCGGCGCGGCTCTCTGCGAGGTGGGGTACAGCAATGCCACCGAGCGCCACGACCTGCTGTTCGACCTGCGCCACGGCGGCAAGCCGGTGAATCCCCGCGGCGTGCTGCGTTGACATGACCCCTTAACGCGCCTGTCGCCGACCTGTCATCCGCCTCGACCATCCTTGACCACAACCGGGCGCAAGCCCGCCTGCAACGAGGATGGTGATGCGCATCTGCCTGGTCAGCGAGACCTGGACGCCCGAGATCAATGGCGTCGCCCACACCCTGGCACAGCTGAGCGGCGAACTGCTCGCCCGCGGCCACTGCCTGCAGCTGATCCGCCCGCGACCGCCGGCAACGGGATCCGCCGAGGGGGTGACCCACGAGCTTCAGGTACCGGGGCTTTCCGTACCCGGCTATCGCCAGGTACGCATCGGACTTCCCGCCGGTCGGCGCATCGCCCAGTGGTGGCGCGAGACGCCACCCGATGTGGTCTACCTGGCGACCCAGGGACCACTGGGCTGGTCCGCCCAGCGTGCCGCGCGCCGCCTCGGCCTGCCCGTGGTCGCGGGCTGGCACACCAACTTCGACCACTACTGCCGGGACTACGGCATCTCCTGGCTGGCACCGCTGGTGGAGGCGCGCCTGCGCACCTTTCACAACCGTTGCGCGGCGACCCTGGTGCCGACCCACGCCCAGCGCGATGACCTTAGTCGCCGTGGCTTCCAGGGCCTGCGCTGCATGGCCAGAGGTATCGATGGCATGCGCTTCGCCCCGGGCCACCGCGACGAGGCCCTGCGGGAACGCTGGGGCGCGGGTCCGCATACCCCGGTGGCGCTGCATGTCGGCCGGCTCGCTCCCGAGAAGAACCTCGACCTGCTGCGCGATAGCTTCCGGGCCATGCACGCAGCACATCCCGAGCTGCGCCTGGTCATCGTCGGTGACGGCCCCTCCAGGCGCTCCCTGGAGCGCAGCCTGCCGGAGACCCACTTTACCGGCTTCGTGCCCCCCGAGGAGCTGGCTCGACATTACGCCAGCGCCGACTTCTTCCTGTTTCCCTCGCTGTCGGAGACCTGGGGCAACGTGCTGCTGGAGGCCATGGCCAGCGGCCTGGGGGTGATTGCCTTTCGCCACGCCGCCGGCGCCGAGCTGATCGACGATGGAGACAACGGCATCTCGCTTGCCGCCGGTGACGAGGCCGGCTTCCGCGACGCCGCCGTGGCGCTCTGTCAACACCCAGCCCGCTGGGCACAGCTGGGACGAGCCGCCCGAAGCCGGGCCCTCGACTACACCTGGCCTGCCATCACCGACACCTTCCTCTCCACCCTCGAGGATGCCCGGGAGAACCGCCATGAGACCACTCGCCCCTGCCGTGTTTGAACGCCTCGACATGCTCGAATGGCAGCTCTGTCGACGCCTGGGACGCTACAACCTCTACCGTCCCTGGCTGACCACCCTGCGCCTGGCCAGCGGCCTGGGCGACTGGCCGGCATGGGTGGCACTGATCGCCGCCCTGCCCCTGTTGCATCCCGAGTCGGGTTGGCACTACCTGATCCAGTACTCCCTGACCGCCCTGATCGCGATCGGCGTCTATCGGCTGCTCAAGACGCGGCTGTGTCGTGAACGCCCCTTCATCACCTTCGTCGGCAACGTCAGCCGTCAGGCGCCGGCCAGGGACCGCTACAGCTTCCCCAGCGGCCACACCATGCACGCCGTGATGTTCCTGACCCTGACCTCGAGCCACCTGCCCGGGCTGGCACCCTGGCTGGTGCCGCTGGTGGTCCTGATCGCCCTCTCCCGCGTGGGCCTCGGCCTGCACTATGCCAGCGACGTACTGGCCGGTGGCCTGATCGGCCTGCTGTTCGCGTGGGGCAGCCTGGCCCTCGTCGGCTGATCTCCCCCATGGCATCCTGGGTAGATGCTGATCGAGACCCTGCTAGCCGACCCGCCCGTATGGCTCGTGGATCCCCTGCTGGGGGAGCCCGATGCCAGTGCGGTACTCGCTACCCTGGATGCCCAGCTGCCCTGGCAGCGTCCCACCCTGCGCCTCTATGGTCGCGAACACCCCATCCCGCGCCACCAGGTCTGGATGGGGGCCCCCGAGGCGAGCTACCGCTACTCCGGCCGTGAGTTCCTCCCCGAGCCCTGGCATCCGATGGTCGCCGACCTCCGTGACCGGGTGATCGCCGCCCTGGCCACGGCAGGCGTCGATGCCCGCTTCAACAGCGTGCTGCTCAACCGCTACGCCGACGGGGAGGAGCGCATGGGCTGGCACAGCGATGATGAACCCGAACTCGGCCATGAGCCGTTGATCGCCGCGCTGAGCCTCGGTGCCGAGCGACCCTTGCGCTTCCGCTGGAAGCACCGCCAGGCCCCGGCCTTCAATGTCTGGCTGCCCCACGGCAGCCTGCTGGTGATGGGACCCGGTACCCAGGAACGGCTGCAGCATGCCCTGCTGCCGCGTCGCTTGCCGGGGCTGCGGATCAGCCTGACCTTTCGCCGGGTGCTGCCGAGCACGGCGCGCGGTGGCTGATCCCTCGCACGGGGCCGCCACCGGAAGCGATGATTCGTCACAGGCAAGATAACGGTATATTTATCTCCCGGATGGACGGCGTGCCCGGGTCGGAAAACAAGGGAAAGCGGAAAAGGGGTGGGTCACCGGCCGTCACCGGCTGGCGCACATGCAAGAGGCGCCCCGTGGGGCGCCTCTCGTAGCAGCATGCCGATCGGGGCATCACGACTTGTCGTGATCCAGCTCCTCGCCCGGCAGCACCGTTTCACCGTTGAAGTAGGCCCGCGCCAGCTTGAAGACCACCGGCGACAGCAGCGCCAGGGCGATCAGGTTGGGGATGGCCATCATGGCGTTGAAGGTGTCGGCCATCAGCCAGATGAAGCCCAGCTGCGCCATGGCGCCCAGCGGGATCGCCAGCACGAACAGCACCCGGTAGAGCATGATCGAGCGCGTGCCGAACAGGAACTGGAAGCACTTCTCACCGTAGAAGGACCAGCCGAGGATGGTGGTGAAGGCGAACACCGCCAGGGCCAGCGAGACGATCTGGTTGCCCATGCCCGGCAACGCCTCATCGAAGGAGAGCGCCGTGAGCGAGGCGCCGGCCTCACCGGTCTCCCAGACACCGGCGGTCAGGATCACCAGGGCGGTGATGGAGCAGACGATGATGGTATCGATGAAGGTGCCCAGCATGGCGATCAGACCCTGACGCACCGGGTTCTTGGTCTGGGCCGCGGCGTGGGCGATGGGCGCACTACCCAGGCCGGCCTCGTTGGAGAACACCCCGCGGGCCACGCCGAAGCGGATGGCGGCCATCACCGCCGCACCGGCGAAGCCACCCATGGCGGCATGGGGGTTGAAGGCGTAGTAGAAGATCATGCCGAAGGCATCACCGATCTGGCCGGCATTGATGGCCAGCACGATCAGGCCGGCGATCACATAGAGGATGCCCATGACCGGCACCAGCTTGCCCGCCACCTTGGCGATACGCTTGATACCGCCCAGGATGACCGCACCTGCCAGCACCATGATCACCACCCCGGTGATCCAGTGCGGCAGACCGAAGGTGGAGTCCAGAGCATCCGCCACGGAGTTGGACTGCACGGTGTTACCGATGCCGAAGGCCGCCACCGCGCCGAAGAAGGCGAAGGCGCCGGCGAGCCACAGCCACTTACGCCCCAGGCCGTTCTTGATATAGAACATCGGACCGCCGACGTGGTAGCCGGTGCTGTCGGTCTCGCGGTAGCGCACCGCCAGCACGGCCTCGGCGAACTTGGTGGCCATGCCGACCAGGGCGGTGATCCACATCCAGAACACCGCGCCGGGACCACCCAGGGCGATGGCGGTGGCCACGCCGGCGATGTTGCCGGTACCGATGGTGGCGGAGAGGGCCGTCATCAGGGCGTTGAAGGGCGAGATCTCGCCCTCCTCTTCCTTGGTCTTCGCCTCGCCGGGTGCGAGTTTGCGATCGCGCCCCTGCCACATCAGCTTGAAGCCTGTGCCAAGCTTGCGGATCGGCAACAGCTTGAGGCCGGCCTGCAGATAGATCCCCACCCCGAGCAACAGGATGAGCATCAGCGGCCCCCATACCACGCCATTGATGGCGCCGAAGATACTGTTCAAGGTTTCCACGTGAATCTCCCTAAGCGATTTATTGTTGTGCGCTGCGGTTCACCGCCCTTGCGATCTATCAACCAACGGCCACGAGGAAGCGGAGCGAGCCCCCGCTGCCGCAACAGCCGCAACATCGGCGCATGATCCACCGAGATACGGCTATCCGGGCGCGCAAACCACAACGCAAGCCCGCGTAACATAGCGGATTCTATGGCCATGACACCACCCAGACGAACGACGCAGGTTCAACACTGGCCGCGCATGCCGGGCACCGGTTTCCGATCGGAAACTCGTAGAGCCTGCCATGCAGGGTGACGCCTGTCAGCATAGACGCGCCGGCCGCCGACGTCGCCTGCGCGATCCGAGGCCGGCCTGGCTCGCGGCATCGCCGCCGCCGGACTCCTGCCAGGCGGGTCATGGGGTCGCCCGGGCTGGACGGATACGCCGCGACGGGCCACCCTGAATGGCGAGCCCCCGCCCGGCGAGTCCGACTAACGGTGAGGGACTCGCCAAACGCCGCCAATGGCGGTAGCATTCGCTCTACCTGGAAAAACTTTTCTTATAGGAAATTTCGATGAGCTCTATTCCTGCCAATCTGCGCTACGCCGAAAGCCACGAGTGGGTCCTCGACAACGGCGACGGTACCGTGACCATCGGCATCAGCGACCACGCCCAGGAGTCTCTGGGTGACGTGGTGTTCGTCGAACTGCCCGAGGTCGGCCGCGCCCTCGAGCTCAAGGATGAGTTCGGCGTTGTGGAGTCGGTCAAGGCTGCCTCCGACCTCTACGCTCCGGTGGCCGGTGAGGTCATCGCCGTCAACGAGGCGCTGGAAGATGCCCCCGAGACGCTGAACGAGTCACCCTACGAGGATGGCTGGATCATGAAGGTGCGCCTCGAGGACGCCACTCAGCTCGACGACCTGCTCGACGCCGACGGTTACGAGGCCGTGGCCAGCGCCGACGACTGAATCGCCGCGTCAATCTGGATGGCCCCGACCTGCGGGTCGGGGTTCCGATGATCTGCCGTATCGCCCCCCGGCGATCGGCCCCCACTTCCTTCGATAGGGTGTTACATGTCTCTCGACAACCGCCGCCTGGCCGACCTGGCCGCTCATGATGCCTTCATCCAACGCCACAACGGGCCCCGCGAGCAGGACGTGACGGCCATGCTCGCCGACCTCGAGATGGCGAGCCTGGACACCCTGATCGAACGCACCGTGCCCGCCGATATCCGCCTGGGCCGCGAACTCGACCTCGACCCGCCCAGGAGCGAGGCCGAGGCGCTCGACTACCTCAAGCGCCTGGCGGCCCAGAACCGCTCCTTCAAGAGCTACCTGGGCCAGGGCTACCACGGCACTCACCTGCCCACGGTGATCCAGCGTAACGTGCTGGAAAATCCCGGCTGGTACACCGCCTATACGCCCTACCAACCCGAGATCTCCCAGGGTCGCCTGGAGGGGCTGCTCAACTTCCAGCAGATGGTCATGGACCTGACCGGCATGGAGCTGGCCAACGCCTCGCTGCTCGACGAGGCCACCGCCGCCGCCGAGGGCATGGCGCTGTGCAAGCGCGCCAACAAGAAGGCCAAGAGCAACGTCTTCTTCGTCGCCGACGACGTGTTGGCCCAGACCCTGGACGTGGTCCGCACCCGCGCCGCCTACTTCGGCTTCGAGCTGGTGGTGGCGCCGGCGGAACAGCTGGCCGAGGTCGACGCCTTCGGCGCCCTGCTCCAGTACCCCGGCGAGAGTGGCCGCGTCAACGACCTGGCCCCGCTGCTGGCCAACGCCCGCGAGCGCGGCATCATGACCTGCGTCGCCGCCGACATCATGGGCCTGGTGCTGCTCAAGGAGCCCGGCGCCCTGGGTGCCGATATGGTCGTCGGCACTACCCAGCGCTTCGGCGTGCCCATGGGCTTCGGTGGTCCGCATGCCGCCTTCTTCGCCACCACCGACAAGCTCAAGCGCTCGATTCCGGGGCGCATCATCGGCGTCTCCAAGGATAGCCGTGACGGCCAGGCCCTGCGCATGGCGATGCAGACCCGCGAGCAGCACATCCGCCGCGAGAAGGCCACCTCCAACATCTGTACCGCCCAGGCGCTGCTGGCCAATATCGCCGGCTTCTACGCCGTCTACCATGGCGCCGAAGGGCTGCGCACCATCGCCGGTCGCATCCATCGCCTGACCACCCTGCTGGCCCTGGGCCTGCAGGAGAAGGGCATCGTCCTGGCCCACGACAGCTGGTTCGATACCCTGCGCCTGACCGGCATCGATGCGGGCAAGATCCATGGCCGAGCCCTCACCCACGAGATCAATGTCCGCTTCTTCGACAACGGCGATGTCGGCATCAGCCTCGACGAGACCACCACCGCCCACGACCTCGACGTCCTCTTCGACGTGCTGCTGGGCGAGGAGCACGGCCTCTCGGTGCGCGAGCTGGACGAGCGCGCCGTGGCCGAGGGCGCGAGCGGCATCCCCGCGGCCTGCCGTCGTGACAGCGACTTCCTGACCCATCCCACCTTCACGCGCTACCGCAGCGAGACCGAGATGCTGCGCTACCTCAAGCGCCTGGAGAACAAGGACCTGTCGCTGGCCCACGCCATGATTCCGCTGGGCTCGTGCACCATGAAGCTCAATGCCACCAGCGAGATGATCCCCATCACCTGGCCGGAATTCGCCGAGATGCACCCCTTCGTGCCCCGCGACCAGGTGGCCGGCTACAAGCAGATGATCGACGAGCTCTCGGCGTTCCTGGTGGAGATCACCGGCTACGACCACATCTCCATGCAGCCCAACTCCGGCGCCCAGGGCGAGTACGCCGGCCTGGTGGCCATTCGCCGCTACCAGGCCTCCATCGGCGAGGGGCATCGCGATGTCTGCCTGATCCCCAGCTCCGCCCACGGCACCAACCCCGCCTCGGCGGCCATGGTGGGCATGAAGGTCGTGGTGGTGGAGTGCGATGCCGACGGCAATATCGACATCGATGACCTGCGCGCCAAGGCCGAGAAGCACGGCGAGGCCCTCTCGGCGATCATGATCACCTACCCCTCCACCCACGGCGTCTTCGAGGCCGGGGTGCGCGAGGTGTGCGATACCGTGCATGCCCACGGCGGCCAGGTCTACGTCGATGGCGCCAACATGAACGCCCAGGTGGGCCTCTCGCGCCCCGGCGACTTCGGCGGCGACGTCAGCCACCTCAACCTGCACAAGACCTTCTGCATCCCCCACGGCGGCGGCGGCCCGGGCATGGGGCCGATCGGTGTCAAGGCGCACCTGGCACCCTTCGTCTCCAACCACGTGGTGACGTCCATCGACGGCGTCAATGCCGAGTGTGGCGCGGTGGCGGCGGCCCCCTTCGGCAGCGCCTCGATCCTGCCGATCTCCTGGGCCTACATCAAGATGATGGGCGCCCGCGGCCTGCGCGAGGCCACGGAGCTCGCCATCCTCAATGCGAATTACATCGCCAAACGCCTGGGCGAGCACTACCCGGTGCTCTACAAGGGCGAGAACGGTACCGTGGCCCACGAGTGCATCATCGATATCCGCCCGCTCAAGGCGAGTTCCGGCATCAGCGAGGAGGACATCGCCAAGCGCCTGATGGACTATGGCTTCCACGCCCCCACCATGTCCTTCCCGGTGCCCGGCACGCTGATGATCGAGCCCACGGAATCGGAGTCTCGCTACGAGATCGACCGCTTCTGCGACGCCATGATCAGCATCCGTGAGGAGATCGCCCGGGTCGAGGGCGGCGAGTGGCCCGCCGACGACAACCCGCTGGTCAATGCACCGCATACCATGGCCGACCTCATGGATGAGGCCTGGGAGCGCCCCTACTCCCGCGAACTCGGCGCCTTCCCCAGCGAGTCGGTCAAGGCGGCCAAGTACTGGCCGGCGGTCAATCGCGTCGACAACGTCTTCGGCGACCGCCAGCTGATCTGCTCCTGCCCGAGCATCGACGAGTATCGTGATTGACGCCGCGTCGCCGACGCCACGATATGACAGGGCCCCGCCATGGCGGGGCCCTTTCGTGTCCGGGATAGGCGCGGCGCTGGATAGGCGCCGCTAGAGCGACGGCCCCACCTCGGGAGGCTCTCCGTAGCCGTGCAGTGCCATGCGCCGCTGCTCACGGAAGTCGTCCAGCAGGCGTACGTAGCGCCGCGGCATCTCGCTGCCCGCCCGGGCCACGTGATACAGGGTCTCATGGACCGCCACGGGCAGCTCCATCGCCTTGACCTGACGCTGCCAGGGCGAGGTCTCAAGCACCGGTCGCGATACCACCGTGAACCCCAGGCCGCGGGCCACGGCATCCAGCACCATGCCCACCTCATTGGTGAAGCCCTGGCGGCGGAAGTGGCTCATGGAACGAAATTCCCGGGGGAAGTTGCCGCGCAGCAGCGCGCTGGCGTGGTTCAGGCCGTCGAAGTAGCTGATGAAGCCGATTCCCATCAGGTCGGCCAGGCCGATACCGGTGAAGTCCGCCGGCACCACCAGGCACAGCGGTTCGCGATGCCAGGGGGTCACTTCCAGATCGGGATGGCGCATGGGCTCGGTGACGATACCCAGGTCATAGCGTCCCGCCAGCACATCCTGGGAGATTTCCTGATTGAAGGCGAAGCTGTAGCTCACCGTCAGCCCCGGATACATCTGCTGCTGGCCGAGCAGGAAGGGATAGAGCATGCTGCCGACGCTGCCCGGCGAGGCCAACCGACAGTCGCCCGAGTAGGTAGAGTCGGCGTCCAGCGAGTGGCGGAACTGCTCGTGCTCGGCGAACAGCTTGAGGGCGTAGTCATAGACCCGCCGGCCCGCTTCGGTGAGGGTGAAGCGTCGACCGTGTCGCTCCAGCAGGGGCTTGTCCAGGTAGCGCTCGAGCTTGCGCACGTGCTGGCTGACCCCGGGCTGGGTCATCTCCAGCCGATGCGCGGTCTGGGTGAAGCTGCCGGTCTCGACCAGGGTGATGAAGGTACGAAAGTAGAGCGCGTTGAACATGGCGTGCCACATAACAGATGGGAGCAGAGCCATCGCAGAAGGCAATAGTGCTCGAGGCTTTCCCGGCCACATGGCCAACTGCGATAACCCAGGAAGGTGGATTCTATCACCGCCGCCGCAGGCGGCGTGATAGCATCGAAGGGCACTTTTCCGCACGACAAGGACGCCCGCATGCCCGACACCATCTCCAGCACCATTTCGCCGGAAGGCAGCCTCGAGATCCTCTCCCAGCACGAGGTGGCTCGCCTGCACGACACCTCCCGCGCCGGCCTGCACGACCTGCTGCGATGCTGCGCCCTGGCGGTGCTCAACTGCGGCTCGCCCACCGACGACGGCCTGGCGCTGATGGAGGCCTACGCCGACTTCGATATCGAGGTGGTACCCCAGGACCGCGGCATCCGCCTGAAGCTCACCAACGCCCCGGCCGAGGCCTTCGTCGACGGCAAGATGATCCGCGGCATCCGCGAGCATCTCTCCGCCGTGCTGCGTGACATCGTCTACGTCTACAACGAGATCCAGGGCCACCAGCGCTTCGACCTGACCACCGGCGAGGGCACCACCAACGCGGTGTTCCATATCCTGCGCAAGGCCGGCACTTTGAAACCGGGTGTCGACCCCAGCCTGGTGGTGTGCTGGGGCGGGCACTCGATCTCCCGGGAGGAGTACGACTACAGCAAGGACGTGGGCTACCACCTGGGGCTGCGCGAGCTGGACATCTGCACCGGTTGCGGCCCCGGTGCCATGAAGGGGCCGATGAAGGGGGCCAACGTGGCCCATGCCAAGCAGCGCCGCCATCAGGGCCGCTACCTGGGGGTCTCGGAGCCCGGCATCATCGCCGCCGAGGCGCCCAACCCCATCGTCAACGAGCTGGTGGTGATGCCGGATATAGAGAAGCGCCTGGAGGCCTTCGTGCGCCTCGGCCACGGTATCATCGTCTTCCCCGGCGGCGTGGGCACCGCCGAGGAGATCCTTTACCTGCTGGGGATCCTGTTGCACCCGGACAACGCCGACATGGCCCTGCCGGTGATCTTCACCGGCCCGGCCAGCAGTGCGGCGTATTTCGAGCGCATCGACGAGTTCCTGGCCTATACCCTCGGCGACGAGGCACGTCGCCGCTACCGCATCATCATCGATGACCCCACCGAGGTGGCGCGCACCATGCGCAAGGGGATCGACGAGGTAGCCGAGTACCGCCGCGCGCGCCAGGATGCCTTCTACTTCAATTGGCGACTGACCATCGACCGTCCCTTCCAGGCCCCCTTCGCGCCGACCCACGAGGCCATGGCGGGATTGACGCTCGATCGCGACCAGCCGGTGCACGAGCTGGCGGCCAATTTGCGCCGCGCCTTTTCCGGCATCGTCGCCGGCAACGTCAAGGAGCACGGCATCCGTGCGATCAAGGCCCACGGCCCCTTCCGACTCAGCGCCGAGCCCGAGCTGATGGCACGCCTGGATGCGCTGCTCGACTCCTTCGTCGCCCAGGGGCGGATGAAGCTATCCGGTGACTACGAGCCCTGTTATACGCTGGGCTGAGCGGCAAGCGGCAATACATCAGGGTTCACGAACGCAAGGGCCAAGCCAAGGAGTTTCCTTGTCGCTTGCTCCTTGTGGCTTGTAGCTAAAACCCCACGGGGACTGTCCCCGTGGGTATGGGGGACTGTCCCCGTGGGTCATCCGCTAGAAAGCGGCTTCATCCACAAGCCAAGGGCGTGCATCAGCAGCCCCAGGGTGGCGCCGTGGGCGACCAGCAGCTCCCAGCCGATGAAGTCGGTGAAGAGTGCGTGCCAGGCCCCCATGCCGGCCAGGCCGGCCACCAGGCAGAGCCCCAGGCGCCCCAACAGACGCGGCAGCCGGGCCCGCTGCTCGGCGGCCAGCAGGCGCCATTGAAGCCCCCCCACCAGGCACACCACCACCAGCGCCACCAGGATCAGGTTGAAGCGGTTCTCATGCCCCCCCACCAGGTAACGCGGCAGGGTCGCGAGCATCAGCAGGGCGAGGCCCAGCAACAGGCTGAGCCGCTCCGGGGTCGGCTGGGCGCCCACCTCAGGCGACCTTCAGCTGCTGCGACTCGATCCACTCCTCCACCCAGGGCAGCGCCGCATCGTCGGCCATGAAGGTCTCCATGGCATCGACTTCCAGGCGCTCGCCCAGCCGCTGGGCGCCCTGCCCCGCAAGCAGCTCGTCGAGCTGGCGGCCGGCGCCGCAGAAGGTCTCGCCGTAGGAGCTGTCGCCCAGGGCGATCAGCCCGTAGCGCAGCCAGCCGAGGCCGGGGCTCTTCTCGGCGATGGCATTGGCGAAGGAGGCGAACGTGCCGGGGTAGTCGCCGCTGCCGGTGGTGGAGACGCAGAACAACGCCAGGTCGGTCGCCTCGGCGTCGAGATCGCCCAGGGTGGGGTTCTCGAGGATAGCGACCTCGTAACCGGCCTCCTCGAACAGCGGCTTGACCTGCTCGGCGACGTCCAGCGCGCCGCCATACATGGTGCCAACGAAGATCTTCAGCATGGGCATGTCACGGATTTACCTGAGAAATATACGCGAATAATAACATGTCTCTCTGCCGCCTCGCATCCATCGCGCACGGCCCGCCCGTCTCGTCTGGACCTGGATCAAGAGCGTGGCATTTCGTCGCAGGTGTCACGCTGCAGCCAGGGCGAATATCCGACTAGAATACTGGGTTTTGGCCCCCTGACGGAGATAGCATGCAGCAGACATTCGAGGCGTGGATCACCCCGCTGATGATCGGCGGCCTGATCGTGTTCATGTGTTTCATCATCTGGGACCTGGCGAAGAAGTCCAACGCCGGGCGCTTCGGCACCATCATGCTGTTCGTGGTACTGGGCGCCGGCATGCTCGGCTATGTGTTCAAGGTGGTGATCACCTGGATGCTGGAGAACGGCGGAGCCGTCTAGCCAGGCCCCACACGCCGCCCACGAGAAGGGCCACCCCCGTGGGGGTGGCCCTGTTGCGTGTCACGCCGGAGGAGGCGACTCAGTGATGCTCGCCGCGGTAGCCCTCCACCTGGCTCTTCAGTTTCTGGCCCGGGCGAAAGGTCACCACCCGCCGGGCGGAGATGGGGATCTCCTCCCCCGTCTTGGGGTTGCGGCCGGGCCGCTCACGCTTGTCGCGCAGGTCGAAGTTGCCGAACCCGGAAAGCTTGACCTGTTCGTTCTCGCGCAGGCAGCCGCGGATCTCCTCGAAGAAGGCCTCCACCATGGACTTGGCCTCCCGCTTGGAGAGGCCGAGTTCGGCATGCAGGTGTTCGGCCAGCTCCGCCTTGGTCAGTGCGCCCATCGTCACTCTCCCATCCAGGCCCATCCAGGCCCATCACGGCCCAACTTGGGTCCGATAGACGGCCGACACCCGCCTGCCGCTTCCCGCAACGAGCTGCCGCTAACCGCGTAGCTCGGCACCCAGGTGCTGACGGGACTCGTTGACGATGGCATCGACCAACTTGTTGATTTCCTCGTCATTAAGCGTGCGCGAAGGATGCTGCCAGGTCAAGCCCAGGGCCACGCTCTTGCGCCCTTCCACCACACCCTTGCCCTGGTAGACGTCGAACAGTCGGCACTCGATGAGCCACTCGCCGGCCTCTGCGCGCAGGGTGTCCAGCAGCGCCTGCACCGGCAGGTCCTCATCGACCAGGAAGGCCAGGTCGCGGCGAACCTCGGGATAGCGCGACAGCGGCATGAACGCCGGAACGCGGCCGTGGGTCAGGGCATCGAGGCGCACCTCGAAGAGCACCGCCTCTGCCTTGAGCCCCAGCTGGGCGCGCACCGCCGGATGCAGAGTACCGATCCAGCCGGCCTCCTCGCCACGGTACAGGAGGCGGGCACACTGACCCGGGTGGAGCGAGGGATGCTCGGCGGGCTCGAAGCGCCAAGCCTCGCCATCGCCGCCCATGGCCAGCAGGCTCTCGAGATCGCCCTTGAGATCGAAGAAGTCCACCGGCTCGCGGTTGCCGGCCCAGCCTTCCGGCTCGCGGGAGCCACAGGCCAGGGCGCCTAGCATCGGGATCTGGGCCAGGTCGTCCAGCTCGCCGCGGAATATCAGACCGGTCTCGAACAGCCGCACCCGGCTCTGCTGTCGATTGAGGTTGTGCTGCAGGGCCCGCACCAGCCCCGGAAACAGGCTAGCCCGCATCACCGAGAGATCCGCGGAGATGGGGTTGGCCAGCATCGGCGATACCGCCTCGGGCAGCAGCGTCTTCTGCAGCTCGGGCGCCACGAAGCTGTAGGTCACCGCTTCCTGATAGCCGCGGGCCACCATCTGGCGACGCAGCCTGCCCAGCGGGGTACGTGCCTCATGATCCGGTCTCAGGCCCAGCCGCGCCTGGGGACGGCGCACGGGGAGGCGGTTGTAGCCGTGGATACGCGCCACCTCCTCGATCAGGTCCTCCTCGATGGCAATATCGAACCGCCAGCTGGGGACCACGACGCGCCAGCCCGACTCGGTGGTCTCGACCTGCATGCCCAGGCGTTCGAGAATCTCGCCGACCTCCTCGCCGGCAAGCGGCTTGCCCAGCGCCTGCTCGAGGCGCGCGCTGCGCAGGACGACACGGCGGGCCACCGGCAGGTGATCTTCGCTTGCCACCTCCACCAGGGGGCCGGCCTCGCCACCGACGATCTGAAGCAGCAGCGCGGTGGCACGCTCGGCGGCTTCGCGGGCCAGCAGCGGGTCCACGCCACGCTCGAAGCGGTGGGAGGCATCGGTGTGCAGGCCATAGGTACGCGCCTGACCGGCTACCGCCAGGGGGGTGAAGAAGGCCGACTCCAGGAAGATGTCCCGGGTCTGCTCGCTGACCCCGGAGTGCTCGCCGCCCATGACGCCGGCGATGGCCAACGGACCACTCTCGTCGGCGATCACCAGGGTGGAGTCGTCGAGGCTGACCTCCTGGCCGTCGAGCAGCACCAGGCTCTCCCCTTCCCGGGCCAGGCGCACGATCACCGTACCCTGCAGGTTCGCGCGGTCGAAGGCATGCAGCGGCTGGCCCAGCTCGAGCATCACATAGTTGGTGACATCCACCACCGGGTCGATGCTGCGCACCCCGCCGCGACGCAGGCGCTCCACCATCCACAGCGGTGTCTCGGCGCCGACATCGACCCCCGTGATCAACCGCCCGATATAGCGCGGACAGCGATCGGCGTCCTCGACGCGCAACGGGAAGGTCTCTGCATGGGTCGCGGCCACCGGGGCGATGGCCGGGGCCTGGACCGCCAGGCGGTTGAGCACGCCGACTTCCCGGGCCAGGCCCTTGAGGCTCAGGCAGTCACCGCGATTGGGGGTGAGGTCCACCTCGATGGTGTGGTCGTCGAGGCCCAGCCAGGCACGGAAGTCCTCGCCCACCGGCGCCGAGCCGGGCAGCTCGAGGATCCCCGGCGAGGCCTCCTCCTCCAGGCCCAGCTCCGAGGCGGAGCAGATCATGCCGCGGGACTCCTGGCCGCGCAGCTTGGCCCGCTTGATCTTGAAGTCACCGGGCAGCACGGCACCGACCCGCGCGAAGGGCACCTTCTGCCCCGCCGCCACGTTGGGCGCACCGCAGACCACCTGCACCGGCTCGCCGCTGCCGTCGTCGACCCGGCACACGCTGAGCTTGTCGGCGTCCGGGTGCTGAGCCTTGTCCAGCACCTCGGCGACCACCACCCCCTCGAAGGCCGCGGCAACCGGCTCCACGGCGTCCACCTCGAGGCCGGCCATGGTGATCTGGTCGGCCAGGGCCTGGGTTCCGAGCTGAGGCGAGACCCACTCGCGCAGCCACTGTTCGGAAAATTTCATGGCAAATCCTATCGCTGTGTTCTGCTTATCCGGTGGACGATCAGGCGAACTGGCGCAGGAAGCGCAGGTCGTTGTCGAAGAACAGTCGCAGGTCATTGACCCCATAGCGCAACATCGCCAGGCGCTCGGCCCCCATGCCGAAGGCGAAGCCGGTGTAGCGCTCGCTGTCGATGCCGGAGTGGCGGAACACCTCGGGATGGACCATGCCGCAGCCCATCACCTCCAGCCAGCCGCTGTGGCCGCACACGCGGCAGCCGTCTCCGCCGCACATCACGCACTGGATATCGACCTCGGCAGAGGGCTCGGTGAAGGGGAAGTAGGAGGGCCGGAAGCGCACCGAGAGGTCGTCACGCTCGAAGAAGGCGTGCAGGAAGTCCTCGATGGTGCCCTTGAGGTCGGCGAAGCTCACGTCCTCGTCCACCAGCAACCCCTCCACCTGGTGGAACATGGGCGTGTGGGTGAGATCCGAGTCGCTGCGATAGACCCGCCCCGGGCACACGATGCGGATCGGCAACTTGCCTTCCTTCATGGTCCGCACCTGCACCGGCGAGGTATGCGTGCGCAGCAGCCGGGTGGCATCGAAGTAGAAGGTATCGGCCATGCCCCGCGCCGGATGGTGGGCGGGAATGTTGAGGGCCTCGAAGTTGTGGTAGTCGTCCTCGATCTCGGGTCCGACCGCCACGTCATAGCCGATGCGCGTGAACAGCCCCTCGATACGCTCCAGGGTACGAGTCACCGGGTGGAGGCCACCGCTGGGCTGCCCCCGGCCGGGCAGGGTCACGTCGAGTCGCTCGGCGGCGAGGCGCGCCTCCAGGGCGGCCTTCTCGAGGCTGGCCTTGCGCGACTCGAGCTCGCCGGTCAGGGCCTGCTTGGCCTCGTTGATACGCTCGCCGGCGGCCGGGCGCTCGGCGGCGGGCAGCTTGCCCAGCCCCTTGAGCAGCGCGGTGATCTCGCCCTTCTTGCCGAGGTAGCGCACGCGCAGCTCTTCCAGGGCCGCGATGCTGTCGGCGGCCTGGATCGCCTTGCGGGCCTCGGTGACCAGGTTGGGAAGGTGGTCCATCCGTTGCGCTCCGAATTCGATACGTAAAACACAGGGCTAAAAAAAACAGGGGAAGAGCGGCTGCTCTTCCCCTGCGACGTCTGCGACCATCCGACAGATACCAGACGGCCGGAAATGACGCTATCTCTTACTGGGCAGCCTTGGCCTTCTCGACGATGGCAGCGAAGGCTGCCTTCTCGTTGACGGCCAGGTCCGCCAGGACCTTGCGGTCAATCTCGATGCCGGCCTTCTTCAGGCCGCCAACGAAGCGGCTGTAGGACAGGCCGTGCTGGCGTGCGCCGGCGTTGATGCGCTGGATCCACAGGGCTCGGAACTGGCGCTTGCGCTGGCGACGGTCGCGATAAGCGTACTGGCCGGCCTTGATGACCGCCTGCTTGGCAACGCGAAAGACACGGCTGCGGGCACCATAGTAACCCTTGGCCTGCTTGAGAATCTTCTTGTGACGGCGACGGGCGACGACGCCCCGCTTGACACGAGTCATGGCTTACTCCTGACGAAAAATGGGTTCTACCAAGTGCTTAGAGGTTGGGCAGCATCCGCTGGATGAGCGCCTTGTCCGCGTCGTGGATCTGCTTCATGCCACGCAGTTGACGCTTACGCTTGGTGGACTTCTTGGTCAGGATGTGACTACGGAACGACTGCTTGTGCTTGAAGCCGTTGGCCGTCTTCTTGAAGCGCTTGGCAGCGCCGCTGTTGCTCTTGATCTTCGGCATGAGAATAACTCCGCTCGAGGTTCTTCAGAAAACCCGAGGCCGACGCGAGACGCTGACGCCTCCCGCCCGTTTGACCGGCCAACGGATCACTTCTTTTGGTACTGCTGGTACCGCTTACTGCTTCTTCTTGGGGGCGATGATCATGATCATCTGGCGACCTTCCATCTTGGGGAAGGACTCCACGGTCCCGAGCTCCTCGAGGTCGGCGGCGATCCGCTCCATCAGCTTGCGACCGATGTCCTGGTGCGCCATCTCACGACCACGGAAACGCAGCGTGACCTTGCCCTTGTCGCCCCCTTCGAGGAAACGCGTCAGGTTCTTCATCTTGACCTGATAGTCGCCCTCGTCGGTGCCAGGCCGGAACTTGACTTCCTTGACCTGAATCTGCTTCGTCTTCTTCTTCTGTGCAGACTTCTGCTTTTTCTGCTCGAAGACGAACTTGCCGTAATCCATGATCTTGCAAACGATCGGATCGGCATTGGAGATCTGCACGAGATCCATACCGGCGGCTTCGGCACGCTCCAGAGCGTCGCTGGTAGGTACAACCCCCAGCTGCTCGCCGTCGCTGTCGATCAGGCGAACCTGATCCTCGGTAATACGCTCGTTCATCGGGGGGCGTTTATCCTGGACGCGCCCTCTTGGGTTGCTACGCTTGATGTTCCGTCTCCTTAGGCAATTGACGAATGTCTCTCACCGAGCTCATCAGCAAGGCGGGCCATGAGCTCATCGACCCTCATGGTACCAAGATCCTCGCCGCTGCGCGTGCGCAGGGCAACCGAGTCGGCTTCGACTTCCTTATCTCCCACCACCAGGAGATAGGGAACTTTCTGCAAGGTATGCTCGCGGATTTTAAAGCCGATCTTCTCATTCCTCAAGTCCGCCTTGACGCGCAGGCCGAATTTCTGCAGCCGTCGCTCCAGATCCAGCACGAAATCGCGCTGGGAGTCGGTGATATTGAGGATGGCCGCCTGCTGTGGCGCCAGCCACAGCGGCATGGCACCGGCGTAGTGCTCGATGAGGATCCCCAGGAAACGCTCGAAGGAGCCGAGGATCGCACGGTGCAGCATCACCGGCGTCTTGCGGGCGCCGTCCTCATCGACAAACTGGGCGCCGAGGCGACCCGGCAGGTTGAAGTCGAGTTGCAGGGTGCCACACTGCCAGACGCGATTGAGGCAGTCGCGCAGCGAGAACTCGATCTTGGGTCCATAGAAGGCCCCCTCGCCCGGCTGCAGCTCCCACTCGAGGCCGGTCGCGTCGAGGGCCGCTTCGAGGCCCGCCTCGGCACGATCCCACAGCTCCGCCTCGCCCATGAAGTCATCGGGACGCGTCGACAGCTTGAGCTCCACGTCCTCGAAGCCGAGATCCTTATAGACCTTGAGGGTCAGGGCAATGAAGTCCTCGGCCTCGGACTGGATCTGCTTCTCGCTGCAGAAGATATGGGCGTCGTCCTGGGTGAAGCCGCGAACCCGCATCAGCCCGTGCAATGAACCGGAGGGCTCGTTGCGGTGACAGCTGCCGAACTCGGCCAGGCGCAGCGGCAGGTCACGGTAGCTCTTGAGCCCCTGGTTGAACACCTGCACGTGACAGGGACAGTTCATGGGCTTGATGGCGTAGTCGCGCTTCTCCGACTCGGTGGTGAACATCAGTTCGCTGTAGTGGCCCCAGTGGCCGGACTTCTTCCACAGCGAGAGATCCACCACCTGGGGCGTCCTGATCTCCTGGTAGCCGTTCTCGATCTGCACCCGACGCATGTACTGCTCCAGCGCCTGGTACATCGTCCAGCCGTTGGGGTGCCAGAACACCATGCCCGGCGCCTCCTCCTGGAGGTGGAAGAGGTCCATCTTGCGCGCCAGCTTGCGGTGATCGCGCTTCTCCGCCTCCTCGAGACGCTTGAGGTAGGCCTTGAGCTGCTTCTTGTCGGGCCAGGCGGTGCCGTAGATGCGGGTCAGCATGGGGTTTTCGGCGTCGCCCCGCCAGTAGGCACCAGCCAGCTTGGTGAGGTTGAACGCCTTCAGGTGCCGGGTATTGGGCACGTGGGGGCCCCGGCACATGTCGATATATTCTTCGTGATGGTAGAGGCGGATGCTCTCGCCCTCCGGTATCTCGCGGACGATCTCCTGCTTGTAGGGTTCGTCCCGGTGCAGGAAGGTCAGCATCGCCCGGTCGCGATCGACATATTCACGGACCACGTCGTAGCCCTTGTCGATCAGCGCCTTCATGCGCTTCTCGATGGCCTCCAGATCCTCGGGGGTCGCCGAACGGCCGAAATCGATATCGTAGTAGAAGCCATCCTCGATGACCGGACCGATGGCCATCTTCGCCTCGGGATAGAGCTGCTTCACGGCATGACCGATCAGGTGGGCGCAGGAGTGACGCACCACCTCCAGGCCTTCGGGATCCTTGGCGGTGAGGATGGCCACCTCGGCATCATGATCGATGATGTCGGCGGCATCGACCGGCACGCCATCGATCTTGCCGGCCACGCAGGCCTTGGCGAGTCCGGGGCCGATATCCTCGGCCAGCTGCATCACGGTAAGCGGTTCGTCGAAGCGTCTCTGGCTGCCGTCGGGCAGGGTCACGATGGGCATGCAGGGGTCCTTTCGCGCAGTGGTGGCCCATACGAAAGACCACATGTCGCAGTGAACGAAGAATGGAAGCGAACTGTCAGCCGGAGCCCGACCATCGCCGGAGGCGCGGCGGGCGCCAGGCGAGACGGTGTCGGTCCGAGCCGGATGACGCGCTACGATAGCAAAGCGCCGCGCCAGGCGCCACAGCACAGACGCAGCAGGGGCGCCCGAAGGCGCCCCTGCTGGCGAGCCCGGTGGGCCCGCGGGGAGGTTGAGCCGCAGATTACTGGCTCATGATCTCCACACGACGGTTCATGGCACGGCCTGCGTCGGTCTCGTTGGTGGCGACCGGACGCTCCTCGCCATAACCCACGGTGCGCATGCGGTTACCGGCGACACCCTGGCTCATCAGGTAGCTGGCCACGGAATCGGCACGCTCCTGGGAGAGGTTCAGGTTGTACTCGTTGGAACCGACGGCATCGGTATGACCGGCGATGGTCACGCGAACCTCGGGGTTGTTGTTCAGGGTAGAGGCCACCTCATTCAGCTCGGAGGCGGCACCGGGGCGCAGCTCGGCCGAGTCGAAGGCGAAGGTGACATCGCTGGACAGGGTCACCGGCTCGAACACGGGCTCCGGCTCGGGCTCGGGCTCCGGCATCGGCGCGGGCTCGGCCACCGGCTCCGGCGCGTCGGCACACAGCATGGCACCGATGGTGGCACCCGCCGTGCCGCCGATGGCAGCGCCGGTGTCCTCATCTGATTCACCGCTGGTGGCGTAACCGATGCCACCACCGATCACGCCACCGGCCAGGCCACACACCATCGGGTGCTGATACCAGGGCTTGTCGACGGAGGACGAGGTGTTGGAAGTGGCGCAGCCGGAGAGGCCGACCACCAGAGCAGAACCGAGCAGCAAGCCAGTCGTGGACTTCTTCATATGAAACTCCTTCTCTTTTCTTTTATCGCTCCAGGGCAGGCAAACCGCTTTGCCGCCTTCCCAGATGATCCCGACGATCGGATGTTGCGATCTACGCCGCAACATCCATGCCGTGACTCAGCGACGTCATGCAAATGTTCACTGGCCTCGACACGCTGCCAAGCTTGCAGTAGCCCGGCAGATGTTTCAATCGCGCATGCCTAGATTAGCAGAGTCGCGGCGAAAGCGCACAGTGTTCGATAAACAGACCGATCGAGGCGGGTGCTCAGTGCAGGCTCGCCGGCCAGTCGCGTCGAAAGTCCAGCGCCGCACGCGCCGCCTCGATGACGGCATGGCGATGCTCCTCCTCGACGGCGAGGCGCTCCTTGTCCTCCTTGAAACGCTCCTTGGGGCTGAGCGCCTTGCGCGCCTCGTGGGTGTGCAGGTGCCGGGTAAGGGCGTGCACTTCGCCGAAGGGGCGGAAGCTCTCGCGCTCCAGCAGACGCGAATCGAGGATCTCCAGCAGCACCTTGCAGCGCCAGGCGCCCTCGGTGATATCGACCTGCTCCTGGAGCAGCGCAGAGGCCACCAGCTCGAGATTCTCCAGGCAGTTCTGGTGGGCGCGGCGCAATTCCTCCTGTTGGCTGGCCCGACGCCGGCGCACCTCACGCCACAGGGTAAAGGCATAGGCGCCGAGGCCGGCGATGATCACCAGGGCGAGGCCGGCGAGGATCAGGGCAGTGGTGGTACTCATCGGGGATCACCGTGGTATCACAGGAAATGGGCCATCGATTCTACCCGCTTGTGCGCCGCCACCCCAACGTCGTGCCAACAGTCTCGGGGCGACGCCGCCGGGACACAGGCAGGATGTCCATGGGGCCCGACGCTGACGCAGAGACGCCTACTTAAGTATAATACGGACGGCTTTCCACCCTTGTGTCCCCCAAACCGATGGAGTCCACCATGCCTGATGACCACCCCACCCCTCCCGACGCGCCGGCGTCCCCCTCTGCCGCCGCCCGGATCGGGCTGTGGCTTGGCCCAGCCTTGCTGCTGGCCACCCTGCTGATGCCGCCACCGGCGGAGATGTCATCGGCGGCCTGGGCCTGTGTGGGCATGGCGCTGCTGATGGCCACCTGGTGGTCCACCGAGGCCATCCCGATTCCCGCCACCTCACTGCTGCCCATGGTGCTGGTACCGGCCCTCGGCCTGGGCAGCATGGGCGAGGCCACCGGCAGCTACGCCAACCCCATCATCTACCTGTTCCTGGGCGGCTTCCTGCTCGGCATCGCCATGCAGCGCTGGGAGCTGCATCGCCGCCTCGCCCTGCATGTGCTGACGCTGGTGGGCCACCAGCCGCGGCGGCAGATCGCCGGCTTCATGGTCGCCACCGGCTTCCTCAGCATGTGGGTCTCCAACACCGCCACGGCGATCATGATGCTGCCCATCGGCATGTCGGTGATCAGCCTGCTCGGCGACAACGACCCGCAGGAGCTGCGTCGCTACGCCACCGCCCTGCTGCTGGCCATCGCCTACTCGGCCAGCATCGGTGGCGTGGCCACCCTGATCGGCACGCCCCCCAACGCCCTGCTCGCCGGTTACCTGGCCGAGGACCGCGGCATCGATCTGGGCTTCGCCCAGTGGATGGCGGTGGGCCTGCCGATCAGCATCGCCATGATGGTGGCTGCCTGGTGGTGGCTGACCCGCCGGGGCTTCGCCCTCAATGCCGCCGACCAGAGCGGCGACATGATCCACGCCGAACTGCAACGGCTCGGTCGCATGTCTTCGGCGGAGCGCCGGGTCGCCACGCTCTTTACCCTCGCCGCCCTGGCGTGGGTGGGACGTCCGCTGCTCAATGACATCGGCCTGCCCTGGCTGACCGACACCGGCATCGCCATCGCCGCCGGCATCGCCCTCTTCCTGATCCCCAGCGGCGGGCGAAGCGGCGAGCGGCTGCTGACCTGGGACGACACCCAGAAGGTCCCCTGGGGCATCCTGCTGCTGTTCGGTGGCGGCCTGGCCCTGGCCGGCACCATCACCCGGACCGGACTGGCGGAGTGGATCGCCAACCAGCTGGGGGTCTTCGGCAGCCTGCCGCTGCTGGCCATGATCGGTATCGTGGTACTGGTGATCATCTTCCTGACCGAGGTGACCTCCAACACCGCCACCGCCGCCGCCTTCCTGCCGCTGTTGGGCGCCCTGGCGCTGTCGCTGGATATCTCGCCGCTGCTGATCACGGTGCCGGCCGCCATCGCCGCCAGCTGCGCGTTCATGATGCCGGTGGCCACGCCCCCCAACGCCATCGTCTTCGGCACCGGCCATATGAAGATCCAGTCGATGATCCGGGCCGGCTTCGCCCTCAACCTCATCAGTACCGTGTTGGTGACGCTGATGGCCTACGGCTTGATCGTTCTGTTCTGGTGACCCACCCGAAACGACCGCGGGCCCGGCAGCTGCCGGGCCCGCGTCCTTGTAGCGAGGCACTGGCGCCCGCTACTGGATCCCCGGCGCCATCCACAACGACCAGGCCTGGGCGTAGTGATCCAGCAGCAGCACCCCGAACAGCCCCAGGATATAGCGGATCGAGAACCAGAAGGCGGCCAGGGGCGCCCTGGGATCCTGCCCCCGCCATACCCGGTAGTTCCACACCATGAAACGCGCGTTGAGCGCCATCACCCCGACCAGGTAGACCGCACCGCTCATGCCGATGACAAAGGGCAGCAGGGTCACCGCCACGGTCAGCCAGCCGTAGAGCCACACCTGCAGGCGGGTAAAGGCCTCGCCGTGGGTGACCGGCAGCATCGGCACCCCGGCACGGGCATATTCATCGCGCTTGTGCAGCGCCAGCGCCCAGAAGTGCGGCGGCGTCCAGGCAAAGATGATCAGCACCAGTAGCAGCGGCTCGGGGCCCACCTCGCCGGTGACCGCCGTCCAGCCCAGCAACGGTGGCGCGGCACCGGCCAGGCCGCCGATCACGATGTTCTGCGGCGTGGCATGCTTGAGGAAGGTGGTATAGACCAGCGCGTAGCCGATCAGCGACCCCAGGGTCAGCCAGGCGGTCAGGGCGTTGACCTGCCACACCAGCAGGCCGAGGCCGGAAAGCGAGAGCAGCGTGGCCCAGCCCAGGGCGATGCTGCCGGGCATGCGGCGTGCCGCCAGTGGGCGTCGTGAGGTACGCAGCATCATGGCATCGAGGCGCCGGTCCACCACATGGTTGAAGGCCGCCGCCCCGCAGGCGGTCAGGCCGATCCCGATCAGGCCGAACAGCACGACCGCGAGCGACGGCAGCACCGGCCGCGCCAGCGCCATGCCCACCAGGGCACACACCAGCATCACCACCACCACCCGCGGCTTGCACAGGGTCACCAGGTCTCGCCACCCCCAGTCACCCAGCGCCGGGGACGAGAGTTCGGTGACGCGGACCTCGGACGTCAGCGCATCAGACATGGAGCCACTCCTTCTTGTGTCGCGATGATTGTTGTGAAGGGGTCGAGCATGGCGCCAGGCAGCGCCATCGCCAGGCGGCCATCGCCAGGCTCAGCACCAGCGCCACGGCGCCTGCGGTATGCAGCAGCGCCAGCCACAGGGGCAGCCAGAGCAGGACATTGGCCACCCCCAGCGAGAACTGCAGTCCGTAGGCCAGGGTCAGGGCCACGAGCCACGGGCGCATCGCCGTCTCACGCCGATAGCACACCAGCAGCGCCAGGATGGCGGCGCCCAGCGCCAGCGCGCCCAGACGATGGCCCACCTGGATGGCGCTGCGTGCCTCGGCATGCAGTTGGCCATGCAGATAGTTGGGGCCGACGCTCTGGGTCAGGTGAAAGCCCTCGCTCCAGTCCAGGCCGGGCCACCACTCGCCATTGCAGGTGGGGAACCCCTGGCAGGCGATGCCGGCGTAGTTGCTCGACACCCAGCCGCCCAGCGCCAGCTGCGCCACCAGCAGCACGCCGGCCAGCCCCCAGAGTGGCGTCAGCGCCCGGCGCGGTGGTGCCACGCCGCCGGGCGTCAGGCTGCCGCTGTCGCAACGCCGCAGGCGCAGATGCAGCCACAGGAACACCAGCATCACGCCGAGCCCTCCCAGCAGGTGCAGGGTGACCACCTGGGGCCACAGCCGGAGGGTGACCGTGAAGGCGCCGAACGCCCCCTGCACCAGGATCAGCGCCAGCAGCCCCAGATTGAGGCGCCAGGGATAGTCGGCATGGCGCCGCAGCGGCCTGCCCAGCACCAGCAGGGCGATCACCAGCAGTCCCAGGGCGGAGGCCACGTAACGATGGATCATCTCCATCCAGGCCTTGGCGCTCTCCAGCGGCGACTCCGGGGTGTGGGCCAGGGCCCGCGCCTCGTCGGGCACCACCAGGGCGCCATAGCATCCCGGCCAGTCCGGACAGCCCAGGCCGGCATCCACCAGCCGCGTCCAGGCGCCCAGCAGGATCACCATCACCGTCAACACCACTCCCAACAGGCTCAGCGTCTTGAGCAGAGCCAGTCGCCGCCGTGCTGCATGCATCGCCCCACCTCCCTTGCCATTGCGGGATCAGCGTCCCGCCAGCTCCTGGCCCGCCAATTCCTGACCACCCTGCCAGGGCGCCTCCGGATTCATGCGCAGCAGGCGCCCCAGGTCCTTCTTCACCGCATAGGGATCCACCCCCGGATCGTAACCGAGCACCGGCTGTCCACGCGGGTCTAGCAACCAGAGTCGATCCGGCTCGAGCCAGGCGGGACGCTCGGCCCAGTGCGCCACCACCTCGCCGGGCAGGGCCTCGGCATCCCCGCCCACGCGCAGCCGGCTGACCCTCGGCGCCTCACGGCCCAGCGCGCGATGCAGGCGCCACCACTGATCGCTCAGCTCGGCACAGCGTTGCCCGCAGTCGAAGGCCAGCACCCAGTCGCCGGACACCGAGGGTTCCGCTGGCGCGTCCAGCGGCCAGTCGGCCAGGGCCGGAATATCCGGGGCCAGCTCGCCATGGGCCGTGCGCCCCTCGGGGATACCGATTCGCCCTAGCGCCATGACCGTGGCCACCAGCACCGGCAGGGAGAGGAACAGCAGCAGCGCCAGCAGCTTCAATCGCCCGAAGCGCGCAGCATGGGCATGGGTCTTCGTCATCGTGGGCCCTCCGAGGACACGTCGTCGCGGTCGCGGAGCATCCGCCGACCGCCGACCACCATCACCACCAGCGCCGCCAGCGCCAGCCCCCACCACTGGACGGCATAGCCGACATGGCGACTCGGCGGCATGACATTAGGGGACCACCAGCCAGGCAGCACGCCGGGGCCCTCCTCGAGGTGCAGCCAGCCGGGGTGGGCGAAATCGAGCGGCCAGGCATCCAGCTGGATACGCTGCAGCCTGGCCCCCTCATGATTGGGGCCGAACAGCGGCGCGCCCTCGCCCGCCGCCTGCCAGCGCCCGCGCAGGGTGACCCTGCCCTGCGGCGTGGCCACATCGGGATCGGCACGACTGGTGCCGGTCTCCAGGAAGCCACGCTGCACCAGCCATAGCCGGCCATCATCGCCACGCAGCGGGGTCAGCGGCGCCACCCCCAGGCGCCCCGCGTGGATGCGGTTGTCGAGAAACAGGGTCGCGTCGGCCAGGTACTCGCCGGAAAGGGTCAGGCGGCTGCCCTCGGGTGGCGCCTCCCGGGGGGCCGTCAGGGTGGGGGCGCTCGCCAGGCGCTCCAGATAGGCGCGCTTCTCCGTGGCCCGCTCCCACTGCCACAGGCCCAGCGCCAGGCCCAGCACCACCAGTGCCGACCCCAGCGCGTACCACAGGCGTTGCCGCCACCGTCCGGGGCGGGCATGCTGGGACGACGTGATACCCAAGGAGTCTGCCATGCTGCTCAAGGTCCTGATCGCTCTGGTGTTCCTGGCCATGCTGACGAGCCTCGCCGCCGGTGCCGGCTTCCTGCTGCGTGACGGCGCCACCTCGCGGCGCCTGCTCGTCTCCCTGAAACTGCGGGTGGCCCTGGCGGCCACCCTGCTGGCCCTGCTCTTCTATGGCTTCTATGCCGGCAGCCTGGGTTGACCCTCAAATCATCCCGGGCTGAGCCTCAAAACACCCCTGGCTGAGCGTCAAAACACATAGACGAACAGGAACAGGCCGATCCATACCACGTCCACGAAGTGCCAGTACCAGGCCGCCGCCTCGAAGCCGAAGTGATTCTCCGGGGCGAAGTGCCCCCGCAGGATACGGAGCAGCATCACCGTCAGGATGGTGGCACCGATGATCACATGGGCCCCGTGGAAGCCGGTCAGCAGGAAGAAGGTCGCCCCGTAGATCCCCGCCTCCAGGGTGATGCCGTAGTGGTGGTAGGCCTCGTAGTACTCCACGCCCTGGATGATGATGAAGGTGAAGCCCAGCAGCACGGTGACCAGCAGCCAGTTGCGCGTGGTCTCGCGCATGCCCTCCTTGAGCCCTTCGTGGGCCACGGTAAGCGTGATGCTCGAGCCCACCAGGATCAGGGTGTTGACCAGCGGCAGCTGCCAGGGGCTGAAGGTATCGCGGGGGCCGGCCACGTCACCCGGAGGCTCGAGCAGCGGCCAGCTGGCGGTGAACTCCGGCCACAGCAGCGCCGCCACGCCCTTGGCCCCCTCCCCGTCCAGCCACGGCAGCGCGAAGGTCCGTACGTAGAAGAGCGCGCCGAAGAAGGCCGCAAAGAACATCACCTCGGAGAAGATGAACCAGGCCATGCCCTGGCGAAAGGAGCGATCCATCTGGGCATCGTAGAGGCCACCGCGAGACTCCTTGATCACATCCCGGAACCACAGCCCCATCACCGCCAGCACCGCCAGCATGCCGGCCGCCAGCAGCGCACTGCCGCGGCCGTGCACCATGACCATGCCGGCCCCGATCATCATCGTGCCCAGCGCCAGGGAGCCCAGTATCGGCCACTTGCTGTTTGCGGGAACGTAATAGCTGCCACCACTCATGCCTCATCTCCTATGCCGCCGCTCGCCCGGGCCTGAAGCGCCGCTTCATCGCGGGTGACCGGATACAGGGTATAGACCAGGGTTACGGTATTGACGTCCTCGGGCAGATCGCGGGTCAGCTGGAACACCAGCGGCGCCGACATCCTCTCACCCGCCTCGAGGCGCTGCTCCTGGAAGCAGAAGCAGGTCAGCTTGCGCAGGTGCGGGTTGGCACGCGACGGCGACACGCTGGGCACCGCCCGCCCCCAGATGGCGCTGTCCCCGGTGTTGTGGAAGGCGAAGCCGACCTCGGCGCTCTGCCCCGGGTGGACGCGGATCTGGCGCGTCTCGACCTCCAGGTTCCACGGCAGTCCCGCACTACCCCGAGTCACGAACTGCACCGTGACCATGCGTGAGGTATCGACCTCCTCGTGGACGAGTGCCTGGGCCGAGGCACTGGTCTTGCCGTTCAGCCCGGTCACCTCGCAGAAGACGTCGTAGAGCGGCACCAGGGCGAAGGCGAAGGCGAACATCCCGGCCAGGGCGAACAGCGTCTTGGACACGGTACGGCGCACCCCCTGGCGGTTGTCGTGATCACGGCCTGCCTCGTTGCGCATCGTCTCCTCCTGGCGATGACCGCCGGGTCACTCCGACTCACGCCGGAAGGTGGGCGGATGTTCGAAGGTATGCAGCGGCGCGGGGCTCGGCACGCTCCACTCGAGGTCCTCGGCGCCCTCCCAGGCCTTGGCCGGGGCCTTCTCGCCGCCCCGCACGCACTTGATGATGAGTATCACGAAGAGCAGCTGCGAGGCACCGAACAGGAAGGCCCCGAGGCTCGAGGCCACGTTGAAGTCCGCGAACTGCAGCGCATAATCGGGGATGCGTCGCGGCATCCCGGCCAGCCCCGAGAAGTGCATGGGGAAGAAGGTCAGGTTGACGCCGATCACCGACAGCCAGAAGTGCCACTGGGCCAGCTTGACGTTGGGATAGTGGCCGGTCCACTTGGGCAGCCAGTAGTAGGCCGCGGCGAGGATCGCGAAGAGCGCGCCCGGCACCAGCACGTAGTGGAAATGCGCCACCACGAAGTAGGTGTCGTGGTACTGGAAGTCCGCCGGCGAGATGGCCAGCATCAGCCCCGAGAAGCCGCCGACGGTGAACTGCACCACGAAGGCCAGGGCGAAGAGCATGGGCGGCTCGAAGCTGATGGAGCCGCGGAACATGGTGGCGATCCAGTTGAACACCTTCACCCCGGTGGGCACGGCGATCAGCATGGTGGTGTACATGAAGAAGAGCTCGGCGGCCAGCGGCAGGCCCACGGTGAACATGTGATGCGCCCACACCATGAACGACAGGATGGCGATGGAGGCCGTGGCATAGACCATGGAGGCGTAGCCGAACAGGCGCTTGCGCGAGAAGGTCGGGATGATCGCCGAGACGATGCCGAACGCCGGCAGGATCATGATGTAGACCTCGGGATGGCCGAAGAACCAGAAGAGGTGCTGGAAGAGCACCGGGTCGCCGCCCCCGGCGGCGTTGAAGAAGCTGGTGCCGAAGTTGATGTCCATCAGCATCATGGTGACCGCCCCGGCCAGCACCGGCATCACCGCGATCAGCAGGAAGGCGGTGATCAGCCAGGTCCAGCAGAACAGTGGCATGTCCATCAGGCGCATGCCCGGCGCGCGCAGGTTGAGGATGGTGGCGATGATATTGATGGCCCCGAGGATCGAACTGATGCCGGCGATATGTAGCGAGAGGATGAAGAAGGTGGTGGACGGCGGCGCATAGGTGGTGGAGAGCGGCGCGTAGAAGGTCCAGCCGAAGTTGGGTCCGCCCCCGGGCATCAGCAGGGTGGAGAGCAGCAGGGTAAAGGCCACCGGCAGCAACCAGAAGCTGAAGTTGTTGAGCCGCGGTAGGGCCATGTCCGGTGCGCCGATCTGCAGCGGCACCATCCAGTTGGCCAGGCCGACGAAGGCCGGCATGATCGCCCCGAACACCATGATCAGCCCATGCATGGTGGTCATCTGGTTGAAGAACTCCGGCACCACCAGCTGTAGCCCCGGCTGAAACAGCTCGGCGCGCACCACCAGGGCGAAGATTCCACCGATGAAGAACATGGTCAGCGAGAAGATCAAGTAGAGGCTGCCGATCTCCTTGTGATTGGTGGTGAGCAGCCAACGCATCAGGCCGCGCGGCGGCGCGGGATGCGCCGCCGCCTGGCCACCGGCACTGGCGGTGGAACTCTGCTCGACGGGGTGATGCAAGGGCAGCTTGGGCGCCATGGTGTATCTCCCTGATCTTCGCTGTTCTTATCTCATCGCTCGGGGCAGTGCAGGCCGGCCTAGTCGGCCAGCCGCTCGGCGATCTCTGCCGGCTGCACCAGGTCACCGGTGTCGTTGCCCCAGGCGTTGCGTTCGTAGGTGATCACGGCGGCGATCTCCACCGGGTTCAAGGTGTTACGGAAGGCCGGCATGGCCGCGCCCGACACGCCGTTGATCACGACGTCGATGTGCCGCTCCCGGTCGTCCATCAGCGCCTGGTTGCCGGCCAGCGCCGGGAAGGCCGGCGGGTTGCCGCTGCCATCGGGCTGGTGGCAGGAGGCACAGACGGCGTTGTAGCTCTGCTCGCCGCGGGCCATGAGCTCGTCCATGGACCACTCGCGGTCGACACCCTGCGCCTCCTGGGCACTGGCCTCCTTGCGTTCTGCGAGCCAGGTGTCGAACTCTTCGCCCTCCATGGCATGCACCACGATAGGCATAAAGCCGTGATCCATGCCGCACAGCTCGGCGCACTGGCCGCGATAGATGCCGGGCTCGTTGATGCGCACCCAGTTCTCGTTGACGAAGCCGGGAATGGTGTCCTGCTTCACGGCGAGGTCCGGGACCCACCAGGAGTGGATGACATCATCGGAGGTAAGCAGGAAACGCACCTTGCGCCCGACCGGCAGCACCAGCGGCTCGTCGACCTCCAGCAGGTAGTGCTCGCCCCGCTCAGCATCACCGCGGATCGATTCCCGCGGCGTGCCCAGGTTGGAGGTAAAGGCGACGTCCTCGCCCAGGTATTCGTAGCGCCAGCGCCACTGCTGGCCGGTGATCATCACATCGAGGTCGGCGTCGGAGGGGTCATACATCTTCTTGAGGGTGGCGGTCGCCGGCACCGCCATGCCGATCAGGATCAGCAGCGGGATCGCCGTCCAGATCACCTCGACCAGGGTATGCTCGTGGAAGTGAGCCGCCTTGGCGCCCTTGGAGTGACGAAAGCGGAACAGGGAATAGAACATCACCCCGAACACCACCACGCCGATGACCACGCAGATCCAGAAGATGGTCATGTGCAGCGAGTGAATCTCGCGGCTGACGTCGGTCACACCCACCGGCATGTTCCAGCCATTGGCCATGGCCAACGTCGTCATCAGGGGGACGACCAGGCAACCTGCCATCCACACGATGAACGTGCGCATCGGCGCCTCCTCCTTGCTAGTTGTCGTGGCTTATTGTTGTCGTGAGCTGTCGTATCGCGTGACGGGCGCACGCTGCTGGTCGATCAGTTCAGATACGCCTCATAAAAGGAGTGTAGACGCCCCGCCTGTGGCCGACTGTCGCCGGGCCGGGTTTCGCCAACGGCACTTTCAACGGGCCACCGTTACCGCGACCGCCGCCACCAGCACCACCAGCAGCAGCGCCATCAGGAGGCCAACGGCAATGAATGCGACAGGATGCCCCTTCTCGAAGTCCTCGCGCCGTCGCACATCCTTCTGCACGCCGAAGAAGGCCGCCAGTACCGACTTGACCACGCTCCACATCGCACTCTCTCCATGACAAGGATCAAAGATGCACCGATTCACCGTAGGTCCTACCAGGATGGCTCTCCTACACTCTAGTCAAGACACCCCGGCACATGCCGCATTCATCGATCCGGTGATCCGTTCAACAGGAGGCCATCATGTCCCAGAACCCCTTTGCCAACCCGATGTTCGAGTGGTGGCAACAGCAGTGGACGAAGGGCGCCACCCCCATGGCTCGCACCCAGCTGGCCTGGATGGAGAGCATGGCCGAGGCCCTGCAGCTGGAGGCCCAGTTCCTGAAGGCCATCGCCGAGAGCGGTGAACACATCGCCAAGTGCTTCGACGGCAAGCAGCCCACCACCCCGGAAGAGGTGCAGGCCTGCTACGAAAAGCTGGTCAAGGAGGTGGGCGACGCCCAGATGAAGCGGCTCGAGCAGGCCTCACAGCTCACCCACGATTTCCGCAAGCGACTGTGGGAAGAGATCTAACCGGCGAACCCCGGGCGAGCTCACGCCAAGCACGCACCGCACCAAGGAAGTGACGAGAACAAGCAAGTGACGAGATCAAGGCGCCTCTCGGGGCGCCTTGTCAGTTGCCCAGCCCGAACAGTCGCGTGATCAGCGGCAGCAGGAAGGCCGTCAGCAGGCCCGTCAGGCCCATGGCCAGCCCCGAGAAGGCCCCGGCCACCGCGCCGATGCGCGCGAAGGCCTGGGCGGTGCCGAAGCCATGGGCGGAGAGCCCCAGCGCGAAGCCCTTGACCGCGGGGTCCTCGATCCTGAGCAGGCGGAACACCCAGGGCGAGAGCGCACAGCCGATGGACCCGGTCAGCAGCACCAGGCCCGCCGCCAGGGAGGGAATGCCGCCGATCTGCTCGGCGATACCCATGGCGATGGGCGAGGTCACCGAGCGCGGCGCCAGGGAGAGCACCGTCTCGAGCCGCGCCCCCAGCGCCAGCGATAGTCCCACGGTACTCGTCACCGCCACCCCGATGCCCACCAGGCAAGCCAGCAGCAGCGGCACCAGCAGGCGCCGGACCCGCTCCCGGTGATCGTAAAGCGGAATCGCCAGCGCCACGGTGGCCGGCCCCAGCAGGAAGTGGATGAACTGCGCCCCCTCGAAGTAGGTGGCGTAATCCATGTCCACCAGCAGCAGCAGCGCGATCAGCATGGCGATGGAGAGGGTGACCGGGTGCACCAGCGGCGTGCCGCCCAGCGCCCGGTTGATGCGCACCGCCAGGATAAATACCAGTAGCGTCGCCAGCAGCGAGAGCAACGGGTTCCCGGAGAGATAGACCCACAACTGGTCGAGTGTCGCGACGTTCATCGCCCCTGCCCTCCGCGCCGACGATTGAGCCGATCCAGCGCCCAGGCCGTGGCCGCCAGGGTCAGTGCCGTGGACACCACCAGCGTCACCACGATCGGCAACAGGTCGCGACCGATCAACGCGAAGTGGACCATCAACCCCACCCCGGCCGGCACGAATAGCAGCGTCAGGTAGTTCAACAGCCCCTCGCCGGTAAGCCTGAGACTGCTGGGCACCTTGCCCCTCACCATCAGCCCCGCCAGCAGGATCACCATGCCGATCACCGGCCCCGGTATCGGCATGGTCAGGCCACGCGCCAGCAGTTCGCCCAGGAACTGACAGGCGAGCAAAACGCTCATCCCCATGATCAACGGCATCCGGCGCCTCCTCCCGTCGCTGCCACGCTCGCTTTCCCGCCGGGCTGGCTGCCCTCGTGCGGCCGCCTCCTGACGAACCGTCGCAGCGACGGGCCGCACGGCTCAACGCAGCTGGCTGTCCTTGCTGCCCCTACGGTTGTAGCCCACGGCGCCACCCCCGCGCTTGTCGCGCTCTGCCTGGCAGGCGACGCACAGGCGCACCCCGGGAATCGCCTCGCGTCTCGCCTGCGGTATCTCGTCATCGCACTCCTCGCAGTGCGTAAGGCTCTCGCCATGCGGCAGCCGGCTGCGCGCGAGCGATACCGCATCCTCAACGCTGGCATCGATCTGATCCTGAACCGCACCATCCTTGCTCCATCCGCCCGCCATCTCCCTCTCCTCCCGGCCATCAGGCCGGCAACGCCTACTCACGCCCGGCCAGTGCGGGAAGGTCCCGAACCGGGTTGCCGGACACACCTCTGCGCGGCGAACCACGCCACCGCTTGCGCTAGATTCTGGTGATTGCGTCACATCATAGTGCATAACCCGGGCCGGCCCCAGCGGCCCCGAGCCAAGCGACTGAATCGAAAGTGCAAAAGGGGCTTTTCATTTGCCCGCGAAAGCGCTAGTATACGCCTCGTTCTCGGGGGACAGGCCAGATGGCCACAAAACCCGAAAACAGAGTCGGAGCGTGGCGCAGCTTGGTAGCGCGTTGCAATGGGGTTGCAAAGGTCGCAGGTTCGAATCCTGTCGCTCCGACCACGATTTCAAGGACATATAGCCCAATACCAGCAGTTAGCAACCTACGTAAAGGTCGTTGGTCCAAAGCTAGTCCATAAAACGGCTCTCCAGACAGGTGTCAGAACCTGCACGGAGGGCCGTTTTCGTATGCTCACACCATAGCAATCAAACTGGATTTCAGGCATATCGCATGCCACGCTACCCTTCTGCTCAATAAGCCTGGAGGGGGATGTTCATGCAGAACATGGAAGAGTTCCGCTTAATCACCGGCCTGATCTTCGAACAGGCGCTGGATGCCTTCCCCAACGCCACTTGCATCAACGAACAAAGAATTTTTCTCGCAGTTTGGAATGACCAGCTTCCAGAGATGGGTGAACTAGATCCTCTTACGGGTAGGTATGAGAGCGAGCCTTCAAAAGAACAAAGTTCGAGACTAAGCCTGATCGAGTCGACGCGGCAATGGTTGGTTGATGAGAACTTTCTTCGCCAGGGGGGATCTCTTCCCGGCATGGAGCCGCCGATAGTGTTAACCGCTAAAGGCCATACTGTTCTTGGAAGTACTCCTGAAGAACTCTTGGGTCATCCGAACTACTCTACACTAGCCGATAGGCTTAAAGAACAAATACAAGAAGGTGCATGGGAGTCGGTAAAGCAGATTGTCACTCACTCGCTAGTCACGGCGACTACCATTGGAGCTAAAGCCATGGTCGACCTTTAACTGGACACCCCGCTATTCAGGGTCAAGGGCATACAGTGCTAAGCGCAAGTGCTCCGCGGTTAGGTGGCCGTAATGCTCGATCGTAGTTGCTATGTCGCGGTGCCCCATCAACTTCATGACAGTCATCAAGTCGGCTCCCGACAAGATGAGCTGCGATGCGAAATTGTGCCGAAGCGTGTAGAGATCCAAATCGGGATCGAGACCACCGAGCTTCTTGATAAGCGGCCAGGGACGCCTGCCGAGCGCCCCTGCTGAAAGCCTGCGCCCTGTCCGCTGCGAGGGGAAGACATAACCGGTCTTGGGGCACCCGTTCTCCTGCCACCAGACTTGAAGCACATCAACCAGCCGATCCGACATCGGGAAACTGCTGGGCTTGGTGCTGTGATGCGCGGTCTTCTCTATCACTTTGGTGATCGTGCCCAGGTCGAGGTTCACATTCTCCCAGCGGAGCCCATAGACGTCTCCAGGGCGAAAGCCAGCGTAGTAGATGACGAGGATCGCGGGCACCACGTAGTCGACGTAGGTGACCTGATCCCAGTCCGGCAGGTGCCGATTGGACTTCTTCTCTCTCGAGCGCCGCCGCATGTCCTTGCGGTCTTGTGTGTATCGCTCAAGCCCTCTGAACAGCCCCGACACCTCCTCTTTCGTCAACGCGCGACGCGGCTTGATGATATCGACACCGTGATCGTCTTGGGCCACGGGCTTCCTGAGCCGCACCCCCTTGATCGGATTCTGGTCGATGAACCTCTCCTCCACCGCCATGTTCAGCATCCCCTGCAAGACGTCATACGACCGCTTGATGGTCAGGAACGCCAGTCCTTGCGACTCGAGCGCATGGTGCCAGCGCGTCACATCGGTCTTGGTGATCTCGGTCATGCGCTTCCGATACCACTTCTTGAAGTGTCGATCGAGACGATCCAGATCCTCGCTTCCGCGCTTCATGCGCTCCTTATGTGGCCGGTAGACGGTGTCGAGGAAGGTTTCGATAATAGTGGCATCCTCACGTCGCCGCTGTTCCTCTTGACGTTGCTGAGCCTCCTTGGCCGCTTGCTCGACGAGTGGAATGGTTCATACAGAGTAATAAGGAGCTGGATAAAGTAGGGGATGGGTTGAGCTGCAAGGATGGTCTCATTATAAGAGGTGAATTCTTCATGCTTTTACAAGCAGTAAAGCAAGGAAAGAAGATAGAGTTCGAAGACTTCACAATTCAATAACAATAGGACGGACTGTCCGCCCACCCCCATCGTTTTTTCTTTCCATAATTATGATATATTGCTGGAGAGAATAAGTGATGGGGATTATCTGGGCAGAATATTTACCGGGCAGAGGGCTTCTCCTCAGCAGCCTCACCAAGCGCCTTCCGGGCTTCCGCTTCGATGGCGTCCAGCACCTCTTCGGGTACCTGGTAGCGAAACTGCTTGCGGCGATTCTTCGAAAGCACGCCGTCATGGCTCAGGCACATCATCACCAGCCGTGACAGATCGCTGCCGCGCACATCGAAACGCGTGTCGATGGCGCGATAGACGCGGTCGAAGCAGGCCAGGTAGCGAGTTTCCGCCTTCAGGTCCTCCCTCAGTGCCTCCCTCGCCATACGCAGCGTGAAGGCCACCGCCTGGGTGGCATCCCAGTAGCGATAGAGGTTTTCGCTCCCCTCGAAGTGGAAATCATGGTGGTCGGCATCGATCCAGTTGACCCGCCACTGCTCCCGAGCCAGTGTCGAGAAGGCTTCGAGTGCCGCGAGGTAGTCCCCTTCATGCCGCTTCATGGCGATGGAAATGGGCAGCAGATTGCCACGCGGCAACTCGCCCAGCCGGCACAGCGTATGGTGCAACAGAAACCGGGAGATGCGGCCATTACCGTCCATGAAGGGGTGCAGGAAGACGAAGCCAAACGAGATCACGGTGGCGGCGACAAGTGCCGGCACACGCTCGACGGAAGAGCCGTCCTGCCCCTCGGGCAGCCCATTGGCCCATCCCATGAGCGCTTCCATCAGGGTCTCACAGAGCCCGGGAGGTGGCGGCAGATAGCTGATACCGATGGCACCCGGCAGCCCGTTATGCAGATAGTTCTGTTCATGCCGAAAGGCGGCCGCCTTGTCGAAGGGATTGCTGACAACGCTGTTCTGAAGGGCCACCAGATAGTCTTCATCCAGTGGCTGGCCATCATGTGCCTTGCGCAGCAGTTGCATGAAGCGGTGCTGCTTGTCGGGGGATGGCGATTCGCGCTCGATCTCGAACGAGGACTGCGTCTCGCTGAGATAGGCCCATTGGATGGCGCGATCCAGCATGCCTGGCGGCAGAGACGCCATGAAGGCACGCGCCTCGGCTAGGATATCCTCCCGCAGTAGCGCCTCGATCTCGGGAGTCCGACGCACCACTGGGCAGTATTGGAGGGTGCCCAGGCCATTGACGTCCACACGCCAGCGGCTGTTACGCCTAGCCGGGCCCGTCACGTAGCGCTCAGGGTCGAACAGCGGTACGGCGCTGCCCTTGACCGAAGGCTCCAGCGGCAGCAGCTCCACGAAGCTCTCGTACAGGCAAGCCACTCGACGCAGATAGATGCCGTTGGGTGACGCCTCCAGGGCCGCAACAAGCGTCTCGACCGGCAGGTGTGGCAGCGTCTCGGCAAGAATGGCCAAGTCCACGCCCTCATGCTTCAGGGCGAACAACAGATGCGAAAGCACGTCATCATCTGATGGCGCACGCTCCGCCGGCACGGCAAGTTCTTCCTCGAGCCGCATCAAGCGCGTCACCGGGCGCACTCTCGCCGGGCATCGCGGCGGCAGGACACCCAGCGCCAGGTGCTGATGAAGGTGCGCATAGCCAACGTTTTTCATCACCATGCCCGGTTAGCGAGATATTTCGTTGACTACAGCAGGAAAATCTTCAGTTCTCAACAAAGACTGGCTTTTTTCTTGACACCTACCCTGCCGGTTACCCTACCGGCACGAAGAGCAGCGCATCGAGCCGGTAGCGACTAGCTGGCCTCGTCCTCGATGGGCTCGAGGAAGCCTCCTGCCCGCAGGCGCCGGGGCGTGGTAGAGTCCCCCACCGTTCCCCACAGCCTGCCTTGATGTCACCATGCCGCCGTCCAGACTTTTTCGCACCCTCAAGCGCTGCGCCCTCACCTCTCTGACACTGATGCTGGCCGCCGGCCCTGCCGTCGCATCGCTGATCGACACGGCGGAGCCACCCTCGAGCGTCGTGACGAGCTCGCCGGGGCCGCACTTCCTGGATGAGGTCGACACCGGGATCAGCCTGCTGCCGGTCGACGATGGCGTGGTCTGGCTGCATCTCAGCGTGAAGGATCGCCGGCTCTCGGTGGTGCGAGGCCACCGCGTCATCCATGAGATCCCGCACTTCGCCATCGGCATCAACGGCGCCGTCGACCTGCGCACCCGCGGCAGTGCGATGACGCCGAAGGGAGTGTTCCGGGTCGAGCGCATCAACCCCAACAGCCGGTTCGCCACCTTCATCGGCATCAACTACCCGAACCCGCGGGTGGCCGACCAGGCGCTGGCCCAGGGGGTGATCTCCATGGAGGAGGCGCAGCGGATTCACCGCCACTACCGGCAGCACCGCCTCTCCTACCCCGACACCACCCTGGGGGGGAACATCGGGATCCACGGCCTGGGCAACCGCGACCCCTTCCTCAACCGGCGCGTGGACTGGACCGAGGGCTGCCTGGCCGTCGAGAACGATCAGGTCCGCCTGCTCCATTCGCTGGTGGAGATCGATACCCCCGTGCTGATCCAGTAGGCCTGGCCCCTACACCAGCTTGAACGGCTCGATATCGCGGAAGATGCCGGTCCTGGTCATGTCGCGGCGCAGGGTGAAGGCCTCCAGGGCAGCCACCGGGTCGATCTCGTCGAGTCGATCGAAGTGGATCTTCAGCCACTGCGCCCGGCTGACCTTGACGCTGTAGAGGTACTGGTCGCGCCGACCACCGGTGGCCGGGTCGGTGACCTGGCGATAGCCGGACACGCGCGCCTCCTGGACCCCGGGGAGGCGGGCGAACACCGCCCCCAGCACACGAAAGGCGATGCCGTGCACATGGTCGCGGTAGAGCTTGCGCTGGCGAGTGGCGCTGAGTTTGCGGGGAGAGAGCTTGAGCTGCTTGGGCGGCATGCCCCAGGTCTGGCCCGGCATCTCCTCCTCGCCGGGCAGCTCGACATCCACGGCGATGGTCGTGACGTCGCTGCCCAGGTCGAAGTCGATCAGCGTCTCCCGGGGCCAGTCGATCTCCTCGAGGCGCTCCCGCAGCGTTTCCTGCATGGCATCGGGGTCATCCCAGACGCCATCGCTTTCACGCTGATAGCGGGCGAACTCCGCGGCATCATGCTCCGCCTTGCGCCACTCCCAGGCGCGGTAGCGCTCGTCGAACTCGGCCCTCAGGCGCCGGCTCTGCGCTTCGCGGCGTTGCCTGGCCGGCGGCCAGAACACCTGCCACCAGCGCGGGGCCAATGGCCGGAACGGCGGCGGAGGCGGCTCCTCGAAGTCGCGCATCTCGTAGCCGGCGACCTCCGGGGGCGGCGTCTCCTCATGCAGCCGCCCCAGGCGGTCGAGGTCGGCATTGAGCCGTTCGCAGTGAGCCTGCAGCTCACTGCGCAGGCTCGCCTCGGCGTGGCGGCGCACCACCCGCGCTTCGCCGTCCGACATCGACGTGCCGTCGGCATGGAAGTAGCTGACCTGGCCACTCTCGTCGATCTCGAGCCGCAGCGGCAGGCTATCCCCTTCGACCAGCAACGCTTCCAGGGCGGCAGCATCGCCGCCCGCGGCTCCCCCGCCCCGGGGGGAGTGACCATCGCCTACGTTCAGCTTCTGCCGATAGGCGAGGCCGGTGCCGGGCACTCCCGCATGGCCATGCACGCCGCTCGGCCCGACACTCAGGCTGGCGCCCCTGGGTCCCACCGAGAGGCCGAGACCCCGCTTGCTGAGGTTGAGGCGCACCCCCGGTGCCAGGCGAATGCGACGCTGGAAACGAAAGGCCATGTTGACTCCCTGTCCTGTCTACGGTTATGCCAACACCGGGAAACGGCCGGCTTCCCACAGCTGACCAGAAAACCGCGCGCTTTCCAACGCCGGGGCGTCGTCAGCTTCGCTGCTGATCCAGCGGGTCGCCCTCGGGCGCCGTCGGCGTGGCGCCCACCTCCAGCCGGGCACGCTCGAGGAACTCGGCGGGTAGTTCCTTCTTCACCGCCACCCCCAGCTCCCGAAACTCGCTGGCCTGCTTGACCAGGTTGCCGCGACCGTTGACCAGCTGCCCCAGTGCCTGGTCGTAGCTCTCCCGGGCGCCATCCAGCTTGCGCCCCACATCCTGCATGCTATCGAGGAAGGTGGAGAGCTTGCTGTGGAAGCGCTCCGCCTTGCGCGCCAGCTCGGCGCTGTGGCGGCTCTGGTTCTCGAATCGCCACAGCTGGCCGACGATATTGAGGCTGGTGAGCAGGGTGGTGGGCGTGGCCACCAGCACGTTGCGCTCGATGGCGCGCTGGTAGAGGGTGCTGTCGTGGCGCAGCGCCTCGATATAGGCCGATTCCACCGGGATAAACATGATCACCACCTCCGGTGAGTTCAGCCCCGGCAGGTCGTAGTAGTGCTTGTCGGCCAGCTCCTCGATGCGCTCGCCCACCGCCCGGGCATGCTCGGCCAGTGCCCGCTGGCGGGTCACCTCGTCCTCGGCGTTGACATACTCCAGGTAGGCGGCGAGCGAGGTCTTGGCGTCGATCACCAGGTGGCGCCCCTCCGGCAGATAGACCAGCGCATCGGGGCGGCGCTTGCCGGCCTCGGTGGTAAAGCTCCTCTCGCGCTGGTAGTCCTCGCCCTGGCGCAGGCCGGCGCTGTCGAGCACGTTCTCGAGCATCAGCTCGCCCCAGTTGCCCTGGACCTTCTTCTGCCCCTTGAGCGCCTCGGTGAGCTGGGCGGCCTGGTCGGTGATGTCGCGGTTGAGTTGCTGCAGGTGCTTGAGCTCGGTGGTGAGGCTGGCGCGCTGGGCGGTCTCCTGATGATGCAGGGTCTCGACTTTCTCGCGAAAGCCCTTGATCTCCTCCTGGAACGGCTTGAGCAGCCCCTGCAGGTTGCGTTCGGAGAGCGACGAGAAGGCCCTGCCCTTCTGCTCGAGCAGCTCGTTGGCCAGGTTCTCGAACTCCACCTTGAGCTGCTGCTTGCTCTCCTCCATCCAGGCGAGCTGGCGGGCGAAGTGCGCCTCCTTCTCCTCGAGGCGGGTGGTCAGCTCGCCATGGGTCTGCTTGAGCGCATAGTAGGCCTCGCGGAAGCGCTCGAGCTCCCGCATCTGGGCCTGGTTCGCCTCGCGCTGGGTCTCCACCTCGCCTTCGGCCACCTGCAGCGCCACGGTCTGTTCTCGCGCCTCCAGCTGCTGGGCATGCAGCTCGCCACGCAGGGCATCCCGCTCGCGCCGCATGGTACCCAAGCGGCGCTGCTGGAGGGCGAAGGCGATCAGCGCGCCGACCAGGAACATCACCAGGCCGGTGATCAGGTGGGGCGTGTCGAGCGATGGCAGGTGTTCCACGGTAGCGTCATCCAGGTTTAGGGGGATGAGGGTGTCGAACGCGCCGGCAGCGGCACGGGTGTCAGGCCGGTACTCGAGCCAAACCACTGCTGCCGCAGGCCGCGTTGCTCGCCGAGCAGGATGGCGAGGTAGCCCACCAGGGGATGGCCCTCGGGCAATCCCGCGGCATGCCGGCGCAGCGCCGCCTGGAAGCGCAGCTGCTCGGGCGGCAGGTGCTGCGCATTGGCGTGTGCGGCGACCGCCTCGCGGCCTGGCAGCAGCAGGTGGGTGGCACCGCTCTCCAGGGCGAGGCCGACGCCCCTGGCATCGAAATCGCCCAGATAGAGATGCGGCTTGCCGCTGGAGGCCCAGTCGCGGGCCAGGTCGGCGAAGCCGCCGCCGTAGTGGCGATCGCCGCGGTAGAGGATCAGCGGCCGCGCCCAGCTAGCCAGTGCCGCGAGCTCGCCGGGCAGCGCATAGAAGCTGTCGAGGTTCTCGACCTGCACCAGTACATCGAAGGCGGCGAGATCGAGCCGGCGCCGGTCCAGGTCGAGCAGCTCCCGCGCGCCCTGGGCAATCCCCGGCCGCGGGGCACCGGCGGGCAGGCTGGCCAGCACCCGGTACTCCCGGGGCTTCTCCCGGTTGCCCTTCTCCTCGGGGTTGCCATGGCGGGCCTGCTCGAGGCTGCTCATCCCGGCGAGGTCCACCGCCACAGGCGCCTCGCCGGTAAGCGCCAGGGCCTGGTCGATCTGCGCCAGCAGGTCGCGATCGACACGCAGCCAGTCCCGGGAGAGGCGCGGGCCGGGGTCGATATGCTGCTCGTCGAGCCAGGCGACGATCTCGTCGACCACCTTCCGCCGGGGTTTCTCCACCCGGGGCTCCCGGCGGAGCCTTTCGGCGGCATCGCGAAGCAGGCGGCGGGCGCTTGTTGTCAGGTGCAAGGGGGTCTCCTCCTATATCGGGCGCCTGCGGCGCCATCGCGCAGGATCTGCGCTCCTACAGTCAGGCCTTCCGCCTGTGGGAGCCCGATGTATCGGCGATCAAGTCCGTCCGTCAGGCGAGCTGCAGGACGACGTCGTGGATCAGGCGCAACTGGTTGAAGGCGCTGGCCTGGGTCTCCTGCTGGCACAGGCGGAAGGCGCGCTGCTCGCTGTTGGGCAGGCCCTGGTACTCGGCGATGACCTGGAAGAGCCAGATCTCGGCGCCCCAGTCGTGGCCGGCCGCTTCCAGGTGCTCGAGGGCGCTGCGAGGCTCGCCGCCGAGATCCACCACGCTGAGATAGAAGCGTTCCACGTCCTCCTTGAGCGCCTGCTGGCGGGCGGCCACCAGGGTGTCGTCCTGCGGCGCGGCGGCCCCGGCGGCGGTGATCGGCTCGGGTCGCTGGGCGGGCCTCGGCAGGCGGTGCAGCAGCTCGGTGAGTCTCCGGGCGTCGGCGTCCTGGTCCAGGGCGGCGGCGCCGGCGGCGACCAGGGGCGCGGCGTGGTTGACCAGTGCCGGCACCTCGCCACGCATGGCGTAGTTGCCCGGCACGAAGCCGGGGTGCTCGCGCAGGAAGCCGGCCATGCCGGCCACCAGGCGGCTGCGTGCCTGCTGCTGGCGGAAGCGCGCCATCAGCTCGACCAGGCGCCGCTGCACCTCGCGCAGGCTGGTGAAGTGCTGGGTAAGTTGCTGCTGCAGGCCGCTGACCAGCAGCTTGCGCAGGGCGCCGTCGCTGCCCACCAGGTCGATCAGCTCGTCGAAGTCGATCAGCGCCAGGCCATCGAGGAGACGCTCGATCTGCTTCTGGGCACGTTCGTTCTCGCGAATCTTGTCGCCCAGGCGGCTGACGAAACCGAAGTCGCTGTTGAGGCGTCGCCACAGGCTGTCGATGGCGTCGGCGAAGCGGCCGTTGAGGTCGTCGATCTCCTGGCGCAGGCGCAGGAGCTGCTGCTCCTGGCGCCAGTACTCTCCGGCATCCCGGGCCTCCCGGTAGCTCTGCACCAGGCTGCGCAGCAGTTCCAGGGTCTCGGCCACGTCGGCGTTGACGTGGCGGCGGCTCTCGTCGGCGAGCATCTCGGCGATCAGCTCGCGCACCTTGGGGGCCAGCTTCACCCCGCTCTGCTCATCGGGGCGCCACAGGATACGCGCCGCCAGCAGGCGGTTGAGCGCCGTGGTGCTCAGCCCCTCGAGGGGCACCTCCTCCCGGGCATAGCCCGCCATCAGCGCCTCGGCGTGCTTGCCGAGCAGCGCCAGGCGCTCGACCCCGGTGCTCACCAGGCGACTCTCCAGGGCGTGGGGGTCGGCGCTCACAGCAGGCTCTCCTGGGCGGCCGGCGCCTGGTCGTCCACGGGCAGGTTCTCCTCGTCGCGAATGAAGCGCACGAGGTCGATCAGGTAGTCGATCTTGCCGGTCACCACGTAGTACTGGCGATCGGCGTGGGGCTGGATCAGATAGCCGTGTTCACGCAGGCGCTTGAACACCTGCTTGAGCTGGGCGTCGAGCTGGTCGCTCTGGGAGCCGAAGAAGGGGTCGGTGGCCAGCCGCTCGAGGCGCTCGCGCAGGCCCTGGTTGTCCTCGCAGCGGGAGCTGAAGTCGGCGGGCTTGAGCACGTCTCCCGGGGCGGCCAGGCCGTCGCGGCCCAGGGCCTCCTGGACCAGCTGCAGCCACTCCAGCAGCGGCAGCAGGCTCGAGACGGTCTCGGCCAGCTGGCGCGAGAGCTGTTCCCGGGCGGCCTCGTCGAGGGCACGCCAGGCCAGGAAATGGACGCTGCCCTCGTCGTTGCTGGCCAGGCGACGATTGAGCGGGCGCAGGTAGGCGTCGATCCGCTCCCGTGTCTCGTCGGCCTGCAGGCGGCGAAAGGCGCTCTCGTCGCTCACCGCGCAGATGAACTCGCCGGCCAGCAGGCGCTCCAGCAGGGGGCCCAGCTCGACCATGGATCGCTCCACCATGGCGCCTTCGGCCGGGATCGCATCACTCATGGTCTCTTCACTCATGGCGCCAGCTCCTCGGCACGCGCCTGGAGGCGCTGGGCCAGCCGGCTCAGGCGCGGTTCGATGCGCTTGAGCCGGCGCTTGGTGGGTTCCGCCTCGTCGCGGTCGATCAGATAGCGATTGTGGAACAGCAGCAGCACGTCCGACTCCGGGTTGGGGAAGGCGCCGACGATATGGATACGGTTGTTGTCGCAGGCGTCGAACAGCTTCTCGACGTTGTGGTAGGCCAGGGTACCGATCTCGTCGATGGGCCAGTGGATGGCGATCTCGGCCTGGCCGCGCAGCAGCCGGGTAAAGGCGAGCAGGAACTTGCACAGGATCAGGTAGGCCATGCCGTGGCTGGAGGACTCGAGCAGCTGGCGGTCGTTCCTGATGACCAGGTCCGTGCCCCCCTCGTTGAGGTGCAGCTCCAGGCGCAGCAGGCTCTCGAAGCTATATTGCTGGTCGCTGCGCAACAGCTCCACCACGTCGGCCAGGGCGTCCAGGTAGTCGTCCCCGGGCAGCGGCTGGCCCGAATCGCGCCACTCGCGGTAACGCTGGGCGAAGCGCTTGAGGGGCTCCCAGAAACCCAGCTCGTCGATGGTGGACTGGATCCTGACTTCGGCGCGGCCGATGCCCTCGAGCACCAGGTCGTCGGCTACCTCGTCGGAGAGGCGGCGGCTCTGGGCGTTGATGCGCCGGTTGAGGTCCCGGAACACGGTGAAGAACTTGTCGAGGTCGTCGGAGAGGTTGCGCCCCTCCTGCAGGAGTTGCTGCTGCTGGCCTTCGAGCAACTGGAGCATGCCCGCCAGCACGCCGAGCAGCCGGCGGGGGCTGGGGTCCTCGAGCCGGCCGCGCTCCGCCTCCAGGGTGGCCTGGAAGTCGGCGCTGGCGCCCTTGATCAGGTCGGACTCCACCTTCTCGCAGCCGCGACGCAGCTCATCGAGGCGCCGGGCGTGGTCGGTCAGGGCCTGGCGCCCCCGTTCGATGCGCTCCTCGGCGTCCCCCGGCGCCTCGACGAGAGGCGCCGGGGCGCGGTCGAGAGGCAGCGCCTCCAGCTTGGCGAGCAGCGGTGCCAGGGTCTCGAGGCGCTGCTGCTCGACGCCGCGCTTCGCCTTGAGCTCGCCGACCACCGCCTGATGCTCACGGCGGGCGGCCTGGAACTGCTGCTTGAGGGTCTCACGCTGGCGCTCCGCGGCCTGCAGCTCCCGGGAGAGTTCGGCCTCCCGGGCCACCAGGCGGGGCTTGCGCTCGCCCCACTCCACCCGCATGAAGCGCCGGTACTCATCCAGTTGATCCTGGCGATCGGCCGTCTGGCGAATTCGCTGCTCCAACGCCTTGAGGCGCCGCCGGGTCTCGTTGAGGCTGACGGTATCCACTCCCTGCTCGGCCAGCTCGCGGTCGTAGGCCGCCTCGAGCTCCTCCCGCTGACGGCGATTCTCCTCCTTGAGATCGGCCAGCTGGCCGCGGTGCCGGGTGATCTGCTGGTCGAAGCCGTCGATGCGACCCTGGAAGTCGGCGGTGAGCTCCAGGCGCTGGCCGCGATGGGTATCGGCCAGGGCCTCCAGGGCCTGCTGCTGCTCGTCCCGCAGCGCCTGCTGCAGCGCCTCCTGCTCCTCCAGGGCCTCCCGGGCGGCGGCCTGGCGAGCCTGGCGGGCGGCATCGTGGCGCTGCTGGCACTGGCTGCGGGCCAGGAGGGCGTAGTCCACCTCCTCGGCGGCCCGGCGTCGCGCGGCGCGGGCCCGCTCGAGCCGGGCATCGGCCTCCTGCACCCTGTCGTGGCGAGCCTTGAGCGCCTTCTCGGCGGCCTTATCCCCCTCCTCCGCTTGGGCCAGCGCCTGGTCGGCGGCCTCGATCTCGGCCAGCAGGCTCGCCTCATCCTGGGCATGGTCGGGCAGCGCGATGGCGGAAAGATCCAGCGCCAGGCCGAAGAGGTCGTCGCTGGCGTCGTCGTTGAACTGCGGGGCGAGGTCGCGGCGCTCCAGTAACTCCGGGGCGAGCACCTTGCCGAGGCGCTGCTCCCAACCGGGACGGTGGTGGCGCAGGAAGTGGCGCAGGCTCCCCTGGGCGGGGTCGCGCTGGACCCGCAGCTCATCCAGGCGCCCACGGGCCCGGGCGAGCTGGGTCCGGGCCAGTTCCAGGTCGCGCTCGGCAAGCTCACGGGCCTTTCGGCACTCGTCGAGCTCACCGCGCAGCGTCTCCGCCGTGCCGGCGGCGGCGCTCTGCTCGCTCTGGGCCTGATCGACCCGGGCCTGGGCCTGTTCGGCCTCCCGGGCCTCCTCCGGGGTCGGCCCCGAGTGGGCGAGCCGGGCCTTGAGCTCGGAGAGCCGGGCGGTCCCCTCCTCCAGGCGGCTGCGGTAGCCGTCGTCCAGGGCCTGGCGGCGGGTCTGGTAGTCGGCCTCCAGGCGGCGCTCCTCCTCGCCTCGGGCCTCACGGCAGGCCTCCTTCTCCTCGCCGAGGGCGTCGATCAGCGCCTGGGTCTCCTCCCCCTGGCGCTCCAGCAGGTCGCCGAGCTCCACCAGGCGGGCATCCAGGCGAGCCTTGCTCGCCTGGGCCGCCTGCTGCAGCTGCTCGAGATGCTCGCGCATCTGCTGCTGCTGTTCGCGCCACTGGGGCAGTGCCTTGAGGTCGCGCTCGAGCCCGGGCATATCGGCCTCCTCGAAGGCCTCGAACTGGCGCTGCAGGTCGTCGAGCACCCGGCGGGCCTGGTCCAGCTCGCTGTCGAGCTCGCTGATCCGGGCGTTGAGCTCGCCCCGGGCCTCCTCGTGGGCCTGCTCCCGGGCCTGGAAGTCGCGCTGGTGCTCGCCGAGCCGCGTCTCGAGGTCGGCCGCCTCCCGCTCGGCACGGTGGCGGTCGGCCTCGAGCTGGGGCCTGAGCTGCCAGAGCGTGGCCTCCAGGTCGGCGATCTCGCCGTCGAGGCGCTGCAGGGCCTCCACGGCGCGCTGCAGGGGCTCCAGGCGCATGGACTGGCGCATGCGAGCGATCCACTCCCGGGCCTTGGTGTTGCGGATGCGGGTCACCGGCAGCTCGACGCCGTCCTCCTCGAAGATCGCCGCCAGCATGGTCTTGAGGGTATCCATCTTGCCCTCCTTGGCGTGCACCGCCGAGACCAGCTTCTCCATGTGGCGGATGCGCTGCCCCGGGCGCACCAGGCTGAAACGGGCAGCGACCTGGCGCAGGCGCAGGCCTTCGCGACGGCCACCGGGGCCGCTGCCGTGCTGGGTGAAGTCGTTCTGGATCACCGCGCGATACTCGGAGGTGGCGCCGAGCTTGTGGGAGGTGGCGATGCCCTGGCGGCGCAGGCCGCTGAACCACTGGGCATAGTCGAGGGCGGTGACGCCGCCCTCGCTCTGCACCAGGTAGTCCTCCGGCCGGTAGGGGGCGGCGACGAAGCGGTATTCCACGCCCCCTTCGCTCTTGCGGGTCAGCACCGCCTGGCAGACGTCGCCCTCCTCGCGGCGATATTCATAGACGAGGTAGCTGTTGCGATGCGGCAGGTAGAAGGCGTCGAACTTGAGGCGGGTTCGCGGCACCACCTTGTTGGGCAACTCGCCGTAGAACACCGGCACCAGGCGCTGCAGGGTGGTCTTGCCCGAGGCGTTGGTACCGCAGATGTTGGTGTGGCCGTCCACACTCAGCTCGACCACGCCCTCGAGGTGGCCGTGGATCATCACGATGCGAAGCAGGTGAGCCATATCGCGTCCTTGGTCATTGGCATGGCAACCACCGGGGGCGCTCCCGGCGAGCGCACATAGTGCCGGAGCGGCGCGGGCTTCTCAATTGGGCCAGCGGGACGCGGTGGGTGCAAGTGACTCGGAGCAGCCGGTAGGGCCATCGCCGTTACCGACAGGATGATAGCGAAAGGCGCCGGGGAAAGCCTTGAGCGATGTTGCCATCGGCGATAGCCCTGGGCCAGGCGGTGGGCCGGCACACGGGGGATAGGCGAAAGGCAGAGAAGCGGAAAGACAGAGAAAGGAAAGAAAGAGAGCAGGAGAACGAAAAGGGAGCCGATAGAGGGTGGCCGTCCCTGGCCGGGGGGAAACTCGATCAACGAGCCTCAGTCGACATAGGCGGCGAGCGCCTCGCGAGCGGCCTTGATGGACTCGGCCTTCTGCAGCAGGTATTCCATGACTTCGGGGGCATGAATGGGCAGTGACATGGTGTGACTCCGTGTTGTTTACCCGACTAATAAAAAACCATCACGGCCGCGTATGCAATATCTGGTAAGGCTTTCCATAATTCTTGCGCGACTGTAACAAAATGTATCAAAACGCCGTCATCGCGTGGCTCGACACGCCGGTTCCCGCAGGGCACCCGGCGCGGTAACCTGATGGCATCAGGAGGAGACCATGCTCTCTCGCTTCACCGCCCAGCGCCTGCACAACACGCTTCAGCACCTGCTGATCCTGGCCGGCATGTCGCTGCTGCTGGCGGTGCCGGCCTGGTTGCTGGCCGGAAGCGCGGGGGTGCTGTGGGCCTTCGGCCTGGTGATGCTGACCCTCTACCTCGGCGGCCGGGTACCGGCGCGGCTGGTGCTGGCGCGCACCGGTGCCGGCGTGCTGCACCGTCACCAGGCGCCGCAGCTCTACCGGGTAATGGACCTGCTCTATCGCCGGGCGGGGCTCAGCCAGCAACCCTGGCTGTTCTATGTGCCGTCGCCGGACCTCAATGCCTTCGCCGTGGGGGATGCCGGGGACGGTGGCATCGCCATCACCGAAGGCTTGCTGCACGGCCTGTCGCTGCGCGAGCTGGCCGGGGTGCTGGCCCATGAGGTCAGCCACCTGCGCCATGGCGACACTCGGGTGATGTCCATGGCCGCCACCATGACGCGACTGACGATATGGGGGGCCTTCCTGGTCCAGCTGGCGCTGATCGCCATGCTGCCCATGGCCATGGCCGGCGAGATCCGCATGCCCTGGCTGGAGCTGATGGTGGTGGGCCTGGCTCCCCTGGCGAGCACCCTGTTGCAGCTGGCACTGTCACGCAACCGCGAGTTTACCGCCGACCTGGAGGCCACCGCATTGACTCGGGACCCCCAGGGCCTGGCCGAAGCCCTGGAGGCCCTGGAGCGCCGCAACGGGATGTGGCTGACGACCCTGTTCGGCCGCCGGCAGCTACCGGGCTGGCTGCACTACCTGCAGACCCACCCACCGACGGATGAGCGGGTGCGGCGCCTGATGGCACTGGCCTCGCGCCAGGGCCCCCGGCCGCCCTCCTCGCGCCCCTATCGACCCAGCCAGCCGCTGGTGGAGACGCGACCCGAGGGCCGGGGGCATCGCTACTGGCTAGGACGCCCCGGCAATCGGCGGCATTGACCCCATGCAAACGGCACCCCGCGGGGTGCCGTCTGGATACGCCGTCGACCGCCGAGGCGAACGCTATGCCGAGTGGGATTACTGTGCAGGCGCCTGCTGCTGTTGCATCTGCTGCTGCATCTGGCGCATCTGCTGCTGGCGCTGGGCGACCTGGCGCTCCAGCTCGTCGCGCTGCGCCGGGCTCAGGGCCGCCTGCATGCGCGATTGCATCAGCACGCTCTCGGCGGTCATCTCGCCGGTGAGGTCGCCCAGCAGTTCGGCATCCTGGCGGATGGCGGCCTCGTCGTACTCCGGGCCGGCGTTCTGCTGCAGGCGCATCTGCACGCTGCGGGCCTCGGCCTGCAGCGACTGGATGCGCTCGCGGGAATCGCTGAGCAGACTCACCAGCTCCTGCTCCTGGCCCTGGTCCAGCTCGACCAGCTGGTCGAGCTGGGCCACCTGGTCCTCGGCGCTGGGCGGCTGCCCCTGAGGCATCTGCTGGGCGAAGGCCGGCACGGCCAGCGCCAGGGTCAACGAGGAAACGGCGAGGGACTTGCGCAGGGTCATGAGATCTCCTGATCATTGAGTTGGCCCCTGACCCTAGCGGACCGCCTCGGGTGACGTCCACCGTCACGGCGGCCCCAGGCCCTCAGGAGCGACGCTGGGGATCGACGGCCGGATCGGCGACACTCCCGTGATGCGCCACCCTTGAACACCGCACGAGACAGCACAGGACGACACCGCATGAAGTACATCGGAGCCCACGTCAGCGCCGCCGGCGGCGTCGATCAGGCGGTCGAGCGCGCCGTGGCGATCGGCGCCGACGCCTTCGCGCTCTTCACCAAGAACCAGCGCCAGTGGCGAGCCAAGCCGCTCGGCGAGGAGGTGATCGAAGCCTTCCGCGACGCCTGCCGGCGCCACGGCTTCGGCCCCGGCCAGATCCTTCCCCACGACAGCTACCTGATCAACCTGGGGCATCCGGAGGCCGAAGGGTTGGCCAAGTCCCGGGCCGCCTTCCTCGATGAGATGCAGCGCTGCGAGCGGCTGGGCATCGACCGCCTCAACTTCCACCCGGGCAGCCACCTGCGCAAGATCGGCGAGAGCGACTGCCTGTCGCGTATCGCCGAATCGATCAACCAGGCGCTGTCCGAGACCCAAGGCGTCACCGCGGTGCTCGAGAACACCGCCGGCCAGGGCAGCAACCTCGGCTGGCGCTTCGAGCAGCTGGCCGAGATCATCGCGCAGGTAGACGACAGGTCGCGGGTGGGCGTGTGCCTCGACACCTGCCACGCCTTCGCCGCCGGCTACGATCTGCGCACCCGGGAAGCCACCCTGGCCATGCTCGACGAGTTCGACGCCGTGGTGGGCATCGACTACCTCAAGGGGATGCACTTGAACGACGCCAAGAGCGAGCTCGGCAGCCGGGTGGACCGCCACCACAGCCTGGGCCGGGGCAACATCGGCACGGCCTGCTTCACCGCCCTGATGCGGGATCCACGCACCGACGACATGCCGCTGGTGCTGGAGACCATCGAGCCCGCCATCTGGGCCGAGGAGATCGCCTGGCTGCGCGCCCAGCAGGAGGCCCCATGAGCGGTTCATCACGGATCACCCTCCGCGCCTATGAACCCGCCGACTGGCCGGCGGTCTGGGCGATGCTGGCGCCGGTGTTCCGGGCCGGCGAGACCTATGCCGTGCCCCGCGACATCAGCGAACAGGAGGCCCACCGGATGTGGATCGAGCTGCCGCGGGCGGTTCGCGTGGCGGTGGACGCGGCGGACAGGCCGCTGGGCATCTATTACATGAAGCCCAACCAGGCCGGCCCCGGCGACCATGTCGCCAACTGCGGCTATATCGTCGCTCCCGAGGCGCGAGGCCGTGGCGTGGCGGGATTGATGTGCGAGCACTCCCTGGCCCTGGCCCGGGAGCTCGGCTTCAGCGCCATGCAGTACAACCTGGTGGTGGCCACCAACGCGGTGGCGGTGCGGCTATGGCAGGCCCACGGCTTCGCGGTGTGCGGCACCCTGCCCGGCGCCTTCCGCCATCCGGCGCTCGGAGCGGTGGACGCCCATGTGATGTACCGCCGGCTGTAAGCCGCCCAGGCCCGGGGCAGGGCAATCGCAGATAGCTTTCATCGTCGGGGCTGATCCGGGGGCAAGCCTGGTAACCTCGATAGCCCTGAGGCACGGCCAGCATCGATTGACCGCTTTGCCCGCCTCGGTGCATGCTCTTGGACGCTGGACTTCGCAACACGCTGACACCAAAAGGAAACCAACAATGAAAGGCTTTGCACGCAGCTCGCTGGCACTGGGCATTTCACTGGCCATGATGGCCGCTGCCAACGCGTCAGATTTCGCCGATATGGATCCCGTCACCCTGCGCCTGGCCCACGTGGTCAACGAGCAGGACGGCTTCCATATCGCCGCCATGAAGTTCGAGGAGCTGGTGGAGGAACGCACCGAGGGCAAGGTGGATATCGAGCTCTATCCCAACGCCAGCCTGGGCGACGAGCGCACCCTGCTCGAGGGGATGCAGATCGGCACCGTGGACATGGGCGTGATCACCAACGGTCCGGTGGCCAACTTCCTCGAGGAGATGGCGGTGTTCGAGCTGCCCTTCCTCTTCCCCAGCCCCGAGGCCGCCTACGCGGTGCTCGACGGCGAGATCGGCCAGGAGCTGCTCGACAGGCTCTCCGAGGTGAACCTCAAGGGCCTGGCCTACGCCGAGCGCGGCTTCCGCAACCTCACCAACAGCGAGCGTGCCGTGGAGACGCCTGCGGACATCGACGGCCTGCGCATCCGCGTGATGGAGAACCCGGTCTACGTCGACACCTTCCGCGAGCTCGGCGCCAACGCGGTGCCCATGGCCTGGACCGAGGCGCTCACCGCCATGCAGCAAGGCACCATCGACGGCCAGGAGAACCCGGTCAACGTCATCCACTCGTTCAAGCTCTACGAGACCCAGGATCACATGACCCTGTCGCGCCACACCTATGCGCCGGCGATCTTCGTGATGGGCATGCCAGTGTGGAACCAGCTGCCGGAGGCCGCCCAGTCCGTGATCGAGCAGGCCGCCCAGGAGGCCGCCGAGCACGAGCGCCGGGTCAACGCCGAGATGGAGGCCGAGCAGCTGGCCGAGCTGCGCGACGCCGGGATGCAGATCGTCGAGGAGCCCGACATCGCCGCCTTCCAGGAGGCCGTGGCACCGGTCTACGAGCAGTACGGCGAGCAGTTCGGCGACTATCTGCCGCGCATCCAGGAGGCGCTGAAGTAAGTGTCCTTCTCCGCCCATTCCCTGCTGCGACCGCTGCGGTGGAGTGAGCGCACCCTCGACGCCGCCATCGCCCCCGTGGTCTTCACGGCGATGGCGGCGTTGATCGGTGTGATCACCCTGCAGATCGTCTCGCGGGTCTTGTTCACCGCGGTGGGCTGGACCGAGGAGGTGGCACGCTTCCTGCTGGTCTGGATCACCTTCCTGGCCGCCACCCTCGCCTTCCGCCGCAGCCGCCACATCGCCGTCACCTTCGTGGTGGACGCCCTGCCCGGGCTACCCCGACGCCTGGCACGCATCGCCGCCCTGCTGGTGGCGCTGGGCTTCCTGCTCGGCCTGGTTTTCATCGGCTGGGAGTACATGCAGGTACAGAGCTTCCAGAAGTCCGCCTCGCTGCGGATCTCCATGACTTGGGTCTACGCGGTGATCCCGCTCTCGGCGGCGATCATGGCCTGGTACGCCCTGGTGGACGTCATCGGCCTGGCGCTCGGTGAAGAGCGCCCGCCCGTGGACGACGAGGAGCTGCCATGACCGCCCTGCTCTTCGTGCTGTTCCTGGTCTTCATGCTGCTGGGGGTACCCATCGCCCTGGCCATCGGCGCCAGCACCCTGGTGGCGCTGCATGCCCAGGGGGTGCCGACCATGGTGGTGACCCAGCAGATGTTCCAGGGCATCAACTCCTTCGCCCTGGTGGCGGTGCCGATGTTCATCCTCGCCGGCGACCTGATGGCCCAGGGCAAGGTGAGCGAGAAGCTGGTGGCCTTCGCCGATTCGCTGTTCGGCTTCCTCAAGGGCGGCCTCTCCATCGTCTCGGTGGGGGCCGGCATGTTCTTCGCCGCCATCTCCGGCTCCGGGGCGGCCACCACCGCGGCGGTGGGCTCGAGCCTGGTACCGGAGCTGCGCAAGAAGGGCTACGAGCCCGCCTCGGCGGCCAGCCTGATCGCCGCCAGCGGCACCATCGGGGTGGTGATCCCGCCCTCGGTGCCGATGATCATCTATGCGGTGATCGCCCAGCAGTCGGTATCGTCGCTGTTCCTGAGCGGCATCCTGCCGGGCATCGCCATGGGCCTCGGGCTCTCCGCCATCGCCATCGTGCAGGCCTACCGCCGCAACTACCCGCGTGGCACCGCCCTCTCGGCGGCCACCATCTGGCGCACCTTCAGGAGCGCCAGCTGGGGCCTGATGACCCCGGTGATCATCCTCGGCGGCATCTTCTCGGGGGTCTTCACCCCCAGCGAGGCGGCGGTGGTGGCGGTCAACTACGCCCTGCTGGTGTCGCTGTTCATCTACCGCGACCTGACGCTCCGGGACGTCTACCGCATCCTGATCCGCTCGGCCATCACCACCTCGGTGATCATGCTGGTGATTGCCACCTCGGCGGTGCTCAGCTGGACCCTCTCCAGCTGGCAGGTACCCGGCGCCATCGCCCAGGCGGTGCTCTCGCTCTCCACCGACCCGCTGGTGATCATGCTGCTGGTGGTGGCGGTGATCCTGCTCACCGGCGTGTTCATCGAGACCGCCAGCGCCCTGATCATCCTCACCCCAGTGCTGCTGCCGCTGGTCACCCAGCTGGGCATCGACCCGATCCACTTCGGGCTGATCATCGTGGTGGGGCTGGCCATCGGCATGATCACCCCGCCGGTGGCGATCAACCTCTACGTGGCCTCCTCGGTCACCCGGCTGCCGCTGGAGCGCATTACCCGGGCGATCATTCCCTACCTGCTGGGGCTGATCACGGTGCTGCTGCTGGTGGTCTATGTGCCGATCCTCGCCGGCTGGTCCGGTTAGGCGGCCTTGACGCTTCGCCGGCCAGCGGTGACGCTGGCCGGCCCCCTTCACCGTCTCATCCGGAGAGATCCCATGCGCCCCACTCGCCTGCCGTTCGCCGCCCTTCGCCTGACGCTCCCCGTCACCCTGGCACTGCTCGCCGGCTGCACCACCTACACCTACCCGGACCGCGAGAGCGAGACGGTCTGGGGCGTACCCGCCGAGGACGAGACCCTGACCCGGGAGGAGCGCGAGAACGCCCCGCCTCGCTACCGTAAGCCCGGCGAGGTACCCGAGACCCGCTAGGCTTTGTCTGAAAAGTCGGCGAACGAAGGTCAGGCAAGGCAAAAATCGGCGAAAAAACCGGAGTTTACGGGTTGTAAATGAGTACTTTGAGTCGATTTTTAACGCCGTATGGCCGAGCGCAGCCAGTTTTCGGACAGAGCCTAGTCGCGGACGAACAGAACGCTGAGATTGTTGGCAGGCATCTCGACCGTGCCCTCGAGGCGAAGCCCGTGATGTTCGGCTTCGGCCACTACCTGCTCGAGGTCACGCACGCCCCAGCGCGGATCACGGCGTCGCAGGTCGGCGTCGAAGGCGGCGTTGCTCGCCGAGGTGTGCTCTCCGCCGCGACGATAGGGCCCATAGAGGTAGAGCACGCCGCCGCGGACGAGCCGCTCACCGGCACGGGCCATCAGGGCCTCGCTCACCGCCCAGGGCGCGATATGCATCAGGTTGATGGCAACGATCGCCTCGAAGGGCCCCGCCGGCCAGCTGTCGACGGCGGTGGCATCGAGGCGCAGCGGCTCGGCCAGGTTGGCCAGGCCCGCCTGTTCACGCCAGGCGGCAATGGAAGCCAGCGCTTCAGGCGTCGGGTCGCTGGGCTGCCACATCCAGCCCGGCATGGCGGCGGCACAGTGCACGGCATGCTCGCCGCTACCGCTGGCAAGCTCCAGCACTCGCGCACGTTCGGGCAGTGCTGCCCGAAGCGCCTCGAGAATCGGCTGGCGGTTGCGCGCCGCCGCCGGGGAATAACGGCGTGAGTCGGTCATGTTGGTGCCTCGGGATATGAAACGAAACGCTACCTCTTGCGGCCGCGGGGCTTGCCGCCCGGGGCGACAGCCTTGGCACGCGCGCCCGAGGGGCGCCCGCCCTTGGGCTTGGCCCCCGGCTTCTTGCCTCCCGGGCTCTTTCCTCCCAGATTCTTGGCCCCCGCCTTTTTTCCCGCCAGGCTCTTGCCGGGCACCGCGCCCTTATCCGCCGGCTTGCGCCTCGCGGGCTTTCCACCGGCGGGCTTTCCACCGGCGGGCTTTCCAGCGCCGGGCTTGCCATCAACGCCACGGCGAGGCGAATTCCGCTGCCCGCCCCCCGCCTTGCTTCCCGGCTTGCCGGCACCGCCCCCGGCGCCCTTGCCTGCCTTGCGCCGCGCCGAGCGGCGGTCGGGCTGGTCGGCCTCGGAGCTTGAGTGCTCGGTCATGGTCAGGATCGTCGACACCTCGGTCGGCGTCAGGTCGCGCCAGTCGCCGGTGGCCAGTCCCTTGAGCGAGACGTTCATAATGCGGATGCGCTCCAGCTTCACCACCTCATAGCCGAACACCTCGCACATGCGGCGAATCTGGCGGTTCAGCCCCTGCACCAGGGTGATGTTGAAGTCGAAGCGGGACTCCCTGACCACCCGGCACTTCTTGGTGACCTCACCGAGGATCGGCACGCCACCGCCCATGCCGGCGATGAAGTCGTCGGTGATCGGCTTGTTGACGGTGACCCGATACTCCTTCTCGTGCTGGTTGCTGGCCCGCAGGATACGGTTGACCAGGTCGCCGTTATTGGTCAGGAAGATCAGCCCCTGGGAGTCCTTGTCCAGCCGGCCGATGGGGAAGATGCGCGTGCCGTGCCCGACGAAATCGACGATATTGGCCTTCTCAACGGGATCCGTGGTGCTGACGATGCCCACCGGCTTGTTCAGCGCGATAAACACCAGGTCCTCCTCCTCCAGCGCCAGGGGCTCGACGACCCGGCCATTGACCTTCACGACGCTGCCGGGGACGACCCGGTCGCCGGGGGTGGCGCGACGGCCATCGATCAGCACACTGCCCTGCTCGATATAGCGGTCGGCCTCGCGCCGCGAGCACATGCCGCTTTCGCTGATGTACTTGTTGATTCGCTTCGAGAGGGTCTGGGCCATGGGGTGGTATCCGCAGGGAGGTGGGCTGATAACAACGGGCGCCCATTCTAGCAACTGCAGGCCCGGGCCTCGACCGACCTGGGCCCTGATCCAGCGCTACCGCAGATGGCAGCATTGCTCAAGGCTGACCCGGCGACAGGCCTACGAGGGGGCGCTACGAGTACGTCCTTGTAGGCTACCTCGGCCATCCCTGGTCCTCGGACCCCCTCTCCGACCTGTCCCCGGCGCCTTTCGCTGTCACCGCATGGCTAACTGCGATTGCCCTGGGCCCTGATCACCGCGCTGGCCTTGCTCACCGAGGCGCGCAGCGTGATTTCAGCGACTTGCCGCTGAACCTTGCCCGGGATCACTGCACTGCAGCATCGGCTGTGTTACATCTAGAGCCTCACCACCACAGGCTCACCACGCCCGCTGCCGGAGGTCACAGGATGTCCGAACCCCACGCCCGGAAGGCCATCGCCTGGCACGCCCAGCCAGAACAGGAAGCCCTGGAACGTCTCGAGGCCGACGGCAACGGCCTGCCCGCCGCCGAGGCCCGCTCGCGGCTGGCGCGCTTCGGCCCCAACCAGCTGCAGCAGGCCGAGGCCCGCCCCTGGTGGAAGCGCCTGCTCGAGCAGCTCAACAATGTCCTGATGCTGGTACTGATCGGCGCCGCGGTGGCGAGCCTCGGGCTGGGCCATGGCGTCGATGCGATCGCCATCCTGGGCGTGGTGCTGATCATCGCCCTGATCGGCTTCATCCAGGAGGGCAAGGCCGAGCAGGCACTGGAGAGCATTCGTGACATGCTCTCCCCCCAGGCCAAGGTGCTGCGCGACGGCAAGCGCCAGACGATCCCCGCCGAGGCGCTGGTGCCGGGTGACGTGGTGATGGTGGAGAGCGGTGACCGGGTGCCGGCGGACCTGCGCCTGCTGGAGGCCAGGCGGCTGCGCACCGAGGAGGCCTCCCTGACCGGCGAGTCCACCGCGGTGGACAAGGATACCGCCCCGGTGGCGGAGGACACCGACCTGGGCGACCGCACCGGGATGGCCTACGCCGGCACCATCGTGGTCCAGGGTACCGCCCGGGGCCTGGTGGTGGAGACCGGCACACGCACCGAGCTGGGGCGCATCTCCGAGATGTTGCGCAGCGTCGAGCAGCTCAAGACCCCGCTGCTGCGCCAGATCGATCGCGCCGGTCGCGTGCTGGCGCTGATCATCCTGGTGATCGCCATCCTCACCGCGGCCTTCGGCGTGCTGGTCCACGGCCAGCCCGTCGGCGACATGTTCATGGCCGCGGTGGGCCTGGCGGTGGCGGCGATCCCCGAGGGCATGCCGGCCATCGTCACCATCGGCCTGGCGCTGGGGGTGCAGGCCATGGCCCGCCGCAACGCCATCATCCGCCGCCTGCCGGCGGTGGAGACCCTCGGCTCCATCTCCACCATCTTCTCCGACAAGACCGGCACCCTGACCCGCAACGAGATGACCGCCCAGGCGATCTGGCTGCCCCAGGGCGAGATCCGCATCGACGGCACCGGCTTCGCCCCCGCGGGCGACTTTCACGCGGTGGATGCCGACGGCGAGCCCCAGGCGGCGGCGCTGGATCTCGATGACCAGCATGCCCTGCGTCACTTCCTCAAGGTAGGCGTGCTGTGCAACGACGCCGAACTGGCCCGCGAGGAGGGCCACTGGAAGATCCACGGCGATCCTACCGAGGGCGCGCTGGTGGTAGCCGCCGCCAAGGCAGGCCTTCAGGCACGCACCCTGCGTAGCGACCACGACCGCCAGGACGCCATCCCCTTCGAGTCCGAACGCAAGTACATGGCCACCCTCCACGAGGTCGACGGCAGGCACCGCCTGCTGGTCAAGGGGGCCCCGGACCGCCTGCTGGAGATGTGCCACCGGGTGCGCCGGGAGGATGGCGAGGACAGCGAACTCGATCACGCCGAGTGGGGCGCGCGCATCCATGCCCTCTCCGGGCAGGGGCTGCGGGTGCTCGCGCTGGCCGAGAAGCCCCTCCATGACGTTGAGGCGCTCGAGGATCACCACGCCGAGGATGGTCTGGTGCTGCTGGGACTGGTGGGCCTGCTCGACCCGCCCCGGGACGAGGCCATCGCGGCCGTCCGGGAGTGCCTCGCGGCCGGCATCCGTCCGGTGATGATCACCGGCGACCACGCTGTGACCGCCCTGGCCATCGCCCGCCAGCTGGGCTTTGCGCACACCGAACGCGCCATCAGCGGCCGCGAGATCGAGGCGATGTCCGACGCCGAGCTACGCGAAGTGATCCTCGAGGTGGACGTCTTCGCCCGGGCGGCGCCGGAACACAAGCTGCGCCTGGTGCAGGCGATGCAGTCCCACGGCGGCATCTGTGCCATGACCGGCGACGGGGTCAACGATGGCCCGGCGCTGAAGCGCGCCGATGTCGGCGTGGCCATGGGCATCCAGGGCACCGAGGCCGCCAAGGAGGCCGCGGAGATGGTGCTCGCCGACGACAACTTCGCCACCATCGTCGGCGCCATCCGCGAGGGTCGCAAGGTCTACGACAACATCCGCAAGACCATCACCTACCTGCTGCCCACCAACGGTGCCCAGGGGCTGGCGATCCTGCTCGCCGTGCTGGCCGGCAGCCAGCTGCCGGTGACCCCGGTCCAGGCGCTGTGGGTCAACATGGTGGTGGCGGTGACCCTGGGCCTGGCACTGGCCTTCGAGAAGGGCGAGGGTGACCTGATGCGTCGTCGGCCCCGGGACCCCGACGCCGCCCTGCTCGACCTCTTCCTGCTGTGGCGGGTGGGCTTCGTCTCGATGCTGCTGCTGCTCGGCGTGTTCGGGGTCTTCTCCTGGATACTCAACGCCCAGGGCGGCAGCATCGAGCTCGCCCGGGCCGGCGCGGTGAACATGCTGGTGGCGGGCAGTGCCGCCTACCTGATCAACAGCCGCTTCCTCACCGCCAGCACCCTCTCCCTCCAGGGGATCTTCGGCAGCAAGCCGATATGGGGCTCCATCGCCGCCGTGGCCCTGCTGCAGCTGGGCTGGACCTACCTGCCGTTCATGCAGCTGGTGTTCGGCGGTGAAGGGCTCGAAGCCCCTCACTGGCTGGCGATCCTGCTGGTGAGCGTGGCCATCTACCTGGTGGTCGAGGGGGAGAAGTGGGTGCGGCGGCGGCGACGCTGACCCCGCGGCGTCAACGACAGCAGCACGCTTGTGGCCCATGCTGTGGAGGTCGCGGGCGTCCTGAGTAACCCCAGCGAGAGAGGAAGGCCATGCCGCTGCTGCTGACACTGCTGCTGATCCTGCTGGGGCTGCCGAGCCTGGTGGCCATCGTCGCCCTGGTGCGCCTCGCCCGTCTGACGCGTCGGGTGGAATCACTGGAGGCGGCCCTGACCCGCCCCGTCACGGGGGGCGCGGTTACCGAGCGTGGCGAGGTCGCTCCTCGGCCCGCTGCGGCTCGAGCTGGGCAAGAGGCATCATCCAGTGACGCCCCCGAGGCACCGGCCGGCTGGCGGGAGAGCGAGGCGGCCGCTACCTCCCGGGGCGGGAAGGTCGAGACAGGCGCGAGCCGACGCCCCCTCTGGCGCGACGGCCTCGCCCGCCGGCTGGCCAGCGGAGCTCGCCGGGCGCGAGGCGCCGCGGCAGGCTGGCTCAGCGAGGGCAACCTGCCGGTCAAGATCGGTATCCTGGTGCTCTTCGCGGGACTCGCGGCACTGATCCGCCACGCCTCCACCCAGGGCTGGCTGACCCTCTCCATCGAACTGCGCCTGGCCGGCATCGCCGCCCTGGCGGTGGCCGCCCTGGGCTTCGGCTGGCAGCAGCGTCGCACCCGGCGGGTGTTCGCGCTGAGCCTGCAGGGCGGGGCCATCGGCGTGCTGTTGATGGTGATCTTCGCCGCCGCCCAGCGCTTCGCGCTGCTGCCCCTGCCGCAGGCCTGCCTGCTCAGCGTGGCCCTGGTGGCCGGGCTCGGGGTGCTGGGCGCACTCCAGAATGCCCTGGCACTGGCCGTGCTGGGCAGCCTGGCGGGCTTTCTCGCGCCGCTGTGGCTGGCCCGTGCCCCCGGCGATCCCCTGGTGCTGTTCGGCTACTATGCGCTGCTCAATCTGGGCATCTTCGCCATCGCCTGGGTGCGCCACTGGCGGCTACTCGACCTGCTGGGTTTCGTGGCCACCTTCGCCATCGCCACCGCCTGGGGCGTACTCGACTACAGCCCTCGCCACTACGCCGTGGCACAGCCCTTCCTGGCGCTGTTCTTCCTGCTCTACCTGCTGATCCCGATCCTCCACGCCAGACGCCGACAAGCGCAGGAGTCGCCGCGCAGGGCGGACAGCCGCATCGACGGCAGCCTGGTCTTCGGCACGCCGCTGGTGGCGTTCGGTCTCCAGGCGGCGCTGCTCGAGGGCGAGCGGTTGCCACTGGCCCTGTGCGCCCTGGGCATCGCACTGCTCTATGCCCTGCTCGCCAGCTGGCTGCTGCGCCAGACACGCACGCGCCCGCTCGGTGAGGCCCACGCCGCCCTGGCACTGGGGTTCGCCACCCTGGCGATCCCGCTGGCACTCTCGGCCCGAGTCAGCGCCGCGCTCTTCGCCGTGGAGGGGGCCGCCCTGATATGGCTGGGCCTGCGCCAATACCGCCTGCTGCCACGCCTCGCCGGCCTGGCCCTGCAGCTGGTCGCCGGCCTCACGCTGCTTGGCAGCCTTGTCTTCGCCTGGGCCGTGGACACCCCCGTCGCCAACGCCGCCTTCATGGCCGGGGTGCTCCTTGCCGCGGCGGGACTCGTCTCCGCCGAGACCCTGTGGCGAGGCGGTTACCCACGCTGGGCGCTGGCCGCCCTCTCCTGGGGCCTGGCCTGGTGGCTTTCCATCGCCGCCCGGGAGATCGACCTCTTCGCCGCCCCGGCCATGGCCGATGACTGGCGCCTGGCGCTGCTGGCACTCACCGGTCTGGCCCTGGCCGAGCGCTACCGCCGCCGGCCGGCTGCGGCGCTGGCCTGGGGCGTCGCCGGTGGGCTGTTGCTCGCGGCCCTCCTGCTGGCCGGGGCGCTCGAGCGGGTCCTCATGGCTCCTCTCGACACCGGCCCACTCGCCCCCTGGGGCTGGGCCCTGGTGATGGTGCTCGGCTATCGCCAGCTGCAGGGACTGGCGCGACACTCCAAAGCGCTCCAGGACGAGCCCCTGCCGCCCGCCGCCTGGGCCCAGGGGGCCTGGCTCGCCTCCACGCCACTCTTCCTCAGCACCCTGCTGCTGCAACCGCTGCCTCTCAACCTGGCGCCCGCCTGGCAGCTCGCCGCCGCGCTGCTGCCCTGGCTGGCCCTCGCCGCCCTGCTCTGCCACCGCCCGGGCTGGGTACTGCGACCCCTGGTTGATGCCGCCCTCGCCTGGCGCGCAGCGTTGGCGGCAAGCGTGCTGCTGGCCCTGGCGCTGGCCTGGGTGACGCTGCTGCCGCGCCCGGGCGCACCCTTCCCGCTGCCCTGGCTGCCGCTGGCCAATCCCCTGGCGCTGGTGCAGTGGGCGACGCTGCTGGTCGCCTGGCAGCTCTGGCGGAGCGGCCTCTGGCCTGCGGCGGCGGCCCGCCACGCCCCGGCCCTGCTGGGGGCCGCGGCCTTCACGCTACTCTCCCTGGAACTGCTGCGCGGCGCCCACCTGTTGGGTGATGCCCCCTGGTCGCCGGTGATGCTCGAACTCGGCCTGGTGCAGACCGGCCTCACCCTGCTGTGGAGCCTGCTCGGCGTGATCGGCTGGGTGCTGGGCTCGCGGCGCCGGCAGCGCACCCTGTGGCAACTCTCCGCACTGCTGATGGCGGTGGTGCTGGTCAAGCTGGTGGCGGTGGATCGCCAGCACCTGGGCAATCTGCTCGGCATCGCCTCGTTCATCGGCTACGGGCTGCTATGCATCGGCGTGGGCTTCATCGCCCCGGCACCGCCGCGGCAACAGGAGGAGGCGACATGAGACGCCTCGGCGTTTGGACGCTGCTGCTGTGGCCGACGCTGGCCCCGGCCGCGGAATTCGAGACCGCGGAGCTCGAGGAGAGCTGGCGTCACGCCTGGCCGGTGATCGTCGAGGAGCCGGCGGCGGCCTACGGCCTGGTACTGACCCCGGAGGTCTACCGCAGCCTGCACACCCCGACCCTGGCCGACCTGCAGGTGGTCGACGCCCGCGGCCAGGCGGTGCCCACCCTGGTGCGCCCCGCGCCCGCCCCGGCGGCGGCCGAAGGCTTCCGGCGAGTGCCCTGGTTTCCGCTGTCGGCGCCACCGCCGAGCGATGCCACGCATTGGGAGCTGATCGGCGAGACGGATGCCCAGGGCCGGCTGCGTCGGATCGAGAGCCGCGGTGGCGGCGCCGAGGCGCGGGGGGCTGGCGCCGCCCTGGTCGACCTGGGCGCCGTTGATGGCCCGGTCAGCGCCCTGACGCTGAGCTGGGGTGCCATCACCCCGGTCGACAGCCTCTACCGCGTCGAGGGGAGCGACGACCTCGAGACGTGGCGGACGCTGCTGGCCCGGGGCCGGCTGCTGGATATCACCCACGACGGCGCGCATCTGGTGCGCCGCCGCCTCGAACTGGGCAACACGGCGGTCCGCTACCTGCGGCTGCGTCCGCTGCCGGGCCAGTCCGCGGTGGTTCTCGCTGGCATCCAGGCGGTGACGCGTCAGTCGGGGCCGGTAGCGAAGCCGAGCTGGGAGTCCCTCGAAGGCGTTCGCGCGGAAGGCGGCGAGTTCCACTACCGACTGGCGGCACGACTGCCGGTGAGCCTCGCCGATGTGACGAGCGACACCCCCTACGCCGCACGCTGGCGACTGGAGAGCCGCGAAGAGGGCGATGCGGAGTGGCGGGCCCGTACACCGGCGTGGACGGGCTACCGCCTGGTGGATGAGACTGGCGAGCTACGCTCACCGCCCCAGGCACTGCTCGCTACCCGCCGCGACCGTCACTGGCGACTGCTTACCGACGCCTCTCGCGCCGGTCCCCCTCCGACGCTTCGCCTGGGCTACACGCCGGAGCGGGTGGTGTTCCTGGCCGAGGGCGTGGGGCCCTGGCGGCTGGTGGCCGGCAGCGCCCGGGTGGTACGCCAGCAGGGCGCGGTGGCGCCGATGCTCGACTCGCTGCGACGGCGCCAGGGTCAAGGCTGGGAGCCGGCCAGCGCGCGTCTGGGCGAGCGCGAGACCCTTGCCGGCGAGGCCGCGCTGACCCCGCCCCGGGACTGGACACTCTGGCTGCTGTGGGGCGTGCTGGTCGCGGGTACGCTGCTGGTGGGCGGTCTGGCGCTGCGACTGCTGCGCCGCGGCGATGAGGCCTAGGCTCTGTCCGAAAACTGGCTGCGCTCAGCCGTACGGCGTTAAAAATCGACTCAAAGTACTCATTTACACCCCGTAAACTCCGCCTTTTCGCCGATTTTTGCCTTGTCTGACCTTCGCTCGCCGACTTTTCAGACAAAGCCTAGGCTGACAGAGCCTAACGGCGCTTGGTGCGGGCGGTGGCCTCGGCGGTGGTAGGATCCTCGGGCCAGGGGTGCTTGGGATAACGCCCCCTCATCTCGCGGCGCACCTCGGGGTAGCCGCCCGCCCAGAAGCTCGCCAGGTCGGCGGTGACCTGCAGCGGTCGCCGCGCCGGCGAGAGCAGGTGCAGCAGCACCGCCTCGCGGCCATCGGCGACCCGGGGCGAGGCCTGCCAGCCGAAGCACTCCTGCAGTTTCACCGCCAGCACCGGCGGCTTGTCCTCCAGGCAGGGGGCGTAGTCGACCCGGTGGCGGGCGCCGCTGGGCACCGCCAGGCGCTCAGGGGCGAGCTCGTCGAGGTGGGCGCGCAGCGGCCAGTCGAGGGTGTCCAGCAGCAGCCGCGAGAGCGGCAGGCGCTCCACGGCCTCCAGGCGGGTGATGCCGTCGAGGTGTGGGCCCACCCAGCTCTCGAGACTCGCGAGCAACGCCTCCTCCGAGACATCGGGCCACTCCTCGCCCAGGGTCTGGCGCAGCAGCGCCAGGCGGCCGCGCAGCTGGGTGAGGGCCTCGTCCCGGGGCAGGCCACGGCGGCGCAGCGCCTCGAGCAGGGCCTGCCGCACCGCCTCCGGCGGCAACGCCTGGAGCGCTCGGCGCTCGAGTACCACGGCCCCCAGGCCGAGCACCCGCTCGCCGATGAGGCGGCCCTGCTCGTCGGACCATTCGAGCCGTGCCCGCCACTCACCGCACTCGGGATAGAGCGCCTCCAGCCGCGCTCGGGAAAGCCCCACGCCGCGGAAGATCCGCGCCCCGCTCGCCTCGCCGGAGAGTTCGGCGACCACCAGCAGCTCGGCGTGGGCCAGGGGGTGCGCCTCGGGCAGGGTCGCCAGTCCCCCGGAAGCCAGGCGGAAGCGGCCCGGGGCGTCGAGGCGCTGGGCGATGCGCTCCGGGTAGGCGACGGCCAGCAGTGCCCCCAGCGGGGCCAGGCTCGCCACCTCGAGGCGCACACCGGCGATGCGGGCCAGCCGCTCGGCGTCGCGCCGCCACTGGCGATGCTCCCGAGGCGCCTTGAGCCGCGCCTGCAGCGCCCGTTCCAGATCGCGTTCGTCGTCCAGGCCACGCTGTTCGAGTGCCGCCACCAGGGCGCAGGCCAACGGCACCGCGTCGAGCTCGACGGCACGCTCCAGCATCGTCGCCAGGCGCGGATGGGTGGGCCAGCGGGCGGCGGCGCGTCCCCGCTCGGTCAGGTGCCAGGCGTCGTCCAGTAGCCCCAGGCGATGCAGCAGGTCGCGCCCTGCGGCCAGCGCCGCGGCGGGTGGCGGGGTCACCCAGGCCAACTGGCTCGGGTCGGTGATGCCCCAACGGGCCAGCTCGAAGGCCAGCGGCGCCAAGTCCGCCTGGCGGATCTCCGGCTCGCCATGGGGCACCAGCGGCTGCTCCTCGGCCCATAGCCGCAGGCAGAGGCCCGGTCCCTGGCGGCCGGCACGGCCGCGGCGCTGGTCGGCGCTGGCACGGTTGACACGGCGGGTCTCGAGGCGGGTCAGGCCGCTTCGGGGCTGGAACACCGGCACCCGCTCGAGGCCCGCATCCATCACCAGGCGCACGCCATCCACGGTAACGCTGGATTCGGCGATGGCGGTGGCCAGCACCACCCGCCGGCGCCCGTCGGCGTCCGGGCGCAGGGCGCGGCGCTGTGCCGCCAGGGGCAGCCTGCCGTGCAGTTCCATCACGACAAGCTCAGGCGCCCGGCCGGCGAGTTCCCGGGCCAGCCGGCGAATCTCCGCCACCCCGGGCAGGATCACCAGGGCGTCGCCCTCCTGCTGCGCCATGGCGTCGAGCAGCGCCCTGGCCTGCTGGGGGGCGGTGTCGTCGCGTGCAGTGAGGGCGCGGTGGCGAGTCTCGACGGGAAAGCTACGCCCGGGGCAGTCGATCACCGGGGTCGCCTCCCCCAGCACCCCGAGCAGGGCCTCGACATCCAGGGTCGCCGACATCACCAGCAGGCGCAGGTCGTCACGCACCGACTGGGCATCAAGCGCCAGCGCCAGGCCCAGGTCCGCCTCCAGGCTGCGCTCGTGGAACTCGTCGAAGAGGATGCCGGCCACGCCCTCGAGCAGGGGGTCCTCCTGCAGCATGCGGGTCAGCACCCCCTGGGTGACCACCTCCAGGCGGGTGTGCGGGCCGACGCGACTCTCGCCGCGCATGCGGTAGCCGACGGTCTCCCCGACGCGCTCGCCCAGGCTCTCGGCCATGAAGCCGGCGGCCAGGCGCGCCGCTACCCGCCGCGGCTCCAGCAGCAGCAGCCTCCCCTCGCGGGCCCAGGGCGCCTCGAGCAGGGAAAGCGGCACCCGGGTGGTCTTGCCGGCGCCGGGTTCGGCCACCAGCAGCGCACGGGGATGGTCGGCCAGGGACGCCTGGATGGCGGTGAGACGGGAGTCGATGGGCAGGGACATAGGCGCTTCAGTCGGCGGCGGGCTCGGTGCGCGGCCGCACACCGCACCCCTGGAGGATCACCCGGGTCAGGAAGGCGGTGATCGACTCCACGTCGGCGTCGCTCAGCGAATCGCGGTCGGTGATGCCGAGCACCTGTGCCTCGAAGTCGGCGTAGTGCTGGGTGGCCGACCAGATCAGGAAGATCAACCACACCGGATCCACCGGGTCCATCAGGCCGCGCTCGGCCCACCGGCGGAAGATCGTCGCGCGCGCCTGCACCCAGTCGCGCAGGTCGCCGCGCAGGTACTCCTGCAGGAAGGGAGCGCCACCCAGGATCTCGGCGGCGAACAGCCGCGACCCCTCGGGATGACGCCGGGAGAGGCGCATCTTGCTGCGGATGAAGGCCTCCAGCACCTCGGCGGGGTCGTCCTCCACGGAGATGTCGTCGAGCAGGGCGTTCCAGCGCGCCATCATCCGCTCCAGCAGGCGAACGTAGAGGCCCCGCTTGCTGCCCATATAGTAGAGGACGTTCGACTTGGGCAGCCCCGCCTGCTCGGCGATGTCGGCCAGGCTGGCGCCGCGGTAACCGTGGGCGGCGAAGACCCGCTCGGCGGCGGCCAGGATCTCGCGCTCGTTGCGCTCCCGGGTGGCGCCGTTACCACCCTCCCTCCCGGGGTTCGCGGGGACGTCACCCTGGCTCATCAAGCGCCTCCTGGCGGTAGGAAAGATTGGGGCGAGTTTGCCGCATGCCCCGGGGGCGTGCAAACGGGGCCCGACACAGGCTGTCTGGGCAGGCTGCTCCAGCGTGAGGCGACGGGCCAGGGCGGAGAGGGCCGAGGAGCAGGACCTTGCAAAGCCCCCTTGTCTGGACCATGCTGAAGTCATTCCTGACCGAGCGGTCAAGTTGATGCCTGACACGCATCCCGACGCGATCGCCGGTCGCAACAACGAGTCGCAATCAAGAACAGAGACAACACGATGATCGACTTCCTGCTCAACGGGCAGCCCCGCCGGTGCGAGGCCTCGCCCGACACCACCGTGCTCGAGCTCCTGCGCGACACCCTGGGCCAGACCGGCACCAAGGAGGGCTGCGCCACCGGCGACTGCGGCGCCTGCACGGTGGCCATCGGCGAGCCAGACGCCGAGGGCAAGACCCGCTACCACGCCGCCAACGCCTGCATCACCCCGGCCCACCAGCTCCAGGGCCGCGCCCTGGTCACCGTGGAGGGGCTGGCCCGGGGCGAGACCCTGCACCCCGCCCAGGCGGCCATGGTCGAGCACCACGGCAGCCAGTGCGGCTTCTGTACCCCGGGTATCGTGATGTCGCTTTTCACCCTGCATGAAAGTCAGCGACGGGGAGATGGAGAGCGTCCGGCGCCCCTGACCCCGGAGCGCCTCGAGGCCGCGCTCGGCGGCAACCTCTGCCGCTGCACCGGCTACCGTCCGATCCGCGACGCGGCGCTGGCCATGGGCGACTACCCCGAGGCGCGCGCCGAGTGGCTCGACCTCGCCGTGGACGCCGCGGCCCCGCCGCAGGAGGCGGCGCCCGAGGCCGCCTTCGTCCAGCCTACGATCCTGGAGGCGCTGATCGCCGAGCGTCGCGCCCACCCCGAGGCGCCGCTCGTCGCCGGCGGCACCGACCTGTGGCTCGAGGTGACCCAGCGCCTGGCCCGCTTCCCGCGGGTGGTGGACGTCACCCGGGTGGCCGAGCTCGCTGCCCTCGAGGAAACCACCCTCGCGGATGGCCGCGCCGGCTGGTGGATCGGCGGCGCGGTGACCTATGCGCGGCTCGAGCCGCTGCTCGCCGAGCACTATCCGGCCTTCGCCCACCTGCTGCACCGGCTGGGCTCGGCTCAGGTGCGCAACCGCGGCACCCTGGGCGGCAACATCGCCAACGCTTCCCCCATCGGCGATACCCCGCCGGTGCTGCTCGCCCTGGGCGCGCGGCTATGGCTCGCCGGACCGAAGGGTGAACGCGAGCTGCCCCTGGACGACTTCTTCCTCGACTACAAGAAGACCGCACTGAACCAGGACAAGGAGTGCGAAGGCGAGGTGATCCGCGCCATCTTCCTGCCCAGGCCAGAGGCGGGACGACACCTGAAGGTCTGGAAGCTCTCCAAGCGGCGCGAGGACGACATCTCCGCGGTGCTCGGCGCCTTCGCCTGGCGCCTCGAGGAAGGCGTGCTGCGCGACGTGCGCCTCGCCTTCGGCGGCATGGCGGCCATCCCGAAGCGCGCCGCGGCCGCCGAGGCGGCCCTGGAGGGGCAGGAACCGACGGAAACGGCCTTCGCGGCGGCCCGCGCCGCCCTGACTGAGGACTTCCGGCCGATGTCCGATGTGCGCGGCAGCGCCGACTACCGCCGCCTCTCCGCCGCCAACCTGCTCGAACGCCTGCGCCTGGTGATGGCCGCCGGCGACCAGGACACGCCATCCACCAGCGCCCGGGAGGTGATGCTCGATGCGTACGCTCACTAGGCTTTCGACCAAGGCGCCCGACACCCGGCATGACGACGTGGGGCCCGACGCCGCCGCGGCGCGTCGCGACCTCGAGGGCCGCCTCCAGGGCGACGGCCCCGCGGCCCGTGAGTCCGTGACCCGGGAGGCCCCCGGCGCCGGTCCCGCCGGCAGCGCCCGCGCCCACGAGAGCGCCATCAAGCACGTCACCGGCCGGGCCGCCTATATCGACGACCTGACGGTGCCGGCGAACTGCCTGCACCTGGCGCTGGCCCTCTCGCCGGTGGCCCATGGCCGCCTGAGGCGCCTCGACCTCGACCGGGTCCGCGCCCTGCCGGGCGTGGTGGACGCCGTAGGCTTTCATGAGGTGCCCGGCCACACCGATATCGGGCCGGTCTTCCCCGGCGACCCCCTATTCGTGGAGGAGGAGATCAGCTACGCCGGCCAGGTGCTCTTCGCGGTGGCCGCCGAGAGCCACCGCGCCGCCCGGGAGGCGGTGAAGGCGGCCCTCGATGCCGGCGTCGTGGAGATCGACGAGCAGCCGGCGAGCCTCGATGCGGTGGCCGCCGCGGAGCGCGAGGAATTCGTGCGCCCCACCCATGTCCAGGCGCGCGGCGACTGGGCGGCCAGCCTGGCCGAGGCACCGCTGAGGGTGGAGGGCGAGCAGTTCGTCGGCGGCCAGGAGCACTTCTACCTGGAGGGCCAGGCCTGCCTGGTCACCCCCACCGAGGATGAGGGCGTGGTGGTGTACACCTCCAACCAGCACCCCAGCGAGACCCAGAAGCTGGTGGCCGAGGTGCTGGGGGTGCCCCTGCACGCGGTCACCGTGGAGGTGCGGCGCATGGGCGGCGGGTTCGGCGGCAAGGAGACCCAGGCCTCGCCCTGGGCCTGCATGGCCGCGCTGATCAGCCGGCGCACCGGCCGCGCGGCCAAGCTGCGTCTGCCACGAGGCGAGGACATGCGCGTCACCGGCAAGCGCCACCCCTTCCACAACCGCTACCGGCTGGGGGTGGACGAACGGGGCGTGATCCAGGGTGGCGAGATCACCGTGATCGGCGACTGCGGCTACTCCCCGGACCTCTCGGACGCCATCGTCGACCGCGCCATGTTCCACGCCGACAACGCCTACTCCCTGGGCCAGGCGCGGGTCACCGGCCATCGTGCGCGCACCCATTTCGCCTCCAACACCGCCTTCCGCGGCTTCGGCGGCCCGCAGGGGATGATGGCGGTCGAGGCGGCCATGGACGATATCGCCCGTCGCGTGGGCGAGGACCCGCTGACCATCCGCAAGCGCAACCTCTATCGCCCCGGACGAGAGACCACCCACTATGGCCAGAGCGTGGAGCAGCTCGGCCTGCTCCATGAGCTGATCGAACGCCTGGAGGCGAGCAGCGACTACTGGGCGCGGCGCGACGAGATCGCCGCCTTCAACGCCGAGAGCCCGGTGATCAAGCGCGGTCTGGCGCTGACCCCGGTGAAGTTCGGCATCTCCTTCACCGCCAAGCACCTCAACCAGGCGGGCGCCCTGCTCCACGTCTATACCGACGGCAGCGTGCAGATCAACCACGGCGGCACCGAGATGGGCCAGGGGCTGCACACCAAGATCTGCCAGGTGGTGGCCCGGGAGCTGGGCCTCGATCTCGACGCCGTGCGCATCACCGCCACGCGCACCGACAAGGTGCCCAACACCTCGCCCACCGCCGCCTCCAGCGGCGCCGACCTCAACGGCATGGCCGCCCGGGACGCCTGCCTGAGGCTCAAGGAGCGCCTGTTCGATTTCGCCACCGAGCACCTCTATACGGACCAAGGCCTGGACCGCGAGGGCATGCGCCTGGCGGACGGTCACCTGGTGGCGGGTGAAGGCGAGAGCGAGCGGCGCATCCCCTGGGGGGAGCTGGTGCAGGCGGCCTACTTCGGGCGGGTCTCGCTCTCCGAGAAGGGCTTCTACGCCACCCCGCTGATCCACTACGACCGCCAGACCGGCCAGGGGCGTCCCTTCTACTACTACGCCTTCGGCGCCGCGGTGGCCGAGGTGCGGGTGGACACCCTGAGCGGCGAGTACCGGGTGGAGGGGGTCGATATCCTCCACGATGTGGGCGACTCCCTCAACCCGGCCATCGACGCCGGCCAGGTGGAGGGCGGCTTCATCCAGGGCATGGGCTGGCTGACCAGCGAGGAGCTCCGTTGGGACGAGGGGGGGCGGCTGCTCTCCGAGGGCCCGGCCACCTACAAGATTCCCACCTTCGGCGACCTGCCGCCGCGCTTCAACGTCGCGCTGATGGAGGGCCACCCCAACTCCATGGCCAGCCTCTACCGCTCCAAGGCGGTGGGCGAGCCGCCCTTGATGCTGGCCATCTCGGTGTGGTCGGCACTGCGCGACGCCCTGGCGAGCCTGGCCGACTACCGCGAGGCGCCGCGCCTCGACACCCCGGCCACCCCGGAGCGAGTATTGATGGCCGCCGAGGCGCAGCGCCAGCGCCGGGAGGCGACGCCATGATCGCACGCGCCGAGAGCTGGCACGCCGCCCTCCACCGGCTGCAGCGCGAGGGGGTGCCCCATGTACTGGCGACCCAGGTGACCAGCGCCGGCTCCACCCCGCGGGAGCCCGGGGCGCGGATGGTGATCACCGCGGATGCCGTCTTCGATACCCTGGGCGGCGGCACCTTCGAGTGGCAGACCATCGAGGCGGCTCGCCGCCGCCTCGAGGCCAACGAGCCCGGCATGAGCCTCGAGGCCTTCAGCCTCGGCGGGCGCAGCGGCCAGTGCTGTGGCGGCTTCGTCAATGTGCTGCTGGAGGTCTTCCCGGGTAGCCCCGTGACCCTGGCGCTGTTCGGCGCCGGCCACGTCGGCCGCGAGATCGTACGGCTGGCCGAGCCCCTGGGCTGGCAGATCCTGTGGCACGACAGCCGCGACGACGCCTTCCCGGCCTGGGCCAACGAGATCCCGCGCCTGGAGTGCCGGCGCACCACGGACCCGGCCGCCGCCGTGGCCGAGCTGCCCGCCGGCAGCCATGCCCTGGTGATGACCCACGACCACGCCGAGGACCGCGCCCTGGTGGACGCCCTGCTGTGTCGCGGCGACACGGCATCGCTGGGCCTGATCGGATCACAGAGCAAGTGGGCGAGCTTCCGCTCGCGGCTGCGGGACGCCGGCCACGATGAGTCGGCGCTGGCCCGGGTGCGCTGCCCGATCGGCATGGCGGCGAGCCCGAATCAGAGTGAAAGGAGGGGCGGCGACAAGACCCCCTACGCCATCGCGCTGGCCAGCGTGGCCGAGCTGTTGCCACTGACGGCAGAGGCCGAGCGCCCCGACCAGCGCGGCCTGGACCCCGCCGAACTGAGGGCCACTTTCAAAAGGGCTACCCCCGGAACCTAGGGGCGCCGGGGGCAGGTCGAAGAGGAAAAAGGAGGCCTGCCGCCGGATCAGCCCCGGTGATACCAGATGATGAGTTCGACACCATGACGACGACAGACTCGCGCGTGCTGCGCGCCGAACTGCTGAGCTTCGATGCCGACCCCGGGGACGACGACACCCCGGCGCCGGGCAGCGTGCGCCACCACCCCGATGGCGCGGTGTGGATCGAGAACGGCCGACTCCGCGCCGTGGACGACTATGCCACCCTGGCCCCCCTACTGCCCCCCGGCATCGAGGTGGTCGACCATCGTGGCAAGCTGATCACCCCCGGCTTTATCGACAGCCACGTGCACTACGTGCAGCTGGAGATCATCGCCTCCTACGGGCGCCAGCTGCTCGACTGGCTAAACGACTACACCTTCCCCGAGGAGCTGCGCTTCGCCGACCCGGACCACGCCGCGGCGCTCTCAGAGGCCTTCCTCGATGAGCTGCTGCGGGTCGGCACCACCACCGCCCAGGTGTTCTGCTCCAGCCACCCCGCCTCGGTGGACGCCTTCCTCGCGGCGAGCCACCGGCGCGGCCTCTGCATGCTGGCCGGCAAGGTGCTGATGGACCGCAACGCCCCCGAAGGACTCACCGACGACGTCGTGGGCGGCATCCGCGACAGCGAGCGGCTGATCGGCGACTGGCACGGCAAGGGGCGTCTGGGCTACAGCCTGACCCCGCGCTTCGCCCCCACCTCCAGCCGCGCCCAGCTGGACGCCACCGGCGCGCTGCTGCGCAACGACGAAAGCCTCTGGCTGCAGACCCACCTGGCCGAGAACACCGGCGAGCTGGACTGGGTGGCGGAGCTCTTCCCGGGCAGCCGCGACTACCTGGAGGTCTACGAGACATCCGGCCTGGTGGGGCCGCGCAGCACCTTCGCCCACGGCATCCACCTGGACCAGGCGATGCGCGGTCGACTGGCCGAGTGCGGGGCCAACCTCGCCTTCTGCCCCAGCTCCAACCTCTTCCTGGGCAGCGGGCTCTTCGACCGCCAGGCCGCCCGGGAGATGGCCCTCAACGTCACCTACGCCAGCGACGTGGGGGGCGGCACCGACCTCTCGGGCCTGGCCACGCTGAAGGCCGCCTACCAGGTGGGGCAGCTGCGCGGCCAGCCGCTCACCGCCTGGCAGGGCTTCTACGGACTCACCCTGGGCAACGCCCGGGCCCTCTCGCTGGATCAGCGCATCGGCCGCCTGGCGCCGGGCATGGACGCCGACCTGGTGGTGCTCGACCCCGCCGCCACGCCGCTGCTGGCGCGGCGCACGGCGCGCTGCCGCAGCCTGGCCGAGACCCTCTTCGCGCTGATGATGATGGGCGACGATCGCTGCGTGGCCGAGACCTGGGCAGGCGGCCGGCTCCAGCACCGCCGCCCCTAGGCTCTGTCCGAAAACTGGCTGCGCTCGGCCATACGGCGTTAAAAATCGACTCAAAGTACTCATTTACAACCCGTAAACTCCGTCTTTTCGCCGATTTTTGCCTTGTCTGACCTTCGCTCGCCGACTTTTCAGACAAAGCCTAGAGTGGCTCTACGCCTCGGCCAGCAGCCGGCGAAGTTCGTCGCGCCGGGCCTCGTCGACGAAGGCCGCCTCGATGGCGTTGCCGGCCAGGCGGCGGAAGGTGGCCTCGTCCCAGTCGAAGGCGCGCTGGCAGGCGAGGAAGTTCTCCAGCATGCCGCCGCCGAAGTAGGCCGGGTCGTCGGAGTTGAGGGTGACGTTGAGCCCCTCGGCCAGCAGGCGCGGCAGCGGGTGCTCCTCGAGGCGCTCGACCACCTTGAGGCGCACGTTGGAGAGCGGACAGACGGTGAGCACCACCCGCTCGTCGCGCAGCCGGGCGACCAGCTCCGGGTCCTCCAGGCAGCGCACGCCGTGGTCGATGCGGCACACGCCGAGGTGCTCCAGGGCCCCGCGGATATAGGCCGGCGGCCCCTCCTCGCCGGCGTGGGCCACCCGCGGAATGCCGAGTTGCCGGGCGCGCTCGAAGACCTCTACGAACTTCTCCGGTGGGTTGCCCCGCTCGGCGCTGTCCAGCCCCACGGCGTCGAGCATCTCCCAGTAGGGAGCGGCCTCCTCCAGCACCCTGAGCGCCTCCTCGGCGTCGCGGTCGCGCAGGAAGGCCATGATCAGGGCGGTGGAGAGTCCCAGTTCCCGGGCCGCCTCGCGCCGCGCCAGGGAGAGCCCCTCCATCACCACCGACAGCTCGACCCCGCGCGCCAGGTGGGCCTGGGGGTCGAAGTGCATCTCTACGTGGACCACTCCCTCGGCGTGGGCGCGCCGGAAGTAGTCCATGGCCAGGTCATGGAAGTCCTGGGCGGTGTGCAGCACGCTCATGCCCTGGTAGTAGAGATCAAGGAAGGACTGCAGGTCGGAGAAGTCATAGGCGGCGCGCGCCTCCTCCACCGTGGCGTAGGGCAGCGCGACCCCATTGCGCTCGGCCAGGGTGAACATCAGCTCGGGCTCGAGCGCTCCCTCGATATGCAGGTGCAGTTCGGCCTTGGGCAGGCGGGTCAGGAAATCGCGCATGGCTCGTCTCGCTCTCCTCGGTCCTGTCACTCCATCCTGATAGAAAGCGGGCCACCGCGCAAAGCCCCTGGCCTCAACGCCCTCTTGACCGTATCAACGCCCTCTTTGACCCTCTCGACGCCCTCAGGGCAGCTTACGCAGGGTCTCGGCCAGCGCCTCGCGGCGTCTCTCGCGCTCGGCCTCGGCGTGCTGACGCTGATCCTCCAGCTCGGCGATGCGCTCCTCTGCGGCCTCGAGATCGCCCAGGTAGCGCTGCCCGAGGTCGTTGTCGGTGCCCACCGCCGCCAGGTTGTCGCGGATCCGCGCCTGGCTCTCGGCGGCGCGACCCAGTTCCCGAGCGATGCGCTCGAGCTCTCGCTCCACCTCGGCCAGGGCCCGGCGCCGCTCCAGCACGGCCTCGAGTCCCTCGGCGGTCTTCCCCTCGGCGGCTTCGCGCCACTGCACCAGCTGCGCCTCGCCGGCATCGACCAGGGCCACGCTCTGGCGGCGAGTCAGCGTTTCCACGGCCGCCACCTCGCCGCTCTCTCCGGCATCCAGGGAGAGCGCCAGGCGATGATGGCTCGGCGTGCTCTCGGCCAGGGCCTCGGAGGCGAACTCCCAGCCCTCGCGGCGCGGGTGTTCGATCAGCACCTCGCGGGCCTCGCGGGCGTCGTTCTCCACCGCGTAGCGGGTGAGTCGCCGCGACACGTGGGTGAGGCGCAGGGCGCCGTCGACGATCACCATCCGCTCGAGCCGCTCCTCGGGACGTGAACTCTCCACCACCCGCACCTGGCGGTCGGCGGCGAAGCTCGCCAGCCGCGACTCGCCGGCCGGGATACCGGGCAGGTCGACGTCCCCCACATGGCCGACCTCGGCGTCATAGACGGTGACCAGCCCCGGCGGCAGCCAGGCGTCGGTGGTGTTCTCCAGGCGCACCGCGGCGACCGGATGGCGCTCGCCACGCTCGGGCTGATAGAGCGAGACGCGACGCGCGGGTACCTCGGCATCGATATAGGGCAGCGACAGGGTGCGCCCGGCGTCCAGGTCCACCGGGACGGGCAGCCGCCAGGTGGCGGCGGTGGCGCTCTCGCGCACCTCGGGTCGCCGGGCCGGCGCCGAGGGGGCCACCTGAGCGCGATCCTCGGCGGCGGCACCGAAGGCCATGGCGGACTCCAGTCGGGCGGCACGGGACTCGGCGATGGTGCCTTCGTCGTGTCGAACCGGCGCGGTGGCATCGGCGCTGACCGGCACCTCCGGGCGTGTCGGCCAGTAGCGCTCCAGCAGGCGCTGGGTCAGGGTCACCGGGGCGCCGCTGGAGAGGGTCAGGGCCACGTCGTCCCAGTCACTGCCGCTGGCGTTCTCGACCACCGACCAGGCCTGCAGTCGCGCCCTGTCTTCGGCCTCGAGCAGCAGCCGGTAGGCGCTCTTCCAGACCGGGGCGGCCACCACATAGGTCAGCGACACCTCACGCTCGCCCTCCCCCTCGAGGTCGATGGCGATGCAGCGTATCTGGTCGGTGCGTGCCCGGCCGCTGACCTCGGCGGCCTGGCCCAGGCGCTCGCGCAGGGTCGCATCGAGGATCTCCAGACGCGCATCGTCGCCCAGGCGCAGCGTCGCCACGCTGCCGGCCTCATCGAGCAGCGACAGGGTGGCCACGCGGCGGCCCTCGTCGTCGGGCTTGCTCATGGCGACGCCCAGCAACAGCCCCTCGAGGCGCTGGCCACCGGCGCTGACGCGCACCTCCACCCCCTGGAGGGTCGCGGCCAGGCGCGCCACCGACCCCAGGTCCTGGGGCCCGAAGGGCAGCCGGCGGAAGGTCTCCTCCTGGGTGGCCAGGCCGTCGAGGCTGAGTCCCTTCAGTCGCCCCGCGGGGTCGCGGACCACCAGGCTCTTGAGCACGTCGTCGACCTGCTCGAGAGGCACCTCCAGCAGCAGGGTCCCGTCGCCGTCGAGGGTGGCGTGACGCTGCACCTCGGCCAGGCCACCGGAAGAGAGGGTCACCGCCTCCACCGGCAGCGACTCGGCCAGGACCGCGCCCATGGGCCAGGCGGCGGCCAGGGTGACGGCGAGGCGAAGGGGGGTATGGCGGCGGCCGCGCCGCGGTGCTGCATCCCTGACAGACATGGTCGACTCCTCGAGAAGGTGGATTCAAGAAAGCTGAGCGGGTTCAGGTATACCCTGCCAGGCGTCCTTCGACCAGCGTCAGGCGCCGATCGATCCCCGGCGGATCGAAGGCCCCGCCATCCAGCTGATGGACCAGGAAGAGCGTGGTGCGGCCCGACAGCCAGGCATCCAGGCGCGGCCGCAGGCGTGCCACGCTGGCGGCGTCCAGCCCGGCGAAGGGCTCGTCGAGCAGCACCAGGTCGGGGTCCATCAAGTGCAGGCGCGCCAGGGCGAGGCGCCGCACCTGGCCGCCGGAGAGGCGCCGGCCGCCCTCGCCCACCCTTGTCGCGAGCCCTTCGGGAAGGGCCTGGGCCCAGGCCGCCAGCTCCACCCAGGCGAGCGCCGCCCACAGCTCACCCTCCCCGGCCTCGGGGCGGGCCAACCGAAGGTTGCCGGCCAGGCTGTCGTCGAGCAGGTCGATGCGCTGGGTCAGCGCCGCCACGCGCCGACGCAGCTCGGCCTCGGGCCAGGCCGAGAGCGCCGCATCACCCAGCCGGATCTCGCCGGCGGCGGGAGTGAGCTGGCGCAGCAGCAGCGCCACCACGCTGGACTTGCCCGCCCCCGAGGCGCCGCACAGCGCCAGCCGCTCGCCGGGGGCCAGACGCAGAGACACCTCCTCAAGCGCCGGCAGCGGCGCGCCAGGGTAGCGCAGCGATACTGCCGCCATCTCGACCGAGAGGGGCCCGGGGGGTGGTGCCTCGCCGGCCTCCGCCACGGGTTTGTCCGCGGCCTGGCGCAGGCCGTTGAGCCTTGCTGCCGCGCCCCGGGTGGCCCCCAGCCAGGTGAAGGCGGCGGGAAGGCCGGCCAGCGCCTCGCTCATGGCCAGCACCGCCAGGGGCATCATCACCGCCAGGGGGCCCGAGAGCCCACCGGCCTGCCAGGCCGTGGCGGCGAGCCACAGCGCCGCGAGCGCGGCCGCCCCGACCAGCATGACAGACAGGGCATTGCCCAGCGCCACCAGGGTGCCGAGCCGACGCTGGTCCCGGTAGAGTTCGGCCTCCAGGGCGTCGAGGCGTCGGCGATGATCGGCCAGGGCCCCGTAGGCCTCCAGTTCCGCCATCCCCTGAAGCTGCTCCACCAGGCGCCCCCTCAGCGCCTCGCGACCCGCGACCTGGCGCCGGCTGGCGGCCATGCCCAGGCGCGCCTGGCCGACCACCAGCCAGGCCCAGCCTGCCAGCAGCAGCCCGCCCACGGCGAGTCCCACCGTCGGGGCGAACAGGGCCAGGAAGGCCGCCAGTCCCAGGATCGCCAGCAGCGCCACCGCGGCGGGTGCCAGCAGGCGCAGGAAGAGGCTGTCCAGGGCGTCGATATCGGCGGTCAGGCGGTTGAGCCAGTCGCTGGCGCGACGCTGCGCCAGGGCGTGGGCGTCGAGGCCGGCCACCACGGCGAAGAGGCGCCCGCGCAGGTCGGCGAGCAGGCGCAGCACGGTGTCGTGGTTGTAGAGCCGCTCCAGGTAGCGGGCCACCGTGCGGGTCACGGCGAAGGCGCGGATTCCGCCCCCGGGCAGGTAGACATCCAGCCGCGCCGCCACGCCGGCGGCCAGCAGCAGCCCGGTGAGGCCGGTGGCGGTGATGAACCAGCCGGAGAGGGCCAGCAGGCCGATGGCCGCGACCAGGGTCAGCGCCATCAGTCCGGTGCCACCGGCCAGCCGCCCGCGATGACGGGCCAGCATGGCGAGCCAGGGGGCCAGCTCGGCGAGCAGGCCTCGGCGACCCTCGTCGGAGCGCTTCATGGCGACCGCCCTCCCCTTGCATCCAGTGCCAGGCGCCGGTCGGCCAGTGCCATCAACGCCGGATGATGCGTGGCGATGACCAGGCAGCGCCCCTGCTCGGCGAGTTCACCCAGCGCGGCGATGACCCGCGCTTCAGTCTCGGCGTCGAGGCTCGCCGTGGGCTCGTCGAGCAGCACCAGCGGCGCATCGCCGAGAAACACCCTGGCCAGCGCCAGGCGCTGGGCCTGGCCCCCGGAGAGCCCGGTGCCGCGCTCGCTCAGCGGCGTGGCGAGCCCCGCGGGCAGCCGTGTGAGCAGCTCGCCCAGGCCGGCGCGCCGGAGCGCCTCGAGACACCTCTCGTCATCCGCCCCGGGGGCGGCCAGGCGCAGGTTGTCGGCCAGGCTGCCCTGGATCAGCAGCGGGCGCTGGTCCATCCAGGCGAAACGCAGCCCCGGGGCCGTCAGCCGCTGCCCCTCGCCCGGCCCCAGGAAGCCGGCGAGCAGCGAAAGCAGCGTGGACTTGCCCCCGCCCGAGGGGGCGGTGATCGCCACCACCTCGCCCGGGACCAGGGTCAGGTCCAGCGGCCCCAGCACGCGGCCGCGCCCCGGGTAGTCGACGCAGGCGCCCTCGAGGCGCACCAGCTCGCCCGCCGGCGCCGGATGGGCCTCCTCGGACTCGCCACGCAGCGCCACGGGGTCCTCGTCGAGCAGCGCCACCAGGCCATCGGCCGCCCCCAGGGCCGCGGCACGGTCGTGATAGTGCTGGGAGAGCACGCGCAGCGGCTGGAAGAACTCCGGGGCGAACAGCAGCACCAGCAGGCCGCTGTAGAGGGTCAGCTCGGGCGAGGGGCCGTAGCCGATATAGCCGAGCAGGCCGAAGCCGACATAGATCGCCACCACGGCGATGGCCACCGAGGCGAAGAACTCCAGCACCGCCGAGGAGAGGAAGGCCACGCGCAGGGTGCGCAGGCTGCGCCGGCGATAGTCATCGGCGGCGGCATGGACCTCGTCGGTGGCCTCCCGGGTGCGACCGAAGAGCTGCAGGGTGCTGACCGCCCGCACGCGGTCGATGAAGTGGCCGGCGAGCCGCGATACCGCCTCGAACTGTTCGCGATTGAGGCGCTCGGCACCCATGCCCACCAGGGCCATGAACAAGGGGATCAGCGGTGCCGAGAGCACCAGGAAGAGCGCCGCCAGCCAGTCGAGCCAGGCGACGGCGGCGAGCACCAGCAGCGGCTGGATGACCGCCAGTAGTCGCTGGGGGCGATAGCGCGCCACATAGCCATCCAGGGCCTCCACCTGCTCCACCAGCTGACTGGCCAGCGACGCCGAGTGGCGCGCGGCGAGCCCCGCCGGCCCCAGGCGCGCCAGGTGGTCGAGCAGCTCGGCCCGCACCCGACGACGCAACGCCAGGCTGGCGGCGACTCCCAGTCGCTCCTGGGTAAACAGCGCCAGACTGCGGCCCCCCAGCAGTCCCAGCATGCCCAGCGCCAGGGGGACCAGCGCGGCTGACGGCACCTTCTCGACCAGCAGCTCGCTGACGAAGCGGGCCAGCAGCGCCAGCTGCCCCATGGTCGCCAGGGTGGCGGCCATCCCGGCGGCGACCGCCAGGCCGAGGCGGCGACGCTGCGCGGCGGCATGCGCGGCCAGCCACCGGGACGCTCGCCCGGTGACGCTACGGCGACCGGCCACCGCCTAGTGGTAGCCGTCGCCGGGACGGACCTTGCCGCGGAACACCCAGTAGGTCCAGGCGGTATAGGCCAGCACGATGGGGATCACGAAGAGCACGCCGATCAGCAGGAAGAGCTGCGACTCGGGCGCCGAGGCGGCGTCCCAGATCGTGTAGTTCGGCGGCACGATCACCGGCCACTTGCTGGCCACCAGGCCCAGGTAGGTGAAGAGGAACAGCCCCAGGGTGGCGATGAACGGCTGGCCCTCCTGGCGACGGTAGACGGCCATCACCAGCCAGGCGGCACAGGCCAGGGCCAGGGTCGGCAGCACCCAGATCAGGTGGATATGGTTGAACCAGCGCTGGAACACCGCGGGGTCCACCAGCGGGGTCCAGAAACTGATCATGGCGAAGGCGGAGAGCACCGCCAGCAGCAGGGCCGGGGTGATGCGATAGGCCCAGCGCTGCACCTCGCCTTCCGACTTGAGGATCAGCCAGGTGGCGCCGAGCAGCGCATAGCCCGTCATCAGGCTGACCCCGGTGAGCACCGCGAAGGGGGTCAGCCAGTCCAGGGCACCGCCGACGAAGACGAAGTCCTCCACCGGGAAGCCCTCGATATAGGCGCCCACCACCGCCCCCTGGGCGAAGGCGGCCACCGCGGAGCCCCAGCAGAAGGCGCGGTTCCACCACACCCGATTGCGCCGCGACTTGAAGCGGAACTCGAAGGCGATGCCGCGGAAGATCAGCCCGGCCAGCATCAGGAAGACCCCGATATAGAGCGCCGGCAGATAGACCGAGTAGACCAGCGGGAAGGCGCCCAGCAGGCCGGCCCCGCCCAGCACCAGCCAGGTCTCGTTGCCATCCCACACCGGCGCCACGGAGTTCATCATCACGTCCCGGGCCTCCTCGTTCGGCGCGAAGGGGTAGAGGATGCCGAGGCCGAGGTCGAAGCCATCCATGAGCACGTACATGATCACGCCGAAGCCGATGATCAGCGCCCAGATCACGGAGAGATCGAAGGATTCCATGTCACTGCCTCCAGGTCGGGGCCGCATCGTCGTCGAAGCGGGCGTTGACTGCCGAGAAGGGACGCTTGGCGTGATGGGCCTCACCGGTGTCGTCACCCGATTCGGGCAACATGCCCTGGCGCACCACCCGGGTCAGGTAATAGAGACCGCAGGCGAACACCACGGCGTAGACCGCCATGTAGCCGAGCAGGGTGAACAGCGCCATGCCACCGGTCAGCGACGGGGTCACCCCCTCCGCGTGGGTCATGATGCCGTAGACCAGCCAGGGTGCGCGCCCGGTCTCGGTCACGAACCAGCCGGCCAGCACCGCGATGAAGGGCGTCACGCTCATCACGCGCAGCGTCTGCAGGAAGCCGCGATGCCGATAGAGGCGGCCACCGCGACGCAGCCACAGCCCGGCCAGGGCGACCCCGATCATCAGGAAGCCCAGCCCGACCATGACCCGGAACGACCAGAACACCAGCCACACCGGCGGCTGCTCCTCCTCCGGCACCTCGCTGATCCCGGGAACCTCGCCATCGGCATGGTGGGTCAGGATCAGGCTGGCCAGGTTGGGGATGCCGATCTCGAAGCGGTTGCCCTGGGCCGCCTGGTCGGGCCAGGCGGCCAGCAGCAGCGGCACGTTGGGCCCGGTCTCCCAGTTGCCCTCCATGGCGGCCACCTTGGTGGGCTGGTGTTCCAGGGTATTGAGACCGTGGAAGTCGCCGATCACCGCCTGGGCGGGGGTCAGCACCAGCAGCAGCCACAGGCACATGGAGAGCGCCCGGCGGTTGGCCTCGACGTCACGGCCGATCAGCAGATACCAGGCGCTGACACCCGCCACCACGAAGCCGCCGGTGACGAACGACGCCATCACCTTGTGGGAGAAGCGCCACGGGAAGGAGGGATTGAAGATGGCCGCCGCCCAGTCGGTGATATGGAAGCGGCCATCGATCAGCTCGGCACCGGCCGGGGTCTGCATCCAGCTGTTGGCGGAGAGGATCCAGAACGAGGAGATGAAGGTGCCCAGCGCCACCATGAGCGAGGCGAAGAGGTGCACCCCCTGGGGGACCTTGCCCCGGCCGAACAGCAGCACCCCGAGGAAGGCCGCCTCCAGGAAGAAGGCCGTGACCACCTCGTAGCTGAGCATCGGTCCCATGAAGTTGGCGGTAGCGTAGGAGAAGTTGCTCCAGTTGGTGCCGAACTGGAAGGACATCACGATGCCCGACACCACGCCCATGCCGAACACCACGGCGAAGACCCTGGTCCAGAACAGCGCCAGGCGATCCCAGGCGGGGTTTTCCGTCTTGTAGAAGAGGCCGTTGAGCACGGCGATATAGGACGCCAGGCCGATGGTGAACACCGGAAAGATGGCGTGGAAGGAGACCACGAAGGCGAATTGCAGCCGCGACAGCAGGAGAGGATCCAGTTCCATGACGCTTGCCTCGTTACACGGGTAACTCGAGAAGGTCGCAAGGGATGCGGATGCGCGCCGCGGCGCGCATTGTGCCTCGGGGACCGGCAGCCGCCGGTGCCGTGACGCATTCCTCCTGGACACCAGGGGACAGGCAAAGCCTAGGCGCCCGTCGGATGTAACGCTACTCTAGCGCGACACCCCCGCCTTGAGGGGGTGTCGCGTTGTCGCAGCCGGCCGTCAGCCGGCACCACCGCTGATCACCAGGTTCACCATCCAGCCGGTGTAGGCGAGGAACATCGCCAGCAGCGCCGCCCCCTCGAAGCGGTTGATGCGCCCCTCGCGCCCCCGCCAGCCCATGGCGAACACCGCCAGCATGACCGTCATGACGGTCATCAGGCTCCAGTCGCGCAGCAGCACCTCGGCGCCCACCTCGATGGGGTGGATCACCGCCGCGAGGCCGACCACGCCCAGGGTATTGAAGAGGTTGGAGCCGACCACGTTGCCCAGCACCAGGTCGTGCTCGCGGCGACGCAGCGCGCTGATCGACGAGGCGAGTTCGGGCAGCGAGGTGCCCACCGCCACCACGGTCAGGCCGATGATCAGGTCGCTGACCCCGAACCCCTGAGCGATGGCCACCGCCCCCCATACCAGGATGCGCGAGCTGATCACCAGCAGCACCAGGCCGACGCCGGTCCAGACCAGGCCGACCTTCAGGCTCATGGGATGAACCTGCAGGCTCTCCTCGGTCTCGGCGGCCAGCGGGTCTGCGCCCTCGCCGCGGGCCCGCCAGATACTGACGCCCATGAAGGCCGCCAGCAGCACCAGCAGCAGCACGCCCTCCAGTCGACCGATCATGCCCCCCCACATCAGCAGCGCCGAGAGCAGCGTCACCGCACCCAGCACCGGCAGCTCGCGACGCACCACCGAGGAGTGCACCGCCAGCGGCGCGATCAGTGCCACCAGCCCCAGGATCAGGCCGATGTTGGCGATGTTGGAGCCATAGGCGTTGCCCAGCGCCAGGCCGGGATTGCCCTGCCCCGCCGCCAGCGCCGAGACCACCAGCTCCGGCGCGGAGGTGCCGAAGCCGATCACCAGCATCCCGATCAACAAGGGGGAGAGCCCCAGGCGAGCGGAGGTCGCCGCCGCGCCATCGACGAAGCGCTCGGCGCTCCATACCAGCAGGATCAAGCCTGCCACTACCGCTACCGCGGGTAGGATCATCGTCTCGTTCCCGTTACATTCAGGTTTGCATGTTGGAATATGGTAGTGCCCGCGGGGACGTGTCACACTTTCCACCTGCCCACGGCCCGGCGAGTGTACGCCGGCGCCGGGCATCGAGTGAAGCCGAGCCCCTGGAGAGACGACACCCCTTGGCCACGCCCCCCCTGCGCATCCGCCACCGCCTGACCTCCCCGCCGCTGCTGCAGGGCGAGGCGCCCCGAGTGGAACGCACGCCGCCGGAGAGTCGCGCGCGGCGGCGCCTGCGCGCCTGTGAGGAGTGCGACTGGGTCGTGGCACTGCCACCGCTGCGCCCCGGCGAAAAGGCCGACTGCCCGCGCTGCGGGCATACCCTGGTCAAACGCCACTTCCGACCCGCCCAGCGCAGCATGGCCCTGGCCCTGGCGGCCCTCATGGCCCTGGGCCTGGCGCTCGCCTTTCCCTTCCTCAGCTTCAGCGTGGGCGGCATCGGCAACCGCATCGAACTGACCCAGACCGCCACCACCCTGATCGGCTTCCACCAGCCGGTGGTGGGCGGTGCGGTGATCATGACCATCGTCGTGCTCCCGGCGGTCTACCTGGCCGGGGTGATCTGGCTGCAACTGGGGCTGCTGCGTGACGACCCGCTGCCGGCCAGCCGCACCATCGCCCGTTCGCTTGCGCACCTCACCCCCTGGATGATGGCCGATGTGTTCATCATTGGCGCCCTGGTGAGCCTGATCAAGATCGCCGGCATGGCCGACATCGACCTGGGCGTATCGTTCTGGTCATTCTGCGCCTTCGCCCTGCTGCTGCTGATGACCACCCAGTCGCTGGATGCCGACTGGATGTGGTTCTCCCTGACCGGTGAACCCCGCGCCCCGGAGGGCACCCGAACCGGGGAGACCGCCGCCCCCCAGGGACTCTCCGGCTGTCACACCTGTGGCCTGATCGGCCGACTCGATGCCAACGGCCATGGCCGTTGCGCGCGCTGCGGCGAGACACTGCATGCCCGCCACCCCCACAGCGTGCAGCGCACCTGGGCCCTGCTGGCCGGCGCGTCGATCATGTACATCCCGGCCAATGTCTACCCCATCATGACCACCACCAGCCTGGGCCAGAGCTCTCCCTCCACCATCGTCGGCGGGGTGGTGGAGCTGATCCAGATGGGTTCCTGGCCGGTGGCCGCGATCATCTTCATCGCCAGCGTGATCGTGCCGGTGGGCAAGCTGGTGGCGCTCGCCTGGTTGTGCCTGGTGGTCCGCCGCAGCAGCGAGCTCAACGCGGCCACCCGTACCCGGCTCTACCGTCTCACCGAGCTCATCGGTCGCTGGTCGATGATCGACATCTTCGTGGTCGCTATCCTGGTGGCGCTGATCCGCGCCGGCTCGCTGATGTCCATCGAGCCCGGCCCCGCCGCCCTGGCCTTCGGCGCCGTGGTGGTGATCACCATGCTGGCCGCCATGACCTTCGATCCCCGCCTGATCTGGGACCGCCCGCTGCCCCGCAGCGAGCGCTCGCCACGCACGTCCCTCCCCCATGGACGACACCCTGAAGGAAATTCCGGATGAGTGAAGACGCACCCCGTCACGACGACGCCTCCGACCCCCTCCAGCGTGCCAGGGCCACGCCCCAGGCGCGCTTCTCGCCGATCTGGATCGTGCCCATCGTGGCGCTGCTGATCGGCGCCTGGCTGGTGTGGGACAACTACCGCAGCCGCGGCCCCCAGATCACCCTGACCATCGGCAATGCCGAGGGCATCGAGGCCGGCAGCACCCTGATCAAGACCCGCAACGTGGAGGTGGGCCGGGTCGAGCAGGTGCACCTCTCCGAGGACCTCTCCACTGCGGTGATCACCGCGCGCATGGGGCCAGGCAACGAGGCGATGCTGGTCGAGGACAGCCAGTTCTGGGTGGTCAAGCCGCGCGTCGGCCGCGAGGGCATCAGTGGCCTTGGCACCGTGCTCTCCGGCGCCTATATCCAGCTTCAGCCCGGCCAGAGCGAGATCGAGTCCCGCGAGTTCGAGGTCAGCGACCAGGCCCCGGTGGCACCGGCCGGTGCCGCTGGCCTGCGCATCAACCTGATCAGCCAGCTGGGGAACTCACTGCGCGTCGGCGACCCGGTGACCTACCAGGGCTACACCGTGGGCCGCGTCGAGGAGGCCACCTTCGACGCCACGACCCGACGCATGCAGCATCGCGTCTTCATCGAGGCCCCCTACGCCAGCCTGGTCACCGACAGCACCCGCTTCTGGTCGGCCAGTGGCATCGACCTGCGCCTGGACTCCGAGGGCTTCCGGGTCAACGTCGAATCCTTCGAGGCCCTGCTGGGCGGTGGCGTCACCTTCGGTGTGCCCGAGGACCTGCCGCTGGGCGGCACGGTGGCGGCCGACACCACCTTCAACCTCTACCCGGACGAGGACACCGCACGCCAGGGGACCTTCAACCGTTACCTCGAGTTCGTGCTGCTGGTCGATGACTCGGTGCGGGGCCTCTCCAAGGGTGCGCCGGTGGAGTTCCGCGGTGTACGCGTGGGCACCGTGGCCGCCGTGCCCTGGAACTTCACCGCCGAGCAGCCCACCGGCCGCGGTGGCTTCGCCATCCCGGTGCTGATCCGCATCGAACCCCAACGCCTGGGCATCGAGAACCAGGAGGTCGACATCGACGAGTGGCGAGGACGCTATGAGCGTTTCTTCGAACTGGGGCTGCGCGCCACCCTCAAGAGCGGCAACCTGCTGACCGGGGCGTTGTTCGTGGATCTCAACTTCCACCGCGACCTCGAGGAGGAGTACGCGCCGCTGACCTTCGCCGAGCAGCGCGTCTTCCCCACCACCTCCGGCGGCTTCGCGCTGATCGAGTCGCAGATCACCGAGCTGCTGGCCAAGCTCAACGACCTGGAGGTGGAGCCGCTGCTCGCCGGGCTCGACCGCAACCTGCAAAGCTCCGAGGCGATGCTCGAGGAGGTGCGCACCCTCTCCGCCTCACTGCGCGAAGTGCTCGAGGATCCGGGCACCCGCGAGGTGCCCGCCAACCTCAACGCCACCCTGGCCGAGCTGCGCGACACCCTGGAGGGCCTCTCGCCGGAGTCCGCCGCCTACCAGGAACTGGTGAGCGCGGTGGAGCGCCTGGAGCGGCTGATGCGCGACCTGCAGCCGGTGGCCCGGACCCTCTCCGACAACCCCCGCGCCCTGCTGTTCGACAGCCTGGACGCCGAGGATCCCACGCCCCGCGCACCGCGGGACTGACCCACTATGACCGACGCCCTGGAGACCCCGAGATGAAGGCAAGGAGATGGATCGGCGCCGCCCTGACGAGCCTGCTGCTGGGCGGCTGCGCCAGCAGCACACCGGCACCCGAGCGCTACACCCTGCCCGCCGCCCAGGTCCAGGACGCGGCCGGTGCCGAGGCCCGCCACCAGCTGCTGCTCGCCTCGCCGCGGCTCGCCCATTACCTCGACGTGGATGGCATCGTCATGCAGGTCGACGACATCACCCTGGTGGAGGCCCGCGGTCACCAATGGGCCGAGGCCCTGGGTCGCCAGCTGCAGCGCGCCCTGCGCGACCGCCTGGCGAATCGCCTGCCCGATACCCGGGTCATGCTCGACGAGCCCGGGAGCCGCGAGGCCCAGGCGCTGCGCCTGACGCTGGAGATCGACCGCTTCCAGGGCCGCCACGACGGTCTGGCGGTGATCGGCGGGCGCTTTCGGCTCTACGCCGCCGATGGCAGCCTGCTCGCCATGCACAGCCTGGACGTGGAGAGCGCCCTTGCGGCCGACGGCTACCCGGCGCTGGTGCGCGCCCTGGGCCGTGGCTGGGACGAGGTGGCCGAGCGGCTCGCCACGGTCATTGAGCAGGAGCGCCGGCAAGAGTAGCTGCGCCGAGGCCAGCGATCTGGCATAATGGCGCTCGCGGCACTAAAGCGAGTCCCTCCTGCCGCGCCCTGACCCCCGAATTTTTCACGCCCCGGCCCGGGACTGGTCACGCGCGACTGCGTGGCACGGCCGAGGTGTTCTGCGGAGACCGCATGACCTTTTCCGACCTCGGCCTGCGTGCCGAACTGCTCCGTGCCGTCGAGGCACAAGGCTATACCACCCCGACCCCGATCCAGCTCAAGGCGATTCCTGCCGTGCTCAAGGGCGGCGACCTGCTCGCCAGCGCCCAGACCGGGACCGGCAAGACCGCCGGCTTCACCCTGCCGATGCTGCAGCGCCTGGCCGACGGCCCGCGTCCCGGCAAGCGCCAGGTGCGTGCGCTGGTGCTGACGCCGACCCGCGAGCTGGCCGCCCAGGTGGGCGAGAGCGTGGCCGACTATGGTCGCCACCTGACCCTGAAGAGCCACGTGATCTTCGGCGGCGTGGGCCAGCAGCCCCAGGTGGACGCCATTCGCGGCGGCCTGGACGTGCTGGTCGCCACCCCGGGGCGCCTGCTCGACCTGCAGCAACAGAAGCACGTCGACCTGTCCAGGGTCGAGATCCTGGTGCTCGACGAAGCCGACCGCATGCTCGACATGGGCTTCATTCACGACATCAAGAAGATCCTGCGCGTGCTGCCCGAGAAGCGCCAGAACCTGCTGTTCTCGGCGACCTTCTCCAACGAGATCCAGGCGCTGGCGGGCAAGCTGCTCGACGACCCCGAGATGATCGAGGTAGCCCGCCGCAACACCACCGCCGAGCTCGTCGACCAGGCGATCTATCGCGTCGACCGCGAGAAGAAGCGCGAGCTGCTGGCCCACCTGATCACCGCGCACGACTGGCATCAGGTGCTGGTCTTCACCCGCACCAAGCACGGCGCCAACCGCCTGGCCGAACAGCTCTCCAAGCAGGAAATCCCGGCCATGGCGATCCATGGCAACAAGAGCCAGTCGGCGCGCACCAAGGCGCTGGCCGCCTTCAAGACCGGCGACCTCCAGGTGCTGGTGGCCACCGATATCGCCGCCCGCGGCCTGGATATCGAGGAGCTGCCCCATGTGGTCAACTTCGAGCTGCCCAACGTCGCCGAGGACTATGTGCACCGCATCGGCCGCACCGGCCGCGCCGGCAGCGAAGGCCAGGCGGTATCGCTGGTCTGCGTCGACGAACACGGCCTGCTCAAGGGCATCGAGCGGCTGATCAAGCGCGACCTGGAGAAGCGCATCGAGCCCGGCTTCGAGCCCGACCCCAATGCCAAGCCCGAGCCCATCGAGAACGGCCGCAACCGTCGCGGCGGTGGCGGTGGCCGCGGCGGCAATGGCCAGCAGCGCGGTGACGCCGGCCAGAATCGTGGCCAGGGACAACGCCGGAGCGCCGAGCAGCCCTCGGCCACCCGCCGTCGCCGGCGTGGCGGCGGCGGCGGTCGCCAGCAGGCCTGACGCCGTACTGGCAGAGAGCATCGCAATATGCGAATGTAGTCCGCCTCCTCCACCAAATGTCTCACCACCATGCTGAAACGAATGTTCGGCAAGCAGCCCATCGAGGTCTGGGTGATAAAGCAGGTCGACAACGACCTGCTCCACCTGTGTGGGCGCGCCACCCTGCCCGCCAAGCCCAGCCGCAAGGCGGTGCTGGCGGCGCTGGCCGACTCCGCTTATCAAGGGCCCGTCACCATGGTGGCGGGCGGAGCCGTGCTCAATGCGCGACTCTTCCAGGCGCTGGTGTCGATCGACGAGTTGCAGCTGCTTCCCGATGGCCAGGCCCGCTGGCAGGGGCGCGACTGGCAGCTCGCCCAGGCGCCCCAGCGTTGCTGGACCTTCGAGGGTCGCCTGGTGGCCCGCCCGGACCCCCTGGGCGGCAGCGGCGCCCTGGTTAGCGCCGAGGATGTCTCCGGCATCCGCCGCCAGGCGGAGCAGGAGGCCCCCCGGCGGCCGGGCGAGGTGGTCTTCCGCCCCGAGAACCGCACAGAGGACCATCCGCTGATCGCCTCCCGTGACGCGGGGCCGCAGCGTGCCCCACGACCCAAGCCCGGCTGGGAACGACGCAACGATGATGGCTGAGCGTCCGCCGAAGGCCGGCCTGGCCCTGTTCATTGCCCTGATGGTGCTGGTGGGACTCAACCTGCGCCCCGCCCTCTCCTCCCTGGCGCCGGTGCTCACCCGCATACAGCAGGATACCGGACTCTCGCCACTGGCCATCGGGGCTCTTACCACCCTGCCCGTGCTCTGCCTGGGCATATTCGCCCCCATGGCCCCCTGGCTGGCCAAGCGCCTGGGACCCGAACGCGCCCTGGCCACCGGCCTGGCGCTGCTGGCCGCGGGCCTTGCGCTGCGTGGCGTGCCGCTGATCGCCACCCTCTTCCTCGGCACCCTGATGGTCGGCGCCGCCATCGGCGTGGCCGGCACCCTGCTGCCGGCCCTGGTCAAGCGCGAACTCCCCGCCGGGGCGGACCTGATGACCGGCGTCTACACCATGGCGCTGTGCCTGGGCGGGGCCCTGGGGGCGGGGCTGAGCATTCCGCTGGCCGATTGGCTGGGCGCCTGGCACCTGGGGCTTGCCAGCTGGTCGGCGCTGGCGCTGATCGCCCTGGTGGCCTGGCTGGCGCTGGCCCCCCGCCGCGACGAGGCGGCGCTGCCGGGGGGCGGCGGCTCGATGCGCTCGGTGCTGGGCCAGCCGCTGGCCTGGCAGGTCATGCTGCTGATGGGCCTGCAGTCATCGCTGGCCTATATCGTCTTCGGCTGGCTGCCCACCCTGCTGGTGGCCCGTGGCTACGGCGAGGCCGAGGCGGGCTGGATGATGGGCGCCTCGGTGATGGTGCAGTTGCCCGCCGCCCTGGCCGCCCCCTGGCTGGCGCGCCTGGGCCGGGACCAGCGGCCTGCCCTGCTCAGCGTGTTGTCGCTGAGCGCCACGGGATTCTGGCTGCTGCTGCAGGCCACGCCCTCCCTGCGCTGGCTCGGCGTGGTCCTCCTCGGCCTCGGCCAGGGCGGCAGTTTCAGCCTCGCCCTGACGCTGATCGTGCTGCGCACCGGCAACTCGCGGCTGGCCGGCAAGCTCTCCGGGCTGGCCCAGGGCGGTGGCTACACCCTGGCCGCCATGGGCCCGCTGGGCGTGGGCGTGATGCTCCAGTTCGGCCTGGGCCTCACCGCCATCACCGGCGTGCTGGTGGCCATCTGCGCGCTCGCCGCCGGCTTCGCGCTGTTTGCCGGCCGCAATCGCCGCCTGGAGATCGACGACGGCGGGCAGGTGGTGACCCGCTGACGGTACGCCGCCTGCACCGGGTCAATGCCGGAATGCCGCCCCACCGCTAGACTGAGGGCAGTGCATCGCCAGGAGGGCCCGCAGTGGATGACGGCAAGGAGATCGCCCTGGAGGCCCAGGGGCTGACGCGCCGCTATCGCATGGGCGAGGTCACCATCCAGGCCCTGCGCGGCGTGGATATGGCCCTCTATCACGGCGAACTGCTGGTATTGCTGGGCGCCTCGGGTTCCGGCAAGTCCACCCTGCTCAATATCCTGGGCGGCCTCGACAGCGCCAGCGAGGGCGAGGTGCGCCATATCGATCGTCACGGCCACGCCCAGGATCTCGGCCGCGCCAGCCAGCGTGAGCTCACCCGCTATCGTCGCCACCATGTCGGCTTCGTGTTCCAGTTCTACAACCTCATCTCGAGCCTCACCGCCCGCGAGAACGTGGCCATCGTCACCGAGATCGCCCGTGACCCCATGCCCCCCGAGACCGCCCTGACCCTGGTGGGGCTGGGCGAGCGACTCGACCACTTTCCCTCCCAGCTCTCCGGTGGCGAACAGCAGCGAGTGGCCATCGCCCGGGCCGTGGCCAAGCAGCCCGAGCTGCTGCTGTGTGACGAGCCCACCGGCGCCCTGGACTTCCGTACCGGCATACGCGTCCTCGAGGTGCTCGAGACGATCAACCGCGAGACCGGTGCCGCGGTGGCGATCATCACCCACAACGAGGTGATCGGCGAGATGACCGACCGGGTGATCCGCCTGCGCGACGGCAGGGTCGACGAGATCCAGGCCAATGCCCGTCGCCGCCCCGCCTGCGAGCTGCGCTGGTGAGCCCATGACCCGCACCCTGGACCGCAAGCTGCTGCGCGACCTGTGGCGCCTCAAGGGCCAGGCACTGGCGATCGCCGTGGTGATCGCCGGCGGCGTGATGACCCTGATCATCGCCGTGACCACCCTGGACGCGCTCTCCGGTGCCCGGGACCGCTTCTACGCCAGTCACCACTTCGCCGAGGTATTTGCCGACGTGAAGCGCGCGCCGCTCGGCCTGGTCGAGCGCCTCCAGGAGATCGAGGGGGTCAACCTGATCGAGCCTCGGGTGCAGGCCGCCATGCGTCTTTCGCTGGCCGGCTTCCGGGACCCCATCCGCGGCCTGGCACTGTCGATCCCCGACGGTCGCCAGCCACTGCTCAACCGCCTCCACCTGGTCGCCGGTAGCCTGCCCGAGGCGGGCCGCGACGACCAGGCGGTGGTCTCGGACGCCTTCGCCGAGGCCCACGGCCTGGTGCCGGGCGACCGCCTGGAGGCGATCATCAACGGGCGCCGTGTTCCTCTCAGGCTCACTGGCATCGCCCTGAGCCCGGAGTTCCTCTACCAGGTCGCCCCCAGCGACCTGATGCCCGACTATCGACGCTACGCCGTGCTGTGGATGAACCGCCGCGCCCTGGCCAACGCCCATGGCATGCAGGGCGCCTTCAACCGCCTCAGCCTGACCCTGCAGGCCGGTGCCCGCCGCGAGGAGGTGATCGACGCCCTGGACCTGGTCCTGGCCCGCTACGGCGGCACCGGTGCCTGGAGCCGGGATGAGCAGCCCTCCCACCGCTTCATCGAGGAGGAGCTCGCCCAGCAACGCATCCAGGCCACGGTGCTGCCGGCGATCTTTCTCTCCGTGTCGGCCTTCCTGCTCAACGTGGTGATGGGCCGCCTGATCCAGACCCAGCGCGAGCAGGTCGCGATGCTCAAGGCCTTCGGCTATCACGACCGTGAACTGGCTCGCCACTTCGCCCTGCTGGCCGGGGCGATCGTGCTGCTCGGCTGGGCGCTCGGGGTGTCGCTCGGCGCCTGGGCCGCGAGCGGCCTGGCCACCATCTATCGCGACTATTTCCGCTTCCCCGAGATGCCCTTCCGGATACCCGCCTGGGCGCTGCTCCTGTCGCTGGCCATCGTCAGCCTGGCAGCGCTCCTCGGCACCTGGCGGGCGGTGTGGCGAGCGGTACGCCGCCCGCCCGCCGAGGCCATGCGCCCCCCGGCACCGCAACGCTTCCGCCGCACCTGGCTCGAGCGCCTGCTGCCCGGGGCGCTGCTCGGCCACGCGGGGCGTATCGTGATGCGCAACCTCGGCCGCCATCCCGCCAAGGCGAGCCTCTCGGTCACCGGCATCGCCCTCTCCGTGGCGCTGCTGATGATGGGGGCCTATCAGCTCGATGCGGTGGAGGCGATGGTCGACCAGCAGTATCGTCAGGTGCTGCGCATGGACGTGGAGCTGACCTTCAACGAGCCGACATCGACCCGGGCCCTGGGGGAGCTGCGCCACCTGCCGGGCGTGCTGGCGGTGGAGGGCTGGCGCCGGGTCCCGGTGACGCTGATACACGGCCATCGCGAGGAGCGCACCGCCCTGCTGGGCATGGAGGCCAGGCCGCAGCTGCGCCAGGTGCTGGACGCTCAGGGTCGCCCCCAACGCCTGCCCGAGGCGGGCATGATGCTGACTCGCTGGCTGGCCGAGTCGCTGGACGCCCGGGTAGGTGACACCCTGGAGGTGCAGGTGATGGAGGGCAGGCGCCAACGCCTGGCGCTCACCCTCACCGCACTGGTGGACGAGCCGCTGGGAGTGGGTGCCTATCTGCCGCGCCGACGACTCAACACCCTGCTGGATGAAGGGCCCGCGATCAGCGGGGCCTGGCTGCTGGTGGATGATGCCCACCGCGAGGCACTCAACGCGGCTCTCTGGGAGATGCCCGGGGTGGCGGCCATTGGCCTGCTGGATGAGGCCGAACGCGGTATCCGCGACTATCTGGACGAGACGCTGCTGCTGTTCGCGCTGATCTTCGTGGCCATTGCCTCCTCCATCGCCTTCGGCGTGGTCTACAACGATGCCCGCATCGCCCTTGCCGAACGGGCACGGGAGCTGGCCACCCTGCGGGTGCTGGGCTACACCCGAGTGGAGGTGGCCCGCATCCTGCTCGGCGAGATCGCCCTGGTGACGCTGGTCGCCATTCCACCGGGCTGGGCCCTCGGGATTGTCTTCAGCCGCCTGCTCAACCAGGCCTTCAGCAACGACATGTTCCGCATCCCGCTGGTCCTCACCCCCCAGGCATTCGGCATCGCCGCCGGTGGCGTGCTGGTGGCATCGCTGCTGGTCGGTATCATGCTGGTACGTCGCCTGAACCGGCTGGACATGGTCAGCTCGCTCAAGGCGTCAGCTTAATCGGGGAGAACCGTGATGAGACCGTCACACCGCTGGATTCGCCGCCTGGCCTGGGGCCTGGCCGCCCTCGTCCTGCTGCTCCTGCTGGCCTGGGCGCTGCGCCCGGCGCCGGTGGCGGTGAACGTGGCCCGGGTCGAGGTCGCGCCCTTCGTCGAGTCGGTGACCGAGGAGGGGCGCACCCGGCTGCGCGATACCTGGAACGTCTCGGTGCCCATCGCCGGCTACCTGCAGCGGGTGACTCTCGAAGTCGGCGACGCGGTGGAGCGGGGGCAGGTCCTGTTTCGCCTGGAACCCAGCCCCGCCCCGGCACTCGATCCACGCTCGCGCCAGCAGGCCGAGGACGCCCTGCATGTCGCCGAGGCGCGGCTGCGCGCCGCCCAGGCCAACCTGGAGACGGCCCGCGCCGAGCGACGCTTCACCGAGGCCGAGTTCGAGCGCTACCAGACGCTGCACCGGCGCAACCTGGTCTCCGGCACCGACCTGGATCAGCGGCGCAGCCAGCGCGACCGCCAGCGTGCCGTGGAGCGCTCCGCCGCCTCCAGCGTGGAGGCGGCTCGCTTCGAGGTAGAGAGCGCCCGGGCCGTCCTGGCGATGGACAGCGGCCAGCGCGGCGACATCGAGCACCCCGAGCTCGAGGTGCGCTCGCCCATAGAGGGCACGGTGCTGAACCGCTACCGCTGCTGCGAGGGGAGCGTGGCCGCCGGTGACCCGATACTCGAGCTCGGCAGCCTGGATACCCTGGAGGTGCAGGTCGACCTGCTCTCCATGGACGCGGTCAGGGTGCGTCCCGACATGCCGGTACGCCTCACCGGCTGGGGGGGCGAGGCTCCCCTCGACGGCCGGGTGCGGCGCATCGAGCCCGCCGGCTTCACCCGGGTCTCGGCGCTGGGCGTCGACGAGCAGCGAGTGCCGGTGATCGTGGATTTCGCCACTCAGAGTGCTCCCGCCGAGCTGGGCCTGGGCAGCGGCTTCCGGGTCGATGCCGAATTCCTGATCTGGCAGGCCGATGAGGTGCTGCAGCTGCCTACCAGCGCGCTGTTCCGCGCCGATGGCCAGTGGTCCGTGTTCCGCGTCGCGGATAAGCGTGCCCGGCGCGTCGCGGTGACGCCGGGGCGGCGCAGCGGGCTGGTCACCCAGGTGCTGGCAGGCGTGGAGGCCGGGGACCGCGTGATCGTGCACCCCGGGGAGCGGGTCGAGGATGGCATCCGGGTCGCAGTGGCACCATGACAGCCGATGGGCTGGCACCCTGGGGTTGTGACGCCACGACCACCGCGTATCATTGGGCGCTGCCATCGCCCCGGAGCCGCCCATGACCGCCCCCGTATCCGACCCTTCTCGTCCCCTGCTGGTGATCTACACCGGCGGCACCCTGGGCATGTGCGAGACGCCCGAGGGGCTGGCGCCGGGCGGCGATATCGCCGAGCGCCTCGCGCACGCCCTGGAGCAGCTGCCACCGGGGTGTGGTGCCGGTTTGCCACCCTACCGGCTGCTCGCCTTCGACGCGCCCATCGACTCCAGCGCCGCCACCCCCTGCGACTGGTCGCGGCTGGCCGGGGTGATCGCCGCGCGCTACCGCGACCACGCCGGCATCGTGGTGCTCCACGGTACCGACACCCTGGCCTGGAGCGCCGCGAGCCTCGCCTATCAGCTGCAGGGCATCGACCGCCCGGTCGTGCTCACCGGCGCCATGCAGCCCCTGGAGGCACCGGGCAGCGACGCCGCACAGAACGTGGCCCTGGCGCTGCGCTATGCCGCCAACCCGGCGCTCCAGGAGGTCGCCATCGCCTTCGGAGGCAGGTTGCTGCGCGGCGTGCGCGCCCGCAAGTGGCATACCCGAGACACGGCGGCCTTCACCAGCCCCAACTATCCGCCGCTCGGCGAACGGGTCGGAGAAGACGCCGTGCTCTATGCGGGCCGCGGGCTGGAACGACAGCAACGCGGCGCACCCCGCTTCGAGCTGCCCGACTACGCGCCCCTGGGCGATGGCGGGGTGGCCCGCATCGCCCTGTGGCCGGGCATCACCGCCCGCCAGCTGGCGGCCTGGCTGGAGGATTCCCACCTCAAGGGGGCCCTGCTCGAGGTATGGGGAGGCGGCAACCTGCCCGAGGATCCGGCCCTGCTGGGCGTACTGGCCAGGGCCAGCGGCGAAGGCAAGCTGCTGGCCGCCATCAGCCAGTGCCCGCATGGCGCCATCAACCCGGGGGACTACGCCGCCGGCCAGGGGCTCAAGGATGCCGGGGTGCTCTCGGGCGATGCCATGACGCCAGAGGCGGCCCTGACCAAGCTCGTGCACCTGCTCGCCCAGCCGCTGGCAGACGCCGATCGGCGGCAACGCTTCCTTACGCCGCTGGTCGGCGAGCGGTTGTGACACCGGCCGAGGGCCAAACGTTGACGCCGGTCAGGCAAGGGCCGCACCAACCGGCTATGGTGGGAAGGGCATTCCCTGCGGTCGCCGCGTAGGCACCGCGCCCCAACCCACGCAAGGAGCGCCGTCATGGAACACCCCGACCATCCCTTCACCGAACTCTTCGAGCAGCTTGGGCTCGCCTCCGAGCCCGAGGCGATCAAGCGCTTCATCGACCGTCACGCCCCGCTCCCCGAGGATGTCGCCCTGCCCGACGCCGCCTGCTGGAACGAGGGCCAAGCGGAGTTCCTGCGCGAGGCGATCGAGGAGGACGCCGACTGGGCCGAGGTGGTCGACCACCTCAACACCTCGCTGCGCAAGGGGTGACACCCGGCACGATCCACACCATGCCCTCTTATCCAGGCCATGCCCCTATCCAAGCCCTAAAAGCCAAAAGCCCGCCCCTCGTCGAGGGGCGGGCTTTTGGCATTGTCGGCTGGCTGCCGGACCCGGCAGTGCCTAGTAGAGCACGTCGCGGATCACCCGGTAGATGATCTCATTGGCGGCATCGACGAGGATCGCATCGGGGCCGACGCGACGCCACTCGTAGCCCTCGTAGCGGGGCAAGTCCCGCAGCGCGCGCTCGTCGAAGCGCTTGGCGATCCCCGGAGGCAGCGGCTTGCCGCGCTCCAGGTTCATGCGAATGCCCGGGGGCAGGCCAGCGCGCTCATCCGCACGGACCCAGTCGCGGCGCTCGCCGAAGAGGCGACGCAGGTCACGTTCGTCGATGATCGGCCCGTCGCGATCGCGATAGTCGCGGCGGTCATCGTAATCGCGGCGTTCGCCATAGTCCCTACGGTCATCGCGGTCGCGATACCTGTCGTAGTCACGGCGCTCGCGGTCACGATAGTCATCGTCACGACGCTCGCGGTAGGCCTCCTCGCGACGCTCGCGCGTTTCCCGGGTCTCCTGCTGCTGTTTCTGCTTCTGCTGGCCAGGGGGTGCCTTGCGCTGTTCCTGGCCTTGGCCCTGGCCGCGGCCGGGATTGTCGGCGGGCTGGGCCAGCGCCGGGCCGGCCGCCAGCAGCAGGGCCAGGCCGGATGCGGCCATGGCCGTACGCAGATCGATTCGCTTGCTCATGAGAACCTCCGGTTCCATGGGTGGATGACTCTAGCCTAGTCCCCAATCATGCAGCCGGTATGGATTCCATGTCGGCAGTCTGCGACATACGAGCGGCGACGGACCAAGCAAGCCAACGACCGGGATCAGTCGAGGTCGCGCATCAACAGCGCGAACTCGATGCGCTCGGGGGCGATCGCCTCACCGGGCACCGGGATGCGCACCACGTGTCCGGAACCGGGGGCGGCGCCCACGGATTCGCCGCGGCGGTTCTCGATATGCTCGAGGGTGAAGCGGCGATTGCCGCCCGGCAGCATCAGCTCCATGCTGTCTCCCGCCTCGAAGCGGTTCTTGACGTCGATCTCCAGCACGCCGCGGTCGGGATCGTAGCCGATCACCTCGCCGACGAACTGCTGGTGCACGCCCACCGAGTTGCCGCGCTCGTAGTTCTGGTACTCGTCATGGACATGGCGGCGATAGAAGCCCTCCGTATAGCCACGGTTGGCCAGGTTGTCGAGTTCGTCCATCAGGCGCATGTCGAAGGGGCGTCCCGCCACGGCATCGTCGATGGCCCGGCGGTAGACCTGGGCGGTGCGCGCCACATAGTAGTGGGACTTGGTGCGCCCCTCGATCTTGAGCGAGGTGACGCCCATCTCGGTCAGGCGCGGTACGTGCTGCACGGCGCGCAGGTCCTTGGAGTTCATGATGTAGGTGCCGTGCTCGTCCTCGAAGATCGGCATCAGCTCGCCGGGACGCGTGGCATCCTCGATCAGCGCCGAGAGCTCGTCCTGGCCCTCCACCCCGCCGGCGGTGGCCGTGCTGTGACGGGTACTGCCGCCGCCGGAGGCGATCAGTCCACCCTGCGCGCCTCCCTCTCCCGGGGTCCAGAGGCCACTGGCGGAATGTGCCGCGGCCGAGTTGGCCGGCACCAGGTCGCCGGTCTCGTCGTGGGATGCGGCCACGGTGTTGTACTGCCAACGGCAGGCGTTGGTGCAGGTGCCCTGGTTGGGATCGCGGTGGTTGAAGTAGCCGGAGAGCAGGCAGCGCCCGGAGTAGGCGATGCACAGCGCGCCGTGGACGAAGGTCTCGATCTCCAGATCCGGACACTCGGCGCGGATCTCGGCGATCTCCTCAAGCGAGAGCTCACGGGAGAGGATGATGCGGCTGATGCCCTGCTGCTGCCAGAACCGGGCCGCCGCCCAGTTGACCACGTTGGACTGCACGGAGAGGTGGATCACCTGCTCCGGCCAGCGCTCGCGGATCATCATGATCAGGCCCGGATCGGACATGATCAGCGCATCCGGGCCGGCCTCGATCACCGGCTCCATGTCACGCAGGTAGGTCTTCAGCTTGCTGTTGTGCGGCGCGATATTCGAGGCCACATAGAACTGCTTGCCCCGCTCGTGGGCATAGGCGATGCCCTTGTGCAGGTTGTCGAGCTTGAAGTCGTTGTTGCGCACGCGCAGGGAATAGCGCGGCTGGCCGGCATAGACGGCATCGGCGCCGTAGGCGAAGGCGTAGCGCATGTTCTTGAACGTTCCCGCCGGGGAGAGCAGTTCGGGAGCTTGCATGTGGGATCACCGTTGTCAGGACGATGGCGCCACGGGGGCGCTTTAAATGAGGGGCGCATATTATAGCAGCAACCAGCACGCTATAGGGCCATGGCGAAAGGCGCTGGCAACAGGCCGGCACCCGTTTGCCTCAACCTGAGGGTCCAGTAGAATGCATCCCCTTCCGGACCGGACCCCGGAACGCCGCGCTGCGGCGCGACAAATTCTCCGACCAGAGTGACCCCATGACTTCTTCTGCTTCCCCCACGGCGGCCAACCCCGCCACCGTGGTGATCTACTCCGGCGGCATGGACTCCTTCACTGTGCTGCACCGCGCCCTGCGCGAGGGGCTCGACGTCCATGCCCTCTCCTTCGACTACGGCCAGCGCCATGCCCGGGAACTGGAGGTGGCCGAGCGCGTCTGCCGCGGCCTCGGCGTGCCGCACCAGGTGGTGGATATCCGCGCCATCCACGGGCTGATCGACAATTCCGCGCTGACCGACCCCGGCCGCGAGCTACCCGAGGGCGACTACGCCGAGGAGAACCTGACCGCCACGGTGGTGCCCAACCGCAACATGATCCTGCTTGCGCTTTCCATCGCCAAGGCGGTCAACATCGGCGCCGAGCGAGTCGACTACGGCGCCCATGGCGGCGACCATGTGCTCTACCCGGACTGCCGCCCCGCGTTCGTCGACGCGATGAACGCCGTGGCGGGCATCGCCAACTTCGAGGCCGTCGAGATCCATGCGCCCTACCTGCATGCCAGCAAGGCGGAGATCCTCGCCGACGGCCTGGCCATGGGGCTCGACTACGTCGACACCTGGACCTGCTACCGGGGCGGGCGGCTTGCCTGCGGGCGCTGCGGCAGCTGCCGCGAGCGGCTGGCGGCCTTTGCCGCCAACGGCGTGACGGATCCCCTCGACTATTGTCAGCGGCCCGACCCTGCCGACGACTATTCGCAGCGGCCCGCCCCTGCCGACGACTATTCGCAGCGGCCCGACCCTGCCGACGGCTATTCGCAGCGGCCCGAACCCACCGCCGATTCGTCACAGTACCCCGCCGGAGAATCCTGATGTACCACGTCAAGGAGGCCTTCTACACCCTGCAGGGGGAAGGCGGCCAGGCCGGTCGCGCCAGCGTGTTCTGCCGCTTCTCGGGCTGCAACCTCTGGTCCGGCCGCGAGCAGGACCGGGTCGCGGCGGCCTGCCGCTTCTGCGATACCGACTTCATCGGCAGCGACGGCCAGAACGGCGGGCGCTTCGCGGATGCCGCGACCCTGGCCGCACACCTGACGGCGCTGTGGCCAAGCCCGGCCAGCCCCGAGACAGGAGCCACCACCCCCTATGTGGTGTTCACCGGGGGCGAGCCACTGCTGCAACTCGACGAGCCGCTGATCCAGGCCATGCATGACCGTGGCTTCGAGGTCGCCGTGGAGACCAACGGCACCCTACCCGCCCCCGACGGCATCGACTGGCTCTGCGTCAGCCCCAAGGGCGACAACGCCCTGGCCATTACCGAAGGCAATGAGCTGAAGCTGGTCTACCCCCAGGCGGATGCAAAGCCCGAGCGTTTCGCCCGGCTGGCGTTCGACCACTACTTCTTGCAGCCCATGGACACCGGGCCTGCAGGGCGCGCTGTCGGCAGGTTGGCCAGCACCATGGGCGAGACTATTGCCGACACGACTACCGACACCATGGCCGCGAGCGTGGCCTATTGCCTCGCCCACCCCCAGTGGCGGCTGTCGCTGCAGACCCACAAGATCACGGGGATCGACTGATGACGCTATTCGTCAACCGCCTGACCCAGCTCGACGTCTCCTGGTGGTGTCCGACCCGCGGCCTGGTCGGGGCCAGCTGGCACGTGGACGTGGAGCTCGATGGAGAGCTCGGCGAGGACGGCATGCTGTTCGACTTCGGTGAGGTGAAGCCGTGGATCAAGCAACGCCTGGACGCCGACGCCGACCACACCTTGCTGGTGCCCACCCACGCGCCGGGACTGGAGCTACATGACTGCCGCGAGGGGCTCTGCGTGCGCACCACCCTGCCCTGGGCCATGGAGCTGCGTGCGCCGCACCAGGCGCTGACCCTGCTGCCCTGGCAGGAGATCCGGGCAGAGCGCCTGGCCGACCACCTGGCGGCGGAGCTGATGCGTCGGCCGCCGCCGCGGGTCAGCGACATTCGCTTGCGCCTGCGGGAAGAAGAGATCGAGGGGGCGGCCTACACCTACAGCCACGGACTACGCCGCCACGCCGGCAACTGCCAGCGCATCGCCCATGGCCACCGCTCACGGCTGCATATCTGGCAGCTGGGAGATCGCATGCCGGGCCTTGAGCGCCAGTGGGCCGACTGGCTGGCGGATCGCTACCTGCTCGACGAGGCCGATATCGTCAGCGACGACGCATCGATATGGCAGCAGCAGCTGACCACCGGCTACCGCACGGACCAGGGTCAATTCTTGCTGAGTCTGCCGAGGGAACGCTGCCATGTGCTGCCGACGCCGACCACGGTGGAATGGATCGCCGACTGGCTGGCCCGGCAGATCGCCACTGAGACGGGAGTCGCGACCCGCGTACAGGCCTTCGAGGGCATCGACAAGGGCGCCATTGCCCATGCCAGTCCATGACGACCAAGATCGACAACTCAGCCGCAGAGGCCGCAGTCAAAGACGGTTGCCGCCCGGGCTGTGGGGCCTGCTGCATCGCCCCCTCGATCTCCTCGCCGATCCCGGGGATGCCCGCGGGAAAGCCCGCGGGGGTGCGCTGCGTGCAGCTCGACGACGCCAACCTCTGCCGGCTGTTCGGCGATCCGCGCCGTCCGGCGGTCTGTGCCCGCTTCGACTTCGATCCCGAGTTATGTGGCAGCCACCGCGACCAGGCACTGGCCCGCATCGCCGCGCTGGAGCTGGATACCGGGGAGCTGCCAGGTGAGGGGTAGGACGTCCGGCGTCAGGCGCTCAGCCCGAGGCGCTGCAGGGTCTGCAGCAGCTCCCTGACGCGCTCGGCAGAGAGCTCGTACTCCGTCATCAGAGCCTCGAGGCGCTGCTCGAAAGGCTCGCCAGACTCGACCGCTGCGGCGTGTTCTACCGACGCCGCTGGCCTGCACTCGAGGTCGACGCTGGACTCGGCCGCCGGAGAGGACTCCAGCTCGCGCAACGCCTCGGCGAAGGCGTCGTCGAGCTCACGGAACTGGCGAAGCTTATCGCGCTCACCCATGGCGTTGCGTGGTGTGTGATGTTTCATGCCTGATCGTCGTGTAGCGGGCGAACGGGAAGTGCGCGCGGCACGGCCGCCCGAGTGGGGAAACGGCGAGTATACCCGTCTGCAGCGCCATCGCTAAGGGGCTCTCCCCCTCCCAAGGAATTACGCAGGCATTACGTCGCTGACCCGGGCATGGCTTGCCTGCAGAGAAACTATGCAACAGCGCGCAAAGATGTATTCCAAACTTGCCTTTGTAGTTGATTAGAACGCATAAAGGAATCAGGCACGACACGCGACCACACCCCGGATTGCGAGGCCTCAGCAACTGCCTGGCAAAGAAGAGGGCCGGGCCAATGCCCGGACGGGATCATCCGCAAGGAACAGGGCCGGACAATGTTCAACGAGATTGTGCGAGCAGAGATCTGGCTGCAGGACACCCTGGATAGCCAGGAAAGCATGGCGGCGCTGGCCGAGAGACTGGGCTACTCCACCTCCCAGGTCAGGCGGCGTTTCCGCCAGTACTTCGGCATGTCACCCAGCGCCTATCGTGAGGCCCTGCGGCTCGAGAAGGCCGGCAGGCTGCTGGTCCATACGCCGCTCGGCATTCGGGAGGTCGCCAGGCGCAGCGGCTATGCCAACCACTCGGCCTTCAGCCGTGCCTTCCTGCGCCGCTTCCGCTGCAGCCCGCGGGAACACCGCCAGGTGGGGCGCAGGGCACTGGCCGAGGCGGCCAGTGGGCTCAGCCTGGATGTCTCGCCATGGATCAGGCAGGTGCCATCCTGTGCGGCGGTAGTGGCACGCCAGTATGAAGCGACCGATACGCTTCCTTCTCCCGATAGCTGGCACAGGTGCCTGAATGGCTATCAACTGCCCCTGCCCGGTGCCCCCGAGCGGGCAGCGGCCATCATGCTGATGTATTCCCCGGGTCCCGACGCCGCCCTGCCCAGGCGCGATATCGGCGTTCTGGTGGATGGGCGGGCGGCAGACTCCCTGGCCATTCCGCCCTCGCTGCGCATGCTCCGGCTGCCCGAGGCTCGCTGTGCCTGCCTCGACCTCCCCGATCCCGCCGGACTCGAGCCCACGCTGGCGGGAGTGTTGGCAACATTGCCCGAGATGTCCGAACACTACAGTGGCGATCCCGTCCGCCTGATCAAGGGAACTTCGGGAGTCGAACTCCAGTTGCCCCTGCTCGAGACCGGCTGTCACTGCTGACGTGGCCATATGAAAACGGCGCCCGAAGGCGCCGTTTTCATGTTTGCCGGTCTACATATCAAAACCGAGCACAGCGAAGATAACTCGCAGGCTTACTCTTCGACACGCACCAGCCAGGACTCGACGGTATCGGAGCCGAACTCGTCCTTCCAGGCCTTGAGTGTCTTCTGGTTGCCACCGCGAGTCTCGACGACTTCACCGGTATTGGGATTCTTGTAGATCTTCAGCTTGCGCTTGCGGCGCGTGCCAGTGGCGGCGGAAGCAGGCGCCTTCGGAGATGAGGTCGCCGGCTTCGGGTCGAGCAGCGCGATGACGTCGGCGGCACTCTTGTCGAACTCCTTCATCAGCGCCTCGAGCTTGTCCTTGAACTCGAGCTCACTCTGCAGACGCTTGTCGTTCTGCAGCTTGTCCAGATTGGACTGGAGTTCCTTCAGCTGCTGTTCCATCTGCATGTATTCGTTAAGAAGCGACATGGGCAATATTCCTTGGGTGAGTTCGGCAGAAAACGTTTCAAAAGCCAATGGCAGAAAACAACGGGGCGGATATTATGCGCGATTTACTCAATATCTGGCAACAGTCTGGATGACTCGCTTACCTAGTGCAAGTTGGCAAAGTTCATCGACTTCATTACTGAATCAACTACCCGGCGGAAACATTGCGCGGGTTGTTTGACTCCTGAAAGTCCTGAACCCAGGCGTCACACCGGCAAGCAACTCGCCAGGGTATAGGCCGCATTAAAAAACCGCCGCCCCGGAGGGCGGCGGTTATGGTCTGCCGGAAAGTGCTTTCCGATCAGTCCTGACCCATCTGCTGCTTGATCAGGTCACCGATGGTGGTCGGACCACCGCTCTCGGGCGCATCCTCACGCAGCTTCTTCAGGTTCTGACGGGTGTCGTCCTGATCCTTGGCCTTGACGGAGAGAGCGATCTGGCGGTTCTTGCGATCCACACCGATGATGCGAGCCTCGACGCTGTCGCCCTCGTTGAGGACGTTACGAGCGTCCTCGACGCGGTCGGCGCTGATCTCGGAGGCCTTGAGCACGGCGACGACATCGGTGGCAAGCTCGACCTGGGCCTGCTTGGCATCGACCTCGATCACGCGACCGGTGACGATGGAGCCCTTGTCGTTGACGGCCAGGAACTCGGAGACCGGATCGGTATCCAGCTGCTTGATACCCAGCGAGATGCGCTCACGCTCCGGATCGATGGAGAGGATCACGGCCTCGGCCTCGTCGCCCTTCTTGAACTGGCGAACCGCTTCTTCGCCGGTATCGGTCCAGGAGATGTCGGAGAGGTGAACCAGACCGTCGATGCCGCCTTCCAGGCCGATGAAGATGCCGAAGTCAGTGATCGACTTGATGGTGCCGGCAACACGATCGCCCTTGTTGTAGGTGGCGCTGAAGGTTTCCCAGGGATTCGCGGTGCACTGCTTGATACCCAGGGAGATACGACGGCGCTCCTCGTCGATATCCAGGACCATGACGTCCACATCGTCGCCGACCTGGACGACCTTGGACGGATGGATGTTCTTGTTGGTCCAGTCCATCTCGGAGACGTGGACCAGACCCTCGACACCCTCTTCCAGCTCGGCGAAGCAGCCGTAGTCGGTGAGGTTGGTGACGGTGGCGTGAACCTTGGTGCCTTCCGGGTAACGATCCTTGATGTTGACCCACGGATCCTCGCCCAGCTGCTTCAGGCCCAGGGAGACGCGGTTGCGCTCGCGGTCGAACTTGAGCACCTTGACGGTGATCTCGTCGCCCACGGCCACGATCTCGCTCGGATGCTTGATGCGCTTCCAGGCCATATCGGTAATGTGCAGCAGGCCATCCACGCCGCCCAGGTCGACGAAGGCGCCGTAATCGGTAAGGTTCTTGACGATACCGATGATCTGCTGGCCTTCCTGCAGGGTGGCGAGCAGGGCCTCACGCTCGGCGCTGTTCTCGGCCTCGAGCACGGCACGACGGGAAACGACAACGTTGTTGCGCTTCGGGTCGAGCTTGATGACCTTGAAGTCGAGTTCCTTGTTCTCGAGGTGCGTGGTGTCGCGCACCGGACGCACGTCGACCAGGGAACCCGGCAGGAAGGCACGGATGGAGTCGACGTCGACGGTGAAGCCGCCCTTGACCTTGCCGTTGATCACGCCCTTGACGATCTCGTCCTTCTCGAAGGCGGCTTCCAGCACCTTCCACGCTTCGGCACGCTTGGCCTTCTCGCGGGAGAGGCGGGTCTCGCCGAAACCGTCCTCGACGGCTTCCAGGGCGACGTGGACTTCGTCACCGACTGCGATGGCCAGTTCGCCGTTCTCGTCACGGAACTGGGCCGAGGGGATCTGACCTTCGGACTTCAGGCCGGCATTGACGGTGACCCAGTCACCCTCGATGTCGACGACGGTAGCCACGACGATGGCGCCGGGCTCCATGTTGATGTCCTGGAGAGACTGTTCAAAAAGTTCAGCAAAGCTTTCGCTCATGATGTTCCTACGTGATCAACGTTAAAGTGCGGCGGAGCCGCTTCCTCCGCACCACCAGCGAGTGCGGGCCTTATTCACCAAACCCCCGGAGATGTTGGCGCTGGTTCGACCTGGCTCGGCTCTCGGCTTACGGTGCCGAGCCACGTCATCACATGCTGCCGGAGGCGCCGCAAGGGAGTTTCAGGCGTCCCGGAGCAGACCGCGTTGGGTCAGAAGCTCCGTCAGCCGATCCACCACTTCCGGTATCGTCAGGCGCGTGGTATCAAGCATGATGGCGTCATCGGCCGGCTTGAGTGGCGCCACGCTGCGCTGCATATCGCGGGCGTCGCGCGCCTGAATCTCCTTCAAAAGACTCGATAGACTAGCATCCACCCCCGCTTCTCGCAACTGGCGCTGGCGGCGATGGGCGCGTTCCTCGGCACTCGCCGTGAGAAATATCTTCAGTGGCGCATCGATGAAGACCACGGTACCCATGTCGCGCCCGTCGGCCACCAGCCCGGGGGGCTTGCGGAAGTCGCGCTGGCGGCTCAGCAGCGCCTCGCGCACCGACCGCAGCGCGGCGACCCGCGAGGCGGCATCGCCCACCTGCTCGGTGCGGATGGTGGTGGTGGCGTCATCCCCCTCGAGCATCACCCGGGTGGCCACGTCCTCGGCGACGAACACCACGTCGAGGTGGCGGGCCACCTCGGCGAGGCCGGCCTCGTCATCCAGGGCCACGCCATGCTTGCCGGCGGCCAGGGCGGTCAGGCGATAGAGGGCGCCGCTGTCGAGCAGGTGCCAGCCCAGCCGCTCGGCGACCAGGCGACTGATGGTGCCCTTGCCGGCGCCGCCGGGGCCATCGATGGCCAGCACCGGCGCCTGAGTCAGTGTCCGGGGTTCACTCATGCGCCCTCCTCGCTCGACTCTTCCTGCAGTGTCAGCCCCACCTTGCGCGCCAGGTCCACGAACCCGGGGAAGGAGGTGGCCACGTTGGCGCAGTCATCGATGACGATCTCTGCGCTCGCCCGCAGGCCGGCGATGGTGAACGCCATGGCGATGCGGTGATCCTCGAGGCTATCGATACGACCGCCGCCGTAGTTGGATCCCTCGAGTCGGCCCCCTCCCGCGATATCGATGCCGTCGGGATACAGGCTGTGCTCGACGCCGATGGCGGCCAGGCCGTCGGCCATGGCCTGCAGCCGGTCGGACTCCTTGACCCTGAGCTCCTCGGCCCCGCGCAGCCGGGTAGTGCCCTCGGCATTCGCGGCGGCGATGAACAGCGCGGGAAACTCGTCGATGGCCAGCGGCACCTGATCCACCGGGATCTCGATGCCCTTGAGGGGGGCGTAGCGGATATGCAGGTCGGCCACCGGCTCGCCGCCCACCTCGCGCTCGTTCGCAAGGCGCAGGTCGGCGCCCATCAGCGTGAGGATATTGATCACGCCGATGCGGGTCGGGTTGATGCCGACGTGCTCCAGCACCAGGTCGGACCCGGGGGTGATCGCCGCCGCCACCAGGAAGAAGGTGGCCGAGGAGATGTCGCTGGGCACGTCGATGGGCGCGGCAGTCAGCTTGCCGCCCCCCTCGAGCCAGCAGGTGTCGCCTTCGCGGTGGACCGCGTAGCCGAACCCGGTCAGCATTCGCTCGGTATGGTCGCGGGTCGGTGCCGGCTCGCGCACCCGGGTCTCGCCTTCGGCGTAGAGGCCGGCGAGCAGCAGGCAGGACTTCACCTGGGCGCTGGCCATGGGCATGTCGTAGGTGAGGCCCTTGAGCACACGACCGCCATGGAGATGCAGCGGCGGGCGGCCGCCCTCGGCGGTGTCGATCTCGGCCCCCATCAGGCGCAACGGGTCGGCCACCCGGTTCATGGGGCGCTTGGTCAGCGAGGCGTCACCGGTGAGCTCGGTGTCGAACGCCTGGCCGGCGAGCAGCCCGGCGAACAGCCGCATGGCGGTGCCAGCATTGCCCACATAGAGGGGGCCGGAGGGCGCCTTGAGGCCGTGCATGCCCACGCCGTGTACGGTCACGCGGCCCTGATGGGGGCCCTCGATGGCCACGCCCATCTCGCGGAACGCCTGCAGGGTCGCCAGGCTGTCCTCGCCCTCCAGGAAGCCCTTGATCTCGGTGATCCCCTCGGCCAGGGCGCCGAGCATGATGGAGCGGTGGGAGATCGACTTGTCGCCGGGCACGCGGATGCGTCCGACCACGGCGCCGCCGGGGCTCACCCGGTAACGCAGCTTGCCTTGCTGTTGCATCTGGTATTCCGCCTGATAACTGGTCTTGTTGAGCAGGGATTCGAAGTAGTGCCGGGCGTGGCTGGCGCGATCGAAGGTCGCCAGCATGGCGTCGCCGTCGCCGCGCTCCACGGCGTCGCGCAGCCGCGCCACGCCGGCCTCGAAGTCATCGAGAGAGGCCAGCACGGCGTCGCGGTTGGCGGTGAAGATATCGCGCCACATCACCGGGTCGCTGCCGGCGATGCGGGTGAAGTCGCGAAAGCCGCCGGCGGCGTAGCGGAAGATCTCGAGCCGCTCGTCCTGGCGTGCCAGGGTGTCCACCAGCGAGAAGGCCAGCAGGTGTGGCAGGTGACTGGTCCGGGCCAGCACCTGGTCGTGGCGTGCCACGTCCATCTCCAGCACCTCGGCACCGCATGCCGTCCACAGGGCGCGCACGCGGGCAAGCGCCCCCGGATCGGTATCCGGCTCGGGCGTGAGGATCACCTTGTGGTCGACATAGAGCCGGGGGTTGGCCGCCGCCACGCCGCTCTTCTCGGAGCCGGCGATGGGGTGGCCGAGCACCAGGTTTGGCGGTACCCGGCCGAAGGCGGCGATGGCGCAGTCGCGAATGGCGGCCTTGGTGCTGCCCACGTCGGTGATCACCACGCCGGGGGCGGCGCGCTCGAGCAGGCCGGCGAGCTCGGTCATCACGCCGCGCATGGCCAGCACCGGCACCGCCAGCACCACCAGGGTGACGCCGTCGATGACGTTCTCGAGGCGAGTGTCGCCGCCGTCGATCAGCCCCATCTCGATGCCGCGGGCGATCTCGTCCGGGTCCGGGTCACAAGAGAGAATGGTGCCCCCAAAGCCGGCGGCGCTCTCTTGATTCGCCCCGAAGCCGGCGGCGCGCAGGGCCGCGGCCAGGGAGCCGCCGATCAGGCCCAGGCCGACGATCAGGATGCGGGTCTCGTCGACCTCGCGGTTCACGCTCTCCGCCATGCCTAGAGTACGCCGACCGGGTAGGAGCCCAGCACCTTGACCTCGGCGGCACGCAGACGCACCTCCTCCAGCACCGCGGCGACACGCGGCTCGTCGCGGTGCCCCTTGAAGTCGATGAAGAAGACGTAATTCCACACGCCGCTGCGCGACGGGCGCGTCTCCAGGCGGGTCATGTCGATCTGGTGGCGATGGAAGGGTTCGAGCAGGTCGTGCAGCGCACCCGGCTGGTTGCGCATGGCCACCACGATGGAGGTCTTGTCCTCCCCGGACATGGGCACGTCCTGGTTGCCGATGATCAAGAAGCGCGTGGAGTTGTCCGGACGATCCTCGATCTTCTCGGCGAGGCGGGTCAGGCCGTAGAGCTTGGCCGACATGTCGCCGGCGATGGCCGCACTGTGCCACTCGGTCTTGACCAGGCGCGCCGCCTCGCCGTTGGAGGAGACCGGCACCCGCTCGGCCTGGGGATAGTGGGCGTCGAGCCACTTGCGGCACTGGGCGAAGGACTGCGGATGCGAGTAGATGCGCGAGACCTTGTCCCGGCGGGTGGTCTCGGCCACCAGCAGGTGATGGTGGATACGCAGCACCACCTCGCCGCAGATGCGCAGACCGGAGTCCATGAAGGAGTCCAGGGTGTGGTTGATCACGCCCTCGGTAGAGTTCTCCACCGGCACCACGCCGTAGTTGACCGCACCGGCCTCCACCTCGCGGAACACCTCATCGATGGCCGCCATGGGCAGGCTGACCGCGCTCTCGCCGAAGTGCTTGAGGGTGGCCTGCTGGGTGAAGGTGCCCTCCGGCCCCAGGTAGGCGACCTTGATGGGCTGCTCCAGGGCCAGGCAGGCGGACATGATCTCGCGGAACAGCCGCGCCACCTCCTCGCTGTCCAGTGGCCCCTTGTTGAGCGCCATGATCCGGCGCAGCACCTGGGCCTCGCGCTCGGGGCGATAGAACACCGCCCCGGCGTCGGCGGCGGTCTTGACCTGGGCGACCCGCTGGGCGCACTCGGCGCGCTCGTTCATCAGCGTCAGCAGCTGGCTGTCCAGGTCGTCGATGCGGTCGCGCAGTGCATCGAGGTCGATGGGGGTGTCACTCATGGTTTTATCAGCCCCTTCTGTTTTCGAAATCGGCCATGAAGTCGATCAGCGCATCCACGGCGGCCTCGGGCACGGCGTTGTAGAGGCTCGCCCGCATCCCGCCCACGCTGCGGTGGCCCTTGAGGTTGAGCAGCCCGGCCTCTTCAGCCTCCGCCAGGAACGGCTTGTCCAGGCGGTCGTCCGCCAGCACGAAAGGCACGTTCATGCGCGAGCGGTTGGCCGTCGCGATGGGGTTCGAGTAGAGCCCGCTGCCGTCGATGGCCGCGTAGAGCTTCTCGGCCTTGCGGGCGTTGATCGCCTCCATGGCCGAGAGCCCACCGATGTCATCCTTGAGCCACTCGAACACCAGCCCCGCCAGGTACCAGCTGTAGGTGGCCGGGGTATTGACCATGGAGCCGGCCTCGGCCAGGGCCTTGTAGCCGAACAGCGAGGGCATGTCGGCCCGCGCGCGATCGAGCAGGTCGTCGCGCACGATCACCACCACCAGGCCGGCGGGGCCGATGTTCTTCTGGGCCCCGGCGTAGATGACACCGAACCGCGAGACATCCAGCGGGCCCGAGAGGATCGACGAGGACATGTCGCAGACCAGCGGCACCTCGCGGCCGTCCGGACGCATCGCCCGGGGGGTATAGTCGAAGGCCAGCCCGCCGATGGTCTCGTTAGCGGTGTAGTGCAGGTAGCCGGCATCACCGGAGAGCTCCAGCTGCTCCGGGCGCGGTACCGCGGTGTTGCCGCCGGCCTCGCTGGAAGCCGCCACATGGACGTCGCCGAACAGGTGGCGCGCCTCGGCGATGGCCTTGCGGCTCCAGATGCCGGTATCGACGAAGTTGGCGCTGCCCCCCTGGCCGAGCAGGTTGAAGGGCACCGCGGCGAACTGCTGGGTCGCCCCGCCCTGGGTGAAGAGCACCTTGTAGTTGGCGGGAATCGCCAGCAGCTCGCGCAGGTCGGCCTCGGCCTTCTCGGCGATGGCGACATACTCCGGCGAGCGGTGGCTCATCTCCATCACCGACAGGCCGTGGCCACGGTAGTCGAGCATCTCGTCGCGGGCCCGCTCCAGCACCGCGGTAGGCAGCGCCGCCGGGCCGGCGCAGAAGTTGTGGTGGCGAATCGGGGACAGACCCCCATTTCCCTTATTCCCCATCTTGCTCCCCTTCATTGCCCTTCCCATCGAAATGGGGGTCTGTCCCCGATTCCTCCGATTCCTCGGGCTCGTCGATGCGCACCGTCTTGACCAGCTTCTCGTCGTTGCCCAGGCGGATAAGCATCACGCCCTGGGTGTTGCGCGAAGTGGTCGAGACCTCCTCGACCCGAGTGCGCACCAGGGTGCCGCGGTCGGTGATCAGCATCATCTCGTCGGAGGAGTAGACCTGCATCGCGGCGACGAGGGCGCCATTACGCTCGCTGGTCTGCATGGCGATCACGCCCTGGCCGCCGCGACCGCGCAGCGGGAACTCCTCCAGGCGTGAGCGCTTGCCGTAGCCGTTCTCGGAGGCGGTGAGGATATAGATCTGGCCACCGTTGGCGTGCTCGACGACGGTGCCCTCCTCGTCCTCGCTCTCCGCCTCTCCCTCAAAGCCCGCCTCGGCATCGATCAGCTGGCTCTGGGGGATGATCAGGCTGATCACCTCGGCATCGTCGAGCAGGCGCATGCCGCGCACCCCTCGGGCGGTGCGGCCCATGGCGCGCACATTGCCCTCCTCGAAGCGGATCGCCTTGCCGTTGGACGAGAGCAGCATGACGTGGTCGGAGCCCGAGGTGATGGCGGCGCCGATCAGGCGATCGCCCTCCTCCAGATCGATGGCGATCAGGCCCACACTGCGCGGCCGCGAGAACTGCTCGAGGCTGGTGCGCTTGACGGTACCGCGGGCGGTGGCGAAGAAGATGTAGTTCTCAGGGTCATAGTGGCGCACCGGCAGGATGGCGTTGATCGCCTCACCCTCGTCCAGCGGCAGCATGTTGACCAGCGGCTTGCCCCGCGAGCCGCGACTGGCCACCGGCATCTCGTAGACCTTGAGCCAGTAGACCTTGCCGCGGTTGGAGAACAGCAGCACGGTGTCGTGGGTGGACGCCACCAGCAGGTGCTCGATGACGTCCTCGTCCTTCATGGCCGTGGCCGACTTGCCGCGCCCGCCGCGGCGCTGGGCCTGGTAGTCGGACAGCGGCTGGGTCTTGGCGTAGCCGGTGCGCGACACGGTGACCACCATGTCCTCCTCGGCGATCAGGTCCTCCATGGAGAGGTCGAGATGGCTGGCCTGGATCTCGGTCTTGCGCGGGTTGCCGAACTGGTCGCGCACCGCGATCAGCTCCTCGCGAATCACCTCGAGCAGGCGCTCGGCGGAGGCCAGGATCGCCATCAGCTCGGCGATCTTCTCGAGGATGCCCAGGTACTCATCGAGCAGCTTCTCGGTCTCCAGGCCGGTCAGGCGGTGCAGGCGCAGCTCGAGGATGGCCTGGGCCTGGGCCGGGGAGAGCCGGTACTGGCTGCCGGCCTGGTCGAGGCCGAAGCCCTCCTCGAGATCCTCGGGCTTGCAGGAGGTGGCGCCGGCACGCTCGAGCATGCCGGTGACCTGCCCCGGCGGCCAGGTGCGGGCGAGCAGCTTCTCCTTGGCCTCGGCGGCGTTGGGCGAGGCCTTGATCAGCTCGATGACCTCGTCGATATTGGAGATGGCGACGGTGAGGCCCTCGAGGATATGGCCCCGCTCGCGCGCCTTGCGCAGTTCATAGAGGGTGCGCCGGGTGACCACTTCACGGCGGTGGCGAATGAACGCCTCGAGGATCTCCTTGAGATTGAGGATCTTCGGCTGACCGTTATCGATGGCCACCATATTGATGCCGAACACGGTCTGCAGCTGCGTCTGGGCGAAGAGGTTGTTGACCACCACCTCGCCGGATTCGCCGCGCTTGACCTCGATCACCACCCGCAGGCCGTCCTTGTCGGACTCGTCGCGCAGCTCGGCGATGCCCTCGATTTTCTTGTCCTTGACCAGCTCGGCGATCTTCTCGATCAGACGCGCCTTGTTCACCTGGTAGGGAAGCTCGTTGACGATGATATGGTCGCGACCACTCTTGTCGTCATGCTCGATGGTGTGGCAGGCGCGCACGTAGATGCGCCCGCGGCCGGTACGGTAGGCCTCGAGGATGCCGGCACGGCCATTGATGATGGCCCCGGTGGGGAAGTCCGGCCCGGTGATATGCTCCATCAGGTCGTCGACGGAGAGGGTGTAGTCGTCGATCAGCGCCAGGCAACCATTGATGATCTCACCCATGTTGTGGGGCGGGATATTGGTCGCCATGCCCACGGCGATGCCCGAGGAGCCGTTGATCAGCAGGTTGGGCACCTTGGTCGGCAGCACATCGGGGATGCGCTCGGTACCATCGTAGTTGTCGACCCAGTCGACGGTCTCCTTCTCCAGGTCGGCCAGCAGCTCGTGGGCCAGGCGCGACATGCGCACCTCGGTGTAACGCATCGCCGCGGCGCTGTCGCCGTCGATGGAACCGAAGTTGCCCTGGCCGTCGACCAGCACGTGGCGCATGGAGAAGTCCTGGGCCATGCGCACGATGGTGTCATAGACGGCACTGTCACCGTGGGGGTGATATTTACCGATGACATCGCCCACCACGCGGGCCGACTTCTTGTAGGGCTTGTTCCAGTCGTTGCCGAGTTCGTGCATCGCGAACAGCACGCGCCGGTGTACCGGCTTGAGGCCATCGCGCACATCCGGCAGCGCCCGGCCGATGATCACGCTCATCGCGTAATCGAGGTACGACTGTTTCAGTTCGTCCTCGATATTGACTGGCAGAATCTCTCTGGCGATGTCACCCATGGGTCGTCGAATCCTTTGCACTGCAGGAGGTTGGCCGCCCGCCGTGGCGTTGCCCGGGGCGCCATAACAGCCTCACATCATACCACTCCGGCACGGGCAAAGGGAGCTGGCTGTTCCAGCCTGGAGCCCATCGACCTACTCCACGACGAGCGGAGCCAGCAGGTCGTGCAGCTCGCCCTCAATGGGGATGGCTCGGTTGGCGGCCACGTCGAGCAGCACGAAGGTGATGGTGGCGCGACTCACCAGGGCATCATCGCCCCGCCGGCGGATCTCCTGGGCCATGCGCGCGCTGCGCCTGCCCAGCTCGCAGATCCGGCTGGCGACCTCGAGGTCGTCACCGGCCACCGCCGCGGCGCAGTAGTCGATATTGACGTTCACCGCCACGAAGGCCACGTCGCCGCGTTGCAGGCGGCGAAACAGCTCGGGGCGATCGTCGAAGTAGGCCCAGCGCCCCTCCTCCAAGAACTCCAGGTAGCGGGCGTTGTTGACGTGGCCATAGCCGTCGAGGTGATAGCCGCGCACGCGCAGCGAGGTTCGGGAAATCTGGCTGTCCATGGAGTATCGCTCCTGCAGGGGGAAAGCCTCGATTCTAGGCATCGACGCGCCCCGATTTCAAACACACGTTTTACATCTCGCCCGGGATCGACGCTGGTACCTCCGCGCCCCTTCGGTGATAATGGCGACCCTTTTCTCCGGGAAAAATGCTTCATGTGGTTCAAGCACTTACACCTTTATCGGCTGCACGACGCGCCCGAGCTGGACGCCGCCACCCTGGAAGAGGCCCTGGCCGAGCAGGCCGCCCGCCCGCTGGGTGGCCAGGATCCCCGCCGCCTGGGCTGGACCTTCCCCGGCGGTCGCGCCGACACCGCCCGCCTGCACGAGCTGCAGGGCCAACGCCTGCTCAGCGCACTGCGCCAGGAGCGCCTGCTGCCCGCCAGCGTGGTCAAGGAGGAGGTCGATGAGCGCGCCGCCGAGGTGGAGGCCCGCGAGGGCCGCAAGTTACGTCGCCAGGAGAAGATCGCCATCAAGGAGCAGGTGGTCGAGGAACTGCTGCCGCGTGCCTTCGTGCGCAGCCAGAAGATCGACCTGTGGTGGGACACCCGGCGGCGGCTGATCGGCATCAACGCAAGCTCTCGCACCCGCGCCGAGGAACTCCTCGACCTGCTGCGCGAGACCCTGGGCAGCCTCAAGGTCACGCCGCTGGCGACCCAGGTGCTGCCCATGCGGGCCATGACCCAGTGGCTCACCGACCCCGCCTCGCGTCCCGCCGACCTGGTGATGGGCGACCAGGTGGAGCTCAAGGCCAAGGGCGACGACGGCGTGCTGCGGGCCCGCCAGGTGGACCTCGACAGCGACGAGATCCAGCAACTGCTCGAGAGCGGCCGCCAGGCCAGCAAGCTGGCCGTGGAGGTCGAGGGGCGACTAAGCTTCGTGCTGCATGACGACCTGGCGCTTAAGTCGCTGCGCTTCGGCGATGCCCTGATCGACGAGGCCAACGCCAGCGACGACGGCGACGATGCCCTGCTGCGCCTGGACACCGACTTCGTGCTGATGGCCCAGGCCCTGGGCGAGAACACCGAGCGCCTCATCGCCTGGCTGGGCGGCGAGGCCGGCACCTCAAGCGACGCCTGACCACCATGACCGAGAATCGACCCCACAGCGACGCCCAGGACCCCTGGGCCGAGATCCGTCCCTACAACGACGACGAGGTCGCCGGAGTACTGGCGCGCCTGACCCATGAGCCGGAACTGCTCGATGCGCTGACCCGCTTCCGCCTGCCGCGCCTCTCGCGCGTCATGCCTGGCCTCTCACGCACCCTGGCCAGCCTGGCGCTGCGCCGCCAGGCGCGCGGCGTGGCGAGCGTCAAGGACTTCCAGCAGCGCATCGCCAGCTACATGGAGCGGATGATCCGCACCTCTACCGACGCGTTCGAGACCGAGGGCCTGGATGCCCTGGACGACGATACCGCCTACCTGTTCATCGGCAACCACCGCGACATCTCCCTGGACCCGGCCTTCGTCAACTACGCCCTCTACCTGGCCGGGCGCGACACGGTGCGCATCGCCATCGGCGACAACCTGCTCAAGAAGCCCTACGTCACCGACCTGATGCGCCTCAACAAGAGCTTCATCGTGCCACGCAGCGCCCGCGGCAAGCGCGCCATGCTGGCCGCCTACCAGAAGCTCTCCAGTTATATCCGCCACTCCATCACCGCCGACAACCACTCGATCTGGATGGCCCAGCGTGAGGGGCGCGCCAAGGATGGCATCGACCGCACCGACCCGGCGATCATCAAGATGATGACCATGGCGCGGCGCGCCGAGGATCGCCAGGCGAGTCTGGGCGAGGCGATCGCCGAGCTGCGCCTGGTGCCGGTGGCGATCAGCTACGAGTACGACCCCTGCGACGTGCAGAAGGCCCGCGAACTGCATGCGGTGCACTCCAGCGGCGCCTACGAGAAGGGGCAGTACGAGGATATCCAGTCCATCGTCGCCGGCATCACCGGCCACAAGGGCCGCGTCAGGCTCAGCTTCGGGACGCCGCTCGATGCCTCCTTCGGCGCACCAGACGCCGTCGCCGCCGAGATCGACCGCCAGGTGCTCGAGGGCTATCACCTCTTCCCCAGCCACTACCTGGCGCTGGAGACACTGGGTGTGGCCCCCGAGCTCGTGGACCTCGCCGAGGTGAGCGACGCCGACCGAGCCCGCTTCCAGGCCCGCCTGCAGCAGGTGCCCGAAACACTGCGCCACTGGTGGCTGGCCCAGTACGCCAATCCGGTGCTCAACAGGGCGGGTCGCGAGCCCTTCGATCCTGCCGAGGCCGAGCGAAGCGAGCGAGCCGAATAGACCAATTGCGCCGAGGGTGCCGAGTCAGCCCCGGCATGAGGCTCGCAATGGTGTGCCTGGCCACCTAGACTTCAGCAAACCCTGATTCACCCCAGAGACCTTCATGTCCGACACCCTGCCCGCCTCGCCCCGCCCGCTCGCCTCGCAGGCGCGCCGCCGCTTCCTGGCGGGTCTGGGTGGCATGGTGCTGGCCGCGGGGCTTGGCCTGCGGATACCGGCGGTGGACGCCAACCTCGACCCTTCCCGCCTGCGCCAGAGCATGCAGCGGCTGTATGGCCAAGGCGGCCTGGCCGTGCTCGAGGAGTGGTTCGCGCTGCTCGACCGCCTGGCCGGTGCCGACCTGCGGAGCCAGCTCAAGGGGGTCAACGACTTCTTCAACCGCCGGGTGCGCTGGGTGGACGACGACAAGAACTGGGGGCCGGTGGATCACTGGGCCACACCGCTGGAGACCCTGGGCCAGGGCAAGGGCGACTGCGAGGACTATTCCATCGCCAAATACGTCACCCTCAAGCAGCTTGGGGTGCCGGGCAACCAGCTGCGCATGATCTATGTAAAGGCGCGTATCGGCCGCAGCAACATCACCCAGGCGCACATGGTGCTGGGCTGGTACGAGACACCCTCGGCCCAGCCGCTGGTCCTCGACAACCTGGTGCCGTCGATCACCCCCGCCGAGCAGCGCACGGACCTCGACCCGCTGTTCAGTTTCAATAGCCAGGGGCTATGGGCCGGCGGCAGCAGCCAGTCACGCGCCGACCCGCTGGCCCGACTCTCGCGCTGGCGCGGGGTCATCGACCGCATGCGTGACCAGGGATTCATCTGAACCGGGTGCCACACCCGTGGGGAGAACAACGACCATGTCGCTAATCAAGCAGCTCTGGCTCACCGTCATCATCCTGCTGCTGCTCGCCTTCGGTGGCAGCCTGTTCATCGGCGTGACCACCAGCCGTGGCTACATCGAGCAGGAAGTCGAGATCAAGAACCGCGACAACGCCAACGCCCTGGCGCTGACCATGAGCCAGATGGAGAAGGACCCGGTCACCATCGGCCTGCTGCTGGCAGCGCAGTTCGATACCGGCCACTACCGGCGCATCGAGCTGCGCGATCCCGAAGGCGATATCATCGACCTGCGCGAGGGCCCCGAGGAGGTCGCCGACGTGCCGGGATGGTTCGTCAACCTGGTCAGCTTCGAGGTGCCCGCCGGTCGCGCCGTGATCCAGGATCGCTGGAACCAGTACGGCACTCTAACCCTGGAGAGCCAGCACAGCTTCGCCTATCGCTCCCTGTGGCGCAGCACCCTGGAGCTGATGGGCTGGTTCGCCCTGGCCGGCGTGATCAGCCTGGCGCTGGCGGCCTGGATCGTGCGCACCATCCGCCGCCCGCTGCGCCAGGTGGTCGAGCAGGCCCGAGACATCGGCGACCGTCGCTTCACCACCTCCCCGGAACCGCGCACCCGCGAGCTCAAGGAGGTGGTGCAGGCCATGAACCAGCTCTCCGGCTCGGTGGCCGAGATGCTGGGCCGCGAGAGCGAGCGCCTCGACCTGCTGCGCAAGCGGCTGCAGCACGACCCGGTCTCCGGCGTACTCAACCGCGAGACCTTCATGCATCAGCTGCGCATCATGCTGGAGAGCAGCGGCCGCCGCGCCACCGGCACCCTGTTGATGGTGCGTGTCGCGCAGCTGGGCGAAGTCAGCGAACACCTCGGCCACGCCGAGACCGACAAGCTGCTGCACGCCCTGGCCCAGGACCTCGAGCAGCTCGGTGATATCCGCGGCGAGGGCATCGCAGGGCGCCTCTCCGGCACCGACTTCGCCCTGCTGCTGCCGGCCGACACCGATACCACCGCCATTGGCCAGGAGCTGACCCAACGGCTGGCCACCCTCAAGCAGGAGCGGCAGGGCTTCCGCCTGGCCCTGCCCTCTGCGCTGATCGCCTACGCTCAGGGCGACCGCCCCCGTGCCCTGCTGGCAAGCCTGGACGGCGCCCTCTCCACCGCCGAGAACCGCGGCGACCTCGCCCAGCTGGTGGCCGAGGGTACCCAGCGCGTGCCTCTCTACCAGAGTCATACCGAGTGGCGTCAGGCCCTGACCCAGGCGCTGGAGGATGGCGTCTACCTCGGCCGCTTCCCGGTGCTCGACGCCGAGGGCACGCTGCTGCACCTGGAGTGCCCCTCGCGCCTGCGCCTCAAGGGGGAATGGCGGCCCGCCGGCATCTTCATGCCGTGGATCTCGCGCCTCGGCCTGGACGCCCGCCTCGACCTGGCGGTTGCCCGGGAGACGCTGCGCGAGATCAACCGCCACGGCAAGCCGCTGGGCATCAACCTCTCCCCCGCCTCGGTGCGCGACGGCCGCTTCGTGATGGACCTGAGCGGCCTGCTGCAGAGCAACCGCGAGGCCGCCCGCCAGCTGTGGATCGAGGTCCCCGAGGCCATGGTGATCCACGACCTGGAGAGCTTCCGCAGCCTGTGCCGCCAGCTGCAGCCGTTCGGCTGCAAGCTCGGCCTCGAGCACGTCGGTCGCGAGTTCCGCCGTATCTCCGACCTCAAGGACCTGGGGCTCGCCTACCTCAAGATCGACGCCTCGCTGGTCAAGGGCATCGCCGAGAGCCCCGAACGCCAGACCCTGCTGCGCGGCATGGCCACCCTCTGCCACTCCATCGGCATCCTGGCCATCGCCGAGGGCGTCGACAGCCTGCAGGAGTCCGAGCTGGTCCACGAGCTCGGCATCGACGGCGTCACCGGCCCCGGCATCCGCCAGCTCGACCGCCCCGGCGGCTGAGAAACAGCCCCTACGACGAGAAGCGCCGCCTGGCAAACAAACCCGGCGGCGTTTTTGGTTGTGGAAGGCCGGGTTACCTTGCTGTTCGACGCCTCTACGAATGGCGCCTTGTGGGAGGCCGGGTCCCCCGGGCGAATGGCGCCGACAGGCGCCCCGGCTGGCTCCTCCCTTCCCCTCTCAGATCACCCCACTCTCCTCGTCTTCCGACCCCACCAGATGCAACCCATTGAGCCGACGACGCAAGGACTGGCGCTCCATCACCTTCTCCTGGGCCGCCTCGGGAAGCTCCGTGAAGCTGATCACCCCCTTGTCCATCAACAGCTCGATCACGTCCTCCAGCACCCGCACGAAGGCCAGATCCGTCGCCTGGAAGTAGGCCCGCCCGTGGCTCGCCTCCTCCTCGGTCAGGAACGCCAGAAGCTCCGGCGAATCCGCCGCCAGGAACTCGTCGCACTCCGGCGTCTTATCCCGGCTGACCAGCTCGATGCGTCCGTCACCGTCGCGCTTGATGTACATGGATGAGCTCCTGAAGAGACTATGAAGGCAGCTTAGGCCTTCGGGGTATAAGACGGCAAGGCGGCTGCTTCAGAAAAGGCAGCGCCCGGCTGGGCCGGGCGCTGGTTGGGTGGTGACGGTTTACTCGATGTCGAGCTGGCCGCTGTCGATCAGGTCCTCAATTAGGGTAGCGGTGTAGGCAATACCTTCCAGCAGGATGGTCTGGTCGGCACCACTGACCCCGCTTCCATCTGAGGTCAAGCCACCGGAAGTACTGATATGCAAGATCGTATCACCACTTCCGGCATCCTCAGCCAGGATGTAAGCATCCTGCGAACCAGCCGGCATCTCGCTGAGCAGATCGATGAGGTTCAGCACATCACCTTCTGTAGCGGAGAAATCGGTAACCGTGTCCTCGGCTGGATCGGCCGCAGTACCCTGGTCGCCGAAGTTCCATACGAAGGTATCGGCTCCTAAACCTCCTGTCAGGGAGTCATTGCCAGCACCACCGATAAGAATATCTTCACCAGAGTCACCGGTCAGAGCATCCTCACCTCCCAATCCAACCAGAGTACTAGCCTGATCAGTACCAGCCGACAGACTGTTGTCACCTTCATCACCCATAAGAACCACATGATCATCGGGACTGAGGTAAATATCGATGGCATCCTTTACCAGTACCGTATCACCATCGCCGTCGATCAGGTTCAGATCAAGGACGAAGTCTACCGCTTCTCCCGGTGTGACGGCGACGCCACTGAAGCTGTTGACCGTGAAAGCGGTGCCAGCATCATAGTGAAACTCAAGGCTGCTGAACCCATCATCGGTCACGGCCGCAAGGGCAGCACCATCGACAACACCACCGATAAGAACCTGGCCATCGTAACCGGGGTTATCCCAATCGAGGGTGAACGACTGGCCACCCACCGTTGCAGACTCAGTACCAGCATAGACGGTCAGACTTTGGTTATTGTATTGGATCACCACTGCTGTGATTGGATCCACATCCCCATTACCAATCGAAATATCATCTGGGTCTGCACTGGTACCGTCATCATAATCGTCATAGGCTGCAAGACGAACCGTGCTGGTTCCCGACTTCACGCCTATGATCGCCCCAGCTCCCTGCACAGTGTAGTGGCTATCGTAGGTAATGGGACCTTGTTTGGCATCCCCAGCCAGACCTTGGACGAAATCAATTCGGATACCCTCGTTACCTCCAATCGTCATTCCCGTACCCGTAGCAAAATCATTATTGCTCGTATTTACGGTGGAACCAACTTCTGTCGGGGTTAACAAGATATCTCGATCATCACCTGTTGTGTCATCGAAGAAGAAATACGGTGAGTTACCACCATCAGGCGTATAGCCACCATCCGCCACAGAGAACGATGATGCTCCACCATCAATCTGCTGATGCAGAGTAAACGAGTACGTATCGCTCGAATCATTCACATCGGCATCGGGATTTAGCTCAACAGTGAAAACCTTATCACCTGAATTTATCGCAGCTGAAACAGCACTAAAGCTGCTATTAGCCAGTGTCGAGCCGATGAGTGTAAGCCCATCGGTGTATAGGTAAATCAGAGAACCAGACGCAGTGAGCTCTGATAGTGTTCCACTAGCGGCGATTCCGGCAAAGCTGATCGTTCCAGCCTGATCCGCCCCATAGTTGTCATCGATATTTCCATCGATATCGAGAGGGATAGCGGTTACAGCTTGACCGGCTAAGTTAACGAGATATGCCTTGTCTGGATCGACCGCGTAAGGCACGTCGTCCTGGATGTTGATGTAGATCGTGCCGGTGTCGGTGTTGCCGTTGGCGTCTGCCACCTGGTAGGTGAAGCTGTCGGCGTTGTCGACGACGTTGGTGCCATCATTCCCGGTGGTGTCGGTCACCGGACTGGTCAGCGTGTAGGTGTAGCTGCCGTCACTGTTGACCTGGATCTGGCCGTAGGTGCCGGTGGCAGAGCCCACCAGGCTGTAGGTCAGCGTGCCCACGCCACCCGTGGCGGTGACGCTGTCGCTGGCGGTCTCGGCCGGGCTGCCCGGCAGGCTGCCGGTCACTGTGCCCACCGCCAGGTCATCACCGTCGGGCAACGCA
>NZ_JAUYWF010000011.1 GCF_030708455.1 Halomonas sp. SSL-5
GTGATTGTCAATCGGAATGTTTCGAAGCGATTCGACCCGTTTCAAAAATATTCCATGCAGAACAATCACTTCTGCCACTTCCACCGCCTGCAACGTTTGCCCGTCGCCGGCAGCGGATGCGTACTTTACGGCCCCGCGCGGCGGGACGCAAGCCCCCTGGGTAAAAAAGTTTCAGAAACAGCGACGCCCGCGGGTAGCGGGCGTCGATTCGCGCGGGGCGGCCATGGGTCAGCGCCCCGGCGGCACATGGCGCAGCTTGCGCATCGTCGCCATCACCGGACCGGAAGCCACATAGGTGCCGAACAGCAGCAGCAGCATCACCGAGGGCTCCACGCTGATCACCACAAAGCCCAGCACGATGGCCAGCAGCACCACGAAGGGCACCGGCCCCTTGAGGTCGATATCCTTGAAGCTGTAGTAGCGGATATTGGTGACCATCAGCACGCCGGCGGCAGCCACGATCACCAGCATCAGCAGTTTGAAGCCGAAGGCCTCGGCGTCGAAGCTGTGGAAGGTCCACACACTAGCTGCCACCATGGCCGCCGCCGAGGGGCTGGGCAGTCCGATGAACCACTTCTTGTCGACACTACCGACCTGCACGTTGAAGCGGGCCAGGCGCAGGGCGGCACAGGCCACATAAAGGAAGGCCACCACCCAGCCGGTCTTGCCGATGTCCTGGAGGATCCAGGTGAAGGCCACCAGCGCCGGGGCCACCCCGAAGGAGAGCATGTCGGAGAGGCTGTCATACTCGGCGCCGAAGGCGCTCTGGGTGTTGGTCAGTCGTGCCACCCGGCCGTCGAGGCCGTCAAGCACCATGGCGATGAAGATCGCCACCGAGGCCGCGGTGAAATCGCCGTTGATGCCGGCCACCACGGCGAAGAAACCGGCGAACAGCGCCGAGGTGGTAAAGAGGTTGGGCAGCAGGTAGATGCCCTTGCGCCTGACGGTACGACCGTCCTCCTCGGCCTCCTCGATCACTTCCGTCTCGCGCAGGAAGACCGACGCCAGGTCCTCATCCTGAGGGGGCCCCTCTTCCCGGGGCGGGCCCTCGCCATGGGGCGGTGCATCGTGTTCGTTGCTGCGGGGATCCTGACTCATCGTCTCATCCGTTGCCTGGAAGTGATGGTAGCCATTCTTGCACGACCACCCATAAGCGCAAAGCCACGCCCGCCAGGAGCGGAGTAGTCACCACGGTTGCCGGCCCCAGAAACGATCAGGGGCGCGGTTGCCCGCGCCCCTGATCATGCTGCCGATACGGCGATCCTGACTACCCGGATCGGCGGATCAGTTCTTGCTCTTGTCCACCAGCTGGTTGGCGGCGATCCACGGCATCATGCCGCGCAGCTTCTCGCCGACCTGCTCGATCGGGTGCTCGGCGTTCAGGCGGCGACGCGCGGTCATCGAGGGGTAGTTGGTGTTGCCCTCGTTGATGAACATCTTGGCGTACTCGCCGGTCTGGATGCGCTTGAGCGCATTACGCATGGCGGCGCGGGACTGCTCGTTGATCACCTCGGTGCCGGTCACGTACTCACCATACTCCGCGTTGTTGGAGATGGAGTAGTTCATGTTGGCGATGCCACCCTCGTACATCAGGTCGACGATCAGCTTGAGCTCATGCAGGCACTCGAAGTAGGCCATCTCCGGGGCGTAGCCCGCCTCGGTGAGGGTCTCGAAGCCGGCCTTGACCAGTTCCACGGCACCGCCGCAGAGCACGGCCTGCTCGCCGAACAGGTCGGTCTCGGTCTCGTCCTTGAAGGTGGTCTCGATGATGCCGCTGCGACCGCCGCCGATGGCCGCCGCGTAGGAGAGTGACAGCTCCTTGGCGTTGCCGGTAGCATCCTGGTGGATGGCGATCAGGTCAGGGATGCCGCCGCCGCGCACGAACTCGGAACGCACGGTGTGACCCGGGGCCTTGGGCGCGATCATCACCACGTCCAGGTCCTTGCGCGGCTCGATCTGGTTGTAGTGGATGTTGAAGCCGTGGGCGAAGGCCAGGGTGGCCCCCTGCGCCAGGTTCGGCTCGACCTGGGTCTCGTAGATCGCCTTCTGGTTCTCGTCCGGGGCCAGCAGCATCACCACATCGGCGTTCTTGCTGGCTTCCTCGACGGAAGCGACCTTGAGGCCAGCACCTTCCGCCTTGGCGGCAGAAGAGGAACCCGGGCGCAGGGCGACGGTGACATCGACGCCGGACTCCTTGAGGTTGTTGGCATGGGCATGGCCCTGGGAACCGTAGCCCACGATGGCAACCTTCTTGCCCTGGATAAGGGAGAGGTCGCAATCCTTGTCATAGTAAACGTGCATGTCGTGCTCCTGAAAACAGGTAAGAGAGTGAGGGTGTCAGCGTTGATGGCCACCCGCCCCGTCTGACGCGGGACTGGGTTCGCGGCATCCGATGGCTCAACCATACGCCAGCCGCGCCATTGCGTAAAACGCGATATTTGCAACGACACATCCCGAAATATGCAACAATCATTGCCATGGACATGCGCCCCCTCCACCACTTCCTCGCCCTGGCCGACACCCTGCACTTCGGGCGCGCCAGCGAGGCGTGTCACGTCAGCACCTCCACCCTCTCCCGCTCCATCCGTCAGCTGGAGGAGAGCCTGGGGGTCACGCTGTTCGAGCGCGACAATCGCCACGTCGCCCTCACCCGCCAGGGCGAGACCTTCCAGCATTATGCCCGCGAGACCCTGGAACGCTGGGAGGAGCTGCGCCTGTCGCTGATGAGCGAGGCCCGCCGGCTCACCGGCGAGATCAGCGTCTACTGCTCGGTCACCGCCAGCTACAGCTTCCTCTACGAGCTGCTCAGCGAGTTCCGCAGCCGCCATCCCGGCATCGAGCTCAAGCTGCACACCGGCGACCCGGCCGAGGCCATGAGCCGCGTGCTGGCCGGGGACGAGGACATGGCGATCACCCCTCGCCCGCGCCAGACTCCCGAGGCGCTGGCGTTCAAGTCGCTGACCCGCGCCCCGCTGGTCTTCATCGCGCCACGAGAGACACCGGACTGGATTCCCCCCACGCCCGAATCTCCCAGCGCCGAACAGTGGCGCGAGGTGCCGATGATCCTCTCCGAGGCGGGGCTGTCACGCAGCTACGCCGACACCTGGTTTCGGGCGCTGGGCGTGGTGCCCAGGATCTACGCCCAGGTCGCCGGTCACGAGGCCATCGTCAGCATGGTGGGACTGGGCTTCGGCATCGGCGTGGTGCCCAGGATCGTGCTCGACAACAGCCCGCTGCGCGAGCGGGTGCGTGTGCTGCCGGTGAAACCGGAGCTGCCCCACTACGACGTCGGCCTGTGCGTGCTCGAGCGGCGGCTGAGAAGCCCGCTGATCCGCGCGCTATGGGACGAGGTTGTTGAGCGCTGAGCCGGTCCCAGACATGCGAAGGCCGCCCCGAGGGGCGGCCTTATTGATCATGCAACATGGGCAACGATTTACGTCACGAGCGAAGATAGGTCGGTCGCCGCCGGAGCGCAGCAACCGGAGTTGACTGGCAGCTCAAAGAGGATTGCGAGAACCGCCGGCGGCCGAGATATCGAGCGCAGTAGTAAATCAAAGCGACAGCACCTTGTCGCCTCGGGCGATGCCCGACACCCCGGTGCGCGCCACCTCCAGCACCCCTACCGGCTCCATGGCCTGCAGGAAGGCGTCGAGCTTGCCGGCGTCACCGGTGATCTGCACCGTGAACAGGCTCGGGGTCACGTCGACGATCTGCGCACGGAAGATATCCGCGGTGCGCTTGACCTCGTCGCGGGTCGACCCCAGCGCCTTCACCTTCACCAGCATCAGTTCGCGCTCGATGTGGTTGCCCTCGGTGAGGTCGACCAGCTTGACCACATCGATCAGCTTGTTGAGGTGCTTGGTGATCTGCTCGATCACCCGATCGTCGCCCACGGTCGTGACCGTCAGGCGCGACAGGGTCGGGTCCTCGGTGGGCGCCACGTTCAGCGTCTCGATGTTGAAGTTACGCTGCGAGAAGAGCCCCACCACGCGAGACAGGGCGCCCGGTTCGTTTTCCATCAGAATCGAGATGATATGGCGCATCAGGTCCGCTCCGTCTTGGAAAGCAGCATGTCACGCATGGAGCCCAGGGGCACCTGCATCGGATAGACGTGCTCGTGCGGGTCGACCGCCACATCGAGGAATACCAGCTCATGCGTGTCGGCGAAGGCACGTTCCAGTGCCGGCTCGAGCTCCTCGAGGGTCTCGACCTTCAGCGCGGTGAAGCCATAGGACTCGATCAGCATCTGGAAGTCGGGCAGCGACTCCATGTAGGAGTGGGCGTGACGCGACTTGTAGTTGAGGTCCTGCCACTGACGCACCATGCCCAGCGAGCCGTTGTTCAGGTTGACGATCTTCACGCCGCCCCCGAACTGCTTACAGGTGGAGAGCTCCTGCATCATCATCTGGAAGCTGCCCTCCCCGGTCACGCAAATCACCTCCTCATCGGGGAAGTTCTGCTTGATGCCCATAGCGGCCGGGAAGCCGAAGCCCATGGTGCCGAGTCCCCCGGAGGTGATGAAGCGGTTGGGCTTGTCGAACTTGTAGTACTGGGCCGCGAACATCTGGTGCTGACCCACATCGGTGGTCACATAGGCCTCGCCACGGGTCACCCGGCACAGCGCCTCGATGACCTCCTGGGGCTTGATCGTCTCGCCGGGCTTCGAGGGCTCGTAGAGCTTGCCCTCGCGCTCCTCGCGCCAGCCGTCGATCTTCTGCCACCACTCATCGAGGGCCTCGGAATGGGCGATCTCCTTGCCCTGCACCAGGCTGATCATCTCGCTGATCACGCTGCCCGCCGGCCCCACGATGGGCACATCGGCGCGCACGGTCTTGGAGACCGAGCTCGGGTCGATATCCACATGGATGACCTTGGCGGTGGGGCAGAACTTGGAGGTGTTGTTGGTCACGCGGTCGTCGAAGCGCGCGCCGATGGCGATCACCAGGTCGGCATGGTGCATGGCCATGTTGGACTCATAGGAGCCATGCATGCCCAGCCAGCCCAGGCACTGGCGGTCGCTCTGGGGGTAGGAACCGATCCCCATCAGGGTGGTGGTGATGGGATAGCCCAGGCGCTTGACCAGGTCGGTCAGCCCCTCGCTGGCCCGCCCGGTGACCACGCCGCCGCCGGTATAGAACACCGGGCGCTTGGCCTTGAGCATCAGCTCCACGGCCTTCTTGATCTGGCCGCTATGACCGCGGGTAACCGGGTTGTACGAGCGCATCTTGACCTTCTTCGGGTAGACGTACTCGTAGCGCTCGGTGGGCGCGGTCATGTCCTTGGGAATGTCCACCACCACCGGACCCGGCCTGCCGCTGGCGGCCAGGTAGTAGGCCTTCTTGAGGACTTCCGGAATCTCGCTCGGGTGGCGGATCGAGAAGCTGTGCTTCACGATCGGCCGGGTCACGCCGACGATATCGGTCTCCTGGAAGGCGTCGTCGCCGATCAGGTGGCTCATCACCTGGCCGCACAGCACCACCATCGGGATCGAGTCCATGTAGGCGGTGGCGATACCGGTGACGGCGTTGGTGGCGCCGGGGCCGGAGGTCACCAGCACCGTGCCCGGTTTGCCGGAGGCCCGGGCATAGCCGTCGGCGGCATGGGTGGCGGCCTGCTCATGGCGCACCAGGATGTGCTTGACCTTGTCCTGGCGGAACAGGGCGTCATAGATATGCAGCGCCGCCCCGCCGGGATAACCATAGATATATTCGACGCCCTCATCCTGCAGGAAGCGGGCGATCATGTCCGCGCCGGAAAGTAATTCCACGTGTGTGTCTCCCCTGGAGGTCTCGAGTGCGATCCGCCTCCGCTGCGGGAGACGGTGTCGAGTGCGGCGGTATGCCGCTGCCGGCCGTGCCGGCACCTGATGCCAAACCCTGGCAAGAAGCCCTGTTGGGGCCTGCACTCTCATCACGGCGGTTCGCCGCGTCGGGGCGTTGGCCGGCCCGGGCGGTGGGCCCGGAACCGGAAGTCCTTCGGCGAGTAGAGGCCATGAGACCTACCCGTCACACGGAAATGGGGGGTTGCCCGCTGGGTCCGTGCCCGTATCAGGAAGGATCAAGATTCCATTAGCACTGAGGCAGTGTCAACCGCGGAAACAGCGTGGGTAGCCCATGACGGGCCATTCGGCAAGGCGTTCTTGCGATCTTGCCCCGTAAACCCGGCGCCATAAAAGAGCCCGTCCGCTCGCGGGGAGGGACGGGCAAGGAGGTTACAGGACGCAACCTGCCATTCAGTTTAGACCGGCAGCACCAGTATGCGAGTGCCGCCGGCGATGCTTGCCCCCGGCGGCACACCCTTCATCACTGCCCGGCAGCATCATTCCGGGCATTGCGAAACACCAGCCGGTCCTCGTCGGCATCCACCCGGATGACGTCACCGGGAGAGAACTTGCCGGCCAGCAGGTCCTGGGCCAGCGGATTCTCGATGCGTGCCTGGATGGCCCGCTTGAGCGGTCGCGCCCCGAAGACCGGATCGAAGCCCACCACGGCCAGCTGGGCCAGGGCCGCATCGCTGACCTCCAGTGCCAGCTCGTGCTCGGCCAGCCGTACGCGCAGGCGGTCCAGCTGGATCCCGGCGATGGCCTGGATCTGCTCTTGCCCCAGGGCATGGAAGACCACCACCTCGTCGATGCGGTTGATCAACTCGGGACGGAAGTGGTCGCCGACCACCGCCATCACCATCTCCTTCATCTGTTCGTAGTCTTTGTCCGCATCGCCGCTGTCATTACCGCCCATGCGCTGGATGATGTCCGACCCCATGTTGGAGGTCATCACGATCACCGTGTTGCGGAAGTCCACGGTGCGTCCCTGGCCATCGGTGAGGCGACCGTCCTCCAGCACCTGGAGCAGGATGTTGAAGACGTCCGGGTGGGCCTTCTCCACCTCGTCGAGCAGCAGCACCGAGTACGGCTTGCGGCGCACCGCCTCGGTCAGGTAGCCGCCCTCCTCGTAGCCGACATAGCCGGGAGGCGCACCGATCAGCCGCGCCACGGAGTGCTTCTCCATGAACTCCGACATGTCGATGCGCACCATCGCCTCCTCGGTATCGAAGAGGAAGTTGGCCAGCGACTTGCACAGCTCGGTCTTGCCCACCCCGGTCGGGCCGAGGAACAGGAAGGAGCCGTTGGGCCGGTTGGGGTCGGCGAGGCCGGCCCGGGAACGGCGCACCGCATTGGCTACCGCCGTCACCGCCTCCTCCTGGCCGATCACCCGCTCATGCAGCGCCTCCTCCATGCGCAGCAGCTTGTCGCGCTCGCCCTCGAGCATCTTGGAGACCGGGATGCCGGTCCAGCGCGAGACCACCTCGGCGATCTCCTCCTCGGTGACGTTGGAGCGCAGCAGCTTATGCTTCGAGGTGTCGGCCTCCGCCTCGCTGGATTCGGCGATCTTCTTCTCCAGGTCGGGAATCACCCCGTACTGGATCTCCGACATCCGACCCAGGTCGCCCTGGCGACGCGCCTGCTCGAGCTCGATACGAGCGCGGTCGAGCTCTTCCTTGAACTGTCCTGCGCCCTGGATGCTGGCCTTCTCGGCCTTCCAGATCTCGTCCAGGTCGGCGTACTCGCGCGACAGCTCCTCGATCTGTTCCTCGAGGTGCTCGAGCCGCTTCCTGGAGGCCTCGTCGGTCTCCTTCTTGAGGTGCTCGCGCTCCATCTTCAGCTGGATCAGCCGGCGGTCGAGGCGATCCATCTCCTCGGGCTTGGAGTCGAGCTCCATGCGGATCCGCGAACAGGCCTCGTCGATCAGGTCGATGGCCTTGTCGGGCAGTTGGCGGTCAGTGATGTAGCGGGTCGAGAGCTTGGCCGCGGCGATGATGGCGCCGTCGGTGATGTCGACCTTATGGTGCACCTCGTAGCGCTCCTTGAGGCCACGCAGGATCGCCACGGTATCCTCCTCCGAGGGCTCGTCCACCAGCACCTTCTGGAAACGGCGCTCCAGGGCGGCATCCTTCTCGATGTACTTGCGATACTCGTCCAGGGTGGTGGCGCCAACGCAATGCAGCTCGCCGCGCGCCAGCGCCGGCTTGAGCATGTTGCCGGCATCAATGGCCCCTTCGGCCTTGCCGGCGCCGACCATGGTGTGCAGCTCGTCGATGAACAGGATCACCCGGCCCTCCTCCTGGGCGAGTTCCTTGAGCACCGACTTCAAGCGCTCCTCGAACTCGCCGCGGAACTTGGCCCCGGCCAGCAGCGCGCCCATGTCCAGCGACAGCACGCGCTTGTCCTTGAGGCCCTCGGGCACTTCGCCATCGACGATGCGCTGGGCCAGGCCCTCGACGATGGCGGTCTTGCCCACGCCGGGCTCGCCGATCAGTACCGGATTGTTCTTGGTGCGCCGCTGCAGTACCTGGATGGTGCGGCGGATCTCGTCGTCGCGCCCGATCACCGGGTCGATCTTGCCGCTGGCCGCGCGTTCGTTGAGGTCCAGGGTGTACTTCTCCAGCGCCTCGCGCTGCTCCTCGGCGTTGGGGTCGTCGACCCTCTCACCGCCGCGCACGCTGTCGACGGTGGCCTCCAGCGCCTGGCGGGTCACCCCGGCCTGCTTGATCAGCTTGCTGACGGCATGATTCATCTCCAGCGCCGCCAGCAGCACCAACTCGCTGGCGATGAACTGATCGCCACGCTTCTGAGCCTCGCGGTCGGTGAGGTTGAACAGCTTGATCAGGTCGCGGGAGGGCTGCACTTCGCCATCGAAGTTGGCGACCCTGGGCAGGTCGTCGAGGTGGCCCATTAGGCCATCGCGCAGCCGGGCGGCATCGCCGCCAGCCTTCTGCACCAGCGACTTGGCGCCGGTATCCTGGGCATCGAGCAGCGCCAGCAGCAGGTGGCCGGGCTCCAGCTGATTGTGACCGCGGCCCACGGCCAGCGACTGGGCGTCCGCCACGGCGTTCTGCAGCTTGGCGGTGAACTTGTCGAAACGCATAGCAACTTCCTCCATCGGGATGGCGAGGCGGTCGGACGCCCCGCTTGACCCTGTGAATGTCTTGACACCTTCAATGGCGTCAGGCTGGCCGGGTTTCAAGTCGGCCGCCAGGGGAAGCGCGTGACAAGTTGACGCGGGTCAAGGCACAAGGAGTCACTCGAGGCTGTTCCGGCGACAGGTCTGCGAGGGGGCGCTGTAAATACGTCCGTGTACGCTACCTCGGCCATCCCTGGTCCTCGGACCCCCTCTTCGACCTGCCCCCGGCGCCTCTCGCTTGACGCCACTGCGATGGCCCTGGGGTTTCCTTGGCGCTTGTAGCTCGGTGCTTGGCGCTATCGCAACCAGATCACGCTGGCCATGCGACCGGTGCGGCCGTCATCGCGGCGGTGGGAGTAGAAGCGCGGTTCGCAGGCGGTGCAGAAGTGGCCGCCGCTGATATGCGAGACGCCCAGGCGCTCCAGGCGCAGGCGCGCCAGGCGGTAGAGGTCGGCCATGTAATGGCCCAGGCGGTAGGGGCTGGGGTCGAAGGCGTCGGCGGCCTCGGGGTGCACGCCGACGAAGGCCTGCTGCACCTCGGGACCCACCTCGAACTGGGCGTTGGAGATCGCCGGCCCCAGCCAGGCCAGCTGCTCCTCCGGCGGTACACCCAGCGCCGCCACCGTGGCCTCCAGGACACCGCCGGCCAGCCCGCGCCAGCCGGCGTGGGCCACCGCCACGCGCTGACCGCGGCGGTCGCAGAGGAACACCGGTAGGCAGTCGGCGGTAAGCACCACACAGGCATAGTCGCGATCGACGGCCACCGCGGCATCGGCCTCGGGCGGCTCGGCCGCGTAGGCCTGCTGGACCCGGGCGCCATGCACCTGGTTGAGCCACAGCAGCGGACGCTCCTCGTCGACCTGCTTCTGCAGCAGCCGCCGGCACAGCGCCACATGGTCGGGATTGTCGCCCACATGATCGGCAGGATTGAAGCAGGCGAAGTCGCCCTGGCTGGGACCGGTCTCGCGAGTGGTGACGAAGGCCCCCACGGAGGTGGGCGCCGGCCAGTCGGGCAGGACCAGGGAGGGCCGCAGGTCGGGGGCGTCGCTCATGGCAGTTTCCTCGTCACGGCAGAGAATTCAGCGCATCGTCCGATGATCGTCGCGCAGGTAGTCGAGCAGCATCAGTAGATCATCCGGCAGGGCCGCCCGGAAGCTCACCTTCTCTCCACTGCCCGGGTGCACGAAGGCCAGCTTGCGCGCATGCAGCGCCTGGCGCGGAAACTCGCGCAGGATATCCTTGAGCGTCTCCGAGGCGCCGGCGGGCAGCTTGAGGCGGCCGCCGTAGACGGGGTCGCCCACCAGGGGATAGCGCAGATGGGCGAGATGCACGCGGATCTGGTGGGTGCGCCCGGTCTCCAGCCGGCAGCGCACATGGGTGTGGGCGCGGAAGCGCTCCACCACCCGATAGTGGGTCACCGCCGGCTTGCCGGAGGCGGTCACCGCCTGGCGCTTGCGATCCTTGGGGTGCCGACCGATGGGCGCATCCACCGTGCCACCGGCGGTCATCACGCCCACGCAGATTGCATCGTACTCCCGCGACACCGTGCGCGCCTGCAGCTGCTCCACCAGCGCCGTCTGGGCGGTCAGGGTCCTGGCCACCACCATCAGGCCGCTGGTGTCCTTGTCCAGGCGATGCACGATGCCGGCCCGGGGCACCGACGCCAGCGCCGGATCGTGGTGCAGCAGGGCATTGAGCAGGGTGCCGTCCGGGTTGCCCGCCGCCGGGTGCACCACCAGACCCGGCGGCTTGTTGATCACCAGTACCTGGTCGTCCTCGTAGACCACGTCCAGGGGGATGTCCTCGGGCTCGAAACGGGTATCGTCCTCGACCTCGGTGCACAGGCGCAGCCACTCGCCTCCATAGACCTTGTCCTTGGGGCGCGCCGGCCGTTCATCCAGGGTCAGGTCGCCGGCCTTGATCCAGGCCTTCAGGCGCTCGCGGGAAAAATCGGCGAAGAGCTCCGCGGCGGCCTGGTCGAGGCGCTGGCCGGCCATGGCGTCGGGGACACGCTGCTGTGCTTCGAAGGTCTGGGACATGAGGGATAGAGTGACCGTTTGCGGGGATCGGGATCGAGGCGCCGCCGATGACTGCGTTTTGCCACGCAGTGCTTTATAGTGAGCGGGTTTAGAGCCGATTCTAACACGGCCTGTCCGCGTTGTTTGCCACGAGGATCACGATGCGCGTTTCCAACTTCCCTGTCCGTTTCGCGGCCCTGCTACTGGCCACCAGCCTGCTGACCGGCTGCTCCCTGTTCGGCGGTGGCTCCGATGACTCTCGCGACGAAGACGCCAGCGCCGCACAGCGGGTCGCGGATGAAGAGGTCGAGTATGCCAACCTCGGCGAGCGCGAACTCTATGAGGAGGCGCGCGAATCCCTGGACCGCGGCAACTTCACCGGGGCCATCTCCCGGCTCGAGGCACTCGACACCCGCTTCCCGTTCGGCGGTCACGCCGAGCAGGCCCAGCTGGAGCTGATCTACGCCTACTACGAGATCGACGACTGGGAAGCGACCCGCGCCGCGGCCAACCGCTTCATCCGCCTGCACCCCAGCCACCCCCAGGCCGACTATGCGCTCTACATGCGTGGGCTGGCCGCCTGGCAGGCCGGGCGCTTCAGCCTCGAGCGCCTCAAGCTGATCGACATCTCCAGGCGTGACCTGGGCGCCTCCCGCGACGCCTATACCGACTTCCGCGAGCTCGTCCGGCTCTACCCCGGCAGCCAGTATGCCCCGGACGCCCGCCAGCGCATCGTCTACCTGCGCAACCTGCTGTCGCGCCATGAGCTGCACGTGGCCGACTACTACATGCGCCGCGGTGCCTACCTGGCCGCCGTGGAACGGGGCCGCTGGGTGGTCGAGAACTACCCGGAGAGCGAGGCGACCCGCGACGCCCTGGCGGTGATGGTCGAAGGCTACCTGGGCCTGGAGATGCGCGACCGTGCCCGCGAGGTGCTGCGGGTACTGATCGACAACGCCCCGGACCACGACCAGCTGCGTGGACGCACCTTCGAGCCCCGCCATGTCGATGGCGAATCGATCTCGGCCTGACCTACCGGTCACGTGCGCTCCCGAAGGGCCCGCCAGCCTCGCTGGCGGGCCCTTCGGCTATGTACTCATGACCCAAGGTACTAAAGCCATCCAACGCTTGCCCTCGGTATACTGAGTCAGATAGTGCATCACGACTCCTCCGACCGATAGGCCACCCATGAGTCCAGGCGACCCGTCGCGCGTCACTCAGCGAATCCGCCGGATGCACCGGCACATCCGGATACTGGCCGCCCTGGGCATCCTGATCACCGGCCTGCTGGCCGGACTCGCCACCGCCCTGCCCTTCTACCTGGCCGCCCGCGACGGCGTCGAGGAGACCACTCGCCTCGGGGCAGAAGCTCAGGCGGCGGCCCTGCATCACGAGCTGACCCGCTACGTCGATATCGCCCGCCAGCTCACCAGCCGCAGCGAGATCCGCACGCGCCTGGAGCAGTACGCCCTGGGAGAGGTCTCGCTGCCGGCGCTGCGACGCTTTACCGAACCCCGGCTGGCCGATGCCCTCGACGAGATCGGCGACATCCGGGGGATACTGCGCCTGGGCCCGGCAGATGAGGCGGTCGCACAACTGGGCACGCCCCCGCCAGCCGCGACGCGCCCGGCACTCGCCGAGGACGGCGATGCCGCCGCCTGCCGGGTCATCCTGGTACAGGAGAGTCCTTCGCTGCTGCAGACGTGCCTGACGATTGCCGGACAGCAGGGCCAGCCCATCGGTCGCGACATCCTGGTCTTCAGCACCGAACGGCTCGCCGCCCTGCTCGAGGATGGCCGGCGCTTCGGCCCCAACGTGCGCCAGGTGCTGGTCGAGCAGGAAAGCGGACTGCAGCTGACCGCCACCGTGTCGGGAGCCAGCCTCGCCCCCGTCGACCCGGCGCGCAGCGAGCCTCATCAGGCCATCTATCGTGTGCCCCTCGAGACCCCCGGCTGGGAGCTGCGGGTCGCGATACCCGATACCGATATCCTGCACGCCGTCTGGGACCAGCTGCTGTGGCCCCTGGTCGCGGTGGGCCTGCTGGCCCTGCTCGGCACCGCCATCGTCAGCCGCGCCCTGGCGCCACTGCTCACCCGGGTAGCCAGGCAGGCGCAGCGGCTGGCCGAGACCGACGAGGAGCTGCGCCAGGCGGCCAGCGTCTTCCGGCATGCCCACGAGGCGATCGCCATCACCGACGCCGACCAGCACCTGCTCGACGTCAACCCGGCCTTCACCCGGCTGCTGGGGTACTCACCCGAGGCGACCCAGGGGAAGGCGCTGATGGCGCTGGTCGCCGACCATGGCGATACTTCCGAGACGCTGGATGCGGGCAGTGAAGCCCTGGCCAGGGGGGATGCCTGGCAGGGCGAAATCCGCTATCGCCGCGCCGATGGCGGCATCCTCACCGCCCTGCAGACCATCAGCACGGTACGCGACGAGCAGGGGCTGCCACGGCGTCATATCCATATCTTCAATGACATCACCGCCCAGAAGGCCGCCGAAGAGGAGGTCCAGCACCGCGCCCTGCACGACGAACTGACCGGACTACCCAACCGCCTCCACCTGGAGCAGCACCTGGCCCAGGGGCTGCGCCTGGCACGCCGGGAGGAGACCGGCCTGGCGGTGCTGTTCCTGGACCTGGATCACTTCAAGGAGGTCAACGACAGCCTCGGCCATGCCGCCGGCGATGACCTGCTGCGGGCCGTGACCCAGCGCCTGCGCGCGGCGCTGCGGGAGGCCGACTTCCTGGCCCGGCTGGGCGGTGATGAGTTCGTTACCGTGCTGCTGCCACTCGACGACGACCGGGGCGCCATCCGCGTGGCAGACAAGCTGATCGGCGCCCTCACCGCCCCCTTTGCCCTCGACGGGCACGAGATCCGCATCGGCGTCTCCGTGGGCATCGCCTGCTACCCCGAGGATGGTGACGACGGACCCGAACTGCTCGAGGCCGCCGACGCGGCGATGTACCGTGCCAAGCAGGCCGGCCGCAATACCTGGCGCCGCCACACAGCCTGAGGGTCTGGTGACCAGATGGCGCCTGGGACAGCCCGCAGAAAAAGAAACACCCCACCAGGCTGGCCCGATGGGATGTCGGTGGTCTACCTCACGGCTTGGCCGCTTGAGGCTGGCGGCTTGGCTGCTGCTACTCCCCCGGCTGCCAGCCGTTGACGATGGGGTAGCGGCGGTCGCGGCCGAAGCCACGGCGGGTCACCCGCACCCCCACCGGCGCCTGGCGGCGCTTGTACTCGCAGCGGTCCACCAGCTTCACCACCCGATAGACGTCGTCGTGGTCGAAGCCGGCCTCGATGATCGCCTCGGCGCTCATGTCGCCCTCGATGTAGCGCACCAGGATGGCGTCCAGGGTGTCGTAGTCGGGCAGTGAGTCGCTGTCCTGCTGGTCCGGGGCCAGCTCCGCAGAGGGCGGCCGCTCGATCACCCGCTCGGGGATCGCCGGCGACTGGGTGTTGCGCCAGCGGGCCAGGCGGTAGACCCAGGTCTTGTAGACATCCTTGATGGCGTTGTAGCCGCCCACCATGTCGCCATAGAGCGTGGCGTAACCCACCGCCATCTCGCTCTTGTTGCCGGTGGTGAGCACCATCAGGCCCTTCTTGTTGGAGAGCGCCATCAGCAGCACGCCGCGACAGCGCGACTGCAGGTTCTCCTCGGTGGTATCCCGCGCCGTCCCCTCGAAGGCCCCGGCCAGCGTCGCCATGAACGCCTCCACCATGGGCTCGATGGGCATCACCTCATGGTGCACGCCGAGCATGTCAGCCTGCTTCGCGGCATCCTCCTTCGAGATGTCCGCGGTGTAGTGGTAGGGCATCATCACCGCCTGCACCCGCTGGGGGCCCAGGGCATCCACCGCGATGGCCAGCGACAGTGCCGAGTCGATGCCCCCAGAGAGCCCCAGCACCACCCCTTCGAAGCCGCTCTTGTTGACGTAGTCGCGCAGCCCGGTGACCAGCGCGCAGTAGAGGTTCTCCTCCGGCGCGACGTCGGGCTCGGTCTCACCGGGCTGGGGCACCCAGCGGCCCTGCTGGTGGATGAACTGCACCGGCATCACCCCCACCGCCCAGTGGGGCGCCTGGAGCATCAGCTCACCGGCGGCATCCACGCAGGCGGAGCCGCCGTCGAATACCAGCTCGTCCTGGCCGCCGATCTGGTTGACGTAGACGATAGGCAGCTCCACCGCCGCGGCGCGCTCCTCCAGCAGACGCAGCCGCTCGGCGGGCTTGTCCTGGTGGAAGGGCGAGGCATTGAGGCTGATCAGGATCTCGGCGCCGGCCGCCTTCGCCTGGCGCGCCGGCGCCTCCTCCCAGAGATCCTCGCAGATCAGCAGGCCCAGCTTCGCGCCCCGGTGCTCGATCACCAGCGGCGTGTTGCCACGCGCGAAATAGCGCTGCTCGTCGAACACCTCGTAGTTGGGCAGCAACTGCTTGGCGTACTCGCCCAGCCATTCGCCGTTATAGAGCGCACCGGCCAGGTTCCAGAGGCGTCCCTCGCGGCGGCCGGGGTAGCCGACGATCACCATCACGTCGCGTACCACCTTCTCCGCCATGCGAGTACGCGCCGCGCGCAGGCGAGTCTCCATGGAAGGGCGCAGCAGCAGGTCCTCCGGCGGGTAGCCGGTCAGGAACAGCTCGGGGAGCACCACGATATCGGCGCCATGCTCGATGCGCGCCTCGCGCACCGCCTCGATGGCGCGATCGGTGTTGCCGGGAATGTCCCCTACCAGAGGGTCCAGCTGAGCCATCACCAGCGTCAGGTCTTGCATGGGCTTGGAAATCTCTCGAGAATCGATGTATGCCCTCATTGTCCCGCATGGGCGGCCGACTGGCAAAGCCGACCACCCCACCTGGGAGCCACCCGGATGAACCTCTTGATAATTCGCCTGATCATCTTCGCCGTGCTGTTCCTGGCCGGCCTCAAGCTCTACCGCATGTACCGAGCGTGGAAACTGGACCGTGAAGAGCTGCTGGAGGACGACCGCGAGGGCACCCGGGGCGACCGGATGGTGCGCTGCGCCTGGTGCCAGGTGCATGTGCCGGAGGGCGAGGCCCAGCGCGACAAGGGCGAATGGTTCTGCTCCAGCGCCCACCGTGACCGCTACCTCCAGGAGCAGCAGGCGCCGAGTGACAGGGACGACGACGGCGACGACCCGCGCCCCTGAGGCGCCGTGATCCTCACCGCGTGGGGCCGGCTCCCGTGAACGCCGGCCGCCCCTACCCCGCCTCATCCGCGCGGCGATAGCGCCCGGTATAGTCGAAGAGTTTCTCGCGCACCTGCCAGTGGCGTCCCACCTTGCGCCCCACCACGAAATCCGGATGGCGTAGCCGATGCTGTTCGGCGAGCACCTCCTCGGGCGTGGTGGGCCGGAAGGGGACCCCCGGCGCCCGCAGGTGCTGACGCAGGAAGACCGCGGCGAAGGCGGTGCGTTGCGCCGGGGTCTCCAGGGCGAACCACTCCGCCAGCGTCGTGCCATCCTCGTCATGGTAGGTCACCTTCAACCGCGGCAGGCCCCGGCCGTTGACGGTGGCCTCGAGCTGCATCCCGGCCACCCGCAACACCCGGGCGTCGCGCAGGCGCAGCGCCTCCTTGAGCTTGTCGTCGGCGTCCACCAACAGGGCCTCACAGCCGTGGCAGCGCCGGGCGGAGATATCGTTCTCGGCGCCACAGTCGCCGCACACCTTGAAGCGAAAGCGAAACGAACACTGCTCCATCGCCGGCATCGTCGGCGTTGATTTTTCGCTTTTCGCGCGGGGGCGGGCGCGACTAGAAAGCACCAGCCCCTGGCACCGCCTCCCGAAGTGCTCGATCACCACATCACCGTCGCGCTTGCCCCAGAACAGGTTGGCATGGCCGCAGTCGGGGCACTCCACCTGCACCGGCTCGCTGTCGCTGTCGGGCCGGGGCGAGCCCACCTCGGGCGCGTAGAGATCCCAGGGATTGCCGGCGTAGTCGAGGATCAGGCAGTCGCGCTTGCCCGGCGCGAGGCGCAGGCCGCGGCCGACGATCTGCTGGTAGAGGCTCACCGACTCGGTGGGACGCAGGATGGCGATCAGGTCCACATGGGGGGCATCGAAGCCGGTGGTCAGCACCGCCACGTTGACCAGGTACTTGAGCTCGCGGGCCTTGAAGGCGGCGATGAGCCGCTCGCGCTCCGCGGAGGGGGTCTCGCCGGTGATCAACGCCGCCTCGGCCGCCGGCAGGTAGCCGAGGACCTCCTCGGCGTGGGCCACGCTTGCCGCGAAGAGCATCACCCCCCGACGATCCCGGGCACGCTCGACCACCTCGGCGATGATGCCCGGGGTGGCACGATTGCCCGCCGCCACCCGGTTGAGCTCCTCCTCCCGGAACAGGCCACGGCTCGAGGGCACCAGCGCCGAGAAGTCATACCTCTCCACCGCCGCATCGATGCGCCTCGGCTCGGCGAGATAGCCCTGCTTGACCATCAGGCGTAGCGGCTGCTCGAAGACGCACTCCCGGAAGAAGACGTCGGCCTCGCCGCGCACCATGCCATGGTGGTGGCGGTGATAGATGAAGCCCTGCCCCAGCCGGTAGGGCGTTGCGGTCAGCCCCAGCACCTTGAGGCGCGGGTTGGCCCGGCGCAGCCCCTCGATCACCCGGCGGTAGCTGGCATCCTCGGCGGGGGAGACACGGTGACACTCGTCGATCACCAGCAGGGTGAAGTCGCCATCGTCGAAGCGCTCCAGGCCCCGCACCACCGATTGCACCGAGCCGAACACCACCTGGCGGTCGCTCTCCTTGCGCTTAAGGCCGGCGCTGAAGATATCGGCCGAGAGGCCATAGGCCTGGTACTTGGCATGGTTCTGCTCCACCAGCTCGCGCACGTGGGCCAGCACCAGCACCCGCCCCCGGGCCAGGCGCGCCAGTTCGGCGATCACCAGCGACTTGCCGCTACCGGTGGGCAGCACCACCACGGCGGGATCGTCGCTGGCGCGGAAGTGCTCGATGACCCGGCGCACCGCCTCCCGCTGGTAGGGGCGCAACGCCGGGGCCGCAGACGCCGAAGGCGGCCCGGAGGCCGCCTTCTGTGCAGGGTCACGAGACAACACGGGAGCCCTCAGCCCAGCCAGCCTTATTTCACCCAGGCCCTGGCATTGCGGAACAGCCGCTGCCAGGCACCGTCCTGCGTCCACTCCGCCGGGCGCCAGGAATTGGTCACCGCGCGCACCACCCGCTCCGGATGGGGCATCATGATGGTGACCCTGCCGTCGGGGGTGGTCAGGCCGGTGATCCCGGAGGGCGAGCCGTTGGGATTGGCCGGATAGCGGGTGGTGACCTGGCCGTAGTTGTCCACATAGCGCAGGGCCACCTCGCCGCTGCCCTGCATCCCGCGCAGGTGGGCGCTGTCGCGGAACTCGGCACGGCCCTCGCCGTGGGCCACGGCGATGGGCAGCCGCGAGCCCTGCATGCCGGCCAGCAGGATCGAGGGACTCTCCTCCACCTGGACCATGGCCACACGGGCCTCGAACTGCTCGGACTCGTTGCGCACGAAGCGCGGCCAGGCCTCGGCGCCGGGAATCAGTTCCTTGAGCTGGGAGAACATCTGGCAGCCATTGCACACCCCCAGCGAGAAGCTGTCGTCGCGCGCGAAGAAGGCCGCGAACTGCTCCCGGGCGCGGGCGTTGAACAGCACCGACTTGGCCCAGCCGCCACCGGCCCCCAGCACGTCGCCGTAGGAGAAACCGCCGCAGGCCACCAGCCCCTTGAACGCCTCGAGGTCGACACGCCCTGCGAGGATATCGCTCATGTGCACGTCCACCGCCTCGAAGCCGGCGCGGTCGAAGGCCCAGGCCATCTCCACCTGACCGTTGACGCCCTGCTCGCGCAGCACCGCCACCGCCGGGCGGGCCAGGTTCAGGTAGGGGGCGGCGATATCCTCATCGACATCGAAGGTCGGCGTGGCGGAGAGCCCCGGGTCGCGGTCGTCTAGCAGACCATCGAACTCGCTCTTGGCACACTCGGGGTTGTCGCGCAGCGCCTGCAGGCGATAGCTGGTCTCGGCCCAGGTGCGCTGGGCGCGCAGCCGGGTGGTCTCGAGCAGCGGCTCCTCGAAGAGGGTGACGCGCACCTGGTCGTCGTAGCGCGGCCGGGCGATGACCCCGCAGGTCTCGAGGCCGGCGGCGGCAAACTGGGCCAGCACCTCCTCGGTGTATTCGCGGTTCACCTGGATCACCGCGCCCAGTTCCTCGGCGAACAGCGCATTGAAGGCCTCCACCGGCTCATCCACCAGCCAGTCGAGCTTGATCTCGAGGCCGGCGTGGGCGGCGAAGGCCATCTCCAGCAGGGTCACCAGCAGGCCGCCGTCGCTGCGGTCGTGGTAGGCCAGCAGCTTGCCCTCGGCGTTGAGTCCCTGGATCACCGCGAAGAACGCCTTGAGGTCCTCAGGGTCATCCAGGTCCGGGGCCTCGTCGCCGACCTGGCCGTAGACCTGGGCCAGGGCCGAGCCGCCCAGGCGATTGCGGCCGCCGCCCAGGTCGATCAGGATCAGGTCGGACTCGTCCTGCTCCAGGTTGATCTGGGGCGTCAGGGTGCGCATGGCATCGGTGACCGGGGCGAAGCCGGTGATCACCAGGGAGAGCGGCGAGGTGACGCTCTTCTCCTCGACCTCACCCTTGGCATTCTCCGCCTGCCAGGCGGTGCGCATGGACATCGAGTCCTTGCCCACCGGCACGGCGATGCCAAGCTGAGGGCAGAGCTCCATGCCCACGGCGTGGACGGCGTCGTACAGCGCCTGGTTCTCGCCGGGGTGGTCCGCCGCACTCATCCAGTTGGCGGAGAGCTTGATGTCGGAGAGCTTGTCGATGGGCGCCGCCGCCAGGTTGGTGATCGCCTCGGCCACCGCCAGGCGAGCGCTGGCGGCCGGGTCGATCAGCGCCACCGGCGGACGCTCGCCCATGGCCATGGCCTCGCCGGCGTGGGTGTCGAAGCTGGCCGTGGTCACCGCCACGTCGGCCACCGGCACCTGCCAGGGGCCGACCATCTGGTCGCGGGCCACCTGGCCGGTGATGGAACGGTCGCCGATGGTGATCAGGAAGCTCTTGGAGGCCACGGTGGGCAGGCGCAGCACCCGGTCCATGGCCTCGCGCAGGTCGAGGTTATCGAGCATCACCGCCGACATCTCGTTGGCCTGGCGCTGGAAGTCGCGGGTCATCTTCGGCGGCTTGCCGAACAGCACGCTCATCGGCAGGTCGACGGGCTGGCTCTCGAAGTGGCCGTCACGCACCGCCAGGTGGTGGGCATCAATGGCCTCGCCGACCACCGCGTAGGGGCAGCGCTCCCGGGCGCATAGCGCATCGAAGGTCTCGAGATCCTCGGGCGCCACCGCCAGCACATAGCGCTCCTGGGCCTCGTTGCACCAGATCTCCAGCGGGCTCATGCCCGGCTCGGCGTTGGGCACCGCGCGCAGGTCGAACCGGCCGCCGCGCTCGCCATCCTTGACCAGCTCCGGCAGCGCGTTGGAGAGGCCGCCGGCGCCCACATCGTGGATAAAGCGGATCGGGTTGGCCTCGCCCAGGGCCCAGCAGCGGTCGATCACCTCCTGGGCGCGGCGCTCGATCTCGGGGTTGCCGCGCTGCACCGAGGCGAAATCCAGGTCGGCGCTGGAGGCGCCGGAGGCCATGGAGGAGGCCGCACCACCCCCCAGGCCGATCAGCATGGCGGGGCCACCCATCACGATGAGCTTGCCACCCACCGGAATCTCGCCCTTCTGCACGTGGCCGTCGCGGACGTTGCCGTAGCCGCCGGCGATCATGATCGGCTTGTGGAAGCCGCGGCGCTCGATGCCATTGGCGCCCAGCGCCTCCTGCTCGTAGGTACGGAAGTAGCCGGTGAGGTTGGGCCGGCCGAATTCATTGTTGAAGGCCGCGCCGCCGATGGGGCCCTCGAGCATGATCGAAAGCGCCGAGACGATGCGCTCGGGCTTGCCGTAGTCGAAGGCCTCCCAGGGCTGCACGAACTCGGGGATGCGCAGGTTGGAGACGGTGAAGCCGCTGAGTCCCGCCTTGGGCTTGCCGCCGATCCCGGTGGCGCCCTCGTCGCGGATCTCGCCGCCGGCGCCGGTGGCCGCCCCCGGGTGCGGCGCGATGGCCGTCGGGTGGTTGTGGGTCTCCACCTTCATCAGGATCTGGATCGGCTCCCGGGCACTGCCATAGACGGCGCGCTCGCCGTCCTTGCCGGTGAGCGATGCCGGGAAGAAGCGCGGCGCCTCGCTGCCGCGGATCACCGCCGCGTTGTCGCTGTAGGCGGAGAGGATGTCGTCCGGCGAGGCCTGATAGGTGTTCTTGATCATCTTGAACAGCGAGTGGCTCTGGGCCTCGCCGTCGATGACCCAGTCGGCGTTGAAGATCTTGTGGCGACAGTGCTCGGAGTTGGCCTGGGCGAACATCATCAGCTCGACGTCCGTGGGATTGCGCCCCAGGTCGCGGAAGGCGTCGACCAGGTAGTCGATCTCGTCATCCGCCAGGGCCAGGCCCAGCTCGGCGTTGGCGGTGACCAGCGCCTCGCGCCCCCCTGCGAGAAGGTCGACACTGCCCAGCGGCGCCGGCTCGTGATGGGCGAACAGCTTCGCCGCGTCGCTTGAGTCGGTGAGCACCGTCTCGGTCATGCGGTCGTGGAGGGCGGCGATGATCCGCGCGAAGGCCTTCTCGGAGAGCATGCCCTTGAGCCTGACCCGGTAGGCGATGCCACGCTCGATGCGCCGCACCTGGGACAGCCCGCAGTTGTGGGCGATATCGGTGGCCTTGGAGGACCAGGGCGACTGGGTGCCGATACGCGGCACCACCAGGAACAGCTGGCCCTCGCGGACATCCTCGTCCCGGGGCTCGACCCCGTAGTCGAGCAGCTGCTCCAGCACGGCCAGGGCCTCGCCGGACAGCTCGCCCGCGTGGTCGACGAAGTGCACGTACTCCGCCGTCAGCGAGGCGACGTCACCCACGCCGTCGCGCAGGGCGGCCAGCAGCTTGGCATGACGGAAGGCGGAGAGGGCGGGGGCGCCGCGCAGTTCGAGCATATCCAGGAGCCTCTGAGAGTCTTCACGATCGGGAGCCGCGGCCTGCGGCAACGAGCGCACATGATACTGGAAAGCGCAGGTAGCGAGAAATCCAGCACATGACAGCCACGGCCGGGCTGGGTATCGTGGAGGGCCTCATCGCAGCCCGTCACCGCATGATCCAGACTCCGAACGCTTCCCCGAGGCGTGGTGCTCTCGCCCTGCTGGCGACCCTCGCCCTGTGCCTGGTCCCCGAACTCCCGCGCTCCGGCGAGCGGGGCCAGCTCGAGACGATCCTCGCCCGGGAGCTGCTCAGCGTGCACACCCGCAACACCCCCACCACCTACTACGAGGGGCGTGAGGGCCCCACCGGCTTCGAGTATGAACTGGTGCGCCGCTTCGCCGGACAGCTGGGGGTCAGCCTGACCATCCAAGCCGATCACCATATCGCCAGTGCCCTCGCCGCGGTTCGCCAGGAGGGCGACATGGCCGCCGCGTCGCTGCCCCTGGAGCCCGACCTGCCGGGTGTGGTCTTCAGTCGACCGATCATCGAGCTGCAGCCGGTGGTGGTCTATCGCCGTGGCCTGCCCCCCGTGGAGGCCACCGACGACCTGCCGGGCCTTTCCATCGGCACCATCGGCGGCGCCGGCACCGGACGGGTATTGAGCGAGCTTCAGGCCGACTATCCGGAACTGCGTTGGGCGGCTTCCGCCGAGGTGGAGGTCGCCGAGCTGCTCGGCCAGGTGGAGGACGGTGAACTCGACGCGGCGGTGCTCTTCGATCACCAGTTCCGCCTCAACCGGCTGTTCTTCCCCGGCGTGGAGCGCGGCTTCCTGCTCGGCGACCCCCTCTCCATGGCCTGGGCCTTCCCCGCCGAACGCAGCCTGGCGCTGGTCGAGGCCGCCAATCGCTTCATCTCCGAACTGCACGACGCCGGCGAGCTCGACGCCCTGGTGGCTCGCTACTTCGGCCACGACGACTACCTGGAGTATGTCGGGACGCGCACCTTCCTCGACCACGTCGAAGAGCGCCTCCCCGACTACACCGAGCTGTTCCGAGAGGCCGCCCGAGCGTCGGACTTCGACTGGAAGCTGCTGGCCGCGGTGGGCTACCAGGAGTCGCACTGGGACCCCCTGGCCACCTCCCCCACCGGGGTGCGGGGGCTGATGATGCTGACCAACGCCACCGCCGGCGACCTGGGCGTCGCCGACCGCCTCGACCCGGCCCAGAGCATCCATGGCGGCGCCCGCTACCTGCGCCAGCTGCACGAGCGCCTGCCCGAGTCGATCCAGGGCGACGACCGCCTCTACATGGCCATGGCGGCCTACAACGTCGGTCTCGGCCACCTCTACGATGCGCGCCGGATCACCGAGCAGCGCGGGGATGATCCGGACCGCTGGGCCGACGTGCGTGAATCACTGCCGCTGCTGCAGGAGCGCGAATGGCACAGCCAGACCCGCCACGGCTATGCCCGGGGCGGCGAGCCGGTGATCTATGTGCGCAACATCCGCCGCTATCACGAGATACTCAGCTACGTCGACCGCAGCCGGCGTGAATTCCCGCGGCTCAATGCCCGGGCCGAGGAAGCCGAGCCCGCGCGCCTGCCGCGCTGAGGCTCACGCCTGGCGACGCGCGGCGAAGAACTCCCGGAGCAGGCGCGACGCACGCGCTGCCAGCACCCCGCCCTGCACCGCCACATGGTGGTTGTACCAGGGCTGGGCGAAGAGGTTGGCCTTCGACTCCACCATGCCGCTGCGGGGCTCGGCGGCGCCATAGACCAGCCTGGCCAGCCGGGCGTGGATGATCGCCCCGGTGCACATCAGGCAGGGCTCCAGGGTCACGTAGAGGGTGCAGTCATCGAGACGGTAGTTGCCGAGCCGCGCACCGGCATCGCGCAGGGCCCGGATCTCGGCGTGGGCGCTGGGATCATGGCCGGCCACCGGGGCGTTGTAGCCCACGCCGATGATCTCGCCGGCGGCATCGACCACTACCGCCCCCACCGGCACTTCGCCGGCGGCAAGCCCCAGGCGGGCCTGATCCAGGGCCCGATGCATGTAGAATTCATCGCTGCGCACCGCCGTCGACTCCGTGTAGACTGGCTTGAAACAACCGTATGAATGGTGGCCATGGCCGCCGCCCAGGAGAGCCCCATGCCCGATGCCCTGAACGACCTGGTGAACCTGCTGGCCCTCGAGCCCCTCGAGGAGACCCTGTTCCGCGGCACCAGCCAGGACCTCGGCCTGCCGCAGCTGTTCGGCGGCCAGGTGCTGGGCCAGGCGCTCTCAGCGGCCAGCCAGACCGTCCCCGTAGAGCGCCGCGCCCATTCGCTGCACGGCTACTTCCTGCGTCCGGGCGACCCCCACCGCCCGGTAGTCTATCAGGTGGACACCATTCGCGACGGCGGCAGCTTCACCACCCGCCGGGTCACCGCCATCCAGAAGGGGCGGCCGATCTTCTTCTGCAGCGCCTCCTTCCACGGCGAGGAGGAGGGCCTCGCCCACCAGACCGCGATGCCGGGGGTGTCGTCACCGGAGCGCCTGATCGCGGATGGCGCCCGGCTGGCGCGCTTCGATAACCACCCCATCGAGTTCCTGCGCGACGGCGAGGAGTGTGACACCGGCCAGCCGGCCCGCAAGCGCGTCTGGTTCCGCCTGGTCGGCGAGCTACCCGATGACCCCGCAACGCACCGCAGCCTGCTGGCCTACAGCTCCGACTTCAACCTGCTGACCACCGCCCTGGTCCCCCATGGCATCGAGTTCCGCGACCCCAAGCTGCAGATCGCCAGCCTCGACCATGCCCTGTGGCTCCACCACGACGTGCGCGTCGACGAGTGGCTGCTCTACGACATGGACAGCCCCTGGAGCGGCGGCTCTCGTGGCTTCGCTCGCGGCAGCATCTACGACCGCCACGGCCGCCTGGTGGCCTCCACCGCTCAGGAGGGGCTGACCCGGCTGCGCGACGGCGAGGGCTAGCCGCGGCGCCCCGCCGGCGCTACCATGCCTGCCAGGCCGCAATAGCTCAGTTGGTAGAGCAACGCACTCGTAATGCGTAGGTCAGCGGTTCGACTCCGCTTTGCGGCACCAGAGACTATTTAGTATCAATAACTTATATATACAACTACCCCGCCTCCCCACACCGGATTTCCATAGGTGACAAATAGGTGACACTCGGCAGGGTGATCGCCACCGCGATGGGCGAATTCACCCGCGAGATTACGAAGGGGTCCAAGATCAAGCCTGATCCCGCCCACACGCACATAGCCGGCCGGGTGTTCTGATGGAAGTGTTTGACTGAGAAGGAACTCGTAATGCCTTGCCCACGCACCGTGGAAGCCGCCGAGATCTCCCACCGTTCATCTCAGGGCACGCTCAAGCCTTTCTTCGTGCGTGATGCCCAGGGTGATATGTATGTGGTCAAGGGCGTGGATGGTGCAGGCAGACAAGCCCTCATTGCCGAGCTGCTTTGCGCGGAGCTTGGGCGGCGCTGTGGTTTGCCAGTCGCCGACTATGCGCTGATGAGATTTCCTGAAGGCATGCTGGAGTTCAGTACACTCGAAGGCGCCAGCGACTTGTCGGGCGGGCTCGCCTTCGCGTCCAAAGTAATCCCGTACTGCCGAGAGCTGACTTTCGACCAAGTGAAGGAGGTGTCCACCGAGCTGCAGATGCGTGTGCTACTGTTCGATATATGGGTCAGCAACGAAGATCGTTATCTGACCGAGCAGAGTGGTAATGTGAACCTATTGGTCGACGAAGCTGGTGACCTGGTCGTGATCGATCACAACCTGGCTTTCGACCCTCTCATTGGCATCGGTGATTTCGATCTGCACGTCTTCTGTGGCCAGCGCCAGGCACTCCGCGACTTGGAGGTGCAGGCTCGACTCTCGAGCGCATTTGACACCGCACTGGCCGACTGGGATAGCATCGTCGATCTTTTGCCAGACGAATGGGTCTATTGGGACCCGGAAGACGATTCAACCGAGGTGACCCCTACGCTAGCTGATCGTCACGCCCGGCTGCAGCGGCTGCATGAGCCGACCTTCTGGAGAGACATATGAGCACCATCATCTGCAACTATGCGGTGCTGCGCTTCCAGCCTTACCCAGAGACAGGTGAGTTTGCCAACCTGGGCATCGTCATGCTCTGTAACGATGGCCAGTTCCTGCAGCGATGCGAGACACGACAGCGACAGCGCATCACCCACTTCTTCGACAAGCTGCCCACCGAAGTCTTCACTCGCGCCCGCCGAGAGTTCCTGGAGGAGCTTCGCCGAGTGGTTAAGTTGGCCAATGCTCATGCAGAAGATGCCACCATGCAGCGCCGTATGTTCCAGCACCTGGTCGCGCCGCGGGAGACCATGTTCCGGTTCAGCCAGCCCGGCACTGTCGCCACGGAGGATCCGCGCCAGGCACTGGAGGAGCTGTTCATGCGTTACGTGCACCACGACTTCAGTCAGCACGAGAACCTTGAAACCCGCATGACCAGCCGTGTTGCTCAATGGTTGCGCGGGTTCACGGACCGGCAGTATAACGAAATCACCCTGGGCAACGACCTGCTCCAGGTGAGATTCCCCTTGGTCTGGCAGGTGGCTGGCAGGCCTCGCCAGGCGGTGAAGCCCATCAGCTTCGACCTGGAAGAGACGAGCAGGATCATCGAGAAGGGTGATAAGTGGCTAATGCGCATGAAGCGGCTCGAAGCTAGCGGGCAAGCGCCGCTCGACACAGTGTTTGTCAGCCATGAGCCCTCTGAAACCCAAGGCCCGAGGCGACGCGCCTACCAGGAAGTGACCCGCGAACTGACCGAGAACGGCCTACTGCGCATCGTCCCGGATGCCTTGGGTAAACATGGCGTCACCCAAGCCATTGCTGCCAAGCCCACCACGATGCACTAAGGCTTCTGCTAGGCTACCAACCCGCCCCCGTGGCGGGTTTTTCGTGTCTGCCCTCCCATTCACAACAAGAGCGCCCTGGACATCCAGGCCTCGCATCTGCGGCCCCGAAGCGCCCCGTCCCCGGCGACGCCGCTCGGCCGAGCCGGTATGCTGCTCCTGACGGACCGACGCGCAGGAGTCACTCCATCGGCATGGCACGCCCCTTCCCCCTTCGTTTCCCCGGCTGGCTCTGGCTGATCGCCCTGGTCGGGGTGATGCTGTCGCTGGCCACCGCACAGCAGGCGCGCCGTGATGCCGAGGTCGAGGCGATGCAGCGGCTCGCCTTCAGCGCCGACCAGGTCACCCTGCGTATCGAGGAGCGCCTGGCCGCCTATGCGCTGATCCTGCGCGGCGCCTCCACGCTGTTCGACGCCTCGGAGACGGTGGACCGTGGCGAGTGGCGCACCTTCGTCGAGGGCCTGCAGGCCTCGGCGCTACTGGACAATATCGAGGGGCTCGGCTTCGCCCGCCATGTGCCCGCCGAGCGGCTCCCCGCCCATATGGCAGCGGTGCGCGCCGAGGGTCGGGGCGACTACGCCATCACCCCTGCCGGTGAACGCGAGGCCTATGGTCCGGTGCACTTCATCGAGCCCTTCAGCGGCCGCAACCGGCACGCCCTGGGCTACGACATGTTCGCCGACCCCACGCGGCGCGCCGCCATGGCGCGGGCCCGGGACACCGGCCAGGCGGCCCTGAGCGGGCGGGTCGCGCTGGTCACCGAGGCGGGCGAGCCGCAGCCGGCCACCCTCATGTACCTGCCCGTCTATCACCGCGAGATGCCCCGGACGAGCATCGCCGCACGGCGGCAAGCCCTGCTCGGCTGGGTCTATATGCCCTACCGCATGTATGACCTGATGGCCGGCATCCTCGGTGGTCATGACTGGAGCGACGGCCAGCCGCTGACGCTGAGCATCCACCAGAGCCAGGGCGACGCCCGGGGAGCGCTGCTCTACGCGAGCGACCCCGAGCCCGCCCCCGCTTCGCCCTTTCAGCAGGTCCGACACATCGATATTGCCGGCCAGACCTGGCGGCTGACCTTCCGCCACCGTGCGCCCGGCGCCGCGGTCGACCTCACCGCCGCCGGGTGGCGCCTGGCCGGCGGCCTGGCCCTCACCTTCCTGCTCTGCGCCCTGATCGCCTCGCTGCAGGGCACCCGGGCCCGCGCCCTGGCCATGACCCAGGCACTGACCCAGACCATTCGCCAGCGCGAGGCCCAGTTGGAGCGGGCCGTCGACCGCCTGAGGACCATCGCCGCGCGCATCCCCGGCGTGGTCTATGAATTCCGCCTCGAGCCCGGCGGGCATTCGCACTTCCCCTACGCCAGCGACGGCATGCGACATGTCTATGGCGTGTCGCCGGAGCAGGTGCAGGATGACGCCACCGTGGTGTTCGCTGCCATCCACCCCGACGACCGCGACGCCGTGGTGGCCTCCATCGCCCTCTCCGGCGAGACCCTGACCCCCTGGCGCCAGGAGTACCGGGTGCGCCTCCCGGATGGCAGGCTGCAGTGGGTATTCGGCGATGCCCTGCCCCACGCCGAGGCCGACGGCGCCATCACCTGGTACGGCGTGATCACCAACATCACCGAACGCAAGCAGGCGGAGCTCGCCCTGCACGCCGCGCACCTCGAGAGCCGGCGCTTCCGCGAGGCCCTCGACCACGTCGGCTCCTACATCTACATGAAGGATCGGGAGTGTCGCTATACCTATGCCAACCGCGCCACCCTCGAGCTGTTCGGCTGCGACGCCGAGTCGTTGGTCGGCAGCGAGGACCCCCTCTTCTTCAGCACCGACACCGCGGCCAGGCTCAACGCACTGGATCGCCGCGCGCTGGCCGGCGAGTCGACTACCGAGGAGGTGGTCACCCGCGACGCCGAGGGCAATCGGCGCGTCTTCCTGGAGATCAAGACGCCGATCCGCGACGGCGAGGAGATCATCGGCCTGCTGGGCATCTCCAGCGATATCACCCTGATCAAGGAGCACGAGCGTCAGCTGGAGTACCTGGCCCACTACGACGCCCTCACCGGGCTGCCCAACCGAGTGCTGCTCGCCGACCGTCTGGGCCAGGCCATGGCCCACGAGCAGCGCCTCGACCGCTCCCTGGCCGTGATCTACCTGGACCTCGATGGCTTCAAGTCGATCAATGACCGCTTCGGCCACGCCGCCGGAGACCACCTGCTGGTGACCCTGGCGAAACGACTGCGTGAGGCGGTGCGCGAAGGGGATACCCTGTCGCGCCTGGGCGGCGATGAGTTCGTCGCCGTGCTGATCGACCTCGCCGACATCCAGCTCGCCACCCCCCTGCTGCGCCGCCTGCTCGAGGCCGCCGCCCAGCCGGTGTGGTATGAAGGCCAGCGTCTCGAGGTCAGTGCCAGCCTGGGGGTGACCTTCTATCCCCAGGCGGAGAGCGTCGAGGCCGACCAGTTGCTGCGCCAGGCCGACCAGGCCATGTACCAGGCCAAGCTCGCCGGCAAGGGGCGCTACCACCTGTTCGACCCGGAGCATGACCGATCGGTGCGCAGCCACCACGAAAGCCTGGAGCGCCTGCAGCAAGCCCTGGAGAAGGAGGAGTTCGTGCTCCACTACCAGCCCAAGGTCAACATGCGCTCGGGCGAGGTGATCGGCGCCGAGGCGCTGATCCGCTGGGCCCATCCCGAGCGCGGCCTGCTCGCCCCGGGCCAGTTCCTGCCCATCATCGAGGAGCACGCCCTCACCGAGGCGCTGGGGGAGTGGGTGATTCGCCGCGCCCTGAGCCAGGTCGCCGCCTGGCGACGCGAGGGCCTGGCGTTGCCGGTCAGCGTCAACATGGCGGCCCGCCACCTGCGCCAGCGCGAGCTTCCCGCGCGACTGGCGGCGTTGCTCGCCGAACAGCCGAGCCTGCCCGCCGGCAGCCTGGAGCTGGAGATCCTCGAGACCAGTGCCCTGGGCGACCTGGCGCTGATCAGCGAGCTGCTGGAGGCGTGCCGGCGCCTCGGCGTGCAGGTCTCGCTGGATGACTTCGGCACCGGCTACTCGTCGCTGACCTATCTCAAGCGGCTGCCGGCGGGCACGGTCAAGATCGACCAGAGCTTCGTGTGTGACATCCTCGACGCCCCCGAAGACATCAAGATTCTCACCGGTGTACTGGGGCTGGCCGAGGCCTTCGAGCGCCAGGTGATCGCCGAAGGCGTGGAGACCCTGGACCACGGCCAGCTGCTGCTGAGCCTGGGCTGCGAGCTGGGCCAGGGCTACGGCATCGCCCGCCCCATGCCGGCGGCGGAGATCCCCGGCTGGTGCGTCAGCTGGCGCCCCCCCGCCGCCTGGACCGGCCAGGCGGCGGAGTGAGGGTCAGGACTTGCCGGCGGTGAAGCCGCCGTCGACCATCAGGGTGGTGCCGGTGACGAAGCTCGCCTCGTCGCTGGCCAGGAACAGGAAGCCGTTGGCGACCTCCTCGGGGCGGCCCAGGCGCGCCATCGGGTGCAGCGATATCAGCCCTTGCAGCAGCTCGTCGTCCAGCGCCTGGAGCAGCGGGGTATCGATGTAGCCCGGCCCGATGGCGTTGACCCGAACCCCCTTGGGTGCCGCCTCGATGCCCAGGGTGCGGGTCAAGTTGACCACCCCGCCCTTGGCCGCAGTGTAGGCGGCGGTCTGCGATTGGCCCATCATGCCGAGGATCGAGGCGCAGTTGACGATGCTGCCGCTGCCCTGGCGATACATCACCCGCAGCGCCGCCCGCGCCACGCGAAAGACCCCGTTGAGGTTGATGTCGATGATGCGCAGGTATTCGTCGTCGCTCACCTCGTCGGAGGGGGTAACACCACCGATGCCGGCATTGTTGAACACCGCATCCACGCTGCCGAGCTCGGCCACGGTCTCCGCGAACAGGCGGTCGACCTGGGCGGTATCGGTGACGTCACACGCCTTGAACAGACAGCGGCCGGCATGCCGGCCATCCAGCTCCGCCGCCCGGGCCGCGCCCTCGCCCCCCTCGAGGTCGGCGATCACCGCGCTGGCTCCCTCCTCCAGGCAGCGCTCCACGCTGGCCAGGCCGATGCCGCTGGCGCCGCCGGTGACAATGACGTTCTTGCCCTTCATTCGCATGCGCTCTTCTCCTGTCGATGATTCGCCAGCACGACACCCGGCCGCACCGTGAAGCCACCAGTGTAGCCAAGTAGGAGCGCGAAGCGCGGTACCATTGCTTGACGCTTCTGTTAATTATCGTCCCGTCTTGACCCGCATCAACTCATCCCAGCGGGTGGTGTAGCGCGGCGTGCGGCGCTCGCAGCGCAGCCTCCAGGCGTTGTCGCGCCGTGGCAGGCCGAAGCGCACCGTGTCGCGCCCCATCTCGCGGTTGAGCCGGTCCAGGGTCGCCATCAGCCGCTGGCTGCGCGCGCGACGCGCATCGTCCTCGGGCGTCTCGAGCAGCGAGGCCTGGCGCCGCTCGGCATCCACCAGATCGAGCAGCATCACCCCACACTTCTGGTAGCGGTAGCCCTCCAGATAGATCGCCGCCAGGGCGCGGCTCGCCGCCGCCAGCAGCTCGCGGCTGTCGGCGCTGGGTGACGGCAGCGCCACCACTGCGGCGTTGCGGTACTGGGGCTCGCCGGCCAGGAAGGGGTTGGTGCGCACGAACACCTGCACGGCCTGGGCCAGGCTGTCCTGGCGGCGCAGCTTCTCGCCGGCGCGGGCACAGTGCTGGCGCATCGCCGCGGCGAGTTCGGCGTACTCGCCGGTGAGCCGCCCGAAGGAGCGCGACACCAGCAGCCGCCGGCGCGGCTCGCTCATGTCATCGAGGGCGATGGCCGGCCGCCCGCGCAGCTCCCAGACCATGCGCTCCATCACCACCGAGAAGCGGCTGCGCACCCAGCATGGATCGGCCTGGCGCAGCTGCCAGGCGGTCTCGATGCCCATCAGCGCCAGCCGCTCGGCGCTGCGTCGCGCCACGCCCCACAGGTCATCCACCGGACAGGCCTCGAGCACCCGGCGAGTGGCCTCACCCTCGGCATCGAGGCGGCACACCCCCTCGAAGGCGGGCTCGCCCTTGGCCAGGCGGTTGGCCAGCTTGGCCAGGGTGCGGGTGGGCGCCAGCCCCACGCCCACGGGGATGCCGGTCCAGCGACCGACGGTGTCGCGCAGCTCCCGGCAGCGCGGCTCGAGCTCGCCATCGGCAACGCCGGCGAAGCCCACGAAGCTCTCGTCGATGGAGTAGGGCTCTACGTCGGGTGAAAACTCCGCCAGCACCTGGTTGACCCGCCGCGACATGTCGCCGTAGAGGGCGTAGTTGCTGGAGAGCAGCACCGCCTGGCGGCGCACGGCCGGCGGCAGCAGGTGCAGCGGCGCGCCCATGGCCACGCCCAGCGCCTTGAGCTCGTGGGAGCGCGCCACCACGCAGCCGTCGTTATTGGAGAGCACGCCCACCGCTCGCCCCTCCAGGCGCGGATCGAAGACCCGCTCGCAGCTGACATAGAAGCTGTTGCCGTCGACCAGGGCGATCACCGCTCGCCTCCCGGCAGCGCATGCAGCACATGGGTCACCACGCCCCACACGTGGCACTCGCGCCCGGCCAGGGGGATCGGCGCGAAGCGCGGGTTGCTGGCCACCAGCCACACCTCGCCGCCGCGCCGCGCCAGGCGCTTGATGGTGGGTTCCCCCTCCAGGGCGATCACCACCACCCGGCCGGGCAGCGGCTCCAGGCTGCGGTCCACCACCAGCAGGTCGCCGTCGTGGATGCCGTCGCCGAGCATGGAGTCGCCCTCGGCGCGCACGAAGTAGGTCGCCGCCGGGCGCTTCACCACGTGCTCGTGGAGGTTGATCTCCCCCTCGAGGTGATCGTCGGCCGGGCTGGGAAAACCCGCCCGCACCCGGCACCCCATCAGCGGCTGGGCCGCCTCGCCGGGGAGCGGCACGGCGCGGCCGATTACCCGGGCAGTAGTGGTCAGCGGCGACATCATGGGCCTCTCCCTTGAACACTGTAAATATGAACAGTATTCGACACTTCTCCCCTGCCTGGCAAGCCCTGCCGGCCACCGGGACGCGTGCTACCGTGAAGGGGCCACCACAAGAAACAATCACAAGCACCCTCACCAGGACGCCCGCCATGCCGCACCCTCTGCTCTCCCGCCAGCCCTTCACCGCGAAGGGCAAGGTGGTCTCCGCCCGCGAGGCCGTGAACCTGATCCGTGACGGCGATGCCCTGGCGACCGGCGGCTTCGTCGGCATCGGCTTCGCCGAGGGGCTCGCCGTGGCCCTCGAGGAGCGCTTCCTGGAGACCGGCGAGCCCCGCGACCTGACCCTGATGTATGCCGCCGGCCAGGGCGACGGCAAGGAACGCGGGCTCAACCATCTGGGCCACGAGGGGCTGGTGGCGAAGGTGATCGGGGGCCACTGGGGGCTGGTGCCCGCACTGCAGAAGCTCGCCATCGAGGGGCGCATCCAGGCCTGGAACCTGCCCCAGGGGGTGATCTCGCACCTCTTCCGCGACATCGCCGCCGGCAAGCCGGGCACCCTCACCCGCGTCGGCCTGGGCACCTTCGTCGACCCGCGCCTGGGTGGCGGCCGGATCAACGACGTCACCCACGAGGAGCGCGTCTCGCTGCTGCCCATCGACGGCCAGGAGTACCTCTTCTATCGGGCCCTGCCGCTGCAGGTGGCGCTGCTGCGCGGCACCACCGCCGACACCCTGGGCAACGTCAGCATGGAACGCGAGGCCCTGACCCTGGAGGCGCTGGCCATCGCCACGGCGGTGCGCAACTCCGGGGGCGTGGTGATCGTGCAGGTGGAGCGCCTCGCCGAGCACGGCACCCTGCACCCCAAGGACGTCAAGATCCCCGGCATCCTGGTCGACTGCGTGGTGGTCTGCGAGGATCCCGCGCACCACTGGCAGACCTTCCGCACCGCCTACAACCCGGCCTTCTCCGGTGAGATCCGCGCGCCCATGGCGAGCCCCGAGCCGCTGCCGCTCTCGGCCCGCAAGATCATCGCCCGGCGCGCGGCCTTCGAGCTCAGGCCCAACAGCGTGGTCAACCTGGGGATCGGCATGCCCGAGGGCGTGGGCGCGGTGGCAAGCGAGGAGCGCCTGCTCGAGCACCTGACCCTGACCGCCGAGCCCGGGGTGATCGGCGGGCTGCCGGCCGGCGGGCTCGACTTCGGCGCGGCGCTGAACACCCAGGCGATCATCGACCAGCCGGCGCAGTTCGACTTCTACGACGGCGGCGGCCTCGACATCGCCTTCCTGGGCATGGCCCAGGTGGATGGCGCGGGCCACGTCAACGTCTCGCGCTTCGGCCCCCGGCTGGCCGGCGCCGGCGGCTTCATCAACATCAGCCAGAACGCCCGCAAGGTGGTGTTCATGGGCACCTTCGTGGCCACCAAGGAGACGCTTGCCATCGTCGACGGACGGCTCGAGTCGCCCCCGGTCGGCCAGGGCAAGTTCGTCGCCGAGGTGGAACACCGCACCTTCAGCGGGACCCTGGCCGCCGCGGACGGCAAGCCGGTCTGCTATGTCACCGAACGGGCGGTGTTCGAGCTCACCCCGCAGGGCCTCGTCCTCACCGAGATCGCCCCGGGGGTCGACCTGGAGCGCGACGTCCTGGCGCTGATGGCCTTCACCCCGCGGATGCCCGCGCCACCCCGGCTGATGGACGCGCGGATCTTCCGCGAGGCGCCCATGGGGCTCGCCGAGGAGCTGCTCGACCGGCCCCTGGCGCAGCGCTTCAGCCTCGACGAGGAGGCAGGCATCCTCTTCATCAACTTCGAGCACCTGCGCGTCGCCTCCCCGGAGGACATCGACGCCATCGAACAGGAGGTCGAGCATCGCCTCGTCCCGCTGGGCCGCCGGGTCCAGGCCATCGTCAACTACGACCACTGCCGCATCGACGACGCCCTGCTCGCCCCCTACACCGAGATGGTGCGCGGCCTCGAGCAGCGCTTCTACACCCGGGTGACCCGCTACACCACCAGTGGCTTCATGCGCCGCAAGCTCGGCCACGCCCTGGAGGCGCGCGCCGTCCCGCCGCACATCTACGAGAGCGCCGAGGAGGCCCGCCAGCACCTGAAGGGGTGACGGGCCCGAGCCAGAACGAAGGAGGCGGCCCCGTGGGGCCGCCTCGCGCGTGGTCAGGAAGGGGACGCTGGCGTCAGAAGCGCACGTCGACTCAGCCGCGTCCCCCACCGCCGCCCTGGTTCATCATCCGGCCACCGCCGCCCTGGCCACCACCCTGGCCGCGCCGCTGATGCAGGATCTGCTGACGCATCTGCCGGCGGTGTTCCTGGCGTAAGCGCTGGCGCTCGGCATCGGAGCCAGCACCCTGCATGCGCTGGTGGTAATCGCGGCGCTGCTGCTGGTTCATCATCGGGAAACCGTAGATGCCGTCGGGGTCGAAGCCGCGCTCTCCGGCGCGCTGGCGCATGAAGCGCTGGTGCTCGGCCTGGATGCGCTGACGCTCCTCCAGGGTGCGGGCCTCGCGCATCTGCTGCTGGAACTGGTCGCGCTCCTGCTGGCTGAGGATCGGGCCGCCATAGAGTCGCTCCTCGTCGGCGACGTTCTGGGCCTGGGCGAGGCCGATCGACAGGCCCAGAAGGGCAACGGGCAGCAGGCGCAGATAGCGCCGGATAAGGCGTGGGGTAGCCATGGTCATCGTGTCCTCTCTCGCATCCGCCAAGGGTGAGTGCCTCTCTTGCTATAGGACGGAAGCGCCGACCTGGCCAGCGCAACGCCCCCCCGCTGCGGACAGATTCGAACCACGTTGACTCATATCAAGCGATACGCGACAGAGGAATCTGCTCAAGCGGCAGCGGGCGGCTGAACAGGTAACCCTGGAAGGCCTGGCAGCCATGGGCGATCAGCCAGTCGCGCTGCCCCTCGGTCTCGACCCCCTCGGCGATCACCTCCAGTTCCAGGCTACGTGCCAGGGCGATGATGCTGGCCACGATGGCCGCCGAGGTCTCGTCGCCGAGCAGGTCGCGCACGAAGCTCTGGTCGATCTTGAGCTGGTCCAGGGGCAGGCGCTTGAGGTAGGCCAGCGACGAGTAGCCGGTGCCGAAGTCGTCCAGGGAGAAGCGCACGCCGCGCTCGCGCAGGCGCAGCATCTTGGCCCGCGCCTGGTCGCGCTCCTCCAGGAACAGGCTCTCGGTGACCTCCAGCTTGAGGCGCTCGGCCGGCGCCCGGGTGGCGTCGAGGATGGCCACCACCCGCTCGACGAAATCGGCCTCGCGGAACTGGCGCGGGCTCACGTTCACCGCCAGCGTCAGGTGGCGCCTGGCGGGGTCGGCGGCCCAGGCGGCCAACTGCCGGCAAGCGCTCTCCAGCACCCAGGCGCCGATGGCCACGATCAGGCGGTTCTCCTCGGCCAGGGGGATGAACTCCCCGGGCGAGACGATTCCCCGCCGGGGGTGCTGCCAGCGCAGCAGGGCCTCGACGCCGAGGATCTCGCCCGAGGCCGTGACCTGGGGCTGGTAGTGGAGGTGGAACTCCTCCCGCGGCAGCGCCTGACGCAGGTCCGCCTCCAGGCGAGCCCGTGCCTGCAGGCGGACCTGCATCTCGGGGTCGAAGAAGCTCAGCGTGTTGCGCCCCGCCCCCTTGGCCTGGAACAGCGCCATGTCGGCCTGCTGGAGTACCTCGTCGAGGCTGGTCTCGTGGTCGCGGCACAGGGTGATGCCCAGGCTGCCGGTCACCGTCAGGCGTTCACCGCCCAGCAACACGGGGGCCTGCAGGGCCGACAGCAGCTTGTGCGCCACCCGCTCGGCGATCACCGCCACCGCCTCGGGACGCTCGCCAAGATCATGGAGCAGCAGCGCGAACTCGTCGCCACCCAGGCGGGCCAGGGTATCGGTGTCGCGGACCACCGCACCCAGCCGCCTGGCCACCGAACGCAGCAGCTGGTCCCCGCTGTGGTGGCCCAGGGTGTCGTTGACCTGCTTGAAGTTGTCGAGATCCAGGAACATCAGCGCACCGAAGCGACCGTTGCGGTAGCTGTCACGCAGCACCCCCTCCAGGCGGTCCATGAGCAGGCGACGGTTGGGCAGCCCGGTCAGGGAGTCGAAGAACGCCAGCTGGTGGATCTCCTGCTCGGCCGCCTTGCGCTCGGTGAGGTCGCTGAAGGTGGCCACGTAGTGGGTCAGCTCGACCTCGGCATTGCGCACCGCGCTGATGGTCAGCCACTCGGGGAACACCTCGCCGTTGCGCCGACGGTTCCAGATCTCGCCCTGCCAGCTGCCGTGGCGCGCAACGCTGTCCCACAGCCCCGCATAGAAGGCGTCATCATGCAGCCCGGAGCTGAGCAGCCGCGGATTCCTGCCCAGCACCTCCTCCTCGGCGTAGCCGGTGATGCGAGTGAAGGTGTCGTTGACGCGCAGGATGGCGCCCTCGGCATCGGTGATCAGCATCCCCAGGTGGGTCTCGAAGGCGGTGGCGGCGATCCGTAGCTGCGCCTCGGTGGCACGCTCCTCGGTGACATCGCGCACCACCGCCAGGGCGCCGCCGGTGTCCGGTCCGCCGGTGCCCAGGGTGCTCAGCACCGAACGAAAGTGCCGCCCTTCGCCGTGGATCTCCAACCGGTAGTCGACCTCCACCGGCCCGCCACCCTCGCGCAGCTCCGCGAAGGCCGCGGTGAGCTGGTCGGCGAGCGTTCCCGGCAGCGCCTCGCGATAGTGGCGCCCGATGAGCTCGCGCGAGTCGAGCAGCAGCTCGCCGGGGTCGGGCGCATGCACGAAGACGAAGCGACCCGTGCCGTCGAACACGAAGATCATGTCCTGGATCGAGCCCACCAGCGCCTGCAGCCGCGCCTCGCGGGACTGGCTCTCGTGGCGCGCCTGCTCCCGCTCGGCGACGCGCTGGCGTACCTCGGCCTCCAGCCGCAGCCGGTTGAGGTAGTGACGCAGCACCAGGCCACCCAGGCCGATCACCGTGGCGGCGATCACCAGGCGCAGCCATAGCCGGTGCATCCAGCCCGTGAGCACCGTCGACACCTCCTCGCCGATCACCGCCACGAAGGGCAGCTCGCCGACGCGACGCATGGTGTAATAGCGCTCCTCGCCGTCCAGGGGCGAGGCGGTACGAAAGCTGTCCCGCTGCAGCCCGCTATCGATGAAGGCGCGGGTCAGGGGCTCCGAGATCTGCTCGCCCAGCACCTCGAGGGGATCCTCGCCACCGAAGACGGGACGCCGGGCGATCAGCTGCATCTGGGTGTCGATGATGGCGGTGCTCTGCCCCGCCGCCATGCCCAGGCGATCCAGGGCGCGGGAGAAGGCGGAGAGCTCGAGCTCGGCGCTGACGATGCCCCCACCGGCCAGGCGCTGGGCGTGCACCACCCGAAACTCCTCGACGAAGTGGGACCAGAACAGCGGCGTGACCAGCCGTTCACCCACAGGCGCCTGCAGCAGGTCGCGGTGGTAGGGCAGCCCGCCCAGGGCATAGCCCGGCGGGTAGGTGTCGCTGGAGGAGACCAGGACTCGCCCCTGGCTATCCAGCACGCTGATCTTGTCGAGGAAGGGGAATTCGTCGCCCAGGGCGGTCAGCCAGCCCCCCAGCTCGGCGGGGGCCTCGTCCTCGATCCGTGCCGCCACGCTGGCCAGCAGTACCTCGCTGGCGGAGAAGGTGCTGGTCACCCACTCCGCCACCAGGTCGGCCCGGGCCGCGGTGCGCTCCTCGGCGGCCCGGGTATCACGACGATACTGTTCGAGCATCAGGGTACCGATCACCACCAGCATCAACAGCACGCTACCCACATAGACGGCGATGGCACGGCGCCTGTCGCGGTGAATATCGAGCTCAGCATCGGGTAGCACAAGGTCCGGAGAGTGCGGCATGCTGGTGGCGATCCCTGCTGGGTGGGTGAGTCCTGCCCTTGGTGTAGATAGTGTAAACACTTATGCAGTGTTGTGCCGGTGGAAGCACCGTTACCCATCGCCCGTCGGAGCATCCCGCCCATGGAAGAGGTCACCCGCCATTTCCTCGACGCCAACCAGCCGCTGATCCGCCTGGCGGTGGCCCTGCTGCTGGGCGCGCTGATCGGCATCGAGCGCGGCTGGGTGGCCCGTGAGCAGAAGTCCGGCGAGCGCATCGCCGGCATCCGCACCCACGCCCTGGTGGGGCTGCTCGGTGGCATCGCCGCCCTGCTCTCCACCACGCTGAGCGCCTGGGCCTTCCCGCTGGTGTTCCTGTCGGTGGCCGGCATCGCCCTGGTGGCCTGGCGGGCACGGCTGGACGAGGCCGAGGACTACAGCATCACCGGCCTGGTGGGACTGCTGCTGACCTTCTGCTTCGGCGCCGTGGCGGTGGAGGTGGACCCGGCACTGGCCACCGCCTGCGCCGTGGCCACCGCGGTGATCCTCGACAACAAGCGCGAGATCCACGGCCTGCTCTACAAGCTGCAGGCCCACGAGCTCGACGCCGGCCTCAAGCTGCTGGTGATCAGTGCGGTGATGCTGCCGCTGCTGCCGGACCGTGCCATGGGCCCCGGCGGCGCGCTCAACCCCTACGAGATCTGGTGGATGGTGGTGCTGATCGCCGCGGTCTCCTTCGTCGGCTACTTCGCCATTCGCGTGGGCGGCGCCGAGAAGGGCATCCTCTTCACCGGGCTGTTCGCCGGGCTCAGCTCCTCCACCGCCCTGACCCTGCACTTCGCACGCCAGTCGCGACTCGCCCCGGGGCTCTCACCGATGCTGGCCGCCGGCATCCTGATCGCCTGCGGCACCATGTTCCCGCGCATCCTGCTCTACGCCGCGGTGATCAGCCCCGGCCTGATCCCGGCCCTGCTGCTGCCGATCACCCTGATGGGCCTCACCCTCTACTTGCCGGCGCTGTACCTGTGGCGCCACCACCGCGGCGACGGTGCGATCCACCAGCCGGTGGCAGGGCAGAATCCGCTGGAGCTGCGCACGGCGCTGTTCTTCGGTGCCCTGCTGGCGGCGATCATGCTGCTGGGTGAGTGGCTGCGCGGATGGCTGGGCGACGCCGGCATCTACCTGCTGGCCACCACCTCGGGGATCGCCGACGTCGACGCCATCACCCTGTCGCTGACCCGCATGTCGCTGGATACCATCGCCCCGGATACCGCGGTGCTGGGGATCATCCTCGCCGCGGCCACCAACAACCTGGTCAAGGCGGGCCTGGCCGGCGCCTTCGGCACGCGCCGCACCGCCTGGCGGGTAGGCGTGCCGATGCTCGCCTCCCTGGCCATCGGCCTGGCGGCCGCCTGGCTGGCCTGACAGCCACTCGCCTCCCCGCTGGGCAGGGTGGCCTCAGCGAGGGCCTCGGCCAGCCACAGGGCATCCGGGGCCTCGCCCTCCGGGGCGTCTGGGGCAGCGGGATGTCGGCTACCAGGTCAGGCAGATCTTGCCGAAGTGGCGGCCGGACTCCTGGTGGCGGAAGGCATCGGCGATCGACTCCAGCGGGAACTCGCGGTCGATCACCGGGCGCAGTTCGCTGGCGTCGAGGGCGCGGATCATCTCCCGCTGGTGGCGGCGGCTGCCGACGATCAGCCCCTGCAGCCTGGCCTGCTTGGCCATCAGCTTGGCGGTAGGGATCTCCCCCTCGCGACCGGTCAGGATGCCGATCAGGGCGATATGCCCACCGATGCGCACCGCCTCGATGGACTGCGGCAGGGTGCCGGGGCCGCCCACCTCGACCACATGGTCGACGCCCGCGCCACCGGTCAGCGATTTCACCGTGCGCCCCCACTCCGGGTCCTCGCGATAGTTGATGGTGTGCTCGGCGCCCATCTCGCGCAGCCGCGCCAGTTTCTCGTCGGACGACGAGGTGGCGATCACCCGCGCGCCCATCAGGCGAGCAAACTGCAGGGCGAAGATCGACACCCCGCCGGTGCCCAGCACCAGCACCGTATCGCCGGCCTTGAGGCCGCCGTCCACCACCAGGGCGCGCCAGGCGGTGAGCCCGGCGGTGGTCAGGGTGGCCGACTCGGCGTGGGACCAGCCCGCCGGCTGGTGGGTGAAGGCACTGGCCGGCGACACCACCCGCTCCCGGGCGTAGCCCTGCACGCCATCGCCGGGGGTGGTGGCGAAGTTGCCCAGCCGCGCCGGGCCCTCCTGCCAGGGCGGGAAGAAGGTGGAGAGCACGGCGTCGCCCGCCGCGAACTCATCGACGCCCTCGCCCACCGCCTCGACCACGCCGGCGCCGTCGGACATGGGGATGCGGCCGTCATCCACGGGGATCATCCCGGCCACCACGGCGTAGTCATGGAAATTCAGCGAGCTGGCGTGCAGGCGCACGCGGATCTCGCCGGGGCCGGGCTCGCCCGGCGCCTCATGGTCACCAAGCTGCAGGTTATCGAGCCCACCCGGGCTCTTCAGGGTCACGACCTTCATGTTCGCTCCTCGTTGCTGGAATCGATGGCAAGCCTCGGCAGCCTGACACAGGGGTGCGGGCGATGCCCGCCAAGATCAACCCGCGAGCTCGTGCAGCCGCCAGTCGTTATCGGTGAGCGCCTCGCCGCCCCGCGGGGTGACGCGCACGGTGTCGCTCAGGCCGATGCCCCACTGCCCCGGCAACCGCAGGCAGAGCGGCAGGTGGAAGACCATGTCCTCGGCGAACTCGCGGGTCTGGCCCCGGGCGATGTAGCCGGTGCCCTCGACCCAGCTGGGCGGGAACTGGGCCCCCACCGCATAGCCGAACACCCCCGAGAAGAACACGCTCTCGACATGGGGCGCCAGCACCGCCTCGGCGGCCCGGGCGGCATCATCGAAGCGGTTACCGGGGCGCATCGCGGCGGTCAGTGCCTCGAACATCTCGCGGCACACATCGCGCAGCGCCTGCATCTCCGGCGTGGCCCGGCCGGCCACGGCGGTGCGCATCATCGGCGCGGTATAACGCTGGAAGGCGGCGCCGAACTCCAGAAATACCGGGTCGCCCGCCTCGATCACGCGGCGCTTGTGGTTGACGTGGATGATGCTGATGCGCCGGGCGCTGGTGACGATGGGTTGCAGGCTCATGAACTCGCTGCCCGCCGCCAGCAGCGCCCGGCTGCCTTCCGCGGCGACGTCGTTGTCGGTGACACCCGGCGCGATCACCGCCTCGGCGGCGGCGAGGCCGGCCGCGGTGATCCGCGCGCTCTCGCGCAGGCAGTCGAGCTCCGCCGGCGTCTTGACGATGCGGATGGCATCGACCAACGCCCCGCCGTTATCGCGAAAGCGCTCGGCCCCCAGCCGCGCCTGCAACTCGCGAATGACACCGAAGCGCAGCCCGGCCCCGAAGAGGTCCAGGCCGATGGCGCGGTATGGCGAGAGGATCTCGGCCAGCGGCGCGATCACCTCCTCGATGCCCTCCCAGCGGTAGCCCAGGATCTCATCCACCACGGCGGTGACCACCGCGGGGCCGGTCTCGATGGAGGGCACCTGCAACACCCGCCGCTCGACGCTGACCACCAGGGCGGTGTGCACCGACACCTCGAAGGTGTGATAGCCGGTGAGGTAGAAGATATCCGCCGGGTCGGTGAGCAGCAGGGCATCGAGGCCGGCGGCCTGCATGGCGGCGTGCACCCGAGCCAGGCGGGCGGTGAACTCCGCGCGGGGGAACGGCAGCTCGCTGCCGCCCAGGGCGCCGGCCAGAGCGTGACGATAGGCGTGATGGTCCATGGGGCCTCCGGAGCCGGATGGTGACTCCCGGAGTGTAGTCATGACGGGGGTCATGCAGGACGGAAAATAGCCCTGTTCCCGCCCCCTTGGGTTTCGTAGAATCCAGCCACATCACATGTTGAACGCAACGGGACAACGATATGGGTAGGGCCTTCCAGAACCGCAAGGAATCCATGGCCAAGACGGCCGACGCCAAGACCAAGGTGTACAGCAAGTATGGCCGGGAAATCTACGTGGTCGCCAAGCAGGGCGGCACCGACCCCGCCGGCAACCTGAGCCTGCGCGGGCTGATCGAGCGCGCCAAGAAGGACCAGGTGCCCTCTCACGTCATCGATAAGGCGCTGGACAAGGCCAGCGGCGTGGGCGGTGAGGACTTCTCCCCGGCCCGCTATGAGGGCTTCGGCCCGGGCAACGTGATGGTCATCGTCGACTGCCTGACCGACAACCCCAACCGTACCTTCGGCGACGTGCGTGGCTGCTTCACCAAGACCAAGAGCAAGATCGGCACCCCAGGCAGCGTCAGCCACATGTTCGACCACTGCGCCATCCTGGCCTTCCAGGGCAGCGATGAGGAAGCGGTGCTCGAGGCGCTGATGGAGGCCGATGTCGACGTCACCGACATCGAGAACGAGGCGGGCCGGATCACCGTCTTCGCACCACATACCGAGTACGCCAAGGCCAAGCAGACGCTGCTCGACGCCTTCGGGGAGCTCGATTTCGAGGTGGACGAGATCCAGTTCGTGCCCCAGACCACCACGCCCATCGAAGGCGACGACGTGGCGATGTTCGAGAAGTTTCTCGACATGCTCAACGAGTTGGACGACGTGCAGAACGTCTTCCACAACGCCGAAATTGCTAGTGAAGCCTAAGGCACCTCAACGCCCCGCGCTGTCTTGAAGACAGCGGCTCCACACGACAACGGCCGGCCACCCTGGCCGGCCGTTGTCGTGGTGCATGGCTTGAATGGTGTGTCAGTCACGCGTTCCCACGGGAACCATCAGGTGCTGGTAGTCCGTGCCCTTCCACATCACGTAGGGCCCCCCATTGTGTGGATCGGTCGGGTAGGCCTCGAGCAGTTCCGCCGGGGCGATGAGCATCAGGTGTGGCCCCTCGACGACCCACTCATTGTCGTCCGTGGGACCCTCGGCGTAGGGGTCGATATTGCTCGCCCCCTCATCACCGGCCAGCCTCGTCATACCACCATTGAGCTTGATCATTGTCGTCGTCCTCCCAGTGCGGGAGGGAGCATCGCGGCGGTGGCCACGCTATCCATCAGGTCATCGCTAGCAGGGCATACGCCCTCCCGGAACTCCGGAGTCCTCCCTTGACCGCGTGATTTTCCAATAGTGCATCTCACAGTACAGCACCATGGCCCTGTGGCCGCCAGGCGGAAAGGCAATATCCGTTGAGCGGGTCAGGCGGGATCATCTCACAGCGCCGATACCTTATCGATCGAGAGGGCGCCGGGTTCAGCGCCCCTTCTGGGACTCGTGCCACTCCTCGGCGGCTTCCTCCACGCCGGGCTCGTCGCCGCGGTTGAGGGCCGCCTGGCGCTGGGCCTCCTCGTCGCGCACGTCGTCGATCACCGTCATCAGCTCGTCGACATCGACGGGGGTGGTGTCGTGCACGAAGCGACCGGTGAGGCGACTCTCCGGGTGCAGCTCACCGGCCTCATAGAGTGCCCAGATCTCCTTGCCGTAGTCCGTGGCCAGCAGCTCGGGGGCGAAGCGCCCGAAGTAGCGGCGCATGTTGTCCACGTCGCGCTCGAACATCCACTCGGCGCTGTTGTTGCCGGCGGCGTCCACCGCCTGGGGCAGGTCGATGATCACCGGACCGTCGGCGGCCAGCAGCACGTTGAACTCGGAGAGGTCGCCGTGGATCAGGCCGGCACACAGCATCTTGACCACGTCGGCGAGGATCTTGGCGTAATGCTCGCGGGCCTCCTCGGCGCTCAGGGTCACGTCATCCAGGCGCGGGGCGGTCAGCCCCTCGGCATCACTGATCATCTCCATCAGCAGCACGCCGTCGATGAAGCCGTAGGGCTTGGGCACCCGCACATCCGCCGCGGCTAGCCGGTAGAGGGCATCGACCTCGGCGTTGAGCCAGGCCTGCTCCTGCTCCTTCTGGCCGTAGCGGGTCTTCTTGGCCATCGCCCGGGAACGGCGGCTGTTGCGTTCACGCCGGCCCTCCTGGTACTGCACGGCCTGCTTGAAGCTGCGCTGCTTGGCCTCCTTGAAGACCTTGGCGCAGCGTCGCTCCCCATGGGAACGCACCACATAGACCTGGGCCTCCTTGCCGCTCATCAGCTGGCTCTCGACCGCCTCGATCAGGCCGTCGTCCACCAGCGGCTGCAGTCGCTTGGGTATCTTCATCTATTCTCCCGGTAGTGCCGAACCGTGTTGCCGAGTGGGGGTCAGCGGCTGATGCGCCGGGCGCGAAAGCTGCGCCCCTTGATCCTGCCATTGGCCAGCCGCTCGAGGGCCTGATCGGCCACCTCGCGTCGCACGGCCACGTAGGCACTGTTGGCCAGCACCTTGATCTTGCCCACCTGGTCGCCGGCCAGGCCCGCCTCGCCGGTCAGCGCACCGAGGATGTCGCCGGGGCGCACCTTGTGCTTCTTGCCGCCGCCGATCTGCAGGGTCGCCATGGGCGGCACCAGGGGTTCGCGGGCGAGCACCGCGCGCGACGGCAGGCTGGCCTCCTCCAGGGGCTCGCCGAGAAAGTCGGTGAGGCGCGCCAGCCGGTAATCCTCGCCCTGACCGACCAGGGTGCAGGCGATCCCGGCGCTGCCCGCCCGGCCGGTACGCCCGACCCGGTGCACGTGCACCTCCAGGTCCCGGGCGATGTGGTAGTTGAACACCGCATCCAGCTCGGCGATATCGAGCCCGCGGGCGGCCACATCGGTGGCCACCAGGATCGAGGCGCTGCGGTTGGCGAACAGCACCAGCAGCCGGTCGCGGTCGGGCTGTTCCAGGTCGCCGTGCAGCGCCAGCGCGCCGAAGCCCGCCGCGTTCAACGCCTGGGCCACTTCGTCGGTCTCGCGCTTGGTGTTGCAGAACACCACGCTGGACACCGGGCGGAAGTGCAGCAGCAGCCGGCACAGCCCCTCCAGGCGCGCCTCGTCGCCATCATTCACCCGGTAGACCCGCTCGTGGATGCTGCTGGCGTTGTGGGTCTCGGCCACTTCCACCGTCACCGGTTCGCGGGTCTGCGCCTCGGCCAAGGGCCGCACGGCGTCGGAGAAGGTCGCGCTGAACAGCAGCGTCTGGCGACTGGCCGGGGTCCCGGCGACGATCGCTTCCAGGCTCGCCTGGAAGCCCATGTCGAGCATGCGATCGGCCTCGTCCAGCACCAGGGTCGCCAGCCCATCCAGCCGGAGTGAGCCCTTGCGCAGGTGCTCCTCCACCCGGCCCGGGGTACCCACGACGATATGCGCACCGTGCTCCAGGGAGGCGAGCTGCGGGCCGAAGGGCGCGCCGCCGCACAGGGTCAGCACCTTGACGTTGGGCAGGCTGCGCGCCAGCCGGCGCAGCTCGCCGGCCACCTGGTCGGCGAGCTCGCGGGTCGGGCAGAGCACCAGCCCCTGCACCCGAAAGCTGGAGAGCTCGAGTCGCGAGAGCAGCCCCAGGCCGAAGGCGGCGGTCTTGCCGGAGCCCGTCTTCGCCTGGGCGATCACGTCGCGGCCGGCCAGGATCGGCGGCAGGCTCTCGGCCTGGATCGGCGTCATGGCGGTGAAGCCCAGAGAAGCCAGGTTATCGAGCAGCTCCGGCGCCAGCGGCAGCGCGGCGAAGGCGGTATCGGAAGAGGTATCAGACAAGGAAACATCCTGCAGAAAGCGGCCACCGGGAACAGCGGGCGAGCCAGGGTCGTAAGCGAGCGACGGCGAAGGCCGAGCGGCGTGAGCCGGGGAAGCGGAAAAACGGAAGACCTGCAGGATAACAGAAAGCCAACGGCCACGCTGCGCCGTTGTGGGAGCAGGATGTATCGGCGCTAGCGGTGGTACTGAAGAGGCCAGGCGCCGCCATCATCGAGGCATGGAATCGGCGGGGGCTGGGCTCCCCAAAGGGGCGGCTGCGGCTCTGCTATGATGGGCGCTTAACTATAAACAAAAACCCCGTGCACAACGCCCCATGCACAAAGCCCCATGCACAAAGCCCAATGCCCCCGAGCGCTTCGGGGCCCTGAAAAGTTGCCGTGTCATGCCAAAGCCAGCCGACGAGAGCCCAGCCCCCACGCCACAGCGCCGCCAGCCCACCCCCAGCCCGCCCTTCATGACCCCCCGCGCCAGCGGGGAGTTGCGCGCCAACCTTACCTCGATCCGCGATACCTTCAGCAACCGCCACCATTCGCTGGACTTCGCCTACTCCCATGCCCACTACCTGCGCAACCGGGTGCTGGCCGTGGGCGTTATCTTCCTGCTGCTCTCCCCGCTGTGGGCCCTGGTGGATGCGGTGATGCTGCCGCGCGAACTGCTCGATACCACCCTGATGGGCCGCGGCCTGCTGCTGGCGGGGCTGGCCGGTGTGCTGCTGCTGGCCAAGCTCAGCCGCGAGCGGATCGGGCGCATTCGCCTGAGTGCCGGCCTGCTGCTGGCGCTGCCGGCGGCCTTCTATGCGCTGATCCTGATCCTGCTGCCCAACGACGAGGTCGTGCGCCTGGCGGGCTATGCCTTCATCCCTTTCCTGCTGGTGGCCGCGCTGAGCATCTTTCCCTTCACCCTGGTCGAGTCGCTTGCCGCCGGCATCGCCCTGCTCTGGCTGCTGGCCTTCGCCCAGATGGTCGACGGCAGCTGGCTGACCCCGGCGGGGCTCGAGGGCCTATGGCTGCTCGCCAGCCTGCTGGTGGTCTCCCTGGCGGCCAACCACTTCCAGCTCAGCCTGCTGATGCGGGTCTACCGCCAGGCCACCCACGCCCCCCTCACCGGGCTGCTCAACCGCGGCGCACTGAACCTGCACCTGAACAAGCTCCAGGCCTGGCGCCACGCGGAGGACGCGGGGGGCAACCCCCCGGCGTGTGCGGTGCTGATGATGGATATCGACCACTTCAAGAAGATCAACGACACCCACGGCCACTCCGTAGGCGACCTGATACTGAGCGAATTCGCCCGCGTGGTGACGGCACAGACTCGCACCGACGACTGCGTGGCCCGCTACGGCGGCGAGGAGTTCGTGGTGCTGCTCCTCAATGCCGACCGCGCCCGGGCCCAGGACGTGGCGGAGCGCATCCGCGAGGCCGTCGAGCGGCACCATTTCCCCGACCATGACCATCAGCGCGTGCCGGTCACCACCAGCATCGGCGTGGCCGGCCTGCAGGATGATGAAGCGCCGCAGCAGGCCCTGGAGCGCGCCGACGCCGCCCTCTATCGCGCCAAGGAGGCGGGACGCAACCGGGTCATGAACGCGGCCTGAGCGGCAACGCGACCGATAGCAACGACGACGTCGTCGCGCTAGACGACCTGGTCGAGTCCATCAACCATCAAGGTAGTCGAGCCGGGCCTTCGCGATACCGCTGTCTTGCCTGGTCTCAGCCCAGGGCGACGCGAATCTTCTCGGCGGTCGCCGCCAGCTCGGCCGGCTCGGCCATGGGCAGGTTCTCCACCTGGATATCGCTCATCGCATCCAGCGGCGTCAGGTGGACATGCACATGGGGCACCTCCAGGCCGACGATCAGCATGCCCACGCGCTGGCAGGGGAAGGCCTGCTTGATCGCCTTGGCCAGGCGCCGCGACACCGTCATCAGGTGCTGATAGAGCGGCTCGGGCAGGTCATCCCAGTGGTCGACCTCCGCGCGGGGAATCACCAGCACGTGGCCGGGCTTCATCGGCTGGATGGTCATGATGACCACGCACTGGTCATCCTCGTGCACGAAGTGCCCCGGGATCTCGCCCTGGATGATGCGGGTAAAGATGCTGGCCATGGTGCCCTCCTGGCGATAGCGGGTAAGTAATGACTAACGTCGACTGTAGCGACGGCGGCGATCCGGTATGCTGGTCGAGGCAGTACCGCATGACCAAGGAGCAGAATACACGATCGATCATTCAATCCAAGCCAGCACGGAGGTTCACATGAAGGTCTATAAACCTGAATGGCGGTGCACGTTTAGCGTAAACGAAGGCGCGGATGACACGGCCGGCTGGAAGGAGCGGATCGCCTGGCAACTGCGCGACCTCGCCGACCGGCTGGAAGGTGGCGGCAGGACCCTGAAGATCGACTGCGATGTGGTCCCGGCGGTGAGCCGGGAGGATGTGGATACCTGTCTCGGCAAGGGCTTCGCCGTGACCCAGGGGCTGCTCACCCAGCTCGCTCACCAGGCGGCCTGCGAAGACGTGATGCGCGATGCCAAGGCAGAGCTGTTCGAGGAGGAGGGCGCCTCGCGACACTGAGGCCTCCCGCTCCTTCCACACCCCGGGCCTGCGCTCGGGGTGTTTTCGTTTCACGCCGGCGGCCGGGATGCGCGGCGGCCACAGGCATGGCATCCTCGGGGCCTCCACCCCCGCCGGACCCGCCCCATGTCGCTCGCCATCAGCCTGATCGCCCCCTCATCCATCACCGACGACGCCGCCGTGGCGCGCGGCATCCGGGGGCTGGAATCGCTGGGCGTCAGGGTCCACTGCCCCGAACCGCTGCAGCGGCCCTGCCGCTACCTGGCCGGCTCCCGCGCGTGGCGCCTGGACCAGCTGCATGCCGCCTACGACGACCCCGAGACCCAGGCGGTGTGGGCGATCCGCGGCGGCTACGGCGCCGCCCAGCTGCTCGACGGCATCGACTGGGCGCGGCTTTCCGCCAACCCCAAGCCGCTGGTCGGCTATTCCGACGTCACCGTGCTGCTCGACCACTGGCATCGCCACGGCCTGCCGGCCATCCACGGCCAGGTGGTCAAGGCCGCCGGCGGCCTGCTCGACGCCAGTAGCGACGGGGAGGAACGCGAGGCACTGCGGCGCCAGCTCCGCGAGACCCTGGCGCTGATCGACGGCCCCACCGCCCTCGACTACCCTCTCTCCGCCTGGGGCGGGGCGCCCGATACGCTCGCGGGCCCCCTGGCCGGCGGCAACCTCACCACCCTGGCCAGCCTGGTGGGCACCCCCGCCGCCTTCCATGCCCCGCCCGGCGCGCTGGTGATCCTCGAGGATGTAGGCGAGCCCTGGTACCGCCTGGAGCGCGCGCTCTGGCAGCTGGTGCAGGGCGGTGCCCTGGACCGGGCCGCCGCGGTGTGCCTGGGCACCTTCGAGGGCTGCCCGCCCTGGGGCAACGAACGGCTCGAGGCGATCCTCGCCGAGACCCTGGCGCCGCTGAGCCTGCCGCTCTACCACGGCCTGCCCGTCGGCCATGGGCTGCACAACCGCCCCTGGCGCTACGGCGCCATCGGGCATATCGGCCAGGGCCGACTCGTCGTGGCGGGCTGACGCCAGAGCCAACGAAGACCGGCCCGGCGCCCTGCGGGAGAGTCCTTGCATAAGTTTGTCGCGATCTAGCGCCCATCGTCGCCCATCTTCGAGATCGCTTGCGTGGCCGCCGGTGAGTGGTTACTATTTGTGCAACGCAGCGGGAGGCAAACCCTGCCCCGCCCTGCATCGTGCTGACTCACGTGGCATCGTGAAAAGCACTCATCGCACAAGCGAACACGTGAGGAAACACCGATGGTAAGCCGAACGCCCCTGTTCCTGACCTGCTGTATGGCAGGCCTCCTGACCCTCGGCACTGTAACGACTGCCAGCGCCGAGACTCAGAAGGGATACGCCTCCTACTACGCCGACAAGTTCCAGGGCCGTACCACCGCCAGTGGCACGCCCTTCGACCAGAATCAGCTCACCGCCGCCCACCGCCACCTGCCCTTCGGCACCGAGGTGGTGGTGAAGCGCCCGGACACCGGCCAGGAGGTCAAGGTGGTGATCAATGACCGCGGCCCCTTCGTGAAGGGCCGCATCATCGACCTCTCCAAGCGTGCCGCCAAGAAGCTGGGCCTGCTCAACCGCGGCGTCGCCCCGGTGATGATCACCCAGATCAACTGATCCCCGCCATGGCGGGCGACATCCCTGGGCCGCTCGCCAGTTGAACCGCGATGGCGGCCATCATCACCCCGATGGCGCCATCGATGGCCCGCCACGCCGCCGGCTTCTTCAGCCACGGCGCCAGCGCCGCCCCGCCCCAGGCCAGCAGGCTGAACCACAGGATCGATGCCGACCCCGCCCCGGCTAGGAAGGCCGCGGTGCTGCTTTGCTGTGCCCCCACCGCCGGAATCAGCAGCAGGGTATCCAGGTAGACCTGGGGATTGAGCAGGGTCACCGCCAGGGTGGCCAGGATCACCCGACGCCGTCCCGGTGTCGCCACCGCCTCGCCATCCAGCCCCTGGCGCCCGGTGGCCGCCCGCCACAATGCCTGGGCGGCCAACCAGCCAAGAAACACCACCCCGGCCCAGCGCATCGCCTCCATGGCCTGGGGCACGGTCAGCAGCAGTGCCGAGACGCCAAGCATGCCCGCGCTGAACAGCAGCAGGTCGCTTACCATGCACAGCCCGGCCGACCACCACTGGTGCTGACGACGGATCGCCACCCCCAGCACATAGGCGTTCTGGGCGCCGATCGCCATGATGATCCCGCCGCACACCACCAGCCCGGTCAGGTAACTCTCCAGCATCTCCCTTGCTCCCGTCGCGTGTTCGATGGCGCTCAGCCTAGCCGATGCCGATCATGCGCAAAAATCATCCTGTTAATACAGCATCAGTTTTTCTTATGATCATGTTACAAGATCAAGGCACAACAAGGAGACCCTGCGATGCTGGACTACAAGCTGCTGGAGGCACTGACCGCGGTGGTGGAGTGCGGCGGCTTCGAGCGCGCCGGCGAGGCGCTGGGGCTGTCGCAGTCGGCGATCTCACAGCGTATCCGCTCGCTGGAGGTGCGCCTGGGCCAGCCGGTGCTGGTGCGCACCCCGGCCCTGGCGCCTACGCCGGTGGGCCGGCGACTGCTCAACCACGCCCGGCGCGTGCAGCTGCTGGAGCGTGACCTGCGCCAGGCACTGCCAACACTTACGAGCGAGGCCCCGCGATTGCGCATCGCGGTGAACGCCGACAGCCTGGCTACCTGGTGGGCCCAGGCCATCGGCCCGCTGTGTCGGGAGGAAGGCGTGGTGCTCGACCTGATAGTTGAGGACCAGGACGTCGGCCTGCGCCGACTGCGCGACGGCGACGTGGCCGCCTGCCTGTGTGCCAGCCCTCAGCCCGTTGCCGGCGCCCGCGCCCTGCCGCTGGGTCGCATGGGTTACCTGCCGCTGGCCACGCCCGCCTATCGCGAACGCCACTTTCCGGAGGGCCTCATGGAGGAAGCCTTGCGGCGCGCGCCTGCCATCGTCTTCGGGCCCCACGACCAGCTCCAGCACCGCTTCCTGGCCAGCTGCGGCTACCACGGCCCCTTCCCCTACCACCTCTGCCCCGCCTCCGAGGGCTTCGTCAGGCTGGCCCTGGCTGGCATGGGCTACGGCATGATCCCGCGGATGCAGATAGAAAGGCATCTGGCGCAAGGCGAGCTGGTCAGCATCGCCCCGGGGCAGGCACTGGAGGTCCCGCTCTACTGGCACAGCTGGCGCCACAGCGGGAAGCTGATCGAGCGGCTGACCGGCGCCCTGGGCGCGGTCAGCCTTACCTGAAGAGACGCGCGACTACTGGTCGGTGCCGATCTTGTCCTGGGTCTGCGTCTCGAAGTCGCTGGCAGCGTGCCGCTCATGGAGCTGCATCTCCGGCTCGCCGAAGGTGCGGTTGACCATGCGGCCGCGCTGTACCGCCGGGCGGGCATCGATCTCCCTGGCCCAGCGCTGCACGTGGGGGTACTCCTGCACCTGCAGGAACTCGCCGGCGTCGTAGAGCCGCCCCAGCACCAGCTGGCCGTACCAGGGCCAGTTGGCGATATCGGCGATGGTGTAGGTGTCGCCGGCCAGATAACGGTTATCGGCCAGGTGGCGATCCAGCACGTCGAGCTGGCGCTTGGTCTCCATGGCGTAGCGGTCGATGGGGTACTCGAGCTTCTCCGGCGCATAGGCGTAGAAGTGGCCGAAGCCACCACCCAGGAAGGGCACACTGCCCATCTGCCAGAACAGCCAGTTGAGGGTCTCGGTGCGGGTCGCGTGATCGGCCGGCAGGAACTCGCCGAACTTCTCCGCCAGGTAGAGCAGGATGGCGCCGGACTCGAACACCCGGGTCGGCGGCTGGGTGGAGTGGTCCATCAGTGCCGGGATCTTGGAGTTGGGGTTCACCTCGACGAAGCCGCTGCCGAACTGGTCACCGTCGCCGATGCGGATCAGCCAGGCATCGTACTCGGCATCCTTGTGGCCCAGCGCCAGCAGCTCCTCGAACATCGCCGTGACCTTGACCCCGTTGGGCGTACCCATCGAGTAGAGCTGGAAGGGGTGCTCACCCACCGGGAGGGGCTTCTCGTGGGTGGCCCCGGCCACCGGGCGGTTGATGCTGGCGAAGGCGCCACCGCTGGGCTGCTCCCATTTCCACACCTTCGGCGGCACATACTGGTTCTGGTCGCTCATGCTGACTCCTGGTTGCGAAACCGCCCCGGCTATCGGCGGCGGCGTGTGAGGCTCCGACAAACGATAGCGGGTTAAGGTTTCGGATTCGAGCCAACAGTGGCGTTCGAGGAGTCGACGAACCACGTTGTTCACGCATATGCGTGGCGGAGAGCACTTACATCAGGTGTAGGAAAAAGCGGACAAACGGCCCCAAGGGCTTGGCTACGGTGAAAGAACCAAGTCACCAACTTCGCACCAAAGCAAGGAGACATCTCCGGGAGGGCCCCATGCGCCTCGCACCCCCACCCTGCCGCGGCACCCGCCGCACTCACACCGGCCTGACGCTGATCGAGCTGATCGTGGCCATCACCGTCGCCGCCATCCTCTTCACCTGGGCGATACCCAGCTTCCAGCGATTCAGTGCACGCAACGAAGTGGCGGCGGAGGTGATGCGGATCCGGACGGCGCTGCAGCTGGCCAAGAACACCGCGGTGACACGCCGCCGCGTCATCGCGGTCTGCCCCATCGCTTCGATGAGCGCCACCAAGTGCGAGAAGTACGACTGGTCGCTCCCCATCGCCATCATCGATGGGCACGCCACGGCGGGTGACCTGACCGGTGTAGAGATCCTGAAGGTGCTGGAGCCAAGCGGTGGCCCCAGCGTGACCTTCAATCGTGATTACCCTGTGAGATTCCAGTCGACTGGGTGGAGCCGAGGGCATAATGGGACATTCATCATTTGTGGAAAGAACAGTGCGGCGAGTTTCATCACACTAAGCAACATGGGCAAAGTGACGAGGGGCAGCGAAAAGAAGGCGTGCTAGCGCACGCCTTATGAGTCAATACTCTAACTTCTCTTTCCACCCTTCAGGTGTAGCTGAAATTGAAGACCCAACAACCCATGCGATCTGAGCATCTGGGGGTAAGAGATTGAATGCACCTTCAAGATCAGCACGATCGAACCTGACCTGAAAGTTCCCCCCACCACTTGCATCATAAATCGACTTCTGGCATTCAAACACCCCTGCCCCTGCTTCATCATGATCAAAGAAATAAGGAACGGAAAAAACGCTTCCATTAAAACCATTCACATCGCCGTTTCCTCCCCCTGACATATCGGAGTCCCCTAAAATTATAATAATCCCATTGAATGAGCTATTGGTACCCCAGTGAGCATCGCCGTCAATTAATAAGACTGCAGGATCTTGCCCATTACCGGCAGGACCAAACCCATTAGAAAAATTATAGGAAGACCTGGCAACACCGTCATCGATACCCGCAGGAATGTCGGGGTAGGTAGGCGTAACAAAAATGGGATTGCCATCACCATCCATAACTACATCACCACCATCATACTGATAATAAGATGAAGATTGAAGCAGCATAGCACCTGAAGAACTTGAAAAAACCACATCGCCTACTAAATCATAATACCCCTGAGAACTTGGGAAGTATTCCCCGTCAGGGTACCAAGGAGACGACAGCTCTCTACCCGAACTTTTGAAAAGAAAGTATTCTGATGCCGCCAATTCTTCGTCAGTGTTGGCAACCTTATAAAACTGACCTGACGTTTCACCACCAACCACTTCAACAGACACATCATAGGAAACACCATTCTCCTCAACTGCATCTGACAAAACCTGATCAGAAAGCGGCGAGGAGGAGAATGCGTAGGGTCCTTCTGCAAACTCTAGCGATCCGCCTGAACGTGCGTTTAAATAATGATGAGTATTGCTAGTAACAATATTTATTTTACCAGGCTGGTACTCAGAAATTTCAGCGCCTTCATCCAAGAAAACCACATCATCTCCGCCGTCCGAGAATATAGCGGATATGAATTTATGAAAACTCTCAGCTGACTCCAGCGCAGGAGCACCATACTTTGCCGCAACCCCACCCTTGAAATTACATAGCGCATTACTTCCCGCCCCTTTGCCATTGTCTTTGCAACCCTGCTTAGTTAAATCATAATTCACCTCATAGCTATCACCATCAACCGCGACGTATCCGGCAGCATGATAAACTGGATAGTCATCGTCAGAAGCCGTACTTTCATCCCATAGCATTGAACCATCTTGGTTCATGACCAAAACTTCATCTTGCGAAAAAATCGAGTCTGTAGAATAATAGCTATCCTCAGGATCCTCAGGGCGGTCTTTCAAATCAAGAATTTCAGCAACGATGAACCTAGCGCTGCTTCGTTCTCCTGCTGCTATCGCTGGTCGATACCTTTCCTCAGCATCAACATCTTCTTCACCTACGACAGCATCAGCATTTGAAGGGATGTCGAACGAGTTGGGACACATGAAGCTTAGAGGGCTATCAATATTAAGATCCACACCGACCTCAAAAACAATATCTCGCCGAGCCACTACGTCGGTTCCAGACATAACTTCGCCAATAGCCAACAGGTTAAGCTTGACTTGCCCGCCGCCAGCGGCCACGCCCTGCGATTCGAACCTGTAATAGGCTGATATGTCGTCGAGCAGGTTTCTACCCCCTCCAATTTCAATCCCGTCGGGCGATGCATTGCTAAGCAAATCCTCAAATGTACCTCCACCCAGCTCCAGCTCCAAGCTTCGCACGGAAGATGCAATTAATGAGGCAGCATATTCTGCTGCCATGTGAGCTCTCGTGGCAGCACGGTAATTCCCAGCCATTCCCTCTTCAATCCGCGAATTTTGCATACTAGAAATAGCCAGCAGCAACGCTACAACCAGGATCAAAAGGCTAGTCACTAACGCAACACCACCTTGATGACGATATTTCATGTATGCCTCCGGTCTATTAATCCCCAAACAACTCCCTAGCTACCACGGCATTGCGAGGAGTCACATGAAAGGAGAAGAAATTCCCAATATTACGCTGTCCAAATATTTTATTATCATCATCAAACATTACTTTTACACCCAGAATACTCTCATTTAGGGGAGGCTCGTCGGTGAAGGCGCTCACTGTCGTAGTTGGCGGATTATCAAGCATGCCCACTGAATACATGTTCACTTCTGGGTAGAAAAGATGAAAGCTTACTCTTACCCCCTCTTGCAATGACTGCACCGCCGAAGCCGTAGGATCTACTGAACACTTGAAACACATGGAAAGACTCGGGCCACCAGCATCCTCCACCGAAAAATAACGCACCTCTTGTAAATCACCGCTTGTGCAATAGGGATCATCAGGCCTCAAAGATTCGCCACCTTCTGAATAATCAATAATCAAAACACTAGCCTGCGTGTCGTCCCAACTTGTTGGCCCCAGCGGGGCTGAGTCGAAAGGGGGCGAGTCATCACCGGCTAGGCTTACCGAGCCACCCGTGCAATCTGCGATTGCTGGGTCATACCCCCCCCCCAATCCATTATCGTAGGGTTGTTCAAGAGAAGCTGCTGTCCGAACGTCTTGCGATATGGCATCTGAAAGGAACCGCACTACTTCCTGCCTCGCATTCAGCGATGACACAGTCGTGTAAGTATTCTTGATAGTACTAAAAAGCTGTATTGCTGCCGCTACAACAAGTAGCCCCAGCACCAAAGAAACCATCAACTCCACCAAGGTAAAACCGTAACAGACTTTCAGCTTTTTCATCATGAAACCCCAACCAGGAGACAGTAACAAAAATACTCACGACTAATACATAAGATAATCCAGAGGGCTTCCTGGCAGCCTGGCGCGATAAGTAAGCTCAGTTGAAGAACCTTCCAACCTACCCTCCCCCCAGTCGATAACAATTATGTAATCACATGAAATAAACGGAAAGTTTCCTGAATCATCACCGAAGGGGTCCCCACTGGGGAAAGGATAGTAATTATCTGTCTTGGACTCCACCTTGAAAGCCTTGACCCGAATAGATTGGTCATCCTTGACTACTCTCAGCCCAGGAATCTCAACATTAAACCACCATTCACCGCTGCCAGCCCCGTTTTCCTCAAAGGGATCAGGCAATAAGTGCCTGCCATCCTCACCACCTACACTAACATCCCCGTGCGTCGGGCATGCGACCTGCAACGGAGCAACCACATCGGCATCTGCAGATACAAGCTGTGTGGCCCACAGCAGTTCTTTAACATCTTGAGCTGCTAGGTTCGCCAAAGAAGACTCATACGCATGCTCCACACTTTTGAGAGCATTCAGTTGAAGCAGCGCAGTCCCCAGAAGACCCAAGGAGACGACAACGATAGATATCAAGACCTCAAGAAGGGTAAACCCTGTTTGCCTAAACGTTATCTCAGTAGAAAATCCTCTCCGACAACCCATTAGCTTTCTCCTAGGATCATGCCCGACGGCTCAATGGATAACTTCGATGGCTTCGCCCCTTCCCCAACTGACAAGTCAATTTCACAGCCTGCCCCCGAACAACTACTACGTCGACCAAGCGCATTGAAGCCTACGGAAAACGTCGTTGGCTCTAAAAAAACGCGCGCATCCCCCAAATTTCTGGATAGGATAACACTTCCACCTTGGCTGATGGACACCTCCAGCCCCGATACACTGCTGGCGATAGAAAAGACAGATTCACTCCTCTTGGTCACGGCAGAACTCCTGGCCTTATTAACAAGAGAAAGAATCTCATTGAACGTAGCGGCCTGATAATTTTTGGCAATCAAAGAACTAAAACTTGGCACAGCTATGGTTACAATAATAGCTGCCACTGCTATGACCATCACAAGCTCAATGAGCGTAAAACCTTTTAGCCTTCTACTTCCAGCATTCATCGACTTTCCCATCAGGCCCTTTTTTTCCTGTCTGATCAAGTGTAAAGCTTGGACATGCCGCGTCATCACCCTGAGGTGAGCCGCTAGATGGTGAGGCACTTATAGTGTAACTGGAAGCCATTGCCGACACGTCTACATCGTAATAATCTTCGGAAGAATCAATTATAACTTGTTCAGTGGCATTTAGAGCAGACACATCCATTCCCTGTATACAAGGCGAATATGTTGCAACACCACCTGAGGAGGTGGCATTGCTAATACGGTAGTCGTTGGTCACGGTGTAACAACGTTCCAGTTGCCCCGCTGTCTGCATCAGGCTGGACATGGCATCGGTACGCCGCGTCTTCTGCACGTAACTGGTGTAGCTCGGGTAGGCGATGGAGGCCAGAATCGCGACGATAGCTACCGCAATCATCAGTTCGATGAGGGTGAAGCCGGCGCTGCGCCGGGTGCTGCCTGTGGGGCCCTGGGGCCTGCGTCGGGTGCTCGGTTGGGTCACGCCGCGCGTCTCCATGGTTCGTTACATTCGGTTTCAGTATGTATCAAGAGTGGCCATCCGGATAGGGTGGCGAGGCAAAATGCCGCCGCCTGACAAGGGGGGTGCCTACAGTCTAGCCGCTGATGGGCGGCGACACACACCGGGCGAGGCGACCACCCGGGCTGAGCGCTCGCCGGGCCATCGGGCTGGGCCCATGGCGCAACATATTTTGATATATATGAATAACCATTAATCACTTTTCATTATAACCAGCCTCCGGTAGAAAGATCCCCACTATTACCCTCCCCCGACAGGCACACCATGAACCGGAAGCACACCCTCCTGCTGCTGGCGGCGCTGGCACCCGCCCAGGCGCTGGCCACCAACGGCTACTTCTCCCACGGCTACGGCACCATCAACCAGGGCATGGCCGGTGCCGGCACCGCTCTGGCCCAGGACAGCATCGCCGCGGCCACCAACCCGGCGGGCATGGCCTTCATCGGCGACCGCGCCGATATCGGCGCCGAGCTCTTCTCGCCGCGCAGGGAGTACTCGGTGGAGGGTGGAGGCCCCCAGAGCCAGGAGACTTTCTACCTGATGCCCGGCACCCGCGAGAGCGAGAACGAGGCCTTCGTGATCCCCAGCGCCGGCTACAACCGCCAGATAACCGAGCGTCAGACCCTGGGCGTCTCGATCTTCGCCAACGGCGGCATGAACACCGAGTACAGCGGTCGCGACATGGGCACCTTCGGCGCCGGCGAGGCCGGGGTGAACCTGGAGCAGTTGTTTATCGCGCCCACCTGGACGTGGAAGCTCAACGAGGACCACGCCTTCGGCGTCTCACCGGTGATCGCCTACCAGCGCTTCTCTGCCGAGGGGCTGGGCAACTTCGCCCAGATGTCCTCGGACCCGAGCAGCCTCACCAACAATGGCACCGACGACGCCTGGGGCTACGGCTTCCAGCTCGGCTGGCAGGGCCAGCTCACCGATGATCTGCGCGGCGGCCTGAGCTGGCGCAAGGTGCTGAAGATGGAGGAGTTCGACGACTACCGTGGACTCTTCGCCGAGCAGGGCGATTTCGACATCCCGCAGATGTTCCACGCCGGCCTGGCCTGGTCGGGCATCGAGGATCACTGGCTGCTGCTGGACGTTCAGCATATCCGCTACAGCGAGATCAACAGCGTGGGCAATCACTTCGATCCCACTACCCGTCTGGGTGACGACAACGGCTCGGGCTTCGGCTGGGACGACATGACGGTGGTGAAGCTGGGCTGGCAGTGGCAGCAGAATGCCGATCACACCTGGCGCGCCGGGGTGAGCTATGGCGAGCAGCCGATCCCCGACAGCGAGGTGCTGTTCAATATCCTCGCCCCCGGGGTTCAGCAGTGGCATATCACCGGCGGCTTCACCCGCCAGATCGCCGATGGCCTGGAGCTCTCCGGCATGGCCTTCTACTCGCCGGAGGAGACTGTGCGCGGCGAGAACCCCATGGGGCCGGGCCAGGAGATCGAGCTCAGCATGCGCCAGATGGGCGCAGCGGTAAGCCTGGGGTGGCGGTTCTGATTATGCCAGCTTGTCCCAGGGGCGCCTGGCGGCGCCAGTCGCGATGCGGAGCATCCCTCTTACTAAGGAATTGCCACGGGCGCCTGACGGCGCCTTGCCGCTACGCGGCATTCGCCCGGCAAAGCCGGCCTCCCACAAGAAGCGTTTCGCCCGGGGAACCCTGGCTCCCACAAGGAGGGCTCTCATCGCCGTGCGGATGCGCGACGAGACCCTCGGCACCCTCACAGCAACGCCGCCGTCATCTACATGACGGCGGCGTTCGCTTTACTGCCCTTCCTGCTTTTTCTCTTGCCGTTACCCGCTACTCGCTGACGATGACGCGCTCGCGCAGTTCGCGGGGCATGGAGAAGGTGATGGTCTCCTCGCGGCCGGCGAGTTCCTCTGGGGCACTGGCGCCGAGGCTCTTGAGCCGTTCGATCACGCCCTGCACCAGCACCTCGGGGGCGCTGGCACCGGCGGTGACGCCGATAGCCTTCACGCCCTCGAGCCACGCCGGCTCGATCTGCTCGGCGCTGTCGATCAGGTAGGCGGGGGTGCCGACGCGCTCGGAGAGCTCGCGCAGGCGGTTGGAGTTGGAGCTGTTGGGGCTGCCCACCACCAGCACCAGGTCCGCGCCTTCGGCCAGCTCGCGCACGGCGTCCTGGCGGTTCTGGGTGGCGTAGCAGATGTCGTCCTTGCGCGGCCCCTGGATCTCCGGGAACTTGGCGCGCAGGGCGTCGATCACCCGGGCAGTGTCGTCCATGGAGAGGGTGGTCTGGGTGACGAAGGCGAGCCGGCTCGGGTCCTTGACCTCGAGGTTGGCGACGTCTTCCTCGTCCTCCACCAGGTAGATGGCGCCGCCGTGGGTGGTGTCGTAGCGCCCCATGGTGCCCTCTACCTCGGGGTGCCCCTCGTGGCCGATCAGGATGCACTCCTGGCCGCGCTTGGCGTAGCGCAGCACTTCCATATGCACCTTGGTGACCAGCGGGCAGGTGGCGTCGAACACCTTGAGGCCGCGGCGCTCCGCTTCCTGCTGCACGGCGCGGGAGACGCCGTGGGCGGAGAAGATGACGATGACGTCGTCCGGCACCTCGTGGAGCTCCTCGACGAAGATGGCGCCGCGTTCGCGCAGGCTGTCCACCACGAAGCGGTTGTGGACCACCTCGTGGCGCACGTAGATCGGCGGGCCGAACACGTCCAGGGCGCCGTTGACGATCTCGATGGCGCGGTCGACGCCGGCGCAGAAGCCGCGGGGGTTGGCCAGTTTGATCTGCATGGGTATCTGCCTTGATGCGTCTGGGGCATCTGCCTGAGATAAGAGGGAAAGCGCTGAGTTCCGTCGCGAGCGAAGAGAGGCTGGTCGCCGCCGGAGCACAGTCACCGGAATGTAGCCTGCTACATGAGGATGACGAGCACCGCCGGCGGCCAGGATATCGAGCGCAGCAGGAAGTCAGTGTTTTCCTAATGCGTGGTGGCGGGCTTCACGTTGATCACTTCCACCTCGAAGGTCAGGGTACGCCCCGCCAGCGGGTGGTTGAAGTCCACGTCCACCTGGTTGCCCTCGATGGCGCTGATCACGCCGGGCAGCTCGCCGCCGCCGGGATCGGCGAAGGACATCACGGTGCCGATCTCCAGCGCCTCCTCGTCGAAGTCATCGCGCTTGAGGCGCTGGATGTTCTGCGGGTTGTGCTGGCCGAAGGCGTGCTCCGGGGTGATCTCGAAGGTCGCGCTCTCGCCGGCGCTCATGCCCTTCATGGGGTGCTCGAAGCCGGGCGGCAGGTTGCCGTCGCCCACCTGGAAGGTGGCCGGGGCCTTGTCGCGGGTGGAGTCCACCACGGTGCCGTCTTCCAGCTTGAGGGTGAAGTGCAGGGTCACTTCCATGCCCTCGTCGATGCGGTGTTGGGGGCTATTCTGGTCGGTCATGGGTCTTGGGACTCGGTAAACAGGATTTCGGTTCGGTGGTCTCGCAGGGCGCCTTCGGCGCCATTCGCGCAGCGGAGCTGCCCTCCTACAGAAACTCGTCGTTGCTTTGGGTACCTCGCTGGGGCGCCTGACGGCGCCATTCGGCGAAACGTCGCACCGCCGGCGGAGCCGGCCTCCTACAGTGAGCCTGGTGACTAACCGGGGCGCCAGTCGCCCGATAGTCGGGCTCCTACGATGTCGATCACGGGTTATGTCAGCCCCGACGGCGGGCGCGGCGCTTCTCGCCGAACAGCGACTCCCAGATCAGGCCGATGGCGCCGAGGGTGATGCCGATGTCCGCCACGTTGAAGGCGGGGTAGTACCAGCCGGCCACGTGGAAGGAGAGGAAATCCACCACGTAGCCGTGCACCAGGCGGTCGTAGAGGTTGCCCAGGGCGCCGCCGATGATCATGGCGAGCGAGGCCGCCAGCAGCGTCTCGTCGCGCTTGAGGCGGCGCATCCATAGCGTTAGCCCGATGCTCGCCCCCACCGCGATGGCGGCGAAGAACCAGCGCTGCCAGCCGGGATGCCCGGCCAGGAAGCTGAAGGCGGCGCCGGTGTTGTGCAGCAGCGTCAGGTTGAAGAACGGCAACACCTCCACCGGCCGGGCATATGTGAGCCAGGCGCTGGCGGCGTACTTGGTGGCGAGATCCAGCACGATCACCGCCAGCGCCAGCCACAGCCAACGCAGCGGCTGCTGCATGGGAGCCACCTCCACGCCCCTTGCAGCACCCTGCCCTGCGCTCTCCTTGGCCTCTTCGCCCTTTTCTTCACTGCTGGCCATGCCGGGCACCTTACGCATAGCGGCGGGTTTCGCCGGGACCGTCCGGCAGATTGCTGATGCAGCGCCCGCAGAGGTCCGGATGCTCGGGGTGGGTACCCACCTCCTCGCGATGGTGCCAGCAGCGCTCGCACTTGTTGTTTGGGCTCTCGACCACGGCCACCTTGAGCCCCTCGAGCTCGGTGGCCTCGGCCTTTGCTCCTGCCTCGGCGAGGGGCGTGAGCGTCACCTCGCTGGTGAGCATCACGAAGCGCAGCTCGTCGCCCAGCTTGGCCAGCGTCTCGCGCAGGGTGTCGTCGACGTAGAGGGTGACCTCGGCGGCCAGGCTGCCCTTGATGGCCTTGGCGTTGCGGGCGTCCTCCAGGCACTTGTTGACCGCCTGCTTGACCTCCAGCACCCGCTCCCAGAAGTCGCGGCCCATGGCGGCGTCGCCTTCCAGGGTGGCGAGGCCGGTGTAGTACTCCTCCAGCAGCACGCTGTCGCCGCGGCGGCCCGGGATGTTCTCGAAGATCTCCTCGGCGGTGAAGGAGAGGATCGGCGCCACCCAGCGGCAGAGCGCCTCCACCACGTGATAGAGCGCGGTCTGGGCGCTGCGCCGCGCCACGGAATCGGCCTGGGTGGTGTACTGGCGATCCTTGATCACGTCCAGGTAGAAGCCACCCAGCTCCCGGGCGCAGAAGCCATGCACCTGCTGGTAGACGTCGAGGAAGCGGTACTCCTCATAGGCGATCTCGATGCGCGCCTGCAGCTGGGCGGCGCGGTCGACCACCCACTGATCCAGGGCCAGCATCTCGTCGAAGGGCAGCGCGTCGCGCTCCGGCGCGAAGCCGTTGAGGTTGGCGAGCAGGAAGCGCGAGGTGTTGCGGATGCGACGGTAGACGTCGGCGGTGCGCTTGAGGATCTCGTCGGAGACGGCCATCTCGCCGGAGTAGTCGGTGGAGGCCGCCCACAGGCGCAGGATGTCGGCACCCAGCTTGTCCATCACCTCCTGGGGTGCCACCACGTTGCCCACCGACTTGGACATCTTGCGGCCCTGGGCGTCCACGGTGAAGCCGTGGGTGAGCAGGCCGCGGTACGGCGGATGGCCGTCGATGGCGCAGCCGGTGAGCAGCGAGGAGTGGAACCAGCCGCGGTGCTGGTCGGAGCCCTCCAGGTAGAGGTCGGCCACCGGGCCGCTCTCATGGCCATGGGGGTGGGAGCCGCGCAGCACGTGGCGATGGGTGGTGCCGGAGTCGAACCATACGTCGAGGGTATCGGTGACCTTGTCGTAGTCGGCGGCCTCCTCGCCCAGCAGCTCGGCGGAGTCGAGGCGGAACCAGGCGTCGATGCCCTCGGCCTCGACACGCTTGGCCGCCTCCTCCATCAGCTCCACGGTGCGCGGGTGCAGCTCGCCGCTGGCCTTGTGCAGGAAGAACGGGATCGGCACGCCCCAGTTGCGCTGGCGCGAGATGCACCAGTCCGGACGGTTGGCGATCATGCTGTGCAGGCGCGCCTGGCCCCAGGCCGGGGTGAAGCGGGTGGCCTCGATGCCCTCCAGGGCGCGCTCGCGCAGGGTCTTGCCGTCGCGGCCGGCCAGGTCCATGCCCACGAACCACTGGGCGGTGGCGCGGTAGATCACCGGGGTCTTGTGGCGCCAGCAATGCATGTAGCTGTGCACGATGGGCGTGTGGGCCATCAGCGCGCCCACTTCCTCGAGCTTGGCGACGATCTGCGGGTTGGCCTTCCAGATCATCTGACCGCCGAAGAACGGCAGGTCGTCGACATAGACGCCGTTGCCCTGCACCGGGCTCTCGATCTCCTCGAACGCCATGCCATGGGCGCGGCAGGTGACGAAGTCATCCACGCCATAGGCCGGGGCGGAGTGGACGATGCCGGTGCTGCCCACCTCGCTTTCGACGTAGTCGGCGAGATACACCGGCGACAGGCGCTCATAAAAGGGGTGGCGGAAACGGATGCCATCGAAGGCCTCACCCCGGGCGGTGGCGATCACCTCGCCTTCCAGGCCGTAGCGCTCCAGGCAGGATTCCACCAGTTCCTCCGCCAGCACCAGCAGGCGGCTGCCGGTGTCCACCAGGGCGTAGGTGAACTCGGGATGCATGTTGAGCGCCTGGTTGGCGGGGATGGTCCAGGGCGTGGTGGTCCAGATCACGATCACCGCCGGCTTGGGCAGTTCACCCAGGCCGAAGGCGGCGGCCAGGCGGTCGGCGTCCTCCACCCGGAAGGCCACGTCGATGGCATCGGACGTCTTGTCCTGGTATTCCACCTCGGCCTCGGCCAGCGCCGAGCCGCAGTCGAAGCACCAGTTGACGGGCTTGAGGCCCTTGAACACGTAGCCGGCCTCGACCATGTCGGCCAGCGCGCGGATCTCGCCGGCCTCGTTGGCGAAGTCCATGGAGCGGTAGGGGTTGTCCCAGTCGCCGATCACGCCCAGGCGCACGAAGTCCTTGAGCTGGCCCTGGATCTGTTCGACGGCGTACTCGCGGCAAAGTTCGCGGGCGCGCGCCGGCTCCAGGTGCTTGCCGTGGGTGGTCTCCACCTTGTGCTCGATGGGCAGGCCATGGCAGTCCCAGCCCGGCACGTAGGGGGCATCGAAGCCGGCCAGGTTCTTCGACTTGACGATGATGTCCTTGAGGATCTTGTTGACGGCATGACCGATATGGATGCTGCCGTTGGCATAGGGAGGGCCGTCGTGCAGCACGAACAGCTCCCGGCCCTGGCGCTCCTCGCGCAGGCGGTGGTAGAGGTCGAGCTGCTGCCAGCGGGCCAGCCGCTCGGGCTCGCGCTTGGGCAGCATGCCGCGCATGGGAAAGTCGGTTTCTGGCAGGTTCAGAGTGGGCTTGTAGTCGCTCATATCCTGGGGGTCAGCCGTCGTCATGGTCGGCGGGCATGCCCGCCGAGGAATCGAGTGTCACGGCCTCGCGCGCCAGCGGCGCCGATGCCAGAGGAAGAGAATCGTCGTTATTGAGGCCGGGGCGCTGTAAAGGCTGCTGCGCAAAGTAGCCGCGCGCCCGCCGCTGATCGAGGCCGATCTGGTGCTTCAGGGCCGCGAAGTCGTCGAACTTCACCTCGCCGCGCAGCTTGGCGCAGGGAAACACCGCCAGGCGCTCGCCGTACAGCTCGCCGTCGAAGTCGAACAGGTGTACCTCGAGCACCGGGCGCGTGCTGCCCACGGTGGGGCGCCAGCCGATATTGGCCACGCCGGGCAGGCGGCGGCCGTCGGGCAGTTCGGTGATCACCGCATAGACGCCCTGCAGCGCCAGGGAGCGCACCGGCTGGGGCAGGTTGGCGGTGGGCACGCCGATGGTGCGGCCGAGCTTCTGGTCGGGCACCACTCGGCCGCCCAGGCGATAGGGGCGGCCCAGCAGGCGCGCGGCGGCCTCGAAGTTGCCGCTGGTCAGCAGGGTGCGCACCCGACTGCTGGAGACCCGCTCGTCGTCGACGGTGAAGGTGCGGGTGTGCTCCACGCCGAAGCCGTTGGCCTCGCCCACCGCGGTGAGCAGGTGGAAGTCGCCGCGGCGATCGCAGCCGAAGCGGAAGTCATCGCCGACCACCAGGTGGCGCACGCCCAGGCCGTCGATCAGCACGCGCTCGATGAAGGCCTCGGCGGTCAGGCTGCGCAGGGCGTCGTTGAAGGGCAGGCAGAGCACCCGCTCGACCCCCGCCTCGCCCAGCAGGCGCACCTTGTCGCGCAGGCGAGTGAGCCGCGGCGGGGCCTGCTCGCCGGCGAAGAACTCCCGGGGCTGGGGCTCGAAGACCACTACCACGACCGGCAGCCCGAGGCGGCGGGCCTGTTCGCGACACTGCTCGAGGATCGCCTGGTGGCCGCGATGAACGCCATCGAAGTTGCCGATGGTGGCCACGCAGCCGCGGTGCTCGTCGCGCAGGTTGTGCAGTCCTCGAATCACTTGCATGGCGTGGTGGAGCCCCGCTCGGCGTCGGTTGGGTGGTCAAAACGTCGATTATACCGGACAGCCGGCCCCTTGACAGCCGGGGCGGGCCACTGCATGCCATCTTGCTCGGGGCTGATCTGGCGACAGGCTTTCGAGGAGGCGCTGTAAATACCTCCCTGTACGCTACCTCGGCCCTGCAGCGCTCTCGCGTCCCGCTCCGCTTGCAGGTCCGGTGCTGGCCATCCTTGGCCAGCCCGTTCGGAGCGTTGCTCCTCACCCCTGGTCCTCGGACCTCCTCTTCAGCCTATCCCCAGCGCCCCTCGCGAGACGGTCGCGATCAGCTCTTCATCCTGAAATGCCGCAGGCGCACCCCGGTGGCGGCCAGCCAGGCGAAGTAGAGCGCCGCCCCGCCCACCACCAGCGCCGCCAGCCAGGCGACGCGCTGCCAGATGCCCCAGCCCAGCCACGCCTGCCAGTCGGGCGCGGCCCAGGCCAGGCCCAGCCCCATCACCGCGCAGCCGCCCAGCAGCTGCACCGCGTAGCGCCCCCAGCCCGGCTGGAACACCAGCACGCCCTGCTTCCTGAGCAGCCAACCCAGCAGGCCGGCGTTGAGGAAGGCCGAGAGCGCAGTGGCCAGGGCCAGGCCGGCGTGGGCCAGGGGCCAGATCAGGATCAGGTTGAAGACCATGTTGGCGACCATGGCGATGATGCCCACCTTCACCGGCGTCTTGGTGTCCTGGCGGGCGAAGAAACCCGGCGCCAGCACCTTGATCAGCATGAAGGCCACCAGGCCCAGGGAGTAGGCACGCAGGCTCATCGCCGCCATGGCGATATCACGCTCGGTCATGGCGCCGTAGTGGAACAGCGAGATCAGCAGCGGCTCGGCGAGCACCGCCAGGGCCAGCGCCGCGGGCAGACCCAGCAGCAGCACGGCGCGGATCGCCCAGTCGAGCATGGCGCTGAAGTGCTCGCCGGACTGCGCGGCATGGCGCTTGGAGAGCGCCGGCAGGATCACGGTGCCGATGGCGATGCCGAACACCCCCAGCGGCAGCTCCACCAGGCGGTCGGAGTAGTAGAGCCAGGAGACGCTGCCCGCCGCCAGCAGCGAGGCGAGCACGGTATCCAGCAGCAGGTTGATCTGGGACACCGAGACCCCGAACAGCGCCGGCACCATCAGGGTCATGATGCGCTTGACGCCGGGATGGGCGAAGCTCGGCCAGGGCCGCGGCGCCAGCCCCAGCCGCACCAGGAACGGCACCTGGAAGGCGAGCTGGACACCGCCGGCGATCAGCACGCCCCAGGCCAGCGCCATGGCCGGCTGCTCGAACAGCGGGGTCAGCAGCAGCGCCGCGCCGATCAGCGAGAGGTTGAGCAGCACCGGGGTGAAGGCCGGCACCGCGAAGCGATTCCAGGTGTTGAGCACGCTGCCGGCAAACGCCGTCAGCGAGATCAGCAACAGGTAGGGGAAGGTCAGCCGCAGCATGTCGGCGGTGAGCGCCAGCTTGGCCGGGTCGCGGCCGAAGCCCGGGGCGAACACCCACACCAGCCAGGGGGCCGCGAACATGGCCACCGCGGTGAGCAGGAAGAGCACCGCGGCGAGGCTGCCGGAGACGGCGTCCAGCAGCTCGCGCACCTCGCGCCGGCTGCCGCGGGTGGCGTACTCCGAGAGCACCGGCACGAAGGCCTGGTTGAAGGCGCCCTCGGCGAACAGCCGGCGCATGAAGTTGGGAATCTTGAAGGCAACGAAGAAGGCATCCGCGCCCTGCCCCGCGCCGAACAGCGCGGCGATGACCACGTCGCGCGCCAGGCCCATCACCCGCGAGAGCATGGTCATCACGCTGACCACCAGGCCCGAGCGCATCAGCCCGCCCCCCTTGGGGGCCACCACCTTGTCGTTCTCGTCCACCGGTGCCGGTGGCGACTGCTCGCGATCCGTCACGTCCGTTCCTCGGCTTTACATCCACCCCATGAATGGCAGCCACAAAAAAACCGGCCGCAGCCGGTTTTTCACGAGACGCCGGCCACGCAGGCCGCGCCTCGATGGCATCGGACCGGCTTAGGCAGCCAGGGCCTTGATGCGCTTGTTCAGGCGGCTCTTCATGCGTGCGGCACGCTTCTTGGAGAGCACATCCTTGTCGGCGATGCGGTCGATGACCGGCTGCGCCTTATGGAAAGCCGCCATGGCCTCGGCGTGATCGCCGCTGTTGATGGCCTTGATGACGTGCTTGATGTAGGTGCGGACCATGCTGCGCTGGCTGGCCTTCAGGACACGACGACCTTCGGCCTGACGGGCGCGCTTGCGAGCTTGCTTGCTGTTTGCCACTTGCTGTCTCCTTGGAGATTCATCGCCGCCCGTGTAATGACGGCTGCTATAACGTATTGATCCGGCAGGAAAGTACAAGCCTTTCCGCCGGCTTGGCCATCTGGCCGACCGCTGAAGATCAGCGCTCGTTCACGGGCCGTGTCTGAGAGGATGGCGCATCCTACCACAGCCCGCGCCGCGCTTGCTACAACACCACCAGGTTATCGCGATGGATCAGCTCCGGGGCCTCCATGAAGCCGAGGAGCGCCTCGATCTGATGGCTGGGCTGGCCGATGATGCGCAGCGCATCGTCGATGCCGTAGTTGACCAGGCCCTTGGCCACCCGCTCGCCGGCCTCGTCGACGCAGAGCACCATGTCGCCGCGGCGGAACGCGCCGGAGGCGGCCTTCACCCCCACCGGCAGCAGGCTCGAGCCGCTGCCACGCAACACCTTCACCGCCCCGGCATCCAGGGTCAGGGTGCCGCGCACCTGCAGCTGGCCGGCGAGCCAGCGCTTGCGCGCCGCGATGGGCGCCTGGTCGGGGTGCAGCAGGGTGCCCAGGCGCTCGCCGGCCATCAGCCGCGCGAGCACCTCGGCCTGGCGACCACCGGCGATGGCGGTCACCGCCCCCGAGCGCGCCGCCAGCCGCGCGGCGCGAATCTTGGTGGTCATGCCGCCGCGCCCCAGGGCACCCCCGCCACCGGCCACCGCGGCCAGCGCCGGGTCGTCGGCACGTCCCTCACTGATCAGCGAGGCCGCGGGGTTCGAGCGCGGGTCGGCGTCGAACAGCCCCTCCTGGTCGGTGAGAATGACCAGGGCGTCGGCCTCCAGCAGGTTGGCCACCAGGGCGCCGAGGGTGTCGTTGTCGCCGAAGCGGATCTCGTCGGTGACCACGGTATCGTTCTCGTTGATCACCGGCACCACCCGCAGGTCGACCAGGGTGCGCAACGCCGAGCGGGCGTTGAGGTAGCGCTTGCGGTTGGAGAGGTCGTCGTGGGTCAGCAGCACCTGGGCGGTCAGCAGGCCGTGGCGGGCGAAGTGGCCCTCGTAGCATTCGGTGAGGCCGTTCTGCCCCACCGCCGCGGCGGCCTGAAGCTCGTGCACCGCCGAGGGACGCGCCTGCCAGCCGAGACGCACCATGCCCGCGGCCACCGCCCCGGAGGAGACCAGCACCACCTCGATGCCGCGCTTGTGCAGCGCGGCGATCTGGTCCACCCAGCCACCGATCGCCGCCTCGTCGAGGCCGCGACCGTCGTTGGTCAACAGCGCGCTGCCGATCTTCACCACCACCCGGCGGGCACCGACCAACGCCTCGCGGCCCGTCACCTGCTCGTTGCTGTCCATTCGCTCTCGATCCTCAAGGCGCGTACTCGATCTCGACGTCGTAGTCGTCGTCATCGAAATCGTCGTCATCCTCGTCAACCGACCTGCGCTTGCGACCCAGCCGCGCCTCGGTGCGGGCCACCGCTTCGTCCTCCATGCGCGCGCGCATCTCGCGGGCGCGCTCGGCGGCTTCCTCGTCCTCGTTCTCGAGGCGACGCTGCTCGGTGAGCCAGCGATAGGCGGTCTGCACCAAAGCGTCGGTGCCGTCGGCGGAGATCGCCGAGATGCGGAACACCGGCCCATCCCACGCCAGACGCCGCACGATCTCGTCGGCGCGCGCCTCGCGCTCCTCGGCCGGCAGCAGGTCGAGCTTGTTGAGCACCAGCCAGCGCGGCAGTTCGGCCAGGGCCGGCGAGAACTCGCCCAGCTCGTGGATGATCGCCTCGGCGGCCTCCACCGGGTCGGACTCATCGAAGGGCGACACATCCACCACATGGAACAGCAGCCGGGTGCGGGTCAGGTGCTTGAGGAAGCGCAGCCCCAGGCCGGCGCCATCCGAGGCGCCCTCGATCAGCCCCGGCACATCGGCCATCACGAAGTGCTCGTGCATGCCGAGTTTCACCACTCCCAGATTGGGCACCAGGGTAGTGAAGGGGTAGTTGGCCACCTTGGGCTTGGCCGCGGAGACGGCACGGATCAGCGTCGACTTGCCGGCATTGGGCATGCCCAGCAGGCCCACATCGGCCATCACCTTCATCTCCAGGCGCAGGTTGCGGCGCTCACCCTCGGTGCCCGGCGTGGTGCGCCGCGGCGCGCGGTTGGTGGAGGACTTGAAATGGATATTGCCGAGTCCACGGCGGCCGCCCTGGGCCACCAGCACCACCTGGCCGATCTCGGTGACGTCGGCGATCACCTCGAGGGTGTCCTCGTCGATCACCGTGGTGCCCACCGGCACCTTGACGTGCAGGTCTTCACCGGCCCGCCCGCTCATCTGCCGACCCATGCCGGGCTGACCGTTCTGGGCCTTGTAGAAGCGCTGGTACTTGAAGTCGATGAGGGTGTTGAGGGAGTCGTCACCGATCAGGTAGACGCTGCCGCCATGGCCGCCGTCGCCGCCATCGGGGCCGCCCTTGGGCACGTACTTCTCGCGGCGGAAGCTGAGGCAGCCGTTGCCCCCATTGCCGGCCTCCACGATGATCGAGGATTCGTCGACGAACTGCATCTGTCACTCTCCAGACGGCATGTGCCGTCATGATACAAGAAGGCCCCGCCGTGGCGGGGCCTTCTCGCGGCAAGCATCAGGCGTCTCAGGCAGAGACGACGCTGACGAACTTGCGGTTCTTCGGACCCTTGGTCTCGAACTTGATCACGCCCTCGTCCAGTGCGAACAGGGTGTGATCACGACCGATACCGACGCCGGTGCCGGCGTGGAACTTGGTGCCGCGCTGGCGAACGATGATGTTGCCGGCGTTCACGGCCTGGCCACCGAAGAGCTTCACGCCAAGGCGCTTGGATTCGGAATCGCGACCGTTACGGGTAGAGCCCGCTGCCTTCTTATGTGCCATGGAATAAACCTCCGTTCAGGGGGATGGACCGCTTAGGCGGAGATCCCGGTGATCTTGACTTCAGTGAACCACTGGCGGTGGCCCTGACGCTTCATGCTGTGCTTGCGGCGGCGGAACTTGATGATGGTGACCTTGTCGCCACGGCCGTGGGAAACGACCTCGGCGGAGACCTTGGCACCGTCAACCAGCGGCGCGCCGACTTTGACCTCGTCCTCGCTGCCGACCAGCAGCACTTCGTCGAAATCGATGGACTCGCCGGTGGGGACTTCGATCTTCTCGAGCTTCAGGGTCTGGCCTTCCTGAACGCGGTACTGCTTGCCACCGCTCTTGATAACTGCGTACATGCTTCTCTCTCCAGGACTCATCGGGTTGGGCTCTTCGTCGGCCTGCTGCGAGTGGCGCCCCTTTTGGCAGCCATCTGACAGGGAGCGGGATGAGTGGGTCGCGAATTATAACGACAGGCGACGTCCCAGACAACCCGTGCCGCGAGCCGTTCGTCCCGCCGCCCGGCAGCCCGCCTTGACGCCCCCGAGGGGGCCCCATAGCATGGCCGGCAAACCAAGGCCAGAGGGGGCCGCCTCGCCCCGGCCCCAACCCGACTGTCGAAACCGCCTCCATGCCCACCCACGCCTCCGCTTCCGACACCGCCGCACCCTCCCCGATCCACGCCGCCGTGGCCGAGGACTTTGCCGCCGTCAATCGCACCATCATGGCCCAGCTCGGCTCGCGCATCCCGCTGGTCGAGACCATCGGCCAGTACATCATCGCCAGCGGCGGCAAGCGGCTGCGGCCGCTGCTGGTGCTGCTGGCCGCCCGGGCGCTGGGCTACCAGGGCGACAGGCACGTAACGCTGGCCACCCTGATCGAGTTCATGCACACCTCCACCCTGCTGCACGACGACGTGGTGGACGAGTCGCACCTGCGTCGCGGCAAGGCCACCGCCAACGACGCCTGGGGCAACGCCCCCTCGGTGCTGGTGGGTGACTTCCTCTACTCGCGCTCCTTCCAGATGATGGTGGAGGTGGGCTCCATGCGCATCATGAACGTGCTCTCCTCGGCCACCTGCGTGATCGCCGAGGGCGAGGTGCAGCAGCTCACCAACGTCGGCAACCCGGACATCGATGAGGCGGCCTACTTCGAGACCATCCAGGGCAAGACCGCCATGCTCTTCGAGGCGGCCAGCCACAGTGGCGCCATCCTCGCCGAGGCCACTCCCGAGCAGGAGACCGCGCTGCAGTACTACGGTCGCTACCTGGGCCTGGCCTTCCAGCTGATCGACGACCTGCTCGACTACCAGGGCGATGCCGAGGCCATGGGCAAGAACGTCGGCGACGACCTGGCCGAGGGCAAGCCCACCCTGCCGCTGATCCAGGCCATGGCCAAGGGCACCCCCGAGCAGGCGAAGTTGATCCGCCGGGCGATCCGCCAGGGCGGCCTCGACCACCTCGACGAGGTGCTGGAGATCGTCAACGCCACCGGCGCCCTGGAGTACACCCGCCGCCGCGCCGTGGAGATGGCCGACCTGGCCCTGGCCCAGCTCGAGTCGCTGCCGGCCAGCCCCTACCGCGACAGCATGGCCGAACTGACCCACCTGGCAGTGGATCGCCAGGCGTGAAGCCACGCATAAAGCCGGACATGAAAACACCCCGACGGGGTTGCATTCCGCCGGCGTTTGCGTAAACTACGCTGCGTCGATGAGGCGGAGCCCTCGAGAATCGACATCGGAGTATAGCTCAGCTTGGTAGAGCGCTGCCTTCGGGAGGCAGAGGTCGTAGGTTCGAATCCTGCTACTCCGACCAAGAATTCAAGGCCTTGCGATCACTCGCAAGGCCTTTTTCGTTGGCCTTCATGCTACCTGGCAGACGATCTCCGCCTCCCGAAGGCAGGAGTCGGTCGTCAGGTCACGGTGATCACGCTGCAGCCGGCGGTGTGGCTGACCTTGTGGGAGACGCTGCCGAACATCATGCCGCGCACGTCGCTGAGGCCGCGACTGCCCATCACAATGGCATCGGCATTGACCTTCTCGGCCTGCTCATTGATCAGGTCGGCCGGGCGCCCCTGGCGCACGCTCTCCTCTACTTCCAGGTCGCTCATATCGACCGCGTCACGCGCCTGCTCGATCACCTTGTGGGCTTCCTCCTTCATACCCGCGGCGAGCTTCTCGCGCTCCGCCTCGGAGAAGGGCTCGGCGGTGCCGCCGGTGAACAGCCCGATATTGTCTGGCGGAAACTCCGCCACGGTCATCAGGTGCAGCTTCGCTGCCCCGCCACGCGCCAGGGAGGCGGCGACATTCAGCGCCTTGATGGCGTGCTCGGAACCGTCGAGGGGCACCAGAATGGTCTTGAACATGACAAGTCTCCTGCAGTGGCGGAAGTGAACCGGGGGCGGTGACTCCCCCCCCCTCTCACTTCAGCATAGTGCCCGAGCGCCGCTTCGCCTTGTCCTGCGTCAAACCTCCTCCGGGCCAGGGGCCTGGGTCACGCCGCCCAGCCGAAGCCGAGCAACGGCATCGCCAGGGCGAAGACTACCGCCACGATCACCACCAGCGCCGCCAGGCTGACCAGCGCCCCGGCGCGCACCATCTCAGCCACGCTGAGCTGGCCGCTGGCGAAGACCACGGCATTGGGCGGGGTGGCCACCGGCAGCATGAAGGCACAGCTCGCCGCCATGGCCACGGGCACCGAGAGCAGCAGCGGGCTGTGGCCGAGGCTGACCGTCAGCGAGGCGGTGAGCGGCAGGATGGCGGCGGCCGTCGCAGTGTTGCTGGTCATATGGCTCATCGCCATCACCACCAGGGCCACCATGGCCACCAGCCCCCAGGTCGGCCAGCGCCCGAACACGGCCAGCCCCTCGGCCACCGCCGCGGCCAGGCCGCTGGACTCGATGGCACTCCCCAGGCTAAGCCCGCCCCCCACCATGATCAGCACACCCCACGGCAGGTTGGCGGCGGCCTCCCAGTCCATCAGGAACTGACGCTGGCGCCAGCGTGCCGGTACCACGAACAGCAGCACCGCGGCGGTGACCGCGATGCCGGCGTCGCTGAGCGGTACCTCCAGCCAGGCCTCGAGCAGCGGGCGAAACACCCAGGCCAGGGCCACCAGGGCGAAGATGGTCGCCACGCGCCGCTCCGGCCCGGTCATCCGCCCCAAGTCGCGGGCCTGCTCCTCGAGCATGGCGGCCACCCCGGGCAGCGGCTGGCGCCCCAGCGGATAGACCCAACGGGTGAGCAGCCACCAGGCCAGCGCCAGCAGCAGCAGCGCGGGAGGCAGCGCCACCGCCATCCACTGGGCGAAGCCGATCTCGATGCCATAGCTGTCGGCCATGAAGCCCGCCAGCAGGGCGTTGGGCGGCGTGCCGATCAGGGTGCCCATGCCGCCGATATTGGCGCCCAGGGCGATCCCCAGCAGCAGGGTCAGCGCCATGTGATGGCTGCCCCCCTCGCCACCTCGCTGCTTCAACATCTCCAGCACCGAAAGGCCGATGGGCACCATCAGCGCCGCGGTGGCGGTGTTACTCACCCACATGCTCAGCGCAGCGGTGGCGACCATGAAACCGGCCACCAGGTGGTCGGGGCGGCGCCCTGCCACACGCAGCACCAGCATGGCGATGCGCCGATGCAACCCCCAGCGCTGGATGGCCTCAGCCAGCAGGAAGCCCCCGAGGAACAGGAAGATCAGCGGATTGGCGTAGGGGGCGGCGACCGCCTCGATGGGCGCCACCTCGAGCAGCGGCAGCAGCACCAGCGGCAGCAGCGCCGTCACCGCAATGGGCACCGGCTCGAGCACCCACCACACGGCCATCCAGACGGTCAGCGCCACCACCCGCCAGGCCGGCTCGGCCAGCCCCTCCGGGGCTCCCAGCATCAGCAGCAGCCCCGCCAGCAGCGGCCCCAGCAGCAGGCCCAGAGGGACCTTGAGCCGCGCCAGCCGGGACTCCTGAGGCGCCTCAATCGTCATCGCCGAGGCCCCGGAGCCGCGCCTTGCGCGCCCGGTTGCGGCGATACAGCCGCACCAGGGCGATCGCCAGCGCCGCTACCACCATGGCGGCCAGGGTCCAGCCCTGCCAGGGACGGGCGGCATCGCCCATCACGGTCTCCAGGATGATGATCAGGATGAAGCCCATCGCCTGGCTGGCGATGGCCAGGGCACGCAGGGTGTCGAAGGCGGTCTTGGCCATGGGGGCTCCCGGTAGCGGATGCGTCGGATGACGTCGGATGACAGTCCCGTCCGCCGGCAGTAGGCTTGGCAGGTCCGGGGTCGGCTGCGCCACAGTGTAACCGCTCGTCACTCGCCCGCCGACCCTGCCCGCAAGGAGTTACGCCCCTAAGGAGTCACCACCCCATGGATGCCATCGCCCTGGGTCCGGTCCTGCTCTCGCTGCCACGCCTCTATGCCTTCGTCGCCACCCTGCTGCTGCTCGGCGCCAGCGCCTGGTTGCTGGGCCTGCCGCGGCGCGCCCACACCCGCTGGTTCAATGGCCTGCTGCTGGCCTGGCTGATCGGTGCGAGGATCGGCCATGTGGCGCTGAACCTCGACGCCTACGCCGTCGCCCCGCTGGACGCCCTCAAGCTGTGGCAACCGGGCTACCATGGGCTGTGGGGGCTGATGGCGGGACTCATCTGGACCGGCTGGACGCTGCGCGACCACCTGGGCCGGCTGGTCGGCGCCATGGCCATGCTGGTGGTGGTCTCGGCGCTGTGGCTGGCCACCGTCACCCTGGCCCCCTTCGGCGGCGGCATGGCGCTGAAGCAATTGCCCGACATTGTCCTGGAGGACCTCGACGGCGAGACCGTCAACCTGGGCGAACTCGCGGGCCAGCGGGTGGTGCTCAACCTGTGGGCCACCTGGTGTCCGCCCTGCCTGCGCGAGATGCCACTGTTAGCAGAGGCCGATGCCCGGGACGACGTCACCGTGGTGGTGGCCAACCAGGGCGAGTCGCTACTGCAGGTGGTGCGCTACCTGGACGACCAGGAACTCGACTTCCGCTATCCGTTGCTCGACCCGCACCAGGAGCTGATGGTGCTAAGCGAGTCCCCCGGCCTGCCCACCACCCTGCTGTTCGATGCCGAGGGCCGCGCCGTGGAGCGCCACGTGGGCGAGCTCACCCGCGCCCAGCTGGATAGCTGGCTGGGGCGGGAACAGTAGGATGCGCGGCTACGTATAGCGAAAGGCGCCGGAGACAGGTCGTAGAGGGGGTCCGAGGACCAGGGGTGAGGAGCACTGCTCCGAACGGGCTGGCAATGGATGGACAGCACCGGACCTGCAAGCGGAGCGGGACGCGAGAGCGCAGCAGGGCCGAGGTAGCGTACAGGGAGGTATTTACAGCGCCCCCTCGACGGTCCGGCGCTCCGGGGCCTGTCCCCGGGGAAGCCTTGAGCGTTGCCACCGTCTGCGATAGCCCGGCCGGGAGTAGTCTCAGGCTTAAGCCGCGCCGGGCTTTGCTGTAAGATACCGCGCCCTGTCCCCGGGCCGCCCCTTTCCCGCGGCCGTGAGCGCACCCTGTTACAGCATCCTCGAGGCATCATGAGCGACTTCTCCCCCGGCCAGCGCTGGATCAGCGACGGCGAGGCCGAACTGGGCCTTGGCACCATCCTCAGCTGCGACGCCCGCAGCGTCACCGTGCTGTTCGGTGCCAGTCAGGAAACCCGCACCTATAGCAGCCGCCAGGCCCCACTCACCCGCGTGGCCTTCGGCAGCGGCGACCGCATCCGCGCCGCCGAGGGCTGGACGCTGACCGTCGATGACACCAAGGAGGTCGGCGGCCTGATCGTCTACATCGGCGAGGACGACCAGGGCGAGCTCACCGAACTTCCCGAGGCACGCCTGGCCGACAGCATGCAGTTCGACCAGGCCCGCGACCGCCTGCTCACCGGCCAGGTCAACCGCAATGACTGGTTCGACCTGCGCTTCCGCACCCTGCACCACCACCACCGCGTGGAGCAGAATCCGGCGCTGGGCCTGGCCGGCCCGCGCATCGACCTGATTCCCCACCAGCTGTATATCGCCGACGAGGTCTCCCGGCGCCACGCCCCGCGCGTGCTGCTGGCCGACGAGGTGGGGCTGGGCAAGACCATCGAGGCGGGCCTGATCCTGCACCGCCTGCTGCTCACCGGCCGCGCCGAACGCGCGCTGATCCTGGTGCCGGCGAGCCTGACCCACCAGTGGCTGGTGGAGCTGCTGCGCCGTTTCGCCCTGGAGGTGACCCTGCTCGACGAGCAGCAGAGCCAGGCCCACGGCGACACCAACCCCTTCGAGGCCGGCCAGCTGGTGCTGGCCAGCCAGGACTGGCTGTTCGCCAACCCCCACCGCCAGGCCCAGGCACAGGCCTGCACCTGGGACCTGCTGATCGTCGATGAGGCCCACCACCTGGACTGGAGCGAGGAGCAGGTGGGGCCCGGCTACGCCTGCGTGGAGCGCCTGGCCGCCGAGAGCGAGGGGCTGCTGCTGCTCACCGCCACCCCGGAGCAGATGGGCATGCAGAGTCACTTCGCCCGCCTGCGCCTGCTCGACCCCGACCGCTACCACAGCCTCGCCGCCTTCCGCGAGGAGGAGTCCCACTACGTCGAGGTGGCCGAGGCGATCGATGCCCTGCAGGGCCTGCCCGGTGCCGAGGCAGACCGCGAGCGTATCGCCGCGGTGATCGACGAGCCCGACAGCCTGGCGCTGCTCGATACCCTGGCCGACCCGGAGCGCGGCGACGACCAGCACGCCGCCGCCCGGAACCAGTTGCGCGACCAGCTGCTCGACCGCCACGGCACCGGCCGGGTGATGTTCCGCAACAGTCGTCGCCACGTGGGCGGCTTCCCCGAGCGCCGCCTGCATGTCACCGAGCTGGCGCCCCCCGCCGCCTATCGCCGGGTGCTGCGCAAGCTGGGCCACGACGAGGAGTACCTCGATGACCTGCTGATCGAGACCGGCCTCGACCACCCCGAGGTGCTGATCTACCTGGACGCCATGTACCGCGCCCTGTCCGATGACCCATTGAACGGGGAGCCCTGGTGGCAGATCGACCCGCGGGTCAGCTGGCTGCTGGAGCGCCTGGCCGACGATGACGAAGGGGGCCTGGCCGGCGACAAGGTACTGGTGATCGCCCATAACCGCGAGACCGCCGAGGGGCTGGCCGAGGCGCTGCGCGTGCTGGGGGGTTACCACGCCCCGGTGTTCCACGAGGGGCTCTCGCTGGTGGAGCGCGACCGCGCCGCCGCCGCCTTCGCCGACGAGGAGGAGGGCTGCCAGGTGCTGGTGTGCTCGGAGATCGGCTCAGAGGGGCGCAACTTCCAGTTCTGCCGCCATCTGGTGATGTTCGACCTGCCGCTGCATCCCGACCAGCTGGAGCAGCGCATCGGTCGCCTCGACCGCATCGGCCAGCGCCACGCCATCGAGATCCACGTGCCGGTGTTCGCGGCCAGCCCCGGCGCGAAGCTGCTGCGCTGGTTCCGCGACGGCATGGACTCATTCAGCGCGCCCCACGGCATCGGCAGCGAGATCTTCGATGCCTTCGGCGATGCCCTGGCCGATGCCCTGCTCGACGACGAGGCCCTCGAGGAGGTGATCACGGAGACCCGGGCGCTGTTCGAGAGCCGCCTGGCCGAGCGCGACGCCGGCCGCAACCGCCTGCTGGAGCTCAACGCCTGCCGACACGAGCGTGCCGAGGCGGTGGCCGCGGCGATCGGCGAACTGGATGAGGACCGCGCCCTGCCCCGCTACCTGGACCTGGCGCTGGACATCTTCGGCGTCGACAGCCAGGAGCTGGGCGGCGGCATCCAGCACCTGGTGGCGGGCCCGCAGATGCTCGACGGCCTGCCCGGGCTGGCCAAGGGCGAGGAGGGTTTCTCGGCCACCTACTCGCGGGCGCGGGCGCTGGCCCGGGACGACGTCCAGCGGCTCTCCTGGGAACACCCCATGGTGCGCGAGATGATGGGACGCATCCTCGACGGCAGCATGGGCAACACGGCACTCGCGCTGCTCAGGCATCCATCGCTGCCGCCCGGGCGGGTGATGGTGGAGCTGATCTACCGCACCCACTGCCCGGCGCCGAAGAAGCTGCACCTGAACCGCTTCCTGCCGCCCACCGCGGTGCGCGTGCTGCTCGACGAGTCCGGCGCCAACCTGACCGACAAGATCTCGTTCACCGGGCTCTCGAAGAACCTGCAGAAGGTCAAGAAGGCCATGGCCCGGGACCTGATCCGCAGCCGGCTGGAGCTGCTGCGCGAGCTGCTCGATCGCGGCGAGGGCGAGGCGGAGCGCGAGCTACCCACCATCGTCGAGGCCGCCCAGACGCGCATGCGTGACGAGCTCGACGGCGAGCTGTCGCGCCTCACCGCCCTGGCGCGGCGCAACCCGGCGGTGCGCGAGGAGGAGCTCGCCGCGCTGCGCGCCGAGCGCGGCGCCCTGGACGAGGCCATCGAGGGCGCACGGCTGCGCCTCGACGCTGTGCGGGTGATCGTGACGGTGGGCGAAGAGACGCGCTAGCCCAGGATATCGGCCAGGGCGGCCTCCAGCCTCTCGAAGCGGAACTCGAAACCCGCCTCCTGGAGGCGCTTGGGCCGCATGTCGGCGCCGGTGAGCAGCAGCCGCGCCATCTCGCCGAAGGCGGTCTCCAGGGCGATGGCCGGCACCGGGAAGAGCGCCGGGCGCCCCAGCGCCTTGGCCAGGGTGCGGGTGAACTCGGCGTTGGTGACCGGGTGTGGCGCGCTGCCGTTGAAGGGGCCCTTCAGGTCGTCGCGCTCGAGCAGGAAGAGGATGGCGCGCACCAGGTCCTCGCGATGCACCCAGGGCATGAACTGCTTGCCGCTGCCGAAGCGCCCGCCCAGCCCCAGCTTGAAGGGCGGCAGCATCTTCGCCAGGCTGCCGCCGCCCTGATCGAGCACCAGGCCGATGCGCAGCCGGGCGACCCGCACACCGAAGGCCTCGACCTCCTGGGCGGCCTCCTCCCAGCGCCGGCAGAGGCGGTGGGCGAACTCGTCGTGAGGCGGCGTCTCCTCGGTCACCTCGCGGTCCCCCTGGTCGCCGTAGTAGCCCATCGCCGAGGCGGAGACCAGCGCGCGGGGCAGCCGTGCGCCGGTCTGCTGCAGCTGCTCACACAGGCCCACCAGCTCGCGGGTGGCGTTCAGCCGCGAGTCGAGCAACTTCTCCTTCTGGTCGTCGCTCCAGCGCTTGGCCGCGATGGACTCGCCGGCCAGGTTGACCAGGGCCTCGGGCGGGCTATCGACGAAGTCCAGCGCCGAGCGACGCACATCTACCGCCTCGGGGAGTCGACCTCGCGCCGCGGCGGGATCCCGCGAGACCACCTGCACCCGATGCCCCGCCTCGACCAGTCGCTGGCACAGCCGCTGGCCCACGAAACCGCTTCCTCCGGTGATCAGCACGCGCATCTGGCTCTCCTCGTATCCGCGATGAGTTATACAGCTGTTGTACACTTCTGCTAGTCTAGCGGAAAACCATCCTCGAGGGTGCCATGACTCAGCCCTACAACCATACCGCCATCATCGGCGCCGGCATCGCCGGCCTGGCCTGCGCCCGGGCGCTCGCCGCCGCCGGCCGGCAGGCGATCCTGTTCGACAAGGCCCGGGGACCGGGGGGCCGCATGTCCAGCCGCCGGCTGCCCGAAGCCACCCTGGACCTGGGCGCCCAGTTCCTCAGCGTACGCGACGCCACCTTCGCCGCGGCGGTCGAGGAGTGGCATGCGGCGGACTGCCTGGCCGAGTGGCCCACCTCGCTGTGGTCCGCCGCGGAGGACGGCTGGCACCGCCATCGAGACGACCTGCGCCGGCTGTGCGGCACCCCGAGCATGAGCGCGGTGACCCGCCACCTGGCGGAGGGGTTCGAGCTTCACGCCGGGACCCGCATCGAGCGCCTCGAAGGCGACCCACGGTCATGGTGGCTGGTGGACGCAGAGGGCGGGCGCCACGGCCCCTTCACCCAGGTGGTGCTCGCCATCCCCGCCCCCCAGGCCCGGGCACTGGTGGCGCCCCACGACACGACCCTGGCCGAGGCCTGCGCGGCGGTGATCCAGCGCCCCTGCTGGGCCGCCTGGGTGATGTTCGATACGCCGCTGCCCGCACTGCCCGGGGTCGATGATGACTGGCAGGCGGTGCGCCTGGCCGATCCGGCGCTGCGCTTCGCGGTACGCAACCATCTCAAGCCCGGACGCGGCGACCAGGGCGAGAGCCTGACGCTGCTGGCCAACCTCGAATGGAGCGAGACACGCCTCGAGGATGGCCCCGAAACCATCGCCGAGGCACTGCTCGACGCCTTCCAGCGCGGCCTGCCCGGCGATGTCGCGCTGCCCGAGCCCAGCGCCATGGGCGCCCACCGCTGGCGCTACGCCCAACCCGATGTCTTCGCCACGGGCGAGGCGATCAACGTCGACTATCGCCTCTCGCGCAACGGCCTGGCGCTGTGCGGCGATGGCTGGCGCGGACCGCGCATCGAGGACGCCTGGCTCTCCGGCCACCATCTCGGCGATGCCCTGACAGGAGGATCACCCGCAACATGAACGAGCCGACCCAGCACGGCGGCGAGACCCCGCTCTATCCGATTCGCGAGGTGTCGCGCCTCACCGGCGTCAACTCTGTGACCCTGCGCGCCTGGGAGCGTCGCTACGGGCTGATCAAGCCGCGTCGCACGCCCAAGGGGCATCGCCTCTACGCCAGCGAGGATATCGAGCGGGTCGAACAGATCCTGCAGTGGCTCAACCGCGGCGTGCCGGTGAGCCAGGTACGCGAGCTGCTCGACCGCCCCGATATCGCCGAGCCCGAGGCACCGCCCCCCGCCCCCGGCGACTGGCCGGCACAGCGCATCCGCCTGATCGGCGCCGTGGAGGCGCTGGACATCACGCGACTCGAGTCCCTCTACGCCCAGTCGCTGGCGCTCTATCCGGTCACCACCTGCGTGGTCGAGCTGTGGGCGCCGGCGATACGCGAACTGGAGGAGCGCTGGGGCGAGCGCCTGGGTGACGAGCTGCAGCGCCGCACCCTGGAGTCCTTCCTGCGCACGCGCATCGGCATGCGCCTCTATCACGGCAATGCACTCGCCGAGGGGCCGACCCTGCTGGCCATGCCGCTGCCCGACGACCCCGGCACCCTGTGGCTGCTGCTGGCCGCCCTGGTGGCCGGCGACCGCGGCCTGGACGTGCGGCTGCTTGACGTGGCGCCGCCGCTGGGCGAGCTGCCCCTGGCGGTGGAGCGCCTGAGCGCCAGCGGCGTGCTGCTGGCGGGCAGCCGTGCCGGGCGCACCGACCTGATACGCCGCCAGCTGCCACGCCTGGCCGAACAGCTGGCGGTGCCCCTGGGGCTGTGTGGCCCGGTGGCACGCATCCGCCAGGCCGAACTCGACGACAGCGGCGTGGCGGTGCTGGGTGATGACCTCGGCGAGGCGCTCACCCGGCTGCAGGCCCTGCTGCCCACTGCCTGATGACGCCGACCGACGGAGCCCCCCATGTCCCCGACCCTGATGTGGTTTCGCAGCGACCTGCGCCTGCATGACAACCGCGCCCTGGCCGCCGCGGCCAGGCGTGGCCCGGTGGTGGCCATCTATCTGCGCGCCCTGCCCCACTGGCAGCGCCACGGCCACGGCGCCAACCAGCTCGACTTCCGCGCCCGGGGCGTGGCCGCCCTGAAGGAGGACCTCGAGGGGCTCAATATCCAGCTGCTGCATCGCGATATCGACGACTTCGCCGAGGCCCCCGAGGCGCTGCTGGCCATCGCCCGGGACACCGGCGCCGGCGGGTTGCACTTCAACCGCGAGTACCCGCTGGACGAACTCGCCCGGGACAGCGCGGTGGTCGAGGCCTTCCGGGCGGCGGGACTCGAGGCCCATGGCCACCATGACGCCGTGGCCTTCGCCCCGGGGGAGCTGCTCACCGGCAAGGGCGACTACTACGGGGTCTTCACCCCCTTCGCCAGGGCCTGGCACCGCCAACTCAGCGCCGAGCGGCTGGCGCTCAGCGACCCCCCGACGCCCCAGGCGCCCACCGGGATCGCGAGCGACCCGCTGCCCGCACTGCCCGAACTCGCCGACACCCCCATCGACGGCCGCCAGTGGCCCGCCGGCGAGGCGCCGGCCGCCGACCGCCTGGAACGCTTCCTGCGCTTCCGTGGCCGCCATTACGCCAGCCAGCGCGACTTCCCGGCCATCCGCGGCACCAGCGAGCTCTCCCCCTACCTGGCGCTGGGCATGATCTCCCACCGCCAGTGCCTGCAGGCGGTGCTGGCCGAGAACGACGGCAGCCTGGCCGAGGGCGATGCGGGCCTGACCGCCTGGGTCAACGAGCTGGTGTGGCGCGAGTTCTACCGCCACGTGGCGGTGGGCTTCCCGCGGGTGTGCCGCCACCGCGCCTTCCAGCGCCATACCGAGGGGCTTGCCTGGCGCGACGACGAGGCGGGCTTCGCCGCCTGGTGCGAGGGACGCACCGGCTACCCCATCGTCGACGCCGCCATGCGCCAGCTGCTCGCCACCGGCTGGATGCACAACCGCCTGCGCATGGTCACCGCCATGTTCCTGAGCAAGCACCTGCTGATCGACTGGCGCCGCGGCGAGGCCTTCTTCCTGCGCCACCTGGTGGACGGCGAGTTCTGCGCCAACAACGGCGGCTGGCAGTGGGCCGCCTCCACCGGCACCGATGCCGCCCCCTACTTCCGCATCTTCAATCCCACCACCCAGTCGAGCCGCTTCGACCCCGACGCCACCTTCCTTGCCGAGTGGCTGCCGGAACTGGCCGCGCTGCCCGCCAAGGCGCGTCACGCCCCGCCCCGGGACCTGCTGGGCGGCAGCGGCTACCCGCCCCCCATCGTCGACCACAAGGCGGCACGGGCCCGGGCCCTGGACGCCTTCAAGGCCCTCAAGGCCGATTGATCCCTCGGAGAGATGCCATGCCGGACGATGCCCAGCTGGAGGCCTTCTGCGCCTTCTTCAATAAGCTCGACAAAAGCTGTACAAAAAGGCTTTACGAGTTCTATACTCCAGACGTCGTCTTTCAGGACCCGCTGCACCGTATCGAGGGCGCAGAGTCGCTTGAACGCTACTTTTCCGCCTTGTACAGAAACGTCACAGCGTGCCGCTTCGTCTTCCACGAGCGGCAGCGCAGCGACCGGGAGGCCTTCGCCACCTGGACCATGCACCTGGCGCATCCCCGGCTGGACAAGGGACGCGAGATCGCAGTTGAGGGGTGCTCTCACCTCACCTTCGCGGAGGACGGCAGCGGCCGGATCGCCCGCCATCGCGACTACTTCGATGCCGGCGCCCTGCTCTACGAGCGGCTGCCCCTGCTGGGCGGCACCATACGACTGATCAAGCGCCAACTCGACGCCTGAAGGCCGCGGCCTCGGGCACGGCAACCACCCCGGAGGCCCCATGTCCGACCCCCAACGCATCTGGCTCACCGGCGCCTCCTCGGGCATCGGCCGCGCCCTGGCCGAGCGCCTGTTGGCCCGCGGCGACCGCGTGGCACTCAGCGGGCGCAACACGGCGGTCCTCGACGAGCTGGCCGCCGGCCACGACAACGCCCTGGCGCTGCCCCTGGACGTCACCGACCGCGTGGCGGTACGCGACGCCGGCCGGCAGCTCGAGGCGGCCTTCGGCGGGCTCGACCTGGTGATTCTCAATGCCGGCACCTGCGAGTATCTCGACGCCCGGGAGTTCGACATCGACCTGGTGGAGCGGGTCTTCGCCGCCAACTTTCATGGGGCGATCCACTGCATCGACGCCGCCCTGCCGCTGCTGCGCCGCGCCCGGGCCGAGGGGGGACGGCCGCTGCTCACCGCCACCTCCAGCGCCGCGGCCTACCTGCCGCTGCCCCGGTCCGAGGCCTACGGCGCCTCCAAGGCCGCGTTGAGTCACTTCCTCGAAGCGCTGCGCCTGGATCTGGATGCCGAGGGAATCGACGTCAGCGTGATCCATCCCGGCTTCGTCAGGACCCCGCTCACCGACCGCAACGACTTCGCCATGCCGATGCGCGTCGAGGTCGATGCGGCCGCCGAGGCGACCCTCGAGGGCCTGGCGCACCGCCGCCTGGATATCCATTTCCCGCGTCGCTTCACCCTGCTGGTCAAGCTCGCGGGCATCCTGCCCGCCCCCCTGCGCTATCGGCTGGGGCGGCGCATGGCGCGCTCCGAGGCCGCCACGGAGACTCGCCCATGAACGTTCGCCATCCCCACGTCATGGCCCGGCGGCGCATCGCAGTGGTCGGTAGCGGCATCGCCGGCATGGCCGCCGCCTGGTACCTGTCGGGCCGCCACGAGGTGACGCTGTTCGAGGCCGACGCACGCCTGGGCGGCCACACCGCCACCATGGATGTGGAGCTCGAGGGCCGCCACTACGCCATCGATACCGGCTTCATCGTCTTCAACGACTGGACCTATCCGCACTTCCAGCGCCTGATGCAGCGCCTCGGGGTGCTGACCCAGCCCACCGAGATGAGCTTCTCGGTACACGAGACGAATCGCGACTTCGAGTACAACGGCCACACCCTGGCCAGCCTGTTCGCTCAGCGGCGCAACCTGCTGCGCCCCAGCTTCTACGGCCTGCTGCGCGAGATCCTGCGCTTCAACCGCGAGGCGATACGGGCCATGGACGACGGCACCCTCGATCCGGCCATGACCCTGGGTCAGTGGCTCGAGGCCCGGCGTTTCGGCGCGGCCTTCCAGCGCCGCTACCTGCTGCCCATGGGGGCGGCGATCTGGTCGGCGAGCCTCGGCGAGCTGCGCGACTTCCCGCTGCAGTTCTTCGTGCGCTTCTTCCGCCACCACGGCCTGCTGTCGGTCAACGACAGGCCCCAGTGGCACACCCTGGTGGGCGGCTCGCGCAGCTATATCCCGCTGCTCACCGCGCCCTACGCCGGCCGCATCCGCCTGTCGACGCCGGTGCGCGGTATCCGCCGGCTGGCCGACGGCGTGGCGCTGCGCAGCGACCTGGGCGTGGAGCACTTCGACGAGGTGGTGATGGCCTGCCACGCCGACCAGGCGCTGGCGCTGCTGGAGGACCCGAGCCCCGCCGAACGCGCGATCCTCGGCGCCCTGCCCTATCAGGACAACGAGGTGGTGCTGCATACCGACACCCGGCTGCTGCCGCGTCGCCGCCGTGCCTGGGCGAGCTGGAACTATCGTCTGGATGGCCGCGACGAGGCGGCACGGGTCTCGGTGACCTATGACATGAACATCCTGCAGCGCCTGGAGGCCCCTCATACCTTCTGCGTCACCCTCAACGACAGTGATGCCATCGCCCCGGAGAAGGTGCTGGGCCGCTTCACCTACGCCCACCCCCAGTTCACCCTGGCCGGCGAGGCGGCCAAGGCGCGCCATGCCGAGATCTCCGGCGCCGCCTTTCGCACCCACTACTGCGGCGCCTACTGGCGCAACGGCTTCCACGAGGACGGCGTCTGGAGCGCCCTGCGCGTGGCCCACGCCCTGGGCGGCGACGAGGCGGGCCCCGAGGGCGTCGCGGAGCTGCTGAGCCCGGTGGTCGAGGAGGCCGAACGCGCATGAACGCCACCCCCCGCTCACGCATCTACCGCGGCGAGCTGCGTCACCGGCGCTTCCTGCCACGCGACCACGCCTTCACCTATGGGGTGTGGATGGCCTGGCTGGACCTCGACGAGCTGCCCGGGCTGTTCGACGGCGTGCCCGGCTTCAGCGCCCGGGGGCCGGCCCTGGCGCGCTTCCGCCGAGAGGACTATTTCAGGGACGAGCTGACACCCCAGGATCGGCCGCTGAAGCAGGCGGTGCGCGAGGAGCTGACGCGCCAGCTGGGCAGCGCACCGGATGGCCGCATCTGCGTACTGACCCAGCTGCGCACCCTGGGCCTGGGCTTCAATCCCATCTCGCTCTACTACGCCTTCGACGGCGCGGGGGCGCTGCGCGCCGTGCTGGGCGAGGTGAGCAATACGCCCTGGGGCGAGCGCACCCACTACGCATGTCGCGTGGACCCGAGCCGGCACTCCCACGGGGCCGAGTTCGCCAAGGCGATGCATGTGTCGCCCTTCAACCCCATGGACATGACCTACCGCTGGCGCTTCAACACCCCCGGCGAGCGCCTGCTGATGCACATGGAGAACTGGCGCGAGGGGGAATGCCACTTCGATGCCACCCTCACCCTGACGGCCCGCCCGGCCACCCGCCGGGTGCTGCTGGGCACCCTGGCACGCCAGCCCTGGATGAGCGTCAAGACCCTGGCCGGCATCCACTTCGAGGCGCTGCGCCTGTGGGCCAAGCGCGTGCCGATCCATGACCACCCCGGCCCCGACGCCGATCGTTCGTAGGAGAGACCGACGTGAATACGCTGCGCTCCGCCACTACCACTCGTCCCCTGACGGACGACGCCGACCGCCTGACCCGCTGGCTGCGCCCGCGCCTGCTGGCCCAGCTCGACCGCCTGGAAGGCGGCAGGGTAACCCTGATCGATGGGCATCGTCGCCACCACCTGGGCCAGGGCGGCCCCCTCGCCGTCACCCTGGTGGTGCGCGACAGCCGAGTGTGGAAGCGCCTAGCCCTGGGCGGCACCGTGGGGGCCGCCGAGGCCTATATGGACGGCGACTGGGATGCCGACGACCTGGTCGCCCTGGTGCGCCTGTTCGCCGCCAACCTGGAGCGGGTCAACGGCGAGATCGAGACCGGCACCGCCCGCCTGGGCCGCTGGCTGCTGGCCGCCCTCTATCGCCTGCAGCGCAACAGTCTCTCGGGCTCGCGGCGCAACATCTCGGCCCACTACGATATCGGCAACGAGCTGTTTGCCACCTTCCTAGACCGCGACCACCGCATGTACTCCAGCGCCGTCTTCCCCTACCCCGAGGCGAGCCTGGAGGAGGCCTCCACCTTCAAGCTGGACATCATGCTCGAACGGCTCGACGTGCGCGCCGAGCACCACCTGCTGGAGATCGGCACGGGCTGGGGCGGGCTGGCCATCCACGCGGCGAAGACCCGCGGCTGCCGGGTCACCACCACCACCATCTCCGATGAGCAGTACGCCCATACCGCGCGGCGCATCGAGGAGGAGGGGCTGGGCGATCGCATCACCCTGCTCAAGCAGGACTACCGCGAGCTCGAGGGACGCTACGACCGGCTGATCTCGGTGGAGATGATCGAGGCGGTGGGCCACCAGTACCTGGAGACCTACCTCGCCACCCTGGACCGCCTACTCACCGACGACGGCCTGGCGATGCTGCAGGCGATCACCATCCGCGACCAGCGCTTCGAGGCCGCCAAGCGCGAGATGGACTTCATCAAGCGCCACATCTTTCCCGGCGGCTTCCTGCCCTCCCATCACGCCATCCTCTCGGGCCTTGCGCGGCGCACCTCGCTCAATGTGCTCGCCCTCGACGAGATCGGCCCGCACTACGCGCGCACCCTGCGCGAATGGCGCCAGCGCTTCGAGGCCAGCCTGGAGAGCGTGCGCAACCTGGGCTACGACGAGCGCTTCATCCGCATGTGGCGCTACTACCTCTGCTACTGCGAGGGAGGCTTCCTGGAGCGCACCATCGGCACCTGCCACCTGCTGCTGGCCAAGCCCGGCGCCCGCCCGACGACGCTCACCGGCGCCCTGGCCACAGTCGATGCCTGACGCCGTGGCCCGTCGCACCGGCACCGCTCGCCTGGTGTTCAACCTGGTCGCCTTCGAGGCGGGCTGGGCAGCCTGCGTGCTGGGTGGCAGCCTGGTCGGTGCGGCCGTGGCGGGGGCCATCCTCGCCGCCCATCTGCGCTGGCTGGCACGACCCCGAGAGTGGCGCTGGCTCGTCGGCTTCGCCCTGCTGGGCCTGGTAGTGGATGGAGGACTGGCGCTGTTCGGCGGTTTCACCTTCACCGAGACTCCCCTCGTTTTCGGCCTGCTGCCAGCCTGGCTATGGCTGCTGTGGCCACTGTTTGCCACTCTGCTACACCACTCCCTGGCCTGGCTGTGGTCGCGCCCCTGGCTCGCCGCCCTGGGCGGCGCCATCGGCGGCCCGCTCTCCTACTACGCCGGCGCCGAACTCGCCGGGGTGACCCTCGCTCCCTGGCTGCTGCCCGCCCAGGCGCTTGTCTGGGCCGGCCTCTGCCTGTGGCTATGTGGTCGAGTCGGCAACCGCGATACCCGCTCGTCCGTCCACGGCTGATGCAACGCTAGCCATGGGCCGACCAGGCAGCGACAATGACGCTGCCTGTCGCGCCTGGCGTGCATTCCCCCTGCACGGACAGTAGACTAGGCCACTAACAACATTCGACTCTCGGAATGACTCAGTGACCAAGCAACACTCCTTCGACCGCGATGAACTGCTGGCCTGCTCGCAAGGCGAGCTGTTCGGCCCCGGCAACGCCCAGCTGCCAGCTCCCAACATGCTGATGCTCGACCGCATCACCTCCATCACCGAAGGTGGCGGGGAAAGCGACAAGGGCGAGCTGATCGCCGAGCTGGATATCACACCCGACCTGTGGTTCTTCGACTGCCACTTCCCCGGTGACCCGGTGATGCCCGGCTGCCTGGGCCTGGATGCCATGTGGCAGCTGGTGGGCTTCTACCTGGGCTGGCTCGGCCATCCCGGTCGCGGCCGCGCCCTGGGCTGCGGCGAGGTGAAGTTCACCGGACAGATCCTGCCCGATGCCTCGAAAGTTACCTACCGCATCAATATCAAGCGCATCATCACCCGGCGCCTGATACTCGGCATCGCCGACGGCACTGTCTCCGTCGACGGCCGCGACATCTACCAGGCCAACGACCTGCGCGTCGGCCTGTTTACCTCCACCGCGAACTTCTGACCAGGAGGCTTCCATGCGACGAGTGGTAGTCACCGGCCTGGGCATCGTCTCCTGCCTGGGCAACGACCGACAGCAGGTTCTAGAGGCGCTCAAGGAAGGGCGTTCCGGCATTCGCTTCAAGGAGGAGTACGCCGAGCGGGGCTTCCGCAGCCAGGTGGCCGGCGTGGTCGATATCGACCTCGACGCCCTGATCGACCGCAAGCTGCGGCGCTTCATGGGCGACGCCGCGGCCTACGCCTATGTCAGCATGGCCCAGGCCATCGAGGACTCGGGCCTGGCGCCGGAGATGGTCTCCAACGAGCGTACCGGCCTGATCGCCGGCTCCGGTGGTGCCTCCAGCGCCAACCAGGTGGAGGCCGCCGACGTGATGCGCGAGAAGGGGCTGCGCCGGGTGGGACCCTACCGGGTCACCCGCACCATGGGCAGCACCGTGTCCGCCTGCCTGGCCACGCCGTTCAAGATCAAGGGCGTCAACTACTCGATCTCCTCGGCGTGCGCCACCTCCGCGCACTGCATCGGCAACGCCGTGGAACAGATCCAGCTGGGCAAGCAGGACGTGGTCTTCGCCGGCGGCGGCGAGGAGGAGCACTGGACGCTTTCCTGTCTGTTCGACGCCATGGGCGCCCTCTCCACTCACTACAACGACACCCCGGACAAGGCCTCGCGCCCCTATGACCAGACCCGCGACGGCTTCGTCATCGCCGGCGGCGGCGGCATGCTGGTGCTCGAGGAGCTGGAACACGCCCGGGCCCGCGGCGCGAAGATCTACGCCGAGGTGACCGGCTACGGCGCCACCTCCGACGGCCACGACATGGTCGCCCCCTCCGGTGATGGGGCGGTGCGCTGCATGCGCCAGGCCATGGCCACCGTGGATGGCAAGATCGACTACATCAATACCCACGGCACCTCCACGCCGGTGGGCGATGTGGCCGAGCTCAAGTCCATCCGCGAGGTATTCGGTGACTCGACCCCGGCGATGAGTTCCACCAAGTCGCTGACCGGCCACTCCCTGGGTGCCACCGGCGTGCAGGAGGCGATCTATTCGCTGCTGATGATGGAGAACGACTTCATCGCCGCCTCGGCCAACGTCGAGACCCTCGACGAGCAGGCCGACGGCTTCGATATCGTCACCCAGCGTCGCGACGGGGTTAAGGTCGAGCGCGTGCTCTCCAACAGCTTCGGCTTCGGCGGTACCAACGCCTGCCTGGTGCTGGAGAAGTTCCGGGACTGATCCCCGGGCCTGAGTCCCAGGAGCAACGCGAGCCGCAACGCAAGAGGCGCCCCATCGGGGCGCCTCTTGCGTTGGCGGGCCACGGCCGGTGTCCCAGGACCTATACCACCATGGGGCCAGCGCGGCGCCCTGGGCTCAGGCCGGCTCCCGCGCCTCGTCGCGCGCCGGCCTCGGCACCTCGGAGATCTCCGTCAGGGTCGCCTCGATCCACGCCTCCACCTCGGCCAGCACCTCCTCCGGGGTGCGCCCGGAGGTCTCGATGGGCTCCCCCACCACCAGCGTCAGCCGCCCCGGGTTCTTCACCCAGTGGCGGCCAGGCCAGCGTTCGCCGGCATTGTGGGCCACCGGCACCACCGGCACCCCGGCCCGACAGGCGATCACCGCACCGCTCTTGTTGTAGCGCTTGCGGCTGCCCGGGGCGACCCGGGTGCCCTCGGGGAAGATCAGCACCGACAACCCCTCCTCCAGGCGCCGCTTGCCCTGGGTGAGCACCTGCTTGATGGCCCGGGAGGGCCGCGAGCGATCCAGGGCGATGGGGTGCAGCAGGCGCAGGCCCCAGCCGAAGATCGGCAGGTTCAGAAGCTCTTTCTTGAGCACCGTGCACACGGGTGGGTGCAGCAGCTGCAGATAGACGGTCTCCCACTCGGACTGGTGGTTGGCGAGGATCACGCAGGGCCCGGCAGGCACACGCTCGCGCCCGCGAAACTCGTAGCGTACCCCGACCACCAGATGGAACCAGCTGATGATGAAGTGATTGTAGAGGTTGAGCAGGCGATAGCGGGAGCCGAGCGGCAGGAAGGGCGCCGGCGGCAGGAAGAGCACGCCGCACACCAGCATGGCGGCGAAGTAGCCCAGGTAGAAGACCAGGCTGCGCAGCACGTTCATGAGGCGCCCTCCTCCTCGCCACACGCTGGAGTGTTGGCCCGGCACCAGGCATCGAGCATATTGCCGAGCTCCAGCCGCCAGGGCTTCTGGTGCACGCCGAAGACCTCCAGCACCCGCCGACAGTTGAGCACGCGGCGCAGCGGATGGTCGTGATGGTGGTGCAGGGCGCGCAGCGGGCCCAGCTCACGATGGTCGCCGCGGCCCTCCAGGCGAGTGGCCAGTTGGGTGCGCACTACCGAGACGAAGGTATAGACGCTCACCGGCTCGGTGCCGGCCAGGTGGTAGCTGCCCCAGGCGCCGGCGCCGCACTGCTGCTGCTGCAGCATGCCGATCAGCGCCAGGGCCACCGCATCCGCCGAGGTGGGGCAGCAGGTCACATCGGCCTCGCCGCGCACCTCACCGGCGCTGATCAAGGTATCGATCAGCTCGTTGAGCCAGGCGTGGCTCCCGTCCAGGGCGAACAGCGGCCCCAGCCGGACGATCAGGTGGTGCGGATGCTCGGCGCGAATGCGGTCGCCGGTGGCCACCAGGCGCCGCAGGCTCTCGTCCCGGGGCCGCGGAATGACGTGCTCGTCGATGGGCTCGGCGAAGCCGTCCTCGTAGAGCTGGTCGGAGACGCACCACACCAGCGGAATATCCGCCTGGCGGCAGGCCTCCAGGCAGCGCTCCACCGCCTCGGCGTGTGCCGTCACCTCGGCCGGCGCGGCGATGATCGGCCGCGACAGCGGCGGAATCACCAGGGCATCCGGCGCGACCTCCGCCAGCCAGGCGGGATCCAGCTCCAGGCCCTCCTCGATGGTGAGCTCGGTATCCGAGCGGCGGTTGACCTCCCGGGCCAGGGCCAGGCTCAGACAGTGGCCGGCATCCAGTACCAGCAGATTCACGCGCGCACCTCCCTCGGCATGCCGTCAGCGAAACGACGAATCAGAACGGGATCTCGTCGTCGAAGTCGTCGAAGCTGCCCGGGTCAGGCGCCCCGAAGTTGCCACCCTGCTGCTGGCCACCGCCAGGCTGGCCGCCGTGGGCGGGGCGCTGGGGAGGCTGCTGCGGGGGACGCTGGGGCGCTCCGCCACCGAAGCCACCGCCCTGCTGGGGAGCACCGCCCGGCTGCGGGCCACCCGCCGGCTGACCGCCCCCCTGGGGCTGGCCACCATAACCGCCCTGCTGAGGCTGGCCGCCGTAGCCGCCCTGGGGCTGGCCGCCACCCTGGAAGTCACCGCCGCCGCCGCGGGAGTCGAGCATCTGCATGTCGTTGACCACGATCTCGGTGGTGTAGCGATCCTGCCCGTCCTGCCCCTGCCACTTGCGGGTCTGCAGGCGGCCCTCGACGTAGATCTTGCTGCCCTTCTTCAGATACTGCTGGGCGATCTCGGCGGTCTTGTTGAACAGCACCAGGCGGTGCCACTCGGTACGCTCCTGGCGCTGACCGCTCTGGCGGTCCGTCCAGGTATCGGTGGTGGCCAGGTTGAGGTTGGCAATGGCGGTCCCCGAGGGGCTGAAGCGCACCTCCGGGTCCTGCCCCAGATTGCCGATGAGGATGACTTTATTCACTCCTCTTGCCATATATATAGCCTCCAAGGCTCTGTATTTGAATGGTTTTTTCCAGCATAGCACAGCCTAGTGACTACACGGAACGCTGGCTTCCTTTATTTTCTCATGCCCGGTAGCGAAACCGTAACCCCCAACAGGTCCTGGCATAACTTTCCGGCCGCAGATTGCATCTCTTCAAGTCGCTCAGTTCCCCTGTGGGCTATTTCATACCTCCGTACGATAGAGTCCAGTACTTCATGGGAACCAGGAGATTTTTCTAAAAGTGTTTTTGCGAGCATGTAAATATCGTCATCCTTTGCTTGAGCAACTTTTTCACCCACACCTTTAAACGACTTTAACTTTATCAACTCCGACTCCTGTGTCACCAGCTGATCAACAAGAGCCTGGTTCTCTATCTTCAACTCTCTGATTTTTTCCTTCAACTCCATTAGAGCTTCTTTTTTAGTAGGCCTACCTCTAGACTTTCTCTGCCTTGATGCTGCATCATCAATCTCCACAAGCAGGTCTTTGTAAAAATGCTCTTTTGTTACAGCATCCTTACGATATAGCGTAGACTTCCCAACATTCCGTCCATTATCAAATGATGCATTTTCAATAACCGCCTTTTGGGTAATTGAAACCCTTTCATCCTCAAGTTTTTTTATTGACCGCCTAATAGCATCGCAAAATCTCTCACTGCTTTTGTTCACTCTCCACCCTCCCTATCGATCAGGCGAACAATACTTTCAGCTCTCTTAACCCCTTCTGAAGCCGCCTCATACATCAACCCTTTCTCATGCTCGTGATAGCTCATAACTTTAATATGCGCATCTCTTCGGCGCATCCAGTACTCCCTGCGCGTACTATCAACACCGAAATTAGGACATGATGCACAAGTAATTTCACTCCTGTTTGAATAGTCTTCTTTACGTCCATTATTTGAACACTTCGCTCTCGATCCTCTTCCAGGACTGATAAAACAGTAACCATCTGCATTAGGAATAACACGATATTTATGCCTCGCAACAACACTATCTACAAAATCAGAAACCCTATCAGGAGAGATTACATTAAATTTAGCATGGAAAATTCTTTTATATTTTCTCAACGTACTATTAATCCCTCCCACAACCGAAACATCCCCTACTAAAACTCGCTCAAGGTAATCATGCGTATACTCCCTAATCCCGCTATCGAGAAACTCCTCCACATCCTCATCGTCAACATAAGCTTTTGTATAGCGATAATCGTTGTGGTACAAAATACTCGATAAATATTCAAGGTCCCCAACATCAAACCGCCAGCTCCACATCATAGAAAATGCTCTTCTCATCATGTGGGGTCTAAGCTTGCAATCAAAGCCAGCCTCTTCTGAAAATATGTCAAACAATTTATATAGCTTATTTGTACTGATAGTATCATCGTGCTTTTCACCCTTTCTTATGCCATAGCCAAAAGGAAGGTCCAGCAACAACCTATCAGAATTACTTGAGACAGCACGAGTTTTATTTGTTAATGCAATAATTACAGACAGAGAGTTTATCACCTCCTTAGGCACTGGACGAGACGTTCTCTGGCCTGTCTGCGTGCCCGCAGTTTTATGCACAACCCCAGATATATAAGCCCCTGAAGATATTGATTCTATAGCATCATCATAGCTTATACTAGATGCTTCATGTTTACGCATTGCCGTAAGGGCCATAATCACCAAAATAGCAGAGCAGTACAATATCCTGACCTCTTTTTTCAACTGGACAACACTTACCCCATGTTGCGCCTCAACCTTTCGGCACCTACTTCTCCTGCTAAAATTTTCACCAACAGCTAAGTACCCTTCAAGTAAATTAATCACTCGCTCTGAATCCGAAACCTTCCCCAAAGCAAAATCTATTAGGCCGAGAAAATGCTTAGGGAAAATTGTTTTTGTATGCTGCCCCTTCCTTCCTATCTTTTTTGCCACCCCGGTGATATCATTCATATAAGGTGAAAACACTAGACCGCTTCCAACCTCTTTACTCAACGTAAACATATAAGAAAGGGCTGACAACTTTAAAGAAATAGTATTAACAGCAAGGCCTGCTTTGCTAATATATTGTTCATACGCATCAATATGCTTTCTATTGACCTCCTGCACACTACTTAGCCCACATGAAAAACAAAACCACTCTGCGATCGCTCTAACTTCTCGACAGTAACCAGCAAGAGTAGATGTCTTACTAACATCGGTCTTATCTGACTCCATTATGGAACATGCTAACCTTTGCGAATACCCCTGCCACCATTTCCACCTATGGGCCGAAGCAGGTGTTATCTCGCTAATGACTGGAGACCAGTTTACTGTGAAGTAAGAGGGGGATGATCCGGGGACCATTTGCTTAAGCCTCCACTTATCAGGCGTGGAGTCAGCATCTAGCCACCATATCCCCCCCTCTTTATCAAGGCTTGTTGTTCCTTGCAACAGACTTCCAAAGGTTAGGGTTTTTTTTTGTTCCATAATTCAGTCCAAAAATGGGAGGTGTTGCTCGATTTCAAGCGCTAAGCTATTGGCTTCTTCAACCTCTGAACGCGTACACAAAGAAATCAGGGACTCATACTCTGCAAGCCTCACCTCCCAATATCCACTCCATCTTTCAGGATTGTTATACTTCAATCTTTCAGCACTCTTTTTTATCTTACCAACCCATGCCAACCACTCAGATAGAGACCGAGTATCTTTCAAGATTATACGCTTAGCCTCACAGTTAAAACACATGTCGACACCCTTGCAAGTAACATCCTCTTCACTTTCAATGCCGCAAAGGTAGCCCGTGCCTGTTCTTCCTTCTCCCTCCCTACTAGAACTCAACAGATATTCTTGAAATTGCCTAAGCTTTATCTCAAGAGATGACTGTGTCTCAACTCGCAACGCATAACCAGCTGTTGTAGAAAAATCTGCATGGTGCAGCTTTTCCCTTACTTTTGAAAGAGGTAAACCTTCAGCCACATCCATTGCCACAATAGTAGGTCTAAAGGATTTACCCGTTATCTTTTTTACCAAAGACTTCAAGATTGGATAATCTTCTGAAAGATCTCGAGCTGCATACCTAACCATATTTACAGTTGAGCTTGGATCTACCAGCTTCAAGCGGTAATCACCACCTCTCTCTCCACAATAAATCACAAACAGCTCACAACGCTCTTTTCTCAACCAGCTGGCACCACCAGAAACCTCAGAAAGTAACCTTTTTTGTCTTTTTTGCAGGTTCATAAAAGCCTTGCATAGCGGGTCTTTAGCCGACAAAGTGGCATTTACAGCTCGACCCCTTTTTTTACCCAGAAAGACACTTACACCTCCTAGCTCATTCCCTTTTGAAAAAGAGTCTATGTAGGAATAGAATGCAACACTATCTACATTCGGCAAAAGACCTTTGTGAGTAAGCGCCGCGACTAAAAAATACTTTAAATTTCTTATGTTATTGAAAAATGCTGCAGCCAGCCTAGCTGGACCCCACCCCCTAGACTTAAGAAAGTCACTAACTCCAGGGGGCCATTCTAGAGATGTAGGGAGCAACCTGTTAAACCGCGCATATAAAACACCTATAGCGACATTAAAAGTTCTTTGCGGCACTAAATCACTTTGCCAATCACCGTGGCGCTCGCGAAAATCACTTATTCTCCCAAGCACAGCGATATCTTCCGCATCATATCCCTTTAATATTTCTTCAATTTTTTCGCAGTCCTCCTCCCACTCCCGAATTTTTTTTAGGGAACCATCATGAAATGCAGACAAAACTTCATTACCATATTTAATGATGATAGCCCCCTCTTCACCTACCCCCATTTCCTTCTGGAGCCTCTCAATTTCTTGTTCTTTCTCTTTCGCAAATTGCTCCATCTCGATGGCAGATAGCTCAAAAATACTCGGAGATGATTTACGCTTCACTCTTTTGAAGTTTTTAGGTATAACTTCATGTGCAATGACATTAGCAGCCATCAACCGTTTGACGAACCCGGCAGCAGCTGAATACAATTGTGTCTTCGTATTGACGTTCACATCCAAGTTTCTATCGAGATGTTTTTTATAACCCAAGAGGCTATGCGCACTTATTCCACTGCCTTCGCTCTCTACAAATCGCAAAAACCTAATCACACTATTGCCGACAGCTCTCTTGCTCCTTTGTCCTCTCAACAACAATGCAAGTTGCTGCTGAATTAAACGACCTCCTGCTACATTGTAGAGGAAGGATACATCTAGAGAGCTTCCAGACTCGACCTCCACACACCAATCATTCCAAGGAGCGACTTCAAGAATGTCCGCTGATCTTTTTACTTCTATCTTCTTTCTGGACAGCTTAGCCATCAACTAAAACCCTCATCATGCCGGCCGGATGAATACCCCGTTAACGAGCCCACTGATTTATGTCTCGATGACTGCCGGACATAGTTTTCAGGATTTCTTACCTTCAACTCATCAGCAACTTTGAAGCCAAGGCTTATAAAGTTATGTCTAAGCCCGTGAAGCCATACCCTCTCGTCAGCTGTCAACTTTTCATTTTCTACTGCTGCTAGGAAGGCTTTCCTCACTGCATTTGAAAGCCCCTTGGGAGTAACATGCTCTCCAGTCGCATTTGATAAAAAGATATATTCAGGCTCCAGGTAGGCCTCTCGCTTGCTTTTCTTTATCTTTTTATGCCTCCTTATTACATCCATCCTATAAATATCTACATATTCCCAAGTTTTAGTTACAAGCAACGGCGGTACATAAACGCTACCATCTTCACCGCCCTTAGTAACAAATAACTTTATCTTTATTTTTCTTTTATTTTCTAAAGACTTAAATGCCGACTTTTTATCCGGCAACTGCCAAATCTTTAAGTGGCATATTTCATGAGCCCTAAGACCTGCAAGGCGGCCCCAGTCGATCATCAGCTCGAATCTTCTAGCCAAATCTTCTCTCTTCGGCCCATATATTTTTATAGTTTCTATCCACTGACTCCAAGGTGCCGATATAGATCTCACATCGCTATTTTCATTTTTTATAAGGAAGTGTTTCACACCCCCCTTTCTCCCTTCATTGATTTTCACTCTATAGTTACACCCTTCGCCACATAGTGTGTCACTGAACCCCTGCTTCGTAAGCCAGGCACAATAAATAATCACTGTTCTAATTACTTGGCTAGCATAATTTTGGGTATTCTCAGGCCCTGAGCCATCCCTATGGACCAAATATTTTTTATAGGCTGATAACCAATCATCATCCACATCGAATACATCTAAATTGCCAACTTCAAGTTGGCTATAAAAATCTGTCAAATGGACAGCATATGTTTTTACCGAGCTAACAGAACTTCTTTTGAAAAGGTAAAAAATAAAATGAAGGGCTAGCCAGTTTACTCTGTAGTCTTCCGTAAGGATCAAAGGAAATCCTTTGATCCTCTCCAACCCTCCCACCTGAGCCTTGCTCGTTGTTCTAAGGTAAGCCATAAATCTGACCCCAGATTTTCTAATTTAACTGACCGACGAAATAAACGCCTCACCAAGAGAATTAATCATAAATTTTGATCTCGCAAGAAAAACTTTTAAATTCTTCGCAAGCCCTGAGTGCTATATATTGCAATACATAGCATATAAGGCTTTACTTTTTTAGCAGTACACCGAAGCAATGCCGCGTCCTCAGAAATGTTAGAAAGCCAGTCTTCAATTAAGTCCTCAGGTATACGCAAAAGAGAAGGTGTTGCACCTACGCACCAACACCCCCACCATATTCCTCTCAATAGACTACTGTGCTTTCATTACTGCCATGCCCCCCTCCCCCACCTTCCACTACAACTCCGACCTCATCGGCGGCTCGTTGATGGTGCGCGAGAGCCGCATCGTGGCGGAGCTCCTGCTGGCCGGCGTTGATGACGCGGCCTGGAGGGCGGCCATCCTCGACGAGAATCGCCTCCAGAAGGCGCGGCCGGCCACGGCCAGGCGCATGGCCCAGGCAATCCGCAAGCGGCTTGAGCGGCTTCCTGCGCCGTTTTGGCAGGTGTTGCACGATGGCGATGACCAGCTGGCCACCCAAATGGCGTTCTGTGCGGCGCTGGCCCGCAACCTGCTGCTGGTGGAGTTCCTGGAGACGGTGGTGGCTGATGCCTTCGTGACCCAGGCCGAGCGCCTTGAGCCCTACCAGTGGGATGACTTCCTCGCCGACCGTGCCTACCGCGATCCGGCCATCAACGGCTGGACCGGCTCCTCTAGACGAAAGATGGGTCAGGTGGCCTTTCGCATGCTATCCGAAGTAGGCTTGATAGAGAGTGTGCGTAGCCGCCGGCTGCGACCGCTGATGCTGCGGCCCGAGGTAGTGACCCTGCTGGAAAAGCACCACCTGATTCGGCTGCTGGACTGCCTGAGTGCCCTGGGGCCGCGTTGAACGCCATGGACCCGGGCTGGCGGTAGCGTGCCCGAAAGCCCGTTATCCACTGCAGGCCGCGGCACCAAGCATTATAAGACGCTCAACCATAACGAAAAGAACGACACCGGACGCAAGGATGAGAGCCGTATGTCACCGCTCACGCAGGGGCCGTCCCACCGCGAAGATCCTCACCTGAAGGATCGCCTCAACCAGATCGCCGAAAAGATCACCAGCCCGGCTTTCCTCTCCGGCCAGGGCCTGGGCAACGAGATCGGCTTCTGGATCTTCGACTATCCCCCCGAGCACGAGCTGCAGGTTCGCGAGTACCTCACCTTCCTGGAAGGGGTACTGTCCCGTCAGCACAGCGAGCTGACGGTCGACCACGTCAACCTGCTGCGCGTGTTGCGCGACTATCTCCATGAGCGTGGCTTTCTCGACAAGGCCATCGCCATGCAGCAGACCAAGGGCGATGCTGCGCTGCTCAAGGCGCTGCGCGGCCCGCTGCACATGGACAAGTTCGCCCCCTTCCTTATCCGACACGCGCTGTCGGACGACCCCGATATCATTCTTCTGTCAGGCGTGGGTAGCGTCTGGCCGGTGATGCGTGCCCACAGTTTGCTCAATGCGCTGCACGGCAGGCTCGGCCACAAGCCGTTGGTGCTCTTCTATCCTGGCCGCTACGACGGCCAGAGCCTGACCCTCTTCGACCAGATCGCCAGTAACCACTACTACCGGGCGTTTTCTCTCGTGCCGTGACGCATAGGCGCCCGGCTCAGTCAGTCCCCGGGGAACTCTCGATCTGAAGGCCAGCCGGCAGCCGCGCTGCCTGGCACCCGCTTTGTTGACCGCCTTGCCCCACTACGGGAGCGAGGCGTTGCCCGTTAAGGAATCGATCGGACATGCGTATCCAGGACCTCTTCCAGAAACCTTTGAACCGCCCCATCAATGGCGTGGTGAAGGCCGACCAGAAGGACCGCGAAACGGTCTACCAGGAGCTCGACGAGTACGTGGTGACCAACGAGTTGGAGAAGCACTTCCGTGCCTTCTTCGAGTCCTACGCCACGCCACTCAGTGATCCCTCCATCGCCAACCGGGTCGGGGTGTGGATCTCGGGCTTCTTTGGTTCGGGCAAGTCGCATTTCCTCAAGGCGCTGTCGTATCTGCTCGCCAACATCGAGGCCGAGGACGAGGTCGGCAACCACCGCCGCGCCGCCGAGTTCTTCGACGAGCACAAGCTCCACGACCCGATGATCCGTGCCGACGTCACCAAGGCGGTGCAGCAGCCGGCCGATGTCATCCTGTTCAACATCGACAGCAAGGCGAGCTCCAACGACGGCGGCAACCCGATCCTCAACGTCTTCCTGCGGGTATTCAACGAGTACCAGGGCTTCAGCGGCGACCACCCGCATATCGCCCACATGGAGCGCCACCTGGCCCAGCGCGGCGTGCTGGAGCGCTTCAAGACGGCCTTCCAGGAGGCCAGCGGCATGGTCTGGGAAGAGGAGCGCGACGGCTTCCAGTTCTACCAGGACGACATCGAGCAGGCGATCAGCCAGGCACTGGATCTCTCCCCGGAGGCGGCCCACAAATGGTTCGAGGATTCCGAGGAGACCTTCAGCGTCTCGGTGGAGAACTTCTGCCGCTGGGTGAAGGAGTACCTGGACGCCAAGTCGCCGACTCAGCGCATCGTCTTCATGGTCGACGAGGTGGGCCAGTTCATCGGCAGCAATACCCGGCTTATGCTGACCCTGCAGACGCTGACCGAGAACCTCGGCACCATCTGCGGCGGCCGCGCCTGGATCGTGGTCACCTCCCAGGCCGACATGGACGCCGTGCTCGGCGAGATGACTGCCGCCAAGGCCAACGACTTCTCCAAGATCGCCGGGCGCTTCAAGACCCGCCTGTCGCTGTCGAGCTCCAACTCCGACGAGGTGATCCGCAAGCGCCTGCTCGCCAAGACGCCCGAAGCCAGCGGTGAGCTGGCCCAGGTGTTCGAGGCCAAGGGCGCGGTGCTGCGCAACCAGCTCACCTTCGACCGCTCCGGCCCCACGCTCAAGAACGTCGACGGCGTGGAGAGCTTCGTCGCCAACTATCCCTTCGTGCCGTACCACTTCCAGCTGGTCCAGAAGGTCTTCGAGGAGATCCGCAAGGTCGGCGCCACCGGGGCGCACCTGGCCTACGGCGAGCGCTCCATGCTCGACGCCTTCCAGATGGCCGCCAAGGCGGTGGGGGATCAGGAGGTCGGCGCCCTGGTGCCGATGCACAGCTTCTACCGCGCCGTGGAGGGGTTTCTCGATACCGCGGTGAAGCGCACCATCGACCAGGCCAGCGAGAACATCGCGCTGGATGACTTCGACGTCGAGATCCTGCGCACCCTGTTCATGATCCGCTACGTGGATCTGGTCAAGGGCACCCTCGATAACCTGGTAACGCTCTCCATTACCCGCATCGACGACGACCGCCTGGCGATCCGCGAGCGTCTGGAAGGCACCTTGGCGCGGCTGGAGAAGGAGAGCCTGGTCACGCGCAACGGCGAGGAGTATCTGTTCCTCACCAATGAGGAGCGCGACATCACGCGCAAGATCAAGGCTACCGAGATCACCAGCAGCGACGAGAACAAGCTGCTGGCCGAGATGATCTACAAGGACCGCCTGCGCGACCGCAACAAGTACCGCTACCCCCTCAACAAGACCGACTACACCATCGGCCGCTACCTGGACGGCCACACCATCGACGGCCGCTTCCAGAGTCAGCTGCGCGTCGAGGTGGTCTCGCCGTTGGATATCGATTACGTCCAGAGCTACTCGGTCCAGAACGGCGAGGCGGGCTGCATCCACCGCAGCAATGAGAACCAGGGCCAGGTGTTGATCCGCCTGGGCGACAACAAGGCCTTCTTCGACGACCTGCGCACCTACCTCAAGACCGAGAAGTACATCCGCCTGAACGCCGCCTCCGGCGACAGCAGCGTGGAGCGTATCCTTGCCGACCGCGGTCGGGAGAACCAGGAGCGTCGCAAGCACTTGCTCGTTCGCCTGGAGGACATGCTGCTGGATGCCGATGTCTACGCCCTGGGCCAGAAGCTCGACATCAACCGCAGCAATCTAAGCACCCGCCTCGACGACGCCTGCCAGTACCTGCTGGAGAATACCTACAGCAAACTCGGCTACCTGCAGGTCCTCAACCCCGACCCCATGCGCGAGCTTGTCGCGGTGATGACCGCCGACGATATCGGTCAGCAGGCCATCGAACTCGATGGTGAGGAAGGCAACCCCCAGGCGGTGCGCGAGGTAGAGCAGTACATCGGCCTGCACGGCGGCGAGCCGGTGCCGCTCAACCCGCTGCTGGAGCGCTTCAACAACCGCCCCTTCGGGTGGCCGGTGGAGGAGACCCTGCTGATTCTTGGGCGGCTGTATGCCGCTGGAAGGCTCACCTTCCACACCGCCGGCCCGGCACTGCCCGGCAAGGAGGCCTTCGAGCTACTCAACAACAGCCGGCGGCGCAGCGAGGTGCGCATCCAGAAGAAGCGCCAGACCGATGATGCCGTGCTGCGCCAGGTGCGCAACCTCACCAAGGATCTCTTCACCAAGCTCGGGCCCTCCAGCGAGACCGAGCTCTACGGCTTCTACGTCGATCAGTTCAGCACCTGGAAGAAAGACCTGGAGGCCTACCGCAGCAAGACCGAGGTGGGCCGCTTCCCGGGCCGTGCGGCCATCGACAGCACCCTCAAGGAGGTCGAACGGCTGCTACGCATCGACGACAGCTTTGACTTCTTCAAGGCGGTGGCCGACCAGCAGGAGGATCTCCTCGATCTCGAAGAGGAGTACCGCGACCTCCACGAGTTCTTCACCAAGCAGCTCACCACCTGGAAGCAGCTCGACCAGGCGCTGACCCGCTTCCAGCCCAACCGCCCGGCGCTGGAGAAGGAGCCCGAGGCGAAGGCGGCGCTGGCCGAGCTGGACCGCATCTACGCCTCCGAGGCGCCCTACGCCATGCTGCAGAAGGTCTCCGGGTTGATCCAGACCGTCGATGAGACCAACACCCAGCTGCTGGAGCAGAAGCGCGAGCATGCCATCGGCCGGATCGACCAGCGTATCGCCAACGTCAGCGCCGAGATCGTCAAGAGCGGCATCGGCACCCCGGAGCTCAGCAACCGCCTGCTGCGCCCCCTGCAGCTGCTCAAGCAGGACATCGAAAGCGCGGCCAGCATCGCCCAGATCTACCTGCTGCAGGGTGATACCGCCAATGACCGCGAGCAGGAGAGCCTCGACGAGCTCCACCGCGAGCAGGAAGCCGAGGCCGAACGCCAGCGCATCGCCCGCCAGAAGGCGGATAACGGCGGCAAGCCGGACCGCGATGCCACGCCAGACGGCGAGGGTGACTCAACCCAGGGCGGCGGCAGCGGTGATACCGGCACACCGCCCGATGAAGTGCGTGAACCCGCGCCCACCCGAGTCGCCGCACCCAAGCCGGTGGCCAACGTCAGCGTCAGCCAGGTGCTCAGCCGCACCCATGAAGGGGTCTACCTGGAGAGCCAGCAGGAGGTCGATGCCTTCCTCGACGCCCTCAAGCGCGAGCTCGACGACGCCATCCAGGCCAACAAGCGCATCCGCATCCGCTAAACCGACGCTATACCGAGCAGCCCCGCCTCTCAGAGCACGGGGCCGCCATGCCTCATTTGCCAACCCCTCGGCAACCCGCGCGATCAGGAATCCAGCATGAACACAGGGAACATCAAGAAGTACGCCCCCAAGGCGCGTACCCGCTTAATCGAGACCATGACCCGCCAGGCCGCCCGCTACGGCATCACCAAGGGCCACGTGGCGCCCGCCGAGGTGCGTGGCGACGTGATGCTGATCAGTGCCCTGGATGGCCAGACCCACAGCTTCCCCAAGGCCCTGCGTGGCCCGCGCGAGGCGCTGGCCAAGTGGGTGACCCAGCTGGGCTTCGAGCAGGCCATGGAGCAGGCGGCCTACAGCTGGTTCAACCGCCTGTGCGCGATCCGCTTCATGGAGCTCAAGGGCTATCTGGATCATGGCCGACGGGTGCTCTCCCACCCGGACCACGAGGGCGGCTTCCAGATCCTCGATGACTGCCTGGAGATCGATCTGCCCGGGCTCGATACTGCCCGGGTGCGCGAACTCAAGCTCGACGGCACCCAGGACGAGGCGCTCTACCGCGAGCTACTGCTGGCCCAGTGCCACGCCTTGCACGAGGCCATGCCGTTCCTGTTCGAGCCGCTGGACGACGCCAGCGAGCTGCTGCTGCCCGACAACCTGACCAAGACCGACTCGCTGATCCGCGATCTGGTCGAGGCGATTCCCGAGGAAGACTGGCAGGACGTCGAGGTGATCGGCTGGCTCTACCAGTTCTACATCGCCGAGAAGAAGGACCAAGTGATCGGCAAGGTGGTGAAGAGCGAGGACATCCCCGCCGCCACCCAGCTGTTCACCCCCAACTGGATCGTCCAGTACCTGGTACAGAACTCCGTGGGCCGCCAGTGGTTGCAGACCTACCCGGACTCCCCCCTCAAGGGCGAGATGCCTTACTACATCGAGCCCGCCGAGCAGGAGCCCGAGGTGCAGGCCCAGCTGGACGCCATCACCCCGGCCAGCATCGACCCCGAGACGATCAAGGTGCTCGACCCCGCATGTGGCTCCGGCCATATCCTGGTGGAAGCCTACAACGTGCTAAAGGCCATCTACGAGGAGCGAGGCTACCGCTCCCGAGACATCCCCAAGCTGGTCCTGGAGAAGAATCTATTCGGGCTGGATATCGACGACCGCGCTGCCCAGCTCGCCGGCTTCGCGCTGCTGATGAAGGCCCGTGAAGACGACCGCCGCATCTTCAGCCGGGGCGTCCGCCTGAACGTGATGGCCGTGCAAAGTACCCAGCACCTGAACGCCAGCACACTATGGCGCGAGCTCAATCTGACCGGCGACTGGCACCAGGGCCAGTCCCAGAGCCTGTTCGAGGGAGAGCAGAAAGAGCTCTCCAGCAACGACAACACCTACAAGACCATCGTCGACCTGATCGAGCGCTTCCAGGACGCCAAGACCTTCGGCTCGCTGATCGAAGTGCCTAACAGCCTCGAAGCTCCGCTCAAGACCCTGCTGGAGGTGCTAACTGAGCTCAGCGATAGCGGCGACACCATGCAGAAGACTGCTGCCAAGCAGTTGATGCCGGTTGTACAGCAGGCGTGGTTACTGGCGCAGCGATATCACGCAGTGATTGCCAACCCGCCCTATATGGGCAGCAAGGGGATGAATAAAGCGCTTAAAGACCATGTCAAAAAGACATACCCGAACAGTAAAGCAGACTTATTTGCAGTTTTTATGGAGCATGCTTTCGGTTTGATAAGGGAGGGGGGATATAATGCGCAGATTAACATGCATACATGGATGTTTACTTCAAGCTTTGAAAAGCTTAGAAAGGAACTTATAAAGAACAAGGCTATAATAACAATGGCGCATCTTGGTGCAAGGGCTTTTGATCAAATCTCTGGAGAGATAGTTCAGACCGTTGCATGGGTTGTTAGTGAAAATGTCGCAGGGAAGTTTAGGCCAACTGTTTTTAGGCTTGTGGAAAAGACTGCAAGTGCAAAGCCCGTAGCTTTATTGAGGCGCGAGAATAGCTACTTCGATATTAGGCAAGAGGATTTTTCATATATTCCCGGCTCGCCGATTGCGTATTGGGCTGATCAGTATTCGGTTGAGGCTTTTAAAAAAAATCCGTTATTAGGAAGCTTGGCTTCGCCTAAAAAGGGAATGATAACAAGCGATAACGAACGCTTTCTAAGACTCTGGCATGAAGTGGATATCTCAAAATCCAGGTTTGAAGTTACGTCTAGGCAAGAATCAAAGGAAAGCGGGGGGAAATGGTTTCCATATAACAAAGGAGGCGGAAGCAGGAAATGGTACGGAAATAATGAAAACCTGATCAACTGGCAAGAAGATGGAGAAGAGGTTGTCTCTTATAATGCTATGCTATATGGCTCTGCGTCGCGACAAGTTCAGAACACATCATTTTATTTCTTGCCATCTCTTACATGGTCAGAAGTAAGCACTTCAGGGTTTTCTGTAAGGCGGACGTTCGGCGGGTGCGTCTTTGATTCAACTGGCCCTTCCATCTTTGGAGATGACCTGAGCTATATCCACGCAGTGTGCTGCTCTAGAGTGGCATCGCATTTTTTGGGCCTGATGAATTCAACGCAGCATTATGTGGTTGCTAACGTAAAATCAATTCCGGTTGTAAAACTTGGTGAAAAAGAAAAGGAAAGAGTTTGTGAAAATGCTGAAAGCTGTGTTTCCCTATCCAAGGAGGATTGGGATTCAAGGGAAACGTCATGGAGTTTTTCCAGCCTGCCACTGTTGAGACTTCATGGCTCCCAGTCAGCTATAAAGAAAAACTATGAAGAGATTCGCCACCAGTGGCAAGATAAGCTTACAAAAAGTCAGAGGCTGGAAGAAGAAAATAACCGTCTTTTTATCGAAGCCTACTGTTTGCAGGATCATTTGATACCAGAAGTGTCTCCGGCTGAAATCACTCTTACCTGCAACCCCCATTATCGCTACGGCGGCAACCGCAACGAGGAAGAGTTGGAAACTCTGCTTCAGTGCGACACGCTCAAAGAGCTAGTAAGCTATGCCATCGGCTGCATGATGGGCCGCTATTCGCTGGACAAGCCCGGCCTGATTCTCGCCAACCAAGGTGAAACCATCCAAGACTACCTTGCCCAAGTTCCTGAACCCAGCTTCACCCCGGATGACAACGCCATCATCCCTCTCACCGATCAAGAGTGGTTCCACGACGATGCCACCAACCGCTTCAGCGATTTCGTTCGCACCGTCTGGGGAGAGGAGCACCTGCAGGAAAACCTCAACTTTGTTGCCGAAAGTCTTTGTCTGCACGCCATCAAGCCAAAGAAAGGTGAAACCGCGCTGGATACCATCCGCCGCTACCTGAGTACGCAGTTCTACAAGGATCACCTGCGCACCTACAAGAAGCGGCCCATCTATTGGCTGTTCAGCTCCGGCAAGCAGAAGGCATTCGAATGCCTGGTCTACCTGCACCGCTGCAAAGAGAGCACCCTTGCCGAGATGCGTACCGACTACGTGATCCCGCTCATCGAGAAACTCGCCGGCTACGTCGAGAAGCTGGAGCAGGACAAGGAAACCAGCGCCTCCGCCGCCGAGGCCAAGCGCATCGAGAAGGAGTTGAGCAAGCTCTACAAGCAGCAGGCCGAGGTCAATGCCTTTGATGAGAAGCTCCGTCACTATGCCGACCAGCGGATCTCACTGGATCTCGATGATGGCGTGAAGGTGAACTATGGGAAGTTTGGGAATCTGTTGGCGGAGGTAAACCAAATCACCGGAAAATAAGGCCGATATAATATCAAGGAGCATTCATGATCAAGATATCAATTAACAATATCGAAAAAGATTTAGATGAAATTTCAGAGGGCTGGATTGCTGATCAGATAAATCATCAGCGTGGCATTGGTGCGGTTTGCGTCAAGGTGTATGTTAAGGCTCCGGGTATCGATCTAGCGCTTGCTTCTGCGGGATGTGGAAGTGGCCAGTCCGGAGGGAGAAAGCCCAATAGAGATGAGATGATTTTCATTGACGCTTGGCAGCAGTTTGAACTTGGGAGTTCACCAATGAATACGGGGCGTCTAATTGCATTCCTCAAACAGATCAGTCGCTATGTCTAGCTATAGATGATTGTATTTACTTTCTAACATCAGGGGGAAATATGGCGAAGCTTGTTTTTTCTTACTCACATGCAGACGAAGAGCTGCGTAACGAGTTGGAGAAGCACTTATCTCCTCTGAAGCGCATGGGGAAGGTTGATGCTTGGCATGATAGAAGAATTGTGCCTGGAGAAGATTTTGAGGGGAAGATTGACAAGAACTTCCTAGAAGCCGATATCATTTTACTGCTAGTAAGCAGTGATTTTATAAATTCCGACTATTGCTTCCAAGTAGAGATGGAAAGTGCATTGCAGCGAAATGATCGTGGCGAAGTAATAGTAATCCCTGTTATCCTTAGACCTTGTGCCTGGCATCAGCTGCCATTCGGGAAACTCCTAGCTGCTACTAAAGATGGTAAACCAGTTGTTCAATTTCCTAGTTATGATGAAGGGTTTGTTCAGGTCGTCGACGCAGTTTCAAGAGCGTTAGATAAAGTCGGCGCCCAGTCTTTCAGGCGTAACCATTTGAGCCCTGAGGCCACACAGTCATCGAGCTCTCCTGCTATTAAGGCTCCTCGCTCCAGCAACTTGGCTGTTCCCAAAAAAATCACTGATTTAGACCGAGATCGTGCTTGCAAGGAAGGGTTTGAATATTTGGTTAGATTTTTTGAAAACTCTCTTGAAGAGCTTAAGCGTAGGAATTCTGGCTTGGATATCGATTTCCAGATCCGTGACGCAGATTCTTTTTCATGCGCTATTTATAAAAGTGGACAAAAGGCTTGTCAGTGCGGCATATGGAGAAGTGATCGAAATTCCGGATTAGGGGATATTTGTTATAGCCAAAGTGGGATATCGAAAAATTCTTGCAACGAAAGCATGACTATAGATGATAACGGGCAAGTGATTGGTTTTCGCCCTCTCATGGGCGGCCATATGATGTCTGGAAATAGGGATGCCCTAATGACAAATGAAGGTATGGCCGAGCATTTCTGGGGGATGTTTATTTCCCCATTGCAGAATGCTAGTAGATATTGACCTATGGATGGAAGTAAAAAAATATCTCAGGCTGCCTTCGTATGAATACTCAAGATCTTACTCTGGGGCTGAGTCAATCCTTCTTCACTGAAGGCCACCGCCTCGTCTTCTGGTACGACGCCCCCGGCCACTTCGCCGAAGCGCTACATGACCTTTCTCTGGATGGCGTGCAGATCCTCAACATGGCCGGCCAGTCCACCTTTGGCGTGAAGCTGCGTCTGGAGCTGGAAGAGCCGGAGACGCAGACGCTGCTCTACTTCCCCTACGCCGAGCCCGCGCCGGAGGATGACTGGCTGCTGGACATCAAGCTCTACTCCGGGCGCTTCTACGCCGATCAGCTCTCGATGACCTTCAACGAGTTGGGCCTCACCCGGCATGCGCTGCGTGACCATCTGGCCCAGCGTCAGGCGTTTCTGGGCAGCCGCAAGCGTGTTGAAACGCTCAGGCGCCTGGTCACGCCGGAAATGGACGAGGATGGCCTCGACCTGGCCATGTGTGCTGCCGTGGTGGGCGCGCCCGCCGGCGATATCGCCACACTGCTGTTCCACCTCGGCGATGAGGCAGTGGCCGAGGAGACGGGGCTGGAGGGCAATCCCTCGTCGCTGGATGAGATGGCCAAGTACGCCCTGGTGCCAAGCCTGGTGCGGGCCCTGCAGTTGGAGGTGGGCTACCCCGCCAGTCAGGCGGAACTCAGTGGGGAAGCCCCTCTGCCGTTCGGCCAGCTGATGCTGCGCCTGCTGACCACCGGCTACTGCGAGAGCATCTCTGAGATCCCCGACTGGGCGCAGAGCCATGCCATCGCCTCGGTCAACGCCCGGGCCACCTCCCGGGCGCTGCTCTCCCGCTGGCGGGATAGCTCGCGCTTCTATCCGGCCTTCGATGTGATCTCCGGATGGGTGGCCGAAGCGTTGCGCATCGAGGACAAGATCCGCGACGTGCCCTTGGAGCGGCTGGCCAATGTGGCGACCTTCGAAGTCGTCGAGAAGCAGATCATCGTCGATCTGTGCCAGGCCATCCCCCAGGCCGATGTGCGCGACCTGGAGATGTTCCGCGGCATCATCGCCGAACGCCTGGACGGCTACTGGGCCTCACGCCACAAGAACGACGAGCGCCGAGCGCGCTACCGTCAGCTCTACGCCGCGCTGAGCGCCGCCATCGATCTGTTTGCTTTGCGACAGCAGCACCTCAACGGCTTCCACTACGAGAGTGTTGAGGCGCTCTACCAGGCCTACAGCACCGAGCTCTACCGCTTCGATACCGCCTACCGCCACTATGCGGTGGCCTCCGACAGCACCGGCGTGGAGCTGCTCAAGAAGCTCGATGAGGCGATGGAGCGCTGCTACGACGAGTGGTTCCTCGGCCAGCTCACCCGCAACTGGAGCGAGCGCATCGACACCGAGGGGCGCCTGCACGACTGGAAGCTGCCGCGCATCCCCAACCAGCAGCACTTCTTCCGCGACGTGGTACGCCCGCACCTGGACGCCCACCGCAACAAGCGCCTGGTGGTGATCATCAGCGACGCCTTCCGCTATGAGGCGGCCGAGGAGCTGCGCGAGCGCATCAACGCCAAGCGCTACAGCGAGGCCACCCTGGGCAGTCAGCTCGGTGTGGTGCCCAGTTACACCACCCTCGGCATGGCCTCGCTGCTGCCGCACCGTGAGCTCAGCTACCAGCCCGGCAGCGACAGCGTGCTGGTGGATGGCAAGTCCAGCCAGGGCACCGAGAACCGCAGCCAGCGCTTGAGCGCCGCCGTGAGCGGCCAGGCCATGGCCGTGACCGCCGAGGAGGTGAGGGGCTGGTCCCGCGAGCAGGGCCGGGAGACGATCAAGGGCATGCAGCTGGTCTACGTCTACCACAACGTGGTGGACGCCCGGGGGGATACCGCCAGCACCGAGAGCGAGACCTTCGCCGCGGTGGAGGACGCCATCGAGGAGCTCGATACGCTCACCCGCAAGATCCTCATGCACCTCAACACCAGCACCGTGCTGGTCACCGCCGATCACGGCTTCCTGTTCCAGCGCAGCAAGCTGGACGCCACCGACCGTACCAGCCTGACCGAGAAGCCTGCCGGCGCCTTCAAGAGCAAGAAGCGCTACGTGCTGGGGACCAACCTGCCCGATAACACCAGCGTGTGGCACGGCCACACCCGCGAGACCGCAGGCACCACCTGTGGGACCGAGTTCTGGATTCCCAAGGGCGCCCACCGCTTCCACTTCGTCGGCGGCGCCCGCTTCGTGCATGGCGGGATCATGCCCCAGGAGATCGTCGTGCCGGTGCTTACCGTCAAGCAGCTGCGTGGCGAGAAGGTCGAGAAGCGCACCCGCCGCAAGGTGGACGTGATCTCGCCCAAGGCCTCGCTGAAGATGGTCAACAACATCCAGCGCTTCGAGCTGCTGCAGACCGAGGCGGTCAGCGAGCAGCTCAAGCCTATCACCCTGGCCGTGGCTATCTTCGAGGGCGCCGAGGCCGTCTCAAGCGAGGAGACGGTGACCTTCGACAGCACGAGCGACAACATCAGCGATCGCATGAAGTCCGTGCGCCTGTCGCTGTCGGGTACCGACTTCGACCGCAAGCGCGACTACTTCCTGGTGCTGCGCGACAAGGACCTGCAGACCGAGCTTGAGCGTTACCGGGTGGTCATTGATCTGGCTTTCACCGATGATTTCTTCTAAGCCAAGGGCCCGGCTCCGCCGGCCGCTCACGATGGCACCCTGTCACCACCGTATCCTGGAGCCTCTGGCGTGACTTTCAGCATGGACAGTGAACCGCAGCCCGATATGCCACCTCACCCCGCCGCGGAGCAGGAGAGCGACCTCGACACCCTGCTCAACGCCCACTTCGCCGGCCGGGTGGTGCGCAAAGATCTGACCCAGCGGGTCAAGGAAGGCGCCAACGTGCCGGTCTATGTGCTGGAGTATCTGCTCGGCATGTACTGCGCCACCGACGACCCGGAAGTGATCGCCGAGGGCCTGAAGAACGTCAAGACGATCCTCACTGACAACTACGTCCGCCCCGACGAGGCCGAGAAGGTGAAGTCGCTGGTCCGTGAGCGCGGCAGCTTCAAGGTCATCGACCGGGTGACCGTGCGCCTCAACGAGAAGCAGGACTGCTACGAGGCCGCGTTCAGCAACCTGGGGATCAAGGATGCCGAGATCTCCGCCGGCATCGTCAAGGAGCATGAGAAGCTGCTGGTGGGCGGGATCTGGGTCATCGCCACCCTGAGCTACTACCACGAGGAGGGCCAGCGCGGTTCACCGTTCGGGGTCAGCCAGCTCAAGCCGATCCAGATGCCCCACATGAACATGGAGGAGTTGTTCGAGGGGCGACGCGGTTTCACTACCGACCAGTGGCGCGAGGTGCTGATCCGCTCCATCGGTATGGAGCCCGCCGAGCTCGACGCCGAGGTGCAGTGGCACCTGCTGGCCCGGATGATTCCGTTTGTGGAGAACAACTACAACGTCTGCGAGCTGGGCCCCCGCGGCACCGGCAAGAGCCATATCTACAAGGAGTGCTCGCCCAACAGCATCCTGGTCTCCGGTGGCCAGACCACAGTGGCCAACCTGTTCTACAACATGAGCTCGCGGCGCATCGGCCTGGTCGGTATGTGGGACCTGGTGGCCTTCGACGAGGTGGCCGGCATCTCGTTCAAGGACAAAGATGGCGTGCAGATCATGAAGGATTACATGGCCTCCGGCTCCTTCGCCCGCGGGCGGGAGCAGATGGAAGCCTCCGCCTCCATGGTGTTCATCGGCAACATCAACCAGAGCGTCGAGTCGCTGGTGAAGACCAGCCACCTGCTGACCCCGTTCCCCGAGGCCATGATCGACGCCGCCTTCTTCGATCGCTTCCACGCCTACATCCCGGGCTGGGAGATCCCCAAGATGCGGCCGTCGTTCTTCACCCAACGCTACGGCTTCATCGTCGACTACCTGGCCGAGTTCTTCCGCGAGATGCGCAAGCGCAGCTTCGCCGATGCCATCGACCAGCACTTCCGTCTGGGTGACAACCTTAACCAGCGCGATGTCATCGCCGTGCGCAAGACCGTATCCGGCCTGCTCAAGCTGCTCTACCCGCATGGGGAGTACCAGAAGGACGACGTGCGCCAGTGCCTGGAGTACGCCCTGCAGGTGCGCCGCCGGGTGAAGGAGCAGCTCAAGAAGATCGGCGGCATGGAGTTCTACGACGTCCACTTCAGCTACATCGACAAGGAGACGCTGGAGGAGCACTTCGTCTCGGTGAAGGAGCAAGGCGGCGGCGGGCTGATCCCCGAGGGCCTCGGCAAGCCCGGCGTGGTGCATACCATCGGCTTGAGCGACAAGGGCATGCCCGGGGTCTACCGCATCGAGCTCCAGGTCACCGCCGGTAGCGGTAAGCTCGCCATGTCTGGGCTGTGGAACTCCACCTCCGCCAAGGAGCAGGTCAAGATGGCCTTCGATTACTTCAAGGCCAACGCCAGCCGTATCAGTGGCTCCAGCAAGGTGCTGGAGCACGACTTCCACCTGCATGTGGTCGACCTGCAGAACACCGGCGTGCTTCGCGACCTCGCCCTCTCCAGCCTGGTGGCTTTCTCGTCCGGGTTGCTGGGCCGGCCCACCCAGAGCCAGATGGTGGTGTTAGGCGACATGAGCCTGGGTGGCAGCCTTAAGCCCGTGGAGAACCTCGCCGAGTGCCTTCAAGTCGCCTTCGACGCCGGTGGCAAACGGGTCACCCTGCCCATGGCCAGCGCTGCGGATATTCCAACCATTCCCGCCGAGCTGTTCACCAAGTTCCAGACCAGCTTCTATGCCGAGCCAGTGGATGCGGTGGTGAAGGCGTTGGGGGTGGAGTGACCTTACTGTCGCCGCCGCATGTGGCCTGATCGGGTGAGGAGATGCCGATGACCATGCCATCTGAACGCACACGCGCTGTGATTCACACTGGGGAGTTTCTGCAGGCGCTTTCGCAGGATGCCTCCCTCCCAGAATCTGTCCGCCGCCAGGCGAGGGGGCTGCTGCGTCACTACCCGTCTCGGGAAGAGACGCTACACGCCGGCCAAGTGGAAGAGCAGTTGACCGAGGGAACTCTCTTCCAGCCCACCTTCAGCTCCACGATAGATGAATAGGCCGGCTCGACGCCGCAACGCCACCCGGCGCCGCTCGCTCCGCCAACCACGAGACACCGCCATGAGCACTGAACCCGAACTGATCCAGAGCCCCCTGAGCCAGACCATCACCCGCGACGGCCACACCCTGCGGGTGGATATCTACCGGCTGGAGGAGGAGACCGACTGGCTGCTGGAAGTCGTCAACGACGATGGCACCTCCCATGTGTGGGACGACCGTTTCACTACCGACCAGGCCGCTCTGGATGCGGTACAAGAAGTGATCGACGAGGAAAGTATCTCTGCTTTTCTGGACTGATGCTGGTACCCGTTGAAGCAACAGTAGTCCGCGTTGGCCATGGGCTACCCTGATAGCCACACTATCCGCTGGGTAGCCTACCCATGATACAGCCCTCCCCTCCCCCACAGACCCGCTAACCGGGCCATCGATCTTCGTGACAGCTTCACACAGCCCCTGGAGAGCTTCCGCGAGGCATTGGAATGCCTGCGGAGCGACCGTTCCTACATGGCCGCCATGAGCGGCGAGATCATCGTCTACCTGCGCAGCGGCTTCTTCCTGACCATTCCTGACGAGGTTTCATCCTTCGCAGCGGCGAGGTCGCACACTGGTAGATGTATGGTTGACGATTCTCTACTGGTTTACAGCCTTATCATGCGACTGGAGTAAGGGGGGGGTATACATAAAGGAAAGACCGCTATCGACCCAAAGCGGACATGCCGGCAAAGGCAGCAAGTACGCTCGTTGGAGATATGTGGCATGCAGGATGATCGGTGTTATGCTTCCAAGCTATACTTAACTTCTGAGTTTTTCAATGAGATAAGAGGTGGGCGAGCGCGCAGCATAACATTATTGAACGCGCGTGCGCGTTCATGTGGAATATCAAGCGTGCGGCCTAATGCCTGTTAGGCACTAGTAGTGTGGCTTGCTTTCTGGGGTTTCTACGTCTATTCAAGACAATCAAAAAAATAGGTGTTAAATAGGGGGAAAGGTGTCGAGCAACTACTGTTATGGATTTTTGTGTTTTGTTCCGCTTGATGCGAATGCTCCAAGATTCTTTGGTTTCTCCGAGTTTCTTGCTGGACTAGCGCTCATGGTGTTGGCATGGACAATAGCGGATGTGCGCTACCGCTTTAGGGTCAGAACAACACCGATACCGCTCCAAGGGATAACATTCTCTGTGGTAGCAGCTGTGGGCGTTTTGACTCTCCTGACGGATCTGTGGCGTGCGGAGCAATGGCTGGTTCCACGGGGGAATCTCTTGACACCGTCAGGGTGGCAGGCGTTCCTCGGAGGTCTTTTTCTTCTGACGTTTCTAACATGGGCATGGTTCGCTTTCATTCGTCCTCCTGTCTTTGGTAAGAGGAATGCCCAGCGGTATGGCCAAATTCTTTATCAATTCATTCTCAAAGGTTCTCCTTCTGAGCTATCTGTGATTGCAGATGAAGTTTCACGATCGGCGAAGTCGTTGATTCGCCACGCGACGGATAGGGGCGAGTTTAAAAACTACCGCAGGCACGAAAAGGAAGATAAGAACCCGCCGAAGGTGACAGCCTGTGCTAATGATATATTGCTTCTTATAGCCGATAAGAGGTTCTGCCGGGCAATTGTCGAATCGTCCCCCGGTACTGCGTTAGCTGTGTTCCATGAGATTGGAGAGACACAGAAGTACGGCATCCCAGTAGAGATTTTCTCCAAGAATATCGTGAACGAGGCCCTCGCAAATAAGAATTCTTTTCTATTCCATGAGGCCGAAGGGTACGAATCCGGCTTGCTCGGCTATCACAAGCCGCTGAGCCAAGCCATGTTTTCAAACCACAAGATGGTTGAGGTAATCGGAACACTTTTAGATCCAGACATATGGGACAAAAGAAAGTGGGATGCTGCGCAATGGAAAGCTTACTGTCGGGTAGTTTTGATGACCCTCCGCGATTATGTAGAGAAGGACTTTTGGAATCACTCCTTCGTACTTTACCGCGCAAAGGGCTACATTGAGCACGCTGTGTTCGATCTCTACAAAATTGATGGAATCGCGAACAGCGGCTGGGATGACGATGTACAAGCGAGACTTCGAGTTGTCGTTGACTTCATCAAGGACGCTATCGAGATTCTCGAAAAGAGTGGGGTTCCTGAGGGCCTCCAGCTAAGAGTTCGGGAGGAGCATCGCTGGGAATCCTTCTATGATCACCTAGCTTCCTTAATCTTCGAGGTCATATTCTCCGCATCCGCGGTACGATCCCCTGCCAACCAATGTTGGTGGATCCAGCATAACTCCGTCTGGGGTGAGCTGTTCAATTTTAGAAGTCTAAATGGAGCTGCGGGCAAGGTAGTAAAATTCAAAGTGCGTCGCCTTGTCTACAATGAGATAGTAGATATGGTGCGCTTCCCAAATTTTAAGGGGGCCAGGATTCTTGGCTTCTGTCTGAACGTGATGGGAATCACCGTCAAGGATCAGGACTATTTTGACGACAGTAGGGCACTGCAGAAGGTGGTGCTATCGTGGACGAAACAAAATTATGCGTGGCTGTATTCCTACAATCCGCAAGTAGCTGAAGCGTGTTTGGTCGATGGCATTACGTATGACAAGGGTAATCGACGTTTGGTCAAAACGTACCCGGCTGAAGGTTTGAGACGCGAGCCAGAGTATGTCTACTTTGATGTGGACCCGCCACCGCCTGAAGTAGAGAAGTCCTAGAACCATCATGCACTACCAAGACGAGAAAAAGCGCCTAGCAATCAGCTGCACAGGAAAAATCACTCGCTGCACTCGCAATTTTCCTGTGAGCTCGGCGTTATGAGTCACGGGAATCGGGCAAAAAATTAAGGGGCATGGATTGACAATAAAGAAGATCGAGATAAAAAATATAAAAGGGATCGAGAAGAAGGCCTTTGAGCTAGATATTCTCGCTAACCGACCTAGCCTGCTGGTCGCACCAAATGGATTTGGGAAAAGTTCATTTGCTGCTGCATTCTTAAGCCTGCTGCAAAATCGGCTTTCAGTTCAAGAAGATAACCATCACAAGGCAGACTCTGATCTGCCTCCTGAGCTCTGTATAGAATATGAAGATGTAACTCATCAGGTGTACTCGCTTACAGCCAATGGTGAAAAAAACGAAATACAGCAGCATTTTTCGTGGTTCGTTATCAATAATCAGATAAAGGCTAAAGGTGTAGGGCGAAATTTTGGCGGACGAAATGTCGTCAGTGCTTCCATTGATGTTGAGCCAGTTGTACTTATTGAGACTATCCCAGCGCAGGAGTCTTTCGGATATAGCTACACTAAAAAGAAGCGAAAATTCGGAACGAATGGAAAAGTCTTGCCGAACATTACGCAGTTCTCTGATAGCTCGAGTTTTATTAAAGGTATTGGTGACAAGTTCGTTGAGCTTGATCGGATCGGCCAAGTTCGCAACTCACAGGCAATCGCGGATTTAGTCGAAGACGTCAATCGACAGAGGGGAAACACTGATCAGCTATTAGCATGGATAGAAGCCAATAAGCTGGACGAATTTGAAGCAATTGAGCCTCTTAAGCAAATAGCTGAACTAATATTGTCTAGCAACCTAGGCTTTACAGAAAGGCACGTTGCTTATCTGGCAGCGATTCAGATATCTAGTCTGTATGCTGCCGATAAGCCTAAGTTCAAGCGAGCGCAGAAGTACGCCGATTATGTGCTTGAGAAAAAGCAGTATTCTCAAATCCTCGCAGCATTCAACACGTCGTGGTGTAAAATTGCCCCCAAAGAAAAGGGCCGTAAGCTGGTCGTCGAGTTCCCAAAAGCAAAGCACATTTCTAACGGACAAAGAGATGTAATTACCTTTGTTGCGCTGCTGCATCGCGCCCAAAACAAATTACGTAGCAAGAATGGCATTTTAATCATAGATGAGGTGTTTGATTACCTGGATGACGCGAACCTTGTTGCGGTTCAATATTACATTACCAAAATGATTGACCGCTACAAAGGCGAAGGACGGCGACTCTACCCTCTAATCTTGACGCACTTGAATCCGCATTATTTTAAAAATTTCGTATTCAGCAAACAAAAGGTTTATTACTTATACAAGCACGACATCAATGCAAAACCAGCAATGATCAAGTTGCTTAGAAATAGACAGCAGCCGAACATTGAGCAAGATGTATCGAAGTACTTGCTCCACTACCACCCTGGCGAGATCAATAAGAGGCAGGATTTCGAATCGCTAAACTTGAAGGCGACTTGGGGCGAGGGACAAAACTTTAATACGTTTATCAGCGAGGAATGCCGAAAATACGCTGATAGTGAAGAAGAGTTTGACCCGTTGGCGGTGTGTTGTGCGGTGAGAAATCTGGTCGAGAAGAATGCGTATCAACAACTGCAATCGCAGGCAGATCGCGATACCTTTATCAATACTTTCAAGACTCGAAAGAAACTAGAGTTCGCCGAAAGCGTAGGTGCGTCTATCCCTGAATACTTTTATCTTTTGGGCGTTATCTACAACGAGGGTATGCACTGGCGAGAAGAGCAGGACAATCTGTCGCCGATTGCTGCAAAGCTTGAGAACAGTATAGTTCGGTCTCTGATATGCAAGGTCCGGCAGGCTTGAGGGCAGTGTTTCATAAATTTTCCGCTGCCGCTCCAAATTGGCGGCTTATTCAGAGCGTTATACATCAGAATATTCTCAATGGCCGCTTCTGGCCGATAGGTGAATTTTAGACTATACTGATGAAACTTTTTCAGCTTTTGGTATAACGGGACGATGCTAGGAGCCTGTGTATTTAATAGTCTGCAAGGAACCAAACACCTCAACGTGAGCATTGTATAATATGTCTGTCAAAGATGCGCTTCTGTTCATTGATGCTAACAAGTACCTAGACTTATATCGTACTGACAAAGGACGGAAGTTGCTAGGTCCATTGGCCGAACAAGCTTCATATGTTTTTGTTACACAGCAAGTGGTTGATGAAGTTGAGAGAAACAAACTTGGCGCTGCTGCTGAGTTTCTTAGAACAAAAAATCAAGGCATGAAACTTCATGGTATCAACGTACCTGATCATTTCTCCGGTTCTGAAGCTGGAAAGAATGATGAAATCCTCAAAAGTATTAAGAGTATAAGCAAGTCAGTGTCTACTGTAAATGCAGAAATAGATTTACACACACTGGAGATTTTGGCACAGGTATCCGAGTCGAAAGACGAGGTTTCAAAGGAGTTGGCCTCCATTTTTTCAGGTGCAGTTACGGCCACTCCTGACGAGTTACGACGTGCTCGTGAGAGGAAAGAAGTTGGAAATCCACCTGGAAAGCGCAATGACCCACTTGGTGACGAGATTACCTGGGAGCAAATTCTCAGTAATTTCAAACGAAAAAAGCGGCTATGGATAATTTCACGAGACGGGGACTATGGTACAGAGTTTGGAGGAAAGTTCTTCCTAAATGGGCTATTAAGGTCGGAGGTGATGCAGGTTTCGGAGAGTGCTAGTGTCTATATATTTAAAGACCTATTCGAAGGGCTGAAGCATTTCGTAGAAACGACTAAGGTAAAAGCCGAAGTAAAACTGACTCCGGAAGAGGTGGCGGACATAGAAGCCGAAGAAAAGTCTCTACCTATAGAGGATGCGACTTATCATGCATCTACTTTTCCAGAATATGCGAGGTCTTCAGTTGATACCAGTCAGGCTCTAGCTGCGATGCAGTCTTCAGCTGAGATTCAGAGAGCTCTGGATGCGATACGATCTTCAGCTGATATTCAGAGGGCTCTGGATGCGATACGACCTTCAGCTGAGATTCAGAGGGCCCTGGATGCGATACGACCTTCAGCTGATATTCAGAGGGCTCTGGATGCGATACGACCCTCAGCTGAGATTCAGAGGGCTCTGGATGCGATATCACCTTCAACTGAGACTCAGAGAGTTCTGGATGCGATAAAATTCTCAACTGAGACCCAGAGTTTTTTAGATGCGAAAAAACGCTCATCCGATATGCCAAAAGATGAAGATGAATAGTTCTAACTCAGAATATTTAAAGCATTGATATCGCGTAAGTCGGGCAGTGAGCGAGCCACTGGTTGCGGCTTTGTGTGAGAACTCTCTGAACGACCTCTTCTGGCCGAAAAGAGATATTTCTACTACCCTGAGTTTGAAAGGACTGATTAAATGTGCGTAGCCCGGTAGGGATGATGTCTGCATGCTTAATCATTCTTATAATTTGTTCATCCCTTGGATGACTGGTTTTAAAATAGAGGTTTGCTATGGCTGTCAAGCACACACCTACAGGGGTGGTTCATAAGGGAACCAAAGGTGGTACTACTGGTTGCGGATTTAATACACGGGAGAATGCTGGCCATTGGGTTTCATCCTCTCAACGAGTAACTTGCGACAAGAACGGATGTAAAAACTAGGGGAGCAATAAGTGCAACCCCACTCGGCTTTTAGTTATTAGGGCTGAATGGGTATAAGATGCCTAGCCAGCGAACGATAGAAACTGTTTCCAGAAAAGTCATATTTGAGATATCCAAATGTCAGCTTCTGGCCGGTAACGGCTGTGTATCATGTGGTCTCTTTCTTTACGTTCGCCGACCGCCCCTCCAGGCAGGCCGCGACGATCTTGGCCTTGAACGACGGGGCGTAGCGACGGCGGCGACGGATCTCACGCTCGGTGCTTGGGGAAGTTATGAATAGGTGCCCACTTAACAATAGATGGGCACCTAATGTCGCTGGCCTGAGGGTTCCGCGGAAGGCGTGTTCACCGGCCCGTTACGCCGATCCGCTGTTAGCGCGTCATCAGGCCGACGGCCGACCAGCGCAGCTCCACCAGCTCAGAAAACCGCAGACCGTATTCGAAGGCCAGGCGGAGTATCAGCGCGCTGCACTGGCCATGGCGCTTGCCACGGGCGGCGCGGCTGCGCACTGTCCGGATTTCAGATAAAAGCCAGGCGCTACCACGCAACGTCTTTCCATTTTCCATCCGATGGCCATGAAGGCGCCTCTCAGCAGTGAATTAAAGGCGCTGAGCGGAGAAAGAGGATATCGTTTATAGCGGGTTGAAAAGGGCTGGGGCTAGGGATCGATATGGAATGGATATGAACCATACTTTATAACTAGATAAAGAGATCAACACGAATAATCCGTCAGAAATCTCAGTTATCTTTGGTAAGAAATTGTTAATTTAATGAGATGGGTAGGGGGGGGGCAGACCATGAGACCAACTTGGGTGACGAAGCCGAAGCCGATGGCGTGGCCTGAGCGGGTGGAGCTGCTGCTAGCGGGACGCCATACCTCTCAGGTCGGGATCGCAGTGCTGCTCTTAAGCCTGGGGACTGGGATTGTATATGCTACCGGCGGTACCGCGTACGCCTACCCCTATCTGATGCTGATTCCCGTATTGCTCGCCGCCGCCTGGTATGGCTTGGCTGGCGGTCTGGTATCCGCCCTGGCCGCGAGCATCGCGATGGCGCTGATGCCTCTGGATGTAGCAAATGGCGTCGAGCAGCATTACACGAATTATATGTTACGCATCGCGCTGTACTTGCTTCTGGGCGGTATCGCGGGATGGCTGTTCCAGTCGCGCCGCCAAGCGTTCCTCGACCACCGGGATATTGCCCGAACCGACCTGCATTAGGGGCTCGCCAATCAAGTCGCCCTCCGTGAGGACCTCGACACACTGCTGTTTCCTCTGAGGCCGCCCGTGACGAAGGTCGGAGTGATCAAGGTGAAAGTCACAGACCTCGCCGACGTCATCGAGGCGCTGGGCCTGGAGGCGGCCGATGAGCTCATCGTCGCGATGAGCCAGCGGCTGAGTCAGGTGGTTCGTGGCGGTGGTCAGACCTACCGTATCGCTCCCGATGAACTGGCTCTGATCGTACTGGATATCGAGACGAGTGATCTCCACACCATCAGCCAGCGGCTTCTCGAGATCGGCGAAGAGAGCTTGCCGATCCGCCAGGTGCCCGTCCGCGTCCAATTATCGATAGGCAGCGCGATCGCAGATGGCCGCAAGACGGTGACGGAGCTGCTCCGCGAAGCCCGCCTCGCGATGATGGCATCTGTTCACCAAAGGAAAGGTTACATGCACTTCAGTCCGACCTTCGACCAACGCTCCCTGGAGGCCTTCAAGCTGATCGGGCAGGTGCGAGCGGCGTTGGCCGAGCGGGAATTCGAACTGCATTACCAGCCTAAGATTCGTCTGGCCGATGGCCAGGTCTGTGGCTGTGAAGGCCTCATCCGCTGGCGGGGCAGCCAGGGCAGGCTGATCCCCCCGGGCCAGTTCATGCCCAAGGTGGAAAGCACCTCGCTCATTGGGCCGATCACCCATTTCGTCGCGCAGGCCGCCGGGGCGTTTTCCTTGCATCCAGGCAGCGAAAGCGCGATCAGCATCAACCTGTCGGTACACAACCTGTACGACGAGAAGCTGTTTGAGCTGCTTCAAGAGCTGATCGAGCATACCGGAGTGAGCTCCGAACGCCTGGAAGTAGAGCTCACCGAAAGCGCCTTCATCGGCGACCTCGGCGCCGCCCGCGATGCCGTGCAGCGCCTTCGTGATCTCGGCCTCAGTGTGAGCATCGACGATTTCGGTACCGGGTTTTCCTCGTTCGAGTACTTGCAGCACCTGCCCATTACTGGCCTCAAGATCGATCGTACCTTCGTGTCTCACCTCGGTGAGGACGCGCAGGCACGAAAGCTGATGGCCTGCATGATCGATATCGGACATGCCCTGGACCTGGTGGTCACCGCAGAAGGCGTGGAAACCCAGCTGCAGGCCGAGACCCTGCATCAACTGGGCTGCGATCAGGCCCAGGGCTTTTACTACTCACCGGCCCTCCCGGCCGAGGACTACCATGCCTGGTGCCAGCGTCATGCGGCAGCCTTTCGTCTCGATCACTAAACAAACACCTGTGCCTTAGTCATAACCCTGTACGCAAACCCGTCGGGCAACGTGGCGTGCTCGCTTAACCAGCACACCCACAAGCTGTCGGTGTATGCCCAGGGCATGCCCTATGCCTGAAGGCGGAGGTTCTGGATCTATATCTCAGCACCGGCCGCATGGTGCTGGCAGTGGAGTACACGTTTCGATCCTCATGTTCGACCACGCATAGGCTTTCCCCCATCCTTTTAGCTGGACGCCACGGTGTAGTCATTATCTAGCCTTGGCATGACTTCCAGATTGAAGCACCATGTAAAGAAAATGAAGGTTTGCTTACCACCAGCCGTGCTGAGTTGGTGGTTCCGGCGGAATGGCCGCTTCTGGCCGAAAAGAGATATTTCGACTACCCTGCATTAGAGTGGATTGATTAAATGTGCGTAGCCCGGTAGGGCTATCTTCAGGCTTAATCGCTCATATATATTGTTTATCCCTTGGATGACTGGTTTGAAAAAGAGGTTTCGTATGGCTGTCAAGCACACACCCACAGGGGTGGTTCATAAGGGAGAAAAAGGTGGTACTACTGGTTGCGGATTTAATACGCGAGAGAATGCTGACCATTGGGTTTCATCCTCTCAACGAATAACCTGCGACAAGAACGGATGTAAAAATTAGGGAGGCGAGAAGTTAAATCCCACTCAGCTTGTAGTTATGAGAGCTGAGTGGGGGTTAGATGCTTAGCCAGCGAGCTAATAGAAGATGTTTTCGGGAAGTTGTCATGTTATAGGTTTTTAAATGTTAGCTTCTGGTCGGGTTCAGTGATTCAGTCTATTCTGATAGGTAGTGAGAAGCAGTGGCTGAACTAAAGCGATTGTGCTGGAGATATCTTATTACTGTTATGGAGAAAGGGGTGGCTAGATTTGGAGCTTGTATCTAATTTATATGCCTGTAGGCATTGCGCTGGAACAGGGACCTGTTCAAATGGTGAGGATAATACTTCCTGTGTTGCTTGCGCAAAAAAACATGAGCTCCCTTTTTGGCGGCAGAGAGGGCAGCTCGGATTGATGTGTGGGTCGTGTGGTGGTATAGGGCAGGCAGAGCCACTTACGGAGCGAATGAATAAGCGTATCGCCCCAATGTTAGCTATTTTTCTTACTATTTCACTTCTCGTTATTATTTCAACTGCGGCCTTGCTAAATAGCCAGCACTTCACTGAGCTTCTGGCTTTTGGGAGTGCAATAATTGGCTCTGTGACAGGATTTTACTTCTCTTCGCGTCACTATACGAAGTAAGCTTGGCCAGAACCGACGCTGTAGATTAGTGAAAATAAGCCGTAAATTGTATTATTAAGCAATCGTCCGGCTTCTGGCTGGAAGCGGCAAGGCGATCTGGAATTTTATTTAGATATATTTTTTCAGCCTCTGGGGGAGGGGAAATGTCTCGATGGTTGATTAAATTGTGCGGGGATAATTTTGATCTTGAAGAGTTCCCTCGTTGGTTTCCTGATGGTGATATTTTCTCGTTTGAAGAGAATGGGTCCGTGTATCTTTCTGGGCCTGCATTCGAATCGCACGAAGAGTTTTCAAAAATCCAAGATATGGCTCTTCAAGTCATTTATGAGTTCTCGGCTGTAATATCACTTTTATGCCCGGGTCATCGTAGGCCAGCGGATTTTGAGGTAATTAAAGAGACAGATGATGGTAAGCATGAAAGGTATATCCCTGCATCCACTATTGCTACGATTCGCTCGAAAGTAAAGGCAGTCCCTGTTGTAGGCGGCCAGGGTTTAGAGGAGCTTTCTATAACACAGGGGCAAGTGCTACTTTCTGGCGCTATTGATAACTATCATTTGCGGACAGCGCTAGCTTTATGGGGTGACCCTATTAAAACATGGCCTCGCCTGTATCGCATACTTGAAGATATTGAGAGATATCTTGGACAGCATGTTAATAAAAGCGGACTATGCTCAGCCAAACAGCGCGAACGTTTTGCCCGTTCTGCAAATTGTGCAGAGGTGTCTGGGAAAGATGCGCGACATGCTGCAGGTAAGTTCAATTCGCCCAATGAACCAATGATTCTAACAGAAGCTTGTGGCTTTATTTCAAATATCCTGATGGAAACGCTGAATAACGCGGCCAAATAGGATGTATGTAAATCTTATGGTGCGTAGCTTTTCCATATGTCCGCTTCTGGCCGGAAGCGGCTTTATATGATGCGAAGTTTTATTTTTATGAGCCGGATAGATATGCGTGATAAGTACCCATGGATCATTGCACTTTGGGGCTGGTTACTAAGATCATTTCTTTGCCTCCATTCAATCACTGTTCTGAAAATGATATATTTCAGATGTTAAATAATTGTTAGGGCGACGGCCCGAAGGCCGCCGCCGATGATAGACAGGATATCCCTGCCCGTTGATCAGAATTCGAGGCGAGCCTCCAGCATATAGGCACGACCCGGCATCGGAACGCGTCCGACCGGGCTGACGTCGGTGCCACGGAAGTAGGCGTCATCATCGAGCAGGTTGGTGGCAGAGAGTCCAACGTTCAGGAGAGTATCATCGCTGAGGCTGATATCGCGGCCGATGCGGGCGTTGACCAGGGTGTAGGCAGGCAGTTCGCCGGCATCACCGTTAGCGGTTTCCTGTTGGGTATTAGCAGCATCGCTGAAGCTGTCACTGACCCGGTTGACACTCACGCTCGCCAGCCACTGATTCATCTCATAACGAGCGTTGGCGCTGATGTGATGTTTCGGCGCGTTGGGCAAGTCATTACCGGCGTTGTCGCCCGTGCGTTGCTCGGTGGCGAGGTAGGTGTAGCCAAGACCCAGTGACAGGCGATCAGTGGTCTGCCAGTCAGTCTCCAGCTCGATGCCTTCGTGGCGCGTCTCGCCCAGGTTGACGAAGCGATCATTGGCCTTGTCGAACTGGATCTGGTCCTCGTAGTCGATGCGGAACAATGTCGCCGAAGTGGTGAGAGTCGGCGTTACATCGACGCGAGCGCCGAGCTCATAGTTCCAGGCGGTCTCGTTGGCCACGTCGCCCTCCCGGGTAGCTTGGGCAATCTGGACCGGCACCAGCGATTTCTGTGCGTTGGCGAACACGAAGACCTCATCGGTGGCGGCATAGCCCACCGTCAGCCCCGGCAGTATTTCGTCTGTATCATTGGTCGAGGGGGTATCGTTGATGGCGTCATAGAAGTCCATGCGCACATCTTCGTAGCGTACCCCTGGGGTGATCTCCAGCTGTCCATCCATCAGGCTCAATGTGTCACTGGCGTAAAGCGCGACGGCGTCTGTCTCCAGGTCCCAGCGCCGCACTTCATTATAGCTGCCGTCGCTCAGATCCCGACGATTGACGTCGAAGTCGACATCCTCACTCACATAACGCGCACCCAGCGTCATGGTGTGGATACCCCCGCGCAGGGTCAGGCGCGGCTCGGTCCCCCATACATGAAAGACTCGCGGAGAGTCGGCTACATGACTTGATTCCGCCTCTGGGTCGGACCAGGCACCGCCGCTGACCAAGTCCTGGCCGAAGAAGAAGGTGCGGTCGGCACGGTGGGCAAAATTGCGCCAAGTGAATTCGACGTCGTCGTTGGGACGATAGGTCCAGCCCAGTGTCCCGCGCAGCATGTCCGCTTCATAGGCGTCATAAGGCCGCTGGGAGGCAGTGCGGTCGCGTTCGTAGGCCGCGGGGCTGAGGGCGCCGGGCAGCTCGGCGTCCACCTCATAGTACTGCAGGCTCGCGTCCAGGCTGTGGCGGTCGTCGATGAAGTACTCGGCGTCGACCAGGAAGTTCTGGACATCGGTGTCGGAGTGCTCGCGGAAACCTTCACCACCCTGGACGTTGGCCTGGAACTGCAGCGCCAGGTCGTCATTGACGAAGCCACCGACACGGTAATAGGTGTCATGGAAGACATTTCCCGTGTCTTCGGCGATGGTCACCCGCTCCGACAGGGTCTGCCCAACCTCCCCAGGGATGGGTTTGGTCAGGAAGTTGACCACACCGCCGACGTTGTTGGGGCCGTAATGGACCGCCGCGCCGCCGCGTACCACGTCGATGGTGTCGATGCTCTGCAGCGTCACCGGGAACAGGGAGGCGCTGACGTTGCTGTAGGGGCCGATGGCGATCGGGTAGCCATCCACCATCATCTTCAAACGTTCGCTGCGTAGCGGATTTAGGCCACGCAGGCCGATATTGGGCAGCACACCGGTGCCGGTCTCGTCGAGCACCTGTACACCCGGCACCGAGCGCAGCGCGTCCTCGATGTTCAGCGCGCCGCTGTCATGGAGCTGCTCGGGCTCGATCACCGTGCGTGTGCCGGCGTAGGTCTGCACTTCTTCCTCGGTCGGATTGCCGAGCCAGTCGCCCTGGACGACCAGGGTATCGAGTTGGGCGGTCTCCTGAGCTTGTACGCCGGCGCTGATCAGCACGGAGACAAGGCCAATGGCGGCGGCGAGGGGTGTCTTGGGGGAGTCGCCTGCGAGTGTCGAGAGGGTGGAGCGTGAGGTTTCCATGATGAGCCCATTTTTCTGGTTATAGAATATAATGAGTCTCAATGGTAAATGAGAAAGATTGTGAAGTATAGGCCCTGAGACTTGCCGTTACCCTTCTCCCGTGCGCTATAGCGTCGGCGGGGTTAGAGACGCCACCGGCACGAAATAGGGGGATGAAGCGGCTTGGGTGTCGTTGTCAGCTTGCGAACCGTCATCGATGATACGGGCGCGAATGCGGAAGACCTCGGCCAGGAGTTGTTCGGTAAGCACCTCGGATGGCAGCCCTGCCTTGATAAGCTCTCCTGCCCGCATGGCGACCAGCCGGTGCCCCACCCAGGCTGCTTGGTTGAGGTCATGCAGTGACATGATCACGGTGAGACCCTGCTCACGGTTGAGTGCCTGCAACATTTCCAGGATCTCCAACTGATGGCCCAGATCCAGAAAGGTAGTGGGTTCATCCAGAATCAGCAGATCGGCCTGTTGGGCCAGGCACAGCGCGATCCAGGCTCGCTGACGTTCGCCTCCAGACAGTGCCGACAGCGAACGGGCTTCGTAGCCGGTCAGGCCCGTGACCCGAATCGCCCAGCGCACCCGGGTGTGATCCTGCTCGCTGAGGGGGGCAAACAGGCGCTGGTGAGGAAAGCGGCCGTAGCGTACCAGCTGCTCGACGCTCAGCCCCTCAGGCGCCTGGGGATGCTGGGGTAGCATGGCCAGGCGCCGAGCCAAGTGTCTCCGGGGCCAGCTCGTCACCGTGCGGCCATCAAGTAGTGCCTGGCCGTTTTGGGGTGTCATCAGGCCTGCCAAGGCACGCAGCAAGGTGCTTTTGCCGCAGCCATTGGGACCGATCAGACAGTGGATGTGACCCGGTTCGAAATCGAGAGTCATGTTCGGCACGATGATCTTGTCGGCGTAACCCAGTCGCAGGTTTTGCGCCGATAGCCGCGGGGCCTGGGAGCCTGCATCGCCAGGACCTACTTGGGCCTGGAGACGGACGGGCTTACCTGCTTGGGAAGGGGGGGACATGCTGGGTGTCATCGCTTAGCGCCTCCTGGCCAGTAGAGCGAGAAAGAAGGGAACCCCGAGCAACGAGGTAACCACTCCGATGGGGATCTCAGCTGGCACCAGTACGAAACGCCCGATCAAATCCGAGGCGAGCACGAGCAAGGCACCCAATATCGGGCTGACGATGAGCTGACGCTTAAGGTCGGGGCCGACCATCAGTCGCGCGATATGCGCGACGATCAGGCCGACGAAGCCCACGGGGCCGACGACCCCCACGGCACTGGCGGCGAACAGTACCGCCACCAGCAGCAGGACAAAGCGCGAGCGCTCGACGCGAAGCCCGAGGGTGGCAGCGACCTCGTCACCCAACTGCAGCAGGTTGGCGCCTCGAACCAGCAGCGGCAGCAGGACAAGGCTGGTTGCCGTCCATGGCAGCAGCGCCGTGAGGTGCGTCCAGTCGCGGCCATACAGGCTGCCCGAGAGCCAGGCCAGCACCGTTTCGGTAGTGGCCTGGGCCCAGCCGGCCAGGACCCCGGTCGCCAGGGCATTGAGCAGGCCCGCCACGGCGATGCCGCACAGGACAAGCCTCACCGGGGTCGAACCACGATTCCAGCTCAGGCGGTAGACCACCCCTGCCGCCGCGAGCCCGCCGAGGCAGGCGATGAACGGCAGCCAGTCGAGGCTGAGTGCCGCGCGGAGATAGGGGTTACCGTCGCCGGTAAGACGCTCGGCGGCTGCGAAGACCAGCACTGCCGCGAGGCTCGCCCCTGCGTTAATGCCCATCACCCCGGCGTCGGCCAGCGGGTTGCGCATAACCGCCTGTAACAACGATCCTGCGATAGCGAAGTGGATCCCGACCAGGGCCCCCACCAGCAGGCGCGGCAGGCGCAGGTTCCAGATGATGTCCTGAGCCACCGGATCGCTGACCGCCGAATCGCCGGAGCCAGTCATCGCCAGCCAAGCTCGGCTCGGTGACAGGGGGACGGCCCCAAACAGCAGGTTGGCGAGAGCAGCTAGAATCACCAGGCCCAGCAGCACAGCAACCCCGAGTGGTAGGCGGGTTTTCACGGGTTCGCTGTCGGCGGCGTGGGGCAAGATAGGTGTCGCGGCGTGAGCGGAGAGGGTCATAGCGTTCTCGAGCGAATCAGGGCAATGAACAGGGGACCACCGATCAGCGCGGTGAATAGCCCCAGTGGCAGTTCCTGGGGAGCCGCCAGAGTGCGGGCGAGTAGGTCACTGAGGGTGACGAGCAGGGCGCCGGTCAAGGCGACCAGCGGCAGCGCCTGCCGCTGGTCGACTCCCGCCGCCAGGCGCACTAGGTGGGGGGCGACCAGACCGATGAAACCCACCGGCCCGGCGACCGCCACCGAGGCGGCGGTCAGCGCCACGGCAAGCGTCACAAAACCGAGACGCAACAACGTGACGGCCCCGCCTAGGGAGCGCGCCACGCTATCTTCGAGCTGCATCAGATTAAGCCAGCGGCCGGTACCGAGCGACACCGCGAGGCCGCCGAGGGCCCAGGGCAGGATCTGGATGACATGGGCCCAGCCGCGCCCCTGAAGACCACCGGCCAGCCAGCTGTAGAGCTGTTGCGCCTGGGCGCCGGAGAACAGCAAGAAGGCGGTGACCAGGGCCGAGGCCAGGGCGGTGACCGCCATCCCGGCCAGGGCCAGCATCAAGGGCGAGAAGCCACTGCGCGCTGCCAGCAGGAAGGTCAGGGTGGCGGCGCCCGCGCCCCCGAGCATACCGATGCCAGGCAACCAGGTGACGTCCACCCTCCAGGCAACTTGTGCTATCACCACCGCCATCGAAGCCCCGGCGACGACGCCGGTGATGCCGGGCGACGCTAACGGGTTGCGGGTCACGGTCTGCATCAACTGGCCGGCCAGGCCCAAACTTGCCCCCACCAGTAGGCCGGCGATGAAGCGGGGCAGGCGAAGTTCCAGCACCAGGATCGTGGCCATGTCATCGCCCCGGCCGGTGAGCACATCGGTTAGCTCGTGAAGCGACACCGGTACGCTGCCGGTGACCATGGCCAGTCCCCCGATGACGGAAATGACGATGACGAGCAGTACGCTCCACCGAGCGAGGCTCGGACGGCGAGGTGCAGGTGCCGCATGAGTGCCGTCGGCAGATGGCGGGGCAGCGGCGTTCATGAATAGGGATGGCTGGCGATGGAAGGCGGCAACTCAGGACGCGCAACGTCTTCGGGATATAGCCGCCAGGCCATCTCGTCGAGGATCAAGCGGCGGGCGATGGGGCCACCGCCCTCTTTCCAGTGTGGGCCGACCTCGTATACCCGGCCGTTCTTCACCGCCTCGAGATAGGGCCACACCGGGTTGTTGGCGAAGGCTCGCTCGCTGCCGGTGGCGAACAAGAAGATGACGTCTGGGTTGAGGGCCAGCAGACGTTCCAGGCTGATGGTGTAGCCGAAGGGGATAGTTTGCTCCGGCGTCGGAGACGGGCCGGCGGCGTTGGTGGCGTTCAAGTGTTCGAGCAGAGTGGCACTTAGGAAATGATCGTAGTAAGCGAAGGGTGCCTCGCCGGCACCGGCGAGCAGGATGGCGCTGACGCCCCCGGGGGCCTCGTCGAGCTTGGCAAGGCGAGCGTCGAAGGCCTGGTTCAGCGCCTCGCCTTCGGCGCGTTTGCCCAGTGCCGTGGCGATACCCGTCACCGCGCGGTGGCTGTCCGCAAGGCTGACCACATCGAAGGCGTAGAACGGGGCGATAGCCTCGAGCTGGCGGGCGTGGGGCTCGGTGTAGCGGTGAATACCGATGATTAGCTCAGGCTTGAGCTCGGTGAGCAGCTCCAGGTTGGTGCTGGCACGTTGGCCAAGACTTCGAGTGTGGGAGAGCGGGGCACCAAGATAACTAGGCAGTGGCTCACTGCCGAACGTCGAGGCACCGACGGGCGAGACGCCGAGTGCCACCAGGGTATCGGCGGCGAAGGTCGAAATGGCCGCCACCCGCTCGGCCTGCATGGCTTCGATCGGGGTGCCACGGTCGTCACGAAGTGGTTCGTCGGCGTTCGCTGGCTGGGCCAGGGCGCTGTGGTCCATGACCAACATAAGCCCCAACAGCAAGGCGAGCGCTGTGCCGGGAAACGAGCATTGCATGCGTTTTCTTTCCATCAGGCATCGGCAAAGTTATAACGGTGGACTGTAAACGAAAAAATAATGGTTTGCATTAGTATTGATAACACCCCGGCTCGCTTACCACGCGCCCGAATGTTCGTCTGTCCGGGCCATGGAGTGGTCGGGACGTAATTCCTTCAGCGTCTTCCGCCCGTCGTGAGGCTCGCGTCAGTTGTGGCCGGGGCCGCTGGGCTGAGGTCGAAGGAAGCGCGCAGTCACGCAGACGGCGAAACAGGATGCCGCGGTCTTCGCCCACCAGGAGGTTGATCACCCGCGCCCTCGTCAGTACCGGTGCTGGCCCAAGGAATCGCACAGAACAGGCAGCACGTAGAGTTGGCATCGATGCACTCGACGGTCACTTGGCACAGGGGCAGACCTTCGGCAACAGCAACAGCAGTGAGCCGGATGGGCAGCCACACCTCACGAGCAGGTGTCATGAACCGCTGGGAACCCATGGGCTTATCCTGAGCCGCTCGACGGTGGCCAGATGGCAATGATGATCCGGTCCGCGCTTAGCTGACCTGTCAGGTGGTCCCAAGGATGGGGTCCGCTTCGTTTGATGGGATGCTATAAATTAAATATGGGTATAAAAAATTATTTTAAATAAACATTAAAGAATAAGAAGGCGCCGCGTTAGGATGGGCTGAATGATTCATCCTTGGAGAGATTCCATGCTACGCATCCCAAATCTGCTAGCTGCTCTGCTGATCGCCGCCGGTCCGGCCCAGGCCGAGGACACCACCCGCCTCGAGGTGGGCTACATGCCGATCCTCCCGGTCGCCCAGCTGTTCGTGATGGAGGGCGAGGGCTGGACGAAGGAGATCGGCCTCGAACTCGAGCTGACTCGCTTCTCCAGTGGTCCGGCCATGGTGCAGGCGCTGGCCTCCGGTGAGCTCGACGTCATGTACTTCGGCATTGGACCGGCCATGGTCGCCCGCGCCAATGGCGTGCCGATCAAGGTGCTGGCTGCGAGTATCCGCGAGCAGATCGGCCTGGTGGCTCGAGGCGAGCTGGCTGAGACGTTCGCCCAAGTCGACGACCCTTCCGAAGCCATCGCCCGCTTTACCGAAGAGCAGGGTCGCAAGCCGCAGATTGCCACTTTCCCCCGCGGCTCGGTGCCCGACACCGTGCTGCGCTACTGGCTGGTCGAACGACTGGGCGTGGGCGAGGAGGCCGTGGAGATCGTCGCTATGGGCGCCGACCGAGTCCAGCAGGCACTATTGGCCGGGGCGGTGGATGGCGCCTCGATCCTCGAGCCGATCCTCACCACCGTGCAGGAGCGCGACGACAGCGCTCGGGTCGTCGCTCGGGCCGACGAGATGCTGCCTGGCCAGCCTGGTGCAGTGCTGGCAGCCCGTGAGAGCGTGCTGGCGGAGCACCCCGAGGCGATGCGCGAACTGATGGCACTGCACTTGCGCGCCACCGAGGTACTGGTCGAGGAGCCCGAGCGAGCCGCACCCCACGTCCGGGAGTTCGTCGGCAAGCGCCTGATCGAGCTCGATACCGTGGAGGCCGCCCTGCGCTCTCCGTCCTCCAACTACCTGGCCGACCCCCATGCCATCCTGGAGGCCACCCGCACCATGCACGACTTCCAGGCTGCCCAGGGCACGCTTAGAAAGCGCGTCGACCTGGACGCGCTTTTCGACACCGACCTCTACGATGCGGTGGCCGAGGACCACACAGGCTCATGACATCGGTCCAGGCACGGCATCGACGAAGTCTACTGGGCGCCCTAGGCCTGACCGCCTTCCTGCTGCTCTGGGAACTGGCTCTGCGCAGCGGCCTGTTGCCAGGCAGCCTGGTGCCGCTGCCCTCGACGATTCCCGGTGTACTGGCCGCAGAGGTTGCTGACGGCATCTGGTTCGAGGTGGTGATGTCGAGCCTCACCCACTACAGCGTGGGCCTGCTGCTGGGCTCGCTGCTGGGCATCACCGTGGGCGTGTCGGCGGCCCTGCTACCGGCCGTCGATGCCCTACATGCCTGGCTGGCCCGGCTATTGCGCCCGATTCCGCCGCTTGCCTGGATCCCCTTCGCGATCATCTGGTTCGGCATCAATCCCACAGCGGCGGCCTTCATCATCAGCATCGGCGTGTTCTGGATCAACTACTTCGCCAGCTACAGCGCGGTGAGCTCGGTGGATCCAGGTTATGACGAGGTTGCCCGTGCCTTCGGCCAGGGCGGCTTCCTGGCACGGCTGGCCAAGGTCAGCCTGCCGGCTGCCGCCCCAGGCATCCTCGGCGGGCTGCGCGCCGGCCTGGGCCAGGGCTGGATGACGGTGGTGGCCGCCGAGCTGTTCGGCATCCCGGGCATCGGCCAGCGCATGATGGAGGCGTCCAGCCTGCTCGCCACCGACATCGTGGTGGTCTACATGCTGACCATCGCCGGGCTCTATGCGGCCTTCGACTTCCTGTTCATGACCCTGCAGCGCCGACTGCTCAGGTGGCAGCCGTGACCGCCTCCCAGACGACCCTGCCCCCGGTGCTTCGCGCACGCGGCATCCGCCTGGGCTTCAGTGGCACGCCGGTGCTCGCCGGCGTCGACCTCGACCTCCACCCCCGGGAGTTCGTCGCCGTGGTGGGCGCCTCGGGGGTCGGCAAGTCGACCCTGCTGCGCGCCCTGGCCGGGCTGCTCGCTCCCCAGGAGGGCACGGTCGAGATTCCCGAGGGCGGAGCTCGCGACACTCGGGCCTGGTCCATGGTCTTCCAGGCACCACGGCTCTTCCCATGGCGTCGTGTACGCGCCAATGTAGAACTGGGGCTGGAGGGGCTCGCCCTCTCACGGGCCGAGCGGCGACAACGGGCCCTGGAGCCCCTGGCGCTGGTGGGGCTTGAGGACTATGCCGAGCGCTGGCCGCATACCCTGTCTGGAGGCCAGCAGCAGCGAGTAGGTATCGCCAGGGCCCTGGCTGTGCGCCCGAGGGTGCTGTTCATGGACGAGCCCTTCTCGGCCCTAGACGCAATCACCCGGCGCCGCCTCCAACAGGAGCTGGTCGACCTGCGCCGCCGTACCGAGGCCGCCATCGTCTTCGTCACCCACGACATCGAGGAGGCCGTGCTGCTCGCCGACCGGGTGATAGTGCTGGGCGGCCAAGCACCGGATCGGCCGGCAGGGGTGGTGGAGACCCTCAATATCCCGCTGCCGTTGGACGACCGCCGCGACCACCCGGATTTTGCCGACTGCCTGCAGGCCGTCGAGCGCCATATCGGGGCCGCCCACTGACGTCCGTCCCCCCCACTCCCGAGAACCAGGAGGCCCCATGGCCGCGCTTCGCGTCCTGCTGCATGCCCCCACCGCCGACGCCCTCGTCCGGGCACGGCGCAACTTCCGCAACCTGAGCAAGGCCCGCCCCGATGCCGAGGTGCTGATAGTGGCCAATGCGGGGGCGGTGGCCGCAGCCTTGGCGAATCCAGACGAAACTGACCCCCATCTGCGACTGTGCCACAACTCCCTAGTCGCGCAGGGCCTCGATAACACAACCGGCCTCGCGGAGGTAGCGGCAGCAGTAGTCACCCTCGCGGAGCTTCAAGCTGCCGGATGGTGCTACATTCGCGCTTGACGTGGGTGGAATGCAGCATTAACGGATATTAGGACAAAAGTTGGCGAGTCGATTGATGAGTAGATGTTAAGAAATGAGAATTTCTATCGGTGGAATGTAGGTGGCCAAGTAAGCTAAGCGATTTCCGCTCCAGAGAATCGCCGACTTCAAAGTCCGCTTATGGCCGTTTGGAGCATATTTTTCAGATGATGTTATGAGATTAGGAAGGTTATTTAAATTATTTTTTATAAAGGAGGTGGCCATGAGTGAGCTGAAAGTTATCATAGAAGAAATTTACGATCAGGCAAAAATAGGGCGCTGGCAGAAAGTTTTATCCGAATGGAAGGACTTTCCGGTTATCGCGAAACGATGTAGCCGCTACGAAAAGGAAACATCTGGATGGTCTTTTTTACATCAAGCAGCTTATTTTGGAAATGTCCAGGCTTGTAGAGAATTAATTCGACTTGGTGCTTCAGCTAACAAGCCATCTCGTGACGGGAAAACTGCTGTAGATGTGGCTGTGGAAAAGGGTTTTGTCGAATTGGCTGCTCTCTTGAAGAGATCATTACACGATGAGGGGTCGCTGTGGGCTAGTTCCACTGATTCCGACTTGGGACCAAGCAGTGACCGATGGGAGGAAGCCATAGAGCATTGTGCAAGGGAAGCAATGCTTGTGGCTTATGCTGGAGGGGTGGTAAAGATTACACTTGGTGCACGATATTTTTCAGATTCGTTTGGTCGCGTGTTAATTGGTTGGCATGGTACTTATGATCCGCCTTGCGGAATGGACGGATATTCGATGTTATAATGTTTTTCACTGAAGCCGTCCCAGCAGGGTGCTGCATAGGGCCACAATCCCGCTAATGTTCATTGCCGTCTATGGCTTAGTGACATATGCGAGTCAGCTGAAAGTCTGCTCTTGGCCGGATGCCGAATTTTAGGCTAAGCTGATGGAGCTGAATTGGCAGCTAGCTAGCCGAAGCAGATATGCATGTCGGCAATAGCCGCATGAGCGTTTATCCGAGTTGAAAAAGTGGTGACAGTTTGGAAGAAGGAAGATAGATGGCGTACGAGCCAACAATCAGAAAAAACCCTAGGCAGTTAACCATTGATCAGCATTACCATACGGCACATGCTATTTCAATGTTTTACGATTCGGACGATAAGGTGGAAGTAATGGATTTATCTTCCGGTCAAATAGTTAGAAGGCATAAACGAGCAAAGATATTTTGTACTAAACGCACATGGGACCAACGTGCAGAAAAGGGATACATGACTCCTATTGAAGATAGGTTTCATGAAGAGATTGATAATATCAAGAACTTTTCAGAAAGAGATCATGAGGCTATTTCTAAATATTGCCTTCTCTGGCGGTTAAGGCATGAATTCCACTTAAGTAGCCATACAGATGTAGTTCTAAATGGCATATCCGATTCAGGCCTAACAAAAGATCAGGAGGAAATCCTTGAAAACAAAAATTGTAGTTTTGTTCGGGAAGGCGGAGTGGTAGCATCCCGCTTTTCGTCTGGGCTTGAAATTCAAACTTTACTTGATCAATATTGGGATGCTTGTAGCCAATTTAAATGGGGGTTGATTGAGGCTCAAGATGGTGAGTTTTTGGTTGCAGATGGTTATGGAGATTTTGCATTTATTCCCATTTCTCCAAAACGGGCCTTCTGGGCTGGTGAAAGCGACCAAAGAATTAATAGAAGACAATTGGCTGAAGTAAATAAAGAGTCTATATCTCGAGCAAAAAAATACTACTTTGCGCGAAAAATTAGTGAGTGTCCAGTTGCCTAATATCCGGTTTAGCTGAATGTCAGCTTCTGAGCGAAAGCTGACCTGTCCACCTGTTTTGGGTGAGCAGGTGAGTACTCTTTAGTCTTCAGTTCGTACTACCCAACTTTCTACGGTATCGGCACCGTATTCTTCTTTCCAGGCCTTCAGCGTCTTCTGGTTACCGCCGCGGGTCTCGACGACTTCGCCTGTGTTCGGGTTCTTGTAGATCTTCAGCTTGCGTTTGGCGCGGCCGGTGCTCTTGGTGCTGCTGGATCCCTTGTTAGAAATCGATGTCGGATCGAGTAGCTTGATGACGTCGGCGGCTGACTTGTCGAACTCCCGCATTAGGTCTTCGAGGTGGCTCTTGAAATCCAGCTCGGTTTTCAGGCGATCGTCGTTCTTTAGCCTATCCAGTTCTTCCTGGAGCTGCCTAAGCTGCTGTTCCTTCTGCATGTAGGTAGTGAGAATTGACATGGAGCTCCTCATGAAAGTGAATGATGATTACGATTATGGTGTCAAATCCTAAGATTATCAATCTATATGTTCACAATGGCAAGATGCCTTCATAATCGCCTTCAAGCAATGGTCTGTACTCGGCCTCATGAGATAGATCACCGGAATGGGCGGAAACCTGTCCACATTCATTGGTGGTGGCATGGGCAATGTTAACTGGCTCGTATAATAGTGACACCATACCAGTGATGGCTGAACAATATTACTTAAAGATATCTTGGAATTCGGGAAGCAGCGTGGCGGGATCGCAGGCGAGCACCCTGGCGATTAGGTAGAGCTTCTCCACAGTGATGTTGACTTCACCCCTCTCAATGCGACCCACATAGCTTCGGTCAATACCGCTCAACAGGGCTAGGTTATCCTGAGATAGCCCGCGAGCCTTCCTCCGGTGCCGAATCCGTTCCCCTACCGCTTTCGCCAGCTGGTCCATGGACGCCTCAAAATCTCTTGAGGCGGCACTATCATGCGTTTGCGGACCCACAAGCCACGGATTATAATCCGCATTTCATTCCTTCTTCCTCGGATCTCCCATGAAGCCCACTTCGTTCACCCTCGACAAGCGGCTATATGAGCTGCTGCAGGACGAGGGGCTCACGCAATTCACTACCGCAACCCTGCGGGATGCCTATGCCTCCCGACTAGGGGACAGCCCCTATAAGCTCGGTGAGGTTCGCCGCTATGTGTACGAGCAGATTCGCCGCATGCTGCGGGCAGGCTGGCTCGTACTCGACGATGAGCGCCGTAAGCGGGGGCAGGTCTATCATCTGCGTCCCATGCCGGAACACTTGCAGCTGATGCTGGTTGACAAAGGATTTGAGAAGAGCTTGAAGCCCCAATACAAGGCAAAGCGGGCGTCGCCGGAACCCGCGATGAGCCTTGCTGCTTCCGGAACCGATGCTGAGGTGTACCAGCGCTTGGAGGCGACCCTCAAGGAAGTCCGTCTGGACTTCCTGACATCGATGGGGGAAACAGAGCGATACAAGCAACTACTCGATGAGATGCCTCACCTCCGCAGCCACGTGGAACACGAGTATCAAGAGGCCAAGGATCGCAGCTCGCGCCTTTTGGGCCACCTCCGAGCGGTAGAGAAGACGCTCACTGCGTTGCCCTCGCAATGACGATGCCGGGACTGCGTACATGGCAGCAGCGGTGCATCGAAGCAGCGCTGGCCCATTTTGTTGCCACACCGCACTTCCTATGCCAGGCAACACCGGGCGCCGGCAAGACACGCTTGGCAGCGGCGCTGGCACGCTGTCTCTTTGAGATCAACAAGATCGATCTGGTGCTCTGCTTTGCGCCCTCATGCCAGGTAGTGGACGGGTTTCGTACGACCTTCGCAGACGTACTTGGCAAGCGGCTCGATGGCTTGGTCGGTGCCGTTGGCGGTGCTTACACCTACCAGGCAATGGAGCACCGGGATGAAACCTTCTGGCGGCTACTTGATGAGTATCGCGTGTTCGTCGTCTTTGATGAGATCCACCACTGCGCCGGACATGATCCCCTGTTGAGCAATGCCTGGGGGCAGCAAATCCTAAAGAGAATCCAGGACCGTGCTGCCTATACGTTGGCATTGTCGGGCACTCCGTGGCGCTCTGATGACCTACCCATAGCCCTAGCACGTTATTCATCACCAGAAGGTGAATTGATCTGCGACTATCAATACGGCCTAAGAGAGGCCATCCTTGATAATGTGTGCCGCTCTCCGCGTATCGTTCTTCTAGATAACCAGGAGGTTAAGCTAACCGAGGAAATGAAGGCCAAGAGCGCCGCCAGGCTCTTTCCAAGCATTGCTGCATTGCTCGGAGATTCCCCAATCACCTACGAGGACCTCCTTCGTCACGATGATGTGATGTCTCATATTTTAGGCCTAGCTTGTGAGAGGTTGGATGAAGTGCGGCGAAAAGAGCCGGATGCGGCAGGCTTGGTCGTTGCAACCGATATCGAGCACGCCCACCAGATCGCCCTAGCCCTAGAGGCAAAAGGAGAGGCCTGCCATGTTGTCACTAACAAGACCCCGGGAGCCCATCAGGTCATCAACCGCTTTCGACATAGTGATTGCCGATGGATTGTGGCAGTTGGGATGATTAGCGAAGGAACAGATATCCCACGCCTTCAAGTATGCTGCTATTTAAGCCGCATTAGGACAGAGCTTCACTATCGCCAGGTTTTGGGGAGAGTACTGAGGCGAAAGGGGAAGAAAGATGACAAGGCTTGGTTTTTTATGTTAGCAGAGTCCAATCTTAGTCGATATGCTGTACGCGTTGCGGAGGACCTTCCTAATGACCTCTCTGTACTAAGGAAAGTGAAATCTCCTTTCAGCAAGACGAAAACACCCCTCGCTACAACCGGAGCCAGCCACGACGAAGACCATCCTGACGAAAACAAACCCTCTGCCCCCGAACGCGATGAAATCATAAAAAAATACTCATACGACTATCCAGGCGATGCGATTTATAGGGTTGATTTTTCCGGACAATACCGACAGACCCTTCTCAACTTGTTATAGCGCCATCAACGATAACTTCGCACTCTTCCATTTCAAAAACTGAAGGAAAGCCAACATTCAGAAAATAAATTAAAATATTAAACCCACCAAGCCAGAAAAAGTTAAAGACAGAAAATTAAATGGGAAAGAAAGACTGGAAAAAATGGGCGCTAACCAAAACGCCTTCGCTATTTTCAAACATATGGTGACTATGTCGCTATGCTTATGCAAACGAGCCATACTAAGAGCAGCAGGTTCCTCTCAGCTCTGCTCCTTCGGTTCTATACGACTGCAGCCGGGTGAGCTTTACAGAATCTCTCAGTCATCCAACAACGCAAGGCATCCATAGGTATCTAGCCGCCAGGACTCACAGCCCGACCATAGAGCAGAATCGTATAGTTAGGTGGCAGTGATAAAAGATGACCTTGTTGATGCCACGGGCCATGAGTGACTCCTTGTGATCTTGAATACGATGTCTTGAGTACGTTGTCTTGAGCACAGCGCCATGGATACGCTGTCATGCATGCATCGTGTCGCGGGCCGGGGCCGCCGCCTGGCGCCCCGCGCCATGAAGTGAAGGGCACGCCGTCAGGCGTGCTCCCTTCCCGTATCGATCAGTCTTGCCAGCGCCTCCTCGTCGAGGCGCTGACGATCCACCTTGAGGTAGGCCAGGCGCTCCTCCGGGACGACCAGCACGTCCTCCACGCCGGCCACCTCGGCGAACCTTGCCATCAGGGTCTCCAGGGCATCATCGCCGTGATCGTCGTCAAGCGCCACCACCTCGCTGACCAGGTGCGGCGGCTGACGCATGCCCACCATCACCGCCAGCCAGGCCGTGGTCAACGCGGCGGCGCCGAGGAACACCGCCGGCAGGCCCCACTGCTGGGAGAGGGCCCCGCCCAGCACGCCACCCAGGAAGGCACCCAGGAACTGGCTGGTCGAATAGACCCCCATGGCCGTGCCCTTGGCGCCGGCCGGGGCCAGCTTGCTGATCATCGACGGCAGGGTGGCCTCGAGCAGGTTGAAGCCGATGAAGTAGAGCAGCAGCCAGCCCAGCAGCCCCCAGAGCCCGGCACCGACCATTGCCATGCCCAGCAGGCTGGCCAGCATCGCCGCGATGGCCAGCAGGCACATCGCCTTCATGCGGCGGTACTTCTCGGCGATCACCACCAGCGGCACCATGCCGACGAAGGCCAGCAGCATCACGCCCAGGTAGGCCAGGCCGTGGCGCTCGCTGGGGAGCCCCGCGTCGAGCAGCCGGAAGGGGACCGCGACGAAGATCGCCATCAGCACCAGGTGCAGGGCAAAGATCGAAAGATCCAGGCGCAGCAGGTCGGGGCGCCCCAGGGTGCGCCCCAGCTGGGCGCGGTCGATGCCCACGTCGCGATGGCGCAGGCGCCGCGGCGCCGCCGGCACCAGCTTCCACAGCACCGGCAGCCCCAGGGCGGCCAGGGCGGCGGTGAACCAGAACACCCCGGAGAGGCCGAAGTTGGCCGCCACCAGCGGCCCCAGTACCATGGCCACGGCGAAGGCCACGCCGATGGAGAGACCGATGGTGGCCATGGCGGCGGTACGCACCTGCTCGCGGGTCTGGTCGGCGAGCAGCGCCATGATCGCCGCGGCCACCGCGCCGCTGCCCTGCAGGCAGCGGCCCAGGATCACCCCGCCAATGGTATCGGCAGTCGCCGCCACCACGCTGCCCAGCAGGAACAGCACGAGGCCGCCGGCGATCACCGGCTTGCGCCCCAAGCGGTCGGAGAGCAGGCCGAAGGGAATCTGCAGGGTGGCCTGGGTCAGGCCGTAGATGCCCAGCGCCAGGCCCACCAGCAGCGGTGTGGCGCCGGCCAGATCGTCGGCATACAGGGCCAGCACCGGCAGCACCATGAACAGGCCCAGCATGCGGGTGGCATAGAGACCGGCCAGGCCGGTGATGGCGCGCCGTTCAGCGGGGAGCAGCAGCCCGGAGACCTTGCGCATAGGCGTAGCGATTCTTCCCTGGAGGGGCGTCGTGCGCCCAGGAGTGGACCGCCTATTCTAGCGGTTTGCCACCTGCCAGGGAAAGCCGACATCTACCGCCGCTTTGCCGCCGCCGGACGCCGGCCCGTATAATCGATCTTTTGCCGCGCTCTTTTGCCGCGCTCATGAGGTGGGAATGGACAGGATTCTGGTCAGGGGTGCGCGCACCCACAACCTGAAGAATATCGACGTCGAGCTGCCCCGCGACAGGCTGATCGTGGTCACCGGGCTCTCCGGCTCGGGCAAGTCGTCGTTGGCCTTCGACACGCTCTACGCCGAGGGGCAGCGGCGCTATGTGGAGTCGCTCTCCACCTATGCCCGCCAGTTCCTGTCGATGATGGAGAAGCCCGACGTCGACCATATCGAGGGGCTCTCGCCGGCGATCTCCATCGAGCAGAAGTCCACCTCCCACAACCCGCGCTCCACCGTGGGCACCATCACCGAGATCTACGACTACCTGCGCCTGCTGTTCGCCCGCGCCGGCACTCCGCGCTGCCCGGAGCACGGCGAGGACCTCGAGGCCCAGACCGTCTCCCAGATGGTCGACCAGGTGCTGGCACTGCCCGAGGGCAGCAAGCTGATGCTGCTGGCGCCGGTGGTCAAGGGCCGCAAGGGGGAGCACCTGCAGCTGCTCGCCGAACTGCGCGCCCAGGGCTTCGTGCGCGCCATGGTCGACGGCCAGGTGCTGGAGCTCGACGACATCGCCCCCCTGGAGAAGACCCGCAAGCACGACATCAGCGTGGTGGTGGATCGCATCAAGGTGCGCGAGGGCCTGCAGCAGCGTCTGGCGGAATCCTTCGAGACCGCCCTGGGCCTCGCCGACGGCGTCGCCATGGTCCACTTCATGGACGGCGAACAGGAGGACATCGCCTTCTCGGCGCGCTTCGCCTGCCCGGTGTGTGGCTACTCCATCGCCGAGCTCGAGCCGCGCATGTTCTCCTTCAACAACCCGGCCGGCGCCTGCTCGACCTGCGACGGCCTGGGGGTGCAGCAAGTCTTCGACCCGGAGAAGCTGATCAGCCATCCGGAGCTCTCCCTGGCCGAGGGCGTGATCAAGGGCTGGGACCGGCGCAGCGTCTTCTACTTCAACCAGCTCCAGGCCGTGGCCGACCACTACCGCTTCACCCTGGAAACGCCGTGGCAGGAGCTGGCGCGCCACGAGCGCGAGGTGATCCTCCACGGCAGCGGCCACGACGAGGTCGCCTTCCACTACGTCAACGACCGCGGCCGCAAGGTGACGCGCGAACACCCCTTCGAGGGCGTGCTGCCCAACCTCCAGCGCCGCTATCGCGAGACCGAGTCGAGCATGGTGCGCGAGGAGCTGGCGCGTTATATCGCCGTGCAGCCCTGCCCGGCCTGCGAGGGCAGCCGGCTGCGCAAGGAGTCGCGCCATGTCTTCATCGACGAGCGCAGCCTGCCGGAGATGGTGCGCCTGCCCATCGGCGAGGCCTGGCGCTACTTCAAGGCGCTCGAGCTGCCCGGGCGCCGCGGCGAGATCGCCGTCAAGATCGTCAACGAGATCCATGCCCGGCTGGAGTTCCTGGTCAACGTGGGCCTCGACTACCTCAACCTGGAGCGCAGCGCCGAGACCCTCTCCGGTGGCGAGGCCCAGCGCATCCGCCTGGCCAGCCAGATCGGTGCCGGCCTGGTGGGTGTGATGTATATCCTCGACGAGCCCTCCATCGGCCTGCACCAGCGCGATAACGACCGCCTGCTGCAGACCCTGGAGCGCCTGCGCGACCTGGGCAATACCGTGATCGTGGTGGAGCATGACGAGGATGCCATCCGCGCCGCCGACCACGTGCTCGACATCGGCCCCGGCGCCGGCGTGCATGGCGGCCGCATCATCGCCCAGGGCACCCCCGCAGAGGTCATCGCCAACCCCGAATCGTTGACCGGGCAGTACCTCGCCGGCACCCGGCGCATCGAGGTGCCGCCCTGGCGCATCCCCGGCAATCCGGAGAAGGTGGTGCGCCTCGCCGGCGCTCGCGGCAACAACCTCCAGGACGTCACCCTCGAGCTGCCGCTGGGGCTGTTCGTGTGCGTCACCGGCGTCTCCGGCTCCGGCAAGTCGACGCTGATCAACTCGACCCTGATGCCCATCGCCGCCCGCGAGCTCAACCACGCCACCAGCCTGACGCCGGCGGCCCACGATGGCATCGAGGGCCTCGATCAGCTCGACAAGGTGATCGACATCGACCAGAGCCCGATCGGGCGCACCCCACGCTCCAATCCGGCCACCTACACCGGCATCTTCACGCCGATCCGCGAGCTGTTCGCCGGCACCCAGGAGGCGCGCTCGCGGGGCTACAAGCCCGGCCGGTTCTCGTTCAACGTCAAGGGCGGGCGCTGCGAGGCGTGCCAGGGCGAGGGCATGATCAAGGTAGAGATGCACTTCCTGCCCGACATCTACGTGCCCTGCGACGTCTGCAAGGGCAAGCGCTACAACCGCGAGACCCTGGAGATCGCCTACAAGGGCAAGAGCATCGACGAGGTGCTGGGGATGACCGTGGAGGAGGCGCTGGCGTTCTTCTCGCCGGTGCCGGCCATCGCCCGCCGCCTGCAGACGCTGCTCGACGTGGGCCTCTCCTACATCCGCCTGGGCCAGAGCGCCATCACCCTCTCGGGCGGCGAGGCCCAGCGTGTGAAGCTGGCCCGGGAGCTGGCCAAGCGCGACACCGGCAAGACCCTCTATATCCTCGACGAGCCCACCACCGGCCTGCACTTCGAGGACATCCGCCAGCTGCTCACCGTGCTGCACCGCCTGCGCGACCACGGCAACACCATCGTGGTGATCGAGCACAACCTGGACGTGATCAAGACCGCCGACTGGATCATCGACCTGGGCCCCGAGGGCGGTGGCGGCGGCGGGCGCATCATCGCCGAGGGCACCCCGGAGCAGGTGGCGCGCAACGCGGCCTCCCACACCGGCCGCTTCCTCAAGCCGCTGCTGGAGCGGGCCAAACACTCACGAAAAGAGACAGCAGGCACGACTTGACGCGACACCGAAGCGAGCGGCGTCGGGGACAGGCCTGGAGGGGGTCCTACGCCAGGGGTGAGAAGCACTGCTTCGAACGGGCTGGCCATGGATGGCCAGCACCGGTCCTGCAAGCGTAGCAGGACGCGAGAGCGAAGCAGGGCGTCGGTAGCGCCCAGGGAGGGGTTCACAGCGCCCCCGCTCAGGCCTGTCGCCGAATGAGCCGCGACTCAGGGACTCCAACAGAATAGTCAGACGCCCCATGAAAAAAACCGGCCCCTTGCGGGAGCCGGTTTTTCTTTACAGCGCTTGCCGGATCGCCGGAAGACCGGCCGAGGATCACTCCTCGGCGGCTTCCTCGTCCTCGACGACCGGACGGTCGACGAGCTCGACGAAGGCCATGGGCGCGTTGTCGCCGGTGCGGAAGCCGCACTTGAGGATACGGACGTAACCGCCCGGACGCTCGACGTAACGCGGACCCAGCTCATTGAAGAGCTTGCCGACCGCTTCCTTCGAGCGGGTGCGGCTGAAGGCCAGACGACGGTTGGCGACGCTGTCCTGCTTGGCCAGGGTGATCAGCGGCTCGATGACGCGACGCAGCTCCTTGGCCTTGGGCAGGGTTGTCTTGATGACCTCGTGCTCGATCAGCGACACGCTCATGTTCTTGAACATGGCCTGGCGATGCGAGCTCGTACGATTGAGGTGACGACCACTCTTACGATGACGCATGGTTGTGATTCCTTACCAAACTGGGACTCGAGTCGGCGCTCACGCGGAGGCCTTGTCGTCCTTCAGGCTTGCCGGCGGCCAGTTTTCCAGCCGCATGCCCAGGGAAAGACCGCGTGCTGCCAGAACGTCCTTGATCTCGTTCAGGGACTTCTTGCCGAGGTTCGGCGTCTTGAGCAGCTCCACCTCGGTGCGCTGGATCAGATCGCCGATGTAGTAGATATTCTCGGCCTTCAGGCAGTTGGCGCTGCGAACGGTCAACTCGAGATCGTCTACGGGGCGCAGCAGGATGGGATCGATATGATCCTCCTCCTCCTCCACTTCCTGTTCCTTGTCGGCTTCCAGATCGACGAACGCGGCCAGCTGATCCTGCAGGATGGTCGCGCTGCGACGGATCGCCTCTTCGGGATCCAGGGTGCCGTCGGTTTCCAGATCGATGATCAGCTTGTCGAGATCGGTGCGCTGTTCGACACGCGCGGCCTCGACGCTGTAGGAAACGCGACGCACGGGGCTGAAGGTCGCATCCAGCTGCAGGCGGCCGATGGCACGAGATTCGTCGTCGGCACCGACACGCGCATCCGCCGGCTCATAGCCGCGGCCGCGAGCGACCTTGAGCTGCATCTTCAGCTCGGCACCCTCGTTGACGTGGCAGATGACATGCTCGGGGTTGACGATCTCGACATCATGGTCGAGAGCGATATCGCCCGCAGTCACGACGGTCGGGCCCTGCTTGTTCAGCGAGAGCACCGCCTCGTCGCGGCTATGCATCTTGATCGCCACATCCTTGAGGTTCAGGAGGATCTCGATGACATCTTCCTGGACGCCCTCGATCGCGCTGTACTCATGCTCGACGCCGCTGATCTCGGCCTCTACCACGGCACAGCCGGGCATGGACGAGAGCAGGATGCGACGCAGGGCATTGCCCAGCGTATGGCCGAAGCCACGCTCGAACGGCTCGAGCACGATCTTCGCGTGGTGTGCACTGATCTCTTCGACCTTGATGTCGCGCGGGCGAAGAAACTCTGTCACTGAACGCTGCATATGAACACCTTTCAGGCTGCCAAACGGATACTGGGTACTCTTGGCCTGCTCCCGCCAGCGGGAGCAGGCACGGCGCTTGGCACCGTTTACTTGGAGTACAGCTCGACGATCAGGGCCTCGTTGATGTCGGCAGACAGGTCGCCGCGCTCGGGCAGCGCCTTGAAGGTGCCTTCCATCTTCTTGGCATCGATCTCGATCCAGGCCACGTCGCCGCGGTTGGCGGCCAGGGCCAGGGCGTTCTGGATGCGCGCCTGATTCTTCGCCTTCTCGCGAACGGAGACGACATCACCGGGCTTGACCTGGTAGGACGCCACGTTGACGCTCTTGCCATTCACGGCGATGGCCTTGTGACTGACCAGCTGCCGAGCCTCGGAGCGGGTCGAGCCGTAGCCCATGCGATAGACGACGTTGTCCAGTCGGGATTCGAGAAGCTGCAGCAACACCTCGCCGGTCGCGCCCTTGAGACGGGCCGCTTCCTTGTAGTAGTTGCGGAACTGCTTCTCGAGTACGCCATACATGCGGCGTACTTTCTGCTTCTCGCGAAGCTGCAAGCCGTATTCGGAAATACGCTGACGGCGCTGGCCGTGCACACCCGGGATCTGCTCGGATTTGCACTTCTTCTCGAAGGGAGTGACACCGCTCTTCAGGAAGAGATCGGTCCCCTCACGACGAGACAGTTTGCACTTCGGTCCAATGTAACGAGCCATGAATCTGTCTCCTTAAACGCGGCGTTTCTTCGGCGGACGGCAGCCATTGTGGGGAATGGGCGTCGCGTCAATGATGCTCTGCACGCGGAAGCCGGCGGCGTTGAGCGCGCGCACGGCGGATTCACGGCCAGGACCGGGGCCCTTGACCAGCACGTCGACGTTTTTCACACCATACTCGGCTGCAGCGGTCGCTGCACGCTCGCTTGCTACTTGAGCAGCGAACGGGGTGCTCTTGCGAGAACCACGAAAACCCGAACCACCGGCAGTTGCCCAGGAGAGAGCATTGCCCTGGCGGTCTGTGATCGTAATGATCGTGTTGTTAAAAGAGGCGTGGATATGCGCAACGGCATCCACCACCTGCTTTTTAACCTTCTTGCGATTGCTACGCGGGTTAGCCATGTTGATGATTCTTCCTGTCTTTACGCCAGAACGTGCGTGTTATTTGCGGATCGGCTTGCGCGGGCCCTTACGGGTACGCGCATTGGTCTTGGTACGCTGACCACGCAGCGGAAGACCACGACGATGACGCAGACCACGGTAGCAACCCAGGTCCATGAGACGCTTGATATTCAGCGTCACATCACGACGAAGGTCACCTTCAACGGTATACTTGCCGACTTCTGAACGCAGGGTGTCGATCTCTTCAGATGACAGTTCCTGGATCTTGGTAGTCGGCGCGATGCCGGACGCGGCACAGATATCCTGTGCCCGAGTGCGGCCAATCCCGAAGATATAGGTCAGCGAGATCGCCGCATGCTTGTTGTCCGGGATATTGACGCCTGCAATACGGGCCATCAGCTTACTCCGAATATGTGAGCGGCTTGCTCGTTGTGTCTACTACAAAAGGCGCAACAGCATACCCCTTTACCCTGCAGAGGGCAAGGGGCATGCCGGCACCCGGTTCAGCGCAGTGCCAGGGGTTCAGCCCTGGCGCTGCTTGTGCCGCGGCTCCGTGCAGATGACGCGGACGGCGCCATTGCGACGGATGATCTTGCAGTTGCGGCACATTTTCTTCACGGAAGCTCGAACTTTCATCGTTCCATCTCCAAAGTCGGCTAGCGAGGCGACCCTTGCGGGCCGCAACGCGCCAGTTCGACGGGCGGCGCCTCAGCGCATGATGCCGCCGCCGCCGTAGCCTTTCAGGTTGGACTTCTTCATCACCGACTCGTACTGATGCGACATGAGGTGCGACTGCACCTGACCCATGAAGTCCATGATAACCACCACCACGATCAGCAGCGAGGTACCGCCGAAGAAGAACGGCACGTTCCAGGCCACAATCAGGAACTGGGGCATCAGGGAAACCGCAGTGATGTACAAGGCGCCAAACAGGGTCAGACGGGTCATGACCTTGTCGACGTAGCGAGCGGTCTGCTCACCAGGACGAATCCCCGGCAGGAAGGCGCCCGACTTCTTGAGGTTGTCGGCCACATCCTTGGGATTGAAGACCAGCGCTGTGTAAAAGAAGCAGAAGAATACCACCGCCGCGGCAAAAAGCAAGATGTACAACGGCTGCCCCGGGCCGAGGGCCTGGGACGCACGCTGCAGCCAGTCGAGACCGTCACCGGCACCCACCCACTGCCCCAGCGACGCCGGGAACAGCAGGATACTGGAGGCGAAGATCGGCGGAATCACACCCGCCATGTTCACCTTCAGCGGCAGGTAACTGCTCTGGCCGGCGTACATCTTGTTGCCGACCTGACGACGCGGATAGTTCACGGTGATGCGGCGCTGACCGCGCTCGATGAACACCACGAAGGCCACGGTGGCCACGCCCAGGGCAGTGAGGGCCAGCAGCGGCAGGACGTTCCACGCCCCTTCGTTGCGGGCCAGCTCGAAGGCCTGGCCGACGGCGCCGGGCAGCCCCGCCACGATACCGGCGAAGATCAGCAGCGAGATGCCGTTGCCGATCCCCTTCTCGGTGATCTGCTCACCCAGCCACATCAGGAACACCGCACCACCCACGAAGGTGACGATGGCGGTGAAAAAGAAGCTGAAGTCGGCGGTATAGGCGATGCCCTGGCTGGCCAGGCCCACCGACATGCCGGTGGCCTGGACCAGCGCCAGGGCCACGGTGCCGTAGCGGGTGTACTGGCTGATCTTGCGACGCCCGGCCTCACCTTCCTTCTTGAGCTGCTCGAGATGGGGCGAGACGGCGGTCAGCAGCTGCATGATGATCGACGCCGAGATGTAGGGCATGATGCCCAGGGCGAAGATGCTCATGCGCTCCAGGGCGCCACCCGAGAACATGTTGAACATGCCGAGGATGGTGCCCTGCTGCTCCCTGAACAAGGCAGCGAGCTGGTCAGGATTCATACCGGGCACGGGGATGTGGGCACCGATACGGTACACCACGATGGCGAGGAGCACGAAGCGCAGACGCGCCCACAGTTCACCCAGACCGCTGCCCATCGCCGGCATTTTTCCTGACTTCGCCATTTAGTCCTCTACCTTGCCACCGGCGGCTTCGATCGCGGCACGGGCACCCTGGGTGACCTTGAGGCCGCGGACGGTAACCGCCTTGTTCAGATCGCCGGAGAGGATCACCTTCGCATGCAGCGTGGCGTCCTTCAGCACGTTGGCCTGCTTGAGGGTCTCGAGGGTGACCTCGTCACCGGCAACCTTGGCCAGTTCGGCCAGGCGCACTTCCTCGGAGACCAGCGACTTCGCGGAGGTGAAGCCGAACTTCGGCAGACGCCGCTGCAGCGGCATCTGGCCGCCCTCGAAGCCGGGCTTGACGCTGCCGCCGCTGCGCGACTTCTGGCCCTTGTGGCCGCGGCCACCGGTCTTGCCCAGACCGGAGCCGATGCCACGACCGACGCGCTTCTCGGCGTGCTTGGAGCCCGGTGCCGGGCTCAGGCTATTGAGTTTCATGGATTACTCTCCCTCAACGCGCACAAGGTAGTTTACCTTGTGGATCATGCCGCGCACGGCGGGGGTATCTTCCAGTTCAACCGTATGACCGATGCGGCGCAGGCCGAGGCCCTGAATGGTGGCCTTGTGCTTGCCCAACACGCCGATGGTGCTGCGGGTCTGGGTAACCTTGATCGTTGCTGCTGCCATGGTGCTCACCCCGTGATCGCTTCGACAGGCATACCGCGCTTGGCGGCGATGTCTTCCGGCGACTGCATGGCGGTCAGGCCCCTGACGGTAGCCCGCACCACGTTCACCGGGTTGGTGGAACCGTAGCACTTGGCCAGTACGTCATGGACACCAGCCAGCTCCAGCACGGAGCGCATGGCGCCGCCGGCGATGATGCCGGTACCCTCGGAGGCGGGCTGCATGTACACCTTGGAGGCTCCGTGACGGGCCTTGACCGGGTACTGCAGGGTGCCGCCGGAGAGGTGCACCTTGACCATGTTGCGACGCGCCTGGTCCATCGCCTTCTGGATCGCGACCGGCACTTCACGCGCCTTGCCGCGGCCGAAGCCAACACGACCCTTGCCGTCACCCACGACGGTCAGGGCGGTGAAACCGAAGATACGGCCACCCTTGACCACCTTGGCAACACGGTTGACCTGTACCAGTTTCTCCTGGAGGTCGCCGCTTTGCTGTTCGTTCTTCGCCATCGTAAAACCCTTTAGAATTCCAGGCCGCCTTCACGAGCGGCGTCGGCCAGGGCCTTGACGCGGCCGTGGTACTTGAAACCGGCGCGATCGAAGGCTACCTGGGTGATGCCCGCTTCCTTGGCGCGCTCGGCAATCAGCGCGCCAACCTTGGCGGCGGCGTCGGCGTTGCCAGTCGCACCCTCACGCAGTGCCTTGTCCAGCGTGGAAGCGCTGGCCAGGACCTTGCCACCATCCGGCGAGATGATCTGCGCGTAGATGTGACGCGGGGTACGGTTGACGCACAGGCGATACACGCCCAGCTCGCGGATCTTGGCGCGAGCGCGGCGGGCACGACGGAGACGAGATTCTTTCTTCGCGTTCATAACCCTGCCTTACTTCTTCTTGGCTTCTTTGCGACGCACCTGCTCGTCGGCGTACCTGACACCCTTGCCCTTGTAGGGCTCGGGCGGACGGAAGGCGCGGATTTCCGCGGCGACCTGACCGAGTGCCTGCTTGTCCGCGCTCTTCAGCACGATCTGGGTGTTCTTGGGCGTTTCCGCCGTGACACCTTCAGGCAGTGAGTACTCGACCGGGTGCGAGAAGCCCAGTGACAGATTGAGCGTCTGGCCCTTGGCCTGGGCACGATAACCGACGCCGATGATTTCGAGGGAACGGGTGAAGCCTTCGCTCACGCCGGTCACCAGGTTCTGAACCAGGGCGCGGGTAGTACCGGCCATGGCCCAGCTCTTGGCAGACTCGCTGGGGGCGAAGGTCAGCTGACCCTCTTCCTGACCCACCACCACATCGCGGTGGATGGTCAGTGACAGTGTGCCCTGGCCGCCCTTGGCGGTCAGCTGGTCACCGTCGAGCTTGATCTCGACGCCAGCGGGCACTTTAACTGGATATTTGGCTACGCGGGACATTCCAAACTCCTAGAATACGGTGCAGATGACTTCGCCACCGACACCGGCCTTGCGAGCCGCGCGATCGGTCATCACCCCGTTGGAGGTGGTGACGATAGCGATACCCAGGCCATCGGCGACCTTCGGCAAGTCGTCCTTGCCCTTGTACTGGCGCAGAGACGGCTTGGAAACTCGCTGAATGTGCTCGATGACCGGCTTGCCCTCGAAGTACTTGAGGGTCACGGTCAGCTCGGGCTTGGCGCTTTCGGACACCACGAAGTCGTTGATGTAACCCTCTTCCTTCAATACGCGGGCCACCTCGACCTTGAGGCGGGAGGACGGCATGGTGACCGTCTCCTTGGTGGCCATCTGCGCATTGCGGATACGGGTGAACATATCCGCCAGAGTGTCTTGCATGCTCATTTACGTTGCGCTCCTGATTCTTGCGTGGCTTACCAGCTGGACTTCTTGAGTCCGGGGACATCGCCACGCATGGCGGCTTCACGCAGCTTGTTGCGGCCGAGGCCGAACTTGTTGTAGAAGCCGTGCGGACGGCCAGTGATGCGGCAGCGGTTACGCTGACGCACCGGGCTGGAGTCACGCGGCAGCTGCTGCAGCTTAAGCGTTGCCTCGAAGCGCTCTTCGTCGGAAGCATTCACGTCCTGGATGATCGCCTTGAGCTGGCTGCGCTTGGCGGCATACTTCTCCACCAGCTTGGTGCGCTTGAGCTCACGCTCTACCATGCTTTTCTTTGCCATGATCCCACCCCTTATTTCTTGAACGGGAAGTTCAGCGCGCTCAGCAGCGCACGACCTTCATCATCGGTGTTGGCGGTGGTGGTGATGGTGACATCCAGACCACGAATCCGGTCGATCTTATCATACTCGAGCTCCGGAAAGATGATCTGCTCACGCACCCCCATCGAGTAGTTGCCACGACCGTCGAAGGACTTCGGGTTGAGACCACGGAAGTCACGAACGCGGGGGATCGCGATATTCACCAGGCGATCGAGGAAGTCCCACATGCGCGCACTGCGCAGTGTGACCTTGATCCCGATCGGCCAGCCTTCACGCACCTTGAAGCCCGCGATGGACTTGCGTGCCTTGGTCACCATCGGCTTCTGACCGGAGAGCTTCTCCAGGTCACCGATGGCATTGTCGATCAGCTTCTTGTCGCTGGTCGCTTCGCCGATGCCCATATTCAGAGTCACCTTGGTGATCCGTGGCACCTGCATCACGTTGGCGTAGCTGAACTGCTCTTTGAGTTGAGCCACCACCTCGTTCTGATAACGTTCTTTCAAGTTCGCCATTTTGCTACCCGACTCGCGTTAGGCGTCGATCTGCGTCTGCGTCGACTTGTAGATACGTACCTTGGTACCGTCTTCCTGAACCTGGAAGCCGACGCGATCCGCCTTTCCGGTCTCCTGGTTGAAGATGGCCACGTTGGACGCGTGAATCGGAGCCTCGCGCTCGACGATACCGCCTTGATTACCCGCCATGGGATTGGGCTTGGTGTGACGCTTGATCATGTTCACACCGGACACCACGAAGCGGTTTTCGAGAACCCGCTTGATGGTGCCACGCTTGCCCTTGTCCTTGCCGGCGATGACGATTACTTCATCGTCACGTTTGATCTTTTGCATATCCGCCTCGCTCCTTACAGCACTTCAGGCGCCAAGGAAATGATCTTCATGAACTTCTCGTTACGAAGCTCACGGGTCACTGGCCCGAAGATACGGGTGCCGATCGGCTGGTCGTTGGTGTTGTTCAACAGAACCGCCGCATTTCCGTCGAAGCGGATCAGCGAGCCGTCGGAACGACGGACACCGCTGCGGGTGCGTACCACCACCGCCTTGAGGACCTGGCCTTTCTTGACCTTGCCCCGCGGGATGGCTTCCTTCACCGTGACCTTGATGATGTCACCAACGTGGGCGTAGCGACGGTGTGAACCGCCCAGCACCTTGATGCATTGCACCCGGCGCGCCCCGCTGTTGTCGGCGACATCCAGCATTGTCTGAGTCTGAATCATCGGTTTTCTCCAAACCTAATCTGACAGCAGGTGTTGGGACTTAGCCCTTGGCCTGCTCGACCACCTCGACCAGCGTCCAGGACTTGGTCTTGGACAGCGGACGGCACTCCTGGATGGAGACCGTATCACCGGCCTTCGCCTGGTTAGCCTCGTCATGGGCGTGCAGCTTGGTGGAGCGCTTTACGTACTTGCCGTAGATCGGATGACGCACACGGCGCTCGATCATCACAACGATGGACTTGTCCATCTTGTCGCTCACCACCTTGCCGGTGAGCGTACGGGTTTTCTTCTCTTCGGCCATCTCAGTCACCTGCCTTCTCGTTGAGCACAGTCTTCACCCGGGCGATGTCCCGACGAACCTGCTTGAGCAAGTGCGTCTGGCTGAGCTGGCCGGTGGCCTTCTGCATGCGCAGGTTGAACTGCTCGCGGAGGAGTTCGAGGAGCTGATCATTCAGCTCGTCGACTGACTTTTCACGGATTTCCTGGGCTTTCATCACATCACCGTCCGTTTCACAAAGGTGGTGGAGACCGGGAACTTCTGCGCCGCCAGGCCGAAGGCCTCGCGGGCGAGCTCCTCGGACACGCCTTCGATCTCGTAAAGGATCCGGCCGGGCTGGATCTGTGCGACCCAGTACTCGACGGAGCCCTTACCCTTACCCATACGGACTTCGAGGGGCTTCTTGGAGATCGGCTTGTCCGGGAAGACCCGGATCCAGATCTTGCCGCCACGCTTCACGTGGCGGGTGATCGCACGACGACCGGCCTCGATCTGACGGGCGGTGATGCGGCCACGGCCGGTGGCCTTGAGGCCATATTCGCCGAAGCTGACCTTGCTTCCGCGATGCGCCAGGCCACGATTGCGGCCCTTCTGCATCTTGCGGAACTTCATACGCTTGGGTTGTAACATCGACTCGCTCTCCCCTTACCTGGAACCTTTCTTCTTGGAGGGCGCGGCCTGCGGCTGTTTAGCCTTGGCGCGTACCTCCTCGATGCCCCCGAGGATTTCACCCTTGAAGACCCACACCTTGACACCGATGATGCCGTAGGTGGTCTTGGCCTCGTAGGTGGCGTAGTCGATGTCCGCACGCAGCGTATGCAGCGGAACACGACCTTCCCGATACCACTCGGTGCGGGCGATTTCCGCGCCGCCGAGACGACCGGAGAGCATCACCTTGATGCCGCCGGCGCCCAGGCGCATGGCGTTCTGGACGGAACGCTTCATGGCACGACGGAACATCACGCGGCGCTCGAGCTGGCCAGCGATGTTCTGGGCCACGAGCATGGCGTCCAGCTCGGGCTTGCGAACTTCCTCGATGTTGACGTGCACGGGCACGCCCATCATCGCGGTGACGTCGCGACGCAGCCGGTCAACGTCCTCACCCTTCTTGCCGATCACGATGCCCGGACGGGCAGTGTGAATGGTAATACGGGCGTTGTTGGCCGGACGCTCGATGGTAATGCGGCTCACGGAGGCGTTCTTGAGACGCTCCTCCAGGAAGCGGCGAACCTCGAGGTCGCTGTTGAGCTTGTCGGCATAGGCGCCGCGCTCGGCATACCACACCGAGGTATGGTCCTTGACGATACCCAGGCGGATGCCTGTTGGATTGACTTTCTGACCCATCTGGTCGACTCCTACTTCTCGGCTACCTTGACGGTGATGTGGCAGGTGCGCTTCAAGATACGATCCGCGCGGCCCTTGGCACGCGGCTTGATACGCTTGAGCGTCATGCCCTCATCGACGCAGATGGTCGAGACACGCAGCTCGTCGATATCCATGCCGTTATTTTCTTCCGCATTCGCGATGGCGGACTGCAGCACCTTCTTGACCAGCTTGGCAGCCTTCTTCGGTGAGAAGGTCAGCAGGTCCAGTGCCTCGGCGACCGGTTTACCGCGCACCTGGTCAGCCACCAAACGGGCCTTCTGGGCGGATAAACGAGCGCCACGCAGCTTAGCTGTGACTTCCATCTCTCAATCCTCTCTGGCTTACCGTTTGGCTTTCTTGTCCGCCGCATGACCGCGATAAAGGCGGGTAGCAGCGAATTCGCCCAGCTTGTGGCCAACCATTTCCTCGGAGACATGCACCGGGACGTGCTGGCGACCGTTATGGACAGCAATGGTGAGCCCGACCATGTTGGGCAGGATCATGGAGCGACGCGACCAGGTCTTGATCGGCTTGCGGTCGCTCTTTTCCACTGCAGCCTCAACCTTCTTCAACAGATGAAGGTCAATAAAGGGACCTTTCTTCAGTGAACGTGGCACAGCCGTTACCTCTTAAAGTGTGTTACTTGGCCTTGCGGCGACGAACGATCAGCTTGTCGGTGCGCTTGTTCTTGCGGGTCTTGTGGCCCTTGGTGGGAACACCCCACGGAGACACCGGGTGACGACCACCGCTGGTGCGGCCTTCACCGCCACCGTGCGGGTGATCCACCGGGTTCATGGCCACGCCGCGAACGGTCGGACGCACACCTTTCCAGCGCTTCGCACCGGCCTTGCCAAGCTGACGCAGGCTGTGCTCTGAATTGCCCACTTCCCCCAGGGTCGCGCGGCACTCGCTGAGCACCTTGCGCATCTCGCCGGAGCGCAGGCGCAGGGTAGCGTAGTTGCCTTCACGAGCGACCAGCTGGGCGCTGGTGCCGGCGCTGCGAGCGATCTGGGCGCCCTTGCCGGGCTTGAGCTCGATGCAGTGCACGGTGGAACCCAGCGGAATGTTACGCAGCGGAAGCGCATTGCCCTTCTTGATCGCCGCGTTGACGCCGGACTCAAGACGGTCGCCGGCGCTCACGCCCTTGGGGGCGATGATGTAGCGACGCTCGCCGTCCAGGTACTTGAGCAGCGCGATGTTGGCGCTGCGGTTCGGATCGTACTCCAGACGCTCGACGATGGCCGGAACGCCATCCTTGGTGCGCTTGAAGTCGATGATCCGGTAGTGCTGACGGTGTCCACCGCCCACGTGACGGGTGGTGATACGACCGTTGTTGTTACGTCCGCCGCTGCGCGACTGCTTCTCGAGCAGGGGCGCATGGGGCGCGCCCTTGTAGAGCTCGTCGTTCACGACCTTTACAAGGTGGCGACGACCGGCGGATGTGGGTTTGGTCTTGACGATTGCCATTGTCCGTACTCCTGCCCTTATTCGGCGCCAGAGAAGTCTTCAAGGGTCTCGCCGGCGGCCAGCGTAACGTAGGCCTTGCGATACCCCTTGCGGTGACCCAGACCATGCGCGGTGCGCTTGGTCTTGCCCTTGACGTTCAGCGCCTGAACGCGGTCGACCTTCTTGCCGAACAGGGCCTCGACGGCCTTCTTGATCTCGGGCTTGGTCGCGTCGCCGGCCACCTTGAACACGTACTGGTTGCGTTCGGCAGCCATGGCGGCCTTTTCGGTCACGTGCGGACCGAGCAGCACCTTGAATACACGCTCCTGGTTCATGCCAGCTTCTCCTCGAATTTACGCAGGGCGGAGACGGTGGCCAGCACCTTGTCGAAGGCGACCAGGCTCACCGGATCGGCGGCGGCCACATCGACCACATCCACGTTGGGGATGTTGCGGGCGGCCAGGTAGAGCTTCTCGTCGACTTCCTCGGTGACGATCAGCACCTTCTCCAGGCCCAGCTCGTTGAGCTTGGCGACCAGTAGCTTGGTCCGCGGCTCGTCGACGGTGATCTCCTCGACGGCCACCAGACGATCCTGACGCACCAGCTCGGAGAGGATCGAGCGCATCGCCGCACGGTACATCTTCCGGTTGACCTTCTGGGTGTAGTCCTGGGGACGAGCCGCGAAGGTCACGCCGCCGCTGCGCCACAGCGGAGAGCGGATGGTACCGGCGCGAGCGCGACCGGTGCCCTTCTGACGCCACGGCTTCTTACCGCCGCCACGCACGTCGGAACGGTTCTTCTGAGCGCGGGTACCCTGACGACCACCGGCCAGATAGGCGGTGACGACCTGGTGCACGAGCGCTTCATTGAATTCTTTGCCAAAGGTGGCGTCGGACACATCGACGGTGCCGGCGCCGGCAGCAAGATTCAGATTCATCGGTAAGTTCCCCTTCAGCCAGCTTTCACGGCGCTGCGCACGATGACGTCACTGCCGGTGGCACCGGGCACGGCGCCCTTGACCAGCAGCAGATTACGTTCGGCATCGACGCGCACGACTTCGAGACTCTGGACGGTGCAACGCACGTTGCCCATCTGGCCAGCCATCTTCTTGCCCTTGAACACTCGTCCAGGGGTCTGGCACATGCCGATGGAACCCGGCGCGCGGTGCGACAGGGAGTTACCGTGGCTATTGTCCTGGGTGCGGAAGTTCCAGCGCTTGACGGCGCCCTGGAAGCCCTTGCCCTTGGAGCTGCCGGTCACGTCGATCATCTGACCAGCTTCGAAGAGGGATACGGTGAGTTCGCCGCCCACTGCCGGAGCCTCATCACCTTCTGACAGGCGGAACTCCATCAGCGAACGACCGGCCTCGATACCTGCCTTGGCGAACTGCCCAGCCTGGGCCTTCGACAGGTGCTTGGCCTTGCGGGAGCCAGTTGTGACCTGAACCGCTGCGTAGCCGTCGCTCTCGACGGTCTTGACGCTGGTGACGCGGTTAGGCTCAACCTCGATCACGGTCACGGGCACGGATGCGCCGTCTTCGGTGAAGACACGGGTCATCCCGGCCTTCTTGCCGACTAAACCGATAGTCATTCTCAGTCTCCTATAGTGTACGGGGCTGTCACCCGCTATGGCTGCCCTTTCCAGAGCATTCCACTAGCACGTTGTGTGGCGCCTCACGGCGCGGCGGCTGCTGCTCGAACGTGATGCCGAGCGCTGGGCCGCGGTGTCTAGTGTGGCTAAATCAGTCGAGCTTGATCTGCACGTCCACGCCGGCGGCGAGATCGAGCTTCATCAGGGCATCGACGGTCTTCTCCGTCGGCTCGACGATATCGAGCACGCGCTTGTGCGTGCGAATCTCGTACTGGTCGCGCGCGTCCTTGTTGACGTGCGGCGAGATCAGCACGGTGTAGCGCTCGCGGTTGGTCGGCAGAGGAATCGGACCACGAACCTGGGCGCCGGTACGCTTGGCGGTATCAACGATCTCCGCGGCGGACTGGTCGATCAGGCGATGGTCGAAGGCCTTCAACCTAATGCGAATCTTCTGGTTCTGCATTTGCCCTAACTCCAATGGATTCTGACGGCGCGAGCCGTCAACCCACGCATTCAAAGGATGCGCATTATAGGCACGCCGGCGACGAGAGTCAAACACTCGTTACCGGTGCGCAGAAGGGGGCTCCTCACGGAGCCCCCTTCGATCGTTCAAGCAGCGAAACGCTTACTCGACGATCTTGGCCACGACGCCGGCGCCGACGGTACGGCCGCCTTCACGGATGGCGAAGCGCAGGCCGTCATCCATGGCGATCGGAGCGATCAGGGTGACAACCATCTTGACGTTGTCGCCCGGCATGACCATCTCGACGCCTTCCGGCAGCTCACAGGTACCGGTGATGTCGGTGGTACGGAAGTAGAACTGCGGACGATAGCCCTTGAAGAACGGAGTGTGACGACCACCCTCGTCCTTGGACAGCACGTACACCTCGGCCTCGAACTTGGTGTGCGGGGTGATGGTGCCCGGCTTGGCCAGGACCTGACCACGCTCGACGTCGTCACGCTTGGTGCCGCGCAGCAGGGCGCCGACGTTCTCACCGGCACGACCTTCGTCGAGCAGCTTGCGGAACATCTCGACGCCGGTCACGACGGTCTTGACGGTGTCCTTGATACCGACGATCTCGACTTCCTCGCCAGCCTTGACGATGCCGCGCTCGACGCGACCGGTCACCACGGTGCCACGACCGGAGATGGAGAACACGTCCTCGATCGGCATCAGGAACGGCTGATCGATGGCACGCTCCGGCTCCGGGATGTAGTCGTCCAGGGCCTTGATCAGGTTGGCAACGGCGGTGGTACCCATGCCGTTGTCGTCCTTGCCTTCCAGGGCCATCAGGGCGGAACCGGTGATGATCGGGGTGTCGTCACCCGGGAAGTCGTACTCGTCGAGGAGCTCACGAACTTCCATCTCGACCAGCTCGAGCAGCTCTTCGTCGTCGACCATGTCGGCCTTGTTCAGGAACACGACGATGTACGGAACGCCGACCTGACGCGACAGCAGGATGTGCTCGCGAGTCTGCGGCATGGGGCCGTCGGCGGCGGACACGACCAGGATCGCGCCGTCCATCTGGGCGGCACCGGTGATCATGTTCTTGACGTAGTCGGCGTGTCCCGGGCAGTCGACGTGGGCGTAGTGACGCGCCTCGGACTGGTACTCGACGTGGGAGGTGGCGATGGTGATACCACGCTCACGCTCTTCCGGGGCGTTGTCGATGGCGTCGAACTCGCTCCAGTCACCACCGAACACCTCGGCGGAGACGCGGGTCAGGGCCGCTGTCAGCGTGGTCTTGCCGTGGTCGACGTGACCGATGGTGCCGACGTTGACGTGCGGTTTGGAACGCTCAAATTTTTCCTTAGCCACTGCTATAACCTCTTTACGTTAGCTAACGGTTAACCGTTTTGGTTGATGACGGCTTCAACGACGCTGGACGGCGCCTCTTCGTAATCCGCAAACTCCATGACGTAGCTTGCGCGTCCCTGGGTCTGAGAACGCAGATCGGTCGCGTAACCGAACATCTCAGCCAACGGAACCCTGGCGCGGATGATCTTGCCCATGGACGAGTCATCCATGCCAGATACCAGGCCACGACGGCGGTTCAGGTCGCCCATGACATCACCCATGAAGTCCTCGGGGGTCACGACCTCGACCTTCATCACCGGCTCGAGCAGCACCGCCTTGGCCTTCTTGGCGCCTTCCTTGACGGCCATGGAAGAGGCGACCTTGAACGCGGTCTCGTTGGAGTCCACGTCGTGGTAGGAACCATCGTACAGCGTAACCTTGACGTCGATCATCGGGTAGCCCGCGATGACACCGTTCTGCAGCTGCTCGTAGGCCCCTTTCTCGACGGCCGGCACGTATTCCTTGGGAACCACGCCGCCGACGATCTCCGAGACGAATTTGAAGTGCATGTCTTCATCTTCGCCCTTGTCTTCCGCAGTGAGCGGCTCGATGCGCAGATGCACATGGCCATACTGGCCGCGACCACCGGACTGACGGACGAACTTGCCTTCCTGCTCCACCTTGCCGCGAATGGTCTCGCGGTAGGCCACCTGCGGCTTGCCGATGTTGGCCTCGACCTTGAACTCGCGACGCATGCGGTCGACGAGGATGTCGAGGTGAAGCTCGCCCATGCCGGAGATGATGGTCTGACCGGTCTCCTCGTCGGTACGCACCTGGAAGGAGGGGTCTTCCTGGGCCAGCTTGCCCAGCGCCACACCCATCTTCTCCTGGTCGGCCTTGGACTTCGGCTCGACGGCCACGGAGATGACCGGATCCGGGAACTCCATGCGCTCGAGAACGATCTTCTCGTTCAGGTCGCACAGGGTATCACCGGTGGTGACGTCCTTGAGGCCGATACAGGCGGCGATGTCGCCGGCGCGCACTTCCTTGATCTCCTCGCGGGAGTTGGCGTGCATCTGGACGATACGGCCCACGCGCTCCTTCTTCTGCTTGACGGAGTTGTAGACGCTGTCGCCGGAGTTGAGCACGCCGGAGTAGACGCGAATGAAGGTCAGGGTGCCGACGAAGGGGTCGGTGGCGATCTTGAACGCCAGGGCGGCGAAGGGCGCGCTGTCGTCCGCCTCGCGGGTCTCGACGGTGCCGTCCTTGTCGTCCAGCTCACCCTCGATGGCCTTGACCTCGGTGGGTGACGGCAGGTACTCGACCACGGCGTCCAGCACGGCCTGCACGCCCTTGTTCTTGAACGCGGAGCCACAGGTGACCAGCACGATCTCGTTGTCGAGGGTACGACGACGCAGGCCAGCCTTGATCTCTTCCTTGGTGAGCTCGCCGCCCTCCAGGTACTTGTCCATCAGCTCTTCGGAGGCTTCGGCGGCGGCCTCGACCATCTCCTCGCGGTACTTGTCCGCGGTCTCCTGGAGCTCGGCGGGGATATCGACCAGGTCATAGGTGGCACCGAGGTCGGACTCGTTCCACAGGATGGCCTTCATCTCGAGCAGGTCGATGACACCCTTGAAGTCTTCCTCGGTGCCCCAGTTGATCTGGATCGGCACGGCGTTGGCGCCCAGACGATCCTTGAGCTGGTCGACCACCATGAAGAAGTCGGCGCCGGTGCGGTCCATCTTGTTGACGAACACCATGCGCGGCACTTCGTACTTGTTGGCCTGGCGCCAGACGGTCTCGGTCTGGGGCTGCACGCCGGAGGAGCCACACAGCACCACCACGGCACCGTCGAGCACGCGCAGCGAGCGCTCCACCTCGATGGTGAAGTCGACGTGTCCGGGAGTATCGATGATGTTGACGCGATGCTCATCGAACTGGTGGTTCATGCCCTTCCAGAAGGTGGTGACGGCAGCGGAGGTGATGGTGATACCACGCTCCTGCTCCTGCTCCATCCAGTCGGTGGTGGAGGCACCTTCGTGAGTCTCGCCCAGCTTGTGGTTGATACCGGTGTAGAACAGCACGCGCTCGGTCGTGGTGGTCTTGCCGGCATCGACGTGGGCGACGATCCCGATGTTGCGATAGCGTTTTAGCGGAGTTTTGCGAGCCACGGTGGAACTCCCCGTTGGTTGGCGATGCGTTGAGATGCGCGCTGATCAGAACCGGTAGTGAGAGAAGGCCTTGTTGGCTTCTGCCATACGGTGCACGTCTTCACGCTTCTTGACCGCAGAACCCTTGCCCTCGGCGGCATCGAGCATCTCGCCGGCGAGGCGCAGCACCATGGTCTTCTCACCACGGCGACGCGCCGCGTCTGCCAGCCAGCGCATGGCCAGCGCCTGGCGGCGCGACGGACGCACCTCGACCGGCACCTGATAGGTCGCACCGCCAACGCGGCGTGACTTCACCTCGACCATGGGCTGGATGCTTTCCAGCGCCTTGTCGAAGATCTCCAGCGGCTCTTCGTTACTGCGCTCGGCAACCCTGTCCAGCGCACCATAGACGATACGCTCAGCTACGGACTTTTTGCCGCCGATCATCAGGTGGTTCATGAACTTCGCCAGGCGCTCGCTTCCGAACTTGGGATCCGGCAGGATCTCGCGCTTGGCCGCAACTCTTCTTCTAGGCATGATAAGCCCTCTGTTGAAGGGTCCTTCAGGTAAACCCGGGACTCCCGCACGCTCATCTCGAACCCGCGACGCCCGACCTTACTCTTATCAGACCGGTATCAATTGGTGATGAAATCGCGAACCGGGCCGATCAGGCCTTGGGACGCTTGGCACCGTACTTGGAACGGCCCTGCTTGCGGTTCTGCACGCCGGAGGTATCCAGGGCGCCGCGCACGGTGTGATAACGCACACCGGGAAGGTCCTTGACGCGCCCGCCGCGGATCAGCACCACGGAGTGCTCCTGGAGGTTGTGACCCTCACCGCCGATGTACGAGGAGACCTCGAAACCGTTGGTCAGACGAACACGGCACACCTTACGCAGTGCGGAGTTCGGCTTCTTCGGGGTGGTCGTGTAGACGCGGGTGCAGACGCCGCGCTTCTGCGGGCAGGCCTGCAGCGCGGGCACGTCACTCTTGGTGACGGGGCGCTTGCGCGGCTTGCGCACCAGCTGATTGATCGTTGCCATCTATTGCTCCAATGGGTTGCCTTGGCGGAAACGAGTAGCCGCTCGCTTTCCTGTACTGCGTTGCCTCATCAGCGGGTGCGGGCGCACCCGCCCCACTGTTAAAGGCTGCGCATTCTACTGGCTGACACCCCCGACCGTCAAGCCCGGCCGCCATGGCGGCCGGGCCCGGGTCGGCCGGCGTCAGATCTCTTCGTCGTCCGAATCCAGCGCGGTAAGCTGGGCGCCCAGTTCCTGCTCGACGTCATGGGCCGACGGTGCCGCCGGCTCCTCGACGCCATCGCGACGGCGGCGACGCTCGGCGTGGTGGGTGAGGCCGGTACCGGCCGGGATCAGACGACCCACCACCACGTTCTCCTTCAGGCCGCGCAGGTAGTCGCGCTTGCCGGTGACCGCCGCTTCGGTCAGCACCCGCGTGGTCTCCTGGAAGGAGGCCGCGGAGATGAACGACTCGGTGGCGAGGCTGGCCTTGGTGATGCCGAGCAGCACACGCTGGTACTTGGCCGGGAACTTGTCGGCCTTCTCGAGGCGTGCATTCTGCTCCAGGACGCGGACCAGCTCGGCCTGGTCACCCGGGATGAAGTCAGAGTCGCCGGCATCGGTGATCTCCACCTTGCGCAGCATCTGACGCACGATCACCTCGATGTGCTTGTCGTTGATGCCGACGCCCTGGAGGCGGTAGACCTCCTGGATCTCGGCGGTGATGTACTTGGCCAGCTCCTCCACGCCCAGCAGGCGCAGGATATCGTGGGGGTTGCTGGGACCGTCGGAGATCACCTCGCCCTTCTCGACCGACTCGCCCTCGAAGACCGCGATCTGGCGCCACTTCGGGATCAGCGCCTCGAAGGGATCGCCGTCTTCCGGGGTGATGGTCAGGCGACGCTTGCCCTTGGTCTCCTTGCCGAAGCTGATCACGCCGCTGATCTCGGCGAGGATCGAGGGCTCCTTGGGCTTGCGCGCCTCGAACAGGTCGGCGACCCGCGGCAGACCACCGGTGATGTCCTTGTTGCCGGACGCCTCCACCGGGATCCGCGCAACCACCTCACCGACGCCGATCTTCGCGCCGTTGTCGGCGGTGACGATCGACTTGCCGGGCAGCGGGTACTGCACCGGGGTGTCGGAGCCGGTGACGGTGACCGGCTGGCCCGCCTCGTCGTTGAGCATGATCATCGGACGCTTGTCGCGACCGGCCATGGGACGCGCCGCCGCCTCGATCACCTCGATGGAGGAGAGACCGGTCATCTCGTCCACGCTGCGGTGGATGGTGACGCCCTCGTCCATGTCGGCGTACTGCACGGTACCCTCGGCCTCGGCGACGATGGGGTGGGTGTGCGGATCCCACTTGGCCACCGCCTGTCCGGCCTCGACGCTGTCGCCATCACGCACCGACAGCTCGGCGCCATAGGGCAGCTTGTAGTACTCGCGCTCCCGGCCATGGTCGTCGGCGACGGCCAGGGCGCTGGAGCGGGAGACCACCACCAGCTTGCCGTCGCCGCGCTCGACGTACTTGATGTTGTGCAGGCGTACCTTGCCGCCGTGCTTGACCTGGACGCTGTCCACCGCGGAGGCCCGCGATGCCGCCCCACCGATGTGGAAGGTACGCATGGTCAGCTGGGTGCCCGGCTCGCCGATCGACTGGGCGGCGATGACACCGACCGACTCGCCGATGTTGACCTCGTGGCCGCGCGCCAGGTCGCGGCCGTAGCAGGCCGAACAGACGCCGTGGGAGGTCTGGCACGAGATGGTCGAACGCACCACGATCTCGTCGACGCCCATGGTGTCGAGCTCGGCACACCACTTCTCGTCGAGCAGGGTGCCACGCGGAATCAGCACCTCGTCGCTGGCCGGATCGATGACGTCCTGGGCCACCACGCGACCCAGCACGCGCTGGGCCAGGGAGACGATGATATCGCCACCCTCGATCACCGGGTGCAGGGTCAGGCCGCGATCGGTGCCGCAGTCGGTCTCGGTGATCACCATGTCCTGGGCCACGTCGACCAGGCGGCGGGTCAGGTAACCGGAGTTGGCGGTCTTGAGTGCCGTATCCGCCAGGCCCTTACGCGCGCCGTGGGTGGAGATGAAGTACTGGAGTACGTTCAGGCCCTCACGGAAGTTGGCGACGATCGGGGTCTCGATGATCGAACCATCCGGCTTAGCCATCAGGCCACGCATGCCCGCCAGCTGACGGATCTGGGCCGCGCTACCCCGGGCACCGGAGTCGGCCATGATGAACACGCTGTTGAAGGAGTCCTGCTCGACCTCCTTGCCTTCGCGGTCGATCACGGTCTCCTTCGAGATCCCCACCATCATCGCCTTGGCCACCTTGTCGTTGGCCTTGGACCAGATGTCGATCACCTTGTTGTACTTCTCGCCGGCGGTGACGAGGCCCGAGGAGAACTGGTCCTCGATCTCCTTCACCTCCTCCTCGGCGGCCTCGACGATCTCCGCCTTGGCATCCGGGATGACGAAGTCGTTGACGCCGATGGAGGCACCGGACCAGGTAGCCAGGCGGAAGCCGGTGTACATCAGCTGGTCGGCGAAGATCACCGTCGGCTTGAGGCCGGCGCGGCGATAGACCTCGTTGAGCAGGCCCGAGATCGCCTTCTTCTTCATCGGCTGGTCGACCAGCTCGAAGGGCACCCCTTCCGGCAGGATGCGGAACAGCAGCGCACGCCCCACGGTGGTGTCGCGCAGCACGCGCTGGTGGGTCTTCTCGCCGCTCTCCTCGTCGATCAGCACCTCATCCAGGCGAACCTTGATGCGGGCATGCAGCGCCACGTTCTGGGTGCTGAAGGCGCGCTCGGCCTCGTTGAGGTCGGAGAACACCATGCCCTCGCCCTTGGCGTTGATCTTCTCGCGGGTCATGTAATACAGACCCAGCACCACGTCCTGGGAGGGCACGATGATCGGCTCGCCGTTGGCCGGCGACAGCACGTTGTTGGTCGCCATCATCAGCGTCCGCGCCTCGAGCTGGGCTTCCAGGGTCAGCGGCACGTGGACCGCCATCTGGTCACCGTCGAAGTCGGCGTTGTAGGCGGCACACACCAGCGGGTGCAGCTGGATCGCCTTGCCCTCGATCAGCAGCGGCTCGAAGGCCTGGATGCCGAGGCGGTGCAGGGTCGGGGCGCGGTTGAGCAGCACCGGATGCTCGCGGATGACGTCGGCGAGGATGTCCCACACCTCCGCCGTCTCGCGCTCGACCATCTTCTTCGCCGCCTTGATGGTGGAGGCGTGGCCGAGGCTCTGCAGCTTGGAGTAGATGAACGGCTTGAACAGCTCGAGCGCCATCTTCTTGGGCAGGCCGCACTGGTGCAGGCGCAGGGTCGGGCCCACGGTGATGACCGAGCGGCCGGAGTAGTCGACACGCTTGCCCAGCAGGTTCTGACGGAAGCGACCCTGCTTGCCCTTGATCATGTCGGCCAGGGACTTCAGCGGGCGCTTGTTGGAGCCGGTGATGGCCCGGCCGCGACGACCGTTGTCGAGCAGCGCATCCACGGCCTCCTGCAGCATGCGCTTCTCGTTGCGCACGATGATATCCGGCGCATTGAGGTCGAGCAGCCGCTTGAGGCGGTTGTTGCGGTTGATCACCCGACGATAGAGGTCGTTGAGGTCGGAGGTGGCGAAGCGGCCACCGTCCAGCGGCACCAGCGGACGCAGGTCCGGCGGCAGCACCGGCAGCACCTCCATGACCATCCACGCCGGATCGTTGCCGGAACCCTGGAAGGCCTCCAGCAGCTTGAGCCGCTTGGAGAGCTTCTTGATCTTGGTCTCGGAGTTGGTCTGGGGGATCTCCTCGCGCAGGCGCTCGATCTCCTCGAGCATGTCGATGTCCTTGAGCAGCGCCTGGACCGCCTCGGCGCCCATGCGGGCGTCGAAGTCGTCACCGAACTCCTCGAGGGCCTCGAAGTACTGCTCGTCGTTGAGCAGCTGGCCGCGCTCCAGCGTGGTCATGCCCGGGTCGATGACCACGAAGCTCTCGAAATAGAGCACGCGCTCGATGTCACGCAGGGTCATGTCCAGGAACATGCCGATGCGCGACGGCAGCGACTTCAGGAACCAGATGTGCGCGACCGGGCTTGCCAGCTCGATGTGGCCCATGCGCTCGCGGCGCACGGCGGCCTTGGTGACCTCGACGCCGCACTTCTCGCAGATGATGCCACGGTGCTTCATGCGCTTGTACTTGCCGCACAGGCACTCGTAATCCTTCACCGGGCCGAAGATCTTGGCGCAGAACAGGCCGTCACGCTCCGGCTTGAACGTCCGGTAGTTGATGGTCTCGGGCTTCTTGACCTCGCCGAATGACCAGGAGCGGATCATGTCCGGGGACGCCAGGGTAATCTTGATCGCGTCGAACTCGTCGGACTGAGACTGCGATTTGAGGACTTTCACCAAATCTTTCATGGGGTCGGCTCCGCTGCGGAGTTGTCATGGGCGGGGGCAATGCTGCCGCCCCCGCGGACCGTCATAATGTGAAGCGTCGGCCGCCTCAGCTCTCGAGCTCGATGTCGATGCCCAGCGAGCGGATCTCCTTCACCAACACGTTGAAGGACTCCGGCATGCCCGCCTGCATGGCATGGTCGCCATCCACGATGTTCTTGTACATCTTGGTGCGACCCTCCACGTCGTCGGACTTGACGGTGAGCATCTCCTGCAGGGTGTAGGCGGCGCCGTACGCCTCCAGGGCCCACACCTCCATCTCACCGAAGCGCTGACCACCGAACTGCGCCTTGCCGCCCAGCGGCTGCTGGGTGACCAGCGAGTAGGAGCCGGTGGAGCGCGCGTGCATCTTGTCATCCACCAGGTGGTTGAGCTTGAGCATGTACATGTAGCCCACGGTCACCGGACGATCGAAGGCGTCACCGGTACGGCCGTCGTAGAGCGTCATCTGACCGGAATCCGGCAGCTCGGCCAGCCGCAGCAGGTGCTTGATCTCGTGCTCGTCGGCACCGTCGAACACCGGCGTGGACATCGGCACGCCCGCCTTGAGGTTCTTGGCCAGGGCGATCACCTCGTCGTCGGAGAGCGACTCGAGCTCCTCGACGCGGGTGCCCGGGGTGGTGTTGTAGACCTGCCCCAGGAAGTCGCGGATCTCGGCGACCTGCTGCTCGCGAGCGTCGCGCAGCAGGGCATCGATCCGGCGACCCAGGCCCCAGGCGGCGAGGCCCAGGTGGGTCTCGAGGATCTGCCCCACGTTCATCCGCGACGGTACGCCCAGCGGGTTGAGGACCACATCCACCGGCTCGCCCTGATCGTCGAAGGGCATGTCCTCGATGGGCATGATCGCCGAGATGACACCCTTGTTACCGTGACGACCGGCCATCTTGTCGCCCGGCTGCAGGCGACGCTTCACCGCCATGTAGACCTTGACGATCTTGAGCACGCCCGGCGCCAGATCGTCGCCCTGGGTCAGCTTGCGCTTCTTGTCCTCGAAACGCTCGTCCATCTCCTTGCGGCGCGTCTCCAGCTGCTCGTCGGCCTGAGCCAGCAGCTCGTTGAGGGCCTCGTCCTGCAGGCGCAGCTTGAACCACTGCTGACGCGGCAGTTCCTCGAGGTAGCTCGTGGAGAGCACGTCGCCCTTCTTGAGCTGGGGGCCGCCGTTGACGGCCTGACCGGAGAGGGTGCGCTTGAGGCGCTCGAAGGTGGCGTCCTCGGCGATGCGATAGGTCTCCTGGAGGTCCTTGCGCACCTCATCGAGCTGCATCTGCTCGATGGAGAGGGCACGCGAGTCCTTCTCCACGCCATCGCGGGTGAACACCTGGACGTCGATGACGGTGCCCTTCATGCCGGTGGGGGCACGCAGGGAGGTGTCCTTCACGTCGGACGCCTTCTCGCCGAAGATCGCACGCAGCAGCTTCTCTTCCGGCGTCAGCTGGGTCTCGCCCTTGGGCGTGACCTTGCCGACCAGGATATCGCCCGGGCCGACTTCCGCACCGATGTAGACCACGCCGGCCTCATCCAGCTTGGAGAGCGCCGACTCGCCGACGTTGGGGATGTCGGAGGTGATCTCCTCCGGCCCCAGCTTGGTGTCGCGGGAGACGCAGGTCAGCTCCTGGATATGGATGGTGGTGAAACGGTCTTCCTGGACCACCCGCTCGGAGAGCAGGATGGAGTCCTCGAAGTTGTAGCCGTTCCAGGGCATGAAGGCGATGCGCATGTTCTGGCCCAGGGCCAGGTCGCCCATGTCCACCGAGGGGCCGTCGGCGAGGATGTCGCCGCGGGCCACGGAGTCACCGGGGCGCACGATCGGGCGCTGGTTCTGACAGGTATTCTGGTTGGAGCGCACGTACTTGGTGAGGTTGTAGATATCGACGCCGGCCTCGCCGCCGATGATCTCGTCCTCGTTGATGCGCACCACGATGCGCTTGGCATCCACGGAGTCGATCACGCCGCCGCGACGGGCCACGGCGCAGACGCCGGAGTCGCGGGCCACGAAGCGCTCCATGCCGGTGCCCACCAGCGGCTTGTCGGCACGCAGGGTCGGCACCGCCTGACGCTGCATGTTGGCCCCCATCAGGGCGCGGTTGGCATCATCGTGCTCGAGGAAGGGGATCAGCGCCGCGGCCACGGAGACCACCTGGCGCGGCGAGACGTCCATCAGGGTCACCTGATCGGGACGCATGAAGGTGGTCTCGCCCTTGTGACGCACCTGCACCAGGTCATCGACCAGCTGGCCGGCCTCGTCTACGGTGGCGGAGGCCTGGGCGATGACGAAGTCGCCCTCCTCGATGGCCGAGAGATGGACCACATCGTCGGTCACCTTGCGATCCACCACCTTGCGGTACGGCGTCTCGAGGAAGCCGTAGCTGTTGGTGTGGCTGTAGGTGGCCAGGGAGTTGATCAGGCCGATGTTGGGACCTTCCGGGGTCTCGATCGGGCACAGGCGGCCGTAGTGGGTGACGTGGACGTCGCGCACCTCGAAGCCGGCCCGCTCGCGGGTCAGGCCGCCCGGGCCGAGCGCCGAGACACGGCGCTTGTGGGTGACCTCGGAGAGCGGGTTGTTCTGGTCCATGAACTGGGAGAGCTGGCTGGAACCGAAGAACTCCTTGACCGCCGCGGCGACGGGCTTGGCGTTGATCAGGTCCTGGGGCATCAGGCCCTCGCTCTCGGCCATGGAGAGGCGCTCCTTGACCGCGCGCTCGACGCGCACCAGGCCGACGCGGAACTGGTTCTCGGCCATCTCGCCCACGCAGCGGATACGACGGTTGCCCAGGTGGTCGATATCGTCCACCTCGCCGTAGCCGTTACGGATGTAGATCAGCTCCTTGAGCACGTCGAGGATATCGCGACGATCCAGCACGCCGGCGCCGGTATCGGCCTCGCGACGCAGGCGACGGTTGAACTTCATGCGACCGACGCCGGAGAGGTCGTAGCGGTCCTCACTGAAGAACAGGTTGTTGAACAGGGTCTCAGCGGCCTCCTTGGTGGGCGGCTCGCCGGGACGCATCATGCGGTAGATCTCGACCAGCGCCTCGAGCTGTGACCCGGTGGTGTCCAGCTTGAGGGTGTCGGAGACGAAGGACCCGCAGTCGAGATCGTTGGTGTAGAGGGTCTCGAGGCGGGTGATACCGGCTTGTCCGATGCGCTCGATCAGCTCCGGGGTGATCTCGGTGTTGCAGGGACAGATCAGCTCGCCGGTGTTGGGATCGACCTGATCCTTGGCCAGGGTCTTGCCGAACAGGTACTCCATCGGCACATCGAGACGCTCGAGGCCGACCTTCTCCAGCTGACGGATATGCTTCTGGGTGATGCGACGCCCTTCCTCGACGATCATGCCGCCATCGGCGTCCTTGATGTCGAAGGTGGCGGTCTCGCCACGCAGGCGCGACGGCACCAGTTCCACCGAGAAGCCGCCCTTCTCGACATGGAAGGTGCTGGTCTCGAAGAACTCCTCGAGCACTTCCTCGGCGCTCATGCCCAGGGCACGCAGCAGCACCGTGGCCGGCAGCTTGCGGCGACGGTCGATGCGCACGAAGACGTTGTCCTTAGGATCGAACTCGAAGTCGAGCCAGGAGCCACGGTAAGGGATCACCCGAGCGGAGTAGAGCAACTTGCCGGAGGAGTGGCTCTTGCCCTTGTCATGGTCGAAGAACACGCCGGGGGAACGATGCAGCTGGGAGACGATGACACGCTCGGTACCGTTGACCACGAAGGTACCGTTCTCGGTCATCAGGGGAATCTCCCCCATGTAGACTTCCTGCTCCTTGATGTCCTTGATCGCCTTGTTGGATGACTCCTTGTCATAGATGATCAGGCGAACCTTGACGCGCAGGGGAGCCGAATAGGTGACGCCACGCAGCTGGCACTCCTTGACGTCGAAGGCCGGAGTGCCGAAGCGGTAGCTGACGTACTCCAGGGCGGCATTGCCGGAGAAGCTCTCGATCGGGAACACCGACCGGAAGGCGGCGTGAAGGCCGACCTCGAGACGCTCCTCGGGCGCACGGTCCTGCTGGAGGAAGTCGTAATAGGAATCAAGCTGGATCGCCAGCAGGTAGGGCACATCCATCACTTGGGGCAGTTTGCCGAAATCCTTGCGGATGCGTTTTTTCTCAGTGTATGAGTAAGCCATCTGTATTCCCCAGCTTGTTCACCATGGGTGACCGATGCGTGGTCGGCGCCACCCGACGGATGCGGCTCCGTCAGGCGATGAAGGCAAGCGCCTGGCATGGGCGCTCGCCTTCGGAATTCGGCTGGCGGTTCTGCCCTGTCGGCAGAGGCCAGTGACAACAGAAAAAGGCCGGCAGCGGGTGTCCCGCCACCAGCCGTGGAAGCTTACGCAGCGCGTGAAGCCATGTCGCTCAAGGACTTACTTGAGCTCCACGCCCGCGCCGGCTTCTTCCAGCTTGGCCTTGGCCGCTTCTGCATCTTCCTTGGACAGACCTTCCTTGATGGTCGCCGGCGCGCCGTCGACGGCACCCTTGGCTTCCTTCAGGCCCAGGCCGGTGATCTCGCGGACAACCTTGATCACGTTGACCTTCTTGTCGCCGGCGCTGGTCAGCACCAGGTCAAACTCGGTCTGCTCTTCCTCGGCAGCGGCTTCACCGCCACCCGGGCCAGCCACGACGGCGGCAGCGGCAGACACGCCGAACTTCTCTTCCATGGCCTCGATCAGCTCGACCACTTCCATGACGGACATGTCGGAGACGGCGTTGATGATGTCTTCTTTGGTCAGTGCCATTGTCACGTTTCCTAACTTTGCGGGAGTCGCGCTCAAGCGTCGACTCGGGATTCAATATACGATTCAGGCTGCCTGCAGGAGTTCGCCGCTCAGGCGGCTTCTTCCTGCTTCTGGTCGCGCAGGGCGGCCAGGGTACGGACCAGCTTGCCGGCGGATGCCTCTTTCATGACGGACATCAGCTTGGCAATGGCCTCGTCGTAGGTCGGCAGCGTCGCCAGACGGTCGAGATCGGTGGCCGGGATCAGCTCACCTTCGTAGGCCAGCGCCTTGACCTCGAAGTTCTTCTCCTCCTTGGCGAACTCCTTGAACAGACGGGCGGCGGCGCCCGGGTGCTCATAGGAGAAGGCCAGCAGGGTCGGACCCGAGAAGGTCTCGTCCAGGATCTCCCAGGGAGTTCCGGACAGGGCGCGGCGTGCCAGGGTGTTGCGGACAACACGGATCTGGACGCCATTCTCGCGGGCCTGCTTGCGCAGGTCGGTCATCTTGCTGACCGCGACGCCACGAGAATCGGCAACTACGACGGAGAGTGCATCCTTGGCCGCTTCACTGACCTCGGCAACAATCGCCTTCTTGCCTTCGAGTGCTAGTGGCACAGTGATCACTCCTTCGTGCCGGAACCTCGCGATGAGGGTTCCGGTGGTTACCATCTCTTCCAGCCGCCCGAGGGCGAGCCGGAAGTCCTGGGTGATGGTGCTCACCAGAAGCCTGGCGGCCACACCATCTGCGCAGGCCACCCCCGGAGGGATGATTAAGCCGCCCTTCCGAAGAGAGGCGGCGCCTGCGGTCTTTGACGGTGCCCCGCCGGCGAGTCGTGACTCGACACGGGGACCGCAAAGTTATTGCTGAATGCTCGACCCGCTGACCGGTCAGACCAGGCCAGAGTGATCGACGGTCACGCCCGGACCCATGGTCGTGGACAGGGTGACCTTCTTGAGATAGATGCCCTTGGAGGTGCTCGGCTTGAGCCTCTTCAGGTCGGCGACCAGCGCGTCCAGGTTGCCCTGAATGGCGGAAGCATCGAAGTCGACCTTGCCAAGGGTGGTATGGATGATGCCGTTCTTGTCGGTACGGAAACGCACCTGACCGGCCTTGGCGTTCTTGACCGCGGTAGCCACGTCCGGGGTCACGGTGCCGACCTTGGGGTTGGGCATCAGGCCGCGCGGACCCAGGATCTGACCCAGCTGGCCGACGACGCGCATGGCGTCCGGCGAGGCGATCACCACGTCGAAGTCGAGCTGGCCCTTCTTGACCTGCTCGGCCAGGTCGTCCATGCCGACGATATCGGCACCGGCTTCCTTGGCGGCGTCGGCGTTGGCACCCTGGGTGAACACGGCGACGCGGACGTCCTTGCCGGTACCGTTGGGCATCACGGTCGCGCCGCGAACCACCTGGTCGGATTTCCGTGGATCGACGCCCAGGTTGATGGCGACGTCCAGGGACTCCTTGAACTTGACCGTGGACAGCTCGGCGAGCAGGGCCACGGCTTCCTCGAGAGAGTAGACCTTGGTGGAGTCGACCTTCTCGCTAATCATCTGTGCGCGCTTGGACAGCTTGGCCATGATCAGAGACCCTCCACGTTCAGGCCCATGCTGCGGGCACTACCGGCAATGGTACGCACCGCGGCGTCGAGATCGGCAGCCGTCAGATCCGGCTCCTTGGTCTTGGCGATCTCTTCGAGCTGCTCACGGGTCACGGTACCGACCTTGTTCTTGTTCGGCTCACCGGAGCCGGACTTGATACCAGCCGCCTTCTTCAGCAGGACCGCCGCGGGCGGGGTCTTGGTGATGAAGGTGAAGCTGCGGTCGGAATAGACGGTGATCACCACGGGAGTGGGCAGACCCGGTTCGATTTCCTGGGTCGCGGCGTTGAACGCCTTGCAGAACTCCATGATGTTCACGCCGTGCTGACCCAGCGCGGGGCCCACGGGGGGACTCGGGTTGGCCTTACCGGCTGCGACCTGCAGCTTGATGTAAGCCTGTACTTTCTTGGCCATGTTGGACTCCAGTTGGGTAGTAGCGCCTTGCGGCTCCCCGGTGTTGCGGCCGCCGTGGCGGCCCTGGCTGCATCGGTCGAGCGTTACTCTTTCTCGACCTGCGCGAATTCGAGTTCGACAGGTGTCGAGCGCCCGAAGATCAGCACGCTGACCTGGACGCGACTCTTGTCGTAGTTGACCTCCTCGACGACGCCGTTGAAATCGGCGAAGGGGCCATCGACGACCCGCACCGACTGACCGGGCTCGAACAGGGTCTTGGGCTTCGGCTTGTCGGTTCCATCCTGGACACGGCGCAGGATGGCGTCGGCCTCTTTCTGGGTGATGGGCGCCGGCTTCTCCTTGGTACCACCGATGAACCCCATCACGCGCGGGGTCTCGTTGACCAGGTGCCAGGTCTCGTCATCCATCTCCATCTCGACCAGCACGTAGCCGGGATAGAACTTGCGCTCGCTCTTGCGGCGCTTGCCGTCACGCATCTCGACGACTTCTTCGGTCGGCACCAGGATCTCGCCGAAGCGGTCCTCCATGCCGAACATCTTCACACGCTCGCCGAGGGAGCGCATGACATGCTTCTCGAAGCCGGAGTAGGCGTGAACGACATACCAACGCTTGGACATGGGGGCTCCTAACCGATAACGCCGGACATCGCCCAGCCAAGAAGGGTGTCGATCAGCCACAACATCAGGCCGACCACCAGCACGGCGACCAGCACGATGACCGTGGTCTGGATGGTCTCGGGCCGGGTCGGCCATACCACGCGTTGAATTTCTTTCTTGGCGGCACGGGCCAGATCGGCGAGCTCGCGACCCTTGGTGGTGGTGAATGCCACCACGGCAGCCAGCGCACTCAGCGCAACGACACCCAGCACGCGGTAGAGCAGGGCCTGATCGGCGAAGTAGGTATTGCCCACCACGGCCAGGACCAGCAGAGTGACGACAACCGCCCACTTGAGCCCGTCGTGGCGCGACTCCTGCACCTCGGCGTTATGTTTCATGAAAACGAGACTCCTCAGGGCGCGGCAATCGAAACGTGAAATCTTCTGGGAACGCGCCAGCCTGGGGAAGGCTGGCAGGCCAGGAGGGAATCGAACCCCCAACCTGCGGTTTTGGAGACCGCTGCTCTGCCAATTGAGCTACTGGCCTGTATCTGCCTTGCTCCGCCCTTTGCAGGCGGCCTTCAACAGCGGGCGCCATCATAGCGAAAGCCGCTTCGCCTGGCAACCCCTCTCGCCGCCATGATCGTCCCAGCGGCGAGAAAGAGAAAAGGCGAGCCGTGGCTCGCCTTTTCAATGTGGAGCTCATGGACGGATTTGAACCGTCGACCTCACCCTTACCAAGGGTGTGCTCTACCCCTGAGCTACATGAGCCTAACCTTTGCATCCGAAGATGCTGGAGCGGGCAGCGGGGATCGAACCCGCATCATCAGCTTGGAAGGCTGAGGTTCTACCATTGAACTATGCCCGCCTACCCACTCTTCACGGCCGCGATGGCATTGACCACAACATCATCGCGCCTGATTCTGGTGGAGGGGGAAGGATTCGAACCTTCGAAGCTTTCGCGGCAGATTTACAGTCTGCTCCCTTTGGCCACTCGGGAACCCCTCCAACTGGCGGCATATCTTATCACCGCTGATCCGGTTGTCAAGTCGCTGTTTTATCAGCCTCTTCGACCTCGAAGGATCACCGCTCACAGCGCCGCCCTTCGCCTCGGAACGCGGCGCATTGTGTCAAAGCAGCATGGAGAATGCAAGCCCGGCGCGAATCTTTTCCAGCGCCACTGGCGTCGGTACACAGGGAGCCCCCGCCATCCGCCCTGCCCGCTCGGCGGCGGTAAGGGGAAAGCAGGCCTCCAGCCCCCCGTAGACCATGTCGGGCCAGACGGCGTGGGGGACCTGGAGCCCCCGGGAGACGACCCGGGCATCGCCGCCGGTCAGCATCAACGGCAGGGCGACCCCCTCGCTGTCGCAGACCTCGGCATAGACCCGATTGATGGCGCTGACCGCCGCCATGTAGATGCCGTGATTCACCGCCTCCACCGTGCGTCGGCCGGGTATCAGCAGCTCCTCCGGCTCGCTGTCGGGATCGATGGCCACATTGCGCGTGCCCAGCTTGAGGCTCTCCTTCATCAGGCGCAGCCCCGGCAGGATATACCCCCCCAGGTGGAGGCCGCCGGGCAGCACGAAATCGATGGTAATGGCGCTGCCGCAATCTACCGCACAGCAGCCACCCGCCAGCTGGTATCCGGCCAGCACACCCAGCCAGCGATCGACACCCAGCCGCTCGGGCTCCTCGTAGCCGTTGGTGACGCCCAGTGCCTCGGGGCCCGAGCGCGCCACGTGCACGGCACCCACGCGCTGGCGCAGCAGCTGGACCGTCTCCTCGAGCACGCTACGCCTCGCGACGCTGGAGATGCGCACCGACTCAACCACATCGAGGTTGGGAATGTCGGCACCCGGCTTCCACTCCTCCCGGGTCCATACCGCACCGCGCGAGCGGATCTCGCTGCTGTCGACATCCTTGAGACGCCACTTGGAGAGGGTGTTGCCGATATCGAGATCGAGGATCATGAGCGCACACGCAGGCTGATTTCACCACCCGCCAGGCAGCGACGTCGGCCCTCTTGGGCCACCACCAGGTTACCGGAGGCATCGACGCCCTCGGCCACCGCCACCTCTCGCGTATTACCGCTCAACACATCCACTTCCCGGCCGGTGAAGGCGTGGCGCGCGTTCCAGGCGTCGCGCCAGGGTGCAAAGCCATCGCGCTCGAATTCCGCCACCAGCGGCAACAGCGCCTCCAGCAGGTCGGCCGCCAGGGCGTTGCGCGATACGCCGGTCGCCTGGTCCTCGACGGCGGCGCCCGGCTGCTCCAGGGTGCTGCGGAAGCCCTCGGGCAGGGAGACGTTGATCCCCATGCCGATCACCACCTCACAGGGGCCGGAGGCGTCACCGCTGACTTCCACCAGGATACCCGCCAGTTTGCCATAGCCCCCTTCGGGCAGCTCCAGCAGGACGTCGTTGGGCCACTTCAGCAACGCTGACACTCCATGACGCTCCAGCACCCGGGCCAGCACTACCCCCACGGCGAGGCTCAGCCCCTCCAGGGCAGCGATGCCCGACTCCACCCGCCACCCCAGGGAGAGCATCAGGCTGCGGCCCCAGGGGGTGCTCCAGACGCGTCCACGACGGCCACGCCCGGCGCTCTGCTGCTCTACCAGGCATACCTCGCCGTGCCCTGCCCCCTGGTCGAAACGCTCGCGCAGGAAGGCGTTGGAAGATGGCAGCGTCTCCTCGACGAAAAGCCGAGTCAGGTGGGTGCGCGCCTGGCGAGAGAGGCCGGCGATGATGCGCGGCCCCTCGAGGAGCTCCAGGGGTTCGGCGAGACGATAGCCCTGCCCCTTGACCGCCTCCATGGTGATCCCCAGGGACTCGAGCTTGCGTAGCTGCTTCCATACTGCAGCACGGGACACGCCGAGCTGCACACCGAGCTGCTCGCCCGAGTGGAACTCGCCGTCGCCGAGCAGGCGGATGAGGTCACCGATGGTCATGCGTGGAATCCCGGACCGGAAAAACCCACATTCTATCGGATGCGGCACGTCCCCGGAAACGCAACGGCCCAGAAACACCTGGCCGCCGCATGGCACCCCAGACGCAAAAAGCCCCGACCATCTCACGATGATCGGGGCTTTTCTTAATAAGTGCCTGACGATGACCTACTCTCACATGGGGAGACCCCACACTACCATCGGCGCTGAGCGGTTTCACTGCTG
>NZ_JAUYWF010000012.1 GCF_030708455.1 Halomonas sp. SSL-5
TGGTGGATGTAGCTCAGTGGTAGAGCCCCGGATTGTGGCTCCGGTGGTCGTGGGTTCGATCCCCATCATCCACCCCATTCCTTGATTCTTCAGTTCGACCTACCTCTGGCTCGACCTTCACGAGTTTGGCCTTCCTGGCCTGGTCTTCAGGCAGCATCTATCAGAATCGATATTCAGCGCACGGTTTGCAGCACGCGGTCGCCCAGGCGTCGGCGTTTTTGGCGTGGATGCGTCGCCGACCCTTGCAATCTCTCGCGTCGCCCCCATTTCTCTGGCCATGGCGCTTGCCAGTGCCGGGCGGGATTCATAAAATCCCCCCTTTGAAATTCCATTCACGCAACACAATGCCCCCAGTCGGTAGAGGACATTTCATGCAAGTTTCCGTCGATACGACCTCCCAGATCGAACGCCGCATCACGGTTCAAGTACCGGCCGCCGAGATCGATGAGGCCGTCAACGCCCGTCTCAAGGATGCCGCCAAGAACGTTCGTATGGACGGTTTTCGTCGGGGCAGGGTGCCGATGTCGGTGATTCGTCAGCGCTACGGCAGTGACGTGCGCAACGAGGTGGTGGGCGAGGTGATGCGTGAGCGCTACGTGCGCGCCATCTCCGAGAACGAGCTCAACCCGGCCGGCTTCCCGCAGATCGAGCCTACCGTCAACGAGGCGGGCAAGGACCTGGAGTTCGTGGCGACCTTGGAGGTCTACCCGGAGGTCGAGTTGGCCCCCATCGAGGGTACCGAGGTCGAGCGTCCCGTGGTCGAGGTGACCGAGGCCGATGTCGACGAGATGATCGACACCCTGCGCAAGCAGAACGCTGCCTGGGAAGCGGTCGAGCGTGCCGCCGAGGATGGCGACCAGCTGACCATCGACTTCCAGGGCTTCCTGGGCGATGAGCCCTTCGAGGGCGGCAGCGCCGAGGGTCACGACCTGGTGATCGGTTCCGGCAGCTTCATCCCCGGTTTCGAGGAGCAGCTCATCGGTGCCCAGGCCGGCGAAGAGAAGGAGATCAAGGTCACCTTCCCCGAGGACTACCAGGCCGAGAACCTGGCCGGCCAGGAAGCGACCTTCAAGGTCAAGGTCCACGCGGTGAAGGGTCAGGCCCTGCCCGAGATCGATGCCGAGTTCGTCACGAAGTTCGGCGTCGAGGACGGCGATCTCGACAAGTTCCGGTCCGAGGTCAAGAAGAACATGACCCGCGAGGCCAGCCAGGCTGTCGACAACCGCGTCAAGCAGCAGGTGCTCGGCGCGCTGCAGAAGGCCAACGAGATTCCGGTGCCCCAGGCCCTGGTTCAGCAGGAGACCGACGGCCTCAAGCGTCAGGCCGCCCAGCAGTTCGGCCTGGGCGAGGACTTCGATGTCTCCCAGCTGCCCAACGAGCTGTTCGAGGAGCAGGCTCGGAGCCGCGTCGAGGTGGGCCTGCTGCTGGCCGAGGTGATCAAGTCCAACGAGCTCGAGGCCAGCGACGACGAGATCCGCGCCAAGGTCCAGGAGCTCGCCGAGCAGTACCAAGAGCCCGAGCAGGTGGTCGAGCACTATATGGGCAACGACCAGCTCAAGACCCAGGTCAAGTCCGCTATCCTTGAAGAGAAGGCCGTGGACGTGCTGCTGGCCCAGGCCACCGTCAAGGACGTCGAGATGTCCTATCAGGACGTGCTGGCCGCGGCTCAGCAGCAGGAAGAGGCCGACGAGGACGAGGACAGCGAGGAGACCGGCGAGCAAGAGCGCCAGGCCTGATCGAAGTCCCTGCGTCCCGGCCAGGGTCGGGGCGCCGTTTCACGTCGCTTCCATTCATCGTCGCTTCCAGTCATCGGATGCAAGGACAACACGCAGATGAGCAACGAGTTCGATATCCAGAATGCCGGCGGCCTGGTGCCCATGGTGGTCGAGCAGAGCGCACGCGGCGAGCGTGCCTACGACATCTATTCCCGCCTGCTCAAGGAGCGTGTGATCTTCCTGGTGGGTCCGGTGGAAGACTACATGGCCAACCTGGTGGTGGCGCAGCTGCTGTTCCTGGAGTCCGAGAACCCGGACAAGGACATCCACCTGTACATCAACTCGCCGGGTGGCTCGGTGACGGCCGGCATGTCGATCTACGACACCATGCAGTTCGTCAAGCCCGACGTCTCCACCGTGTGCATCGGTCAGGCGGCGAGCATGGGCGCGCTGCTGCTGGCCGGCGGTACGGCGGGCAAGCGTTTCTGCCTGCCCAACTCGCGGATGATGATCCACCAGCCGCTGGGCGGCTACCAGGGCCAGGCCTCGGACATCGAGATCCACACCCGTGAGATCCTCGGTATCCGCGACAAGCTCAACCGTATCCTGGCCCACCATACCGGCCAGGACATCGAGACCATCGCCCGGGATACCGACCGCGATAACTTCATGGACGGCAGCCAGGCCGCGGAGTATGGCCTGATCGACGCCGTGCTGGATAAGCGGCCCACATCCTGATAGCGTGATTTGCATTACACGCTGATTGTTCCCGGCGGCGAAGGCCGCCGTTGTGAGCTCGGTGGTGCCGGCACTGGCGGGCGCCACCAACATGAAAAGAGGTAAGCGAATGGCCGACGGCAAAGGCAAGGACGACGGTGGCAAGCTGCTCTACTGCTCGTTCTGCGGCAAGAACCAGAACGAGGTGCGCAAGCTCATTGCCGGCCCGTCCGTCTATATCTGTGATGAGTGTGTCGACCTCTGCAATGACATCATTCGCGAGGAGGTGCTCGATGCCGATGCCGAGAGCGACGATGAGCGTCTGCCGACGCCTCGCGAGATCCGTCACACCCTCGATGATTATGTGATCGGCCAGGACCGCGCCAAGATGGTGCTGTCCGTTGCCGTCTATAACCACTACAAGCGCCTGAGCTCCGACGTGAAGAAAGACGACGTCGAGCTTGGCAAGTCGAACATCCTGCTGATCGGCCCCACCGGCAGCGGCAAGACGCTGCTCGCCGAGACCATGGCGCGGCTGCTCAACGTGCCGTTCACCATCGCCGATGCCACCACGCTGACCGAAGCGGGCTATGTGGGCGAGGATGTCGAGAACATCATCCAGAAGCTGCTGCAGAAGTGCGACTACGATGTGGAGAAAGCCGAGCGCGGCATCGTCTACATCGACGAGATCGACAAGATCTCGCGCAAGTCGGACAACCCCTCCATCACCCGTGACGTCTCGGGGGAGGGCGTGCAGCAGGCGCTGCTGAAGCTGATCGAGGGCACCACCGCCTCGGTGCCGCCCCAGGGCGGGCGCAAGCATCCGCAGCAGGAGTTCCTGCAGGTTCACACCGGCAATATCCTGTTCATCGTCGGCGGCGCCTTCGCCGGCCTCGACAAGGTGATCCGCGACCGCGCCGAGAAGGGCGGTATCGGCTTCAATGCCGAGGTCAAGAGCAAGGATGACAGCAAGCCGGTGGGCGATATCCTGGCCACCGTGGAACCCGAGGACCTGGTCAAGTTCGGCCTGATTCCGGAGTTCGTCGGTCGTCTGCCGGTCATCGCGACGCTGACCGAGCTGACCGAGGATGCGCTGATCGAGATCCTCACCGAGCCCAAGAACTCGCTGATCAAGCAGTACGCCAAGCTGTTCGAGATGGAGAACGTGGCGCTGGAGTTCCGCGATGACGCCCTGCGGGCGGTGGCCGGCAAGGCCATGGCTCGCAAGACCGGCGCCCGCGGGCTGCGCTCCATCCTCGAATCGGTGCTGCTCGACACCATGTACGAGATCCCCTCGCTCGAGGGTGTCAGCAAGGTGGTGATCGACGCCTCGGTGATCAGCGGCGATAGCGAGCCGCTATTGATCTACTCGCAGCAGCAGGACGCCGCCAGCGACGGTACCGACGGCTGAACGATCGGGGCTTACCCCCCACGGGAGCACCCTGTCTCCATCGCCGGCCCGGCCGGCTGGAGTCGCGGATGCTCCCGTTTTTTTATGCGCCGGCTCCTGCCTTGCAAAGTCACCCGGTCGCCCCCATTCCATGGGGCATCCCTTCGATTTCCTTGAGGTACGTCTGCGATGCAGCAGAACGCTGAACAGACCCTGAGTCTGCCCCTTTTGCCGCTGCGGGATGTGGTCGTCTACCCGCAGATGGTCATTCCCCTGTTCGTGGGTCGCGAGAAGTCGATCCAGGCGCTGGACGCCGCCATGAGCGCCGACAAGCGCGTGCTGCTGGTCGCCCAGCGCGAGGCCAGCAAGGATGACCCCGACACCGATGATCTCTTCGCCATCGGCACCGTGGCCGAGATCATGCAGCTGCTCAAGCTGCCCGACGGCACCGTCAAGGTGCTGATCGAGGGCGTGTCGCGCGCCGATGTCGGCGAGCTTCAGGCCGGCGAGGACTACACCCGCGCCGAGGCGCTGCTGCGTGAGAGCGTGCCGCTCACCGAGCGCGAGCAGGAGGCGCTGGTGCGCGTGCTGCTCAACCAATTCGAGCAGTACGTCAAGATGTCCAAGAAGGTGCCCAACGAGGTGCTCAACTCGCTCTCCGGCATCGAGGACCCCAGCCGTCTGGTGGATACCATCTGCGCGCACCTGTCGCTGAAGATCGACGACAAGCAGCAGCTGCTGGAGATGGATAGGGTCCGCGACCGCATCGAGCACCTGATGGCGCTGATCGAGTCCGAGATCGACCTGCTGCAGGTGGAGAAGTCCCAGCGCGAGTACTATCTCAACGAGCAGATGAAGGCCATCCAGAAGGAGATGGGCGAGCTCGAGAACGTGCCCAACGAGGCCGAGAAGTACGAGCAGGCCATCGAGGAATCCGGCATGCCCAAGGAGGCCCGTGACAAGGCCGTCCAGGAGCTGGGCAAGCTGAAGATGATGTCGCCCAACTCCGCCGAGGCGACGGTGGTGCGCTCCTACCTGGACTGGCTGGTGTCGGTGCCGTGGAAGAAGCGTACCCGGGTCAAGCATGACCTGGTTCACGCCCAGAAGGTGCTCGACGAGGACCACTATGGCCTGGACGAGGTCAAGGCGCGCATCCTTGAGTACCTGGCGGTGCACAAGCGGGTCAAGAAACTCAAGGGCCCGGTGCTCTGCCTGGTGGGCCCGCCCGGCGTGGGCAAGACCTCGCTGGGCAAGTCCATCGCCCGCGCTACCAACCGCAAGTACGTGCGCCTGGCGCTGGGCGGGGTGCGTGACGAATCCGAGATCCGCGGCCACCGGCGCACCTATATCGGCTCGCTGCCGGGCAAGATCGTGCAGCGCATGTCCCGCGCCGGGGTCAGGAACCCGCTGTTCCTGCTCGACGAGGTCGACAAGATCGGCATGGATCATCGCGGCGATCCGGCATCGGCGCTGCTCGAGGTGCTCGATCCCGAGCAGAACGACACCTTCAGCGACCACTACCTGGAGCTGGACTACGACCTCTCCGAGACGCTGTTCATCTGTACCGCCAACTCCATGAACATCCCCGGGCCGCTGCTCGACCGCATGGAGGTGATCCGCCTGCCCGGCTACACCGAGGACGAGAAGCTGGCCATCGCCAAGCGCTACCTGGTGCCCAAGCAGCTCAAGGCCAATGGCTTCAAGGAGGAGGAGCTGGCGTTCTCCGACGAGGCGCTGCTCGAGTTGATCCGCTACTATAGCCGCGAGGCCGGGGTGCGTGAGCTGGAGCGCCAGATCGCCAAGGTGTGTCGCAAGGTGCTGCGCGTGCGCCTCGAGAAGGAGAGCCAGGAGGGTGCCCAGGCACCCATGCTGCTGGCCGCCGCGGATATCGAGGAGTATGCTGGGGTCCGCCGTTACAGCTACGGGCTGGCCGATCAGGAGGATCAGGTCGGCCGCGTGACCGGGTTGGCCTGGACCTCGGTGGGTGGCGAGCTGCTCAATATCGAGTCGGTGGTGACCCCGGGCAAGGGGCGCATCAACAAGACCGGCTCGCTGGGCGACGTGATGAAGGAGTCGGTTAGCGCCGCCCACACCGTGGTTCGCGCGCGGGCGCTCTCCCTGGGCATCGATCCCGAGCGCTTCGAGAAGGAAGACCTGCATATCCACGTGCCCGAGGGCGCGACGCCCAAGGACGGTCCCAGCGCCGGTGTCGCCATGGTCACCGCCATGGTCTCCGCCTACACCGGCCGGCCGGTTCGCTGCGATGTGGCCATGACCGGCGAGGTCAACCTGCGCGGCGAAGTGATGCCCATCGGTGGCCTGAAGGAGAAATTGCTGGCCGCCAGGCGCGGTGGTATAAAGACCGTGCTGGTACCCGAGGAAAACCGCCGGGACCTCAAGGAGGTGCCGGATAATATCAAGGAGGCTCTCGATATCAGGCCGGTACGCTGGATCGACGAGGTGCTTGAGGTGGCATTAGCTAAAAGGAATGAGGAATCCGAAGGGGAATCCCGTTCCGAAGAAGCCGCTTCATCACAGTCAATGATCAGCACGCATTGAGGTCAATTTCCCCACCATTATTCAGCTAAAAGCCCGATATGGTGGGGCTCTGCCCCGAATGTTGCTTGACAGCGCTTTCTCCGTATTGCTATAAATTACCCTATGCTGTGATCGTGCTTGTCGGTTGAAACACCGGTTCGATTGGAGCCAATTTCCGAAAAAGTCAAGGGGTGAAGTGTGAACAAGTCTGAGCTGATCGAAGCCATCGCCGCGTCTGCCGATATTCCCAAGGCATCCGCCGCGCGTGCCCTGGATGCCATGGTGGATTCCGTGACCGATAGCCTCAAGAAAGGCGACAGTGTCTCCCTCGTCGGTTTCGGTACCTTCCAGGTGAAGGAGCGTGCCGCTCGCACCGGTCGCAACCCCCAGACCGGTCAGCCGATCGAGATCAAGGCGGCCAAGGTGCCCGGTTTCAAGGCCGGCAAGGCGCTGAAGGATTCCGTCAACTGATCCTGCGTCAACCTGGAGATGCGCGCCGCCCGCGCCGCTGATGGTTGACCGCCGATGGTTGATTGATACAGGCGCATCGCCCCCGGCGGTGCGCCTGTCTTCGTTTTACTGACACCCGATTCCCTAGCCATCCATTTCGAGGCAACACTTCCGAGGCCAGCATGCTGCAGAGTATTCGAGACCGCTCCCGAAGCTGGGGAGCCAAGATCATCGTCGGGGCAGTGGTCGTGACCATGGCGCTGTTCGGCGTCGAGTCGCTGGTGGGCCTGTTCGGCAACAGCGGTGACGAGGTCGCCGAGGTCAACGGCGAACCGATCATGCGCCAGGAGCTCGAGCTGTCCGTCCAGCGGGCCATCCGCAGCGGCCAGGTCCCGCCGGAGCAGGAGCGCGCGCTGCGTGGCCAGATGCTCGACACGCTGATCACCGACAAGGTGCTGAGCCAGTATGCCGAGGAGGGCGGCCTGCACCTCTCCGAGGAGCAGCTCGACCAGATCATCGTCTCGCTGCCCGAGTTCCAGGATCAGGAGGGACGCTTCGACAGCGAGCTGTTCCGCAACCGCCTGGCCAGTGCCGGCTATACGCCGGTGGGCTTTCGCGACCAGCTGCGCCGCGACATGAAGCAGCAGCAGCTGCAGCAGGGGCTGGCATTCAGCGACTTTACCCTGGAGAGCGAAGAGCAGCGCCTGGCCGAACTGCAGCGCCAGACGCGCACCTTCCGCCACGCGGCCCTGGATGCCGGATCGCTGGAGGAGGAGATCGTCCCCTCCGAGGCGGCCATCGAGGCGTACTACGCCGATCACCGGGACGACTTCCGCCGGCCCGAGCAGGTGCGCCTGAACTACGTGGTGCTCGATCGCCAGGCGATGGCCGAACAGGCGGAGGTCGACGAGCAGGCGCTGCGCGACGCCTGGCGCGAGCAGACCGCCGATGCCGATCGCCGGCTCTCGCACATCATGCTGAGCTTCGGCGGCGAGCGCACCCGTGAGGAGGCGATGGCCGAGTTGGAGGAGGTCCAGGCTCGCCTCGCCGAGGGTGAGTCCTTCGCCGACCTGGCCGCCCGGGTGTCCGATGACACCGTCTCCGCCGAGCAGGGGGGTGACCTGGGTGTGGTCAGTCGCGGCTTCTTCGGCGAGGCCTTCGACGAGGCCGCCTTCTCGCTGGGTGAGGGGGAAGTTTCGGAGATCGTCGAGACCGACAACGGCCTGCACCTGCTGACCGTGACCGAGCTGGAGCGCCCGTCGTTCGAGTCCATGCGTGATGACCTGCGCCGTGAGCTGGCCCTGAGCCGGGTTTCCGGGGAGTTCAACGAGAAGGCCCAGCAGCTGATCGACGAGAGCTTCGCCGCCGATGACCTGCAGGGCGTCGCCGAGGATCTCGGGCTCGAGCTTCAGACCAGCGACTGGGTCTCCCGCGATGACGCCGAGGGCGTGCTCTCCGAGCCGGGCGTGATGACCCAGGCGTTCAGCGGCGACGTGCTCGAGGAGGGCTACAACAGCGAGGTGATCGAGCTGGATAACGATCGCCGCCTGGTGCTGCGCGTGGCCGAGCATCGCGAGGCGACCACGCTGCCGCTGGTCGATGTGCGTGACAAGGTGGCCGCCGAGGTCGCCCAAACGCTGCGTCGCGACGCGCTGCGTACCCGGGCCGATGAGCTCGTTGCCGCCCTGCGCGACGGTGAGTCGGTGGGCCTCGATTGGCAGCAGGCCGAGGAGGTCAGCCGTCAGCAGAGCCAGGGCCTGTCGCGCACGCTGGTGGACGCGGCCTTCCGGCTGCCGGCCCCCGAGGGTGATGCCCCGACCTATGGCGCGGTGGTCGATGGCGATCGCGCCGTGATCATCGCCCTTCAGTCGGTCGGCGAAGGCGAGGTGGACGAAGAGGTCGAGCAGTTCGTCTCCTCCATGGCCGAACGCCTGCGTGCCCAGGCCGCCATCCAGGGGCTCATCGAGCACCTGCGCAGCGAGGCGGAGATCAAGCGGTGAGGGATATCCCCGTCCACCTGATCACCGGCTTTCTGGGCAGCGGCAAGAGCACGCTCATCCACCACCTGATCGAGCAGAAGCCGCCCGGGGAGCGCTGGGCGGTGCTGATCAACGAGTTCGGCCAGGTGGGCATCGACCAGGCGATGTTCGAGTCCCGGGACGATCTGGTGGTCAAGGGGCTTCCCGGAGGCTGCCTCTGCTGCCAGCTGGCCTTCGTGATGCAGGCGACCCTGGTCAACCTGCTGCATCGCCACCGCCCCGACCGGCTGATCATCGAGCCTTCGGGGCTGGGGCATCCGGCGGGGCTGCTGGAGGTGTTGCGCGGCGAGGCCTTCGCCGAGGTCCTCGACGTGCGTAGCGTCGTGGCACTACTCGATCCTCGCCGCCTGGACGACCCTCGGGCCCGGGAACACGAGACCTTCCGCGACCAGCTCGCCATGGCCGATGGCGTGGCCTTGACCATGACCGACCTGGCCACGCCGGCCCAGCTGGCCGCGGCGAGGGAATGGCTGGAGCGGCTGTGGCCGCCCAAGGGCTGGATCCTCGAGGCACCCGGCGGCGAGCTGCCCCTGGCGAGGCTGACGGTGGGCGAGCGAGGGGTGACACCCCGGGCGGAGGCCGACAGCGCTGCCCATCGGCACCTCAGGCAGGCGGCGGACGACTCTCGCGGCATGAGGGGCGTGGTGCTGGAGGAGTTTGTCGAAGCGCTGCCCGAGCCGGGCAGGCCCCGGCGGGAGAGCGGTAGCGCCCTGGGCCACGGGACCCTGGGCTGGCGGTGGCATCCGCAGGACGTCTTCGATCTGGATCGCCTGGGGGAGCGACTGGGCGGGCTGCCGGGTCCCCTCAGGGTCAAGGGGGTCTTTCACACCGACGCCGGCTGGAAACTCTACAATCGTGCCGCGGGGGCGGTCAGCCTGACCGATAGCGCCTGGCGGCGTGACTCACGCCTCGAGATCATCGGTGAGGCGGGGAGCCTGCCCGATCCCGAGGCGCTGGAGGTGCTGTTGCAGGGCTGTCTTACTGGCTCAGCGGAATCTCCCTGAGCCGCAGCGCACCGCCGTCGACCACGATCTCCCACCCCTTGCCGGGCTGCCAATCACCGAGCACGATGCGCTGTGCGCGCTGGCCGTCGACCTCGAGCTCATGCACCGCCGGGCGGTGAGTGTGGCCGTGGATCAGCGTCGTGACGCCGTGCGCGGCCATCACCTTGACCACCTCCTCGGGCGTCACGTCCATGATGTCCTCGGCCTTGTTGGAGTTGGCCTCACCGGACTGGGCGCGCAGCTGGCTGGCCAGGGCGACGCGCTGGTCGATGGGCATCGCCAGCACCTGCTGCTGCCACAGCGGATGGCGGGCCTGGGCGCGGAAGGCCTGGTAGGCCTCGTCCCGCGTGCACAGGCTGTCGCCATGCATCAGCAGCACCGGCTGGCCGCCGAGCTCGACCACGCTGGGATCCTCCAGCAGGGTGGCGCCGGCCTCGCGGGCGAAGCGCTCACCCAGCAGGAAGTCGCGGTTGCCATGCATCAGGAAGATCGCGGTGCCGTCCTCGGCCAGGCGCTTGAGCGCACGCGCGATACGCGCCGCCAGGTCGGCATTGCCGGTGGGGTCGGCGCCGGCGAGGTCCAGCAGGTCGTCGCCGATCCAGGCCTCGAAGAAGTCGCCGAGGATATACAGGGCATCGCTGCCGCAGGCGCGCTCCTCCAGCCAACGCAGGAAGCCCTCGGTGATCTCGGGGGCGCCGGGGTGCAGGTGCAGGTCGGAAATCAGCAGGGTGCGCATCACTCGCCCTTGACGTAGGCCTTTTCGATGATCACATCCTGGGCCGGCACGTCGGCGTGCATGCCGCGGCGGGTGGTCTCGACGTTCTTGATCTTCTCGACCACGTCCATGCCGTCGACCACGCGCCCGAACACGCAGTAGCCCCAGCCCTGAATGGACTTGCCGCTGTGGTTGAGGAAGGTGTTGTCGGCGACGTTGATGAAGAACTGGGCGGTGGCGGAGTGCGGGTCCTGGGTGCGGGCCATGGCCAGGGTGCCGATCTCGTTGGCCAGGCCGTTGTCGGCTTCGTTCTCGATCGGGTCGCGGGTCGGCTTCTGGTTGAAGTTCTCGTCGAAGCCGCCGCCCTGGACCATGAAGCCCTCGATCACGCGGTGGAAGAGAGTGCCGTCGTAGAAGCCGTCGCGCACATACTGTTCGAAGTTGGCAGCGGTCTTGGGGGCCTTCTCGTGGTCGAGCTCGACGCTGATGTCGCCGTAGGTGGTCTGCAGAACGATCATGGGTAAGTTCCTGTGTGATAAAGGGGCTTCGCCTTGGCGTTGCCCATGGACGTGGCGCTATAATAACGGTTTTGCTTCCATGCGCGAAGCGAGCGTGGGGCTGACCAAGGCTATTTGCCGATGGTGGCATCGCTCGGGGCTGATCCGGGGGCAGGCCTTCGAGGAGGCGCTGTGAACCCCTCCCTGGGCGCTACCGACGCCATCCCTGGCGTAGGACCTCCTCTTCGCCCTGCCCCCGGCGCCCCTCACCGAGGCGGCACCGCTTGCGCCGTCAGGCCCGCACTTTCAACCAGAGGCTGTTTTTCTCGACATGTCCACCGAAACCACCAGCGCCCCGAATTTCATCCGCAACCAGATTCGCGAGGAGCTCGAGGCCGGGCGTACCGGCAAGATCGTGACCCGCTTCCCGCCGGAGCCCAACGGCTTCCTGCATATCGGGCACGCCAAGTCGATCTGTCTCAACTTCGGGCTGGCCGAGCAGTTCGGTGGCGACTGTCATCTGCGTTTCGATGACACCAATCCGGCCAAGGAAGAGCAGGCCTATATCGACGCCATCAAGGCGGATGTCCGCTGGCTGGGCTTCGAGTGGGCGGGGGCGGTGCGCTTCGCCTCCGACTACTTCGACCAGCTCTACGCCTGGGCCCAGCACCTGATCCGCGAGGGCAAGGCCTATGTCGATGATCTCTCGCCGGACGAGATTCGCGAATACCGCGGCACCCTGACCGAGCCCGGGCGCCCGAGCCCCTACCGCGAGCGCAGCCCCGAGGAGAACCTCGACCTGCTGGAGCGCATGCGCACCGGCGAGTTTGCCGAGGGCGAGAAGGTGCTGCGGGCGAAGATCGACATGGCCTCGCCCAATATCAACCTGCGCGACCCGATCCTCTACCGCATTCGCCATGCCAGCCACCACCAGACCGGTGACAAGTGGAAGATCTACCCCTCCTACGACTTCACCCATGGCCAGTCCGACGCCATCGAGGGGATCACCCACTCCGTCTGCACCCTGGAGTTCGAGGATCACCGCCCGCTCTACGAGTGGTTCCTCGACAACCTGCCGGTGCCGGCCAAGCCGCGCCAGATCGAGTTCGCGCGGCTGAACATGAACTACACCCTGACCTCCAAGCGCAAGCTCAAGCTGCTGGTGGACCAGGGCATCGTCGATGGCTGGGACGATCCGCGCCTGCCGACCATCTCCGGGATGCGGCGCCGCGGCTATACGCCGGCCTCGATCCGCAAGTTCTGCGAGATGATCGGGGTGACCCGCGCCGACGGCGGCCTGGTGGATATCGCCATGCTCTACCATGCCATCCGCGCCGACCTCGAGGACAATGCGCCGCGGGCCATGGCCGTGCTCAAGCCGCTCAAGGTGGTGCTGACCAACGTCCCGGAAGGCCACGAGGAGACCTATGAGGTGCCTGGCCACCCGGCGCGGGAGGATATGCCGGTGCGCCAGGTGCCCTTCACCCGCGAGCTCTATATCGATCAGGACGACTTCATGGAGGAGCCGCCCAAGAAGTTCTTCCGCCTGGCGCCGGGCAAGGAGGTGCGGCTGCGCAACTCCTACGTGATCCGCTGTGACGAGGTGATCAAGGACGACGCCGGCGAGATCAGCGAACTGCGCTGTTCGGTGGACTTCGACACCCTCGGCAAGAACCCGGAAGGGCGCAAGGTCAAGGGCGTGATTCACTGGGTCAGCGCCGAGCACGGCGTGCCCATGGAGGTGCGCCTCTACGATAACCTCTTCCTCGAGGAGCAGCCGGACAAGGACAAGGATGCCGACTTCCTGGAGCACCTCAACCCCGAGTCGCTGGTGGTCTGCCAGGCCGTGGGTGAGCCCGGCCTCGCCGGGGTCGACGCCGAGAGCCGCTTCCAGTTCGAGCGCGTGGGTTACTTCTGCGCCGACCGGCATGCCGCCGCCGAGGGCCGGCTGGTGTTCAACCGCACCGTGAGCCTCAAGGACAGCTGGGCCAAGGCCCAGAAGAAAGAGGTTCAGAAGCAGGAAGCCCAGAAGAACGTCCAGGACAAGCAGAAGGGCTGATATGCAGATCTACAATACGCTGACCCGTCGCAAGGAAGCCTTCACGCCCATCGAGCCGGGCAAGGTGCGCATGTACGTGTGCGGCATGACCGTCTACGACTACTGCCACCTGGGTCATGCCCGGGTGATGGTGGCCTTCGACGTCATCACTCGCTATCTGCACCACCGCGGCTATGACGTCACCTATGTGCGCAACGTCACCGATATCGACGACAAGATCCTGCGCCGGGCCGACGAGAACGGCGAGACGATCGCCTCGCTCACCGAGCGCATGATCGAGGCGATGCATCAGGATGAGGCCCGCCTCGGCGTGCTACCCCCGGATCACGAGCCCCGGGCGACCCGGCATATCGATGACATCCTCGCCATGATCGAGACCCTGATCGACAAGGGGTACGCCTATGCGGCGGATAACGGTGACGTCTACTACCGGGTGCGCCGCTTCGAGGGCTACGGCAAGCTCAACAACCGCGACCTCGACGAGATGCGCTCGGGGGCGCGGGTGGAGGTGGACGAGCACAAGGAGGATCCGCTCGACTTCGTGCTCTGGAAGGCTGCCAAGCCCGGCGAGGCGAGCTGGCCCTCGCCCTGGGGCGAGGGGCGCCCCGGCTGGCATATCGAGTGCTCGGCGATGTCGAAGTGCTGCCTGGGCGAGACCTTCGATATCCACGGCGGCGGGCCAGACCTGACCTTCCCGCACCACGAGAACGAGATCGCCCAGTCCGAGGCGGCCAACGGCAAGCCCTTCGTCAACACCTGGATGCACGCCGGGGCGGTGCGCGTGAATCACGAGAAGATGTCCAAGTCGCTGGGCAACTTCTTCACCATCCGCGAGGTGCTCGAGCACCATGACCCGGAGGTGGTGCGCTATCTGCTGGTGGCCAGCCACTACCGCAGCGCCATCAACTATGCGCCGGAGTCCCTGGCCGACGCCCGCAAGTCCCTGGAACGCTTCTATAACGCCCTTGAAGGGCTGGCCCTGGAGGGCGTGTCGGCAGCGGAAGGCGAGGCGTCATCGGCGTTCGAGGCGCGCTTTACCGCCGCAATGGATGACGACTTCAACACCGCCGAGGCGCTCTCGGTGCTCTTCGACCTGGCCCGGGAGCTCAATCGGGCGAAGAAGGAGGCGCCGGAGAGGGCGCCGGCCCTGGCCGCCGAGCTCAGGCGCCTGGGTAACATCCTGGGACTGCTGCAGCAGGACCCGGCGACCTTCCTCAAGGCGGGTGCCGCTGAGCTGCCGCTCTCCGAGGCTGAGATCCAGGCGAAGATCGACGAGCGCGCCGCGGCCAAGAAGGCGAAAGACTTCGCCGCCGCCGATGGCATCCGCGACGAGCTCGCCGCCCTGGGCATCATCCTCAAGGACTCACGGGAAGGCACCAGCTGGGTGTTCGAGAAGCCTGAGGCCGAGGAATAGGGCAGGCCCCTTGCGCTGAACGCCTCGCTCCAGAAAGCCTGCCACAGAAAACCAGCACGCCCGGCCCCCTGAGCTTCATCCACAGGGGAGTTGGGCGTTGTGGTCTTCGAGGTGGAGGGCCGGCGTACTATCCTGTCAGAAGAGCGCGGTTGGCTTTCTGGAGAGCATCCAGGTGCTGCGCTATTTCCCGACGTACTCCTGCACTGATGCCCAGCCCCCTGGCCTCCTCATCCCATGCGTTGATCGCCGTCACTACCTCCTCGATGACTTGCCGAGCCTCGCTCCAGCGTGTGAAGCCGGCCTGGTCGGCTAGTGCCTGAACGACCTTTAACGGCGGGTTCTTGCCGTGTCCCTTGAAGGCGGTGGCGTGCTCGCCGTAAGGGCCCGGGCTGAATGTCATGTCATAGGCGGGGGAGAGGCGCCATTGGCCGTCATCCTGCAGGAGAAAGGTCCAGTTCTTGCTGTGATCGTCCTGGTTGCAGGCGAAGAGGTTGAAGATCGCCCGCCGAAACAGTGCTCTGCCGACGGCGGGCCTGCCACAGAGGACCTGGCCGGCCTTGATGAGGTCTTCGTAATCGAGTGATGGAAGGCGGAAGTCGGCGTCCAGTAGTCCGCAGGCACTGCTCATGTGATAGCGCCCCTGCAGGCTGCAGTCGAAGCGCCTCAAGGCCAGCCAGGCCAGCGCCGGAGAATCTGCTGGTGGCGTAATGAGCTGCCACTCTGGCGTTTCGATTCCAGCGCGTTTGGCCAGGGTCAAGTAGGCCGCTTCGCAGAGCCCTTCTTCATGCCCCAGCGGCAGTGCGCTGGAGGTGAACTTGACCAGCCAGGGCTCCAGTTCCGGGCGAGGGCGTGTGCTGGCCCGGTCGGTGGTGCCTGGCGAGAGGTAGACCTGCACCTTGGGACGGGCCCCGCCCGAGCTGCCTGCCTGGGCGAGGGTGGCGAGCACGTCATCGGTCTGGCCTTCGAACAGTCGTCGGGCCTGCTCACCCAGCTCGCCCAGGCGGCTCCAGTGGTCGGCTTCACCCGCAGCGACAAGCTCGGAAGCTGGGTGGTAGCTGATCGCCCCCATGCCGTGCTCGCCGACAAAGGCCAGCCGGTCCATGGCTGTCACCGCATGGGGTGGAATGCCGTGTTGCCGAAACAGCCGGTCCATCAGCATCAGGCCCCAGCCGTCTGGCAGCGAATCGGCGAACAGACCATGGAGTCCCTGGTGGGGAGAGGGCGGGGCCGCATGCAGGCGCGTGTCGAAAGAGAGCTGGAACGGCGACAGGCTGTGATGCTCGCGGCAGTAGACATCGTCGTACTGGAAGAAGACACCCTGGCGGTTCTGGGCGAGTCGGCCGACACGCACCTGACGGCCATCGCTGAGTCGACGGCGGACGTCCAGCTGCCGGACGGGAGCAAAATCACTCATCACGCAGCACCTCTTCGATGCTGCCAGGCATGTCCGGCCTCGGGGTCGTCAGCTCCGCTATAGGCTCCAGGCGATCCACACTCTGCCAAAGTAGCAGGAACTGTCGAAGTGAGATCTGGCCGGTCGTCTCGAACCGCTTGATCGTGGGAGCCGGCACGCCGCTACGCTCGGCTAGAGCGTCTCGCGACAGCTTCAGCTCTCGTCGGCGTTGTCGAACCGTTTTCGCCAGGTCGTGCTGGACATCGCTGGCGGTAAGTAGCGTGAGTCGCATGGCGCCTTTTATGTAGATATTATGATGTCTATAAACAATTAAACCGCATAATTATGGATAATATAGTATCCAATTTTTGCTTAATCAACTCATCGTGGCCTGTTTCTGGATGTTTATTTTCCGATAGGGATAATAGCCGAGCAGATACCCTTGTTGCCTTTGACATCCTCCCCCTCCCACAGCTCTTCATGTCGCGGTCGATGCCCCGGGTGCCGCGGCCCGGGCAATCCCAGGTGCGGACATTCAGCGGCATCGCGTCGGTGATGCCAGGGCAGTCGTTGCGACAGGGCCTGTGCGATAAACTGCGCAGTCCTTTGTCCCCATGGCATTTCTGAGCAGCATCACGCCCATGGGGAGCCTGGAAAGCGAAGCCACTCAACAGAGCGATGAAATTACCGAGTAAACGGGAGCCCGCTTGGACTACACCCCCTTCAGCTATGTCACCGCGGAGAAGGCCGAGCTCTATCGCCGGGTGATGCGCGCCTTCGTGGAGGCGAAGTCGCATTTTCTGGTGCACCTGCGCCCCGAGGATGTGCAGCAGCAGACAGGTGAACCGGAGCTTGTCACCGTGCAGGCGGCCCTGACCCAGCTGGTGGCCTGGGGCAACCTGGACGCCGAACGTGACAATGCCCGGGTGACCAGTGTCGAGGACTACTATCGCGCCCTCTACGTCTACCAGATCACCCGTCAGGGCGAGGCCGTAGAGGCGGCCCTGGCGACCTTCGAACAGGAGCTGGGGCGCCGTGGTGCCCTGCAGAGCGTGGCGCTGGAGGATATCCGTACTCGCCTGCGCGCCCTGTTGACCCTGGCACAAAGCGAGTCGCCTTCGGCTACTGAGAGTCAGCTGTTATTGCGCGACCTGGCTGGGGTCTTCGCCGACCTGGCCGAGAACGCCCGGGCCTTCATGACCGGCCTGAACCGCACCCTGGAGGGGCAGGGCAGCGATGCCGACGCCTTCCTGCTCTACAAGGAGCGGGTGATCGGCTACATCGAGCGCTTCCTGGGTGACCTGACCACCGCTTCCGGCGAGATTGCCGAGCTGATCCGCGCGCTGGATGGCGACGGCGACGCCGAAGCTCCCGTGGCGCGACTGCTGCGCCAGGCTGCCGAGCGCGAGCTCCTCGACCTGGCGCCCGGAGAATCTCCCGATGATGATGAGCGTGCCCGAGCCTTCGCCGAGGCTTGGCGGCGTTGGCACGGACACTGGGAGGGCTTGCGCGCCTGGTTCCTCGACCAGCCGGGGCGTCAGGCCCAGGCCCGCCTGCTGCGCAGCAGTGCCCGTCGTGCGGTGACCCAACTGCTGGAGATGGTCGGCCGGCTTAACGAGCGGCGCATGGCGCGCAGTGATCGATCCGCGGATTTTCGCACCCTGGCACGCTGGTTCCTTGAGTGTGATGGCGACGGCGATGCGCATCGCCTGTGGCGAACTGCCTTCGGCCTGACGCCGGCCCGCCATCTGGTGATCGACGCCGAAACCGCCGAGGCGTGGCAACAGACGCCGGTGCCGGCCAGTACGCCCTGGGCGGAGGCCCCGGGCATGCAGGTGCAGGCGCGGCTGCGCGCCACCGGCAGCTACCAGAAGCCTGGGGCGCCGCCCAAGCTGCGCAGCCGTGCGCGAGAGCGGGAATTGCTGGCCCGTCAGTTGGCTGAGGAAGCCAGTGCGGCACGTGCCGCTCGGCGCCAGCTGGTGGAGCGGCGTGCCGAACGCCTCTCGGAGCTCGGCGAGCTGGACGATGGCGCCTTTCGCCTGCTGCTCAATCTGCTCGGCGATGCCCTGGCGGCGAGTTCTGGCGATGATTCCCCGGTGACGACGACCACCGGCGACGGTAGCCTGCGCATCACCCTGGCGCCGCTGGGGCCCGAGACCGCCGCGACCCTGCACACGGCAGCCGGCGTACTCCGTGGCCGCGACTATCGCCTGGAGATCGTCGATCTGGAGGAGGACGCATGGAGGAGCTGAGCGATGCCCTGACGCGGCAACGCCAGGAGGAGCAGCGCCGTGCCTTGCGTGCGCTGCTGGCGAGGCCACTGATCCGCAGCGATGAGAGCGCCTTCCCCCTGATTCGCCGCCACGCGGCCAGCCTGCGCGACTGGCTGGCCCGGGAAACCGGCTGGCACCTGCAGAGCGAGCGTGACTTCGTTCGCCTACACAAACGCCCTGCCGACCTCGTCGATACCACCCGCCCTGCCACGATAGGGCGCGGCACCCAGCGCAAGACCCTCAACCGCCGCCGCTATGCGCTGTTCTGCCTGCTGCTGGCGGATCTCGAGCGCGGCGATGCCCAGATCACTCTGGGCCGCCTGGGAGAGGGGCTGGGTCAGGCGGTCGATGATCCTGTCCTGGCCGAGCGCGGCCTGGCCTTCTCCCTGGACCATCAGGAGGCGCGCCGCGACCTGGTGGTCGTCGTGCGCCTGCTGATGGAACTCGGGGTGCTGCTGCGCGTGGCCGGCGATGAGGAGCAGTTCCTGCGTCGTGGCCTGGAGGGAGACGTGCTCTATGACGTGGACCGGCGACTGCTGGCCGCGCTGCTGGTCTCCGCCCGAGGCCCTTCCCTGGTGGCCATGAACGGTGCCGATGCCGAGCTCGACCTGGAGGCACGCCTGCGTGCCCTGAGCGAGACCTTCGTGCCGGATACCCCCGATGGGCGCAATCGCGAGCTGCGTCACCGCCTGGCACGCCGGCTGCTGGACGACCCGGTGGTCTATCTGGAGTCCCTCGACGAAGAGGAGGCTGCCTATCTGGCCAATCAACGCGGGCCCATGCTGCGTCGCCTGCAGCAGGCCACGGGACTGGTCGCCGAGGTGCGCGCCGAAGGGCTGGCACTGGTGGATCCTGAGGGCGAGCTCACCGATGAGAAGATGCCGGCGGAGGGCACCGAGGGACACCTGGCGTTGCTGATGGCCGAGCGCCTGGCCGAGGGCGGCCCCGCCGAGGGTGGCCCCGAGGGCGTTACCCTGGAGGAGGCGGAGTCCTGGATCCTTCAGTGGCAGACCGACTACCGACGCTACTGGCGCAAGTCCGCCTGCGAGCCGGGGGCCGCCCACGGCCTGGCACGGCAGGCACTGGCCCGTCTCGCGGCGTTGGGCCTGGTCCGGCGCCAGGCCCAGCATGAAGGCGGCCGCATCCTGCCGCTGCCGGCGCTGGGGCGCTTCCGGGTTCGTTCGCCGACACTGCCGGATGCCCCTGATACCCCTCGAGATGCCCAATCCGATCTGTCCGAGTCCGACACCGATGAGCGAACTTCCTGAACCCCAGAGCACCCGCTGGCAACCCCTGCGCTGTGGCCTGGTGGAGATCTTCTACTACGACGAGGAGGTCTTTCACTTCCACGACGGGCGGCTACTGCTGCGCGGCAACAACGGTACCGGCAAGTCCAAGGTGATGGCGCTGACCCTGCCGTTTCTGCTCGATGGCCAGCTGCTTCCTTCTCGGGTGGAGCCCGATGGCGACAGCGCCAAGCGCATGGAGTGGAACCTGTTGGTGGGCGAGTATCAGGAACGCCTGGGCTACACCTGGCTTGAGTTCGGACGCCTGGGGGATGATGGGCCCGAGATCTTCACCGTGGGCTGTGGGCTCAAGGCAGTAGCTGGGAGGCCGGTGCGCTCCTGGTTCTTCACCACCCCCCAACGCGTCGGGCGTGATCTCTTCCTGATCGATAGCGGGAGAAGCGTGAGTCGTGAGCGTCTCGGCCAGGCGCTGGGCGGCGTGGGGCAGCTGTATGATCGTGCCGCGGACTATCGGCGCGCCATCGATGAACGGCTCTTTCGTCTGGGGGAGCAGCGCTACGGGGCGCTGCTCGATCTGCTGCTGCAGCTGCGCCAACCCCAGCTGGCCAAGAAGCCCGATCCCAATCGCCTCTCCCAGGCCCTCAGCGACGCCTTGCCGCCACTCGGACGAGGCCTGATCGGCGAGGTGGCCGAGGCCTATCGCAGCCTGGATGTCTACCGCGAGGAGATACAGGGGCTGGAGGAGACGGCCCGTGCGGTGGAGGCCTTCCTGGGTCACTACCGCCACTATGCCGGTATCGCGGTGCGCCGCCGTGCCGACTTCCTGACCGCTGCCCACGCCGAATATGAGAGGGTGCGCCTGCAGTTGGGCCGCGATCGCCAGGCCCATGAGGAGGCGCGGGAGAGTCGCGAGGCGCTGGGTGAGTCCCGCGAACTCCTCGCCGAGCAGCAGCGGGAGCTGGCGGCACGCCAACGCACCCTGGAGGCCAGCGACGCCATGCGCTCGGCGGAGGCGCTGCGCAATGCCGACGAGTTGGCGCGTCAGCGCCGCACTCGCGCCGATGAGGAAGGCCGGCGGCTGGGCCGGGAACGCGAGGGTGGCCGGCGGGCCGAGGCCCGCTTGCTGGAGGCCGAAGCGTCCCTGGAGAACGGCGTCGCCAAGCTGGAGGCGCGCCGCGATGAGAGTGCGGCACTGGCCGATGCGGCGGGTGTGGGCGGCGACCATCGTCGAGAAATCGCCACGCGGTTATCCGTGGAAACGGGCGAGCAGGTGCCTCCCGATACCCGGGGTGTGGAGTCGCTGCAGCAGGCGCTGCGGGACCTGCATCGTCGTCGCGAGGAGGGCGTGACACACCTCAACCGCCGCCTCGATGAGGTCGACAAGGCCGAGCGGGCCTTCCACCGGGTGGAGGATGAGGCGCGTCGGGAGGAGGAGACCCTGGCGAGTCGCGAGGAAGAGTGCCAGGACGCGACCAGCGCTCGTGCCGAAGCCGCCGAGTCCCTTCAGACAACTTGGCGGGAACACCTTGCCGCCCTCGAGGAGCTGGCACCCCAGGACCCCGAGGCGCTGCTCGCCGAGCTCGCACCCTGGTGCGATCACCTGAGCGGTGATGACCCCGCCGAGTCAGGGCTCTCCATGGCGCGGGATGCCCGGCGCGAGGCGCTGGGCCAGCAACGGCATACGCTGGAACAGCGGCATCGAGAGCTGGGCGTCGAACGCGCTGAACTCGAGGCGGAACATCAGCGTCTGGCAGCGGGGGAGTCACGGGAGCCGCCGGCGCCTCATACCCGACGCGAGGGCAGCCGTGAGGCTCGTCCCGGCGCCCCGCTCTGGCAACTGGTGGACTTTCAGACAGGCCTCGAGGCGAGACAGCGTGCCGGGCTGGAGGCGGCCCTGGAGGCCTCGGGGGTGCTGGATGCCTGGGTGCTGCCGGATGGCGAGCTGCTCGCCCCCGACACCTGGGACACCCTGCTCACGCCACTCGCCGATGGCGCCATGCGACCGGGGGAGGAGAGCCTGGCCTCCGCCCTCTGCCCCGACCTTCCCGAGCACTCTCCGGTGAGCCTGGCGGTGGTCGAGACGCTGCTGGCCGGCATCGGCCTGGGCGTCTCCGAGGCCTTTGCCTGGGTGAGTCACGAAGGTGCCTGGCGGCTGGGTCCGCTCGGTGGGCAGTGGGGCAAGGACGAGGCGGTCTATATCGGCCACGCCGCCCGGGAGGCGGCACGTCGGCGCCGGATGGCAGAGATTGCCCACGCCCTGGAGGGGCTGGCCATAGAGGTCGCCGAGATCGCCGCCGAGCTCGAGCATCTCGATGCGTGTCTCGAGGTCGTCGACCAGGAGTGGCAGCGGCGTCCCAGTGCCCAGGCACTGCGTGATGCCCACGCCGCCGAGGCGGCAGCGAGGCGCGCTCGGGATACGCAAGCCGAGCGTCTGGAGCACGCCCAGGCCAGGCGGGAAGAGGCGCGCGAGGAGCTGGAGGCCCAGCGCGGCGAGCTGTATCTCGCCGCCGAGGATCTGCGTCTTCCGGCCGAGCGCGAGCCCCTGGCCCGCCTTCAGGCCGCGCTCAATGACTACCGGCTCGCCATCAGCGAACTGCTGCAGGCCATCACGTCCTGGCAGCAGGCCAGGCTCCGTTGTGACGAGCTGCAGGAAGAGCACCAGCTGGCTCGTGAGGCGTTGGCCCAGGCCGAACGGGACCACGCCGAGGCCGAAGAGCAGGCGCGTGAGGCGGAGGTGCGCCGGGATACCCTGCGCGACACCATGGGGGCCGAGGTGCAGGAGCTGGAGCGCCAACTGGCGGCCATTCAGGAGCGCAGCGAGGCATTGGCCACCGAGCAGCGTGAGCTCGCCTCACGCTACGAGGGCCTGCTCGGCGAGGTGGCGCGTCTCGCCGAGAAAGTGACCCAGGGCGAACAGCGATTGGGCGAACTGGACGAACGTCGGGCAGAGAGGATCGCCGACTTCCGGTCCCTGGTGGAGGAGGGGCTGTTGCGGGTGGCCGCCCCGCAGCGCTTCATGGACCAGGAGGTCCCCACCTCCTGGGCGGCGGATCCCGCCGTGCGCCTGGCTCGGGCCGCCGCCCAGGCCACCGCCGGCATCGATGCCGACGACGAGAGCTGGCGTAGCCACCAGGGGCACCTATACGAGCATATTAAGGTGCTGGGTGATGTCATGTCTCGTGGTGGGCACAACTGCGAAGCGGAAAGTCAGGATGACCTGATTTTAGTGCGCATCCTCTTCCAGGGGCGTCGCCAGGACCCCGATGCCCTGCATCGCCAGCTCAACGAGGAGATCAGCCAGCGCCAGGCGCTGCTCAATGCCCGGGAGCGGGAGCTGCTCGAGAACTACCTGATCGACGAGGTGGCAAGCCACATCCAGGAGCGCATCACCGACACCGAGCGTCACGTACGCGAGATGAACAGCGAGCTGGAGAGCCGACCTACCAGTACCGGTATGCGGTTGCGCATCCGCTGGCAGCCGCTTAGCGAGGGGCAGAGCGCCGGGGGCATGACGGCCCCGGCGGGGCTGGAGGATGTCTGCCAGCGGCTGCGGCGTCAGGCCCTGGACGCCTGGTCGGCGGAGGATCGCGAGGTGGTGGGCGACTTCCTGCGCCGGCGCATCGAGGAGGCACGGTCCAGCGACGAGGGTGGCGCCCTGCAGGAGATCCTCGAGCGTGCCTTGGACTACCGCTTTTGGCATCGTTTCGTGGTGGAGCGTCATCAGAACGGCCAGTGGCGCCCCGCCTATGGCCCGGCCTCCGGAGGCGAGCGCGCCCTGGTGATCACCCTGCCGCTGTTCGCCGCCGCGGCCAGCCACTATGGCAGCGCCCATGAGCATGCACCGCGCCTGGTGATGCTCGACGAAGTGTTTGCGGGGATCGACGACGACGCCCGGGCCAAGAGCATGGGGCTGCTGGCCCAGTTCGACCTCGACGCCGTGATGACCTCAGAGCGAGAGTGGGGTTGCTACCCCGATGTGCCGGGGCTCGCCATCGCCCAGCTGGTGCGTCGCGAAGGGGTCGATGCCGTGCATGTCACCCGTTGGAAATGGGACGGCAAGCGCCGGACGAGAGACGCAGTACCCGTCAGTCAGGCGCCGCAAGAGGTTGCGGAACCGGCGGAGACGTCAGCGCCGGGCGGGATGGACAGCCTGTTCTAGCGATACTATTCGCACTGGGCCAGCGTCGGCGCATGTTACGCTGAGTCTTGTGGCGCTTCGGGAGGGGAAAATGGCCAAGCGTAAACTGCCCATCGGCATCCAGACCTTTGCCGATATCGTCAGCGGTGAATACTACTACGTCGACAAGACGCTGCATGTGCATCGCCTGGTGGAGCAGGGTAAGTACTTCTTCCTGTCCCGCCCCCGGCGCTTCGGCAAGAGTCTGCTGCTCGATACGATGAAGTCGCTGTTCGAAGGTCGCGAGACGTTGTTCCGAGGCCTCTATATCCACGACAAATGGGATTGGCAGGTCGCCTATCCGGTCATTCGCATCAGCTTCGCCGATGGGGTGATGCGTTCGCGTGACGATCTCGACAAGCGAATCCGTTACCAGCTTCGCCATAACCGGGAACGCCTTGGGCTTGCCGATACTCGGGCCGAGGATATTCCCGGCGAATTCGCCGATCTGATCGCTCAGGCCCATGAGTGCCATGGTCAGCGTGCCGTGGTGCTGGTCGACGAGTATGACAAGCCGATTCTCGATAATATCACCGACCCCGAACGGGCCCGCGAGCTGCGCGAGGGCCTGAAGAATCTCTACAGCGTGCTCAAGGATGCCGACCCTCGCCTGCAGTTCTGCTTCCTGACCGGGGTCTCCAAGTTCAGCAAGGTCAGCCTGTTTTCAGGCCTCAACAACCTGAACGACATCACTCTCGATGCCGAACATGTCACGATTTGCGGCTACACCGATCGTGACGTCGACAGCATTTTTGCCGACCAGCTGGGCGGATTGGATCGCCATGAGATCCGCCGCTGGTACAACGGTTACCGCTGGGGAGGGGCTGAAACGACAAGCGTCTACAATCCCTTTGACCTGCTGCTCTTGTTCGATAAACGCAAGTTTTCCCCCTACTGGTTCGAATCTGCCACGCCAACCTTCTTGGTCAAGGTGCTGGCCGAGCGCAGCGTCTACACCCCGGCCTTGACCGAGTGGCAGAGTCGTCCGGCACTGCTTAACCGCTTCGATGTGGATCAGATCAGCACCGAGGCGCTGCTGTTCCAGACGGGTTACCTGACCTTGACCGGTGTCGAGGAGGAGATCTCCAACAAGCCGATCTATCGGCTGGGATTTCCCAACTATGAGGTGGAGAGCAGCCTCAACGAGGCGATGTTGCCGGCGCTGGGGTTGGATGACGATATCCTCGATGAGTTGATTCTGCGGCTGCCTAAGCTGCTGAAAGAGGCCGACATGGAGGGTCTGGAGACGTACTTCAAGGCGCTCTATGCTGGCTTGCCCCACGACTGGTATCGCAACAATCCCATCGCCCGTTACGAAGGCCACTACGCCAGCGTCTTCTACAGCCACTTTGCGGCGCTGGGGCTGAGAGTAACGGTAGAGGATGCCACCCACCGTGGGCGTGTCGATATGACCGTCGATTTCGCAGGACGGCTCTTTCTCTTCGAGTTCAAGGTGGTGGAGCAGCTTCCCGAAGGCAACGCGTTGCAGCAGCTCAAGACGAAGGGTTATGCCGACAAGTACCGCGCGGCGGGCAAGCCGATCCATCTCATCGGCGTCGAGTTCTCACGCGAGCAACGCCAGATCGTGGCCGTCGAGTGGGAGACGGTGGCGGCATGACCGATGACGTCGACCATCCCCGCCTGCGGCGGCTGCTGGGCGGCCCCGAGCTTGCCCGCCTGCGCCAGCGCCTGAGAGGCAAGCTGCTGCGCGATGGTGGTGGCCGCCTGACCATGAGCCAGGCCAGTGATCTCGAGCGCGCCACTGTGGAGCGCCTGGTGGGGCGGCCTCCGCGCCAGGGCAAGTCACTGAGCGTGGAGCTCGAGGTCCTCTCCCATGCGCTGGCGCGGGCCGGTGTGTCGACAGATCTGCAAAGCGCCCTGGAGGCGCTGGATGGTCCGTTGGTCGATCGCAGAACCGTTCGCGAGGAGGCACGACGGCGCTGGGACGAGCTCCTGGACGCTTATCGTCCCGAGGCCGAGCGGCTGGGGGCCAGCGGCTGGCTTGCGGACCTGCGCCGGGGCGGCCAGCTCAAGCGCCTGGCCGGTGGCAGTGAAGAGCGGGGCGCTCGCCTACTCGAACAGGCACTCTCGGTACTCGAGCGTCTGCCGGCACAGGGGTTGACGCTGAGTACCCTGGCCGCCGAGTGTCTGGGAGATGCCCACGCCCTGGATGCCGGCCAGCCAGTATCGGCACTGGTACGCCGCGCCCTGGCCCGCTACTGGCGCGGCGGGGTGGCATTGGAGCATCCTGATGAACGCTCGACCTGGGCCCATGCCGGGGTCCTGCTGGGCGGTGATATCACCAGTGCCGTACTGACACTGCGTCTGCCGGTGCGGGGCGAGAGTGACGCTGATGCGGCGCTTGGGCACTACCATCGGCTTGCCGAGCCTACCTGGCTTACTTTGCGCCAACTGTTGCGGCGTCCGCCCGAGTGGGACGTGGCGGGGCATAGGGTCTTCGTTTGCGAGAACCCGGCGGTGCTGGCCGAGGCCGCCGAACGGTTGGGGACTGGGTGCGCCCCGCTTGTGACCACCTGGGGGCGCCCCGGCGCCGCCGTGCTCACTCTGCTCGAACAGCTGGAGGCCGTCGGCGCCGTGTTGCATTATCACGGCGACTTCGACTGGCCGGGTATCAGCATCGCCAATGCCTTGCTTGCGCGCTTCGCCATGCGACCCTGGCGCATGGCAGCAGAGGATCTGAAGTCCCACGCCCATCTCGAGGGCAAGCCGCTGGAGGGCAGGGCCCAGGAGGCAGCCTGGGACCCCCAACTGCGCGCCGCTCTGGAAAGGCGAGGCCGAGCATTGCATGAGGAGCAGCTCATCGAGACCCTGCTGCACGATCTCCGGCTGCCGCCGGAACGTCAGTTGTCGGGATAGGGCGGCAGTGGTATCTGCCGTGGCCAGTCGTCGGCGACCAGGAAGAGACGGTGCCAGCCGGCGTCGGGGTGCCAGAGGGCGATCTGCACCGGGGCGGCCGGGATCCGGAAGTGGTCGACCAGCTGGGCCTCCAGGTCGCGCAGCCTCAGCAGGTACTCGGGCCGGGGCAGGGCGAGCCAGTGGGGCTTGTGGAGCCAGGCGCCATGGGTGCCGGGGGGAAGTGTGTCGAGGAAGCGGTTCCAGTCTCGCCACGCGAGCCAGTGGCCGCGCAGGTGATCGGGGGTGGCCTCCCGTGGCGGCGGCAAGGGCTGTTGCCAGGGAGCGAAGAGCACGCCGGGGATGGCCACCTGGCGCTCCAGGCTCGCCAGCCCGTCGGCCCCATGGCGGTGCGATCCCAGCTTGGCCCTGATGGCGTTCCGTGTCTCCGGCAGGTCGGTCAGGCGCAGCTGATGGCGGTGCAGGTGCTCGCGCTTGCCGGCCAGGCTGTCGGCGCCCCCGGGGCCGATCCAGCGCGCCTGGCTGTCGGGTTCGCCCGGCCCCTCCGCCAGGCCCAGGTAGAACTTGATGGCCACCTCCAGGTGGATGATCGCCTCGTCCCGGGTCTCACGATAGAGCAAGTCCAGCTCACCAAGGGTCAGCTTGCCGCTCATGATGCGCAGGTTGTGGGCGAGAAGCTCGGTGCCCGGCGCCCAGGCCAGCAGGAACTGCCATAGCCGCTCGTGGTAGAGCCCCATGCGGCCCATTAGCGAGTTGCCGATGTAGCGCTCCAGCGGCTGCGGCCAGGCCTCGAGGGTATCCAGCCAGCGGGCGGCACGCTCGTCATCGGCCAGCCCCAGGGTGGCGCGCCCGGGTCGCCCCGTCCAGGGCAGGCGGATCAGGTCCGGCGCCAGCAGCACCCAGGCCAGGTCGCGCACCAGCGGGTGATGGCAGCGGTCCAGCAGGGGCAGGGCGTCGGTGGGCATGGCGGCATCCTGTGCGTTGGCGGTGGAACACTGCAGGTATTCCCATGTTTCCTTATACTCAGCCTACATCCATGACCCGCCAGGTGGTATTCCGCCATGCGACATCCCCTGCTTTGCCTCACCGCTTTCGCCGCCGCCATCTCGCTTGGCGCCTCGCCCCTGCATGCCCAGGAGCCGGTCACGGTCTCCTCCAAGATCGATACCGAGGGCTCGGTGCTGGGCGAGCTGATCATCCAGCGCCTCGAGGCGGGCGGCGTCGAGGTCGAGGAGCGCCTGCAGCTGGGCGCCACCAGCATCGTGCGTGAGGCGCTGCTGGCCGGCGAGATCGATCTCTACCCCGAGTACACCGGCAACGGCGCCTTCTTCTTCGACATGACCGACAGCGACGTCTGGCACGATGCCCAGGCCGCCTATGAGACGGTCCGTGAGCGGGACGCCGAGAACGGCCTGACGTGGCTGGCGCCGGCCTCGGCCAACAACACCTGGGCGATCAGCGTGCGTGGCGAGCTGGCCCGGGAACATGAGCTGGCCACCCTTGCGGACCTGGCGGCCTTCCTCGACCAGGGCGGGGAGCTCAAGCTGGCCGCCAGCGCCGAGTTCGTCGAGTCCGAGCAGGCCCTGCCGGCCTTCCAGCAGGCCTATGGCTTCGAATTGGACGATGATCAGCTGCTGGTGCTCTCCGGCGGCAACACGGCCTCCACCATGCGCGCGGCCGCCCAGCAGACCAGCGGCGTGAACGCCGCCATGACCTATGGCACCGACGGCGGCCTCAAGGCGCTGGATCTGGTGGTGCTGGAGGATACCCTGGGCGTGCAGCCGGTCTACCAGCCGGCGCCGGTGGTGCGTAGCGAGGTGCTGGAGGCCTGGCCGGAGATCGAGAACCTGCTGGCGCCGGTCTTCGCGGCCCTGGATCTGGATACTCTGCAGCGGCTCAACGGCGATGTCGCGGTGAACGGTCGCCCCCCGGCCGACGTGGCCGCCGACTTCCTGTCCAGCCTGGAGGAGTAAGCGGGTGCCGCGCAGGGACCCGCCCATCAACCGGGTGGTACTCACGCTTGCGTTGGTCGCGCTGGTGACCTGGCTCTCGCTCCCCCTGGGGAGTATCGCCCCCAACCGCATCGTGCCCGGTACCGCCTACACCATCGCCGCGGCCATCGGCTGGCCGCTGGCGCTGGTGAGCTGCCTGCCGCTGCTGGGCCTGCTGGCGCTGGCCTGGCGGCCCGGCAGGCTCGGCTATCCTCTGGCGCTGGGCCTGACCCTGTTGCTGCTGCTGGCACTGCCGGCCTGGCTGGCGCTGATGGCGGTACGGCACCTCGACCCCGAGCTGCCCCAGGCGCGGCTGGGTATCGGCGCGGCCTGGTGGCTTGCGCTGTTCTGGCTCTCGCTGTTGCTGATCGAGCTGCGGAGTCGCCTGGCGCTTGCCGGCTGGCGGCTGGCACTGTTGATGTTGCCGGTGGCGGTCGGCTGGTGGGTGGCGGCCGGTTGGCTCGAGCCGCTGGCGCTGTGGCAGGAGCTCTCGGGCCGCCGCGGTGCCTTCCTCGAGGCGGTGGTCGACCACCTGCTGCTGGTGGGCGGTGCCGTGGGGTCGAGCCTGGTGGTGGGGGCGGCGATCGCCCTGGCCATGCGCCAGAATCCGCGCATCGAGCGTCTCGGCTTCGCGCTCCTCAACTTCCTGCAGACCATTCCCAGCCTGGCGCTGTTCGGCCTGCTGCTGGCGCCCCTGGCCTGGCTCGCCTCTCGGTTCGAGTGGCTCGCCGGCTTGGGGGTGAGCGGCATCGGCTGGGCACCGGCCTTCCTGGCCCTGCTCGGTTATAGCCTGTTGCCCATGGTGCGCAACACCTTCGTCGCCCTCTCCGAGGTGGACCCCGGCGTGCTGGAGGCGGCGCGTGGCATGGGCATGAGCCGTGGTCAGGTGTTTCGCCAGGTGCGCCTGCCGCTGGCCCTGCCGGTGGTGCTCGAGGGGGTGCGCATCACCACCGTCCAGGCGATCGGCCTGACCGCCGTGGCGGCGCTGATCGGCGCCGGGGGCCTTGGTACCTTCATCTTCCAGGGACTCGGGCAGGCGGCCATGGACCTGGTGCTGCTCGGCGCCCTGCCGATACTCGCCATGGCGCTGGCCGCCGATGCCCTGCTGGGTGCCCTGACGCGGCGCCTCGATCACCGCACCGACCTGGCCGCAGGAGCCGCCCCATGATCGAACTCAAGAGCGTCACCAAGCGGTTCGGTGGCGAGACGGCGGTGGACGCCATCTCGTTGACGGTGAATCGCGGCGAGCTGTGCGCCCTGGTGGGCACCTCGGGCTGCGGCAAGTCCACCACCCTGCGCATGATCAACCGCCTGATCGAGCACGATGGCGGCGAGATCCATATCGATGGGCGCCCCATCCGCGAATTCGACGGGCGGATCCTGCGCCGGCGGATCGGCTATGCCATCCAGAGTACCGGCCTCTTCCCCCACTGGAGCGTGGCCCGCAATATCGGCCTGGTGCCGCGGCTGCTCAAGTGGCCGGCGGCTCGGGTCGGCGAGCGTGTCGAGGAGCTGATGGCGCTGCTCGGCCTGCCGGTCGAGCAGTTCGCTGACAAGTACCCGTCCCAGCTCTCCGGTGGCCAGGCCCAGCGCGTGGGGGTGGCCAGGGCGCTGGCGGCGGATCCCGATATCCTGTTGATGGACGAGCCCTTCGGCGCCCTGGACCCGATCACCCGAGAGGGGCTGCAGGGCGAGTTGCGCGACCTGCAGTCACGGCTGCAGAAGACCATCGTCTTCGTCACCCACGACATGGATGAGGCCCTGGCGCTGGCCGACCGCCTGGTGGTGATGAATGCCGGACGCATCGTCCAGCAGGGCAGGCCCCTCGAGTTGCTGCGGGCCCCGGCCGACGACTTCGTGGCGTCGCTGCTGGGGGGCGACGATCGCGGTCTCAAGGAGGCCGCCATCACTCGGGTGGCCGAGCGCATGCAACCGCTCTCGCTGCGTCTGCTGCCCCAGGCCCGGGTGCATCGCGACGCCACCCTGCGCCAGGCCCTGGCGGTGATGTTCCGCGAGCATGCCGACAGGCTGGCGGTGATCGACGACGAGGCGCTGCCGGTCGGGGAGCTCTCGCTACGGCGTATCGTCGGGGCGGGTCGCGAGGGAGGCAGTGACACGTGAGCATGGCCCTCCTGACACGCTGGTCCGCGCCGCTGGTCTGGCTCGGCCTGCTGCTGGCCCTGGCAGTGGGGGGCGAATGGCTCGAGCCGCTGCTGCGCTGGAGCGAGCCGGAGGCGCGCCGGGTGCTCTACCCTCAGGCCGACCTGCTGACTTTGCTGTTGCGCCACGTCCAGGTGGTGGCCATCGCCTCGGGCCTGGCGGTGGTGATCGGGGTGGGGGCGGCGATCCTGGTCACGCGGCCGGGAGGGCGCGACTTCCTGCCCCTGGTGGCGCAGTTTGCCTCCATGGGGCAGACCTTCCCGCCGGTGGCGGTGCTGGCCCTGGCGGTGCCGGTGCTGGGCTTCGGCACCTGGCCGATCATCGTGGCGCTACTGCTATACGGGCTGCTGCCCATCGTGCGCAACACCCTGGCCGGGCTCGAGGGGCTCGACCCCGCGATCGAGGAGGCCGCCCGCGGCATGGGCATGGGCGGCGGCCAGCGGCTGTGGCAGGTGGAGCTGCCCCTCGCGGCACCGATCATCCTCGCCGGCATCCGCACCTCGGTCACCGTGAACATCGCCACGGCGGCGCTGGGGGCCACCGTGGGGGCGAGCAACCTCGGCGCGCCCATCATCGCCGGCATCGTCAACGGCAATACCGCCTATATCCTGCAGGGCGCGGTGCTGATCGGCCTGCTGGCGCTGGCGGTAGATAGCCTCTTCTCCCGGTTGTTGCCCGCAAGGCAGTAAGAACGTCTGTTGATATCGACCAAAGGTGGAGGCCTTTCGGCTGTCGATAATCGTCAGTTTACGTTAACGTCATCTCGGGTTGCGTTGACCCCTCGGGAGCGATCCTCCTGGCAAGGGGCGAGACAAGCGACAACACTGCCCTCAAAAGGGGTAGAGGATGCCAAGATGACAACGACACAAGATATCCATTCGCCGCAGTTCCTGAGTGGCGATGAGTTCTCCATTCCCACCTTCCGCCTGCTCAAGCAGGACGGCAGCCTGTATGACGGCGCCGAGGCGCCGGAGCTCTCCCGCGAGCAGGCGCTGAAGATCTACCACACCATGGTGGCCACCCGGGTGCTCGACGAGCGCATGATGGCGGCCCAGCGCCAGGGCCGGCTCTCATTCTATATGCAGTGCACCGGCGAGGAGGCCGCGGTGATCGGTGCCACGGCGGCGCTCGACGATGCCGACATGATCATGGCCCAGTACCGCGAGCAGGGCGCCCTGGTTTATCGCGGCTTCAGCTACGACGAGTTCATGAACCAGCTGTTCGGCAACGAGCTCGACTACGGCAAGGGCCGTCAGATGCCGATCCACTATGGCTCGCGCAAGCTGCACTACATGACGATCTCCTCGCCGCTGGCCACCCAGATCCCCCAGGCCGCCGGCTACGCCTACGGCCAGAAACTCGCCGGCGAGGGCCACTGCACCCTGTGCTTCTTCGGCGAGGGCGCCGCCTCGGAGGGCGACTTCCACGCCGCCCTGAACATGGCGGCGGTGCACGAGGTGCCGGTGATCTTCTTCTGCCGCAACAACGGCTACGCGATCTCCACCCCCTCCATCGAGCAGTTCGCCGCCGACGGCGTGGCGCCGCGGGCCTTCGGCTACCGCATGCACGTGATCCGCGTCGACGGCAACGACATCCTGGCGGTGCTTTCGGCGACCCGCGAGGCGCGGCGCATCGCCGTGGAGCACAACAAGCCGGTGCTGATCGAGGCGATGAGCTACCGCCTGGCGGCCCACTCCTCCTCGGACGACCCCTCGGGCTATCGCTCGAAGAAGGAGGAAGAGGCGTGGCGCGAGAAGGATCCCATCCTGCGCATGCAGCACTGGCTGACCGAGCAGGGCTGGTGGAACGACGACGAGGAGAAGGCGTTGCAGGAGTCGCTGCGCCGCGAGGTGCTCGAGACCATGAAGCGTGCCGAGAAGCGCCCGCCGCCTCCGCTGGACAGCCTGGTCAGCGATGTCTACGCCGACGTCACCCCGGCGCTGCAGCGCCAGCTCGACCGTCTCAAGACCCATATCCGTCAGTATCCGGAGAGCTATCCGAAGGGGGCACGCTCCCTGGACCCGGACGTTAAGGTCCGCGAGGACGCCAGCCAGGGAGGGGAGTGAGATGCCGACCATGAACATGCTGCAGGCGATCAACAACGCCCTGGATATCGCCATGGCCGAGGACGACAAGGTGCTCTGCTTCGGCGAGGACGTCGGCATCTTCGGCGGCGTCTTCCGCGCCACCAGTCACCTGCAGGAGAAGTACGGCCGCACGCGCTGCTTCAACACGCCGCTGGTGGAGCAGGGGATCCTCGGCTTCGCCAACGGCCTGGCCGCCCAGGGCTCGGTGCCGGTGGCGGAGATCCAGTTCGCCGACTACATCTTTCCGGCCTTCGACCAGATCGTCAACGAGACGGCCAAGTTCCGCTACCGCTCCGGCGACCTGTTCAATGTCGGTGGCCTGACCATCCGTGCCCCCTACGGTGGCGGCATCTCCGGCGGTCTCTACCACTCCCAGTCGCCGGAGGCCTACTTCGCCCATACGCCGGGACTCAAGATCGCGGTGCCGCGCAATCCCTACCAGGCCAAGGGGCTGCTGCTGGCGGCGATCCGCGACCCGGATCCGGTGCTGTTCTTCGAGCCCAAGCGGCTCTACCGCGCTTCCACCGGCGAGGTGCCCGAGGAGGATTACCAGCTGCCCATCGGCGAGGCGGAGGTGACCCGCGAGGGCACCGACGTCACCGTGCTCGGCTGGGGCGCGCAGATGGAGGTGATCGACCGCGCCGTGGAGCTGGCCGAGAAGGAGGGCATCTCCTGCGAGGTGATCGACCTGCGCTCGATCCTGCCCTGGGACGAGGAGAGCGTGGTGGAGTCGGTGCTCAAGACCGGCCGGCTGGTGATTACCCACGAGGCGCCGCTGACCGGTGGCTTCGCCGGCGAGATCGCCGCCACCGTCCAGGAGCGCTGCTTCCTCTACCTGGAGTCGCCCATCGCCCGGGTGACCGGCCTGGATACCCCCTTCCCGCTGACGCTGGAGAAGGAGTACCTGCCGGACCACCTCAAGGTGTTCGAAGCGATCAGGGCCAGCGTGGCCTTCTGATCCGATATCGGAAGCGACCAGTCGAGGAGACGACGAGATGAGCGATTTCATGCTGCCCGATATCGGCGAAGGTATCGTGGAGTGCGAGGTAGTGGAGTGGCGCGTGGCCGAGGGCGACGCGATCGAGGAGGACCAGCCGGTGGTCGAGGTGATGACCGACAAGGCGCTGGTCGAGATCACCGCGCCGGAGGCGGGACGCATCACCCGGCTGCATGTGGCGAAGGGCGACACGGCCCGCGTGCATGCGCCGCTGTTTGCCTATGAGGCCGAGGGTGAGACAACGACCGAGGCGGCTGCCGAGACGTCGGCCAGTGTCGCGGAGGAAGCGGCCGCGCCTGAGCCCTCGTCTGCGCCGGCAGCCACCGGAGGCAAGACCAAGGACTTTATCCTGCCCGATGTGGGGGAGGGGATCGTCGAGTGCGAGGTGGTCGAATGGCGGGTCCAGGAAGGCGAGACCATCGCCGAGGACCAGCCGGTGGTCGACGTGATGACCGACAAGGCGCTGGTGGAGATCACCGCTCCCGAGGCGGGAGTGGTCAGCAAGCTGCATGTCGCCCAGGGCGATATCGCCCGGGTCCATGCGCCGCTCTACGCCTACCGCCCGGAGCATGTCGACGGCGAGGGTGGCGAGGTTTCCACTGCCGCCGAGCCTGAACCGCGGCCTGTGACCCGAAGTGTATCGTCCGACGATGGTGACGATGCGCGGGAACCAGAGCCTGGCCGCGGCCCCTACGGGCGGATCCCCGCGGCGCCGGCGGTCCGTCGGCTGCTGCGTGAGCATGGTCTCTCACTGGAAGCGGTGCCCGGCAGCGGCAAGCAGGGGCGCGTGCTCAAGGAGGATGTGCTGCGCTATCTCGAGAAGGGCAAGCTCGAGAAGGGCGAGCTCGAGAAGGGCAAGCTCGAGCAGGGCAAGGCGAGCGCCGCCGGCGAGAAGGCGACGGCCGCTTCCTCGACGCCTCCCACCCAGGGAGAGCCCCGGGTGGAGCCGCTGCGCGGGGTGCGCGCGGTGATGGCCAGACGCATGGTGGAGTCGGCCACCACCATTCCCCACTTCCAGTATGGTGAGGAGATCGATGTCACCGAGCTGCTGGCGCTGCGTGAACGGCTCAAGCCCCTGGCCGAGGCCGAGGGCGTGCGCCTGACGCTGATGCCCTTCTTCATGAAGGCCATGGCGCTGGCGGTGCGCGAGGCGCCGATCCTCAATGCGCGCCTCAACGAGGCGGTTGATGAGATCCACTACCTGCCCTCGGTCAATGTCGGCATGGCGGTGGACAGCCGCGCCGGGCTGCTGGTGCCCAACGTCAAGGGCGTGGAGCGCCTCTCGCTGCTCGGCATCGCCGCCGAGGTGGCGCGGCTTACCGAGGCGGCGCGCTCGGGCAAGGTGGCCCAGGAGGACCTGCGGGAGGGCACCATCAGCATCTCCAATATCGGCGCCCTGGGCGGTACCTATGCGGCCCCCATCATCAACGCCCCGGAGCTGGCCATCGTCGCCATCGGCAAGACCCAGTGGCTGCCGCGCTTCGATGCCGAGGACCGGGTGGTCAAGCGGGCGATCATGACGGTGACCTGGGCGGGCGATCATCGGGTCATCGACGGCGGCACCATCGCGCGCTTCTGCAATGCCTGGAAGGGTTACCTCGAAGCTCCCGAGAGCATGTTGCTGCATCTTGCCTGATCCTATCGGGACAGTCCCCGGCGGTGGTGCCGCCGCCGGCAGCGCACTCCGTGGTGGGCAGGGTGGCATGGCCGGGGACTGTCCCTGATGGCCCGAGTGGTGAACAGGAGATACCTTCATGCCCCAGGCGCCCCTGCAGCAGTTCTATATCCCCGAGGAGCAGTCGGTCTACCTGCTCAGCCAGGATGACGCCCGCAAGCTCAAGGCGTGGGTGGCGCTCTGCCAGGAGCAGCTGGAGCAGCTCGGCTATCGGGATATCGAGCTGGTCGGCAAGGGCGCCTACGGTTTCGTCTTCGCCGGCGTCACCGCCCTGGGGGACCAGTACGTCTTCAAGTTCACCCGGGTCAACCTGCCCCAGCATCTGCAGGATCGCCTCGAGGAGGAGGCCTTCATGCTGGAGCAGGTCGAGCATCCGCGGGTGCCACGGCTGATCGCCTATCAGCGGGTGCGCCACCAGTCGATCCTGGTGATGGAGCGCGCCCCGGGGCACAACCTCGAGGAGGTCTCCCTGCGCGAGGGGCGGCTGGCGCCGCGGCTGATCGTGCGCATCGCCGACCAGCTCGCCGATATCCTGCGCGCCCTGCGGCGCGAGGCGGGCCCCGCCGGGAAGCCCATCGTGCATGGCGATATCAAGCCCTCCAACCTGGTCTACGATGCCCGCGACGAGACCATCGCCCTGATCGACTGGGGCTCGTCGGTATTCGCCCAGCTCGACGCCAACCAGCAGTTCGTGGCCGCCAACGTCATGGAGCTGATGTCCGACAACCTGCAGCAGACCAACGCCCGGCTGGGAGATGTCTACTTCATCGGCGAGGAACAGCTGAACGGGGCGCTCTCCTCGCCACGCTTCGACGAGCAGGGCGCCGCCGGCACCCTCTATGCGCTGGCCTCGGCGCAATCCTGTCGCTTCGGCTATCACGCCATTCCGGCCACCTCGCTGGGGCTGCCGGTGGAGTTCGCGCGCATGCTCGATGGCATGCTGGACCCCGACCCGCGCCTGCGCGCGAAGGCCGGCGACCACTTCATCCGCGAGATGCCACGCCTGGCGCGCACCGTGATGATCGACCTGCCCGAGGCGGCCGAGGTGGCGCTGGTGCCGGTGTGGGCGCGCCCCGCCAGCCGCGAGATCGACACCGTGGTCTACAGCTCGCGCAAGGCCTTCCTGCGCGAGGAGGGCGCCCCGGAGACTCTCAACGACGTCAATGACGTGCAGCTCGATCGCTACTACAAGAACTTCATGCAGGGCATGGGGGAGACCGAGAAGGCCTTCCTCGCCGCGGTGAGTCGCCTCGGCCGCTATCCGGTGGTCGGGGGGCTGGCGGTGCGCTGGGAGAGCGACGGGGTGTATATCGATACCACCCTGAACCTGCATGATCCGGCGCTGAAGCCGGCCTTCATCGCCGCGGTCAACAACATGGTCAACCTGGCCCGGGCCATCTACCGCCGGGGGATCTTCAAGAGCTGCCTGTTCAATGCCCGGGATACGCTGCACCTGGAGCGTGAGGGGCCGGAGCAGCCGTTCGTGATCGAGCCGGGGATGCGGCTGCACTACGAGGTCAGCGCGGTGCCGGAGCTGGAGGATCGGGCGCGCCTGCACAGCTACTTCGAGGATGGCCCCGACCCCGAGGAGTTCCTGGTGCTGCCCGAGGCGATCATCGCCTCCCTGGAGGCCCTCAATGACATCCACCACACCGGCATGATCATCTTCGAGGCGCTGCCGGCGCATCTCAAGATCCACAGCTACTATCGCCTGCTGGATCCCTCCCGGGAGGCCGAGTTCCGCACCCGGCTGGAGGAGATCCTCGCCGCCGTGGGGCTGATCGAGGGGCTCGGCGTCTCCGGCTTCATGAAGATGCCCTACAAGGACACCCGCTTCTTCCCGCATGTGGAGCGCCAGCCGGAGCGGTTCTACCCGCGCAACCCGCGCCTGGCGGCCGAGCTGTCGGCTTCCCGGGAAAGCGGGTAGCATCGGGCGTCGTTTCCGCGCCTGTCACAGGGAGGTGATGCTGCCCATGCTGTTCAAGCTGCTGGCCACCGCCGGCATCGTGATACTGGTCGCCCTGGCGGTGGCCCGGGTGGGGCCGCGCCTGGGCGGCATCCTGGCCGGCACCCCGGTGATCCTGGGGCCCGGTTACTTCTTCATGCTGCGCGAGCAGGCTCCGGCCTTCGTGCAGGAGGCGGTGCTCTCGACGCTGCATGCGCTGGTGGCGACCCTGCTGTTCACGGTCTGCTTCGTGATGACCGCCGCCCGGCTGTCGGCGCTCAGGAGCCTGGGGTTGGCCAGCCTGCTGTGGGTGCCGGCGGCGCTTGCCTTCACGCGACTGCCGGGCGGCCTTGTGGGTGCCCTCGCCGCCTATCTGGTGGTGCTGGTGGTGGCCGAAGGCATCAACCGCTGGCTGCGCCTGGGCCAGCCGGTGGTGGTGGCGAGCTCGGGGTGGCTGGACCTGCTGCTGCGGGGGCTGCTGGCCGGTGGGCTGGTGAGCCTGGCCACGACCCTCGCCGCCCGGGCGGGACCGGGGTTTTCCGGGATCATCCTGGGCTTTCCCGCCGGCATCCTGACCATCGCCTGGGCACTGCATGAGCGCTATGGGGCGGAGGTGGCGCGCATGACCGTGAGCATGACCCAGCGGGGCATGCTCAGTCTGCTGGCCTTCTGTGCGGTGAGCTATCTCGGCGTGGGACGGATGCCCGGGATGCTGGTGTTCTCGCTCTCCCTGGCGGCCTCCATGACCACCAGCTCCCTGCTCTTCATGTTCAGCCTGTGGCGGGCGCGGCGGCTCTACGCCCGCGAGGCGGGCTGAGCCCGCCTGATACGAACTACAGCGAGGCCGCGGCCCGGGCGGCCTGGTCATAGAGACCCGACATTGCCCGCAGCATGCCGGCCAGGCGGCTGGTTTCCTCGGGTTCGATGCCCAGCGACGAGAGCGACTCGATCAGGCAGTCCTCGCGAATCTCGGCGTAGCGCTGGCAGGTGCCGCGCCCGGCATCGGTGGTCCTGAAGAAGGTCTCCTTGCCGTGCTTCTCGCCGTGGACCAGGTCCAGCTTGGCGAGCTTCTTCAGCGCGTAGGTCACGGTATGGCTGTCCTCGACGTTGAGCACCAGGCAGATGTCGGAGAGCCGCTTGGCCCGCTCGCGGTGGTTGACGCTGTGCAGCACCAGCACGTCCAGCGGGCCCAGCTCCGGATAGCCGGCCGCGGTCATGCAGCGCACCATCCAGCGGGTGAAGGCATGGGAGGCGATGATCAACCCGAACTCGAATTCCGACTGCTCCTGGGCCCGATGAGAGAGGTGTTCCGAAGAGACGATCGGGCCGCGAGAGGTCCGCTCGCTTGTCATATGAGGCTCCTGTTCCATGCCCGTTTTCATGCCCGTTTTCATGCCTAGTTGCCCATGGCCTGGGGCAGCCAGGTGGCGATGCCCGGGAAGAGACTGATCAGCACCACGCCTAGCATCATCAGGAAGAAGAACGGCATGGCGGCCCAGGCGATCGACAGGATATTGCGCCCCGTCATGCCCTGCAACACGAAGAGGTTGAAGCCCACCGGCGGGGTGATCTGCGACATCTCCACCACGATCACCAGGTAGATGCCGAACCAGATCAGGTCGATGCCGGCGGCCTCGACCATGGGCAGCATGATGGAGGTGGTCAGCACCACCACCGAGATGCCGTCAAGGAAGCAGCCCAGCAGGATGAACAGGACGGTCAGTGCGGCGAGCAGCATCACCGGCGAGAGGCCCATGGTGCCGATCCAGGCAGCGAGGTCACTGGGCAGGCCGGTGAAGCCCATGGCGGCGGTGAGGAAGGCGGCGCCAGCCAGGATGAAGGCGATCATGGTCGAGGTGCGTACCGCCCCGAGCAGGGCATCGCGGAACACTCCGCGGTTCATGGTGCCCTGGGTACTGGCCAGCAGCAGCGAGAGAACGACACCCACGGCCGCCGCCTCGGTGGGCGAGGCCAGGCCGGCATAGATCGAGCCGATGACCCCGACGATCAAGGCCAGCAAGGGGATCAGGCGACGTGATCGGCGCAGCTTCTCGCCCAGTGGCAGGCCCGCCTCGGCAGGGGGAACCTTGTCCGGGTTGCGCCAGGACCACAGCATCAGGTAGCCGGCAAACAGCGAGATCAGCAGCAGGCCGGGGAAGATGCCGGCCATGAAGAGTCGGGCGATGGACTGGTCGGTGGCCACGCCGTAGACGATCAGGATGATCGAGGGCGGGATCAGCAGGCCGAGGGTCGCCGAACCGGCCAGGGTGCCGATGATCAGCTGTTCGTCGTAGCCGCGGCGGGTGAGTTCGGGAATGGTCATCTTGCCCATGGTGGCACAGGTTGCCGCCGAGGAGCCCGAGACGGCGGCGAACAGGCCACAGCCGACCACGTTGGTGTGCAGCAGGCGACCGGGGATGCGCTGCATCCAGGGCGAGAGGCCGGTGAACATGTCGTCCGCCAGGCGCGAGCGGAAGAGGATCTCGCCCATCCAGATGAACATCGGCAGGGCGGTGAGCTCCCAGCTGTAGCTCTCGCCCCAGACGTTGGTGGCGAGCACATCGCCGGTGGGCACCGACGTAAACTGCGAGAGTCCCAGCCAGCCCAGGGCGAGCAGCGAGAAGGCCACCCAGACACCGCTGCCGAGCAGCAGCAGCAAGACCCCGAAGAGCACGGTCATCATCACAAGCATGGTAGTTCTCCCGGGCTCATTCCTGGCCGCTGTCGTCGATGGTGAAGGTGGAGGGGCGGGTCACGGCGGTGATCAGGGTGGCAAACCAGGCCTCAGCCAGCGCCAGGCAGAACAGCACGATGCCGGTGAGCATGGCCGTCTGGGGAATCCACAGCGGGATGCTCAGCAGGCCGTAGGAGGTTTCGTTGAAGGCGATGGTGTCGTCGAGCAGCCAGTAGAGGTACCAGCCCAGATACAGGCACAGCACCAGGGCGATGGAGAGACAGAATACCTCGACGAAGGCGCGTGGCGTGGCGGGGAGACGCCCGACCAGCAGGGTCACGCGGATATGACCACCGTTGACGAAGGTGTAGGCGAGTCCCAGGAAGCTGGCGCCGACCAGCAGGAATCCGGAGATCTCCGAGAGGCCGGGAATCGCCAGGCCGATGCGGTCGCCGCCGATCCCGGTGGCGATGCGATCGATGATTCGGCCGAGGATCTGGGCGGTGATCAGGGCGCAGATCAGGCAGAGACTGAGGGCGGCCAGGTAGCCGCCGAGGTTATAAAGGGGGCGTAGTCGATAGGTCATGGGTGGCATCCCGTGGAGAGTTCAGCCGTGAAAAGCTCAGGATCGCCCCGGTCGATGGCCGGGGCGGTCGAGTTCGGATCACTCCTGGGCGCTTTGATAAGCCTCGAGGATCGCCTGGCCCTGATCGCCGGCACGCTCGGCCCACTCTTCGGTCATGGTCGCGCCGATCTCCTTGAGCAGTTCGGCGAGCTCAGGCGTCGGCTCGCTGACCTCGATGCCGTTCTCCTCGAGCACCGCGAGGGCCTCATCGGTCTCCTGGCGGCTCATCTCCCAGCCGCGTGTCTCGGCCTCGGCGGCGGCCTGGAGCACGGCCTCCTGGGTGGCCTCGTCGAGACGCGAGAAGGCCTGCTCGCTGACGACCACCATGTTCTTGGGCAGCCACAGCTGGGCATGGTTGAAGTGGCTCAGGTAGTCCCAGGCCTTGGTGTCGGCGCCGGTGGCCGGCGAGGTGATCATGGCGCCCACCCGGCCGGTGCTGAAGGCGGTGGGAATGTCCGGTACCTCGACCTGGGTCGGCACCGCCCCGACCAGCTGGGCGATGCGCTCGCTGGCGGTGTTGTAGGCGCGCATGCTCAGGTTCTTGAGGTCATCACCGGACTCGATGGCCTGGTTGGTGTAGATGCCCTGGGGCGGCCAGGGCACGGCGAAGAGCAGGCGCAGTCGTTGTTCGGCAAGCTCCTCGGCGATGACCTCCCGTGAGGCCTCCCACAGGGACTCGGCATCCTCGTAGCTGGAGGCCAGGTAGGGGACCGAGTCGACCTCGAAGATCGCGTTCTCGTTGGCCAGGCGGGACATGATCAGCTCGCCGATGGGCACGATGCCGCGACGCACCGAGTTCTTGATCTCGGCATGGCCGATCAGCGAGCCGTTGGAGTGCACGGTGATATCCAGCTCGCCATCGGTGGCCTCGCGCACGTCCTCGGTGAACTCGCGGATGTTGACGGTGTGGAAGGTCATGTCGCCGTAGGGCGTAGGCATGTCCCACTCGGTGGCGGCCTGGGCGCCGGTGCCCAGGGTGGCCAGGCCGAGGCCCAGGGCGGTGGCGGTGGCGAGGTGGGTAAGTCGCGATTGGCTGACTGTCATCTGAGAATCCTCGTAGGCAAGGTGTTGTTGTGTGGTGTGGCAGGATGGGGCACATGCGTCGGTGCCACCGACTACGCTTCTAGAGTGTAGTGGGTGAGTGAGTGGGAGGTTAGGCGTTCGCCGTTTGAATGGTCAACGATACATAGACGAATGGACGATGTTTTGTCGTAAAAACGTTGATAAATTATTATCAAAGTCCAGAAGAGGAGAGCCCGATGCCGCCACGTCCCTTGCTGCTCAATGCCGACATGGGCGAGAGCTTCGGCCCCTGGGTGATGGGAATGGATCACGAAGTGATGCCTCACGTCGACCTGGCCAACGTGGCCTGCGGCTTTCACGCCTCGGATCCCGACGTGATCCGCATGACGGTGCGCCTGGCCGCCAAGCATGGGGTACGGATAGGCGCCCATCCCGCCTACCCGGACATGGTGGGCTTCGGCCGCCGCTCCATGGCCTGTTCGGCGGAGGAGGTGGAGAACCTGGTGCTCTATCAGCTGGGGGCGCTCTACGGGCTGTGTCGTGCCGAGGGCGTGTCGGTGAACTACGTGAAGCCCCATGGCGCCCTCTACAATGACATGGCCCGCGACCCCGAGATCATGGGAGCGGTGATGAAGGCGATACTCGCCTTCGACCCAGGCCTGCCGCTGATGACCATGGCAACCCGGGATACCGGTGCGGTGCGTGAGCTGGCCGATGAGCAGGGCGTCACCCTGTGGTTCGAGGCCTTCGCCGACCGCGCCTACGACAGCGAGGGCCGGCTGGTCTCCCGCCGCGAGCTGGGAGCGGTACACCACGACCCCGAGGTGATCGTCGATCAGGCGGTACGCATCGCCAGCGGCAAGCCGCTTGTCGCCAGCGACGGCAGCGACCTGATACTGGCGGCCGATACCCTCTGTGTGCATGGCGACAACCCCGAGTCCATCGCCGCGGTGAAGGCGATCCGCGAGGCCCTGCGCCGGCTCGGAGCCGAGGCATGAGCCGAGCAATGAACTGTAAGGAACGACTGCCCCGTATCGAGTCGGCCGGCCTGGATGGCTGGATGGTGCGGCTCTTCGCGCGCATCGATGAGCAGAACCTGGCCTGGCTGGGGGCGCTGGCACGCCGCTGCGAGGCCGAGTTCGGCGAGGCGCTGATCGATCTGGTACCGTCCTATACTACCCTGCTGGTGGTATTCGACCCCCTCAGGCTCTCTCCTGTATCGGTCAGGCATCGTCTCGTGGTGCTGTTGGCGGATCTCGAGCCGGAGGAGGAGGCCGTTGCCGGCGAGGTCCGTGAATTGCCCACCTGGTATGACCCCAGCGTGGGGCCGGATCTCGAGCGCGTCGCTCGGCATACGGGCATGAGCGTGGAGGAGGTGATCGCCCGCCATGCCGGCCGGGAGTATCGCGTCTTCGCCCTGGGGTTCGCGCCCGGCTTCGCCTTCATGGGGCTGCTCGATGAGAGCCTCGAGGTGCCGAGGCTGGAGACGCCGCGCAAGAGGGTGCCGGTCAACAGCGTGGCCATCGCCGGCCGGCAGACCGCCGCCTATCCGGCGGTGTCCCCGGGGGGCTGGAACCTGCTGGGGCGCACCACGGCACGCCTGTTCGATCGCGATCGCGACGGTTTCAGCCTGCTCAGGGTGGGCGACCGGGTGCGCTTCGTGCCGTTGGCGCGTGCTGCGTTCGAGCGCCAGGGCGGCGATGCGACGCCGGCGGAGAATCACGCATGAATCAATATACCGTTATCGGGTTTCGCGTCGAACGTGCCGGCCCCCTCGCTCTGTTGCAGGATGCCGGCCGGTTCGGCGTGCGCCGCCTGGGCGTGACCCAGGGCGGGCCGGCCGACCTGCACGGTTGGGCCTGGGCCAATCGCCTGGTCGACAACGCCTGGGGGAATCCGGCGCTGGAGATCACCTTCGGTGGTCTCCAGCTGGTCGCCGAGCGCGACCTGACCATCGCGGTGGCCGGGGCCGACCTGGGGGCCACCCTGGAGGGGAGTCCGCTGCCCCTGTGGCAGCCGATAAGCCTGCGGGAGGGCGAGACCCTGGTATTCGGCACGCCGCGTAACGGCCTGAGGGCCTATCTGGCCGTGGCGGGGGGCTTCCAGGCCGAACCGGTGCTGGGCAGCGTGAGCTGTGTGGTGCGCGAGGGGCTGGGCGGCTTCGATGGACGCGGCGGCAAGCTGGGCGATGGCGACCGCCTGGCGGTGACCGCCGATGCTGGTCGGCGCGTGCAGGAAAAGGGGGTACCCGCGGCGGAATGCCCGGACTATACCTCGCCGGCAACGCTGGCGTTGCTGCCGGGTGCCCAGGTGGCGGATTTTACCGGTGACAGCCTGTTCGCCGCTTTCAACCGCCCCTGGAAGGTGGATGATCGCGCCGATCGCATGGGCGTGCGCCTTACCGGGCCGCGGCTCGTGTGTCGTATCGGTTCGTTGATCTCGGAGGGGATCGGGTTGGGAGCGGTGCAGGTGCCCCCCGACGGGCAGCCGATCGCGCTGCTCAACGACCGCCAGACCATCGGCGGCTACCCGCGATTGGGGGCGTTGACGCCACTTGCTGCCTCGCTCCTGGCCCAGTGCCTGCCGGGCCAGGAGGTGCGCCTGGCCGCCACCACGCTGGAGCGCGCGCTTTCCGGGCAACGCCGCTTCCGCGACGCCGTGGCCGGCTGAACGCCCTCAGGCGCCCAGGCCGCTCTCACGCAGCAGCTGGTCGATGCTGGTGGGCGCCCGGGAAGCCTGGCCTCCCTCCATCAGCAGCTCGGCCTCGAGTGCCGCGACGCCGCTTTCCAGGCAGCGTTCGATGAGCAGGGTCTTGTTCAGGCCGGTGGTCTGGACGAGGTGCTCGAGACGTTCATCCAGTTCACGCGGAAGTCGCAGTAGATGAGGCATGTCACGTTCTCCATTATTAGAGGCTTGCCGTGTTACCCGACATTGGCCATCCTTGCAGGCCTTCATGTCGTTACCATGACAGATTTTAAGGAGTGTGGCACCGGGACGACCCGGCTTGCCTTCCACCCTGCGGGGACAGCCTCGCCAACAAGGGATGAACGACCATGGGAATGGCCTGGACGCTACTGGTCCTGGCGGGGCTGCTGGAGGTGGCCTGGGCATTAGGGCTCAAGGCCTCGGAAGGTTTTACCCGGTTGTGGCCAAGCCTGTTTACCGTGACCACGATGCTGGTGAGTTTCTATCTGCTGGCCCAGGCCATGAAGGCACTGCCGGTGGGCACTGCCTATGCGGTGTGGGTGGGCATCGGGGCAGTAGGCACGGTGCTGCTCGGTATCCTGATCTACGGTGACAGCGCCTCTCCGCTGCGCCTGGCCAGCCTCGCGCTGGTGCTGGTGGGGCTGGTGGGCCTCAAGCTGGCAGGGTGATGATGAGTAGGGATCAGGTCAGCCCCTGATGGCGCATCGCCTCGGTGATGATCGGCACCGGTGTCATCAGGTGTTCGCGCATCATCTCGGTGGCGCGTTCGATATCCCGGGCCAGGATTACCTCGACCAGATCAGTGTGCTCCTGGTGCTTGCGGGCCAGCGCCGCCTCGGAGAGCACCGTCTCGCGCAGCCAGAGATGGCGATAGCGTTCGACCTGGTCGAACAGGCTCTCGCGGATCTGCAGCAGGTGCGGTGACTGACAGCCGCTGACGATGGCGGTATGGAAGGCCTGGTGGCGAGTATCCCAGACGTCGAGCAGCTCGTCGGCGGAGTTCAGCTTCATGACCTTGGAGAGGGTGTGGGCCCGGGCCAGAATCTCCGCTTCCCAGCTGTCGTCGCCGCGCTCGATGGCGAGCCGGAGCAATAGCCCCTCGATCTGGGCCCGGGCGTCGTAGAGGTCGGCCAGCTCGGCCAGCGACATCGGCGCCACCCGGAAGCCGCGCTGGCTGATGGCCACCACCAGGCGCTCGGCCACCAGCTGGGAGAGCGCCTCGCGCAGGGGGCCGACCCCCAGGTCGTAGCGCTCCTTGAGGCGGCTCATCAGCAGCTTCTCGCCGGGCTTGAAGACGTTGCGGATGATGTCCCGCTTCAGGCGGTGATAGGCGCTGATGCCGAGGTTCTCGCGGGTCGCCGCGTTGTCGAGAGTCGAAGAGTCCATGCTGTCGTCATTTTGTCCATGTGCCTGACATGATAGCCGAATATCGCTATCCAGGTTTAGCCCCATCTCAGCTGACAGCGTCGTCTGCCGGGCTTGGCTTGAGCGCCTGCCAGGCGGCATAGGTGCTGAGGAATACCCGGCCGGTCAGGTCATCCAGGAAGTCGCTGCGCTTCAGGCGGTCCATCACCGGGCCCTTGACCTCGGCCAGGTGCAGCGTGACCTCCGCCTCGCGCAGGCGTTCGTTGATGGCGTCCAGGCTCTCCAGCGCCGAGGCATCGATCAGGTTGACCGCCGAGCAGATCAGCACCACGTGTTCCAGGCCGGGCTGGCGGGCCACCATGTGCAGCACCGTGTCCTCGAGGTAGCGGGCATTAGCGAAATAGAGGCTCTCGTCGATGCGCAGGAAGGCGACATCGGTCAGCGTCTCGACCTCGTGGCGTCCGGTGCTTCTGAAGTGCTCGGTGTCGGGAATCCGACCCACCACGGCGCTGTGGGGACGGCTGGTGCGATACAGGAAGAGGCCGATGGAGAGCACCACGCCTGAGATGATGCCGGCCTCTACCCCCTCCACCAGGGTCAGCAGGATGGTCACCGCCATGGCCGAGAAGTCACTGCGCGAGTAGCGCCAGGTCTGGCGAATCAGCGGGATATCGACCAGGGTGAGGATCGCCACGGTGATGGTGGCGGCCAGGGTGGCGATGGGCAGGTGGTGCAGCAGCGGAGTAAACAGCAGCGTCACCAGGCCGATGCCCAGGGCGGCGAAGAGCCCGGCCAGCGGCGTCTGGGCACCCGCCTCGTCGTTGATCACGGTGCGCGAGAGACCGCCGGTGACCGGCATGCCGGCGGTGAAGGCCGCGGCCAGGTTGGCACCGCCCAGCCCGACCAGCTCCTGGTTGGGGGAGATGCGCTGGCGGCGCTTGGCGGCGAGCATCTGGGCCATGGAGATCGACTCCACGAAGCCCACCACGCTGATCAGCAGTGCCGGAATCAGCAGCGCGCGCCACAGCGTCAGGTCCATGCTCGGCAGGGTCAGCGGCGGCAGCCCGGCGGGAATGGCGCCGACCACGGCGACGCCGCGTTCGGCGAGCCTCAGGTGCCAGCTGAGCAGGGTGGTGGCGAGCACCGCCAGCACCGGGCCGCTGCGCGCCACCAGGCCGGCGGTGGAGGCGGCGAGGCCGAGTTTCGTCAGCACGCGGCTGGCATGGCGGCGACTGACGATCAGGAAGAGCAGGGTGCCCAGGCCCATCGCCAGCGTGGGCCAGTGCAGGCGATGGAGCTGGCCGGCGAGGCTGGTCAGCAGGTCGAGGGCGTTGTAGCCGCTGGCCGAGATGCCTGCCAGATGGGCCATCTGGCTGATGGCGATCAGCAGGGCCGACGAGGAGAGGAAGCCGGCGATCACCGGGTGGCTCAGGAAGTTGGCGAAGAAGCCCAGGCGCAGCAGGCCCATGGCGACCAGCATCGCGCCGGAGAGCAACGACAGCACCAGCGCCGCCTGCAGGTAGGCCTCACTGCCCGGCGTGGCCACATTGGCGAGCGCCGCGCCGGTCATCAGCGCGATGATCGCCACGGGGCCGATCGCCAGGGTGCGGCTGGTGCCGAGCAGGGCGTAGAGCACCGCCGGCAGCAGGCTGGCGTAGAGCCCCACCACGGCGGGCAGCCCGGCGAGCAGCGCATAGGCCAGCGACTGGGGGATCACCATCACGGTGACGATAACCCCCGCCAGCAGGTCGGCGCCCAGCAGGCGTCGGTTGTAGTGGGGCAGCCAGGTCAGTACCGGCAGATAGCGCTTGAGCATCCTGTCCCTGATCGGCTTGGAGGAATAAGCCATTAGCCTAAACGATATTAGTGCTCGCGTTCAGGGTTGGTTAGCATCGAGTGAAACAGGCCTGCCGGCCAGGCCTGTGCAGGCCACGACAAACCCCTGACAAGATACCCACCACACGCAAGGACACGCCATGCAACGCGAGACCATCGCCCTCCATCACGGCTATGCCCCCGACGACCAGCACGCGGTGGCGGTGCCGATCCACCAGACCACCTCCTTTGCCTTCGACAGCGCCCAGCACGCCGCGGACCTCTTCGACCTCAAGGTCGAGGGCAACATCTACTCGCGGATCATGAACCCCACCTGCGCCGTGCTCGAGCAGCGCGTGGCGGCGCTGGAGGGCGGCATCGCCGGCCTGGCAATGGCCTCGGGCATGGCGGCGATCACCGCTGCCATTCAGACCATCGCCGAGGCGGGCGACAATATCGTCTCCATCAGCGAGCTCTACGGCGGCACCTACAACCTCTTCGCCCACACCCTGCCGCGCCAGGGCATCGAGGTGCGCTTCGCCGACAAGGACGACCTGGCCGGCCTCGAGGGGCTGATCGACGAGCGCACCAAGGCGGTGTTCTGCGAGAGTGTCGGCAACCCCTCCGGCGGCGTGGTGGACATGCAGGCCCTGGCCGAGGTGGCCCATCGCCACGGCGTGCCGGTGATCGTCGACAACACGGTCCCCACCCCCTTCCTGTGGCGCCCCATCGAGCACGGTGCGGACATCGTGATCCACTCGGCCACCAAGTACATCGGCGGGCATGGCACCACCGTGGGTGGGGTCATCGTCGACTCCGGCAAGTTTCCCTGGGCCGAGCACGCCGCGCGCTTCCCGCTGCTCAACGAGCCGGACGTCTCCTATCACGGCGTCTGCTATACCCGCGACCTGGGCGAGGCGGCCTTCATCGGGCGGGCCCGGGTGGTGCCACTGCGCAACATGGGGGCGGCGCTCTCCGCCCAGGCGGCCTGGCAGCTGCTGCAGGGCCTCGAGACCCTGGGGCTGCGCATCGAGCGCATCTGCGAAAACACCCAGCGCATCGCCGAGTACCTGCAGGGCCACGACGCCGTGACCTGGGTCCACTACGCCGGCCTCGAGAGCCACAAGGACCACGCCCTGGCGCAGACGTACATGGGCGGGCGCGCCTCGGGGATCCTCAGCTTCGGCATCAAGGGCGGCCGCGAGGCCGGTGCACGCTTCTACGATGCCCTGGGCCTGGTGCTGCGCCTGGTCAATATCGGTGACGCCAAGACCTGCTCGTCGATCCCCGCCGCCACCACCCACCGCCAGCTCAACGACGAGGAGCTGGTCAGGGCGGGCGTGACGCCGGACATGGTGCGTCTCTCCATCGGCATAGAGCATGTCGACGACATCATCGCCGACCTGGACCAGGCGCTGGCGGCCAGCCAGGCCTGAGAGCCCCTTTAGGACCGATGCTCCAATGGCTGCAGTAGGAGGGATGCTCCGCATCGCGACGGGAGGGCGAAGCCCTCCCATGCAGTTTATTGCCTTGCCGGCTTCGGGACCTCACGCGGACGGCTCTGCCATGCCGACCAGGAGTAGAGGGCCAGACCCGTCCAGATCATCACGAAGGTGGCCAGCTGGACGCCGGAGAGCGGCTCGCCGAACACCAGCAGGGCAATCAGGAACTGGATGGTGGGGTTGAGGTACATCAGGAAGCCCAGGGTCGCCAGGCGCAGGCGCCGGGCGGCCCCGGCGAAGGCGAGCAGCGGCAGGGCGGTGATCACCCCGCTGGCGATCAGCAGCAGGGTGGTACGCGAGTCGGCCAGGAAATGCGAGAGCTCGACCTGGGTCAGCCAACCCAGGGCCATCAGGCTCAGCGGCAGCAGCAGCAGGGTCTCCACGAACAGCCCCGACAGGCCGTCCAGGGGCACCTGCTTGCGCAGCAGGCCGTAGGTGCCGAAGGAGAAGGCCAGCGCCAGGCTGATCCACGGGAGCTCGCCCAGCATCACCAGCTGCAGGACGATCGCCAGCGCGGCCAGCGCCACCGCCACCGCCTGCAGGCGGTGCATCGTCTCGCGCAGCACCAGCATGCCCAGGGCCACGTTGACCAGCGGGGTCATGAAGTAGCCGAGACTGGCCTGGAGCACATGGCGGGTCTCCACCGAGTAGATATAGAGCCCCCAGTTGAAGGCGATCAGCAGCGCACACCCCAGCACCCGTCCCAGGCGCCGCGGCTGGCCCAGGGCCTCGCGGATCGGTGCCCAGCGCCCGAGCAGGGTCACCAAGCCGACCAGGAACAGGCACGACCAGAGCACCCGGTGGATCAGGATCTCGAAGGCGGGCACTCCGTCGAAGAGCGCGAAGAAAAGCGGGAAGCAGCCCCACATGGTGTAGGCGGCCAGCCCGAACATGACGCCCTGGCGGGCTTCCGTGTCGGCGGTGGGCGTGGTGGTCATCTTGGGCCTCGTTGGGGATCAGGCTGCCAACTTAGCAGCCTATGGGGTGCCATTCCACGGCGCCGGCTGACGCTGGTCGCTACTCTGGGGTAGTCTGGGCGCCATTATCGTCACCGCAGAGGGCAAAACCGATGAGCGAGCTGAGAACGACCCTGGTGCAGTGTGACCTGCGCTGGGAGGATCCGGCGGCCAACTGCCGGATGCTGGAGGAGACCCTGGGCGACCTCGGCGGCGAGCACACCGACCTGATCGTGCTGCCGGAGATGTTCGCCACCGGCTTCACCATGAACTCCCGGGAGATGGCCGAGCCCATGGAGGAGAGCCCCACCGTGGCCTGGCTGCGCGAGCAGGCCTGGCAGCGGGGCTGCGTGGTCACCGGTAGCGTGGCGATCGTCGAGCATGGCGACTACTTCAATCGCCTGGTGTGGGCGAGGCCGGATGGCTCCTGCGCCACCTACGACAAGCGCCACCTGTTCCGCATGGCCGGTGAGCACGAGCGCTACGCCATGGGCCACGAGCGGGTGATCGTCGAGCTCAAGGGGTTCCGCATCCTGTTAAGCGTCTGCTATGACCTGCGCTTCCCGGTGTGGCTGCGTCAGCAGCCCGGCCCGGGCGAGCACTTCGAGTACGACGCCCTGCTGTGCGTGGCCAACTGGCCGGCGCCGCGTCGCCACCCGTGGCGTGTCCTGCTGCAGGCCCGGGCCATCGAGAACCTGTGCCCGGTGATCGGCGTGAATCGCGTCGGCGAGGACGCCAAGGGGCTGCCCTATGCCGGCGACTCCATGCTGATCGACGTCAAGGGCGAGGCGCTGATCGACGAGCCCGAGGGCGTTGCCTTCATCAAGACCGCCAGCCTCTCCCTGGAGGAGCTGCGGGCGTTTCGCGACAAGTTTCCCGCCTGGCGCGATGCCGACCACTTCTCGCTTTCCGACGGGGTGGGTAGCTGATGCGCCTCGATCGTTTCCTGAGTGAATCCACCGAGCTCACCCGCAGCCTGGCCAAGAAGGCGATGCATCGCGGCGAGGTCTCCATCGACGGCGAGGTCATCAAGAACCCGGCCACCCAGGTGGGCGAGGCCAGCCGGGTGACCTGGAACGGCGAGCCGCTTGCCCTGGTGGGGCTGCGCTATGTGATGCTGCACAAGCCGGGTGGGGTGGAGTGCACCGCACGGCGCACCCTCTATCCGCGGGCCATCGACCTGATCGAGCTGCCCATGCTCGAGCGCCTGCAGACGGTGGGGCGCCTGGATGTGGACACCACCGGCCTGGTGCTGCTCACCGACGACGGCCAGTGGTCGCATCGGGTCACCTCGCCCAAGCGTCGCTGTGGCAAGGTCTACCGGGTCACCCTGGCCGAGCCGCTCGAGGGGGCCGCTCTCGATGACGCCATCGCCCGCTTCGCCGAGGGGCTACTGCTCGACGGCGAGGAGAAACCCACCCGCCCCGCCGAGCTCGCCATGCGCGAGCCGACCATCGCCGAGCTGACCCTCTTCGAGGGCAAGTATCACCAGGTGAAGCGCATGTTCGCGGCCATCGGCCACCATGTGGTCGCCCTGCACCGCGAATCCATCGGTCCGCTCTCCCTGGACGAGCTGCCCGAGGGGGAGTGGCGCGAGCTGAGCGAGGAGGAGGTGGCCGCCTTCTAGCCGGCGGCGGCCGGCGGCAGGGTCTCGGTGGTTCGCGCCGACCAGGTGGCGCTGCGATTGCGCCCCTGGTGCTTGGCCTGGTAGAGCGCCTTGTCGGCGAGCCCCAGCAGGGCGATGGGTTCCCGGGCATGACAGGGATAGGTCGCCACGCCGCATGACAGCGTGATGCCGGGCAGGGCGATATCCCCATGGCTCAGCACCAGCTCCTTGGCCCGCGCGACCAGCTCCCGGGCGCGGGCCTCGGCGCGCTCGGTAGTCGCACCGGGCAGCAGCGCCACGAACTCCTCGCCGCCCAGCCGGCACACCACGTCGGCATTGCGGAAGTGGTCATGAAGCAGCTCGGCCACCGCCATCAGCACGCTGTCCCCCGCCTCGTGACCGTACTGGTCGTTGATCTGCTTGAAGTGGTCCAGGTCGATCATGATCAGCGACAGCGGCGCCCCGTCGCGGTCGGCGCGGCTCGCCTCGTGCTGCATCAGCTCGTCGAAGTAGCGGCGATTCTTGAGCCCGGTGAGCGGGTCCTCGTAGGAGAAGCCCTCGAGCTTGCGCACCAGGCAGTCGAGCTCGGCGGTGCGCTCGCGGACCTGCTCCTCCAGGCGCCGATTGAGGCGCGACAGCTGGCGCTGGGTGCGGCGATAGTGCCACAGCGATACCCCGACGATGGCCAGCGAGAAGGCCAGCAGGCCCAGGCTGACCGGCACCTTGCGCCAGGCTACCAGGCCATGGGCGACCGCCATGTCGGCCAGCAGCAGCAGGGCGATCAGCGCGAAGCTGCCGATGATCCAGCGCTGCTCGCCATTCAGGCGGCCCAGCCGCCAACCGGCCAGCACCAGCATCAGGGGCAGGGTGATTGCCAGCAGCAGGTCGAAGGGAGGGAAGGTCGCGGCGATGCTGACGCGCCCGGTGAGGATCAGGCCCAGGGCGCCCGCGAGATAGGCCAGGTGCAGCCGCCATACCCCCTGCATCCAGCGCCGTGGCCATCCCTCCAGCCAGTGGGCCAGCAGCAGGCCCATCGCCACCGGCAGGGTGAAGTAGCCGGCGGCGGCGATGCCGTCCCAGAGCAGCGGCCGGTTGAGCATCAGCTGGCTGAACTGGGTCTCGGCCAGGATCATGGCACCGGCGGCCAGCGAGAAGAGGGCCACGGCGGCGAGACTCTGGCGCTGGGCACCGGTGGCGGCGAAGCCCCCGGCCAGTAGCGCCAGGAGCAGCGAGACGCCGGCTATCACCACGTCGTCCCAGGCACGCTGCACGATCATGGTCAGGGCGTCGAGGCGATCCATCAGCTTGACCTCGCCCCACAGGCCGATATCGGCGTAGTCGGAGAAGACCCTGACATGTAGCGTCTTGCCGGCGAAGTCCTCCGGCAGCTCGATCAGGTGCCAGGGCCAGCCGGCGAAGCGTCCGCGGCCCTGGTCATCGAACTCGCCATACTGGTAGAGCGGCTCCCCGTCGAGGTAGAACTGGGCGATCAGGTCGATGCTGTAGATATAGATCACCGGGTCGCGCCACTCTCCCTCGGGAAGCACCGTGCGCAACCACAGGTGCTCGTGGCCGGCTCGGCCCGGGGGGTTGGACGGGAAGTCGATGGCACGCCAATCGCCGCCGCCGGCGTCATCGAGCCAGGCGGGGGTGCCCGAGGCATCCCGGGGAGAGTCTCCCCAGCGCCACTCCCAGCCGGTCAAGTCCCTGGGCGGCGCCGTGGCGGCAAGCAGTGCCTCGCACAGCAGCAGGCTCAGCAGTAAAGTGCCAGCAAGAATCGCGCGGCGCATCGCAGCCCCATCGGTGTGAAGAGTGCGCCGAGTATAGGCCAGGGCGCGGGCCGCGGCCCTGTTCAAATGGAGGGGGCCATCAACGCATGCCGGGTGCCAGGCCGGCGGCCTTGACCAGCGCCCGGGTATAGTCGCTTCGCGGGTTGGCCAGCACCGCGAGGCACTCTCCCTCCTCGATCAACTCGCCCTCCTTGAGCACCATGATGCGATGCGCCATGGCGCGCACCACGGCGAGGTCGTGACTGATGAAGAGGTAGCTCATGCCGCGGCGCGCCTGGAGGTCGCGCAGCAGGGAGACCAGCTGCTTCTGCACGGTGCGGTCGAGCGCCGAGGTGGGCTCGTCGAGCACCAGCAGGGCGGGTTCGAGGATGATCGCCCGAGCCACGGCGATGCGCTGGCGCTGACCGCCGGAGAACTCGTGGGGATAGCGGTCGGCGCAGTCGGCCGGCAGACCCACCTCGCGCAGGGTATCGGCCACCCGGCGGCGGACCTCGGATTCCGCCAGCTCGGGGTGGTGGAAGCGCAGCCCCTCGCTGACGATCTCGGCGACCGGCAGGCGGGGGGAGAGCGAGCCATAGGGGTCCTGGAAGACGATCTGCACGCGCTGGCGCATGCGCCGCAGGGCACCGCCCGACAGGGTGTCCAGGCGGGTATCGTCGAGGTGTATCTCGCCGTGGCTCTCCACCAGGCGCAGCAGCGCCATGGCAAGCGTCGTCTTGCCGGAACCGGACTCGCCGACGATGCCCAGCGTCTCGCCACGGCCGAGGGTAAGCGACAACGGCCGGACCGCCTCGAAGGCGGGCGGGCGCGGCATGAAGAGCTTCTTGGGGCGCTGGAAGCGCACGCCCAGGCCGTCGGCGCGCAGCAGCGATTGCCCCGCGACTGACGGCACGGGACGGCCCTCGGGCTCGGCCGCCAGCAGGGTGCGGGTGTAGGCGCTCTGGGGCGAGGCGAACACACGCTCCACCGGCCCCGTCTCCTGCTCGCGTCCCTGGAAGAGCACGCAGACCCGGTCGGCGTGGCGGCGCACCAGGTTGAGGTCGTGGGTGATGAACAGCATGCCCATGCCGTGGCGGTCACGCAGCTCGGCGAGCAGGGCGAGGATCTCCTGCTGCACGGTGACGTCCAGCGCCGTGGTCGGCTCGTCGGCGATCAGCAGCTCCGGGTCATTGGCGATGGCCATGGCGATCATCACCCGCTGGCGCTGTCCGCCGGAGAGCTGGTGGGGCCAGGCGTCGACCAGCTCCTCGGCGCGCGGCAGCTTCACCTGGGTCAGCAGTTCGATGACTCGCGCACGCGCCGCGCGCCCGGAGAGTCCCCGGTGCAGGCGCAGGGTCTCGCCGATCTGCTTGCCCACGGTATGCAGGGGGTTGAGCGAGGTCATCGGTTCCTGGAACACGAAGCCCACCCGGCCGCCGCGCAGGCCCTGCCAGTCACGGTGGCGCAGGCGCGCCAGGTCGGTGTCGACCAGGGTTCGCCCGCCGCTGACGCTGGCATTGCCCGGCAGCAGGTTCATGGCGCCCAGCGCCGACACCGATTTGCCGGAGCCGGACTCGCCCACCAGGGCCAGGGTCTCGCCGCGTCCGACGCTGAGGCTGAGCCGGTCGACCACGGTGACGCCGTCGAAGGCGACGGAGAACTCCTCGAGACGCAGCAGATCAGGCATCGGCGGGGCTCCTCTCGGCGGCTGTGGCCGGGGTGGCATGCTGGATATGGCGGGGGTCGAAGGCGTCGCGCAGCCCCTCGCCGATGAACACCAGCAGCGACAGCATCAGCGACAGGCTGACGAAGGCGGTGATGCCGAGCCAGGGGGCATGCAGGTTGTTCTTGCCCTGGGCGACCAGTTCGCCCAGCGACGGCGAGCCCGGCGGCAGCCCGAAGCCCAGGAAGTCCAGGGCGGTGAGGGTGGTGATCGCGCCGGTAAACAGGAAGGGGATGAAGGTCAGGGTGGCGACCATGGCGTTGGGCAGCACGTGGCGCCACATGATCAGCCGCGGGGTCAGCCCCATGGCGCGGGCGGCGCGCACGTACTCCAGGTTGCGGGCGCGCAGGAACTCGGCGCGCACCACGTCGACCAGGCCCAGCCAGGAGAACAGCAGCATGATCCCCAGCAGCCACCAGAAGCCGGGCTGCACGAAGCTGGCCAGGATGATCAGCAGGAAGAGCACCGGCAGGCCCTGCCAGATCTCGGTGAAGCGCTGGCCGATCAGGTCGGTCTTGCCGCCGAAGTAGCCCTGGATGCCGCCCACCAGCACGCCCATGGCCAGCGAACCGGCGGTCAGCACCAGGGCGAAGGCGACCGACAGGCGGAAGCCGTAGATCACCCGGGCCAGCACATCGCGACCCTGGTCGTCGGTCCCCAGCCAGTGGCGGGCGTCGGGCGGCGCCGGGGAGGGGCGCATCATCTGCATGTCCAGGGTCTGGTAGGAGAACGGGACCGGAGGCCACAGCGCCCAGCCGTGCGCCTCGATCTGGGCGCGGACGAAGGGGTCGTGATAGTCGGCGGTGGTGGGCAGGAAGCCGCCGAATTCGGTCTCGGGGTAGTCCACCAGCAGCGGCACGTACCACTCGCCCTGGTACTGCATCACCAGCGGCTTGTCGTTGGCGATCAGCTCGGCGGCGAGGCTCACCACGAACAGCGCGGCGAAGATCCACAGCGAGACCCAGGCGCGACCGTTGGCGCGGAACACGCCGAAGCGGCGCCGGGTGATGGGCGAGAAGCGTTGCCCCAGGGGCGTTGCGGCATGGGTCATCGGCTCAGGACTCCCGTGTCTCGAAGTCGATGCGCGGGTCCACCCACACATAGGTCAGATCGGAGACCAGCTTCAGCAGCAGGCCGATCAGCGTGTACAGATAGAGGGTGCCGAAGATCACCGGATAGTCGCGCTGCATCACCGCCTCGAAACCGAGCAAGCCGAGCCCCTCCAGGGAGAAGATCACCTCGATCAGCAGCGAGCCGGTGAAGAAGATCGACACCAGCGCGCCGGGCAGACCGGCGATGATGATCAGCATGGCGTTGCGGAACACGTGGCCGTAGAGCACGCGCTGGTCGCTGGCGCCCTTGGCCCGGGCGGTGAGCACATACTGCTTGTGGATCTCGTCCAGGAAGCTGTTCTTGGTCAGCATGGTCAGGGTGGCGAAGCTGCCGATGGTCATGGCGATGACCGGCAGGGTGATGTGCCAGACATAGTCCTTGACCTTGCCCCAGGCCGAGAGCTCGTCGAAGTTCGGCGAGGTGAGCCCGCGCAACGGGAAGAGGTCCCAGTAACTGCCGCCGGCGAACAGCACGATCAGCAGGATCGCGAACAGGAAGCCGGGGATGGCGTAGCCGACGATCACCAGTCCCGAGGTCCAGACGTCGAAGCGCGAGCCGTGGTGCAGCGCCTTGCGGATGCCCAGCGGGATGGAGATCAGGTAGACCAGCAGGGTAGTCCAGAGCCCCAGGGACACCGAGACCGGCAGGCGTTCGATCATCAGCTCGATCACCGGTCGGTCGCGGAAGAAGCTCACGCCGAAGTCGAAGGTGGCGTAGTCGGCCAGCATGCCCAGGAAGCGCTCGTGGGCCGGCTGGTCGAAGCCGAACTGCGCCTCGAGCTGCTCGATGAAGCGCGGGTCGATGCCCCTGGCGCCGCGGGACTCATCCCGGACCACCACCTCGCCGCCGCCGGTGTCGAGGCGGGTGCTGGACATGCTGTCGACCCCCTCGAAGCGGGCCAGCATCTGGTCGATGGGCCCGCCGGGGGCGGCCTGGACGATGATGAAGTTGAGCAGCATGATCCCCAGCAGGGTGGGGATCATCAGCAGCAGGCGACGCAGGACATAGCGGCTCACGTTCGCGGCCCTCTCCGGTTGCAGATCTCGCCGACGCTCGACATGTCCCTAGCCTCCCCGCTGACGACGTTCGATGATCGCCGCACGCTCGGGGTCCACCCACCAGGCCTCGAGGTCCATGCCGTATTCGGGAGATGGCTCGGGCCAGCCGAACTTGTCCCATACCGCGATCCGCGTTTCGCCCGAATGGTAGTGGGGAATGACGATGAAGCGATGGCGCAGCACGCGGTCCAGGGCACGGGTGAGGGTGTTGAGCGACTCGCGGCTGTCGGCGCGGATCAGGCGGTCGACCAGGTCGTCCACCACCGGGTCGGCCAGGCCCATCAGGTTGCGGCTCTGGGGAACCTCGGCGTAGTCGCTGGTCCAGAACTCGCGTTGCTCGTTGCCGGGGTTGTTGGATTGCGGGAACTGTCCCACCACCATGTCGAAGTCGAAGCTGCGCAACCGGTTGAGGTACTGGTTGATGTCGACGATGCGGATGGTGCCGCGGATGCCCAGGCGTGCCATGTTGCGCAGCATCGGCTGGACCACCCGCTCCATGCCGGTGTCGTAGAGCAGCACCTCAAGTTCCAGCGGCTCGCCCGTCTCGGCATCTACCAGACCGCCGTCGCGTACCTCGAAGCCCGCCTCGCGCAGCAACTCCAGCGCCAGGCGCAGGCGCTCGCGCAGCGTCTCGGGATGGTCCATGGGCAGCGGCTGGCGGAAGACGTCGTCGGGAAGGGCGTCACGCCAGGGTGCAAGCACCCCCCGTTCGGCATCGATCGGCAGCCCCTCGGCTGCCATCTCGGAGTTCTGGAAGAAACTCTCGGTGCGCCGGTAGGCGTCGTAGAAGATGTTGGCGTTGAGCCAGGGGAAGTCGAAGGTCAGCGCCAGGGCCTCGCGGACCCTCGGGTCCTGGAAGCGCTCCTTGCGCAGGTTGAAGATGAAGGCCTGCATCGGTGCCGGCTGGCCGTCGGGCACGCTGACCTTCTTCACCAGCCCCTCCTCGAAGGCCGGAAAGTCGTAGCCGGTGGCCCAGGTGGCGGCACGGGCATCGACGCGGTAGTCGAGGATGCCCGCCTTGAAGGCCTCCCAGGCGATGTCGCGGTCGCGGTAGTAGTCGTAGATGAGCCGATCGATGTTATGGCGCCCTCGCTTCGGCCCCAGGTCGCGTCCCCAGTAGTCCTCCACCCGCGCATAGACGATGCGCCTGCCCGGGTCGACCTCGGCGATGCGATAGGGACCGGAGCCGGGGTGGGCATCGAGGGTCGGGGAGGTGAAGTCGCGCCCTTCCCAGTAGTGCTTGGGCAGCACCGGCAGCTGGCCGACGATCAGCGGCAGCTCCCGGGAGTGACTGGACGCGAAGTCGAAACGCACGGTGTCCTCGTCCAGCGCGGAGACGCTCTCCACGTCGGCGTAGTAGGCGCCGTAGAAGGGGTTGCCCTGTTCGGTAAGCAGCGTGAAGCTGAACACCACGTCCCTGGCGGTCACCGGCTCGCCGTCGTGGAAGCGTGCCTCGGGGCGCAGGTCGAACTCGATCCACTCCCGTTCCGGGTCCAGCCGGATGCCCTCGGCCAGCAGGCCGTAGAGCGAGAAGGGCTCGTCTGGATTGCCCTCGAGCAGGGTGTCGTAGATGCGCGAGACCCCGGCGGCCGGGGTGCCGCGGATGATGAAGGGGTTGGTGGAGTCGAAGCTGCCGCCCACCGCCGCCTGGGTCAGGGTCCCGCCCTTTGGCGCCTCGGGATCGACGTAGGGGAAGTGCTCGAAGCCTGCGCGGAGCTCGGGCTCTCCGTAGAGCGAGAGGCCATGAACGGTGGGCGCCTCGTCGCCGGCCGGGGTCTGGGCGGCGGCCGGCGGACCGGCCAGGCCCAGCAGGACGACCAACGAGGCGGCGGCGGGCCGAATTAAAAGCGAGGCGGCAGTGGGCCGAAGGAAACGCGAGGCGGCGGCGGGCCGGAAGAGGAACGAGGCGGCGGGCCGGCATGAAGGTATTGGCATTCTGACATCCCGTGTCGACAGTGACGCCGGCCGCTGCCGGCGTCGTACCCACTAGGCTTCGCCAGTCAAGGTGTCAGCCCCGGGCGAGAAAGACAATACCTGCCTCCTGCTCGGCGGGGCCACCCAAGGCCCCGGGGGCGTTCAGCGCGAGGCCAGGCTGCGTGTCGGCAGCTCGAGCGCCTGTCCGGGCTGAATCAGGTTGCCGGCGATGCCGTTGGCCTGGCGCAGCTCGGCGACACTGATGCCCTGGCGGGCGGCGATATCGGCCAGGGTATCGCCGCGACGCACCACGTAGCGCGAGTCCTGAGCCGTGCTCGGGATCGTCGGGGCCTCGAGGCGGGCCAGCATCTCGTCGGCTCGCTCGATGGGCACCAGCAGCACCCGGTCATTGCCGGGGTGGATGGCGCCACCGGTGACTCCCGGGTTGAGCTCGGCGATCGTGCCCTGGGAGACCCCGGCGAGGCGGGCCGCCTCGTCCAGGCCCAGCGGGCGTTCCACGGGGATCTTGGCGAAGGCCGGGGCGTCCTCGATCTCGGGGAGGGCGACCTGGTAGTCGTCAGGCGCATTGATGATGGCGGAGATGGCCTTGAGCTTGGGCACGTAGTTCATGGTTTCCCGCGGCAGGGAGAGGCTCCAGTAGTCGCCGCCCTTGCCCTGGGCGATGGCCCGGCGGCGGGCCTTGTTGACGGTGCCGGCGCCGGCATTGTAGGCCGCCAGGGAGAGCTCGAGATCCCCCTCGTACCACTGGTCTGCCTGGTACTCGATATAGTCGAGGGCCGCATAGGTGGAGGCCACCACGTCGAGGCGCCCGTCGTAGCCGCGCTGTCGGGAGAGGCCTAGGGAGTCGCCGGTGCGCGGCATGAACTGCCACAGGCCGGCGGCGCCGCGATGGGAACGTGCGCTCGGGTCGAAGGAGCTCTCGATGAAGGGAATCAGCGCGATCTCGCCGGGCAGGTCGCGCTCCTCGACCTTCTGGGTGATCCAGGCCAGCCAGGGGCGGGCGCGCTCGGTGATCTCGGCGATGTTGTGCGGCGACTGGCGATAGTGGTCGATCCAGGCCTGCACACGTGGATCGTCCAGGTCGTCCTGCCACTGGAAGCTGTCGCGCAGCCGGCTCCAGGCGTCACTGGGCTCCACATCCAGGGCGTCCCAGAAGTGTTGGGTCATGCCACTGGGCGAGGGCTGGAAGGCCGCCCGGGGTTCGGCGCCGTTGCGCTCGAGGGTCGCGGCCTGACTGTGGACGCCAGCGGTCATCAGGGCACCCAGCAGGGCGGCGCTGCTGGCGAAGGCGAATAGCCGGCGGCGAGTGGTGTGGTAGGTCATTCGGGCGTGTTCCTCCAAGGCGCGCCGAGGCCTTCCGGCAGAACCGGAAGGTGCCTGGCGTCCAGGGATAGCGTTCAGAAGTTGTCCTTCCAGGCGCGCAGGGTGGCGAAGGTCGCCTCGTCGCTGTCGACGTCGCCATGGGCCGAGGCGGCCTGGCGTACGCCGGCATCTGCCGCGCGCAGGAAGGGATTGATGCGTTTCTCGCGGGCCATGGAGGTGGGCAGGGTGGGGCGTTCAAGCTCCCGGGCCCGCCGGCACTCTTCCATGGCCTGAACCACGTCCGGGTTGTGGGGGTCGGCGGCCAACGCAAAGCGCAGGTTGGCCTGGGTGTATTCGTGGGCGGCGAACACCAGGGTGTCGTCGGGCAACGCGGCAAGCTTGGTCAGCGAGGCATGCATCTGCTCCGGCGTACCCTCGAAGAGGCGGCCACAGCCAGCGCTGAACAGGGCATCGCCGCCGAACAGCAGTGGCGGAATTCCGGCGGTAAAATAGGCGATATGATCCAGGGTGTGTCCGGGTACCGCGATCACCTCGAACAGCCGTCCCATGACGCGAACCTCATCCCCCTCGGCCACCGGGGTGTCGATGCCGTCGATGGTGTCGTTGTCGGGGCCGATCACCCGCGGTGAATAGCGCTCGATGAGCTCGGCGAGGCCGCCGGTGTGGTCCCGGTGATGATGGGTGATCAGCACCGTGGAGAGCGCAAGCGACTCGCGCTCGAGCAGCTCGATGACCGGGGCGGCATCGCCCGGGTCCACCACGCACACATCGGGGGTCGTGTCCTGGCGCAGAAGCCAGATATAGTTATCGCTAAAGGCGGGAATCGGTGTCACGCTCAACATGGGCTGAGTGTCCTGAATGGGCATGAACGGTTCGCAAAATCCAGCCAATATGAAGAGCAGGGAGGGACATGTCAACCGAGACCAGCGCCCAGCGCCTCGCCGCGCTGTACCGTGAGGGCCAGGCCTTCTGGTCCACGCCGGCGGGCAAGGCCGTGCGTCACGCCGAGCGGGCCTGCCTGGGGCCGGCCTGCGAGCGGCTCTTCGGCGTGCATAGCCTCGAGCTGGGTTTCGGGGGCCTGCTGGCCGATATGTGCCCGGTGCGGCATGCGCTGCGCTGGGCTCCCACCCGCGAGTTGGCGCAGTTCCCCTCTACCCTGGTCTGCGCCCCCGAGGCGCTGCCGCTCCCCGATGACAGCCTCAGTCTGGTGGTGGTGCATCACCTGCTCGAGATCGCGCCCGACCCCCATCACATGCTGCAGGAGGCGGCGCGGGTGACCGCCGACGAGGGGCGGCTCATCCTCTTCGGCTGGATGCCGTTCTCCGCGGGAGGCATGGGGCGGCTGTCACCGGCGCGGCGGCGGATGCTGCCCTGGCGCGGCCAGTGGCGCGCTCCCGGACGCCTGCGCGACTGGCTGGCGTTTGTCGACTTCGAGATCGAGCGGGTAGACTACTGCGCTTTCCACCTGCCCGGCCGGCTGCCCCGCAACGCGCTGTTCGAGACACTGGGCCGGCGTCATAACCTGCCGCTGGGCGACAGCTACATGATCCAGGCGTGCCGCCGCCCGCAGTTGATCCAGTCCCGTGGAAGCCGTCTGCGCTTTACCGCACCCCTGGGGGGCTCGGCACTCGGCGCCGCCCGCCTGAATGCCGACCCAGAGGCCCCTCGAGAGGGCGCTTGCCACAAGCAGAGGAGGCCAGCGGCTTGAGTGAGCCTGACCTCGGCGATTTACCAGCCTTGAGAGAGAAGTGATGCGTCAGATTGTTCTTGATACCGAGACCACGGGTATCGACCCCAAGGAAGGCCATCGGCTGATCGAGATCGGTGCGGTGGAGATGGTCAACCGCCGGCTGACCGGGCGGAGCTACCATCAGTTCATCAACCCCGAGCGGGAGATCGAGGCCGAGGCGATCGGCGTCCACGGCATCACCAATGAGCGGGTCGCCGACGAGCCGCGCTTCGCCGAGATCGTGGATGACTTCTGGGCCTTCATCGAAGGCGCCGAGCTGGTCATCCATAACGCGCCCTTCGACGTGGGCTTCATCGACCACGAGCTGTCGATGCTCGACGGCGGCCGCGGTGCGTCACGCCTGGGGCCGGTCGCCGAGCACTGCCGCATCCTGGATACCCTGCAGATGGCCCGGGACAAGCACCCCGGCCAGCGCAACAGCCTGGACGCGCTGTGCAAGCGCTACGAGATCGACAACGGCCACCGCGTCCTCCACGGCGCCCTGCTCGACGCCGAGATCCTGGCCGAGGTCTACCTGGCGATGACCGGCGGCCAGACCGCGTTGCTGCTCGATGCCTCCATGGCCGCGGAGGGCGGCCGGAAGACGGGGATCCAGCGACGCCCGGTGGCGCTGGCCGGCGGCCAGCTTCGGGTGTCGACGCCCAGCGACGAGGAACTCGCCGCCCATCGCCAGAAGCTGGCGCGGATCCGTGAGGCGGCAGGCGAATGCCTGTGGGACGGTGTCGAGGGGATCGTGCACTGATGTTGCGTCGTGAGCTGCCCCTGGATGCCCGGCAGGGCCATGTGATTCGCCTGGCCGAGGGGCGTATCGCCCCGGCGCCCGATGGCGGCGTGCTGCAGCCGGTGATGCCTTGGACGGCGCAGATGCAGCCGCTGGGCTACTGGCAGGATGTGCCCCTGGCGCTCTCCCTCGAGACGCATGCCGGCAGTGACTGGCCTGCTGCCCGCGACTGGCTCGTGCGCCTGCCCGAGTCGCGCTTCCCGCTGGTCTCCACGGCCCTCCAGGTCGGTGCCTGGCTACGCGACCACCGTTTCTGCGGGCGTTGCGGGGCACCGGCCGAGCGACTCGACGCCGAGTTCGCGATGCACTGTCACGCCTGCGGGCACCGCAACTATCCGCGCATCTCGCCCTGCATCATCACCCTGGTGACCCATGGCGACGCCCTGCTGCTGGCGCGCAGCCCGCGCTTCCCCCCGGGGCGCTACTCGACCCTGGCCGGCTTCATCGAGCCGGGGGAATCGGCTGAGGAGGCCGTGCGCCGCGAGATCTTCGAGGAGGTGGGGCTTGCCGTGGGGCGGGTTCGCTACTCTCGCAGCCAGGCCTGGCCCTTTCCCCACTCGTTGATGCTGGGCTTCTTCGCGGAGGCGGCGAGCCGCCGCATCCGCATCGACGGCGTGGAGATCGCCGATGCCGCCTGGTTCTCCCCACGCCAGTTGCCTCAGCTGCCGCCGCTCTATTCGATCTCCCGGGCACTCATCGAGACCCATCTGGCCGAGGTGGCGGCCCGCTAGGGTGGCGGCAGGATGTCAGCCGGCGGGGAACAGGCTGGTCAGTTTGGTGGCCAGCATCACGTTGCCGGAGGCCTTCAGCTTGCCGGTCATGAAGGCGGTCATGCCGTTGACGTCCCCGGTCATCAGTCCCTTGAGGGTGGTGGTGCTCATGGACAGGCTGACGGACGGGTCATCATGCTCTCCCTCCGCGACGCTCAGCTCGCCGTTCTGGATGACCAGGTAGTGGCTGTCGGCATCGTCGAAGTGGAACTGGAAGACTTCATCCATGTCGCTGGCGGCCTGCGGGTCGAAACGGGAGATCAGCGTGTCTAGGGTGGACTGGCTCATGGTGGCTCCTGGTGAGGCGGGTTGACGGCGGAAGCGTATTTCAAACGATTGTTTAGATCAAGCGGCCGGAGGCCGCAGGGGAGAGGACGATGGGAGACTGGCTGGCGGATTTCGGACTGTTCCTGGCCCAGCTGCTGAGCCTGGTGATGATCGTCGGGCTCGGGATCGCGGTGGTGGCCAAGCTGCGCGGCGAGGTGGGCAGTGACTCGAGGCTCAAGCTCGAGGAGCTCAATCGGGGCCACGACGACAGGCGGCGGCGATTGCGTCTGGCGGCCAGTGAACCGGGCGGGCGCAAGCGCCTGGTCAAGGCGTTTCGTCGCGAGGACAAGGAGCGTGCCAAGGCTGGCAAGGCGGCGAAGGGTGAGCAGGGACCGCGCCGCCCGACGGTCTGGTTGCTCGACTTCCATGGCGATATCCGGGCCAGCGCTACCGGCCGCTTCGCCGAGGAGATCTCGGCGGTGATCGCGGCCGCCGAGTCGGGGGACGAGGTGGTGGTGCGCCTGGAGTCCGCCGGTGGCCTGGTGCACGCCTATGGGCTCGCCGCCGCCGAACTGGATCGTCTGCGCGAGGCGGGGCTCACCACCACGGTCTGTGTCGACAAGGTGGCCGCCAGCGGCGGCTACCTGATGGCATGCGGGGCGGATAGCGTGCGGGCGGCCCCGCTGGCGGTGCTGGGGTCGATCGGCGTGGTGGCCCAGGTGCCCAATGTGCACCGCCTGCTCAAGCGCCACGACATCGATGTGGAGGTGCTTACCGCCGGGCGCTACAAGCGTACCCTGACGGTGCTCGGCGAGAATACCGAGGAGGGGCGCGAGAAGTTTCTCGACGACCTGGAGACGACCCACGAGCTGTTCAAGCGCCACGTGGCGACGCGTCGTCCCGCGCTGGATATCGAGGCGATCGCCACCGGGGAGATCTGGTACGGCAGCCAGGCCCTCGACAAGGGGCTGGTCGACGCCCTGGGTACCAGCGAGGCCTACCTGGTGGAGCGCATGCGCGAGGCGAAGGTGATACGGGTCAGGCTGGAACCGCCCCGCCGACTCGCCGAGCGCCTGGGGGTGGCGGTATCGGCGGGAGTCGAGCGGGCGCTGCTGCGCGGGGCGGAAGTGCTCGATGCCAGTCGCTGGCAGAAACGCTAGCCCGGGACGACTGACGGTGCCTCGGCCGATGATTCAGGCGTCAGCCAGGCCGAGGCTGACCAGGGTGGCGATGATCGCCCTGGCGCTGTCTCCCTGCAGCGAGTAGTAGATGGTCTGTGAGCTGCGCCGCGTGGTCACCAGCTCCTCGCGGCGCAGGATCGCGAGGTGCTGGGACAGCGCCGACTGGCTCAGGGCCAGGTGTCCATTGAGTTCGGTTACCGACAGCTCGCCTGCGTCGAGCAGGCAGAGGATGTGCAGTCGATTGTCGTTGGCCATGGCCTTGAGCAGGGCAGTGGCGCGATCGATGGCACCGCTTCCCCCTTCGATGAGTCTTTCTGCCTCGCGGCTGGGCGTGTGCATGGCGTGTCCCCGCGCTGCGCGTGAGTGGAGGGGTCGAGTCGGACGCCGTGGTGCGTCGTGACCGTATATTGGGGTTTACTCAAGCATAGTCTAGTCCCTGTCGCGCGTGCGCGTTGAATTCTCGTTCTCTTATGGCAGGTCGCGCCGCTGTTGTTGACAATAAATCTCCAACCCCTGCATCTTTCGTCGAAAATTAGCCTATCGTATGAGGGTGTTCCGCGCTTTGTGCTTTACAGTGTCAACAATCATCCGCACTGGACCGTGACAGGAACGCCATGAGCACCTACGCCAACGAATTCCGCCGTTCGATCGATCACCCCGAGGTCTTCTGGGCCGAACAGGCCCGCCGCATCCCCTGGTTCAAGGAGCCCCAGCGCATCCTCGACTACGATGAGGCCAACCATGCGCGCTGGTACGCTGACGGCGAGCTGAATATCGCCTACGCCGCCCTCGATCATCACGTCGAGGAGGGCCGGGGGGACCAGCCGGCCCTCCTCTGGGACTCCCCGGTGACCGACAGCAAGCGCACCCTGACCTATCGCGAGATGCGCGACCAGGTGGCGAGCTTTGCCGGGGCGCTCAGGGACCTGGGTGTCGAGAAGGGCGACCGGGTGGTGATCTACATGCCCATGGTGCCCGAGGCCCTGGTGGCCATGTATGCCTGTGCCAGGCTGGGTGCCGTGCACTCGGTGGTGTTCGGTGGCTTCGCCCCCCATGAGCTGGCCGTGCGTATCGAGGACGCCGCACCCAAGATCGTGGTGGCGGCCTCCTGCGGCGTCGAGGTCAGCAAGGTCCTGCCCTACAAGCCGATCATCGATGCGGCCATCGAGCAGAGCGCCCACAAGCCCGATGCCTGCGTGATCTTCCAGCGCGACCAGCATCGTGCCGAGTTGGGGGAGCGCGACCATGACTGGTCGGCGCTGGTCGAGAAGGCGACGCCCGCCGATTGCGTGGCGGTGAAGGGCACCGATCCGCTCTATGTGCTCTACACCTCCGGCACCACCGGCAAGCCCAAGGGCGTGGTGCGGGATACCGGCGGCTATGCGGTGGCGCTGGCCTACTCCATGGACGCGATCTACGACGTGGCCCCGGGGGAGGTGTTCTTCTCGGCCTCGGACGTGGGCTGGGTGGTCGGACACTCCTATATCGTCTATGCGCCGCTGCTGCGCGGCGCCACCAGCGTGGTCTACGAGGGCAAGCCGGTGAAGACGCCCGATGCCGGCGCCTTCTGGCGGTTGATCGAGGAGTATCGGGTGAAGAGCTTCTTCACCGCGCCGACCGCCTTCCGCGCCATCAAGAAGGAGGACCCCGACGGCAAGCTGCTGGCCCAGTACGACATCTCCAGCCTCAAGGCGCTGTTCCTGGCCGGTGAGCGCCTGGATCCGCCCACCTTCCACTGGCTCGACGACCTGCTCGACGTGCCGGTGATCGACCACTGGTGGCAGACCGAGACCGGCTGGCCCATCGCCGCCAACCTCCACGGCCTGGAGCCCATGCCCACCAAGGCGGGCAGTGCCACCGTGCCGGTGCCGGGGTTCGACGTGCAGATCCTCGATCGCGAGGGCGAGCAGGTCGCGGCCATGGAGCAGGGCAGTGTGGTGATCAAGCAGCCCATGCCGCCGGGCTGCCTGACCGGGGTGTGGGGGGACCCGCAGCGCTTCCACGCGGCCTATATGGCGGCCTTCCCGGGCTACTACCTGACCGGGGACGGCGGCTACATCGACGAGGATGGCTACCTGTTCATCATGGGGCGCACCGATGATGTCATCAATGTCGCCGGCCACCGCCTCTCCACCGGTGAGATGGAGGAGGTCGTGGGAGCGCATCCCGCGGTGGCGGAGTGCACCGTCATCGGTATCCATGATGCGCTAAAGGGCCAGCTGCCGGTGGGCCTGGTGATTCCCAAGGACGGCTTCCATGGCCGCGAGGTGGAGCTGGAGGAGGAGTTGATCGCCCTGGTACGCGAGAAGATCGGCCCCATCGCCTGCTTCAAGCAGGTGCTGGTGGTGGATCGCCTGCCCAAGACGCGTTCCGGCAAGATCCTGCGCAAGCTGCTGCGCAATATCGCCGACGGCAAGGAGTTCGGCATCCCCTCGACCATCGATGATCCGGCGAGCCTGGAGGAGATTCATGAGGCCATGAAGGCCCGCGAGGTCGGCGCCGCCCACGACGCCCGCCAGGTCTGATAGATCCGTTTCCCGGCGAGAACGGCACGCCGCCCCATGGGGCGGCGTGCCGCGTTTGGTGGGGCGTGCCGCGTTTGGTGGGGCGTGCCGCGTTTGGTGGGGCGTGCCGCGTTTGGTGGGGCGGATGCATGGCCAGCGGGCGAGCCACCCCGTATAATGCGCCCGCGCCGGCTCGATGCCGGCGCCTTCCTGCATGAGGGTTCCCTCACCCCTCCACCCAAAAAGGAACCGAGATGTTCGTGCTGTCTGATTCCCAGTATCGCCGCTGCCTGGCGCTGCTCGTCACCTTCCATATCGTCGTGATTGCCGCCAGCAACTACCTGGTGCAGTTGCCCTTCACGCTGTTCGGCTACCATACGACCTGGGGTGCCTTCAGCTTCCCCTTCATCTTCCTGGCCACCGACCTGACCGTGCGCCTGTTCGGCAAGGGGCCGGCCCGGGCCATCATCATGCGGGTGATGCTGCCGGCGCTGGTGATCTCCTACGTCGTCTCGGTGGTGTTCCCGCGTGGCGGCTTCGCCGGCGTGGAGGCCCTGGGCGAGTGGAACCTGTTCGTTGCCCGCATCGCCGTGGCCAGCTTCATGGCCTACGTGTTGGGGCAGCTGCTCGACGTGCACGTGTTCGACCGCCTGCGCCGTCTGCGCGCCTGGTGGGTGGCGCCGGCGATCTCCACGGTGGCAGGCAATCTGGCCGATACCTTCGCCTTCTTCTCCATCGCCTTCCACAACAGCCCCGACGCCTTCATGGCGGCCAACTGGCTGGAGATCGCCTGGGTCGACTACGTGATCAAGCTGGTCATCAGCCTGCTGTTCTTCCTGCCGCTCTACGGAGTGCTGCTGGCCTGGTTGAGCCGCCGCCTGGTGGCCGTCACCGGCAGCGACGATGTAGCACCCGAGGTGGCACGCGCTCGCTACTGAATCGCCAATCGACACCCCTGGACGAGGACAACCCCATGCCTATCGAGCTAAACACCCTGGATACCGGCGGCGATGGCACGCCGCTGGTGGTGATCCACGGCCTGTTCGGCAGTGCCGACAACTGGCGCTCCCACGTCAAGGCCTGGGAGACCCACCGCCGGGTCGTGGCGGTGGACCTGCGCAACCATGGCCGCTCGCCGCATGTCACCGGCATGGGCTATGCGGAGATGGCCGGGGATGTGCTGGCGCTGCTCGACCGCCTGTCGATCCCGCGCGCCCATGTGCTCGGCCACTCCATGGGCGGCAAGGTGGCGATCTCCCTGGCCCGCCTGGCGCCCGAGCGTGTGGCATCGCTGATCGTCGGCGATATCGCGCCGGTGGCCTATGGCCACGACCACGACAGCGTGTTCGCGGGGCTGCGTCGCGTCGTGGAAGGGCGCCCGGCCAATCGCCGCGAGGCCGATGCGTTGCTCGCCGAGCACGTGAGCGAGAAGGCCGTGCGACTGTTTCTGGCCACCAATCTGGTGCGTGGCGAGGGAGAGGGGATGGGGCTGCGCCTGGGGCTGGACGAGATCCAGGATGACTACGACGCGATCATGGGGGAGCCGGCCGGCAGTGAATCCTTTACCGGGCCGACCCTGGTGTTGCGGGGCCGCGACTCCCACTATGTCGCGGACGAGCACCTGCCGGCGCTGCATGAGGTGCTGCCGGAGGCCCGGCTGGTGACGCTGGACGCGGGGCATTGGCTGCATGCCGAACAGCCCGAGGCGTTCCGTGAGTCCGTCGATGACTTCCTCGCCGCAGTGGAGTCGGACGCCGCCTGACGCTCAGCCGGCGCCGGGCTCCACCGCCAGCCGTTCCAGCGGGCTGATCGATTCGATCAGCCCGTTTTCGTGCAGGTAGGCCTCGACCTGGCGATAGCGCCGGCTGTCCAGCGCCGCCGGTTGGGCGCTCAGGCGCATCAGGGTGGCGCTCCAGGCGTCTCGGTTGGCGGCGGTATCGAGGGTCGGCTCGAGCTCGACCAGGGCCTCCCATGCCGCCTCGGGGTGCTTGATCATCCACAGGGTGGTGTCACGCAGGATGTCGACCAGCTCGATGATGGGCTCCCGGAGGCGCGCCAGGCGGTCGCGGTTTGCCACCAGGATCACCCCGTCGTGGAGCGGAATGCCATGCTCCTCCACGTTGAGCTGGCGGGTCGACACGCCGCGATCGGCCAGCTGGCGAGACAGCGTCAGGCGCAGGGGCGTCACCAGGCCATCCAGGGACTGCTCGGTCATGGCGGTGGCGAGGGCGAAGCCGGTCTCCACCAGGCTGACTTCCCCGGGGGCGATGCCGTGGGGCGCGATCAGGGCGGGAAGCAGGATGTCGCGGCCCTCCTCGGTGGCGTGTCCCAGGGTGAGTCCGGCGAGATCCTCCGGCCCTTCGACATCGGCGGATTCACGGATGACGATACCGGCAAGCGGGGTGTCCGCCAGGGTCGCCACGCGTATCGCCGACTTGCCGCGATCGACCTGCAGGTGCAGCTGCAGCTGATGGGTAAGCGCCAGGTCGATAAGGTTGGCATCGAGGAGGCGAAGCGGGGCGCCCGGGTCTGCCGGCGTCATGATCGACAGCTCCAGCCCTTCACGCTGGGAGTGCCCGTTGCCCGCCGCCAGGATCAGGGCGGCATGATGCGGGCTGGGGTACCAGTCGAGCATGATCGTCAGGGATTCCAGCGGCGGCGGCGCCAACGGCTCGGGTGGCGCATGGGTGACGCTGGGGATCGGCGTGTCGGGCTCGCCGATCGCCGCCTCGTCGTCGATCGGCGGCACCTCGATCTCGGGCAGTCCCGGCGACGCCGTTGCCTGCCCCGGCGTGGCGTCGAGGTCGGGCACCATGACATCGCCATCCAGGGTCAGCGGTGGGGCAGGCGCCTCGAGGCTCTCCTCGGCCCAGGCCGGGACGGCTGTCAGCGCCAGGAGCAGCAGCAGGCCCAGGACGAGGCGCGAGTGGCGCCAGGCAACAGGGGCAGGGGGGTTGGGCATTCACGGGCTCCGCGACGGGTAAGGTGGCGCTTGGCCGGAGCCAAGTGTATCCGCGACGCGGGCCGAGTTGCCAGTTGCCGCCATCGGCGTCGCGCGGTTACGGGCCCCATGCGATAATCAAATGTCAGCCATCGAGAGGATGCCATGGACGTCATCAATACCCTGTTCTTCTTCACCGGGCTGCTGATCGCCTTGAGCGTGCTGGGCAGTCGACTCTCCAGCCTCATCGGGCTTCCCCTGCTGCTGATCTTCCTCGGCCTGGGAATGCTGGCCGGGGAGGAGGGGGTGCTGGGTATCCAGTTCGACAACTACCCGCTGGCGTTCATCATCAGCCATCTCGCCCTGGCGATGATCCTTCTCGACGGCGGGCTTCGCACCCGGTTGAAGACCTTTCGCGTGGGTTTCAGGCCGGCCCTGTCGCTGGCCACCCTGGGGGTCTTCATCACCAGCGGGCTGGTCGGGCTCTTCGCCATGTGGATCTTCGAGCTCACCCTTTTCCAGGGACTTCTGGTCGGCGCCATCGTGGGCTCGACCGACGCCGCGGCGGTATTCTCGATGCTCAGTGGTCGCGGGCTGAACCTCAACGAGCGGGTCGGGGCGACCCTGGAGATCGAGTCCGGGACCAACGACCCCATGGCGATCTTCCTGACCATGGTCCTGGCCGAGATACTGGTCGGCCAGATCGAGGGGCCCATGGAGACCGGCCTGCTGCTCGTCGAGCAGTTCGGCCTGGGCCTGATCATCGGGCTGGGGGCCGGCTGGCTGAGCGCCCGGCTACTGCGCTGGGTGGACCTGGCCCCCGGACTCTACTCCCTGCTCGCCCTGTCGCTGGGCTTCTGCATCTTCGGGCTGACCAGCTTCCTCGGCGGCAGCGGGTTCCTGGCGATCTATCTGGCGGGCCTGATGATCGGCAACCAGAAGGGGCGTCATCTCAACTTCATCCTGCCGGTGCACGACGGCCTGGCCTGGCTGAGCCAGATAGGTCTCTTCCTGATGCTCGGCCTGCTGGTTTCCCCCTCGGACCTGCTGCAGTACGCGCTGCCGGCAACGCTGGTCGGCCTGATGCTGATCTTCGTGGCCCGCCCGATCGCGGTGGTCATCTCGCTGAAGCCGTTCTTCAAGTTCCGCTGGCGAGAGGTCTGCTTCATCTCCTGGGTGGGGCTGCGCGGTGCGGTGCCCATCGTGCTGGCCATGTTCCCGGTCATCAGCGGGGTGGAAGGGTCATCGCTCTACTTCAATGTGGCCTTCGCGGTCGTCCTGCTCTCCCTGCTGGTGCAGGGGGGCACATTGTCGCTGATGGCACGCTGGACGCGTGTGCTGATGCCTACCACGGTGACCCCGAACCATCGTGGTCCCCTGGGGATCCTGCCCGAGAACGACTACGAGATGTTCGTCTACCGCGTCGATAACGAGGACATTGCCGATACCCCCATCCGCCTGCTGCGCTTCCCCTCCGGCGCCCTGATCTCGGCGCTGTTTCGTGAGCACGCCATGCTGCACCCCAAGGGCAGTACCCGGCTGCAACTGGACGATGTGCTCTGCGTGATCGGCCGCAGCGAGGACCTGCCGGCGCTGAATCGGCTGTTCAATGGGGAGGCCAAGCTCAAGCAGGAGCGCGCCTTCTTCGGCACCTTCACCTTCGACGGGGATGCCAGGATGCAGGATATTGCCGATGCCTACGGCCTGACCCTGAGCCCCGGCGAACGTGAGATGAGCCTGAGCGAGTTCGTCTCGTTGCGCGTCGGTGGCCACCCGGTGGTGGGCGACGACGTCGACTGGCATGGCATCCACTGGGTGGTCAGCGAGATGCAGGGCAATCGTGTGACCCGGGTCGGCCTGCGACTCTACTGATGGCGGCTAAGGCCTTGATCGCATTTGGCTCTTGACCGAGACGCGAAAACTGGTAATATTCTCCGCCGTAAGCCGGAGGGATGGCAGAGCGGTTGAATGCACCGGTCTTGAAAACCGGCGTGCCTTAGCGGGCACCCAGGGTTCGAATCCCTGTCCCTCCGCCATTACACCCTGAAAACCAGCCACTTACGGCTGGTTTTCGCGTTTCTGGCCTTCTGTCAGCGCTGCCCGGGGTGGCGCGGCCGAGGCGCTGGCGCCTTGCGGGCAGCGCCGAGAGCTCGCAGAGTAGGCAAACATCCTTGTCGCCGTGAGTCCCGCATGTCGATTCCCGAAGCACCCCGCGCCTTGTCCCGCCCGATTCCCGCGGTCTCCACCGCCCTGCTCTGGGATGACCGCATCCTGATGGTGCGTCGTGCCCATGCGCCCAATGCCGGGCGGCTGGCGCTTCCGGGCGGCAAGGTGGAACCCGGCGAGACGTTGCAGGCCGCCGCCGAACGCGAACTGCTCGAGGAAACGGGGCTGCAAGCTCGTGCCGGAGAGGTCTTCACCGCCATCGATGTGTTCGACCATGAGATCGACGGCAGCCTGCGGGGCCACTATGTGATCATCGTCCTGCGCATGGAGTGGCAGGGCGGCGTGGAGGGCGCCGCCAGCGATGCCACCGAGCTGGTCTGGCTGGATCAGGAGCAACTCGAGGCGGCGGGCAGCGATGTCTGCGCCACGGCGGCGGGTGTTGCCAGGGCCCTGCTGCAGGGGGCACATCTGGGGGCATGACAGCGGAATCAACGTTGAGTGCCGTTCCGCCAGGCTCTTGCGTGCGGAACTTCCAGGCGGCATGCTAGTCCATTGGCAAGATCAATTGACGACAGGGAGCACAGGATCAATGGCCTATCAAGAGTCACAGATGACCCGCCAGGAGACCCAGACCCGGGTGTCCAGCACCAACAAGGTGCTGCGCAATACCTACGGGCTGCTGGCCATGACGCTGCTCTTCTCCGCCGTGACCGCCGGCGCCGCCATGGCGATGGGCGTCGAACGCATGAACATCTTCGTCTTCTTCATCGGTGCCTACGGACTGATGTTCCTGGTCCACAAGACCGCCCACTCCGCGATGGGGCTGCTCACCACCTTCGCCTTCACCGGTTTCATGGGCTTCACTCTCGGCCCGATTCTCAACGCCTACCTGGCGCTGCCCAACGGCGCCGCCCTGGTGATGAATGCCCTGGCCATGACCGGCCTGACCTTCATCGGCCTCTCCGCCGTGGCGCTGGTGACCAAGAAGGACTTCAGCTTCCTCGGCAACTTCATGATGGCGGGCGCCATCGTGCTGGTCCTGGCCATGCTGGCCGGCCTGATCTTCCAGATCCCGGCCCTGATGCTGATGGTTTCCGCCGGCTTCGTGCTGTTCTCCTCCGCGGCGATCCTCTATCAGACCAGCGAGATCGTTCACCGCGCCGGTGAGACCAACTATATCCTGGCCACCATCACCCTCTACGTGTCGATCTATAACCTCTTCATCAGCCTGCTCTCCCTGCTGGGCATCATGAGCAACGACTGACGTCGGGTTCCACAGGCCACGACATGGCTGGCCCCGCCTCGGCGGGGCCAGCCTGTTTTCAGGAGACCTCGGATGCGCTACGCCATCCTGCTGCTCGATGCCCCCTACACCAGCCAGGCGGCCCACTCGGCGCTGCGCTTCACGCGTGCGCTGCTGGCCAAGGGCCATGCCGTCGACGGGGTGTTCTTCTACCATGATGGCGTGCATAACGCGGCCAGGCTGGCCGCGCCGCCCCAGGACGAGCCCCACCTGGTCGATGCCTGGGCCGAGCTGGGCCGCGAGCACGCCGTGCCCCTGCAGGTCTGCATCGCCGCTGCCCTCAGGCGCGGCCTGCTCGACGAGCAGGAGGCCGCCCGACACGGCAAGCAGGGGGCAAGCGTCGAGCCCCCCTTCGAATTGACGGGGCTGGGCCAGCTGGTCGATCTGGGCCTGCGCTGCGATCGACTGATCACCTTCGGCCCCTGAGGAGAACCTGTGATGCAAGACGATACGCGCCAGGGCGACCTGCTGGTGATCCTGCGCCATGCGCCCCACGGGTCGAGCTGGCTGAAGGAAGGGCTGGATGTTGCCCTGGTGGCCGCGGCCTTCGATCGCCGGGTGACGCTGCTGTTCATGGGAGAGGGCATCACGGCGCTGCTCGAGGGTCAGCAGGCGGGGCCGCTGGGACAGAAGGGCACCGCACCGACCCTGGCCATGCTGGAGATGTACGATATCGACAGCCTGCTGGTGGAGGCGAGGGGGATGGACGCGCTGGGCCTGACCGGCGAACAGTTCATGCTGCCGGTCGAGGGCGTGGGCGATGCCGAGATCGCCGAGCTGCTGGCATCCCATGCCCTGGTTCTGAACTTCTGATGAGATACGCCATGTTGTTGCATACCCTGAATCGCTCTCCGCTGTCCGCTGTTCTCGACCAGGCACTGGCGGGAATGGGGCCGGACGACAGGCTGCTGCTGATCGAGGACGGCGTCATCGGCGCCTTGCCGGCGCAGCAGGCGCGTTTCGAGAGCGTGGCCGGGCGCCTCTATGCCCTGCATGAGGATCTGGAGTCCCGCGGACTGCTCTCGCTATGCGCCCCGGCGGTCCGTGTCGTCGATATCGAGGGCTTCGTGGCCCTGACCGAGGAGTGTGAGCGCGCGGTGAGCTGGTACTGATGGCAAGCACAGAAATATACCGTTATCTATCTCTCGATGACCGAAGGATTCCCCTCGATCCCGAAGGATTCCTGGTCGACATGGGCGATTGGTCGGCCGAGGTTGCCGAACGACTGGCCGAGGAGGAGGGCATCGAACTGAGCGAGGAGCATTGGGAGATCATCCGCGTGCTACGCGATTTCTACGCGCGCTTCGAGCAGGCCCCTGCGATGCGCCCCCTGGTCAAGGCGGTGGGACAGGCGCTGGGCCCCGACAAGGGTCGCTCCATGCACCTGATGAAGCTGTTCCCCGGCAGTCCCGCCAAGCTGGGCGCGCGGCTCGCGGGCCTGCCCAAGCCCACCAACTGCCTGTGATCACCCCATGAACTTCCTGGCTCATGCCTGGTTGGCGCACGGCGGGGGCGACGACTTCCTCTACGGCAACCTGATCGCCGACGGGGTGAAGGGAAGCGACCTCGACGACTGGCCCGCCGAGGTCGCAAGGGGCATTCGACACCACCGCCGCGTCGATGCCTTCGTGGACAGCCACACGGTGACGCGAGACATCCTGGCGCGGTCACCGCCCTCGGGTAGACGCTTCGTGGGCATCGCCCTGGACCTGGTGTGGGATCACTTCGTGGCACTGGAGCCTGGGGTCGCGGACCGGGACTCGCCGTTGGTCACGCGCAGCTATCGGCTGCTGGCACGACGCTCGGCGCCATCACGCCTGGCCTCGATGATGCCGCTGCTGGTGGAGCAGGACTGGCTGCGGCGCTATGCCGACTTCGCCTTTACCTGCCGTGCGATCGGCGGCATCGGCCAGCGACTCTCCGGCCCCAACCGCCTTGTAGAGCTGGTGCCCTGGCTTCATGCCGAGTACCCGGCGTTGCGTGATGACTTCCAGCGCCTGTGGCCGGCAGTGCGCGAGGCGCTGGAAGTGGAACCCGACGTGCCTAGGCATCGCTCCTGAGCCACAGGCAGGTCACACGGTCGCCCGGTGACAGCCTGGTCTCAGGCGGGATGACCGCCAGGGCATCGGCCTCGATGCACGAGGAGAGCACCGCTGAATTCTGGTCGGCGAAGGCCTCGGCATGCGCGCCCTGGTCGTCGAAGCGCAGCGTGACGCGCATGTAGTGGGCCCGGGGGCCGGTGCGAGTCGAGAAGCCGCTGCGCGCCGGGATCTCTGGCAGCGAGGCCAGCGACGTGCAGCCCGACATTCGGCCGACCAGCGGCCTCAGGAACAGCCAGGCACCCACGAAGCTCGATACCGGGTTGCCCGGCAGCCCCACGAAGCGTGCCTCACCATCCCCCCCAGGAATCCGGCCCAGGGCCAGCGGCTTGCCCGGGCGGATCGCCAGCCGCCAGAGATCCAGCCGTCCCAGGGCCTCCACTGCCGCCTTGACATGGTCCTCCTCGCCGACGCTGACGCCGCCGGTGGTCACCACGATATCCGCCTGGCTGGCGGCGTCGGCCAGTATCTCCCGGGTGGCGACGGGGTCGTCGGGGATCGACGCCATCATCACCGGCGTGGCACCGAAGCGCTCCAGCAGTCGGCATAGCATCGGCCGGTTGGAGTTGTAGAGCTGGCCCGGGCCCAGGGGCTTGCCGGGGTCGACGATCTCGTCGCCGGTGGAGAGCAGGGCGACCCGCGGCCGTCTCCGCACCTCCACCTCGGTGATGCCCTGGCCGGCGAGATGCCCAAGGGCCGCGGCCTCCAGGCGCCGACCGGCCTCGAGCAGCGTGCTGCCCCGTGCGACGTCCCGCCCGCGGCGACGGATGCTGTCGCCTGCCGCCACATCCGCAGGGATAAGGGCGGTGTCACCCGTCACCTCGACGCGCTCCTGCATCACCACGCAGTCGGCACCCGGCGGTATCTCGCCGCCGGTGAAGATTCGCGCGCAGCTGCCGGGCGCCAGGGGCTGGACGGGGCTGCCGGCGGCGATACGCTGGCGGATGGGCAGGGCCCTTCCCGCGTCGCCATGGTGCAGGGCGTAGCCATCCATGGCGCTGTTGTCGAAGGAGGGCACGTCGAGGCGGGCGGTCACGGTCTCCCCCAGCACCCGACCGGCGGCCTGCTCCATGGGCAGCGTCTCGTTGCCCAACACCGCCACATCCGCCAGCAGCGCTTCCAGCGCCGCGGCGACCGGCTTGAGATCGCCGTCCTTATGCATGCTGGCCACGCTCGGGAATGATCAGGTTCGCGAAGTTGCAGGGCCGGTGCCGGCTGTCGAGCTGCTCGGCGAGGATGCCATCCCAGGCGGTACGGCAGGCACCGGTGGAGCCGGGCAGGCAGAAGAGCACGGTGGCGTTGGCAAGCCCGCCCAGGCAGCGGCTCTGCACCGTGGAGCTGCCGATCTCCTGCCAGCTCAGCTGGCGAAACAGCTCCCCGAAGCCCTCGATCCGCTTGTCCAGCAGTACCGATACCGCCTCCGGCGTGGAGTCGCGTCCGGTGAAGCCGGTGCCGCCGGTGGTGAGTACCACCTGGATCTCGGGGTCGGCGATCCAGGCGGAGACTTCGGCGCGAATCCGGTAGACATCGTCGGGGACGATGCGCTTGTCGGCCAGGCGGTGGCCCGCGGCGGTCAGGCGCTCGACCAGCGCCTGACCGCTGCGGTCGGTCTCCTCGGTGCGGGTGTCGGAGATCGTCAGCACCGCGATGGTGAGGGGGATCATCGGTTCGCTCATGCGTCCTTTCGCTCCTGCTTGGCGGCCTGGCGTGCCGCGAAGGCGGCCTGCTGTTCCGGCGTGGCCTCCTGCTGATACTTCTCCTTCCACTCGGCGTAGGGCATGCCGTAGACATGCTCGCGGGCCTGGTCGTAGTCGAGCTCGGCACCGTGGTCCTCGGCGGCGGTCACCAGCCACTTGGAGAGGCAGTTGCGGCAGAAGTCGGCGAGGATCATCAGGTCGATGTTCTGCACGTCCTTGTGCTCGTCCAGATGACGCAGCAGGCGACGGAAGGCGGCCGCCTCGAGTTCGGTGCGTGTCGTCTCATCCAGGTGTTGCATGGGGATCACTCCATCCGGTGGTAGGCATCCAGCATAACAAAAGACACCGCCCGCAGGCGGTGTCGAAGGTGGTTCGATCCATCATGCTAGGCGGAGCTCTGCGGCGAGGAGCCGCCTGTCTCCTCCTGGCTGTCGGTGGCGAGCTGGTCTTCGGGCACGGCGCTCTCCTTCACCTCCTCATACCATAGGTTGTGGTGCTCCTTGGCCCAGGTCTCGTCGACATAACCAGTGGCCATGCCTTCGAAGGAGCCCTCGGTGCCGAGGGTGCCGATGTAGATATGGCCAAACGCCACCGCGGTGAGGCCCAACGCGCCGATGCCATGCACCAGGTTGGCCCACTGCATGGTGTCACGCGCCTGGCCATAGTTGGGGAAGTCCAGCACGAAGCCGCTGATGATGACCACCACCCCGGCGGTTGCCAGCAGCCAGTACCAGACCTTCTCGCCGGCATTGGCGAAGCCTGCGTCGGGATGCTCCTTGCCGACCAGGCCGCCACCCTTGCGGAACCAGTCGATGTCATGCTTCTTCGGCAGGTTGTGCACCAGCAGCTTGGCCAGCAGGATCAGCAGCAGGATGCCGAAGAGTGGCCCCAGGTAGTTGTGCACCAGCTTGGAGGCCGACACCATGGCGCCCCAGGCGCCGGCGCCGAACAGCGGGTAGAACACATGCTTGCCGTAGAGGAGGGTGAGGCCCGACAGGGCGAGCAGGATGAACAGCGTGGCCACGCTCCAGTGCAGCGAACGCGACACGAGGCTCCAGCGCAGAAGCTTCCGGCCCGTGCGTGGCTCATCCAGCTTCTTGCGCCCGGCAATCAGGTAGAAGAGCACGATCATCACCAGCATGCCGCCGATCACGATCAGGCCGTAGGGTGACACCCAGCGGTTGCGCCATTGGCGCCAGGTCTCGCCGCTGGCATTGACCAGGTTGTAGGTGGAGTCGAAGCGGCTGTCGCGATAGTTGGCATCGACCTCGCCGCTGCGCACCTGCCGCCAGGTGTCGGCATCCACCGCCGGCACCGCGAAGCCTGCCTCGCCCTCGGGATCCGCCTGGGCGTGGACGCCCTGGGAGAGCGCCAGGCCGACTACCAGCACCAGGGCCGGCAGCACCAGGGCCAGCAGCGGCAGTCGCCATAGCGACCGCCAATCAGTGAAGTGGCTCATGAGATCACCTCCTCAGCCCTGGCGGGCGGCGTCGTAAGCGAGAGAGTCCGCCGCCGCGGCGTCGGGCTGACCCGCCCGGGTACGCTCCTGCTCGCGCCGCGGGTTGCCGGACCAGCCACCATCCTTGTGGCCACGCTGGACGACCCGCTGGCGGAAGATATCGGCGATCTCCTGGGCATCGCCGGCCAGCAGCGCCTTGGTGGAGCACATCTCGGCGCACAGCGGCAGCTTGCCCTCCTCGATGCGGTTGGCACCGTACTTCTGGTACTCCTCCTCCTTGGTTTCCGCCGGGCCGCCGGCACAGAAGGTGCACTTGTCCATCTTGCCGCGCTCGCCGAAGGCGTTCTGCTGGGGGAACTGCGGGGCGCCGAAGGGGCACGCATAGAGGCAGTAGCCGCAGCCGATGCACAGGTCCTTGTCATGCAGCACGATGCCGTCGTCGGTCTTGTAGAAGCAGTCGGTGGGGCAGACCGCCATGCAGGGCGCGTCGTCGCAGTGCATGCAGGCCACCGAGATCGAGACCTCCTCGGGCTCGCCGTCGTTGAGGGTCACCACGCGACGGCGCTGGATGCCCCAGTCGGTCTCGTTGGCGTTCTTGCAGGCGGTAACGCAGCCGTTGCACTCGATGCAGCGTTCCGCGTCGCACATGAATTTCATCTGGGCCATGATAGTCTCCTCGTCGCGGGACGGGCCGGGCCCATCCCGCGTGTTTCGTCAGGCGTCAGGCGCGCTCGATGCGGCACAGGGTGCACTTGGTTTCCTGCATCTGGGTCACGGAGTCGTAGCCGTAGGTGGTGGCGGTGTTGGCCGCCTCGCCCAGCACATAGGGTGCCGAGCCCTCCGGGTAGACATCGTGGAGGCTCTCGCCCTGGAACATGCCGCCGAAGTGGAAGGGCATGAACACCACCTCCCGGGCGACCCGCGGGGTGACCAGCGCCTTGACCCTGACGCGACCGCCCTCGGCACCCTCGACCCAGACGTCGTCGCCCTCGGCGATGCCCAGGTCGTTGGCCAGCGCCGGGTTGATCTCGACGAACATCTCCTGCTGCAGCTCGGCCAGCCAGGACATGGAACGCGTCTCCTCGCCGCCGCCTTCGTATTCCACCAGGCGTCCGGAGGTGAGGATGATCGGGTAATCCCCGGTCACATCCTGTTCCTGGATGCTCTTGTAGAGCGTCGGCAGGCGGTAGTGGGAGGCCACGTCGTCCCAGGTCGGGTAGTCCTCGACCAGGTCGCGGCGGCTGGTGTAGAGCGGCTCGCGGTGCTTGGGAATGGGGTCGGGGAAGGTCCAGACGTTGCAGCGCGCCTTGGCGTTCCCGAAGGGCGCACATTCGTGGGCGATGGCCACGCGCTGGATGCCGCCGGAGAGGTCGGTCTTCCAGTTCTTGCCCTCGGCCTCGGCCTGCTCTTGGGCGGTCAGGTCGTCCCACCAGCCCAGGTCCTTGAGCATCTCGGCGGTGAACTCGGGGTAGCCATCCTCGAGCTCGGAGCCCTCGCTGAACGAGCCGTCGGCGAGGATGTTCTCGCCATTGCGTTCGATGCCGAAGCGGGCGCGGAAGGTCAGCCCGCCTTCGGACACCTTCTTGCTGGTGTCATAGAGGATCGGTGTGCCGGGGTGGCCCATCTCGGCGGTGCCCCAGCAGGGCCAGGGCAGGCCGTAGTAGTCGCCGTCGGCGGGTCCGCCCTCGGCCTTGAGGTCGCGGAAGCTGAAGGTATGCCAGTTCTGCTGGTGGGCCTTGAGCCGCTCCGGACTCTGGCCGGTGTAGCCTACCGTCCACATGCCGGCGTTGAACTCGCGGGTGATGTCCTCGATCAGCGGCTCGTCGCCATTCATCTGGAAGTTCTTGACGAGTTGGTCGCCGAAGCCCAGCTTCCTGGCCAGCAGGTACATGATCTCGTGGTCGGGCTTGGCCTCGAACAGCGGATCGATCACCTTGTCGCGCCACTGGATCGAGCGGTTGGTGGCGGTGACGCTGCCGGTGGTCTCGAACTGGGTCGCCGCCGGCAGCAGGTAGACGCCGTCCTGGCGGCCATGCATCACGCCCGCCACGGTGGGGTAGGGGTCGACGATGACCATCATCTCCAGCTGCTGCATGGCCTTCTGCATCTCGGGGCCGCGGGTCTGGGAGTTGACGGCATGGCCCCAGTAGAACATCGCCTTGAGCTGGGTGCGCTGGGTGATGTTGGCGTCGTCCTCGAGGACCCCGTCGACCCAACGCGACACCGTGATGCCGTTGGTGTACATGGGCTGGCCGTCGGCGTACTCGGTCTGGTCGAAGCGGCCCTTCAGCCACTCGTAGTCGAGGTCCCAGACCCGCGCCCAGTGCTTCCAGGCGCCTTCGGCCAGGCCGTAGTAGCCCGGCAGGGAGTGGGACATCAGGCCCAGGTCGGTAGCGCCCTGGACGTTGTCGTGGCCACGGAAGATGTTGGCGCCGCCGCCGGACTTGCCGATATTGCCCAGCGCCAGTTCGAGGATGCAGTAGGCCCGGGTGTTGTTGTTGCCGGTGGTGTGCTGGGTCCCCCCCATGCACCACACCACGCACCCCGGGCGGTTCTCGGCCAGGCGGCGGGCGGTGTCGAACATCTGCGCTTCGGGCACGCCGGTGATGCGCTCCACCTCATCGGGGGTGAAGTTGGCCACCTCGGCACGCACCTCGTCCAGGGCGTAGACGCGCTGGTCGATGTACTCGCGATCCTCCCACCCGTTGGCAAAGATGTGCCACAGCAGGCCCCAGATGAAGGCCACGTCGGACCCCGGACGGATGCGCACGTAGCTGTCGGCCTTGGCTGCGGTGCGGGTGAAGCGCGGATCGACGACGATGATCTGCGCCTGGCTGCGCTCCTTGGCCAGCAGGATGTGCTGCATGGCGACCGGGTGCGCCTCGCTGGGGTTGGAGCCGATGAACATGATCGACTTGCTGTTCTGGATATCGTTGAGCGAGTTGGTCATCGCCCCGTAGCCCCAGGTGTTGGCCACCCCGGCCACGGTGGTGGAGTGGCAGATGCGCGCCTGGTGGTCGGTATTGTTGGTACCGGCCAGGGCGGCGAACTTGCGCATCAGGTAGGCCTGTTCGTTGTTGAACTTGGCCGAGCCCAGCCAGTAGATGCTGTCGGGGCCATGCTGCTCGGAGAGCTGGAGTACCTTGTCGCCGATCTCCTCGATGGCGTCCTCCCAGCTCAGGCGCTGCCACTCGCCGCCCACCAGCTTCATGGGGTACTTGAGGCGGCGGCTGGAGTGGCCGTGCTGTCGCAGCGAGGCGCCCTTGGCACAGTGGGCGCCGCGGTTGATCGGGTGGTCGAAGGCCGGCTCCTGCTTGGTCCAGACCCCCTCCTGCACCTCGGCGTAGACGCCGCAGCCCACCGAGCAGTGGGAGCAGACGGTACGCTTGGTCTCCACCGGGGCGTCGGAATATGCCGTCTTCTCGGCCGCCTCGGCGCGGCGCATCATCGGGGTGCCCATGAAACCGGCGGCGGCCAGGCCGCCGGTGGTCGCACCGCTCCGCTTGAGGAACTGGCGACGGGAAATGCCCAGGCCCTGGGGCCGCTGGGACTGTGTCTTACGAGTCAGACGCATGACATCTCTCTCCTCGCTGGCGGCCGTCAATCACGCAGGGTGGCGTAGTAGGCCCGGATATGGGGTGTTTCGTGGTAGTGGCTGTCGGCCTTCTGGGGGGCGGCCTTCTCCACGCTATCGGCCTGGACCAGGCTCACATGGCCCACGGCGGCAGCGGCACCCGCGGCGGCGGTGCCGGCGCCCAGGGTCTTCAGGAAGCGCCGGCGCTCCGGGTTGCTTGACGTGCGCATGGTGGTCTCCTCTCTCATGTTCTTCTCGGTATTGGCTTCTCGTTATTGTTCTGATGGCCGCCCATCGGCCTCGCTAGCTTGGTTCCTGGCGGGTCAGGGCTCGAGGATCCTGACCGGGGTGCGCTCTGCCTCTGCGGCCAACTGGCTTCGCTCCCGGGTGATGAAGGCCACGCCCAGCTTTCCTACCTGAGCATAGAAGGCGGTGTCGACTCGGGCCAGATCGCCCAGACAACGCTCAGTCCATGGTGCGAGGTGTGACATGAAGAAGGCCGCGGTCTGCGGCGAGCGGTCGTCGATCAGCATGGCCATGATCTCGAGCAGGGCGGCCAGGTGATCCTCGGGGTCGCGGCTGGATTCACTGCGCGTGAAGCCCAGTCGGCGCAGGTCCTCGCGCAGCGCCACCAGCGCCTGGTCCATCAACTCGCCGTTGCGGTACCAGGAGGCGTAGGGGGTGATCTCGCCCTGGACCACGCCCACCAGGTGGCGGAAATGCGCGCGCTCGAGCTCGCTCGGGGTGGCGTCGGCGGCGGCCCGGCCGAGGGCCACCAGCGTTGATGCGACCGGGTCCTGGTTCTCCTCGGCAGCTCCTTCGATCTCGATTCCGGCGAGCCAGGCCAGCAGCTCCCCGTCGGCGGGTTCGCGTATCAGGCGCGCCAGCAGCCGATACAGGTCGGCGCGCAGCGCCTCCTGTTCCTCCGCGGGCTCTGTGGCGGCCGGCGTGGCCGAGTTCATCTCCTGGCGCATGGCATTACACCTTCAATTGGGAGTCGGGGTCGCGGACCATGCCCTGGTATACGTCCTTGACGCGGCAGTCCTCGCACATCTCCAGTCGCGCAGCGGCGTCGCCGGCGAAGTAGGGATGATCGGCCAGCTTCGCCTTGATCGTGGCGATGGTGGCCGCGTTGGCGAAGGGCTTGCCGCAGCGCGTGCAGCAGAAGGGCGCTTCCTCGTGACGAACCTGGCGCTCGGTACGACTCGCATCGGCCAGGAAACCGGGCGCCAGGCGAATGGCATCCTCGGGGCAGGCCTCGGCGCACAGGCCGCACTGGACGCAGTCGGCTTCGCGATAGCTGAGCAGCGGGCTGTCGTCTCCGGTGGCCAGGGCCGGCGTGGGGCAGTTGCTGACGCAGGCGAAGCACAGCGTGCAGGCGTCGCGGTCGACCTCCAATCCGCCGTAGGCGGCGCCGGGCGGCATGGGGTGGCGCCGTCCGTCGGCCTTGCCGAGCGCCGTCAGGCGCGCCAGCACCTCCTCGAAGCGGTCGCGCTTGCGCTCGGCGGAGAGCACCAGGGGTTCATCGACGAGGGGCAGGTGCACCGGGTAGGCGTCCCGGGCGGCGCCATCGCCGCGCTGGATGCAGCGTATGCGGTCCGGCGCATGGCCCAGCGCCTCCAGCAGCGTGCGTGCCTGGGCGACCTGGTCGTCGATGAAGGCGGCCAGGCTGGCGGGCAGCTCGGGGTGTACCTGGATGCGCACCTCGGCGGCGCCGGCGGCCAGGGCGGTGAGCCACTGGTCGTGGCCGGCATTGCCCAGCTCCTCGAGGGGGACATCGAGCACACCGCCGGCCGGCTCATCCTCGGCCTCCAGGTCGCCGGCCTCGACGAAGCGCATCACCGCCGCCTTGCCGCCGGCCTGGCGATAGGCGTCCAGCCAGCTGACCAGCGCCTCCTGCTGACGCGCCGGTTCCGGAAGGCGGAACTGTATGGCGCCGGTGGGGCAGGCGCTGGTGCAGCTGCCGACGCCCTGACAGAGGTAGGGGTCGATCTCGATGCGCGACTCGATGCGCCCCTTGTGACTCGAGATGGCGTCGGCGGGGCAGACCTCGAGGCAGCGTGTACAGCCGACATTGCCCGAGGCGGAGTGGGCGCAGAGGTCGGCGTTGATCTGGAAGTAGCGCGGCTTGTCGAACTCGCCGACCAGCTCGGCGAACGCGTCCAGGGCCTCATCGCACCCCGGGCCTCCCCAGGCGAGGTGGCGATAGCCGGGAGGGGGCAGCTCGAGCGCGAGCGCGGGGGAGCGGCCCAGGTCGAGGATCAGGTCGGCATGGCGACGGCCGAGCAGCGGCAGCGCCAGATCGAGCCGCTCGTCGGGGCCGTGGAGGCTGACGCCGAATCGCCCCAGGTAGCCTTCGACGCGCAGCTGGCCCCGCTGGGTGGGTGTCAGGGTCTGGCAGGGTAGCCGCCGGGTGTTCTCCAGCAGCGCCTCGACCCCGGCGTCGTCGAGTGCCGCGTCGCCGGTGCTGGGCTCGGTAATCAGCAGCGCGATGGCGGCGAGCCCGCGGCCCTGCAGGCGCTGCGCTGCCAGGCGCACGCTGGTCTCGTCGCCGAGCAGCAGGGCGTGGCCGGCACTCTCGTAGGTGACACTGGCGGGGGTCAGGTTGACCGGCCAGGAGACACGCTGTCTAGCCGCCTCGCGGGCGCTGCGGTTGGCGGCGTCGTCCACGCTCACGGCGTCAATGGCAGATCTCATACGCCCTCACGGTTATCGGTGTGGATAGCGCGTTATCGTTAGCGTGCTATTTTATTCGAAAATTTTAATAATGCATCACTCTTTTACAACTCTAGGCTGGCGTCAAACGCTACCTTGGTCCAGGGTGCGTGCATCGTCCGCCTCGCCGTGCTCTGCCACGGCCGTTTCCTCGCTGTCATCCTGCTCGACGGGGTGAGGGGCCGAGCGATCGGCATCCGTCGTCCCCCCCTGCCGATCGTCCCGGGCCGCGAGCTCCGTCTCCTCGGGTGCAGGGCGGGTCCAGCGTCGTAGTTGCTCCGCCACGTCACGGCCCAGGGGTTTCAGAACCTCGCGATAGTCCTCGTCATAGTCATCGAGCCCATCACGCACGCCGTAGTTCCCTGACGCCCACAGCCGGCGCAGGGCGCGCCGACGTAACTGGCGACTGACACCCTGCTTCAGGTAGGCGGAAAAGTCGGCGCCGGCAGGCAAGTCGTCGGGATCGGGGAGGGTGTGATCGAGGCTGCCAGGGGCCGACGCCTCTGGCTCGACCGCAGGCTCCTGCTGCGCGTCACCGGTGATCTCGTCCTCGGAAGGCTCGGGGGAGAGCGCTACCGGCTCCCGGTCGGGCTCGTCCGCCACCTCTTCCCCCAGCTTGCGGCGGGACCAGCGTTCGAAGCGGCTCATGGCGTCATCTCCCGGGCGCGGCCGGCGCCCTTGCGCTTCTTCTTGCGTCCCTCTTCCGGCGCCTCGCCGTGGCGGGCCAGGTAGGCCTCGAGCCAGGCCTGGATCGCCACCGGCATCGCCACGTCGAGCACCTGCTGTTCGCCGTCCATCCAGCTGGCGGCGACGTCCTGGCTGGCGGTGATCGCCGAGGGGACGGGAGCCTCGCCGGCATCGCCACAGCGCACGAAGAGTCGAGGGGTATCGGAGGTCAGGTTGAAGCGGTAGGCGGCACGCTCGGTCATGGTCAGCTGCAGGGTCAGCGTCCAGGGGCCACCATCCCCGGGCGTCAGCTCGCGGATGAAGTGACGACGCGAGACGAATCCCTTGATACGGGTCGTCTCTTCATCCAGCGCAAGGCTTACGCTGCGGTGGTTGGTTACGGTTGTCATCGGGCGTCTCTCGAACATGAACAGGTGCATTAAAGACTTTCAGTATCGGCAATGCCATCATGACCCATCAACGTCTTTCAGGAGCCCGCACCGGATGCCACCGATCAGCCTCAGCCGTGCCCGCCTGCCCGCCACCCTGGAGATCGAGGTCCTCGACGAATATGGCGACCCGCGCCGTCAGGCGATCGCCGCCGAGCGCCCGCTGACGCTCTACCTCAACAAGCGCGAGATCGTCACCCTGATGACCCTTGGCGCCGATCCCGAGGCTCTGGTGGTGGGTTACCTGCGCAATCAGGGCCTGCTCGAGCGACGCGAGGATCTGGAGGCGGTGCATGTCGACTGGGAGGTGGAGGCCGCCGCGGTGGTCACCCGGCACCTGCCCGAGGACCTCGACGAGCGTCTGGGGCATCGCACCGTCACCACCGGCTGTGGCCAGGGCACGGTGTTCGGTCGCATCCTGGATGCCGTCCCCCAGCAGTCCCTGCCGGATACCCCGGTGCGCCAGTCGGTACTCTATGCCCTGCTCGAGAATCTGGGCGCCCATAACGAGACCTACCGCAGCGCCGGGGCGGTGCACGGCTGCGCGCTGTGCCGCCAGGAGGCGGTGCTCGACTTCGTGGAGGACGTGGGGCGTCACAATGCGGTGGATACCCTGGCGGGGCGCCAGTGGCTGGGGGAGAGCGAGACCGGAGGGGCGGATATCTTCTATACCACCGGCCGGCTGACCTCGGAGATGGTGATCAAGGTGGCCCAGATGGGCATCGGGGTGCTGGTGTCCCGCTCCGGGGTGACCCAGAAGGGGGTGGAGCTGGCGGAGCGCTTCGGGGTCATGCTGGTAGCCCGGGCCAAGGGTCGCCATTTCCAGGCGATTCATGCCCACCGGCGCCTCGAGCTCGACGCCATCCCGCCCCGGCGCCCCGGTGACAGGCGGCGCGAGAAGGCCTGATCAGGCGGCTTCGCCGCGGGTACACACCGAGAGCACCACGGCATCCTCGCCGCTGGTCGAGACCAGCGCGTGGCCCATGGCGCTGTCGAAGTAGATGCTGTCACCGCTCTCCAGCCGCAGCGGTTCGTAGAACTCGGTATACAGCAGGACCTCGCCCTCCAGCACCATCAGGAACTCCTCGCCGTCGTGGCGGACCCACTCGCTGAACTCCTCGAAGCGGCGAGCCCGCACGATGGTCTTGAAGGGAATCATGCGCTTCTGGGCCAGTTCGCAGCTGAGCAGTTCGTGCTCGTAGGTCGGCGTCGGGTGCAGCTCGCCATGGCCGCGCCGGGTCAGGTCGCGCCGGCCCGTGGTGCGCGCCTGCTGGCGAGGCGGCGAGAGCAGCTGGGGAAGGTCGATGCCCAGTCCGCCGATCAGCTTCTGAACCGCGGTGAAGGTGGGCGAGATCTGGTCGTTCTCGATCTTGGAGAGGGTCGATCGCGCCAGGCCGGTACGCTGGCTGACGTCTTCCAGTGTCCACTGGTTGGCCAGGCGGATCTCGCGCAGGCGTTCGCCGAGGCGCAGCGGCTCGACGAAGGGCTTGCGCCCGGAGGCGATGCGCAGGGCGGCATCCTGATCGTTGGTTGCTGTCATGGCGCGGGTTCACTATAGGAAACAGGTTTTCTTCAGCTTACCACGCCAGGCAGGCGACCATCAGCACCTCGATGCCAACGCCAGGGCCATCCCTGAGAGAGACTTCCCATATCCGGGAACCCGATTTATCGGCGCTAGCGTGTTATCGGGGCACGGAGGAGAGAACCCGCTTGTCGCGGGATGTTTCCCGGGGTCAGGAAACGCCGTCGCCGTAGGGCAGTCCCAGCAGCGCCTTGACGTGGGCGTCCACGCAGCGCCCCAGCGATTCCAGGTGATAGCCGCCCTCGAGCACCGATACCAGCCGTCCATCGGCATAAAGCTCGGCGATCTCCAGGGCCATATGGGTCACCCAGTGGAAGTCCTCGTCCTCCAGGCAGAGCTCGGCCATCTCGTCTTCGCGGTGGGCGTCGAAGCCCGAGGAGAGCAGCACCAGTTCGGGCTTGAAACGATGCAGGGCGGGCAGCCAGTCATCCTCGATCGCCTTGCGGAAGGCGGCGCTGTCGGTGCCGGCGGAGAGCGGCGTGTTGACCACGTTCTGCCATTCGCTGCGCAGGTAACGCCAGGGATAGAACGGGAACTGGAAGCTGGTACAGACCAGCACCTCGGGGTCGTCCTTGAAGATGTCGATGGTGCCGTTGCACTGGTGGACATCGAAATCGAGGATGGCGATGCGCCGCGCGCCGTACTTCTTGCGGGCGTGGGCGGCGCCCACCGCGACATTGTTGTAGAAGCAGAAGCCCATGGCATCGGTGGCCTCGGCGTGATGGCCGGGTGGGCGCACCGCGCAGAAGACGTTGTCGGCCTGATGGCGATATACCTGGTCGACGCCGCGGATCACCGCCCCGGCGGCGACACGGGCCGCCTTGAGGCTGTCGGGGTTCATCATGGTGTCACTGTCGAGGGTGACGATCCCCTGCTCCGGCACGCACTTGTCCAGGGCGCGCAGGTGGCGAACCGGATGGACCAGGGCGAGCTCCTCCTCGGTGGCCGGACGCGCCTCCGACTGCATGGTCTGCTGCAGGGTGCCCGACAGGGACAGGCGGGCCCGGATCGCCTCCAGGCGCAAGGGACACTCCGGGTGTTCCGGCCCCATATGGTGGAGGTGGCAGTCGGGATGGGTGATGTAACCGGTGATCATGGCGCTCTCCGTGCTGACTGGGGTCACTTTACTTGGGCCAAGCCCTTGCCAGACAGTGTCAATAGGTCGTACACAGTAGGCAGTCACTTCATGCGTCAACAGCCGGGAGATCGCCTTGAGCACCCGTTTCCTCCGCCACTTCTTCGAACCTCGCACCATCGCCGTGATCGGCGCCTCGGAAAAGTCGGAATCCCTGGGGGGCATCGTCATCCGTAATCTGCTGGAAGGGGAGTTTCCCGGCACCATCTGGGCGGTGAACCCCAAGGGCTACAGCAGCGTGCACGGCCAGCCGGCCTTCTCCCGTGTCTCCCAGCTCCCCGAGGTGCCCGACCTCGCGGTGATCTGCTCGCCGGTCGAGACGGTGCCGGGCCGCATCGCCAGGCTGGGCGGCTACGGCTGCCGTGCCGCCCTGGTGCTCTCCGGCGGCTCCCACCTCGACGAGGAGCGCCATGGCAAGGCCTCGATCCGCAGCCGCATGCTGGAGGCCGCCCGCGCCTCCGGCATCCGGGTGCTGGGTCCCGAGTGCATGGGGCTGATCGTCCCCGGACGGCGTCTCAATGCCTCCTATGCCAATCAGGTCATCAAGCGCGGCAAGGTCGCCTATCTCGGTCAGTCGGGCATGCTGGGCACGGCGATGATCGACTGGGCGGCGGGGCGCGGGGTGGGCTTCTCCCACCTGATCACCCTGGGCGACAGCGTCGACGTGATGCTTCCCGACCTGCTGGACTACATCAACCAGTACTCGCCGACCCAGGCGATCCTGCTGCATCTCGAGAAGGTGATGGATGCCCAGCACTTCATGACCGCGCTGCGCGACGCCTCACGCAACCGCCTGGTGCTGGCGATCAAGAGCGGGCGCACCCCCGAGTCCGACCTCACCGGGCTACCGCCGACCCCGGGGATCGCCAACCGCGACCAGCTGTTCGATGCCGCCTTCTCCCGGGCCGGCGTGGTGCGCGTGCATGACTCCGACGAGCTGTTCGACGCCCTGATGACCCTGTCGCGCATGAAGCCCCTGCGCGGTGATCGACTGGCCATCGTCTCCAACGGCCTGGGGCCGGCGATGCTGGCCATCGACAAGCTGATCAATGCCGGCGGCAAGCTGGCGGACTTCAGCGAGGAGACGCGTCACGCCCTGCGTAGTGGCGGCCTGGACATCAGCAAGCCCGGCGAGAACCCCGTCGACCTGGGTGGCAACGCCACGCCGGAGATGATGGTGGATGCGCTGGAGATCGTCGCCGCGGACCCCGGCGTCGATGCGGTGCTGGTGGTGCATGCCCCCACTCGTCTGGCGCCTTCCAAGGTGACCGCCCAGGCGTTGGTGGCCAACCGCAAGCGCTTCCGCCGCAACTTGTTGACCAGTTTCATGGGGCTCGAAGAGGCCTTGTCGGCGCGCCACGAGTGTAGCCTGGCGGAGATTCCCACCTATGTATCACCCGAGCAGGCGGTGAAGGCCTTCATGCACATGGTGAACTATCAGCGGGTCCAGGCACTGCTGCAGGAGACCCCGCCGAGCCTGCCGTTTTCCACCACCCGCGAGATCCGTGTCCGCTGCCGCAAGCTGATCGAGGCGGTCAAGGCCGAGGGCCGCGAGACGCTGACCCACTCCGAGACCGCCCAGGTGCTGGAGGCCTACGGCATTCCCGTGGCACCGCGCCGCTATGTGGCGACGGCCGAAGAGGGTGCCGCGGCGGCGGAGGCGTTCGAGGGCAGCATGGCACTGAAGGTGATCCACGAGGGCAACTGCCGACCGTTCCGCTACCGCAAGCATCCTCACCGTCTCTCCGCCGGCCTGCTCCAGGACCTGAAGACGCCGCAGCAGGTGGCGGAAGGTGTCGAGCTGCTGGGGGAGAAGATCGCCGAGAAGTACCCCGCCTTCGAGGTGCGCGAGTATTGCCTGCAGCCCATGCAGCGCGGCAAGCACTCCATGCAGGTATGCGCCGGGATCACCCGCGACCCGGTGTTCGGCCCCGTGGTGGTGTTCGGCATCGGCGGCTACAAGGTCAATATCCTGGCCGACCGCCAGGTGGCGCTGCCGCCGCTCAACATGCGCCTGGCCGAGGATACGGTGGAGCACACCCATGTGGCGCGCCTGATCCACGAGCACTCCAGCGATCCGCGCCGCGATATCGATCGGCTCTGCCAGCTGCTGGTCAAGTTGTCACAGATGGCCAGCGACCTGCTCGAGCTGCGCGGCCTGGAGATCAACCCGCTGTTGCTCAACCGCGATGACATGGTGGCAGTGGACTTCGCCATGGACCTCGGCCTGCCGGCGCGCTTCGCGATAATGCCCTATCCCGAGGAGCTCAGGGAGTGGCTCACGCTCAAGAACGGCTGGAAGGTCGAGGTGCGGCCGATCCGCGCCGAGGATGCGCCGCTTATTACCAGTTTCCACGGCCAGCTCTCCGAGGAAAGCATCCGCTTCCGCTATTTCCACAACAAGGCGGACCTGACCCAGCGTGACCTGTCGATGCTCTCGCATATCAACTACGACCGGCAGATGGCCTTTATCGCCGAGCACCTGCTGGAGGATGGCAGCAAGGAGATGCTGGGCGTGGTCAGGGTCTGGAACGACCCCGACAATATTCGTACCGAGTTCTCGGTCATCATTCGCGACGACCTGCAGGGCCTGGGTATCGGCAGCCTGCTGATGAACAAGATGATCAATTACTGCAAGAGCGTCGGCACCCTGGAGATGATCGGCAAGATCATGGTCGACAATCACCCCATGCGCGCGCTGATGAAGCATCTGGGCTTCAAGCAGCGCTACAACATGGAGGAGCAGGTGGTGGACGCGGTGCTGCGCCTCAATGAACCGGACAGCGACTGGCAGCGGCACCGCCTGGAGAGCCTGCCCGACTGAGGGCAGGCCCTTGCCGCTTTGGGGGCAAACCCCGGCGGCCTCGACAAGGGTTGAGGCAGGGACGCCTCAGGGTGCCAGGCGGAAGTGGTGCCAGTCGGCGTCGCGGCGCTCGAAGCGGATACGGTCGTGGAGGCGGCTGGGCTGGCCCTGCCAGAACTCCACCATCTCGGGGATGACGCGGTAGCCACCCCAATGCACCGGGCGCGGGATCTGTTGTCCCTCGTAGGCTCGCTCGAAGCGTGCCTGACGCTCCTCGATCCAGGTGCGATCCGGAATCACCACGCTCTGGGTGGCGATCCAGGCGCCGAGCTGGCTGGCCCGCGGACGACTGGCGAAGTAGTCGTCGGACTCCTGCTCGCTGACCTGCTCGACGCGCCCCTCGATGCGCACCTGGCGTGACAGCGATGGCCACCAGAAGGTCAGGGCGGCGTGGGGAACATTGTTCAGCTCGCTGCCCTTGTGGCTGTGATAGTTGGTATAGAAGACGAAACCCTGGTCATCGATGCCCTTGAGCAGCACCACGCGGGCGTGGGGACGCCCCTGGCTGTCCACGGTAGCCAGGGTCATGGCGTTGCCGTCGAGGCCCTCGTTCTCCAGCGCCAGGGTCAACCACTCCTCGAACAGCGGCATGGGGTCATCGGTAACCTGGGCCTCATCGAGCTGGCCGCCTTCGTAGTCGCGGCGGATATCGGCAATATTGCGTGTCATCGTGCTGAGCTCTCCTGAAATCTCTGTGCATGTTCGCCGCTTCGAAGACGCAGCTCAACACCTGTTTTGCAGCGCGGCAACATTTTCTGGCGCTATGCATAGTGTCGAGCCGAGGTGTTCTCACCCCATCCAGCCCAGCTGCACCATGGCCATATAGGCACCGGTGCCGCCGATGATCGACAGCAGGGCGTTGCGCCGCCACAGATGCAGGAGGGCGACGATCAGCGCGGCCGCCATCATCGGCCAGCCGGTGGCGCCGGCGTTGAGCCGGCCATCGAGCAACGGACGAAAGTCGCGCAGTGCATAGATCACCAGGATCATCATCACCGTGGGGGGCAGGTAGCGCCCCAGATGCAGGATCAAGGGGTGGTCGGCATGCTTCGCCAGGGCCACGAAGGGGATGACCCGGGTGGCGAAGGTCGCCAGGGCGCAGACGCCGATGAACAGCAGCAGTGACAGGGTGCTCATGCGTTGGCCTCCCGGCGCTGGACGTGACGATAATGCAGCAGCAGGATCAGGCTGGCCGCGCCGATGGCGCCCAGCAGCAGGTGGCGGTCCGGCAGCAGCAGCAGGGCACCCAGACCGGTCATCATGGCGATGGCAAAGGGCAACCAGCGGCGCAGTCGGCGGGCCTGCTCGAGGGTGAGCACGATGAATAGCGCCGTGAGGGCGAACTCGATGCCGCGGCTGTCGAAGGCCAGGGTGCTGCCGGCGAGGACCCCCGCGATGGAGCCCAGCACCCACCAGGCCTGGTTGAGCAGGCTGACCCGGAAGGCCAGGGCCTGGTCACCGGCGCGCTCGGCGGGCAGGGTGGTGATCAGCGAATAGGTTTCGTCGGTGAGGGCGAAGATCAGATAGGGCTTGCGCCAGCCGGCCCCCTGGAAACGCTTCAGCAGCGAGAGCCCGTAGAAGAGGTGGCGGGAATTGAGCATCAGGGTCGCCACCGCCAGCTCCATCAGTCCGGCGCCGGCGGCGAGCAGGGCCACGGCGAGAAACTGTCCCGCACCGGCATAGATCACCAGGGACATCATTACCGCCGCCCACCAGGGTACCCCGACCTCCACGGCGAGGATCCCGTAGGCGGCCCCCAGCGGCAGGTAGCCAAACATCACCGGCAGGGTGAGCTTCCCGGCTTCCTTCCAGGCGTATGGTAGTGACACGGTGATAGACTCCTTACCGTCGATGGGCTGACGCGGTGGTCAGCGGCGGCAGCCATGATAAGACAGATCCACTGACTTGGCAGCTCTTGGCAAGATGCTCGTCTGATAAATGCAAGGAGGCAAGATGACTCGACTGCTGGTATGGGATATTCCGGTTCGTCTCTTCCACTGGTCCCTGGTGGCCCTAGTGGGCCTCTCCTTCTACACCATGAAGACCGAGGGCGCCCCCTTCGCCTTTCCGGTCGAGATCCATGCCCGCTCGGGCTACCTGCTGCTGGGGCTGTTGCTGTTCCGTTGGCTCTGGGGCCTGCTGGGCAGCCGCCATGCCCGCTTCTCAAGCTTCCTGCGCTCTCCCGGCTGCACGATTGACTATGGCCGGCGACTGCTCGGCGGACGGCCCCCCGCCTTCGCTGGGCACAATCCCCTGGGGGGCGTCATGGTCCTGGTGATGCTGCTGTCGCTGTCGTTCCAGGCGGTAAGCGGCCTGTTCATGACCGACGATATCTTCTTCAGCGCGCCGCTGAACGGCTGGGTGGGCGACGATGCCGTCGCGTTCTTCCAGTCATTCCATCACCTCAACGCCAACCTGCTGGTGGTGTTGATCGCCGGCCACCTGTTGGCCCTGGTGGTACACCGCGTGAAGGGAGAACGGTTGGTGGGTGCCATGTTCACCGGGCGTAAGGCGCTGGAGCGGCGCCCCGAGGACGAGCCTGATGCCGGCCTCAAAAGCCGTGTGGCGAGCCTCTGGTTGGCCCTGGCACTGGGCGCACTCAGTGCCTTGCCGGTCATCTGGCTGTGGCACGCCTGAGCAAGCGTGGCGTGGCAACAATGGACGATGGGGCGGCCCTGCAGGTCGCCCCATCGCGGTCAGGTCGAGAATTGCCAGCGGGGGCGGTTACTCGGCGCGGAAGTCGTCGTGACACCCCTTGCAGCTGTTGCCCACGGCACCGACCTGGCGGCGCAAGGCGCTGAACTCCTCGTCATCATCGACCATCCGGGCCAGGGTGGCGACCTCCTGCTTCAAGGTCTCCTGCTTCTCCTCGAAGCCTGACCAATCGTCACCGATCTTGGCCAGGGCATCGGTCTCGGCGGTGTGGTCATCACCCCGCAGGGTGCCTTCCATGAAGCCTTCCCAGGGCAGATGGGCAACGGACGCCAGGTTGCGTGCTCGGGTGGCGAACTCTTCCTCGTCATAGTCGATATCGCCCTGGGCCATGTCGCCCATGGGGCCGAGCTGCCAGGCCATGACGCGCAGGGCCGACTGGCGATACTCGATGGCATCCTCGGGCTCGGCGGCCTGGGCGGCCAGCGGCAGCATGAGGGCGGCGGAGAGGCCCAGGCTGAGCAGGGGGCGGAGGGTCACGGTCATCACGAACTCCTTTCGTCGGCTTGTCGGTATGAGGCTTGATACACATCAAGCCGCCATCAAGCCTAGCGCCCCGGCGGCTCAGCTGCTGCTGGCATCCTGCCTCAGCTGACGGCTGCGAAAGCGCGCATAGCCGGTACAGCCGGCAAACAGCGCCAGTGACGCCACCGCCTCGACGATGCCGCGCAGACCCTCCCCGGGGAGCGTGGCGACCATCACCCCCTGGGCGAAGTAGAGGAGGCTGACGAAGGCCAGCCAGGCATGGCCACGGGGGCGCCGGCCGATCAGCGACGGCAGGAACAGCACCAGGGGCAGCACGAAGGCGACGATGGGCACCAGGGGGCCGCTGTCGCCTTCGATCTGCAGGCCGCGATAGACCATCAGTGCCACCAGCGCGGCATAGCTGACCAGCACCAGCCGGCGCATCTTGGCGGTCAGGACATCCAGCCCCCTATCCTTTTCCATCCTCTCCAGCGCGGCCCTCATGAGTCGCTCTCCCGCAGCGTGGACAGCGCCAGGGCGAGACGCGCCAGGCGACGCCCCTGGGCATAGGCCAGGGTGCGTTCATGATCATCGAGGGGCAGGTCGCTGCGCTTGCCGGCCAGGTGGCTGGCACCATAGGGCGTGCCCCCGCGGGTGGTCTCCATCAGCTCGGTCTCGCTGTAGGGGAGGCCCGCATAGACCATGCCATGATGCAGCAGTGGCACCAGCATGGTCAGCAGCGTCGCCTCCTGGCCGCCATGCAGGCTCGAGGTGGAGGTAAAGGCGGTGGCCGGCTTGTCGATCAGCGCCCCTCCCAGCCATAGCTCGCTGGTGCCGTCGAGGAAGTGCTTGAGGGGCGCCGCCATGTTGCCGAAGCGAGTGGGGCTGCCGATGGCCAGGCCGGCGCAGTGGCGCAGGTCGTCAAGGCTGGCGTAGACCGCCCCCTCGGCGGGAATCTCGGGGTCCACCGCCTCGCAGGTAGGGGATACCGGCGGCACCGTGCGCAGCCGCGCCTCGACGCCACGCAGGGACTCCACGCCGGCGGCGAGGCGCTCGGCCATCGCGCGGGTGGCGCCGTGCCGAGAATAGTAGAGGATCAGCACATAGGGCAGGGAAGCGCTCATCGAAGCTCCAGATAGCAGGGGGTGTAGGAGAAGAGGCAGGCGAAGGTCACGACAGCAGCGCCAGGATGACCTCGGGCGGGCGGCCGATCACGGCTCGCTGGCCATCGTCGGCGATGGGGCGTTCCATGATCCTCGGGTGGGCGAGGATCGCCTGGACCACCTGCTCCGGGTCGCTGGCATCGGCGCCAAGGGCCTTCCACTCGGCCTCTCCATGGCGCACCAGGCGCTCGACGCCGCTATCCAGGCGGGCGATGAGGTCGCGCAGCTCCCGCTCGTCGAGGGGTGCGTCGAGGTAGCGGCGAACCGCGAGGTCGATGCCGCGCTCCTCGAGCAGGGCGAGGGCCTGGCGTGACTTCGAGCAGCGCGGGTTGTGCAGCAGGGTGATCCGGGTCATGCGGGCTCCTCGACCGTGAAGGCCATGTCGTGTGGTTCGCGGCATTGTAGCAAGGGCCACGAGTTGGCTCACGGGGAAGCCGGTGCCGGCGACGCCTCGGGCAGGCGGCGATAGACCCAGGCCTCGCTGCCATCGGCGAGGGGCAGGCGCACCCGTTCGTAGCGAATGCCCAGCCGCTCGTAGCGGTCGAGCCGGGCAAGCTCATCGGCGGCGACGCTCAATACCTCGCCCGGCACGCGCTCGCCTGGCGCCGGCTCGAGGTCCAGGCCGTTGCGTCGCCAGTCCTCGAGGTGCGCGGGCCGGGTCTCGACCCGGCCGCCGATCACGATCCAGCGCACCGGTGGCACGCGCAGGGTGCCATAGACGAAGACCTCATGGGGGCCCTCGCCGATGGGGTCGAGATGCTCGGGGCGCTCGTAGGTGTAGGGGCTGAGCATGGTCAGCCACAGCCAGCCCGCCGCTGCCAGCGGGGTGCCGATGAGGGTGGTGGCCAGCAGCCGTCGTGGTCGCATGGAGTTCTCGCCGTTGCGGTCGGCCCATCCTGCCATGCACGGGCGTCGCAGCGCGAGGTTGGGCTCTGCTAGGATGGCCTTTCCCATGACGAAGGAGGTGAGCCATGAACCAGACGGCACGCGATGACCTCGACTTTCAGGCGCTGATGGGGGATGTACGCCCGCTGACCCGGGGCAGGGATCGCGCCGATACCGGCCGTTCTGCGGGCTCTCCCAGCGAGGCGCAGCTCGCCCGTCGCGAGAGTGCCGCCGCCGAACTGGAGGGTCACGGCTTCCTCTCCGACGACTTCGTCGATCTGGTGCCGCCCTTCGATCCGCTGGCGTATCGCTGCGACGGCATCCAGCAGGGCGTGGTGGATCGCCTGCGCCACGGTGGCTATGCCGCCCAGGCCCGGCTGCACCTGCTGCGCCGCCCGCTGGAGGAGTGTCGGCGCAGCCTGCCGCCCTTTATCCACGAGGCCTATGCCCACGACCTGCGCTCGGTGCTGATCGTGTACGGCCGCGGCCAGGCCATCGACAGCCCGCCCAACGTGCTGCGCTCCTACCTGGCCAAGTGGCTCACGCAGTTCCTCGAGGTGCAGGCCTTCGTCTCCGCCCAGCCTGCCGACGGCGGCCTGGGCGCCACCTGGGTGCTGCTGCGCAAGAGCGAACGCGCCCGCGCCGATAACCGCGAGCGCCAGCAGAAGCGGCGAGGTTAGGCGAAGGCCGGCTCGCGCGTGGCCTGGCTCCGTTCGCGCTCGCGGCGCCGGAACAGCGGCTCGGGCTGGTCCACCGCCGGCTGGTAGGCGCGGCTGAAGACATGCAGGTTGCGCAGGGCGTCCTCCAGCCACTGGTCCTCGCGCAGCGAGAAGCCGTCGAAGCCGCAGCGGCGCATGAAGAACAGCTGGTCGACCAGCACGTCGCCGATGGCGCGTATCTCCCCCTCATAGCCGTGGCGCTCACGCAGCAGCCGCGCCAGGCTATAGCCGCGACCGTCGGTGAACTTCGGGAAGTCGATGGCGACCAGCGGTGCCGCGGCGAGGCGGGCGGCCAGGGCGTCATCGAGCTCGGTGTCGGCCGCCAGCCAGGGGGCGCGCTCCTCGCCACCCTCGCCCTCGAGCCATTCGCTCAGGGGTATGATGGCCGGCGCACCGGCCGCCGGCTGACCCTCTCGGATCAGCTGCCAGTCATCGGCGGCCGGCTGGTCGCGAAACAGATAGGGGCGTTGGCTAGCGGAGTGGGGGGCCTGATCAGGCATAGACGCGCTCCTTGAAGGGCTTGAGACCGATGCGACGATAGGTGTCGAGGAAGGTCTCGTCGTCGCTGCGCTGGCTGACGTAGACCTTGAGCAGGGTGTCGATGACCTCGGGGACCGCCTCGCGGCTGAAGGAGGGGCCGAGGATCTTGCCCAGCGAGGCGGCATTGCCCTGGGCGCCGCCGAGCGAGATCTGATACCACTCCTCGCCCTTCTTGTCGACGCCCAGGATGCCGATGTGACCGACATGGTGATGGCCACAGGCGTTCATGCAACCGGAGATGTTGAGCTCCAGCGGGCCCAGGTCGTAGAGGAAGTCCAGGTCCTCGAAGCGCTCCTGGATGGCCTGGGCCACCGGGATCGACTTGGCGTTGGCCAGGGCGCAGTAGTCACCCCCCGGGCAGCAGATCAGGTCGGCCAGGGTGCCCACCGTGGGATTGGCCAGGCCCAGTGCCTCGAGCTCGTGCCACAGCGCCTCCAGGCGATCCATGGGCACGTCGGAGAGCACCAGGTTCTGCTCATGGGTGACGCGCAGCTCGCCGAAGCTGTACTCGTCGGCGAGATCCGCGATCTGGTGCATCTGCTCGGCGGTGACGTCGCCGGGCGAGTGGCCGCTGCGCTTCAGGGAGAGGGTCACCGACGCGTAGCCGGGCACCTTGTGACCGTGGACGTTGTTGGTCATGAAGCGACCGAAGGCGCGATTCTCGCCGCGCAACGCCTCGATAGCGGCGATGGCCTCGTCGGTAACGGGGCGCCGCTCGGGGTCGACGAAGTGGGCCGCCACCCGCTCGACGCTCTCCTGGGTCAGGGTCTGGGGGCCATCCTTGAGATGGGCCCACTCCTCCTCGACGCGGCGGCGGAACTCCTCGATCCCCAGCGCCTTGACCAGGATCTTGATGCGCGCCTTGAACTTGTTGTCGCGGCGGCCGAACTGGTTGTAGACCCGTACCAGCGCCTCGAGGTAGGTGAGCAGGTGCTGCCAGGGCAGGTCGTCGCGGACCACCTCGCCGATCATCGGAGTGCGGCCCAGGCCACCGCCGGCCAGCACCCTGACGCGTACCTCACCACGGGCGTCACGCCACAGCCGCAGCCCCACGTCGTGGACCTGGATCGCCGCGCGATCCTCGGCGGCACCGGTCACCGCGATCTTGAACTTGCGCGGCAGGTAGGCGAACTCGGGGTGGAAGGTGGACCACTGGCGGATCAGCTCGCACCAGGGCCGCGGGTCGACCTCCTCGTCCTCGGCCACGCCGGCGAACTGGTCGGTGGTGGTGTTGCGGATATCGTTGCCGCTGGTCTGGATGGCATGCATCTGCACGCTGGCGAGCTCGGCGAGCATGTCCGGCACGGTCTCGAGCTTCGGCCAGTTGAGCTGCAGGTTGGTGCGGGTGGTGAAGTGGCCATAGCCGCGATCGTAGTCGCGAGCCAGGTCGCCCAGCTTGCGCAGCTGATAGGCGGCCAGCATGCCGTAGGGAATGGCGATGCGCAGCATGGGAGCGTAGCGCTGGATATACAGGCCGTTCTGCACCCGCAGCGGCAGGAACTCCTCCTCGCTCAGGCGGCCGGCCAGATAACGCTCCATCTGGTCGCGAAACTGGGCCACGCGTTCGTTGACGAGTGTCTGGTCGTGAGTGTCGTAGCGATACATTCAGCCGTCCTGCTGCAGTGAAAGTGGCAGTGCCTAGCCAGGCACGATACGCGGGGCGCCATATTATTTAAAAGAATAAATCTTCATAGTTTTTATACTTAAAGTAATTAGCGGGCGGCGCCTACACGCAGAGGCGCTGCCAGCGGCGACGCTGCCAGATCGCGGCGAACCACAGCGAATTGAGGCAGCGATAGGCGAGTTGCACCCACCAGATGCCCAGCAGCCCCTGCTCGAGCCAGACGCCTACCAGCCAGGCCAGCGGCAGGAACAGCAGCCATTGCAGCGACAGGGTGGCGGTCATCACCGTACGGTTGGCGCCGGCTCCGAGCAGCGCCTGGGCGAGCACCAGTGCCGCGGCGTCGAGCACGATCATCAGCGCCGTCAGGCGCAGCGGCAGGCGGGCCAGCTCGACCAGGGCCGGATCATGCAGGAAGAGGACGAGCACGGCGTCGGGAAACAGCGCCATGGGTAGCGCGATCACCGCCAGGCAGAGCCAGGCGAGGTGCACCACCTCCCAGCCCCAGCGGTGCGCGTCACCGTGCTCCTCGCGCCCCAGCGCCTGGCCCACCAGGCTCATGGCCGCCATGCCCAGCCCCACGCCGGGCAGGATCAGCAGCAGCGAGAGGTTCACCAGCACGTGGCCCACCGCCACGCTGGCGGTGCCTACCTGACCCAGTATCCAGAACAGCACCGCGTAGCCGGCCGCGAACCACAGTTGCTGGAAGGAGTGGGGGCCGGCCAGGCGCAGGGTGGTGAGGAAGGTGAAGCGTCGCGGCAGCCCGGCCAGGAAGCCGCTGGGCCGGGCATGGCGCAGGCTGGCCCAGGCCCAGAGGACGAGCCCGACGAACAGCGACAGGGTGGTGCCGAGGCCGGCGCCGGCGGCCCCCATGGCGGGCAGCCCCAGATAGCCGAAGATCAGCCCCAGGCTTGCCATCACGTTGATGGCATGCATCGCCAGGATGATGCGCAGGTAGAGGCCGGTCTGCTGGATGCCGTTCCAGTAGCCACGAAAGCAGAAGATCATCGCCACGGCAGCCAGCGACAGCACCCGCCAGCGAAAGTAGGCGACCGCCTCGGCGTTGACCGCCGGGTCCTGGCTGATCAGCGCCATCAGCGTCGGTGCCTGCCACAGGCAGAGCAACGTCACCGGCAGGGAGAGCCCCACGGCGATGACCAGGCCGGCATTGAGCGGCATGGCCAGGCGCGCCCCGGCCTGCTCGCCGTGGCGCCGTGCGGTCTGGGCCTGGACCCCGGAGGAGAGCCCGAACACCAGGGCGGTGATCATGAACATCACGTAGCCGCCGATCCCCACGCCGGCCAGGGGCACTTCGCCCAGCGAGCCCACCATGGCCGCATCGATCAGGTTGATCAGGCTCTGGGAGAGCATGCCGGCGATGATCGGCAGGGCGAGACGCAGGATGGTGCGACGGCGTGTCGAGGGAGGCAGCATGGCGGTCCGCGGCAGGAGCTGGGGGCGGGCCGCCGCGGCGGCCCGCCGAGGGTCAGGCGGGGTCGTAGGAGAGTACCGGCGCCAGCCAGCGCTCCATCTCCTCGAGCGTCATGCCCTTGCGACTGGCCAGTGACTCCACCTGATCGCGGGTGATCTTGCCGGTAGAGAAGTACTTCGACTGCGGATGCGAGAAGTACCAGCCGGCCACGGCGGCGGCCGGCCACATGGCGAAGTTCTCGGTCAGGGTGATGCCGGCCTGGTCGGTGGCCTCGAGCAGCCTGAACAGGGTGGGCTTCTCGGTGTGGTCGGGGCAGGCCGGGTAGCCCGGTGCCGGGCGGATGCCCTGATACTTCTCGGCGATCAGGGCGTCGTTGTCCAGGGTCTCTGCGGGGACATAGCCCCAGAACTCCTTGCGTACCCGCTCATGCAGACGCTCGGCGAAGGCCTCGGCCAGGCGGTCGGTGAGTGACTGCACCAGGATGGCGTTGTAGTCGTCGCCGGCGGCCTTGTAGCGCTCGGCCAGCGCCTCCACACCGTGGCCGGTGGTCACCGCGAAGCCGCCGATCCAGTCGGGCTTGCCGCTCGGCTCGCTGTCGGCACGGGGCGCCACGAAGTCGGCCAGGCTGTAGCAGACCCCGTCGCGGTTCTTGGTGGTCTGCTGGCGAATATGGTGCAGCCGCTCGATCACCTGGCGGCGGGACTCATCGGCATACACCTCGATGACGTCGTCATCGACGCTGTTGGCCGGCCAGATGCCGATCACGCCGCGCGCCTCCACCAGCTTCTCGTCGATCAGCTTGCGCAGCATCGCCTGGGCGTCGTGGAACAGGCTGCGCGCCGCCTCGCCGACCTTGGCATCGTCGAGGATCTTCGGGTACTTGCCGGCCAGCTGCCAGCTCATGAAGAAGGGCGTCCAGTCGATGCGCTCGACCAGCTCCTCGAGATCATAGTCGTCGAAGGCGAGGGTGCCGGTCATGGCCGGCCGCGGCGGGGTATAGGCGTCCCAGTCGAGGCGGCACTTGCGCTCCCTGGCCTGGGCATAGGTGAGATCGGCGGCCTTGGGACGACGCTTGGCGTTGCGCTCGCGAACCCGCTCGTACTCCGCGCTGATCTCCGCCACATAGGCCGGCTTGAGGGTCGGCGAGAGCAGCTTGCCGGCGACCCCCACGGCGCGGGAGGCATCGGACACGTAGATCACCGGCTGCGCGTACTGAGGCTCCACCTTCACCGCCGTATGGGCCTTGGAGGTGGTGGCACCGCCGATCAGCAGCGGCAGTTCGAAGCCCTGGCGCTGCATCTCCTTGGCCACGTGCACCATCTCGTCCAGGGATGGGGTGATCAGGCCGGAGAGGCCGATGATGTCGGCCTTCTCCTCCCTGGCGGTCTGCAGGATCTTCTCCGCCGGTACCATCACGCCGAGGTCGATGACCTCGTAGTTGTTGCACTGCAGGACCACGCCGACGATGTTCTTGCCGATATCGTGGACGTCGCCCTTGACCGTGGCCATGACGATCTTGCCCTTGGCCTGGGTGTCCTCGTTGAGGGCCTTCTCCGCCTCGATGTACGGGATCAGGTAGGCCACCGCCTGCTTCATGACACGGGCCGACTTGACCACCTGGGGCAGGAACATCTTGCCGTCGCCGAACAGGTCACCGACCACGTTCATGCCGTCCATCAGCGGCCCCTCGATCACCTCGATGGGGCGCTCGGCACGCTGGCGGGCGAGCTCGGTATCCTCCTCGATGTAGGCGGTGATGCCCTTGACCAGGGAGTGGGCGATGCGCTTCTCGACCTCCCAGGTGCGCCATTCGAGATCTTCCTTCTTCGCCGGGCCGCTGCCGTCGCCCTTGTACTTCTCGGCGAGGTCCACCAGGCGCTCGGTGCTGTCGCCGCGGCGGTTCTGGACCACGTCCTCGACCGCCTCGCGGAGCTCCTCGGCCAGGTCGTCGTAGACCGCCAGCTGGCCGGCGTTGACGATGCCCATGGTCAGCCCGGCGCGGATGGCATGGTAGAGGAACACCGAGTGGATCGCCTCGCGCACCGGATTGTTGCCGCGGAAGGAGAACGAGACGTTGGAAACGCCGCCGGAGACCATGGCGTGGGGCAGGTGCTCGCGGATCCAGCGGGTGGCCTCGATGAAGTCCACGGCGTAGTTGTCGTGCTCCTCGATGCCGGTGGCGATGGCGAAGATGTTGGGGTCGAAGATGATGTCTTCCGGCGGGAAGTCGAGCTCATCCACCAGGATGTGGTAGGCGCGCTGGCAGATCTCGGTCTTGCGCGCGAAGGTGTCCGCCTGGCCAGTCTCGTCGAAGGCCATCACCACCACGGCGGCACCATGCCGGCGGCAGATGGTGGCCTGCTCGCGGAAGGCGTCCTCGCCCTCCTTCATGGAGATGGAGTTGACCACCGCCTTGCCCTGGATGCACTTGAGGCCCGCCTCGATGATCTCCCACTTGGAGGAGTCGACCATGATCGGCACCCGCGCGATATCGGGCTCGCCGGCGATCAGGTTGAGGAAGCGCACCATCGCCTCCTGGGACTCGAGCATCCCCTCATCCATGTTGATGTCGATGATCTGGGCGCCGTTCTCCACCTGCTCCAGGGCCACCTCCAGGGCGGTGGTGTAGTCCTCGTCGACGATCAGCCGCTTGAAGCGCGCCGACCCGGTGACGTTGGTGCGCTCGCCGACGTTGACGAACAGCGAGTCGGGGCCGATGTTGAAGGGCTCCAGGCCCGACAGCCGGCAGGCCTGGGGAATGTCCGGCACTTGGCGCGGCGCCATGCCCTGGATGGCGGCGTGGATCGCCGCGATATGCTCGGGGGTGGAGCCGCAGCAGCCGCCGATGATGTTGACCAGGCCGCTTGCGGCGAACTCGGCGACGATGGCCGCCATCTCCTCGGGGGTTTGGTCATATTCGCCGAACTCGTTGGGCAGGCCGGCGTTGGGATGGGCGGAGACGAAGGTCTCCGCCTTGGTCGAGAGTTCCTCGATGTAGGGGCGCAGCTCCGCGGCCCCCAGGGCGCAGTTGAGACCCACCGTGAGCGGCTTGGCGTGGCGCACCGAGTTCCAGAACGCCTCGGTGGTCTGGCCGGAGAGGGTGCGGCCGGAGGCGTCGGTGATGGTGCCGGAGATCATCACCGGCAGGCGCTCGCCGCGCGACTCGAACAGCTCCTCCAGGGCGTAGATCGCCGCCTTGGCGTTGAGGGTGTCGAAGATGGTCTCGATCATGATCAGATCGGCGCCACCCTCGATCAGCGCCTCGGCGGCTTCAAAGTAGTTCTCGCGCAGCGCATCGAAGGTGACGTTGCGCTTGGCCGGGTCGTTGACGTCCGGAGAGAGCGAGGCGGTGCGTGAGGTGGGCCCGAGAACCCCGGCGACGTAGCGGGGGATGCCGGTCTCGGCGGCTACCGAATCGCAAACCTCACGGGCCAGGCGCGCCGCCTCGCGGTTGAGCTCGGGCACCTGCTCTTCCATGCCATAGTCGGCCTGGGAGAGACGCGTGCTGTTGAAGGTGTTGGTCTCGACGATGTCGGCGCCGGCCTCGAGGTACTCACGATGGATGCGTGTGACCAGGTCGGGGCAGGTCAGCACCAGCAGGTCGTTGTTGCCCTTGAGGTCCGACGGCCAGTCGGCGAAGCGCTCGCCGCGGAACTCCGCCTCGGACAGGCCGGCGTTCTGGAGCATGGTGCCCATGCCTCCGTCGAGCATCAGGATGCGCTCGGCGAGGCGTTCGATCAGGGTAGCGGTCTGGGCAGTAGGAACGGCGGCCATGGCGTGAGTCTGTCTCCAGCGGGTGGTGTCCGGGGGTGTCGTGGCCGCCGGGTGCCTCGGGGCATCTTCTGTGCGGCGACCTCTGTCAAGCCCGCCATGTTACCAAACTGGCCGCGGCGGGGGCAGGTGGGCGCACAAAAACCCAGCAAATCAGTCGGGATTGTCTCGCCGCGTCCCGTGTCTTACCATTAGCGTCATCAATGTATCCAGTACGCGGCGACACGCCGCTGCCGCGGACCGACAGCGACAGCTTTACAAGACAGCTTTAAAAGAGAGTGCCATGAGCGAACCGATCCAGATTACCGACAGTGCCCAGGACTACCTTGCCGAGCTGCTCGAGAAGCAGAACGTCGAGGGTATCGCGGTACGCATCTTCATCACCCAGCCGGGTACCCCCTACGCCGAGACCTGCCTGGCCTACTGCCGGCCCGGAGAGGAGGAGCCCACCGACGAAAAGCTGGACCTGCCCAAGCTCGGCGTCTTCCTGGACAAGAACAGCCTGCCGTTCCTCGAGGAGGCGGTAGTCGACTTCAATGCCGACCGCATGGGCGGCCAGCTGACCATCAAGGCGCCCAACGCCAAGATGCCCAAGGTCAACGCCGACAGCCCGCTGGAGGATCGCGTCAACTATATCCTCTACAGCGAGATCAACCCCGGCCTGGCGGCTCACGGCGGCGAGATCAAGCTGGTCGAGCTGACCGGCGAGAACGTGGCCGTGCTGGCCTTCGGCGGTGGCTGCCAGGGCTGTGCGGCGGTGGACCTGACCCTCAAGGAGGGCGTCGAGCGCACCCTGATGGAGCGTATCCCGGAGCTCGGCGGCATCCGTGATGTCACCGACCATACCGACACCACCAACGCCTACTATCGCTAGGCGCCGCCCGGGGCGATAGGCCCCCGCCGGGCCGCTGGCAACGGAAGGGCCCCGCCGATCGGCGGGGCCCTTCTGCTTATGCGCTCGGCGATTTCACGAGGCGCCATCGGGTGTCTCGTTCTCCATGCCAGCCTTGGCGTCATCCTGCTCTTCCTCGCGAGCGGCGGCCGGCCTCTGCCACAGGCAGCGATGGAGCTGCTCCTCCAGGTTCCTCACGCGCTGCGCCTGGTCCTCCAGGTGGCGTTTCTGCTCATCGATGCGGGCCTGGAGCAACGCCTGCTCGTGGTGGCGGGTGTCGGCCAGCGCCTCGGCCTGGCGGCGAGCCCAGTCGGTCTCCCGATGACGCTTCTCCTCCTCGGCCAGCCGGGCGCGCGCCTCCTGCAGCTGCGACTCCTGCCGGGCGAGGCGCTTCTCCAGCTGCTCCTCCCGACCGGCCGCCGCCTTCTCCTGGGTCAGTCGCTCCTGGCGCGCCTGGTCGAGCAGTGCCATCAGGCGGGACTCGGCGCTTTCATGGCGCTGCTCCTCCCGATTCAGGCGCTCGCGATGCTCGGCCTCGTGGGCTTGCATGGCCTGCTGGTGCTCGTCGGCCACGCGGCTGGCTTCGTCCCGATGGCGCTGCAGGAGAGACTCCGTCTCTGCCAGTCGCGTGGCGAGGCGCTCTTCGGATTTTCCCAGGGTCTCGACCTGCGCCTGACGCGTCGCCAGCTCGGCACTCAGCGCCTCGAGTCGCTGTTCGGTGCCGGCGAGGTGGCTCGCCAGTGCCGTTTCGCGCTGCCGGGCATCCTCTGCCTCGCGATGCGCGCCGGCGGCGGCATCCTGTGCCTCCTCGACCTTGCGGTCGGCCTCTTCCCGGTAGTGGCCCAACGCCTCGTTGGCGCTCTCCTGTGCCTGACGCCATAGCCCCTCGGCCAGCTCCTGAAGGGCGGCGGGCATGCCCCGGGGCGGCGGCACGTCGCGGTTCTCCTCGCGCTGCTGCCGCCAGGCGCGCAGGTGGTCGCTGATGGTGGTGAAGCTCCCGGTGCCCAGGATCTCGCGAATCTTCTGCACGCTGGGGGCATCGCCGCGAGTCAGCAGCTCATCGATGGCTCGCTGCACGTCTTCGTAGGTCACGCCGCTGCGCGCCATGGGTCTCTCCTCGGCAGGAAGGGGGGGCCAGCCGGTGGCTCGCGATGCCCCTCTGGGCTCGATATCCGGCGCAGCATAGCGGGGATTGTCGGCAAAAGGAAGGTTATTACATTGTACGTAATACGTAATTTACGTTATTGAATGGCGAAGAAAAGCAAGATTACGCGGCTTATCTTGCTTTTCATGGAGCGCGAACGGGATACTGTCTAGCAAGGAGCAAGGAGCAAGGAGCAAGGAGCAAGGAGCAAGGAGCAAGGAGCAAGGAGCAAGGAGCAAGGAGCAAGG
>NZ_JAUYWF010000013.1 GCF_030708455.1 Halomonas sp. SSL-5
CTGGTCCTCGGACCCCCTCTCCGACCTGTCCCCGGCGCCTTTCGCTATCACCGCATGGCTAACTGCGATAGCCCTGGTCACCCGGCGTCGCTGCCGTATTCACCCGCGGATTCATTCACCTGGCCGCTTCTGGCCGCTGGCCCGGGCGGCCATGCCGGCAACGATGACGGCGACCCCCTCATCGATCAGCTGTGCCTGGCTCCTGCCGCTGGCGCGCCGTGGCTTCCAGTCGTGGTCGCCATCCTCCAGCCAGTGCAGTCGCACGGTGTCGGGCAGCGCATAGCCCGCCACCTCATCACGCGTGCCGAAGGGGTCGCGAGTGCCCTGCACCACCAGGGTGGGGCAGGCGAGCCGCGGCCAGTGATCCAGGCGCAGCCGCTCGGGCTTGGCGGGGGGATGGAAGGGGTAGCCGCACAGCACCAGACCCGCTGCACCGTCACGGGCGGCGAGCAGGCTGGCCACCCGCCCGCCCATGGATTTGCCGCCCAGCCACAGGGGTGGCAACCCGGGGTGTGACAGAAGGTCGCACCAGGCCGCCATCTCCTCGACCAGGCGGTCGACGCGCGGCGGGGGGCGCCGGCGACCTTCGCGGCGCATCTGCTGGAGATAGCCGAACTCGATGGCCAGGGTCTGGACGCCGCCTTCGGCCAGGCCGGCGCGCAGCCGTTGCAGGAACGTGGAATCCTGGCCCGCGCCCGCGCCATGGGCGATAAGCAGTCGACCGACAGTGGCATCGCCGCTCACCTCGAGAGGGCCATCGGGCAACCACCAGTGGCCATGCTCGCCCCTCATCAGTCGCTTGCGACACTCGGCCTCGGTAATGGGCTCATGATACTGGCAGGCATAATGCGACAAGGGATCTCCTTGTGAGTTCGACGATTACGCCGATTGGCGTGTTCAGGATATTGCCCGGCTGGGGTAGAATCCTTCGCGAATTGACTTGGATCATCCTCAGGGAGGCCGCGTCCGTGACAAACTGACGCAGCTTTATCTCCTACCGCGTTCGATGGGAACCCGACATGAGCACAGCACTTGAACACCCGACCTACAACTACAAGGTAGTTCGGCAGTTCGCGATCATGACCGTGGTCTGGGGCATCGTGGGCATGACACTCGGTGTCATCCTCGCCGCCCAGCTGGTCTGGCCGCAACTGAACCTCGATCTGCCCTGGACCAGCTTCGGCCGCCTGCGCCCGCTGCATACCAACGCCGTGATCTTCGCCTTCGGCGGTTCGGCGCTGTTCGCCACCTCCTACTACGTGGTGCAGCGGACCTGCCAGACCCGGCTGTTCTCCGACCGCCTCGCCGCCTTCACCTTCTGGGGCTGGCAGGCGGTGATCCTCTCCGCGGTGGTCTCCCTGCCGCTGGGCATGACGACCACCAAGGAGTATGCCGAGCTGGAGTGGCCGATCAATATCCTGATCGCCGTGGTCTGGATCAGCTATGCCATCGTCTTCCTGATGACCATCAAGCGCCGCCAGACCTCCCATATCTATGTGGCCAACTGGTTCTTCGCCGCCTTCATCCTGACCGTGGCGGTGCTGCATATCGTCAACAATGCGGCGATCCCGGTCACCGCCATGTATTCCACCTCCATCTACGCCGGCTCCATCGATGCCATGGTGCAGTGGTGGTACGGCCACAACGCGGTGGGCTTCTTCCTGACCGCCGGCTTCCTGGGCATGATGTACTACTTCGTGCCCAAGCAGGCCGAGCGTCCGGTCTACTCCTACCGGCTCTCCATCGTCCACTTCTGGGCGCTGATCATGGTCTACATGTGGGCCGGCCCGCACCACCTGCACTACACCGCCCTGCCCAACTGGGCCCAGTCGCTGGGCATGATCATGTCGATCATCCTGCTGGCCCCCTCCTGGGGCGGCATGATCAACGGCATGATGACCCTGTCCGGCGCCTGGCATAAGCTGCGCACCGACCCGACCCTGCGCTTCCTGGTGGTGGCCCTCTCCTTCTACGGCATGTCCACCTTCGAGGGCCCGATGATGGCGGTGAAGACCGTCAACGCCCTCTCCCACTACACCGACTGGACCATCGGCCACGTGCATGCCGGGGCACTCGGCTGGGTGGCGATGATCACCATCGGCTCCATGTATCACCTGATTCCGCGCCTGTTCGGCCGCACCGAGATGCACTCGGTGAACCTGATCGCCGTGCACTTCTGGCTGGCGACCATCGGCACCGTGCTCTACATCGCCTCCATGTGGGTCAACGGCATCCTGCAGGGCCTGATGTGGCGCGCCATCAACCCCGACGGCACCCTGATGTACACCTTCGTCGAGGCCGTCGAGGCCAGCGGCCCGGGCTACATCGTGCGCCTGATCGGCGGCTTGTGCTGGGTCACCGGCATGCTGATCATGGCCTACAACGTCACCATGACCGTCAAGCGCGGTGAGGGTGCTCGCCAGCCGCTTCCGCAGACCGCCTGAGCCTACAGGGAACGAGACTTCCAATGAGACACGAGATCGTCGAAAAGAATGTCGGACTGCTCGCCGTGCTGATTCTGGTGGTGATCAGTTTCGGCGGCCTGGCCGAGGTGGTACCGCTGTTCTTCCAGAAACAGACCACACAGCCGGTGGAGGGCCTCGAGCCCCTCTCGGCCCTGGAACTGGAAGGCCGCGATATCTACCGCCGCGAGGGCTGCGTGGGCTGCCACTCCCAGATGGTGCGCCCGTTCCGCGCCGAGACCGAACGCTATGGCCACTACAGCGTGGCCGGCGAGTCGGTCTACGACCACAACTTCCTGTGGGGCTCCAAGCGCACCGGCCCGGACCTGGCCCGTGTGGGCGGCCGCTACAGCGATGACTGGCACCGCGCCCACATGTACAACCCGCGTGACGTGGTGCCCGAGTCGGTGATGCCCGCCTATCCCTGGCTGTTCGAGAACACCCTCGACGGCGAGGCCACCCCGAAGAAGATGCGCGCCCTGCGTGCCCTCGGCGTGCCCTACACCGACGAGCAGATCGAGAACGCCACCGGCGAGGTTCGCGGCGAGCAGGAGATCACCGCGCTGATCGCCTACCTGCAGCAGCTGGGCACCGTCCTCAAGGGCAACTGATCATGGATAGCGGCACCGTAAGCGGCATCGTCACCGGCATACTGATCGTGGCCTTCATCGGCATCACGGCGTGGGCCTACTCGAAGCGGCGCAAGCCGGACTTCGACGAGGCGGCCCACCTGCCCTTCGCCGACGATGACGAACAACCCAACCGTGACACGAGCGCCTCGGCGAACGGGGCCGATTCCCGCAAGAACGGTTCTTGCAAGAGCAAGGGAGACAGGAACACATGAATAATCTCTGGGGTGACTCCCTTTCCGGGTTCTGGAGCGCCTGGATCATCGTCATCACGCTGGGCTCCATCGGAATTGCGTTCTGGCTGCTCTACGCCAACCGCAAGACCGACAAGACCCCCGATGCCGAGGGCAATGTGGATACCACCGGCCATGCCGCCGATGGCATCGAGGAGTACGACAACCCGCTGCCGCGCTGGTGGTTCCAGCTCTACGTGGGCACCGTGATCTTCGCACTGGGCTACCTGGTGCTCTACCCGGGCCTCGGCAACTTCGCCGGCGTGCTGGGCTGGAGCCAGGAGGGACAGTGGGAGGAGGAAGTGGCGCGTGCCGAGGAGCGCTTCACGCCGATCTTCGCCCAGTACGAGGAGGTGCCGATCCCCGAACTCGCCCAGGACGCCGAGGCGATGCAGGTGGCCGAGCGCATCTATCTCAACAACTGCGCGGTGTGCCACGGCTCGGGCGCCCAGGGCGGTTACGGCTTCCCCAACCTGACCGACGACGAGTGGCTCTATGGCGGCGAGCCGGAGAACATCCTGGCGACCCTCAACAACGGTCGCAATGGCCTGATGCCCTCCTGGCAGCAACTCGGCCAGGAGAACATCGAGAACGTCACCCAGCACGTGCTCGCCCTCTCCGGCAACGAGCATGACGCCGAGCGTGCCGAGAGCGGTGCGGCGACCTTCGCCTCGGTGTGTGCGGCCTGTCACATGCCCGACGGCACCGGCAACCAGGCACTCGGCGCGCCCAACCTGACCAACGATATCTGGCTCTACCAGCAGCCCGGCCAGAGCGTCGCGGACTCCGTGCGCCAGACCCTGCGCAACGGTCGTAACGGCCACATGCCTGCCCAGGCCGCCTATATCGGCGAGGAGCGCGTCCACCTGGTGGCCGCCTACGTCTACAGCCTGCGCGACCAGGACTGAGGCGACCTCCCATCGGGTGCAGCAAGGGTGCGACTCCAGGTCGCACCCTTTCTCGTTTGTGCAGCGCATCGATACAATGGATCCACCTTCCTGACGCGAGCCCGCCATGAGCGACAAGATTCCGACCCACGATGTCACCCCGGATCCCGTGGCGCATCACACGCCGCAGGAAGCCGTCACCCATGAGATGTACGCGAGCCGCCGTCACATCTACGTGCGCGAGATAAAGGGGGTCTTCCAACGCCTGCGCCGCGGCTCCAATTGGGTACTGATGCTGGCCTTCTTCCTCCTGCCCTGGGTGCCCTGGGGCGACCGGCCCGCCATCTGGTTCGACCTGCCCGGCCGTGAGTTCCACATCTTCTCGGCCACCTTCTACCCCCAGGAGTTCATGCTGCTCTCCTGGCTGCTGATCATCTGCGCCTTCGGCCTGTTCTTCATCACGGTGTTCGCCGGCCGCGTCTGGTGCGGCTACACCTGCCCGCAGAGCGTCTGGACCTTCCTGTTCATCTGGGTGGAGCATCGCCTGGAGGGCTCGCGCAACCGCCGCATCAAGCTCGACAAGCAGGCGATGAACGCCGACAAGCTGTGGCGCAAGGGCGCCAAGCATGCCATCTGGCTGGCCATCGCCCTGGCCACCGGCACCACCTTCGTGGGCTACTTCACCCCCATCCGCGAGCTGGTGGTGGAGCTGCCCACGCTCCAGGCCCATGGCTGGTCCTACTTCTGGGTCGGCTTCTTCCTGGTCTTCACCTACCTCAATGCCGGCTGGCTGCGCGAGCAGGTGTGCATCTACATGTGCCCCTACGCCCGTTTCCAGTCGGTAATGTTCGACCGCGACACCCTGATCGTCTCCTACGACGAGGCCCGCGGCGAGCCCCGGGGCGCACGCAAGAAGAGCCTCTCCCATGCCGAGGCCCGGGAGGCCGGCCACGGAGACTGCATCGACTGCGACCTCTGCGTGCAGGTCTGCCCCACCGGCATCGACATCCGCGACGGCCTGCAGTACGAGTGCATCACCTGTGCGGCCTGCATCGATGCCTGCGACAGCGTGATGGACAAGATGGGCTACCCCCGGGGCCTGATCCGCTACACCACCGAGAACGCCCTGGAGGGCAAGCCGACCCATATCCTGCGTCCGCGCCTGATGGGCTATCTGGCCGCCCTGCTGGTGATGATCGGGCTGTTCGCCTGGACCGTGGGGGACCGCACACCGCTCTCCTTCGACGTCGAGCGAGACCGCAACCGCCTGTTCCAGACCACCGCCGAGGGCAACATCAGCAACAGCTATGCCATCACGGTGCGCAACATGGACGGCGAGGACCATGTATACCGCCTGGAAGCCAGCGGCCTGGCGGGGCTCACGCTGGACACCGACCGCATCCGGGTGCCGGCCAGCGACTCGCGCCAGCAGGTGGTGACCATCACCGCACCGGCCGATGCCATCGAGCAGCCCAGCCACGCCATTACCCTGCGGCTGACCGCCGAACAGTCCCCCGATATCAGCCTGGAGCGCGAGGCGCGCTTCCTCGGCGACCTGCGGAGATAAGATGAACGAAGATATCAAGCCCTGGTACAAGCAGTTCTGGCCCTGGTTCCTGATCGGGCTGCTGCTGTCGTCGATCACCTTCAGCCTGATCTACCTGACCCTCTCGATCCGCTACTACGATGGCTCGGTGGGAGGCGACTACTACGAGCGCGGCCTGGCCATCAACGAGCAGCTGGCCAAGCAGGAGCACGCCCAGGCGCTGGGGCTCAGCGCCCGCCTGCGGGTCGACAACCGCACCGGGGATGTGGTCATCGACCTGGCCGGCCCGCGCCAGCCGGAACGGCTGCACCTGGCGTTGATCTTCCCCACCGACAGCGACTTCGACCACGAGCTCACCCTCGCGCACGTGCGCGAGGGGCGCTACGTCACCACCCTGGACGAGCCGCTGCGCCACCGCTGGTACCTGCAGCTGCAGCCCGAGGCCGGAGAGGGGGCCGAATGGCGGCTGACCGGCGAGGCGAGCTTCCCCAGCGACGACGAGGCGACCCTGGAACCGGGCCTCTAGCCCGACGCCTGCGACATGACGAGCGATACCGCCGACACCTCCCGCGACGCGCCCTGCTATCACTGCGGCAACCCGGTGCCCGCCAGGGCACCCTGGTCGATCACCCTGGACGACACCCGCCATCCGCTGTGCTGTCCCGGCTGCGAGGCGGTGGCCCACGCCATCGTCGATGGCGGGCTGGCCAGCTACTACCGCTTCCGCACCGAGCTGCCGGAGCGCCCCGATGATCGTGACGCCGCCCGGGCCGAGACCTGGGCGGTATTCGATGACGCCGGGCTGCAGCGCCAGTTCGTGCACCCCGAGGGGGACGACAGCGGCCGCGTCCACGCCAATCTGGCGGTGGATGGCATCACCTGCGCCGCCTGCGCCTGGCTGATCGAGCACCGTCTCAACGCCCTTCAGGGCATCGCCGCAAGCGCGGTCAACCTCACCCACCACCGGGTACGCGTCAGCTGGGACCCGAGCCGGGTCAAGCTGTCCCGGATCCTCGCCGAGATGGCCGCCATCGGCTACCAGGCCCAGCCCTGGGAGCCCGACGAGGCCCAGGCGCGACTGCAGCGCGAGGAGCGCATGACCGTGCGCCGCCTGATCGTCGCCGCGGTGGGCATGGCCCAGGTGATGATGTTCTCGATTCCCATCTACGTGGCCGGCCCCGGGGAGATCAGCGAGGACTTCCTCGCCCTCTTCCACTGGCTCTCCTTCGCCCTGGCCACCCCGGTAGTGTTCTTCTCCGCGCTGCCCTTCTTCCGCAACGCGCTGCGTGACCTGCGCACCCGGGTGCTGGGCATGGACGTACCGGTCTCCCTGGCCATCGGCGGCGCCTACCTGGCCAGCGGCTATGCGGTGATCAGCGGCCAGGGGGAGGTCTACTTCGACTCGGTGGCGATGTTCACCTTCTTCCTGCTCTTCGGGCGCTACGTGGAGGCCCGCGCCCGACGCCGCAGCGGTCATACCGGCAACGCCCTGGCCGGCGCCCTGCCCCCCTCGGCGATCCGCCTTACCGCCGCGGGCGAGGAGCGCATCCTGCCCGCCGGCGAGCTTGCCGCCGGCGACCGGGTGCTGGTCAAGCCCGGCCACACCGTGCCCGCCGACGGCGTGGTCGAGGAGGGCGAGTCGAGCCTCGACGAGTCGATGCTCACCGGCGAGTACCTGCCCGTGACCCGCCGCGTCGGCGACACCGTCACCGGCGGCAGCCACAACATGGAGAGCCCGCTGGTGGTGCGTGTGACCCATGCCGGCCGTGACGCCCGGGTCTCCGGCATCGTCGACCTCACCGACCGCGCCTTCGCCAGCCGCCCTCGGCTGGCCCAGATGGCCGCACGCATGGCCCACCACTTCGTGCTGCGACTGCTGTTCGTGGCCCTGGGCGTGGCCATCGTGTGGTGGTTCATCGACCCGTCACGCGTGCTGTGGGTCACCCTCTCGGTGCTGGTGGTGACCTGCCCCTGCGCCCTGGCCCTGGCGACCCCCACTGCGCTCACCGCCGGCCACGGCCAGCTGCGCCGCCGCGGGGTACTGGTCACCCGCGCCGACGCCATCGAGGCCCTCTCCCAGGTCGACCGGGTGATCCTCGACAAGACCGGCACCCTGACCACCGGTCGCATGAGCCTGGTGGAGACTCGCCCGCTGGGCAAACTCGACGAGGCCCCGGCGCGCTCCCTGGCCGCCGCCCTGGAGGCACGCTCCGAACACCCCATCGCGCGCGCCTTCCACCCCTACCGCGATGCAGGCCGACACGCCGAGCAGGTCACCAGCCGCCCGGGCAAGGGCCTCGAGGGATGGCTGGGCGGTCGCGCCTGGCGGCTGGGCCGCGCGGACTTCGCCGCCCCCGAGGCGGCCCCGGCTGCCCCCGGAGATGGCCAGTGGCTGCTGCTGGCCGAGGCGGGTGAGCCGCGCTGCTGGTTTCGCCTCCAGGACCAGGTGCGGGAGGACGCCGCCGAGACGGTGGCCAGGCTGCAGGCGCTGGGCCTGGCCGTGGAGCTGCTCTCCGGCGACACCCCCGAGGCCGCCGAGGGCCTGGCCCGCCGGCTGGGCATCGCGACCTGGGAGGGCAGCGCCAGCCCGGAGCGCAAGCTCGAGCGCATCCGCCAGTGTCAGGCCGCAGGCGAGCGGGTCGCCATGGTCGGCGACGGCATCAACGATGTGCCGGTGCTGGCCGGCGCCGACGTGGCCATCGCCATGAATGGCGCCACCGACCTGGCCCGCACCAGCGCCGATGCCATCCTGCTCAGTCCGCGCCTCTCCCGCATCGCCGAGGCGGTGGAACTCTGCCGCGCCACCCGTCGGGTGATGCGCCAGAACATGCTATGGTCGGTGATCTACAACGCCTCGGCGATGCCGCTGGCCGCCATCGGCATCGTGCCCCCCTGGCTGGCCGCCATCGGCATGTCGGCAAGCTCCCTGGTGGTGGTCGGCAACGCCCTGCGCCTCAACCGCTTCCGCAGCCGCCCCCCCGACACGCCCGCGCCGCCGGCCGTCGCGACCTCGGAGGTCAACCCGTGAGCATTCTCTACCTGCTGATTCCGCTGTCGCTGATCCTGCTCGGCCTGGCCGTCTGGGCCTTCTTCTGGGCGGTGAAGCACGACCAGTTCGAGGACCTGGAGGGGCCGGCCTACCGCATCCTCTTCGACGACGACGAGAACGACCGCCCCGCCGAGCGGCGCCCCCCCGAAGAGGCCGACGACACGACGCCGCCGGACCGTGACCCCGACGACGAGAAGCGCTGATGGACCCTACCGGACTCGACCTGCCGCCCTTCGCCGCGGCCTTCGTCTTCGGCCTGCTGGGCGGCGCTCACTGCATCGGCATGTGCGGCGGCATCATGAGCGCGCTCTCCTTCGCGGTGCCCCCCAGCATGCGCTCCCCGGTGCGCCTCTCCGGCCTGCTGCTGGGCTACAACCTGGGCCGCATCGCCAGCTACATGGTCGCCGGCGCCCTGGCCGCGGCGCTGGGCACCCTGCTCTCGCTGACCGCTCCCGCCCGCCTCATCCTGCAGGGACTCGCCGCGCTGATGCTGATCCTGATGGCGCTGTATATCGCCGACTGGTGGAAGGGACTGCTCAGGGTCGAGGCCGTCGGCCGGCGCCTGTGGCGCCACCTGGAGCCGATCGGACGCCGGCTGATGCCGGTGGTCAGGATCCCCCAGGCCGTGGCGCTGGGCGCGGTGTGGGGTTGGCTGCCCTGCGGGCTGGTCTACTCCATGCTGGCCTGGAGCCTGGCCATGGCCGACCCGCTACAGGGCGCACTGCTGATGGGCGCCTTCGGCCTCGGCACCCTGCCGGCACTGCTGGCCACCGGGCTCGCCGCCCGCCAGCTGGCCGGCCTGATTCGCCACCGTGCCACCCGCAGCATCGCCGCGCTGTCGATCATCGCCTTCGCCCTCTGGCAGCTGTGGCAGCTGCTCCCGGGAGGCGGAACTCACTCCGGCTGACGGCTATTCCACGCGGGATTGACGCAGCTCAACGCTTGCCGGGCCGCGGCGCCCTAGCATGGGGAGTATGTTAACGACCCGGAGTCGCCCCATGTCCGTTCACGCCAAGCGCACTGCCCCCTTCGGGGCCTCGAGTCCGCCTCGAGAGCCGCTGCCCGGTGCGGGCGATCTGGTATCGGCCGCGGAGGTCGCCTATCCCGCGCCCCACCACTATCTCGAGAGCGTCGGCGCCCCGGCGCTGGAGTCGGCCCTCGCCGAGCGTCCGGCCGAGGCCCCCCTGGCGGTCAAGGTGCGCCTGCCCTTCTGCCGTCACGCCTGCCGCTTCTGTGCCAGCCAGTGCGTGCCCTCCCGCGACAGCCGCCAGGCAGAACCCTACCTGTCGCGGCTCGACCGCGAGATGGTGCTGGCCCGGCGACGGCTCGCCGGCCTGCCCGCGGTAACCCGCCTGCACTGGGGTGGCGGGACGCCGACGTTCCTCGCCCTGGACCAGATGAGCGACCTCTTCGACCGTCTGGACGCCCGCCTGGGGCTCTCCGGCGCGAGGGAGCGCGACTTCAGCATCGAACTCGACCCTCGCGAGGCCGACATGCTCACCCTGCGACACCTGCAGGCGCTGGGCTTCAACCGCCTGCACCTGGGCGTGCAGGAACTCGACTCCCGGGTGCAGCAGGCCATCAACCGCATCCAGCCCCGGGCACTGACCGAGGCGCTGGTCGACGAGGCCGACCGCCTGGGCTTCCGGGAGCTGACCCTGTCACTGATGCTCGGCCTGCCCCTCCAGACTCCCCAAGGCCTCGCCGACACCCTCGACCAGGTGATCGGCATGGCCCCGGCACGCATCCGGCTCCACCGCTACGACCACCGTCCGGAGCGTCACCTGGCCCAGCGTGCCATTCACCGCGACTGGCTACCCGACGCGGCGACGCGCCGGCGGCTGCTGGCCGAGGCGCGTGGGCGCCTGGACGCTGCCGGCTACGTGCATATCGGCCTCGGCCTCTTCGCGCGTGGCGACGACCGCCTGGCCCAGGCCCGGGCCAGCGGCACCCTGGGGCATGGCCCGCTGGGCTTTACCCAGGACACGGCCGGCGACCTGCTGGGGCTCGGCATGGGCGCCACCAGCCGCATCGGCGAGCTCTGGGTACGCAACACCGACAGCCTGACGGGATACGAGGGAGCCCTGGATGCCAGCCGCCTGCCCACTGCACGCGGCATCCGCCTGACGGCCGACCAGCAGCGTCACCGGGCGACCCTCGAGGCGCTGCTCTGCGGCCGCTCCATCGACCCCGCCCCCCTGTCGACAGGCGCCGACCTCGAGATGCTGTGTGCCGAGGGGCTGGTCGACCTCTCGGCCGGCCGCGTGGCACTGACCGCCGAGGGACACTGGCGGCTACCCCGCCTGCTCGCCGTACTCTCCGTCCCGCCCACCTGCCTCTCCGCCCCACCAAGCCCCTGACGAGCCAACCGGCGTGGGCTCACTCTCCCTCACCCTGCCCCAGGGCAATCGCAGTTAGCCATGCTGCGATAGCGAAAGGCGCCGGGGACAGGTCGGAGAGGGGGTCCGAGGACCAGGGACGGCCGAGGTAGCGTACAGGGAGGTATTCATAGCGCCCCCTCAAAGGCCTGTCGCCGGGGAAGCCTTGAGCGGTGTCGCCATCTGCGATAGCCCTGCACCCTGCCCAGGGTGGTTTGCCCTGCCCGCGCTTTGCTCCATAATGTGGCCATGACTTCCATCAACAAGGACATGGCCATGGCGGACACCCTCACCGGCCGGCGGCAATCCGTGCTGCAGGAGACACGCTGTCAGACCTGCAGCCTGAGCTCCCTCTGCCTGCCACTGGCGCTGGAGGTGGAGGACATGGACCAGTTCGACGCCATCATCCGGCGCCGCGCGCCGCTCAAGAAGGGCGAGGCACTGTTCCGTCAGGACACCCCCTTCACCAGCGTGTTCGCGGTTCGCTCGGGCAGCCTCAAGCAGGTGACCACCGAGGGCAGCGGCGAGGACCAGCTGACCAACTTCTACCTGCCCAGCGAGCTGGTGGGCCTCGACGGCATCGACGAGCAGCACTACCCGGGCACCGTGGTGGCGCTGGAGACCACCACCGTCTGTGAGATCCCCTTCGACCGCCTGGATCATCTCTCGGAGTCGCTGCCGGAGCTGCGTGGCCAGCTCTACCGCAGCATGAGCAAGGAGCTGCGTGACGACCGCCGCATGATGCGCCTGCTGTCGCGCAAGACCGCCGACCAGCGCCTGGCCAGCTTCTTCACCAGCCTCTCCGAGCGCTTCCGCCGCCGCGGCTACTCCCCCTACAGCTTCCGCCTCTCCATGTCCCGGGCCGATATCGGCAACTACCTGGGCCTGGCGGTGGAGACGGTGAGCCGCATCCTCGGCCGCTTCCAGACCCAGGGGCTGGTGGCCGTCTCCGGCCGCGAGGTGAACATCCTCGACCTGCCGGCACTCACTCGCCTGGCCGAGGAAGAGGGCGCGCACTGAAGCTCGAAGCTCGAAGCTCGAAGCTCGAAGCTCGAAGCCAGGCTGACCCAAATCGCCCCCGTGACTCGATCGGTCACGGGGGCGATTCTCTTACCGCTCAAGGCGTGCAGCGCCGGGCGAAGCCAGACCCTTCCAGCTTCCAGGCGCGAAGCGCCACTCTTCCAGCTTATAGCTCTTGCTGGATATCGATCCGCCTGGCCTGCATCTTCGCCTGCTTCTCCTCCAGCCCGGCGAAGTCGAACAGCTCACGGTCGGCCAGCTGTGACGGCGCCACGTTGGTCACTGCCTTGAACATGCTCTCCAGGCGCCCGGGGTGCTTCGCCTCCCACTCCGCCAGCATCTCCTTGACCACCTGGCGCTGCAGGTTGGGCTGGGAGCCACACAGGTTGCAGGGGATGATCGGGAAGGCCATCTGCCGGGCGAATTCGGCGATATCCGCCTCGCGGCAGTAGGCCAGCGGCCGAATCACCAGGTTCCGGCCATCATCGGAGAGCAGCTTGGGCGGCATCGCCTTGAGGCTGCCGCCGAAGAACATGTTGAGGAACAGCGTCTCGAGGATATCCTCGCGGTGGTGGCCCAGGGCGATCTTGGTGGCACCGATCTCCTCGGCGAAACCGTACAGGGAGCCGCGTCGCAGCCGCGAGCAGAGCGCACAGGTGGTCTTGCCTTCCGGCGTCTTCTCCTTGACCACCGAGTAGGTGTCGCGCTCGAGGATGTGGTACTCGACGCCCGTGCCCTCCAGGTACTCGGGCAGCACGTGCTCGGGGAAACCGGGCTGCTTCTGGTCGAGGTTGACCGCCACCAGCGAGAAGTCCACCGGGGCATTGCGCTGCAGGCTGCGCAGGATCTCGAGCATGGTGTAGCTGTCCTTGCCGCCGGAGAGGCAGACCATCACCCGATCCCCCTCGTGGATCATCCCGTAGTCGATGATCGCATTGCCCACCTGGCGCCGCAGGCGCTTGTGCAGCTTGTTGAACTCGCGCCGCGTCCCGGCGTCATTCGCCTCCGGCGTGGCGTGGGCGGCGGAGGGAGGGGTCTCGGGTGCGGCTTGGCGCTCGCGGGGATCGAAGGTCACGGCGTCTTGCATGGGTCTTGGCGCTGCCAGTGCGGGCGAAAATGGAGAGGCGCCATCCTACCATCGGTGGCGCCCTCAGGCGACGCCGAAGCCCTCAGGCGAGCTGGTCGCCGGCGTCGAGGCAGCGTTCCAGGCGCAGGAACATCAGCGCGGTGGTCACGGCGTCGCCAAGAGCCGTGTGGCGCCCCATGACCGGCACGCCCAGGCGCTCCGCCACCCGCTCGAAGCGCGGCTGGCCCTCGATCTCCGGGTGTCGACGACGCAGCCGGCGCCGCCACAGCTGGGCCACGTCCACGGTGGCGTTGGGCAGCTCGAAGCCGAAACGCGGGCGCAGCTCGCGGTTGAGGATCGCCAGGTCGAACCCCAGGTGCCAGCCCACCAGCGGGCGATTGCCGACGAAGTCGAGCAGCCGCTCCAGGGCCGCATCGAGGCTCTCGCCGTTATCGAGATCCATGCCGCGCAGGCCATGGATGCGGATGGAGTCGCCGGTCAGCGAGTCGGGCCGCCTCAGGCGCAGATCCAGGGAGTCGCTGGTCAGGATGCGGTCGCCACGCACCCGCACCGCGGCGATCGACACCAGTTCGGCACTGCGGGTATCCAGGCCGGTGGTCTCGGTGTCGATCACCACCATCTCGTCGCCGGTATAGGGGTGAAACAGCCAGGCGTACTCGCCGTTGGCATGGCGTCGTCGGTCCGCGACGCGCCTCAGGACCTTGAGCATGACGGGCTCCTTGTGTCGTTGTCGTTCCGTCGGTTCATGAGTATTCCAGGTGGAAGCGATGCGAGAGGCGCTGCTTGAAGTCCTTGACGATATGCAGCGCCTCGCGCAGCAGGTCGCGCTCCAGCGACGAGAGTTCCTGGACCACGACACGGTCGGGGTTACGGCTCTCGTCATCGTCCTCGCGTCGAGTCAGCTGCTGCTTGAGGCGCAGCTCGGTGAACAGCGACAGCGCCTCGGCCAGGTCCTCGGCGAAGCGCGGCTCCAGGCGGCCGTCGGCGGCCAGGGCCTCCAGGCGCTCCAGGGTCGAGGTGGGCCGGATGCCGCGCTCCAGGGCCATCACCCGCACGCCGTGGACGATGGGAAAGATGCCGCCCTTCTTGATGTCGATGCCGTGCTGGGGCCGCTTGAGCGAGCCAAACAGGGTCAGCGGCGTGGAGAAGCGCAGGATGGTGCGGGCGAAGTAGGAGAGCAGCAGCTCGTTGCCGGCACACTGGGCGAAGAGGTCGTCACGCACCCGGTCGAGCAGCGCCGGATTGCCCGCCACCGCATGGGAGTCGAGCATGATCGCCAGCTTCATCAGGCTATCGCCGTCGCGGGCCTCGATCCAGCGGGCGATGCGCCGCTTCCACTGGCTGACCGTGCCCACCCAGTCGGCGTTGGAGACCATGATATTGCCGGGACAGGGCGGGTAGCCCAGCTCGATCAGGGTGTCGGTCAGGCGCTGCATCTGCTCGGCGCAGTCGGGCCAGTCCAGGTCATCGGCCAGGATCAGGCCGTTGTCCTGGTCGGTCTTGAGGATCTGTTCGCCGCGGCCCTCGCTGCCCATCACCATCAGACAGCTGCCGGCGTGGTAGCGCTCATCGACCAGGAAGCCCCAGGCCTTGTTGATGATGCGCCCGTTGAGGGCCGCCAGCAGCCCCATGGCGAAGCGCAGCTTGACCCCCTGGGCCATCAGCGCACTGACCAGCTCGGGCGTGCGGCGGCTGGCGGCGGCCAGCGCCTCGAGGCTATCCGCTTGTTCCACCTGCAGGCTGACCACGTAGCTGCGGCTGGAGAAGTAGCTGAGCACGTCGGTCAGCTCCACCACGCCCACCGGGGCCTCGCCCTCCATCACCACCACCCGCTCCACCTTGTGGCGGGTCATGATCACCAGCGCCTCGAACAGGTACTGCCCCGGCGCCACGGTGATCAGCTCGGCCCGCCCCAACCCCTCCAGGGGGGAGTCGCGGCCGCGCTCGTCCACCACCAGGGCATTGAGCAGGTCGGTCTTGGTGATCATGCCGTGGCCGCCATCACGCGCCACCAGCAGCGAATCGGCGCGCCTCTCGTTGATGGTGGCCACCGCCTCGGCGATGGTCGTGGCGGCGGGCACCACCAGCGGCTCGCGCATGCACTCGTCCACCGCCGCCAGCATGAAGCCGGCCATGGTCACCCCGCCCTCGGCGCGCTGCTCGGTAAGCAGGCGGGCCTTGTGGGCCAGCGTCTGGCGGAAGAACTCGGCGAACGGCGGATAGTCGTCGCAGAGCTCGAGAAACAGCGCCTTGGGCAGCAGGTAGCAGAGGCTCTCCTGCTCGGCGCGGAAGCGATAGCGGCTCTTGCCGTTGAGGATGCTGATGGCACCGAACAGGTCGCCCTGGGTGTAAAGACCGATGCGCTCCCGGGCCGCAGGCTGGGTGGTATCGATCTCGGCCACCTCCCCCTTATGGATCAGGAACACGTACTCGCCGGGTTGGCCGGCCTCGAGGATGATCTCGTCGCGATCGAAGTAGGCCAGGTCAACACCCTGACGCACGCGCTCGCGACCGGCGTCGTCGAGCAGCGTGAACGGCGGCTGGGAAAGATCGAGATCGACCATGGCTGGACCTCACGGATCGACCACCGCTGCGAGGAAGCTCCCCCGGGAGTCGCTCGGCGGCGGCCCGGGGCTCCTTCAGCGGAGGCATTGTTATTGGTGTCCGCAGGCGTGATCGGCAGTCGACGAAGCCGATGACACATCGGTACTTGTCCGGAGCATAACAACGACGACGCCTCGCCGATAAGCTAGACGATCGTATCGACCGGTCGCCGCTTAGACCATTGTCCTATCCCTCCCTTTCAGCCTAGACAAAGGTCCAAGGAGAGCAGGATATACCATGGTGTTATCCCGCCACCGACCCTCGTGTCATTTCATGAAAACAATTACAACAACTCACTGAAATATATGTATTTTTATAAAATACGCTGAATAACTTTATTCTCATGATACGAAAGTCTGGGATTCATTTTTGTCCCTCATTGACCACTATCCACCTGCATCATGCAGGGCAATCGCACGACACCAATGCGCCTCTAGGCCGGGGGCGTGCGATTGCCCTGGTGATCCCTCAACCCACGACTGCACAAGTTCCCTAGCTCAACAACAAGTGGAGAGCCTGACATGGCAGAAGAGAAAGTCGACTCAACCGAGTACTGGAAGGCCAACGTGCGCCTGATCGCTGGCTGCCTGGTCGTCTGGGCCTTCGTCTCCTACGGCTGCGCCATCCTGTTCCGGCCGCTGCTCGCCGGCATCCCGGTGGGCGGTACCGACCTGGGCTTCTGGTTCGCCCAGCAGGGTTCGATCCTGACATTCATTTGCCTGATCTTCTTCTACGCCTGGCGAATGAACCAACTCGACAAGAAATTCGGACTCGGGGAGTAAGACAGCATGAGTCAATTTGCCATCAACCTGCTGTTCGTAGGGGCCTCGTTTGCCCTCTACATCGGCATCGCGATCTGGGCCCGAGCGGGCTCGACCAAGGACTTCTATGTGGCGGGCGGCGGCGTCCATCCGATCACCAACGGCATGGCCACCGCCGCCGACTGGATGTCCGCCGCGTCGTTCATCTCCATGGCCGGCCTGCTGGCTTCCGGCGGCTATGCCAACTCCACCTTCCTGATGGGCTGGACCGGCGGCTACGTCATCCTGGCCATGCTGCTGGCGCCCTACCTGCGCAAGTTCGGCAAGTTCACGGTGCCGGACTTCATCGGTGACCGCTTCTACAGCAACGCCGCACGCCTGGTGGCCGTCATCTGCCTGATCGTCGCCTCGGTGACCTACGTCATCGGCCAGATGACCGGTGCCGGCGTGGCCTTCTCGCGCTTCCTCGAGGTCTCCAACACCTGGGGCATCTGGATCGCGGCCTTCATCGTGTTCCTGTATGCGGTATTCGGCGGCATGAAGGGCATCACCTACACCCAGGTGGCCCAGTACATCGTGCTGATCATCGCCTACACCATCCCGGCGGTGTTCATCGCCATGCAGCTGACCGGCAACCCGATCCCCATGTTCGGCATGTTCAGCACCCACACCGAGTCCGGCTTGCCGCTGCTGGAGAAGCTCGACGATGTGGTCAACGCCCTGGGCTTCCGCGACTACACCGCGGACGTCGACAACAAGCTCAACATGGTGCTGTTCACCCTGTCGCTGATGGTGGGTACCGCGGGTCTGCCCCACGTCATCATCCGCTTCTTCACCGTGCCCAAGGTGGCCGACGCTCGCTGGTCCGCCGGCTGGGCCCTGGTGTTCATCGCCCTGCTCTACCTCACCGCCCCGGCCGTAGGCTCCATGGCGCGCCTGAACCTCGCCACCACGGTCTATCCGGAGATGGCCGGCCAGGTCGAGGACTACGAGGCCGCCGCCAGCAATGCGCTGGTCTACGAGGAGCGCCCGGGATGGATTCGCACCTGGGAGGAGACCGGCCTGATCCAGTTCGAGGACAAGAACAACGACGGCCGTGTGCAGCTCTACAATGACGCCAACGCCGACTTCGCCGATACCGCCGAGGCACGCGGCTGGGAAGGCAGCGAGCTGACCGTCAACAACGACATCCTGGTACTCGCCAACCCCGAGATCGCCAACCTGCCCCCGTGGGTCATCGGCCTGATCGCCGCCGGCGGTATCGCGGCTGCGCTCTCCACCGCCGCGGGCCTGCTGCTGGCCATCTCCTCGGCGATCAGTCACGACCTGATCAAGACAATGATCAATCCGAAGATCACCGAGAAGGGCGAGATGCTGGCGGCACGTATCTCCATGGCGGGCGCCATCCTGCTGGCGACCTACCTGGGCCTCAACCCGCCGGGCTTCGCCGCCCAGACGGTGGCACTCGCCTTCGGTATCGCCGGTGCCTCGCTGTTCCCGGCGCTGATGATGGGGATCTTCTCCAAGCGGGTGAACAACAAGGGCGCCGTGGCAGGCATGCTGACTGGCCTGATCGCCACCCTGCTCTACATCTTCACCTACCTGGGCTGGTTCTTCATTCCCGAGACCAACATGCTGGCCAACACCCCGGACAACTGGATCCTGGGCATCTCGCCGCTCTCCTTCGGCGCGGTGGGTGCGATCTTCAACTTCGCGGTGGCCTACCTGGTGTCCACCGCCACCGAAGAGCCCCCGCAGGAGATCCAGGACCTGGTGGAGAGCGTCCGCTATCCCAAGGGCGCCGGTGCCGCAACCGACCACTGACGTCTCGGCACCTTCTGGGCCATAATGGCCCCCTGGCCCGGCTCGCCGGGCCAGTCAACTCCCTACCGATCGGGCTTCCCTTGGGAAGCCCGATCTCTTTGAGCACCGATCTCTTCAAACACGATCTCTTGACATAAGGGTGAATCATGATTTGGCACTTGATTGGGGCGATCTTTGCCGGCCTCGGGGCGGCGGGCATCGGCCTGCTGCTGCGCAAGGTCAGTGGCAAGCGCCTGCCGCGCTGGATCATCCCCGCCCTGGGCGGCCTGGGGATGCTCGGTTACCAGATCCAGACGGAGTACAGCTGGTACGAGCACAAGCGCTCGCTGCTGCCGGACAGCGCCCGCGTCGTTCAGGTCGAACAGGACGCCATGTTCTGGCGCCCCTGGACCTACCTCTTTCCCATGACCACCGCCTTCAGCGTGGTCGACGAGCAGGGCATGACGACACAGCGGCAGGATGGCGAGGCGCGCGTCGAGTTTCTGCTCTACCGCTTCGAGAAGCAGGTCCAGGACCGCGTCACGACCCAGGCCTGGCTGATGAACTGCACCACCCGCGAGACCCTGCCCCTGGCGGGGGAGGAACGCGAACCACAACTGGACGCCATGCGTCGCCTGACCGCGGAGGCCCCGCTCTACCGCGCCGTCTGTGAGGACGCCGACTGAGCCATGCGCCTGCCCTCCGGCGCAGCATTGCCCTAGAATGGGCGGCGACACCCAGGGAGGAAGCTCATGTTCTCAGGCTGGCTGCTGGTCGCCGCATCGTTGCTCTACATCGTCGTGCTGTTCGGCATCGCCTGGCGAGGTGATCGCCATGCCCGGCGCCACGGAGCCAGTCAGCGGCGCCCCATCATCTACAGCCTGGCGCTGGCCATCTACTGCACCTCCTGGACCTTCCATGGTGCGGTAGGCCAGGCCGCCAGCGGCGGCTGGTCCTTCGCCAGCATCTATGTGGGCCCGATCCTTACCTTCCTGCTGTTCTGGCCGGTCCTGGCCAAGATGATCCGGGTCGCCAAGCACCAGAACGTCACCTCCATCGCCGACTTCATCGCCTCGCGCTACGGCAAGACCCAGTCGCTGGCGGCCTTCGCCAGCCTGGTGGCGCTGATCGGCACCCTGCCCTACATCGCCCTGCAGCTGAAGGCCGTGTCCACCTCCTTCAGCGTGCTCACCGCCGACAGCGACATCACCCGCGCGCCGCTGTTCGCCGATACCGCCTTCTATGTGGCGCTGGTGATGGCCGCCTTCGCCATCCTCTTCGGCACCCGTCACACCGATGCCACCGAGCACCACGAGGGGCTGATCCACGCCGTGGCCTTCGAGTCGCTGGTCAAGCTGCTCGCCTTCATGGCGCTGGGGGCCTATGTCACCTGGGGCATGTTCGATGGCCTGGGCGACCTGCTCACGCGTGCCGAGACCCAACTGGAACTGCAGCGCCAGCTGGCCCAGCAGGACTTCGGCCAGAGCTTCTGGGCCCAGACCCTGCTCGCCATGCTGGCCATCCTCTGCCTGCCGCGCCAGTTCCACGTGGCGGTGGTGGAGAACACCCACCGCGATGACGCGCGCACCGCACGCTGGCTGTTCCCGCTCTACCTGCTGGCCTTCGCGTTCTTCGTGGTGCCGCTGGCCGCCGCCGGCCTGACCCTGTTCGCCGGCAGCGACGTGGAGCCGGACACCTATGTGCTGGCCCTGCCCATGGCGGCGGACAGCGCCTGGCTGACCCTGCTGACCTTCATCGGTGGCTTCTCGGCGGCCACCGGCATGGTGATCGTCGCCGCCGTGGCGGTGTCGATCATGATCTCCAACGAGATCGTGATCCCGGCGCTGTTCCGGCTGCGCTGGTTCGACACCAAGGCCCGCGACTACGGCCGCCTGGTGCTGCGCGCGCGGCGCATCACCATCGGTGCGGTGCTGGCCATGGCCTACGGCTTCTACCAGTTGATCGGCGAGTTCACCTCCCTGGCCTCCATCGGCATGCTCTCCTTCGCCGCCGCCGGCCAGTTCGCCCCGGCGCTGATCGGCGGCCTCTACTGGAAGCGTGGCAACCGCCTGGGGGTGATCGTCGGCATGAACGCCGGCTTCGCCATCTGGGCCTACAGCCTGCTGATGCCGGCGATGATCGGCGCCGACGTGCTGCCCGCCGACTGGCTGGCCGGCGGCCCTCTCGGCGTGGCCTGGCTCTCCCCCACCTCGCTGTTCGGCCTCAACGTCGGCGACGGCTTCACCCACGGCGTGATGCTGTCGCTGGGGGTCAACCTGTTCTGCTACATCTTCGTCTCCCAGGTCACCTCCCAGCGGGTGGTGGAGCGCATCCAGGCCTCGCTGTTCGTCGATAGCGTCGAGACCCGCCAGACCTCGGTGAACCGCCCCTGGACCGGCGCCACCACCGTGGGCGACCTCAAGGTGCTGTGCGAGCGCTTCCTGGGCGCCAACCAGGTCGGCCGTGCCTTCGACGACTACGCGAGGCGCAGCGGCAAGCCGCTGGAGGATGGCACCCGCGCCTCCATCGACATCATCCAGTTCACCGAGCGCTTCCTGGCCTCGGTGCTCGGCGCCTCCTCGGCACGCATCGTGGTCAACTCGGCGCTGCAGGGGCGCGGCATCGGCATCTCCGATGTCATCTCCATCGTCGACGAGGCCTCCCAGGTACTCGAGTTCAACCGCGCCCTGCTCCAGGCCACCATCGAGAACATCAACCAGGGCATCAGCGTGGTCGACCAGAACCTCCGCCTGGTGGTGTGGAACCAGCGCTACCTGGAGCTGTTCCGCTTCCCCGACCACCTGATCCGGGTCGGTGCGCCGATCGACAAGATCTTCCGCTACAACGCCCACAACGGCGAGTACGGGCCCGGCGACCCCGAGGAGCATGTCCAGCTGCTGCTCGACAACATCCGCGAGGGCCAGCCCCACCGCTACGTGCGCTATCGCCAGGACGGCAGCGTACTCGAGGTCCAGGGCAACCCCATGCCGGGCGGCGGCTTCGTCTACACCTATCAGGACATCACCCAGCAGAAGCGCATCGAGGAGGCGCTGATTCGCTCGGAGAACAACATCCGTATCTACACGGACAATGTGCCCGCGCTGATCGCCTACTTCGACAAGGAGTGCCGCTACCTCTTCACCAACCGCGCTTACGAGCAGGCCTTCGGCATCGACCGCAATGCGGTGATCGGCAAGCGCGTCCAGGCGGTCATCCCGCCCGAGATGGCCCTGGAGCGGGAGCAGTGGATCGAGCGCGCCCTGGCCGGCGAGCGGGTCAGCTTCGAGGTCTCGATCCGCCTCCCCGAGGGGCGCCGCTACATGCTGGTGACCTACACCCCCCACTTCGGCGACAGCGGCGCAATACTCGGCTTCTTCGCCCTCTACCAGGACATCACCGAGCGACGCCAGGCGGAGATCGCCCTCAAGGAGACCAACGAGACCCTGGAGGAGCGCGTACGCGAGCGCACCCAGGCGCTCTCCGAGGCCAACGCGGCACTGCGCCAGGAGAACCGGGTACGTGCCGAGGCGGAGCAAGCGCTGCGCCAGGCCAAGCAGCTGGCCGAGGATGCCAACGCCTCCAAGACCCGCTTCCTGGCCGCGGCCAGCCACGACCTGCTGCAGCCGCTCAACGCCGCCCGTCTGTTCACCTCGGCGCTCTCCCAGGAGATGGACGCCAGCGACATGAAGCGCACCATCGGCCATATCGACGGCTCGCTGCAGGCCGCCGAGGAGCTGCTGGGCACCCTGCTCGACATCTCCAAGCTGGATGCCGGCGCCCTCACCCCCCGGCGCAACCACTTCGCGCTGGCCGACATCATCCGTCCGCTGCGTGCCGAGTTCGAGGTGATGGCCGAGAATCGCGGCCTCGACCTGATGGTGGTGCCGACCGCCGCCTGGGTCGACAGCGACCCTCAGATGCTGCGTCGCATCGTGCAGAACTTCCTCTCCAACGCCATCCGCTACACCCAGGAGGGACGGGTGCTGCTGGGCTGTCGCCGCCAGGGGGGCCGCCTCTCCATCCAGGTGTGGGACTCGGGCCCCGGGATTCCCGAGTCCAAGCAGGCGGAGATCTTCCAGGAGTTCCGCCGGCTCGACCAGGCGTCGCGCCACAAGGAGAGCGAGAAGGGGCTGGGGCTGGGGCTGTCCATCGCCGACCGCATGAGCCGGGTGCTCGACCATCCCATCACGGTGCGCTCCCGGGAAGGCCGAGGCACCATGTTCGCGGTCAGCGTGCCGGTCGTCGCCGCCCAGACGCCAGCCCAGCAGGCCGAGGAAGCGGCCTCGCCACGCCGCGCCGGCAACAAGCTGGTCGGCACGCGCATTCTCTGCATCGACAACGAGACGCTGATCCTCGAGGGCATGAAGGCGATGCTCTCCGGGTGGGGCTGCGAGGTCTTCACCGCCACCAGCATCGGCGGCGCCAAGTCGGTGCTGCGCCATCTCGACGGCGACCCGGACGCGATCCTCGCCGACTACCACCTGGACAACGAGGTGACCGGACTGATGGCCCTGGAGGCCCTCGCCGAGCGGCTGGAGGACGCGGTGCCCGGCATCGTGATCACCGCGGACCGCACCGAGGAGGTGGCCGAGGAGGTCAAGCGCATGGGCTATCAGCTGCTGCTCAAGCCGGTGCGCCCCGCCGCTCTGCGCGCCCTGCTCACCCGCACCCTGCAGGCCAGTCGAGCGGCGCAGTAGGACAAGCTACAAGGAGCAGAACCGTCACAGTCGGGTGGCTCGCTCGAGGCTGTTCCGGCGACTGGTCTTCGAGGGGGCGCTGTAAATACCTCCCTGTACGCTACCTCGGCCCTGCGGCGCTCTCGCATCCCGCTCCGCTTGCAGGTCCGGTGCTGGCCATCCTTGGCCAGCCCGTTCGAAGCGGTGCTTCTCACCCCTGGTCCTCGGACCCCCTCTACGACCAGTCTCCGGCGCCTCTTGCTATACGTAGCTCCGAGAGAACTGAAGCAAGAGACGACCGGATCACGTCCTTGAACGCAAGAAACCCACCTTTCGGTGGGTTTCTTGCGTTTCCTTGAAGCTTGCGCCTTGGCGCTTGTAGCTCGACGCTAAGACTGCACCTTGGGCGGCTCGACCTCGAGCTTCTGGGCGGCGATCACCGCCTGGGTGCGCGAGTGCACGCCCAGCTTGCGCAGGATGGCGGTGACGTGGGCCTTGATGGTCGCCTCGCTGACGCTGAGCTCGTAGGCGATCTGCTTGTTGAGCAGCCCCTCGGTCAGCATGTTGAGCACCCGAAACTGCTGCGGGGTGAGGGAGGCGATCGCCTCGGCGAACTTGGTCTCCTCCTCGTCGGCATCGCCGATCGAGGCGGCCAGCTCCGCCGGCAGCCACACCTCTCCCTCGAGGATCTCGCCCACCGCCTCGGCGATCAGCTGCAGCGAGGAGGACTTGGGGATGAAGCCGGAGGCACCGTAGTCGATGGCCCGGCGCACCACATGGGGCTCGTCGCTACCCGAGACCACCGCCACCGGGATGTCCGGGGTCTGGCCACGCAGCTGGATGAGGCCCGAGAAACCGTGGGCGCCCGGCATGTGCAGGTCGAGCAGGATCAGGTCGGCGTCGGGGTGGCGAGTCACCACCTCGGCGGTGGCCTCCATGGTGTCAGACTCGACGATCTCGGCCTGGGGCGCCAGCTGACGCAGTGCCTGGGTCAGGGCTGCGCGGAACAGCGGATGGTCATCGGCGACGATGAATTTCTGGGCAAAGGCCATGGATTCTCCTCCGGTTCCTCTGGCAGCGGATCGACGACCGCCACACGGGCTCTTCTTCGTTGAGTCGCATGTTACCCCATGGCGGAGGCGATTCCCAAGCACCGCGGGCGCATTGTCGACAATTTTTTCGATCGCCGAAAAGGAAGCCGGCCCCGTGGGGCCGGCTCGGCAGGCACAGGTGGCGACGGGACGGGCCCGTCGGCGTGCCTCAGCGGTTGGCGCGATGCTCGATCAGCTCATCGACCACGCCCGGATCCGCCAGGGTGCTGGTGTCACCCAGGCCATCGCACTCGTTGGCGGCGATCTTGCGCAGGATACGGCGCATGATCTTGCCGGAGCGGGTCTTGGGCAGGCCCTGGGCCCACTGGATGACGTCCGGCGAGGCGATCGGGCCAATATCCTTGCGCACCCACTGGGTCAGCTCCTTCTTGAGCTCATCGGAGGGCTCCACGTCGTCGTTCAGGGTGACGTAGATATAGATGCCCTGCCCCTTGATGTCGTGGGGGAAGCCGACCACGGCGGCCTCGGCCACGGCCTCGTGGGCCACCAGCGAGGACTCGATCTCGGCGGTACCCATGCGGTGGCCGGAGACGTTGATCACGTCGTCGACGCGACCGGTGATCCAGTAGTAGCCATCCTCGTCGCGGCGGCAGCCATCGCCGGTGAAGTAGGCACCCTTGTAGGTGGAGAAGTAGGTCTGGGTGAAGCGCTCATGGTCGCCCCAGATCGAGCGCGCCTGGCCGGGCCAGGAGTCGGTGAGCACCAGGTTGCCGTCTACGGCGCCCTCGAGGGTATTGCCCTCGCTGTCGAACAGCGCCGGCTGCACGCCGAAGAACGGCAGGGTGGCGGAGCCCGGCTTGAGGTCCATGGCCCCGGGCAGCGGCGCGATCATGATGCCGCCGGTCTCGGTCTGCCACCAGGTATCGACGATGGGACAGTTGGAGTTGCCGATCACGCGGTAGAACCACTCCCAGGCCTCGGGATTGATGGGCTCGCCCACCGACCCGAGAATGCGCAGCGAATCACGCTGGCTGGAGTCCATGACGTTGTCGCCATGGGCCATCAGCGCGCGGATCGCGGTGGGCGCGGTGTAGAGGATGTTGACGTTGTGCTTGTCGACGATCTCGCCCATGCGGCCATGGCTCGGGTAGCTGGGCACACCCTCGAACATCAGGGTGGTGGCGCCGTTGGCCAGCGGGCCGTAGACGATGTAGCTGTGACCGGTGACCCAGCCGACGTCGGCGGTGCACCAGTAGACCTCGCCATCCTGATAGTCGAAGACATACTGGTGGGTCAGGCCGGCGTAGACCAAGTAGCCGCCGGTGGTGTGCTTGAGCCCCTTGGGCGCGCCGGTGGAGCCGGAGGTGTAGAGGATGAACAGCGGATCCTCGGCGTTCATCTCCTCGGCGGGGCAGTCGCTGGACTGGCCATCGACCTGCTCGTGGTACCAGAGGTCACGTCCCTCCTTCCACTCGATCTCGCCGCCGGTGCGCTTGACCACCAGCACCTTCTCGCATACCTCGGTGCCGTCGCGGGTCAGGGCCGCATCGACGTTGTCCTTGAGCGGCACCTGCTTGCCGCCGCGCACCGACTCGTCGGCGGTGATCACCAGCTTGGAGTTGGCGCCGACGATGCGCTGGGCCAGGGCATCGGGAGAGAAGCCGCCGAACACCACCGAGTGCACGGCACCGATGCGGGCACAGGCCAGCATGGCCACGGCGGCCTCGGGGATCATCGGCATGTAGAGGGTGACCACGTCGCCCTTGCTGACACCCTGCGCCTTGAGCGCGTTGGCCAGCTGGCAGGTCCTGGCGTGCAGGTCGCGATAGGTGATGTTCTGGGAGTCGTTGGGATCGTCGCCCTCCCAGATGATGGCGGTCTGGTCGCCGCGCGTCTCCAGGTGGCGATCGAGGCAGTTGACGCTGGCGTTGAGCGTGCCGTCCTCGAACCAGCGGATATCGACATTATGGGGATCGAAGCTGGTGTGCTTGATCTTGCTCGGAAACTTGATCCAGTCGACGCGCTTGGCCTGCTCGCCCCAGAAGGCCTCGGGGTCGTCCACGGACTGCTGATACATCGCCTGGTATTTTTCCTTGTCGGCCCAGGCCTTGGCGGCGATCTCGTCGCGCACCGGATGGACGTTCTGCTGTTCGCTCATGGAGTTGCCTCTGTCCTTGGGGTGGCCCCGTCAGATGGGTGGAAACCGGCGACTGGCCTTGAGATTGTTGATGCCGCCGGTGCCATGGAAGTGCGGCCAGCATAACGCCTTGTCGCCGGCCTTCCTCTTAGACATTGGTATGATCAAAAAATCTTTTCATAACAGTAAGTTATCTTGCATTTTCAAACGCCGAATCGCCGCGGTAGACCAAGGTCTGAGCACATTTCCGGCAGCGATAGCGACGCCCCTGGCTGGCCAGGGCGTGGCGCCGGGGGGTAAAGCCGTGTTCGCGACAGCCACAGACATAACGATGAGGCGCCGGGCTGGCTCGGCCGGTATCGAAGCGGTGGGTGGTGCGTGGCGGAAGGCCGAACAGCCGACGCATCACCGTCTGCCACTCGCGGCCATGGGGTCGCGCCCGACGGCCATCCTCCAGGTGATGGACCAGCCAGTGGGCCATCTCGTGAGGCACCACCTCGACGAGGAAGTCTAGACGATTCTCGGCATACAGCACCGGGTTGAAGCGCAGCCCGCCGCGACCGAAGTGCGCCTGGCCGGCGCACTGGCCGCGCAGGTCGAGCCACACCCGGGGTATGGGCAGATGGGGATGAACCTCGCGGCACAGCCCCCAGGCCGCCTCGACCCGCTCGTCGAGAGCGCGCGAGAGGTCGGCGGGGCCGAGGGCGGCGAGCGCCTCGGGGTCGGGGTGGGGCAACGCGGCACGGTTCATGGGTGCTAGAATGGCGCCTGGCCCCTCGGGCGTAAAGCCCGGTCACCCGCGTGCGTCCGTCAACCAGCGTGAGAGAGTCTCGATGACCGATACCCCGCAGCCCGAACCCCTGCTCGACGATGACCAACTCGACCATCTCGACGACTTCCTGGCCTCGGAGCGGGTCTCCGAGGACGCCCTGGACCTGATCGGCACCCACGGCTTCCTGGTGGCCCTGGCCGTCAGTCCCCGGGAGGTGCCGCCGGCGGCCTGGGTGGCGGAGCTGTTCCAGGGGGAGCCGGACTTCAGCGACGACAACGAGCGCGAGGCCATCCTCGGCCTGCTGGAACGGCTGCGCCATAACGCCATCGCCGCCCTGGAGCAGGGCCTGCTGCCGGAGCTGCCCTTCGAGGCGACCCTGGATGGCATTGCCCCGGAGGAGACGCCGATCGGCGACTGGTGCGCCGGCTTCATGGAAGGTGTCTTCCTCGACGAGGCGGCCTGGTTCGAGGAGGACGAGGAGGCCGCCGCCGCCCTGCTGCTGCCCTTCATGGCGCTCTCGGGCCTGTTCGACGAGGAGCCCGACATGGCGGAGTTCGTCGCCGATTCTGCGCGCCTCGAGGGGCTGGTGAGGCAACTCCCCGAGCTGGTGCTCGACCTCTACCTCCACTATCGGGTGCCGCCGGAAACCCCCAAGCCCACCCCGCGACGCAAGAAGCCCGCCGGCGGCAGGAAAGGTGGCAAGCGATAGCCGCAAGCCTCTGGGGACAGGCCCCGGCGGAAGGAAAACCGTAAGCAAAGTGCACCAAGGCGAGCCGAGGCGATTTGGCCGGGGCCTGTCCCCTGAAGGCGCAACCGGGCTCCTGCAGCTTATCTAAGCCGGGTCAGCACCCCGTCCAGGGTACCGAACAGCCACTCCTTGAGGCGCTGCCAGAGCGGGCGGCGCGCCCAGACCCTGGGCTCGATCTCGTGGCTGGCGGTGAAGTGGTGCTCGAACATCGCCGCCACGTCGCCGGCGAAGCGTCTGTCGTCCACCTCCTGGTTGGCCTCCAGGTTCCAGTGCAGGCTCCAGTGGTCGAAGTTGCAGGAGCCGAGGCTGACCCAGTCGTCGGCCAGCGACACCTTGGCGTGGATGAAGGTCGGCTGGAACTCGAAGATGCGCACCCCCGCCTTGAGCAGGCGCCCGTAGAAGCGCTGCCCGGCATAGCGCACGCCGGGGTGGTCGTGATGCTTCCCGGGCAGCAGCAGGCGCACATCGATGCCCCGCCGGGCCGCCCTCGCCAGGCGCAGGCGCAGGGTGAAGGTGGGGGCGAAGTAGGGTGTGCAGATCCAGATGCGGCGGCGGGCGGTCTCCACTCGGCCATGCAGCGAGTGGCGGATTGCCTGGTAGCGGTAACCCTGCCCCCATATTGCCCGGCCGCGCATGCCGCGGTAGCCATCCTCGGCGCGGGTCGCGGTGGACAGCCCGCGTACCAGTCCCGCGGGCCCGGGGCCACGGGTCAGCGGAGAGTCCCACAGGCGGCTGAACAACCGAACCCAGTCGGCCACCACCGGCCCCCGGATGCGCACCGCCACCTCGTACCAGGCGTCGAGAAACGCGTCCACGGCACCGAAGCCGCCGGTGAAGGCGATGCGGCCGTCGACCACCACCAGCTTGCGATGGTCACGGGTCAGGTTGCGCGCCAGGGAGTGGAGGCCCAGCGGGTTGAAGAAGCGAAGGGCCACGCCGCCCGCCTCCAGTCGCTCGCGATCGTGCCCCGACAGGCCCATGGCACCGTAGCCGTCGAGCAGCAGGAGCACCGTCACGCCGCGCTCGGCGCTTCTGACCAGAGCATCGATCAGCGCCGACGCCAGCCGCCCCGACTCCATCAGGTAGAGCTCGATCAGGATCGACGCCCGCGCCTGGTCGATGGCCTCGAACATCGCCGGCAGGAAGCGGCTCGCCTCGGGGAGCAGCTCGAAGTCATTGCCGTCTCGCCAGATCCCGTGCATGGCCGTATCCCTGTCCACGTCGTCACATGTCCCGTCGTTCCGAGTCGCCACTGACCCGGCGTCTCCCGATGACTATACTGGCCTTTCCTCTCCCTTTCCTGCGCCCGGGGCAAACGGATGGCCTTGCTGCACACCCTGACCACCCCCCTGCGCGCGGCCATGACCCGCGTGATCGCCGCCTGGGTCCGGCCGCGCCTGATCGAGCCATCTCCCGATGACCTGGGGGTCGTCCCGGACCTGCCGGTGATCTATGTCCTGCCCCGCCCCGCCTGGAGCGATGCCTGGCTGCTCGGCGCGCTGACCTCCCGTCACGGCCTCCCGGCCGCCGAACGGCCACGGCGCCTCGCCGGACGAAAACTTCCCGGCAGCCTGGCCCTGCCGCGGCCACGTCGGCGGCGCCGCGGCGCGTGCCACGAACCACCCTTCGAGACGCTGATCGAACGCCTCGAGGCCGACCCGGCGCTCGAGGTGCAGCTGGTGCCGGTCAGCATCTTCTGGGGGCGCGCGCCGGGCAAGCGATTCGGCTTCTGGCGGATGGTCGCCGCGGACAACTGGCAGTTGACCGGCCGCCTGCGCCGCGCCCTCTCGGTGCTGGTCAACCGGCGCAGCGTGGAGGTGCACTTCGGCGCCCCACTGATGCTGCGCCAGCTGCATGACGGCCGCGACCCGGCGCTCACCAATCGCAAGGCGGCACGCCTGTTGCGCGTGCACTTCCGCCGGATGCGCACCCGGGTGCTGGGCCCGGACCTCTCACATCGCCGCACCCTGATCGAAGGGGTGGCGTCGAGCCCCGAGGTCGGCCGGGTGATCGACGAACTGGCCGGTGAGGGTCGCCACGCCCGACCGCGACTGGAACGGCGCGCGCGCCGCTACGGCCACGAGATCGCCTCCAACATGACCTATCCGGTGCTGCGCTTCATGGATGGCCTGCTGCGCCGACTGTGGAACCGGCTCTATGACGGGGTCGACGTGCGCGGCCTGGAGGCGATCAAGCCGCTGGCCGAGGACCACACCCTGGTCTACGTGCCCTGCCACCGCAGTCATGTCGACTATCTGCTGCTCTCCTACGTGCTCTACCAGGAGGGCCTGATGCCGCCGCATATCGCCGCCGGGCGCAACCTGGACATGCCGCTGATCGGCCCGCTACTGCGCCGCGGCGGCGCCTTCTTCCTGCGCCGCAGCTTCCGCGACAACCGCCTCTACGCAGCGGTATTCAACGAATACCTGCACCGCCTGATCGCCCGCGGTCATCCGCTGGAGTACTTCATGGAAGGCGGCCGCTCGCGCAGCGGCCGCATGCTGCCGGCGCGTCCCGGCATGCTGGCCATGACGCTGCGCTCCTTCCTGCGCAGCCATGCCGCCGGCCAGGCGCAGCCACTGGCCTTCGTGCCGGTCTATATCGGCTACGAGCGGGTGATCGAGGGCTCCAGCTACCAGCGCGAGCTGCGTGGTGGCAGGAAGCACAAGGAGACCCCGCTGTCACTGCTGCGGGTGCTGGGCAAGCTGCGCCAGCCCTTCGGCCGGGTCACCGTCAACGTCGGCGAGCCGCTGGCGGTGGCCGACTACCTGGACGAGACGCTGGGCCTGGGCTGGCGGCACCGCACCGAGGAGCGCCCGGCGTGGCTGGGCGAGCTGGTACCGCGGCTGGGCGAGACGCTGTGTCGGCGCATCAACGCCGCCGCCGCCCTCAACCCGGTCAACCTGGTCGCCCTGGTGCTGCTGGCCACCCCCCATCACGCCATCGAGGAGCGGCTGATGGAGCGCCAGCTGGCGCTGCTGGCGGCGCTGCAGCGGCGCCTGCCCGGCGGCGAGCGGGTGAGCCTCCCGGAGGAAGAGCCGGCAGAGTGGATCGCCCATGCCCTGGCGCTGGGCATGATCCAGCGCCGCGAGCAGTCGCTGGGCGACATCCTGCTCGTCGACGCCGACCAGGCCAGCCGGCTGGGCTGGTATCGCAACAACGTACTGCACCTCTTCGCCCTGGCCGGGCTCACCGCCTTCGCCTTCCGCCACCAGCCGCGGCACCAGCTGGATGCACTGGAAGCCCTGCTGACCCCCGGCTGGCCGATTCTCGCCCGGGAGCTGATGGTGACCCCGCCCGCTGCCCTGCGCGAGGCACTGGCGGCGATGCTCGACACCCTGGTCGAGCTTGAGCTGCTGGAGCCGGTCGGCGGTGATGGCTGGCAGCGCCCCGACGACCGCCTGGAGGCCGGCGAGAGCCTCGACCTGCTGGGGCAGCTGATGCAGCCATCGCTGGAGCGTGGCTACCTGCTGCTCGCGGTGTTGATACACGAGGGGCCGGGGCGTCTCACCGCCGACGCGCTGGCCGAGCACAGCCGACTGCTCGCCGAGCGGCTGGCGCTGCTCTCGGGGCTCGACGCCCCGGAATTCTTCGACACGCGGCTGTTCGTCAGGCTGGTGGAGAGCCTGGCGCTGGAGGGCTGGCTATGGCGCGATCCCGAGGGCCTGCTGGTGTTCGATGACCGACTGCGCGAGGCGGCCAGGCGCTCGCGCCGCCTGTTCGACCCTGCCCTTCGCCACCGCCTGCAGCTGATCACCCTGCGCGGCGACTGATCAGCCGGCCTTCAGGCTACGGTGCACATAGAGATCGTAGCGGCTGGTCTTGCCCTCGATGACGTGACGCGGGGCGGGCCCGGCGATCGGCGGCGCCTTCCTCGGCCGCTTGACCACCACCCGATGGGTGGCGACATCCAGCGCCGCCTCCAGCAACCGCGGCGCGTCGGCATCGTCGCCGGCCAGGGTCCGGAACAGGCGCATCTCCTTCTTGACCAGCGCCGACTTCTCGCGATGGGGAAACATCGGGTCCAGATGGATCACCTGGGGAGGAAACCCCGCCTCACCCACCAGGGCGTCGAGATCGCGGCCGGCATCACCGTGGACCAGTTGCATGCGCGCGGCGATCTCGGCGGTGTCGGCATCGGCCAGCGCCCTGGCCAGGCCATCCTCGAGCAGGGCGAAGATGGCCGCCACCCGCTCCACGAGCAGCACCGAAGCCCCCAGGCTCGCCAGCACGAAGGCGTCACGCCCCAGGCCGGCGGTGGCGTCCACCACGGCGGGCGTCACCCCCTGGGAGATGCCGCAGGCGCGGGCGATGAGCTGCCCTCGCCCACCGCCGAAACGGCGGCGGTGGGCGGCCCGGCCGGCGGTGAAGTCCACCGCCAGCGGATGGCCGTAGCGCCGGGCGTCGCCGGCCAGCACCAGGCGATCCTCTTGCCGCACGAGGAAGAGTTCGGCGGCCTGGGCGAAGGGCAACCCGAGCCGTTCGGCCAGCGCCGCCAGCGCCTCCCCCTGCACCGCCACGGGAGCGCTCATCTTGCCTTCTTCCACGCCACCTCGTTGCGCAGGTAGACCGGCTGGGCGAGGTGCGCCGGCTGCCCACCGCCGCTCTCCAGTTCATGCATGGCGAGCAGCGCCATGTCGGCGGCGTCCGCTTCCACCTCGGGCAGGTGCTGGCCGAGCCCGGCCTGCACCTCGGCGGGCATGCGCTCGAGCAGCGTCCATCCGGAGCCCACTCCGACCCAGTCATGGTCGTCGTGGCCCGCCGGCAGTCGCAGCCGCTCCGGCGCCATGACCGCTTCGTCGAGAAGCCGCTCCGGCAGGCCATCGCGGCACTGCCAGGCGGCCACGTAGATCTCGCCCATGCGCGCATCCAGGGCGGTGACCAGCCAGCGGAAGTGGTGGCGACGGTGGGCCCCCAGCGCCAGGGCCGCCAGGGTGGAGACCCCGATCAGCGGCCGGTCGAGGCCGTAGGCGAGGCCCTGGGCGGCCCCCGCGGCGATGCGCAGGCCGGTGAAGGAGCCCGGACCATGGCCATAGGCGATGGCGTCGAGCTCGGCGGGGGCCACCCCGGCCTCGGCCAGCACCTCGTCGACCATGGGCAGCAGGCGCCGGGTGTGCTCGCGAGGGGTCAGCGCGAAGCGGGAGAGCAGTTCATCGTCGGCGCCGGGACGTCGCCGCAGCAGGGCGGCGGAGCAGGCGCTCGAGGAGGCATCCAGGGCCAGCAGGATCGACATGGGGTCACCATCTCGGGAAAACGGGCCGCCAGTATACGCGGCCGGGCCCATAACGACGATGGCCCGCAAAAGCGGGCCAACCAAATACTACGGTAAACGGGGCTGATCCGGCGACAGGCCTGCGAGGAGGCGCTGTAAATACATCCCTGTACGCTACCGACGCCATCCCTGGCGTAGGACCTCCTCTTCGGCCTATCCCCGGCGCCCCGCGGAGCCTTGTCCTGTTCCGCCTGAAGTCAGCCCTCCAAGGCCTTGAGCACCTGCGCCTTGATGTCGTCGACGCTGCCGATGCCCTCGACGCGGTGGTAGGCCGGCGCGGCCTCGGCGTCCTGCTCGGCCCATGCCTGGTAGTAGTCGACCAGCGGCGCGGTCTGCTCGTGGTAGACCGCCAGGCGGTTGCGCACGGTGGACTCGCGGTCGTCGTCGCGCTGGATCAGCGCCTCGCCGGTGACGTCGTCCTTGCCCGCCTCCTTCGGCGGGTTGTGGTCGACGTGGTAGACACGCCCGGAGCCCGGATGCACGCGCCGCCCCGCCAGGCGGCTGACGATCTCCTCGTCATCCACGGCGATCTCCAGCACATGGTCGAGCTTGACCCGGGCCTCCTTCATGGCGTCGGCCTGGGGAATGGTGCGCGGGAAACCATCGAACAGGAAGCCGTTGGCGCAGTCCGGCTGGGCGATACGCTCCTTGACCAGGGCGATGATGATGTCGTCGGACACCAGGCCACCACTGTTCATGATCTCCTTGACCTTGACGCCCAGCTCGCTGCCCTCCTTGACGGCGGTACGCAGCATGTCACCGGTGGAGATCTGCGGAATGTTGAAGCGCTCGCAGATGAACTGGGCCTGGGTGCCCTTGCCGGCACCGGGGGCGCCCAACAGGATCAAACGCATGGTAGAGTCCTCGTGGTCAAGTGGTTGTCAGCTATGAAGAATTCTTGGGAAGGGAACGATAACCGCGGCCCACGACCAGCACAAGCACCGGCCCCTCCCGGCGCCCCTCCATGCTCGAAAAGCGCGTTGCATTTCAATGACCTCCAGCCGAATAGCACTTTGGTCTTGGCATCCGTGCGGAGGCCGAAAATGACGACGGCGCCCGCAGGCGCCGTCGTCTAGCGGACCCGAACCCGCGTCCTACAGCAGCAGCCGACGGATATCGGTCAGCAGCTGACCCAGCAGCGCGGTGAAGCGCGCCGCATCGGCGCCGTTGACGGCGCGGTGGTCATAGGAGAGGCACAGCGGCATCATCAGCCGCGGCTGGAAGGCGGCGCCGTCCCACACCGGCTTCATCGACGCCTTGGAGATGCCGAGGATGGCCACCTCCGGGGCGTTGACGATCGGGGTGAAGGCGGTGCCGCCGATGGAGCCCAGGCTGGAGATCGTGAAGCAGCCACCGGTCATCTCCTCGCGCTTGAGCTTCTTCTTCTGCGCCTTGCCGGCCAGCTCCACCGACTCCTTGGCCAGGTCGATCAGCGACTTCCTGTCGGCATCGCGGATCACCGGCACCATCAGGCCGTCCGGCGTGTCCACGGCGATGCCGATATGCACGTACTTCTTGTGCACCAGCGTCTCGCCGTCGCTCTTCAGGCTGACGTTGAACTGCGGGTACTGGCGCAGCGCGAAGGCACACGCCTTGATCAGGAAGGGCAGCGGCGTGAGCTTGGCGCCCTGGGCCTCCGCCTCGGCCTTCATCGACTTGCGGAAGGCCTCCAGCTCGGTGATGTCCGCCTCGTCGAACTGGGTGACATGGGGCAGGTTGACCCAGCTGCGATGGAGGTTGGTGGCGCCCATCTTCATCAGGCGCCCCATGGGCTTCTCTTCCACCTCGCCGAACTGGCTGAAGTCCTGATCGGGGATCGGCGGAATGCCCGAACCGCCCGCCGCGGAGGCACCGGCGGGTGCCTGGGCCTTGCCCTGGTTGGCCATCACCTGCTTGACGTAGGCGTGGACATCCTCCTTGAGCACGCGCTCCTTGGGACCGCTGGGCTTGACCAGCGCCAGGTCGACGCCCAGCTCCCGGGCCAGCATGCGCACCGCGGGGCCGGCGTGCACCAGCTTGCCGTCGCGAGGCTTGTGGGCCGCCATCTCGGCCTCCGGGCTCGGCGTGCCGGCGGGCGTCGGCGCGGGCTTCTCGGCCCTGGGCGACTCGGCCGTCTTCGCGCTCGGCTTGCCGGCGGCCGGCTTGGCAGCGGCCGTCTCGATATAGCCGATCAGGTCACCCTCGGAGACGCTGTCACCCTCCTTGACGGCCAGTTCCACCAGCTTGCCCTTGAGCGGGCTGGGCACGTCCATGGAGGCCTTGTCGGACTCCAGGGTGATCAGCGGCGCCTCTGCCTCCACCTCGTCGCCCACGGCCACGGCCACCTCGATGATCGGCACGTCGCTGGCGCCGCCCAGGTCCGGGACGCGGACCTCCTGGCGCTGAGGCTCACCGCCGGCCTGCTGAGCGGGCTCGGGCTCCGGCTCGGCGGCAGGTGCCGGCTCGCTCGCCGCGGGCGCCTGGGCCTCCGCCGCCTCGCCGCCCTCCTCGACGATCTCCATGGTGCCGATGACATCGCCCTCGGAGACGGTATCGCCCTCCTTGACGGTCAGGGAGACCAGCTTGCCGGCATAGGGGCTCGGCACGTCCATGGAGGCCTTGTCGGACTCCAGGGTGATCAGCGGCGCCTCGAGGTCGATCTCGTCGCCCTCGGCCACGGCCACGTCGATCACCTCGACGTCGCTGTCGCCGCCCAGGTCGGGCACGGTGATCTCCACGGTGCGCTTGCCGCCGCCGGCCTTGGCGGCGGGCTTCTCGGCGGCGGGCTCGGGCGCCTTTTCGGGAGCCTGTTCGGCCTGCTTCTCGGCCTGGTCGGCCGCCGGTGCGGCATCGCCGCCACCCTCGACCTCCAGTTCGACGATATCGTCACCCTCGGAGACGGTATCGCCCTCCTTCACCAGCACCCGGGCCACCTTGCCGCCCTTGGGCGAGGGCACATCCATGCTGGCCTTGTCGGATTCCAGGGTAATCAGGGTGTCCTCGGCCTCGATGACGTCGCCTTCCGACACCGCGATCTCGATGATCTCCACATCGGTATCGCCGCCGATGTCCGGTACTTTGATGATTTCGCTACTCAAGGTCGCGCTCCTTCCAAATCGTGCCTGGAAGGGGCGGGCATCCGCCCGCCCCACCGGATCAGTCGGTCAGCGGATTCGGCTTGGCCGGATCGATGTCGTACTTCTTCAACGCCTCGCCGATCACCTTGCGCTCGAGCTCGCCGCGCTCGGCCAGCGCCTTGAGCGCGGCCACCACCACGAAGTGGCGGTCGACCTCGAAGAACTCGCGCAGCTTCTCGCGGGTATCGGAGCGGCCGAAGCCGTCCGTGCCCAGCACGTGGTACTCGGTGGGCACCCAGGCACGCACCTGATCGGCGAACAACCGCATGTAATCGGTGGAGGCGATGGCCGGCCCCTGACGCCCCTCGAGGCAGCGCGTCACGTGGGGCTTGCCCGGCTCGGCCTCGGGGTTGAGGAACGCCTCGCGATCCAGGGCCAGCGCCTCGCGGCGCAGCTCGTTGAAGCTGGTCACGCTCCAGATGTCGGCGCCAACGCCCCAGTCGTCACGCAGCAGTTCGGCGGCGGCCTCGACCTCGCGCAGGATGGTGCCGGAGCCCATCAGCTGCACGCGGGCCTTGTCGCCCTGGGTCTCGCGCAGCAGGTACATGCCCTTGATGATCTCCTCGGCAGGCACCTCCTCGAGCTCGGGCTGCTCGTAGTTCTCGTTCATCACCGTCAGGTAGTAGAAGCAGGGCTCCTTGTCGACGAACATCCGCTTCAGGCCGCTCTGCACGATCACCGCCACCTCGTGGGCATAGGTCGGGTCGTAGCTGCGGCAGTTGGGGATCATCGACGCCTGCAGGTGGCTGTGGCCATCCTGGTGCTGCAGGCCCTCGCCGTTGAGCGTGGTGCGCCCGGCGGTACCGCCCACCAGGAAGCCACGCGCCTGCAGGTCACCGGCCGCCCAGGCCAGGTCGCCGATGCGCTGGAAGCCGAACATCGAGTAGTAGATGTAGAACGGCAGCAGCGGCAGGCCGTGGTTGGCGTAGGAGGTGGCCGCGGCGATCCACGAGGACATGGCCCCCGCCTCGGTGATGCCCTCCTCGAGCACCTGGCCGGCCTTGTCCTCGCGATAGAACATCAGCTGGCCCTTGTCCATGGGCTCGTACTTCTGGCCCTCGGAGGTGTAGATGCCGAGCTGGCGGAACATGCCCTCCATGCCGAAGGTCCGCGCCTCGTCGGGCACGATGGGCACCACCTGCTTGCCGAAGCCCTTGTGCTTGACCAGGCCGTTGAGGACCCGCACGAAGGCCATGGTGGTGGAGACCTCGCGGCCCTTGGAGCCACCCATCTGGCTGGCGAAGATCTTGTCGTCCAGGCCGGGGATGTCCAGCGCCTCGAAGTCGTGCTGGCGAGCCGGCAGGTAGCCACCCAAGCGTTCGCGCTGGAGATGCATGTAGCGCATCTCCGGCGTGTCGTCGGCCGGCTTGTAATAGGGGATCTCGTGCTCGATCTCCTGGTCGGAGACCGGGATGCCGAAGCGGTCGCGGAAGCGCTTGAGCACCTCCGGGTCGTCGATGGACTTGACCTGGTGGGCCTCGTTGTCCGCCTCGCCACCGTCGGCACCCAGGCCATAGCCCTTGACGGTATGCGCCAGCACCACGGTGGGACGCCCGTTGGCGTTGTTCACCGCCTGGTGATAGGCCGCATAGACCTTGAACGGGTCATGGCCGCCGCGGTTGAGCTTCCAGATATCCTCGTCGGACAAGTCCTTGACCATCTCGGCGGTCTCGGGGTACTTGCCGAAGAAGTTCTCCCGGGTATAGGCGCCGCCATTGGACTTGCAGTTCTGGTACTCGCCATCGACGGTCTCGTCCATGACCTTCTGCAGCACGCCCTTCTTGTCCTTCTCGAAGAGCGGATCCCACAGGCGGCCCCAGACCACCTTGATCACGTTCCAGCCGGCACCGCGGAACACGCCCTCGAGCTCGTCCATGATCCGCGAGTTGCCGCGCACCGGACCGTCGAGGCGCTGCAGGTTGCAGTTGATCACGAAGATCAGGTTGTCGAGCTTCTCGCGGCTGGCCAGGTGGATGGCCCCCAGGGACTCCGGCTCGTCGCATTCGCCATCGCCCATGAAGCACCAGATCTTGCGGTCCTGCATCGGCTGCAGGCCACGCTGATCCAGGTACTTCATCACGTGGGCCTGATAGATGGACATGATCGGGCCCAGACCCATGGAGACCGTGGGCAGCTGCCAGAAGTCGGGCATCAGCCAGGGGTGCGGATAGGACGAGAGGCCATCGCCATCGACCTCCTGGCGATACTTGTCCATCTGGTCTTCGGTGAGGCGCCCCTCGAGGAAGGCACGGGCATAGATGCCCGGGGAGCTGTGGCCCTGGATGAACACCAGGTCGCCCTTGAAGTCGCCGTTGGCGGCGCGAAAGAAGTGGTTGAAGCCCACCTCATAGAGCGTCGCGCTGGACATGTAGCTGGCCAGGTGGCCGCCGATACCCTTGTGCTTGCGGTTGGCCCGGGTGACCATCGCCGCCATGTTCCAGCGGATCATCGAGCGGATCTTGCGCTCCATGAAGAGGTCGCCCGGCATCGGCGCCTCGCGATGCACCGGAATGGTATTGCGGTGGGGCGTGGTCGCCGAGAAGGGGGGCTGCGTCCCGTCGCGCCGCAGGCGGTCGGCCAGGCGGGTGAGCAGGTGCCGGGCGCGCTCCTCGCCCTCATGATCCAAGACCGATTCGAGGGATTCCAACCACTCTGCGGTCTCGACCGGGTCGAGATCCTCTCTTGCCTCCAGACTCATAGACGTCTCTCCGAATGACGATGGATGTTGCGTGCCCGCTGCTGCGCGGGAAGCAGGGCGCCCTCTCGTCAGAGAGATGGCGCGCCCCGATTTTTGTGTAATTTTATTACGTTACGACGCAAAAAAACCGCCGTTTCTGTGCGAAAGATACCGTATACCTCGCCTCCTGCCAAAGCAAGTTTCTGTGGAATGGATTTCCATATAATCCACACCGCACCGCAGCACAAAGAGTTAGCGACACCATCAGCGGGAAACTCGACGAAGGTCAAGGAGATGTAGCTAAACTACCGTATGAAGCGAGCGAGCGATCCGGCCGGGGCACGCTGGCCCGCGGCTCATTCGACGCACGCGTGTCCGGCCAGCCGCTGGCGGTAGTAGGCCCAGTCGAAGGCGGGCCCCGGATCGCTCTTGCGCAGCGGCGCCACCCGCGCGTGGCCCGTGACGCGCGACGCACCCAGTGCCGGGTAGGCGGCGAAGAGGTCGAGGGTCACCTCGGCCAGGCGATCATACTGCGCGCCGGAGTAGGCCGAGACCTCGTTGCCCTCCAGCTCGATGCCGATGGCGAAGTCATTGAGGGCATGGCGCCAGCGGTCGCCGTCGCGCCAGCAGGAGCGCCCGGCATGCCAGGCGCGGCGATGGAACGGCACGAACTGCACGCACTCGCCATCGCGGCGAATCAGCAGGTGAGCCGAAACACGCAGCCCCCGCAGGGAAGCGAAGAAGGGGTGGGTGTCGGGATCCAGGCGATTGGTGAACAGCCGCTCGATATGCTCGCCGCCAAATTCCCCGGGGGGCAGGCTGATGGAGTGCAGCACCAGCAGCGACACCTCTCCTTGCGGCCGCTCATCGTAGTTGGGTGATGGCACCCGCCGCGCCGAAGCCAGCCAGCCCTGTTCGATTGCCATGCGTCTCCCCTGACGTGACCGGAGTGGATTCCCTATAATGGACGTCCACGACCACCCCGGCCACCCCACGCCAACCTCGCGAGTGACCCGTATGGACTATCAGGACACCCTGCCCTATCACACCAAGCTCGTCGAAGAGATCCGCGATGCCGCCGCGCGCCTGCTCGCCGAGGACGTCGGCCCCGGCGACATCACCGCGGGACTGATTCCCGCCGAGCAGCTCGCCCGGGCGCGGGTCATCACCCGCGAGGCCTGCGTGCTGTGCGGGGTGGCCTGGGTCGACGAGCTGTTCCGGCGCCTGGACCCCACGGTGGCGCTGCGCTGGCAGGCCGCCGACGGCGACGCCCTGGACGCCGGCCAATGCTTCCTCGAGCTGGAGGGCTCCGCGCGCAGCCTGCTGACCGGTGAGCGCGCGGCACTCAACCTGCTGCAGACCCTGTCCGCCACCGCCACCCACACCCGCCACTACGTCGAGCTGATCGCGGACACCGGCGTGCGCCTGCTGGATACCCGCAAGACCCTGCCCGGCCTGCGCCTGGCCCAGAAGTATGCGGTGGCCTGCGGCGGGGGCCACAATCATCGCATCGGGCTATGGGATGCCTTCCTGATCAAGGAGAACCATATTGCGGCCTGCGGCGGCATCGAGGCGGCGGTACGCGAGGCGCGGCGCATCGCCAGCGACCTGCCGGTGGAGGTAGAGGTGGAGACCTTCGACGAGCTGGAGCAGGCGCTGGATGCCGGGGCCGACGTGATCATGCTCGACAACTTCGGCCTCGACGAGATGCGCGAGGCGGTGCGCCGCACCGCCGGCCGGGCGACCCTGGAGGCTTCCGGCAATGTCGACGAGAGCACGCTGCGCGCCATCGCCGAGACCGGGGTCGACTGCATCTCCAGCGGCGCACTGACCAAGGATCTCAAGGCGATCGACCTCTCCATGCGCCTGATGGACTAGGTTTCCAGCGCCACCAGCGACCGCTCCAGGCGGTGACGCGACAGCCGCTCACCGCCGCGCTCCACCCACTCCTCGCCCAGGTCGCGCCAGCCGCGGCGCACGAGGCCCTCGGCCAGCATCAGGCTCGCCTCGATGCTGGCACGGCCCAGCCCCCGCTCGATCAGCATTCGCTCGGCATGGACCAGCAGCGTCGACCCGATGCCGCGCCGTGCCAGCGACGGCCAGACATAGAGCGTCACGATGCGCCCGCGGTGGGGTTCCAGTTCGAGGAAACCCACGCAACGACCATCACAGTCCGCCACCAGGGTCGTGTAGAGGGCCTGGCGCGCGGCCCAGGCGCTGGCGTCTCGTGGCAGCGCCGAAACCCAGGCCTCACGCTGCGCCCGGGTGTAGTGCGCCGCGGCGCCCTGCATCACCGCATGGTGGAAGACCTCGGCCTGGTCGCCGGCGTCTCGCGCCAGGGCCTCGCGGTAGCGAATCCGCGGGGCGCGACGACACCGGGGCGCATCGCCCGGCGCTACAACAGTCTCGTTCATGGGAATCTCGCCACGCTGGATGTTGCCGAAAGACTACACAACGCCGGCCGACAGGCCAACTGCGGTCGCCGCCCCGCCGGAGGCCAGGCATAATGCCGGCCATGAGCGATCCAGCCCCCCTCCCCGACGTCACCCTGTCGCCTATCGGCGTCATCGAGAGCGACTTCCCCGACAAGTTCGGCGTGCCTCGCCAGCCCGGCCTGGCCCCGTCGGCCCGCGCCACGCTCCGCCTGCTGTCCCCCTACGACGACCCCCTGGCGGTGCGCGGACTGGAGGAGTTCAGCCACCTGTGGCTCACCTTCCTCTTCCACCTCAGCCCTGAACGAACCGGGCCCGAGGGCTGGACGCCGCTGGTGCGCCCGCCGCGCCTGGGGGGTAACCGCAAGATCGGGGTCTTCGCCAGCCGCAGCACCCACCGCCCCAACCGCCTGGGGCTGTCGCTGGTCGAGCTGGTCGCGATCGACACCCGCCACGGTGTCAGGCTGCAGCTCGCCGGCGCCGACCTGGTGAGCGGCACCCCGGTCCTCGATATCAAGCCCTACCTGCCCTGGGCCGAGGCCAGGCCCGAGGCCCGCGCGGGCTTCGCCCCCGCGGCGCCCGCCAGGCTGGCGGTGCACTTCACCCACGCGGCCGAAGCGCTGCTGGCCAGTCGGGAGGACGGCGCCTCGCTGCGCACGCTGATCGAGGAAGTGCTGAGCCAGGACCCCCGGCCGGCCTATCGACACGGCGGCGAGGCGCGCCGCTACGGCGTGCGCCTGCGCGACCTGGACGTACGCTTCCGGGCCGTGGCGGCCAGCGACGGCGCGACCACCCTGGAGGTGCTGGACATCGTGCCGGCCTGAACGACGAAGGGCCCTATTGGATAGGGCCCTGCGTGACGCCGGTTCGATGCAGCGACGTCAGTCGAAGCCGATGCCGATGCGCCGCCCCACCTCCTCGTAGGCCTCGATCACGCCGCCGAGGCCCTGGCGGAAGCGGTCCTTGTCGAGCTTCTCGCGGGTCTTGGCGTCCCACAGCCGGCAGCCGTCCGGGGAGAACTCGTCGCCCAGCACGATACCGCCCTTGAACAGGCCGAACTCGAGCTTGTAGTCCACCAGCAGCAGGCCGCCATCGGCGAACAGCTTCTTGAGCACCGCGTTGACCTTGAAGGTCAGCGCCTTCATTTCGGCCAGCTGCTCCGGTGTCGCCCAGCCGAAGGTCTCGGCCAGCGACTCGTTGATCATGGGGTCATGCAGGGCGTCGTTCTTGAGGAACAGCTCGAAGGTGGGGGGCGTGAGCTCCTGACCCTCGGTGACGCCCAGGCGCTTGACCAGGCCGCCGGCGGCCAGGTTGCGCACCACGCACTCCACCGGGATCATCTCCAGCGCCTTGACCAGGCTCTCGGTATCGGAGAGGCGCTTCTCGAAGTGGGTGGGCACGCCCGCCTCGGCCAGCGTCTCCATGATGAAGGCGTTGAAGCGGTTGTTGACCATCCCCTTGCGGGCCAGCGACTCCATGCGCTCGCCATCGAAGGCGCTGGTGTCGTCGCGGAACTGGAGTATCACGCGATCCGGGTCATCGGTGGCAAAGACCGACTTGGCCTTGCCGGCGTAGAGTTCTTGACGCTTTTCCATGGAAGCCTCCGGAGGCTTGGTCAGGTGGAAGGTTGCAGGCTCAGGCGATGGCCTGCCACGCCAGGCCATCGTCCTGGCAGGCCACCATCAGCCGCGAATCGTCACCGTCGAGCAGTGGCACCAGGGCCTCCAGCGCCAGCTCGGGGCGGTTGTTGTGTTCCGACAGGTGCGAACAGGCGATGCGCTGCAGCCGGTCGAGGCCGAGCCGGGCCAGCAGCGTCGCCGCCTGGGCGTTGGCCAGGTGGCCCCAGTCGCCCCCCACCCGTCGCTTGAGCCGCGGCGGATAGGGGCCCTCGGCGAGCATGCGCACGTCATGGTTGCACTCCAGCACCAGGGCGTCGCAGCCGGCGAAGGCCTGGACCACATGCTCGGTGGGATGCCCGAGGTCGGTGAGCAGCCCCAGATGGCACCCGCCACCGCCCTGAAGACGGAACTGCACCGGCTCGCGAGCATCATGGGGCACGGTCACCGGGTCGATGCACAGGCCCTTCACGGCAAACCGTGCCTGGGGGGTGATCCAGTGGCGCTCGGGCAGCTCGCCGAGGCGCCCGGACGCCCAGGTGCCCGGGGTCAGCCACACCGGCACCCCGTAGCGCCGGGCCAGGGGCCCCACCCCGCGGATATGGTCACCGTGCTCATGGGTCACCAGCAGGGCGTCGAGCTGACGCGGGTGCAGGCCCAGCCGGGCCAGCCGGCGTTCGGCCTCGCGCAGCGTGAAGCCGCAATCCACCAGCAGGTGGGTCTCGCCGTCGCTGACCAGGGTGGCGTTGCCCTTGCTGCCGCTGCCCAGGGAGGCGAAACGCAGCCGCCCGCCGAGCGGGGCGGCGCTCTTGCAGGCTACCGTCATCAGCGCAGCAGGCTCGCCACCCGCTCCAGCAGCTCACGTCGATCATCGGCACTGAGGTCGCCCTCGCTGGCGCTCTCGGCGCGCAGCAGGGTCCGCTGCGCCCCTTCGCTCTCCAGCACCAGGCGAATCTCCCGCGGCGACGCCGACGACACCAACCCTTTCCAGAAGCCTTCGCGGCGCTCGGAAAGCGGCAGGTAGCGAATGCGATGGGAGTAGTCCGCCGGGGTGCTTTCCAGCAGCTCGCGGCTCCCCTCGACGGTGAAGTCCTGCTTGAGCTGGTACTCGAGCTCGGCCCAGGTACGCTCGATATCCAGCGGCACCTCGACCACCCACTCCTCGCCACGCTGGGCAAGGCTCAGGCGCTCATCGCCGGCCAGCCGCTGGGCCTGCAGGGAGGCGGTGCCGGACGCCGTGGCGCTGCGTGCGCCGAGGTACTGCGCCAGGGCATCCAGGCAGGCATCCACCGGGCGCCCGGACAGGTCGCAGCGCACCTCGCTGTCACCGGCACGCAGCCCCTGGCGCACGCTCAGGCGCCCCTGCTGGGTCTCGATCACCCCGCGGGCACTGTCGCTTTCGACCACGCCCAGACCGCGGCTGCGGGCGAAGCCCTCCAGCTGGGTCCAGACGCCGTCCGGGGCGGCGGCCACCACCAGCCAGGCGTCGTCGCCCACGCGGCGGCGTTCGACGAAGTCACGCTCGATACGCCCGGCGCCCAGCGGCTGCGGGGCAGGCGCCTCGAAGCCGTCGTCACTGGCGCGGAAGCTGCCGGCGGCGTCGGGCACCGGCATGGCGTCACGGTAGCGCTGCGAATCGCGACCCTCGGGCAGCACCAGGGGCGCCGCCTGGCGGGCATCGGCGTAGTCGATATTGCGGTCGTGGTAATAGCCGTCGTCACGGGCACAACCGGCCAGGGCGACGAGCGCCGCCAGCGGCAGCCATTTCAGCGCTGAGTTCATGGGTCTACCTTGCATCCAGTTCTCCAGGGTCCGGCGCGGTGCCGATCAGTCGTCGATCAGCCCGGCCAGCTGCAGGGCTTCGCTGATGGTGGAGTGGTACTTCTCCGAGAGCCAGGTAAGCGGCAGGCGGATGCCCGGCTCGATCAGCCCCATGCGCTGCAGCGCCCACTTGACGGGAATCGGGTTGGACTCGATGCCCAGATTGGTATGCAACGGCATCAGGCGGGTGTTGAGCTGGTGGGCATGCTCGGCATCGCCGCTCACCGCGGCGGCACACAGGTCGTGCATGGCCTGGGGCGCGACGTTGGCGGTCACCGAGATGTCGCCGTGGCCGCCCATCAGCATGAAGTCGCAGGCGGTGCCGTCATCGCCCGAATAGAGCATGAAGCCGCTGCCCTTGAGGCGACCGATCAGGTCCTCGGCGCGCTCCAGATTGCCGGTGGCATCCTTGAGGCCGACGATGTTGTCTACCTCGGCGAGGCGCAGCACCGTCTCGTTATAGAGGTCGGAGCAGGTGCGGCCGGGCACGTTGTAGAGGATCACCGGCAGCTCGCTGCCCTCGGCCACCGCCTTGAAGTGGCGATAGAGCCCCTCCTGGGTCGGCTTGTTGTAGTAGGGACAGACTGACAGGCAGTAGTCCGCCCCCACCTCGCTGGCGTAGCGGGCCAGCTCGACGGCCTCGGAGGTGGCGTTGGCGCCGGTGCCGGCGATCACCGGGATGCGCCCGTCGACCTCTTCCACCACGGCGCGTATCACGTCGAAGTGCTCGGCGAAGGACATGGTGGTGGGCTCGCCGGTGGTACCGGCGGCGACGATACCATCGGTGCCATGGTCGAGATGGAAGTTCACCAGGCGACGCAGCGCCTCCCAATCGATATCGCCATTGACCTTCATCGGCGTCGCCAGGGCGACGATGCTTCCCGTGACCATCCTCTCTATCCTCTCGGTTCGACTGCTGCCGGTTCGATTGCCGCGCGGCGCCCCGGCCGCACCGGAGCGAAAACTGGGCAGCACACTGCCCCAGGGAGCAAATGGTACTCAGGCGGCCCGAGCCTGTACAGCGGCACCATCACTTTCCGCGGAGCGCTTTGACAGCCGGGCGACGGTTGCGTGTAATCGATCCCTCGCCACTCTCACCCAGGTTCTCATCCAGGAGGCTTTCATGAGCGTCAGCATCGGCCAACCGGTTCCCGACTTCACCGCCCTCGCCACCGGTGACAAGAGTGTCACCCTCTCCGGCCTCAAGGGCCGCCAGGTGGTGGTCTACTTCTACCCCAAGGCCAGCACCCCCGGCTGCACCACCGAAGGCGGCGACTTCCGTGACCGCAAGGCGGCCTTCGACGCCGCCAACACCGTGATCCTCGGCGTCTCCCGGGATGGCATCCGTGCCCAGGAAAACTTCAAGGCCAAGCAGGCGTTCAACTTCGACCTCATCTCCGACAAGGACGAGACGGTGTGCGGGGTCTTCGACGTCATCAAGCTCAAGAAGATGTACGGCAAGGAGCATCTCGGCATCGAACGCAGCACCTTCCTGATCGACAGCGAAGGCAAGCTGGCCCGGGAGTGGCGCGGCGTCAAGGTCAAGGACCACGCTCAGGAGGTACTCGAGGCGGCCCAGGCCCTGAACGACGGCAGCCTCGCCAGCGCGTGACAGCCACCAGGGCCGCCCGCGGCGGCCCTCACTTCTCCGCCGCCACCTCACCACCATCAACCTGGCGGTGGCGCTTGATCCCCCGCGGCCAGGCGTAGACCAGCGCCTTGAGCAGGGTCGCCAGGGGAATCGCGAAGAAGATCCCCCAGAAGCCCCAGATCCCACCGAAGAACAGCACCGCCACGATGATCGATACCGGGTGCAGGTTGACCGCCTCGGAGAACAGCACCGGCACCAGCACATTGCCGTCCAGCGCCTGGATGACCCCATAGGCGACCAGCACATAGAGGAACTCGTCGGTCATCCCGAAGTGGAAGCCCGCCACCGCGGCCACCGGCAGCGTGGCCACCGCCGCCCCGATATAGGGCACCAGCACCGAGAACCCCACCATCACCGAGAGCAGGGCGGTATAGGGCAGCCCGAAGAAGGCGAAGGTGAGGAAGGCCACGGTGCCCACGATCATGATCTCGATGAACTTGCCGCGCACATAGTTGGCGATCTGGCTGTCCATCTCGTGCCAGATGCGGGTCATCAGGGTCCGCTTGCGGGGCAAAAGCGACAGGATGAAGTCCACCAGCCGCTCGCGATCCTTGAGCAGGAAGAACACCAGGATCGGCACCAGCACCAGATAGATGATCAATCCCAGGACGTTGCCCAGCGAGGCCAGCGACAGCGTCAGGGCGCGCTGCCCCAGCTGGGTCAGTTCACGCCCGGCGGTGGCGATCCAGTTCTGGATCTGGTCCGGGGTGATCAGCTGCGGGTAACGCGCCTGCAGGTCGTCGAGCAGCTGCTGGCCACTGGCGAACATCCGGGGTGTCTCCTGCACCAGGGTCACCAGCTGGTTCCAGATCAGCGGCATCAGGATGAAGGCCAGCGCCAGCAGCAGACCCATGAAGCCCAGAAACACCAGGATCACCGCCAGCAGATGCGGCACGTGTCGCCGCTCCAGCCAGCTCACCGCCCCCTGCAGCAGGAAGGCGATCACCAGCGCAGTGAGGAAGGGGGCCAGCATGCGCCCCAGGAAGATCACCACGGCGAAGCCCAGTACCAGCACCACCAGCAGGATCACCGCCTCCTCATCGGAGAGGTAGTGGTCGACCCAGCCCTTGAGCACCGCCCGCAGCGTCATGTGGTGGGCTCCCCGCCCTTGCGGATCCAGTAGTGGTAGACACTGTCGCGCTCCTCCCTGGCCGGCATCTCGTGGTCGCTCTGCTCGATGTAGCTGGCGAAGTCTCGCCAGGAGCCGGCATCGGTGGCCCTCACCTCGAGAAGCTGACCAACCTCGAGCCTGGAGAGCGCCTGCTTGGCCTTGAGCAGGGGGAGCGGGCACGGCAGTCCGCAGACGTCGAGCACTTGGTCGGGTTGCAGAGACATGGAGACTCCCGGAAGAATGCAGGATGACGCCGCCGGCGTGCCGGCAGCGGGAACCCTAGGGATTTAAAGGCACTTTGCGGGGCGAATCAATGTCAGAGACTGGGCCCGCCTCGCCCGAAGGAGAGCTTGTCCATGCTGTCGCGCCACCTCCCCCGCGTTATCGCCCTGCTGCTGGGCCTGTCCCTGGCCCTGCCTGCCACCGGCCAGTGGACCGAACCCGGCTGGGAGAGCGACGCCGGCCTGCCCAGCCTGTCGACCCCGGGCAGCCGGGCCGCCGATGGCGAGGAGTTCCGGCTGGGTCGCGCCTGGCTGCGTCAGTTCCGTGCCCGCGCACCGGAGTGGCAGGACCCCTTCGCCCAGGCCTATGTCGAGTCGCTGGTAGCGCGGCTGGCCCCGCACAGCGGGCTGGGCGGCAGCGAGCTGGTGGTGACCCTGGTCGACAGCCACCGCCTCAACGCCTTCGCGGTGCCAGGCGGCGTGATCGGCGTCAACGCCGGGCTGTTCGCCTTCGCCGAAAAGGAGGCGGAGCTGGTCTCGGTGCTGGCCCACGAGCTCGGCCACCTCGCCCAGCGCCACTACACCCGCGGTCGGGCCCGCGCCGAACAGACCCAGGTTCCCGCCATGGCCGCCATGCTGGCCGGCATGCTGATCGCCGCCGCCGGCGGGGGCGATGCCGGCATCGGCGTCGCCATGGGTTCCCAGGCCGCCTTCATCCAGGACCAGCTGGCCTACTCACGGCGCTACGAGCAGGAGGCCGACCGACTGGGCCTGCAGGTCATGGCCGAGGCCGGTTACGACCCCGAGGCCATGGCCTCGATGTTCCGCGCCATGCAGCGGCTGGCCAGCCTGCAGGGTGGCACGCCACCGGAGTTCCTGCTCACCCACCCTCTCACCGAGTCGCGCATCAGCGATACCGCCTCACGCGCCGCCCAGCTCGCGGGGCAGGATAGCCGTGAGGACCTGCAGTATCATCTGGTGCGCGCCCGGGCACTGCTGGCGATCCACCTGCGCGACCCCGGCCAGGCCGCCACGCGACTGGCCCAGGAGGAAACGCCCCGGGAGGCGAGGCGCTATCTCGACGCCCTGGTCAGCGCCGAACGCGGCGATACCGAGACAGCGCTGCGCCGGCTCGATGCCCTGGCCCGGGAGCTGCCCGACCTCACCCTGATTCCGGCCTCGGCGGCCGAGGTGGCCTTCGAGGCCGGGCACACCGATGACGCCATCGAACGCAGCCGGCGCCTGTTGCGCCTGGTCCCGGGGCATGTGCCGACCACCCTCATCCTCGCCGAGGCGCTGCTCCAGCGCGACGCCGACGAGGCATGGCGACTGCTGCGCGACCTGGCCGAGCGGCGCCCCGAGGATCATCGCGTGTTTGCACTGCTCACCGAGGCCGCGGGGCGCAGCGGCCGCGAGGCCCTGGGTCACCTGGCCCGCGCCGAACACCAGCAGCTCACCGGGCGCATCACCGATGCCATCCGCCAGCTGGGTGTGGCCCGCCGGGTGGCCGAGCGTGAAGGCGACAGCGCCACCACCGCGCGCATCGAAAAGCGCTACGAGGCGTTTCTCGGCTACCGGGAGACGCTGGAGGAGTTTCAGTAGCCGCAAGCCGCAAGCCGCAAGCCGCAAGCCGCAAGCCGCAAGCCGCAAGCCGCAAGCCGCAAGCCGCAAGCCGCAAGTGAGCATTCTGATTGTGGCCCACAGCAAACGAAACCCCGGAGGCCTCAGCCTTCGGGGTTTCTTGTCACTCGGCGCTTGGAGCTCGGCGCTTACTTCTTGAAATTCAGCATCCGCTCCAGGGGCTTGAGCGCCGCCTGGCGTAACTCGGCGTCGACATGGATCTCGCCGCGGCCGTGGCGCAGGGCATCGGCCAGGTTGTCCAGGCCATTCATCGCCATCCAGGGACAGTGGGCGCAGCTCTTGCAGGTGGCGCCATTGCCGGCGGTGGGGGCCTCGAACAGCGTCTTCTCCGGGACCGCCTGCTGCATCTTGAAGAAGATGCCACGGTCGGTGGCCACGATCAGCTTGTCGTTGGGCAGCTCCTTGGCCGCCTGAATCAGCTGGGAGGTGGAGCCCGCCACGTCGGCCAGCCCCACCACCGCGGCCGGCGACTCCGGATGCACCAGCACCGCGGCCTCGGGATAGAGCGCCTTGAGGTCCTCGACCCCCTGGGCCTTGAACTCCTCGTGAACGATGCAGGCACCGTCCCAGAGCAGCATGTCGGCGCCGGTCTGCTTCTGGATATAGCCACCCAGGTGCTTGTCCGGGGCCCACAGGATCTTCTCGCCGCGGGCCTGGAGATGCTCGATCACGTCCACGGCGATCGAGGAGGTCACCACCCAGTCGGCGCGCGCCTTCACCGCCGCCGAGGTGTTGGCGTAGACCACCACGGTGCGCTCGGGGTGCTGGTCGCAGAAGGCGGCGAACTCGTCCGCCGGGCAGCCCAGGTCCAGCGAGCAGGTCGCCTCCAGGGTCGGCATCAGCACGCGCTTCTCCGGCGAGAGGATCTTGGCGGTCTCGCCCATGAAGCGCACCCCGGCCACCACCAGGGTCTCGGCCGGATGGCGAGCGCCGAAGCGGGCCATCTCCAGGGAGTCGGCCACGCAGCCGCCGGTCTCCTCGGCGAGCTGCTGGATGGCATCGTCGGTGTAGTAGTGGGCCACCAGGACGGCATTGTGGACCTCGAGGAGCCGCTTGATCTCCTCGACGCGCGCCTCGTCCTCGGCGGGAATACGGGTGGGGCAGTAAGTGCGGGTCAGGTGCTCGCGCACCTGGGCACGGGAAGTCATGATCGTCATCGTGTCTACCACTGTGACAGGCAGGGGCTCCCCCTGCGTATTACGGGAGCACCACCCCCACGCACTCCGCGTGGTGTGATGCGCCAGCGAGCCTGGCCGCGTCTCTCGCCTGCCGGCTCTTGCTACCATTCTAGCCCACAACGCCCGGCAATTGGCCACTACCGGTCAAGAAATCACCACCCAGGCGCAACGGGCCGGCCCGCAACAGGCCCACAGCAAGACGCCCCGACCTCAAGGAGGCCGGGGCGTCTGAATTGGTGGGTCGTGTAGGATTCGAACCTACGACCAATTGGTTAAAAGCCAACTGCTCTACCAACTGAGCTAACGACCCGAGCTTGCGAGCAAGCCAGAGTCCGGAGTGGTGGGTCGTGTAGGATTCGAACCTACGACCAATTGGTTAAAAGCCAACTGCTCTACCAACTGAGCTAACGACCCTTCCGAACGGGGGCAGATATTACTGATTCACCCCCTGGCTGGCAAGGATTTTTTTGCCTTCTAACGCCTCGGGTGATCAGCGCCTCGCCTTGGGCTTGCGCATCGCCTGCACCGGCTTGCGCTTGTGCTTGTCGCGGCTCCAGCGATTCTTCTCGTCCGGCGTCAGCTCGGGCACCTTGCGCGTCGGTAGTTCCGCCAGCTCGGCCAGGTCGTCGACCTCCTCCTGGGAAAGCTCCACCCACTCGCCGGCCTTGGCCCGCTTGTCGAGGAAGATGTTGCCGTAGCGTACCCGCTTGAGGCGACTGACGGTGAGCCCCTGGGACTCCCAGAGCCTTCTCACCTCACGATTGCGTCCCTCCATGATCACCACGTGGAACCAGGTGTTGATGCCCTCGCCGCCGAACTCCTGGACGTCAGTGAAGCGCGCCGGTCCGTCGTCGAGCATCACGCCCTCGACCATGGCCACCACCTGCTCCTTGGCTACCTCACCCATCACCCGCACCGCGTATTCCCGCTCCACCTGGGTGGAGGGATGCATCAGGCGATTGGCCAGTTCCCCGTCGGTGGTGAACAGCAGCAGGCCGCTGGTATTGATGTCGAGGCGCCCGATGGCGATCCAACGCTCGCCTTTGAGGCGCGGCAGGCGGTCGAATACGGTGCGACGCCCCTCGGGGTCCTTGCGGGTGCACAGCTCGCCCTCGGGCTTGTTGTACATGATCACCCGCCGCGGCACCTCCTCGGCGGCGCGCAGGGTCACCGGACGGTTATCGAGGAGCACCCTGTCGCGGGTCTCGATCCGGTCGCCCAGGGTCGCCACCTGGCCATTGACCTGGACCCGGCCGGCGGCGATGGCGGTCTCCATCTCGCGGCGCGAACCGAGCCCGGCGCGGGCCAGGACCTTCTGCAGTTTTTCGCTGGTATTGCTCATGAATCGTCGTTCTCACTGGGTGTGGATTCCGTCCCCGGGGCAGCGTCATCGTCGACGCGGCCCCGGGCACGTTCGGACAGGCGAGCCTCGAGATCGGCGAAGCTCAGCCCTGTCCGCTCGGACGCCGTCCCGGCGTGGTCTGTGTCGGCCTTCCCGGCCATCGTAGCAGGCGCACCGGCCTCGGCCGGCGCCTCCGTTAGTGTAGCCGCCCCGGACGCCTCGTCGGCACCCGCCTTCTCGTCACCCTCCTCCGGGGCCGCATCCGCCTGGGCGAGAATCTCGGCCTGACCCGGGGGTGGCCCCTCCTCCTCGAGCGCCTTCATCGCCTCCGGCTCCTCGAACTCCTTCAGCTCATGCATGGGCGGCAGCTCGTCGAGAGTCTTGAGGCCGAAGTCATCGAGGAAGCTCCTGGTGGTGGCATAGACCGCCGGTCGTCCCGGCACGTCGCGATGGCCCACCACGCGGACCCAGCCGCGCTCGAGCAGGGTGCGCATGATCGAGCCGCTCACCGTGACCCCGCGCACCTCCTCGATATCCCCGCGGGTGACCGGCTGGCGATAGGCGATCAGCGCCAGGGTCTCCAGCAGCGCCCGGGAGTAGCGCTGGGGGCGCTCGTCCCACAGCCGCGACACCCAGGGCGACAGCCGCGGGCGGATGCGCAGCTGATAGCCCGAGGCGGTCTCGATCAGTTCCATGGCCCCCCGCTCATGGCGGCTCCCCAGGCGTTCCAGTGCCTCGCGCAGGGCCCGCCGGGGCGGCCGCTCGTGGTCGTCGAACAGCGCCGCGAGGCGCTCCAGGTCCAGCGGCTCGCCGGCGGCCAGCAGCGCCGCCTCGAGGATCTCGTCCAGGGCATCGGGGAACTCCATGGCGGTCATGACGCCCCCTCTCCCTCGTCGTCCTCGAAGGCGCCCTCCCCTTCGCCCTCCAGGTCATCCAGCTCAGCGCCCTCGGCCGTGGCAGCCCGGGCACGCACATGGAGTGGCGACAGGGGCGCGTTCTGCACGATCTCGATCATCGCCTCCTTGGCCAGCTCGAGGATCGCCATGAAGGTGACCACCACCCCGGCGCGCCCCTCCTCCAGGGAGAACAGGGCCTCGAAGGGCGTGAAGCGCCCACCCTCGAGCCGCTCCATGATCGCCAGCATGCGCTCGCGGGTCGAGAGCACCTCGCGACTGATCTGATGGGTCTGATTGAGCTCGGCGCGGCGCAGGATACCGGCCAGCGCCCCCAGCAGCTGATCCAGGCCCACATCGGGGTGGATCACCCGGCTCTCCAGCGGCGGCAGCGCCGCCCGGGCCGGGAACCAGTCGCGCCCCAGGCGCGGCAGCTCGGCCAGCGACTCGGCGGCACTCTTGAGCCGCTCATACTCCTGCAGCCGGCGGATCAGCTCGGCCCGCGGGTCCTCCTCCTCATCATCGCCCCCCTCCTTCGGCGGGCGCGGCAGCAGGGTGCGCGACTTGATCTCGGCCAGCATCGCCGCCATCAGCAGGTACTCCCCGGCCAGCTCGATCTCCATGGCCTTCATCAGCTCCACATACTCGATGTACTGGCGGGTGATGGCGGCCACGTCGATGGCCAGGATATCCAGGTTCTGGCGACGGATCAGGTAGAGCAGCAGGTCGAGCGGCCCCTCGAAGGCCTCGAGGAACACACGCAGCGCTTCCGGCGGGATATACAGATCCTCGGGAAGCTCGGTGATCGGCTCATCGAACAGCCTGCCGAGCACCCCGGCATGACCGGCGTCGGCGGCAGTCTGTTCGAGGCTGGCGGTATCGGGGGTAGCGCTCACGCGGCGTGCCTCTCCGGGGACGCAGGATCAACGGCGCAGTCTAGCAAGAGCGTGCCAATGGAGACAGCGTGATCGAGCCACCGGGACCGCCCGCAGCGCTCCCGTCGCCGGCCGCCCTGAAAAATAAATCACGAAAGCGTTTGACTCGAGCCGCCAGGAATGAGACCTTAGCGCCAGTTGGTTGGCAAGCAGCATGGTTTCAGCAGCATTCGAATTCTTTCGACCGCCTGTATGATCATTCTTGTTTTACCCGCTATACATCTGGGTGACACCAGGAACTTTGCAAGGCGCTAAGCGCGAAAGGATTTAACATGACGACTGGTACCGTGAAGTGGTTCAACGATTCTAAAGGCTTCGGCTTCATTTCTCCGTCCGACGGCGGTGATGACGTCTTCGCCCATTTCTCCGAAATTCAGGCTGACGGCTTCAAGTCCCTGCAAGAAGGTCAAAGCGTCTCCTTCGACGTGACCCAGGGCAAGAAGGGCCTTCAGGCCTCGAACATCAAGCCGCTCTGATCCTCGATCAGAAACGCTGACGAACCCAAGGGTTCGTGCAACAGGGCCCGCTTCGGCGGGCCCTGTTTCGTTGTGCGCCTGCTGCATGGCCACCCGCGCGACTGAAGTGGTCCCTCAACGAACTCAAGAGGCATGCCGGGCGCAATGACAACGCATCGCCTTCGCTGTCCATGTAGGGCACACCGGTAGGCCAGTCGCCGCTCATGACGCGTCACCCTGACTGGCGGCCTGTGGCTCGGCGTCGGAGTCGATGCGCTCGCCCTCGCTGCGGCCGATGACGGCGGTGCCGACGAGATCGCCGGTGACGTTGAGCGCCGTGCAGCCCATGCCGACCAGGGCGTCGATAGCGGTGAGCAGCGCCACGGCCTCGATCGGCAGGCCCACCTGGGCGAACACCGTGGCGATCATCACGATGCCGGCACCCGGCACCCCGGCGGTCCCCACCGAGATCAGCGTGCCCACTACCACGATCTGCAGCATGCTCACCAAGTCCAGCGGCGCACCCATCACATTGGCGGCGAACACCGCCGAGATGGCGATGCGGATCGCCGCCCCGTCCATGTTCAGCGTCGCGCCCAGCGGCAGGCTGAAACCGTAGAGGCTGCGCGGCAGGCCCAGGCGACTGGCGGCGTCCAGCGTCAGCGGCAGCGTGCCGGAGCTGCTCTGGGTGGCGAAGGCGGTGGCCATGGGCGTGCGCGCCTCGCGGAAGAAGGCCCGTGCCGGTACGCCGAAGCCCTTGAGCAGGCCGAGGTAGATCAGCAGTTGCGCGCCCAGCGCCACGTATAGCACCACGACCATGTCGCCGAGCGACAGCAGGGTCTGGATACCCTGCTGGGCAACGGTGCCGGCGACGATGGCGAAGACCCCGACAGGCACATAGTGCAGGATGCCGCCCATCACTTTGAGCGTTACGGCATTGAGCGCCTCGATCAAGCCGTACAGGCGCTCGCCCAGCTCGCCGTGGCTCTCGGATTGGCGCAGCCGGGCCACGCCCAGGCCGAACACCAGCGCGGTGAAGATGATGCCGAGCAGGTCCTGGTCGGCGAAGGCGCCCACGATGTTGTCGGGCACGATGCCGAGCACCACCGAGAGGATGCCGGGATTGTCGGGCACCGAGACAGAGCCGGCACCATCGAGCGTCATGCCCTCCCCCGGCGACAGCAGGGAGGCGACGCCGAGACCCACGACGATCGCCAGCGCCGAGGTCACCAGGTAGTAGAGAAACACCTTGCGACCGATCCGCCCGAGGCTACCGGCACGGCTCTGGTTGACTCCCGACATGAGGGTGAACAGCACGATGGGCAGGATGATGAACTTCAGCAACCGCATGAGCAGCTCGCCCAGCGGGGCCAGCACCTCGGCGACGGTCGGCCCGCCGGCCAGGCCGACCACCACGCCCAGCACCAGGGCGAGGGTCACCCGCAGGATCAGCGTGGCATCGCGATAACCGCGCCACAGGGATATCAAGGGTGTTGGCATTCCGCTCTCCTCACAAAACAACGAACGCCGCGGACCATAGGCCCGCGGCGCCCATTGTGCAACGACCAGGTTCAGGGCGAGAGCACATCCATGCAGGCCTCGTCGTGTCACCATGCCACGGGCCGGCCACTTCCCGGCCCCTTCCAGACCGTCACCACCGAACCAATCAGACAGTTTCTGGGCACCGTGAGCGACCAGGATCAGCCCGGCAGGAACCCTTAGAATCCATGCGGCATAGCGCCGCCTACCGCGGGGCTAGATCACGCCTTCCGCCCAGCCGAAGACGGCCCCGATCACCGCGCCGAATATGAGATGGGCAACCAACATGGACAGCGGAGCCACCAGCCCGAAGCCCAGGCCGAACAGGCCGGAACCCGCCAGGGGAAAGACCGTGACCATCACCACCAACCAGCTGGCCACGCCAAACTCCAGGCCCCGCCGTGTGGGGGTGCGGCCCGGAAGATAAGGGACCAGCAGCGCGAACAGCAGCCCCCAGATCAGCGTGCCCACAGCGAAGTGAATGCCCCAGGCAAGCAGATGGCTGTCCGGCGCACCGAGCAGGTCCTGAGCGGCCAGGTTCATGACCTCGATGGGGTCGTACCAGGGGATGATTCCCGCCGCCAGGCGCAGAACCAGAATCAACGAGATGACCAAGGTGGCCGTGAACCCAGCCATCAACCCTCGTAACAGGCGAGCATTCATGGCGTCCTCCCGGCTTATCACTGTGACTCTCAGTGTAGGCGCTCAACCACGGACCAACCCGCGGGCGGGCACATCAACCAGGCAAACAGGCGCTATCGCGTCGGAGGTGGCAATCATTCCAGCGTCGGATAGCCCTCGACGAACACCCAGTCGGTCTGCTGCGCCGGTGTATGGCAGCCCTTGCAGGTGCCTTCAAAGCTCTCGGACGCATTCACGTCCGGCTCGTCGGCCGTGAAGAGCGCCCAGCCCCAGCCCTCTCCCCAGTGGGGGCCGTCGAAGCGCTCTTGTCCGTCCTTGACCATCACGAACCAGAGCTTCGGCTCACCGGCCCACAGCGCCGGCCCGGTGGTCTTCTCGCCGGCCTCGATGCCGCGGATCTCCTTGACGAGAACGGTGCCATCGGCGAACTCGCCGCTGTCCCGGTAAGCCTGGGCGGCCTCGGGCTGGGTGTAGACATCGTGAAAACCGGCCCCCGGGGCGTCGGCGTCATTGACCGCCCAGCTCCCCAGGTGTACCCAGCTGCGCCGGACATCCGCCGGTCGCGAGATGTTGCCCTCGCTATCCACATGGTCCTGGAAGGTCGTCGTCGCCAGGTCGGCGGCGAACACCGGGGCCATGGTCAATGTCAGCAGTGCCGCCAGGCCGACTGCGTTGGTCGTCGTCATGACCGCGCTCCTCTTTCTGGGTGGGGTACTGATGTAAGTTCGATCACCTCAGCTTGATAGTATAGGAGGCGCTCTAGACAATTGGGCTCCATGAGTCTCCAGGGAAACGCCAGGAGTCTCATCATGGACCGACTCGCCGCGCTGACGGAGGGGACATAAGCGCACGCCCCGGGCAGGCCGGGGCCGGCCGATTCGTAAGAAGGCCGGCACCCCAGGCCCAAGCCCAAGCCCAGGCCAGCAGCGTTTCACGCAATGCCCGCTAGGCGCCGGCCTCGCCCGCAGGCCAGGCGAATATGCCGCGGCGCCGGTGTAGCTCAGGAACGACGCCGTCCTGATCCTTCACGCCAGGCCGCAGCAGGCCTTGAACTTGCGCCCGCTGCCGCAGGGACAGGGCGCGTTGCGGCCGGGCTTGAGCCGGTGCAGGGCGGTTTCACCATCGACATAGAACCACTGCCCTGCCTCACGCACGAAGCGCGACGACTCCTCGAGCACCGCCCAGCGACGCCCCTCGCGGAAGGTGGCACGAAAATGCACCCTCCCCCGCTCACCCTCCTCCCCACTTTCGAGTATCTCGAGACGCTTCCAGACGGTCACAGGGTCCGAGTCGAGACCTTGCGGCCGGGTGCTCGGGTGCCAGGTCGCCATCAGGTAGTCGGTCAACCGCAGCGCGAAGGCGCTGTAGCGCGAGCACATCAGCGCCTCGGGGGTCGGCGCCGGCTCGCCGGCATGATAGCGCCCGCAGCAGTCGGCGAGCGGCCGGCCGCTGCCACAGGGACAGAAGGTGGAGCTCAGCATGCCTTGCCCACCTCCATGGCGGACTCGGGCGAGACGCCCTGGGCCAGGGCCGCCTCTCGCTCCACGGCCAGGGCACGCCGGAAGGCCGGGCGCCGCTGCAAACGCTCCCAGTAGGCGGCCACCGCGGGCCTGAAGCGCTCGCTCAGGCCGATGTGGCCGGCCAGCAGTAGCGCATAGCTCACCGAGACATCGGCGGCGGTGAAGCGCCCGGCACACAGGAAGGGCTCCCGTTCCAGGCGCGGCTCCAGGGTGCGCAGACGCGACAGGCACCAGCGGGCGTAGTCCTCCACCACCTGGGGCTGGCGCCGCTCCGGCGGCTCGAAGTGGCCGTAACGCAGCACCAGGGTCTGGGGGAAGGTCAGGGTCGCCTCGCCGAAGTGCAGGAAGTTGAGATAGTCGCCATAGGCCGGCTCGTCCGGCGCCACCTCCAGCCCCGCCTCGGGAAGCCGGGAGGCGAGGTACTGGCAGATGGCCGCGGACTCGGTCATGGCCACCTCACCGTCGAACAGCGCCGGCACCGTACCCAGCGGATTAATCTCGAGGAAGGCCTCGTCGTGCACCCGCGGCGGGAAGGGGTGCATCACCAGCTCATAGGGCAGTCCCAGTTCCTCCAGCAGCCACAAGGGACGGAAGGAACGCGCGCTGATGCAGTGGTGGAGACGGATCATGGCGGTATCTCGGCAACGGTCTTCCGGTCATGGTGCCCCGCACGCGCCGGTCGCGAAAGCCCTGTATGGCTTCAGCGGCCAGCGTCGGCACTCACTCGAGCCTTGTATTGCCCTCGGCATCGGTGGGAAAGCCCGGGTTGTGGGCCACCTCCCAGAGATGGCCATCGGGGTCGGCGAAATAGGGACCCTTACCCCACGGGATGGGAAACCCATTGCGTCAGCCGTACGTCCAGGGTCACGGTCAGCGACTCCAGCGCCGCCGCCCGCTCCCGGCCCTCGGCCTTGGCGCGATGAAGGTGAGGCGTCATGGCCAGCAGGTCGGCGATCGGCTCGGCGCCATCGAGGTCGATGGTGTCGCGCAGCACCTCCCGGGAGAGGGGCGTAAAGCCTGGCGGCAGCGTCTCGTCATCGGCCCGCGGCGGCTTGAGGGAGGGATAAATGATCTCGCGCAGCTCACGCAGATGATCGGGGCCGGCATCGACCCTCAGCAGCACGCCGCCCGGCTTCAGCACGCGGGCGAATTCGGGGTAAACGGGGAAGCCGAACAGACACAGCACGACGTCCAGGCTGCTGTCCTGTACCGGCAGGTGGGCATTGGTGCCCACCACCCAGGTGGCGGCCTCGTGACGCTTGGCGGCGGCGAGTACCGCCCACTTGGAGATATCCACGCCCAACAGGGTCAACGCCCGCTCGTCGTCGGCCCTAGCTTGCCAGTAGCGGGTCAGCTCACGCAGGTAGTAGCCCTCCCCACAGCCGGCGTCGAGGCAACGCAGGGTGGCACCGGCGGGCGCCTGCGCCAACACGATCCGGGAGACGGCCTCGGTGATCGGCCGGTAGTGGCCGGCCTCGAGAAAGCGGCGCCGCGCCGCCACCATGTCCTTGCTGTCGCCCGGATCACGGGAGCGCTTGTGCTGCACCGGCAGCAGGTTGACGTAGCCCTGGCGGGCAATATCGAAGCCGTGGCCGGCCGCGCAGCGCCAGGCACCGTCGCCCTGCCGCAACGGTTCGCCGTCCAGCGGACAGGCCAATGCCTCGAAGGGGGTGTTGCTCATCTCTCGCCTCGTCGTCCGCGTTGAGTGAGCGCCCCGCTCGAGGGCGCCCGAGCCTCGCAGTATACCCTCCCCGGCAAGGGACGCCCGCTACGACCGCATTCGACGTCGTCGACCACCATCAGCGCCTCTCGACAAGGTGACCGGTCGAGACATGGCGCTGCGGGAAGGTGATGACTCAGGCCAGATACGCGATAGTCATGCCTAATCAGCCACGTTCATGACAGCCAAGCCTGATGCATCTTTGAACCAATATTCGCCCGATCACTATGTTACGGTTGGTAATTACCAAAATATGCCATGATCGCGATGTTCCATCCCCGCTGGCAGAGCCCCGGAGCCACCTCCAAGCAGAAGCCATGACCTTGTTCCATAACGCTTCAACCACAGCCAGCCTTGGCGGCGACCCTCTTCTCGATCGGCTCCAGACCCCGATCTGGATCTTCGATATCGAACAGGAACGGATGCATTATGCCAATGCCGCAGCGGTGAGACTCTGGGAGGCCGACACGGCCCGGGAGCTGTATGCGCGGGATTTCTCCTCGACGATGAGCGAGACGACGCGCCGACGCCTGGCGGATTACCTGCAGCGTCTGGCGAGGGATGAGGTCATCGATGAACACTGGAGCTTCTATCCGGGGGGACAGGCCCTCTCGTTGCACTGTCGCTGCAGCCGTTTCGCCCTGGGCGATGGACGAACCGGCATGCTGGTGGAGGGACTCGAAAGCGCCATCTCCCTGGATGCCTCCAGCCTGCGCGCCCTGGAAGCCGTCAGGCACACGCCCATGATGGTCTCGGTGTTCAGCGGAGAGGGACGCCTGCTGATGCGCAATCCCGCCGCCCTCGAGGCCCGCCGGGGCCTGACCTCCTTCGAGGCCTGCTTCACGGAGCACCGCGTGGCCGAGCGACTCCTTCAGCAACTGGAGGACGAGCCGAGTTGCTCCCTCGAGCTCGTCATGCGGGTCAACGACGGCGAGCGCTGGCACCATGTCGACCTGTGCCGCGCCACGGACCCCAAGACGGGACTGCCGATGATCGTGATGGGCGAGTTCGACATCACAACGCGCAAGATGCTGGAAACCTCTCTGCTCGTCTCCAAGCACCAGCTCGAGGTGATCATCAAGGGCCTCGAGGTCGGGCTGCTTCTCGAGGACGAGAATCGCCGCCTCACCATGGCCAACCAGGCCTTCTGTGATCTCTTTGGCATCGAGGAGCCTCCCGAAAGCCTCGTGGGGATGGACTGCCGTGATGCAGCCCAGGCCAAGAAGGGGGACTTCAAGGAACCGGAAGACTTCGTGGCACGGATCGAGGAGCTCGTCATGGAGAGGCGCAAGCACAGCCGCGACCTGCTGGCCTTGGCAGACGGACGCTTCCTCGAGCGTGCCTACACGCCCCTCTTCATCGGCAACCAGTACCATGGCCATCTCTGGGTGTATCGCGATATCACCCGGCAAAGACGTAAAGAAGACTACTGGACCCACCAGGCCAATACTGACCCCCTGACCGGGCTGGCCAACCGCCGCTCATTCGACGAGGCCGCCAGAGCGGTCGCTTCGGGGGTCGAAAACGACGCGAAGGAAGCGGCCTTGTTGATGATCGATATCGACCATTTCAAGGCCATCAACGATACCCTGGGTCACGCCCAGGGCGACAATGGCCTGCAACTGCTGGCGGACACCCTACGACACCACCTTCGCCCAAGCGACTTGCCCTGTCGCACGGGCGGGGAAGAGTTCATGGTCATCATGCCAGGCATGTCACAGGAAAGAGCCAGTGCCGTCGCCTGGCGACTGCTGCGCCAGATCGCGGAGGCCTCCATCGAAGCAGAGCGGTTGCCCTTCCACTTCACGGTGAGCATCGGCGTCACCAGCTTCCATCCGACCGATGAGAACATCGAGGCCGTCACTCAGCGAGCCGATGCCGCCATGTACCAGGCCAAGAAGGAGGGCAGAAACCGCGTAGCGGTTCGCTGGTAGCCGTGCCCGGCCAGAGCAGTTGCCGGCATCGAGGCAACACCGACGCGCCGCCACCATCCTCTTGCTGTCGCACGAGCCGCAGGAGCGCTTGCGCTGCACCGGCAGCGGGTTCACGAAGCCCCCATGGACGAGGCGCCTTCCAGCCGGCCTAGCGCCCGGCCAGAGTAATTGTCGCTCTATAAACAGCCCACGCGACACGATTGCGGAAAAGCCGAACTCGGCCGCTGGGCAATAGCTGCTCCCTTTCTTCCTCCGCAAGCCGAAACTGATCAGCCAACACCGGGTGAGTTTCCTTCATCGAGCGCTCCTGAGCACCCGCCGCAAATTCGAGCACCGGACGCATCAGCGTCTGAAAATCCGGTATTGCCATACTGTCACCTCCCTGTGTGGACCGGATACACGAAGGGCCCGCCGATGGCGGGCCCTTCACAGACTACCGGACCGCCAATGCGATCACTCCCACTCGATGGTCGCCGGCGGCTTGCTCGAGACGTCATAGGTCACGCGGGAGACGCCGCTGATCTCGTTGATGATGCGGTTGGAGACCTTCTCCAGCAGATCAAAGGGCAGGTGCGCCCAGCGGGCGGTCATGAAGTCGATGGTCTCCACGGCGCGCAGGGCGATCACCCACTCGTAGCGGCGGGCGTCGCCGACCACGCCGACGGAGCGCACCGGCAGGAAGACGGCGAAGGCCTGGCTGGTCTTGTGGTACCAGCCGGCGTTGTGCAGTTCCTCGATGAAGATGGCGTCGGCCTCGCGCAGGATGTCGGCGTACGCCTTCTTCACCTCGCCGAGGATGCGCACGCCCAGGCCCGGCCCCGGGAAGGGGTGGCGGTAGACCATGTCGTAGGGCAGGCCGAGCTCGACGCCGAGCTTGCGCACCTCATCCTTGAACAGCTCACGCAGCGGCTCGACCAGCGTGAGCTTCATGGTCTCGGGCAGGCCCCCCACGTTGTGGTGCGACTTGATCACGTGGGCCTTGCCGGTCTTGGCGGCGGCGGACTCGATCACGTCCGGGTAGATGGTGCCCTGGGCCAGGAAGTCCACGCCCTCGATCTTGCTCGCCTCGTCATCGAAGACGTCGATGAAGGTGTTGCCGATGATCTTGCGCTTGGCCTCCGGGTCGGCCTCGCCCTTCAGCTTGTCGAGGAACAGGTCCTCGGCGTCGACGCGGATCACCTTGACGCCCATGTGACGGGCGAAGGTCTCCATCACCTGGTCGCCCTCGGCCTTGCGCAGCAGGCCGTTGTCGACGAACACGCAGGTCAGCTGGTCGCCGATGGCCTTGTGCAGCAGCGCCGCCACCACCGAGGAGTCGACGCCGCCGGAGAGGCCGAGCAGCACGTGGCGGTCGCCCACCTGCTCGCGCACGCGGGTGATCTGGTCCTCGATGATCTGGGCCGGGGTCCACAGGCGCTCGGCGCCGCAGATCTCCAGCACGAAGTGCTCGAGGATGCGCAGGCCCTGCAGGGTATGGGTCACCTCGGGGTGGAACTGCACGCCGAAGAAGCGCTTCTCCTCCCAGGCCATGGCGGCGATGGGGCAGCTGGGGGTGGAGGCGGTGACGGTGAAGGCGTCGGGCACCCGGGAGACCTTGTCGCCGTGGCTCATCCAGACGTCGAGCAGGTTCTTGCCGGTGTCGTGGTCGATGTGGTCCGAGATGTCGCGGAACAGCGCCGTCTCGGCGTCGAGGCGGATCTGGGCGTAGCCGAACTCGTGGACATGGGAGCCCTCCACGGCGCCGCCGAGCTGCTCGGCCATGGTCTGCATGCCGTAGCAGATGCCCAGCACCGGCAGGCCCATCTCGAACACGCACTGGGGCGCGCGGGGCGAGTCCAACTCGGTGACGGATTCCGGGCCGCCGGCGAGGATGATGCCGTTGGGGGCGTACTCGCGGATCTCGGCCTCGCTGATATCGAAGGCACGAACCTCGGAGTAGACGCCGATCTCGCGCACGCGGCGGGCGATCAGCTGGGTGTACTGGGAACCGAAGTCGAGGATCAGGATCTTGTGGGCGTGAATGTCGGTCATCAGGCCTTTCCTTTGAGAGGCGAACGGCCCGGAAACACGAAAGCTGGAAGCGGCGCGGCCACTTCCAGCTTCAGGCTTCCGGCGTCAAGCATGTATCAACCCGCGCGGTAGTTGGGGGCTTCCTTGGTAATCTGCACGTCGTGCACATGGGATTCGGCGAAGCCGGCGCCGGTGATCTGCACGAACTGTGGCTTGGTGCGCATCTCCTGGACGTCGCGGCAGCCGGTGTAGCCCATGGAGGCGCGCAGGCCGCCCATCAACTGGTGGACGATGGCGCCCATCATGCCCTTGTAGGGCACCCGGCCCTCGATGCCTTCCGGCACCAGCTTCTCGGCGCCGGCGTCCTTGTCCTGAAAGTAGCGGTCGGCGCTGCCCTGGGTCTGGGACATGGCGCCCATGGAGCCCATGCCGCGGTAGGCCTTGTAGGTGCGGCCCTGGTAGAGCTCGATCTCGCCCGGGGCCTCCTCAGTGCCGGCCAGCAGGCCGCCCACCATCACCGCGCTGGCCCCGGCCGCCACGGCCTTGGCCAGGTCACCGGAGAAGCGGATGCCGCCGTCGGCGATCAGCGGGATGTCGTAGGGCTCGAGGGCCGCGGCCACGTTGGAGACGGCGGTGATCTGCGGCACGCCGACACCGGCGACGATGCGCGTGGTGCAGATGGAGCCGGGGCCGATGCCCACCTTGACGGCGTCGGCGCCGGCCTCGGCGAGGTCCTTCGCCGCCTCGGCGGTGGCGATGTTGCCACCGATCACCTGGATCTGCGGGAAGTGCTCCTTGGCCCAGCGCACCCGCTCGATCACCCCCTTGGAGTGGCCGTGGGCGGTGTCGATCACCACCACGTCGACGCCGGCCTCGGCCAGGGCGGCGATGCGGTCCGGTGTCTCGGGGCCGGTGCCCACGGCGGCGCCGACCAGCAGGCGGCCATCGGCATCCTTGGCGGCGCTGGGGAAGGTGCGCGCCTTCTCGATGTCCTGGAAGGTGACCAGGCCCCGCAGGTGGAAGGCGTCGTCCACCACCAGCATCTTCTCGATGCGATGCTCCTGCATCTTGCCCTTGATCACGGAAAGCTCGGTGCCTACCGGCACGGTAACGAGCTTCTCGGCGGGGGTCATGATGTCGGCCACGCTGTCGCCATGGTTGGGCTGGAAGCGCATGTCACGCTCGGTGACGATGCCCACCAGGGTCTCGCCCTCCACCACCGGGAAGCCCGAGAAGCCGTGCTCCTGGGCCATGGCCAGCAGGTCCTCCAGCTTGGCCTTGGGACTCACCGTGACGGGGTCCTTGACGATCACGCTCTCGTGTTTCTTGACCTTGCGCACCTCGGCGGCCTGCTGCGCCATGGTCATGCTCTTGTGGATGATGCCGATGCCGCCTTCCTGGGCCATGGCGATGGCCAGGCGGGCTTCGGTCACGGTATCCATGGCGGCGGAGACCAGCGGGATATTGAGGTAGAGGTCGCGGGTCAGTCGGGTCCGCAGGTTGACGTCCTTGGGCAGGACATCGGAGTAACCGGGCACGAGGAGGACGTCATCGAACGTCAGGGCTTCTTGGGCCATACGTAGCATAGTGGCAACACCCAGTGAGCTGGTGGGAAGAGGCAGCTGAAGTTAATCCACCATTATAGCGGCCGAGGGCGGGTCACGTCACGGTCCAGTGAGACGCCATGCTACCCTGAGCCTCCGATATCCGCCGAGCCGCCGCCATGAATCACCCCGACACCCCGCCCCTCTCGGTCAGCGAGCTCAACCGCAGCGCCCGTCAGCTGCTGGAGGGGCGCTTCGGCGAGGTCTGGGTCGAGGGCGAGCTCTCCGGGGTGTCGCGACCGAGCTCCGGCCACGTCTACTTCACCCTCAAGGATGATCAGGCCCAGCTGCGCGGCGCCCTGTTCCGCAGCCGCGCGCGCTTCGTGGGCACGCCCATGCGCGACGGCGACCGGGTCAAGGTACGCGGGCGACTGTCGATCTTCGAGCCCAGGGGCGACTACCAGCTGATCGCGGAAGCGGTGCAAGCCGCCGGCGTGGGCGAGCTGCTGGCGGCGTTCGAGCGACTCAAGGCCCGTCTCGCCGACGAAGGCGTGTTCGCCAACGCCCGTCCCCTGCCCTGCCCGCCGCGCCACCTGCTGGTGGTCACCTCGCCCAGCGGCGCGGCGATCCGCGACGTGCTGGCGGTGCTCGCCGCACGCTGGCCCATGGTCAACGTGACGCTGATCCCGGTGGCGGTGCAGGGCCGCGAGGCGGTGCCGGCGATGATCTCGGCGCTGGGGCTGCTCAATCGCCAGTCGAGCCTGGAACCGCGCCGCGATGCGATCCTGCTCACCCGTGGTGGCGGCAGCCTGGAGGACCTGTGGGCCTTCAACGACGAGCACCTGGCCCGGGCGATCTTCCATTCACGGCTGCCGGTGATGTCGGCGGTGGGACACGAGGTGGACGTGACCCTCGCCGACTTTGCCGCCGACGCGCGCGCGCCCACCCCTTCCGCGGCCGCGGAGCGCCTGGTGCCGGATCGCCGCGAGCTCGCCCAGCGCCTCGAGACACTGGAGGCTCGCCTGAGGCGAGCGGTTCAGGCGAGCCTCGACGCCGAGGGCCAGCGGCTGGATCACCTGCGTGTGCGGCTGCGCCACCCCGGCGAGGGGCTGGCGCGTCAGCGCCAGGCACTGGCTCAGCTCTCCGGACGGCTGACGCGTGCCATCCAGGCACGCCTGGCCGAGGCGCATCGCGACCAGACCCAGCTGGCGCGCCGCCTGGCGGCACATCCTCCCGGCCGCCAGCTGGCGCTGGCCGACCGCCGGCTCGAGGCGGCCAGTCGGCGCCTGACCACCGCCGCGCCACGGGAGCTGGCGCGCCATCGCGAACGCCTGGCCGGACTGGTGCGGGAGCTGCAGGCGGTCAGCCCGCTGGCGGTCCTCGGCCGCGGCTATGCGATCCTCGAGGACGAGCAGGGACGCGTGGTGCGCCATGCCGACGACACCGCCCCCGGGGACCGCCTGGCCGCCCGCCTGGGCGATGGCCACCTGACCCTCCGGGTGCTGCGCCGCGACACCACACCGCAGGCCGGGGAGCAATCGAGCCGATAGATTATAGAATATAGTTATTCCATAAAATCCTATCTATGCTTAGTCACAAGAAATCTTGACGCGACCGGCCAGATGGCGTTTCGTCGATGATCCTCATCACGTTCCCGCCCCGGGCGGGACTTATCACCACGCAACAGGGAGTACCACCATGTCTCTGCGCATCAATGACGTCGTACCGGACTTCGAAGCCGATACCAGCCAGGGCCCGATCCGCTTCCACGAGTGGCTCGGCGACAGCTGGGCGATCCTGTTCTCCCATCCCAAGGACTTCACCCCGGTGTGCACCACCGAGTTCGGCGCGGTGGCCAAGCTCGGCGAGGAGTGGAAGAAGCGTGGCACCAAGGTGATCGGCATTTCGGTGGATGGTGTCGAGGAGCACAAGGGCTGGATCAAGGACATCGCCAGCTTCGCCAGCTGCGACGTCGGCTTCCCGATCATCGCCGACGAGGACCTCAAGGTCGCCAAGCTGTTCGACATGCTGCCCGCCGACGCCTACCTGCCGGACGGCCGCACCCCGGCTGACAGCGCGACCGTTCGCGCGGTCTTCATCATCGGTCCGGACAAGCAGCTCAAGCTCACCATGACCTACCCGATGAACGTCGGCCGCAACTTCGCCGAGGTGCTGCGCGCCCTGGACGCCCTGCAGACCGCCAACGGCGAGAATGTCGCCACCCCGGCCGACTGGAACCTGGGCCAGGACGTGATCATCCCCACCAGCGTCTCTGATGAAGACGCCAAGGCGAAGTATGGCGAGTTCGAGACCGTCTTCCCCTACCTGCGCCGCGCCAAGCTGCCGCAGAAGTAAGCGACCCGGCACCCGCCATCGCTCCCCGCCCCCGCCCCTCGGCGGGGGCCTTTGTTTGGGTGGGGCTCAGCGTCCCGGCTTGAAGCTTGCGGGCTCCAGGTCATGGCGCGCCAGCAGCTTGTAGAAGTCGGTACGGTTACGCCCGGCGATGCGCGCCGCCTGGGTGACGTTGCCCTCGGTCAGCTTGAGCACCTTGATCAGGTAGCGTCGCTCGAAGGCCGCCCGGGCGTCGTTGAAGGTGGGCAGGGCCTGCTCCTCGGCGGCCAGGGCCTGGGCCACCAGCGCCTCGGGGATGATGGCCGTGCCGGTCAGCGCCACACATTGCTCCACCACGTTGACCAGCTGGCGCACGTTACCCGGCCAGGCGCTGGCGGCGAGCAGCTTCAACGCCTCCGGCGAGAAGCCCTTGACGAAGGGCTTGTGGCGCTCGGCCGCCTGAGCCACCAGGTGCTTGGCCAGCAGCGGCACATCCTCGGCGCGCTCCTTGAGCGGGGGCAGGCGCAGGTTGACCACGTTGAGGCGGTAGTAGAGGTCCTCGCGGAACTCCCCCTCGCTCATGGCGCGGTCCAGATCACGGTGGGTGGCCGAGATGATGCGCACGTCGATGGGAATCGAGGCAGTGGAGCCCAGCGGGCGGATCTGGCGCTCCTGCAGGGCGCGCAGCAACTTGACCTGCAACGACAGCGGCATGTCGCCGATCTCGTCCAGGAACAGGGTGCCCCCGTCGGCGGCCTGAAACAGGCCCTGATGCTCGCTCACCGCCCCGGTGAAGGCGCCCCTGGCGTGCCCGAAGAGCTCGCTCTCGAGCAGCTGTTCCGGCAGCGCGCCGCAGTTGATCGCCACGAAGGGCTTGTCGGCGCGGCGGCTGGCGCGATGGATGGCCTTGGCCATCAGCTCCTTGCCGGAGCCGGAGGGGCCGGTGACCAGCACGCTGACATCGGAGGCCGCCACCATGCGCGCCTGCTCCAGCAACCGCTCCATCTCGGGGCTATGGGTGATGATCCCGGCGCGCCAGGCCTCGTCGCCCTCGGGGGTGGCCCCCGGCGCCTGGGCCAGGGCCTCCTCGATGGCCGCGAACAGCTCATCGCGGTCCACCGGCTTGGTCAGGAAGCTGAACACCCCCTCGCGGGTGGCGGCGACCGCGTCGGGAATCGAACCGTGGGCGGTGAGCAGGATCACCGGCAGCCCCGGCGCCTCGCGCTGCACCTCCCGGAACAACGCCAGGCCGTCCATCTCGTCCATGCGCAGGTCGGTCAGCACCAGGTCGGGGCGATCGACCTCCAGCGAGCGCAGCGCCTCGCGGCCGCTCTCGGCGGTGGTCAGCCGATAGCCACGACTCTCCAGACGCATGCCCAGCAGCTTGAGCAGGCTGACATCGTCATCCACCAGCAGGATATGCGCAGGCTGCCGACGCCCGGCACTCCCGGCGGCCGCCACCCGGGTCGATTCAGCGCGGGCTTGCAGGGGGGGCAGGTTCTTCACGTCGGGGTCTCCATCACTCTTCGGTCTGTTGTCGCAGGTTGATGCTGCGCTCGATGGCGGTCAGCGCCTCGAGCTTCTTCTCCAGTTCGGCCTTTTCCTCGTCCAGCGCGGCGCTGCGGGCCTCGCTCTGCGCCTGGGCCGACTGCGCGGCACTCAAGCGCCCGGCCATGCCACGCCGCCTCTCCAGCTCGTTGAGCCAGTAGCGCAGCAGCGGCTGCAGGGACACCGGCGCGGCGGAGAGGTCGGCCTTGTAGAGCTCCGAGGCCCGGTCCCACTGGCCCTGGCTGCCCCAGGAGAGCGCCACGGCGCGGGCCAGGCGACGCTCGGCGGACGTCCCTTCCAGGCGCGTGAGCATCGCCTCGCGCCAGGCACGATCACCGCGCTGGGACGCCAGCCCGAAGGCCACCCACTCCGGCAGCAGGCAGTCGTCGTCGGCGAAGCTCGGCCGCTCGGCATGGCAGCCACTGGCCGAGGCGGCCGCCCCGGAGGGAGTGCGGCTGGAGGGCAGCTCGAAGGGGGCCTGTGGCAGCAGCTCGCAACCGGCCAGCCAGACGGCCAGCATACCGGCCAGCAGAGGGCGAAGGGTCATGGCATCAATTCCTTGCATCCTGGCCTGCCATCCCGGCAGGCGTGCGGTCAGGGTCAGTCCGGGACGAAGCAGCCCGCGGCAGAGTGAGGCGGAAGCAGACCGCCAGGCGCGGGTCCTCCACCAGCGCCAGCTCTCCCTCCTGGAGGCGCGCGCAGTCCGCCGCCACCGAGAGGCCGATGCCCGAGCCCTTGAGCGGTCCCTTGCGTCGGGTGCGCCCCTGATAGAAGGCCTCGAACAGCCGCGGGCGATCGACCTCGGCGATGGGCTCACCGCTGTTGGCCACCTCCAGCTCCAGGCTGTCGCGGCGCTGGCGGGCACGAATCTCCAGCTCGCCGCCATCGGCACCGTAGGCGATGGCGTTGGACACCAGATTGTCGAGGATATGGCCGGTCGCGGTGCGGTCCAGCACCCACTTCACCGGGCCGTCGAAGCACTCGACCCGCATCCCCTTGTTGGAAAGCGCCAGGCGGTGCTTGGCCAGCACCTCGCGAACCAGGGTGGCAACGTCGAGCCGCTCGACCTCCACGCGCCGACTGTGCTGCAGCAGATTGTAGTCGAGCAGCTGCTCGATCAGCCGCTGCAGCTCGCGGCCGCTGTCATCGATCAGCTTGAGGATCTCCATCTGCTGCGGCGTCAGCTCCCCGACCACCCCGTCGGCGAGCAGCGCCGAACCTTCACGCACGCTGGCCAGCGGGGTCTTGAGTTCGTGGGACATGTGACGCAGGAACTGCTGCTTCTCGGCCTCCAGCTCGGCGAGCCGCGAGGCGAGCCAGTCGAGGCGCTCATCCAGCTTGATCATCTCCGCCGGCCCCTGCACCGGTTGCGGCGGCTCATCGCGGGCGCCGCTGCCGATCCTCAGGATGCGGCGCTCCAGCTGGCGCACCGGGCGGATGATCAGCCACGAGAACAGCAGCATCATCACCAGGCTGGCAGAGACCAGCGCACCGGTCTGCCACCACAGCCGCCCCTGGACGCCCTGGGCCCGCTCGCGGATCGAGTCGATGCGGGTGTCGATGCGCCGGTTGGTGGCCTGGCGGATCGCCTCGGTGCGCTGAGCGAAGGCGGGGAACTCGGCGAGCCTCTCCTCGAACGCCTCCATGGGCAGCCCCGGCAGCGCCGCCAGCTCGTCGAGCTGCCGCGCCAGCGCCGCCACGTCGGGGTCATCGGGGAGCAGCTCGCGCTGCAGCGCGAGCAGTTCGCGGTACTCTGCCAGGCGCTCGCCGTAGATCTCCAGCAGGCTCGACTGCTCGAGCACGGCGTACTGGCGGGCGCTGCGCTCCATCTCCAGCGCCAGGGCGCCCAGGGTCCGGGCGCGCCGAGTCTCTTCCACCGCCTGGCGGGCGCTGACGTCGGCCAGGCGGGAGAGCTCGGAGAGCGCCTGGGCGGCCTGGAACATCAGCACGGCCAGCGGCAGCATCACCACCAGGAAGGCGATCAGCACCAGCTGCAACAGGGAGCGGGGGCGCCAGCGACGGGCGACTCGAGTGGTCATGTCCAGCGTTCTTTGCAGGAGGCCGAGGGGCGGGACGGTGGATGGGGCTGCCATCATGTCGGACCTTCAGGATACCAGAGTTTGCTCGGGAGCCGTGCCCTTCGCCCGAGGCCGGGTGGGCGGCAAAAAAAAGGCCGGCAGGGCCGGCCCAAGTACGCAGGGAACTGAAGGGTCTGAAAGGATCACCGCTGGTGGCCTGATCCATCCAGCGCTCACCCTTCCAAACGGGCCGGGGAAGGCCCTCGAAGCCATGAGTCAGCCATCTGCCACCAGGGGCTGGCCTTCCTCATGCGGCCGATGCGCCAGGCGCATCGCCCTGCTTCGTGTCTGGCAGTGTCGTCGGACCTGACCACATCGGGTCGAGCCGTGACGCCACTGCGCGATTCGATCCCCCGCAAGGGGGAGAGGCATCCATGCCAGGGCATCCTTGCCCTTGGGGTACGCGTCCGTGACCGTGTCGGTACCCGTCTCATCGCAACCTAAGTCACACATCGCTAGGAGCAGACGCTGATCGCCGGGAGGCGAGGCACAGGGCAGTGTGGTTCCGCCCCCTGGACGATCGAAGCGGTTCGAGCCGTAATGAACCGCTTTCGTTGCTCACCAAGAGTATTGCGATCGCCGTGCCATAAAATGAAAAATCGTTTGTTTTTAATAACTTGAAAACATCACCCATCTAGCACGACGGCAGGAGGAAGATAACGGAGGGATTTCGGGCGACAATCCGTCGCCAGGAGGCGACGGCAAGCGAGAGGCTTTCGATAAACACTTTATTTTCAGCAACTTGGAGGGTCGCAATGCGGCGACAGTGGCGCCATGCATGGTGCCACGCGGCGACACCCCGGCTCAGCCCAGCGACTTGACCAGCACCTTGGACTTGCGGGCGTGGTTATAGGTGTCCCGGCGCAGCAGCGGCAGCGCCTCGAGGTCGGCCAGGCGAAAGCCGTGCTCGAAGAACCAATGCGTGGTGTGGGTGGTCAGCGCGAACAGCGCCGACAGCCCCTGGCGCCGGGCCCGGCGCTCGAGCTCGGCGAGCAGTAGCTCGCCCCGGGCGCCACCGCGATAGTCGTCATGAACCGCAACGCAGGCCAGCTCGCCCATCTCGGCATCGTCGAAACGGTGCAGGGCCGCACAGCCGATGATCATGCCATCGCGCTCGATCACCAGGTAATCGTCGATCTCGTGCTCGAGCCGCTCCCGGGAGCGTGGTACCAGCATGCCGCGCCGCTCCAGGGGCTCGAGCAGCTCCAGCAGGCCGCCGATATCCGCCAGCTCCGCCGAGCGCAGCTGTTCGTAGCGGTGCTGGGTGATCATGGTACCGACACCGTCGCGGGTGAAGAGCTCACCGAGCAGGGCATCGTGGTCATGCCAGGAGAGCAGGTGGGTACGCGCCACTCCGTGACGGGCCGCCTGGCAGGCGGCCTCCAGGTGGCGCGAAAGCTCGCTGCCGGGGGCCGCCTGGGCCAGCAGCGGCCCCGCGTCGGCGGGGGTCAGCTGGCGCTGCAGCTGGCCGCTGGCGTCGAACAGGCCGCTGGCCTCGCCGAGCAGGATCAGCTTGTCGGCCGACAGCGCCATGGCGGCATGCTGGGCCACATCGGAGGCGTCGAGGTCGAACACCTCGCCGGTGCTGGAGAAGCCCAGTGGCGGCAGCACCACCAGCGCCCCCTTCCCCAGCAGACCCTCGATGGCCTGGGTGCGCACCCGGCGCACCTCGCCGCTGTGATCGAAATCGACCCCCTCGCGGACCCCCAGCGGCTTGGCCATCACCAGGTTGCCGGAGACCGCGGTGAGCTCGACGCCGTGCATGGGCGTGTTGGGCAGCCCCAGCGAGAAGCGGGCCTCCAACCACAGCCGCTGCTCGGCGGCAACCCGCTCGATGCAGGCCATGACCTCACCGTCGGCGACCCAGCGCCCCTGGTGCTGCCCCGGCGTGATCCCCGCGGCATCCAGCGCCTGGCGTACCTGGGGGCGAATGCCGAACACCACCACCAACCGCACCCCGAGGGTGTGCAGCAGCGCCAGGTCCTGGACCAGCTGCTCGCCGCGACCGCGCGCCATCGCCTCGCCCTCGATCAGGATGACGAAGGTTCGCCCGCGGTGGGCGTTGATATAGGGCGAGGAGTTGCGAAACCAGTCGACGAAGGGGAAGCGTGTATCCAAGAGCCGCTCTCCGGCAGCGGGTGAACGAAAGGCGTTGGGGCTGCCACGCCTATGGTAGAACGACGACAACGGCGGCACCACCGCCGTGGTACCGCCGTTTCAAGCTTCGGGCTGGACGTTGCTCCCCGGCCCGGCTCGCCGCTCGTGGCCTGCGGCCGAAGCCGAACTAGCCGAACATGCCCTTGAAGGTGAAGAAGAACAGGATCGCCAGGCCCGCACCGGCGGGCAGGGTGATCAGCCATGACATGGCGATGGTGCCGATCACGCGCAGGTTCAGCGCCGCCATGCCGCGGGCCAGGCCCACGCCCAGCACGGCCCCCACCAGGGTATGGGTGGTGGAGATCGGCAGGCCCGTGCCCGAGGCCAGCACCACGGTGACAGCGGCGGCCAGGGTGGCGGCGAAGCCACGGCTGGGGGTGAGCTCGGTGATGCCGGTGCCCACGGTGGCGATCACCTTGCGACCGTAGGTGACCAGGCCGACGACGATGCCGCCGCCGCCCAGCACCAGCACCCACCAGGGCACCAGGGCCGCGGCCTCGATCTCGCCGCCGGTCTGCACCACGCTGATCACCGCCGCCAGCGGGCCCACGGCGTTGGCTACGTCGTTGGAGCCGTGGGCGAAGGCCATGGCGCAGGCGGTGAAGATCATCAGCACGCCGAATACCCGCTCGACCCCGCTGAAGCCGAACTGGTCGGTCTTGCGGTTGCTGGCCTGCACCCGCCGCTCCATGAAGCCGCCGAGTGCCGAGACCAGCAGGCCGGCGAAGATGGACAGCAGGAGGCTGGCACCGAAGCCGAGGTCCAGGCCGACGTGCTTGAGGCCTTTGGTCAGGGTCACCATGGTCACCGCGAAGCCGACCAGGAAGACGTACATGGGCACATAGCGCTTGGCCGCGGCGAAGGGGTCCCTGGCCTCGAAGATCAGGTGCTGCACCGACTTGAACAGGGTGAAGGCGATGGTACCGGCGAGCAGCGGTGAGACGATCCAGCTGGCGGCGATCTGGCCAACCGCCCCCCAGTCCACGGCAGCGGCACCCAGGCCCGCCACCGAGAAGCCGACGATGGCGCCGACGATGGAGTGGGTGGTGGAGACCGGCCAGCCCTTCATTGAGGCGATCAGCAGCCAGGTGGCGGCCGCCAGCAGCGCCGCCAGCATGCCGTAGACCAGCAGCTGCGGGTCGTCCTGGAGCATCTCGGGGTCGATGATCCCCTTGCGAATGGTGTTGGTGACCTCACCGCCGGCCAGCCAGGCACCGAGGAACTCGAAGATCACGGCGATGATGATCGCCTGCTTGATGGTGATGGCGCGAGAGCCTACCGAGGTGCCCATGGCGTTGGCCACGTCGTTGGCACCCACGCCCCAGGCCATGAAGAAGCCGAAGAGGCAGGCCAGGATGATGAAGATCTCGCCGTGCTGCGCAATGATCGACATGAGGATGTGTCCCCTCGTTGCGGTCGTTGGATGGCGTGCTGGTGGCGGCCCCGGGATCACCGGGGCCGTGGAATTCAGTTGGCCGTCATGATCTGCAGGCGGCTGCCCACGCGCTCGGCGCGATCGGAGAGCTCACCCACCCAGTCGATGATCTTGTAGAGGAACATCACATCTACCGGGGGCATGCGATCCTCGAGGCCGAACAGCTGGCGACGGATGGCGACCTGCTGGTCGTCGGCCTGCTGTTCCAGGCGGTGCAGCTCGCGGATCAGCTTCTGCATCACGTCGCTGACGTTGCGTCCGAAGCCGGACTCGAGCAGCTCCCGAAGCTCCTCCAGGGCGTGGCGTGCCTGGGCCACGCAGGCCACCGCGGTGCGCATGTAGTCGCGCATCGGCTGGGCCAGCTCCTCGGGCATCTGCATGCGCCTGCCGAGCATGATCCCGGTGATGTCGCGGACCTTGTTGGCGATCTTGTCCTGTACGCTGATCAGGTCGAGCAGGTCGGAGCGCGATACCGGCAGGAACAGGGTATTGGGAAGGTTGAGGCGCAGCTCGGTCTTGAGCTCATCGGCCTCATGCTCGAGGCGCGTGACCGACTCGCGGTGGGTCGCCGCCGCCTCCCAGTCGCCCACGAGGGTCGCCTCGAAGAACGGCAGCAGCTGGTCGGCGCACTCGCTCGTCTTGACGATATGGGTCAGCAGCGGCTGGAATGGCGAACGACCGAACATCGCGGAGAAGGGATTGGATGTCACCATGGGGCATCTCGAAACCTGGAAAATGGCGGCGACAGTATAGTGACCCCGGCCGCCATCGTCATGAATTATTCACCCAAGTGTCATCTGATCGAGGCTGCCGCCACATGAGTCAAGAGATCGAGCTGAAGCTCGCCCTGGGCCCCGAGGGTCCCGCCGCCCTGCGCCACCACCCACTGCTGGCCGACGCGCCGGGTGTCGCCTGCCTCGGCAACACCTACTTCGACACCCCCGCGGGGGAGCTGGAGGCGGCGCGCATGGCGCTGCGCCTGCGCCGACTCGACGGCCGCCTGCTGCAGACGGTGAAGACCCGCGGCGAGGGTGGCGGCGGGCTGTCTCGGCGCGGCGAGTGGGAGTGGCAGGTCCCGGGGCCCGGGCTCGACCTGGCCGGCCTCGCGGGGCTGCCGCCGGCCGCACTGGGCCGGGACGTGCTGGAACGCCTGGAGGCGCGCTTTACCACGGATTTTCGTCGCGAAACCTGGGAGCTTGCGCACCAGGGCGCGCGCATCGAGCTGGCCCTGGACGAGGGGGTGATCACGGCGGCGGATCGCCGCGTGACGATCCGCGAACTGGAGCTGGAGCTCAAGTCCGGCGAGCCGGCGGCGCTGTGGTCGCTGGCCGAGGCGCTGGCCGAGCGCGTGGCGCTGCGCCCCTCGGATACCAGCAAGGCGGCTCGCGGCGGCGCCCTGCTGGCGGGCGAGTGGCGACTCCCCGCCGCCGACTCGCCACCGGCCTGGCTGCACCGCGCCGTGGTGGCGCTGGACGCATACGCCGACAGCGGTGGGGCCGACTGGCGCGACGCGGCGCGCGAGGCCTTCCAGCGCCTGGCCACCCTGGGCGACACTGACGACCGTGACGACGCCCGCGCCGTGGCGGCGGCCCTCGGCGACGACGCCTGGCTGACGCCGCCTCTGGGCCGCCGCCTGCTGCAGCTGTCACGGCGCCTCTCTGGCGCCTCGCCCCTGGCCTGAGGTCCGCCCATCTCCACAAGGATGCCGCCCGTGAACCACCTGCCCAAACCCGCCGACGAAGGCCTGCGCACCCGGGTCTTCCAGATCATCTTCGAGTCCGACACTCGCTCGGCCAAGGGCTTCGATATCGCCCTGATCGTGGCGATACTGGCCAGCGTGCTGGTGGTGATGCTGGAGAGCATCGCGAGCCTGCGAGCCGACTACGGCCGCCTCTTCTTCTGGCTGGAGTGGGGATTCACCATCGCCTTCACCCTGGAGCTGGCGGCACGCCTCTACTGCCTGGAGCGGCCGCTGCAGTACCTCAAGAGCTTCTACGGCATGGTCGACCTGATCGCCATCCTGCCCACCTGGCTGGCGCTGATCGTGCCCGGCGCCCAGACCCTGGTGATGGTCCGCCTGCTGCGCACCCTGCGCATCTTCCGCGTGCTGCGGCTGATGGAGTTCGTCGGCGAGGGGCGGCTGCTGATCGGGGCGCTGAAGCGCAGCAGCCACCAGATCTTCCTGTTCCTGTTCACCGTGTTCATGCTGGTCTCGATCTTCGCCTCACTCGTCTACCTGATCGAGCCCGCCGAGGCCGGCTTCACCAGCATCCCCACGGCGATCTACTGGGCCATCGTCACCCTGACCACGGTGGGCTATGGCGACGTCGTGCCGGTGACCCCGCTGGGCCAGGCGATCTCGGTGATGGTGATGCTGATCGGCTACTCGATCATCGCCGTGCCCACCGGGGTGTTCTCCGCCGAGGTGATCCGCTCGATCCGCGCCGACCGCTACTCCGACGAGGCCTGCCCCGGCTGCGGCCACGACCGCCACGAGCAGCGCGCCAAGTACTGCCTGCTGTGCGGCACCTGGCTGGATGAGGACACCCCCGACCCGCAACTCTCCGAGCAGGAGCAGGAGGCCTGGTGGGAGGAACATGGCGGCAAGGGCAACGACAGCCCCGCGCCGCCGAAGGAGGGTTGAGGCCCCGCGGGCCTACTCCCGGAAGGGTTCGACGTCGCCGCGGCCCTCGCGCAGGATCACCGGCGGAAGATCACGCAGGTCCACCACGCTGGTGGGCTCCAGGTGGCAGGCGCCGCCGTCGATGATCAGGTCGAGGTGGACACCGAAGCGCTCGCGGATCTCCTCGGCATCGGTCATCGGCAGCTCCTCGCCCACCGGGATCAGGGTCACGCTCATCAGCGGCTCGCCGAGGGCCTCGAGCAGGGCATGGGTGATGGCGTGATCGGGCACGCGCACGCCGATGGAGCGCCGCTTGGGATGCAACAGCAGGCGCGGCACCTCGGTGGTGGCATTGAGGATGAAGGTGTAGGCGCCGGGGGTGTGGGCCTTGAGCAGGCGGAAGACGGCATTGTCCACCTTGGCATAGGTGCCGATCTCGGAGAGGTCGGAGCACACCAGGGTGAAGTTGTGCTTGTCGTCCAGGGAGCGCAGCCACTTGATCTTGTCGATGGCCTTCTTCTCGCCCAGGTGGCAGCCCAGGGCGTAGCCGGAGTCGGTGGGATAGGCCACCACACCGCCCGAACGGATGATCCCGATCGCCTGGTCGATCAGGCGCTTCTGGGGGTTATCGGGGTGGATCTGGAAGAACTGGCTCATGGTCACGCTCCTGAATTGAGTCGCGGCGCCAGCCGCGGGTGGGTCCATACCGGCAGCGTGGCGGTGCGTGGCACCGGGCTCATGCTGCCCGGCGCCAGGTGGCCGCCGGGAAAGTGGAAGTCGCTGCCCAGGGAGGCATAAAGCCCGCGCTCCTGCAGCTGGCGCGCCAGGTCGCGGGTCACATCGGCATTCTGGAAGCCGCTGACCAGCTCGGTGGCCTGGCCGCCGGCGGCGGTGAAGTCGTCGAGCAGCAGCCCGCGCTTGCGCCGCGTCAGGGAGTAGCGCAGCGGATGGGCCAGCACTGCCACGCCCCCGGCATCGAGAATCCAGCCCACCGCCTCGGCGATATCCGGCCACAGCGCCTTGACGTCACCGGGCTTGCCGTCGCCCAGGTGCTTCTTGAAGGCGGTCGCCACGTCGGGGACCAGCCCCGCCGCCACCAGCGCCCGGGCGAAGTCGGGGCGGCCCAGGGGGCGCTCGCTACCGGCCTGTTCCCGAGCGCGGGCCAGGGCATCCTCGAGGCCGACCTTCTCCATGCGTGAGGCGATGGTCCTGGCGCGCTTCTCGCGGGCCACGGCCTGGGCCGCCAGTCCCTCGACCAGCGGGCCCCGGACGCCTTCGGGCAGCAGCCCCACCACATGGATGCCGATGCCGCGCCACTGGGTGGAGAGCTCGGTGCCGGCAATCAGCACGAGCCCCTTCTCCTCGGCGGCGGCGGCCGCCTCGGCCACGCCGTCGACGGTGTCATGGTCGGTCAGCGCCATATGGGTCAGGCCCCGCGCGGCGCACGACGCCACCACCTCGGCGGGCCGCAGGGCGCCATCCGAGGCGGTGGAGTGCATGTGCAGATCGATGCGGAGGGGCTCGGGATCGCCCTCGAAGCGAACGGGAAGTGGAGGCATTGGCATGACGCCGACCGGCGACTTTGTCAGAATGGCCTACCATGGTGCGCGCCTGGCCCATGCCGGTCAATCCAGTGCAGGTCAATGGCGCCCGCCCCTCGGCATAGCCACCCCACAGGAGAAAGCCATCCCATGCTCTACGCCATCATCAGCGAGGATGTGAACAACAGCCTGGAGCGCCGCCTGGCCGCCCGCCCCGACCACCTGGCCCGCCTCGAGGCGCTGCGCGACGAGGGCCGCCTGGTACTGGTCGGCCCCCATCCCGCCATCGACAGCGAGGATCCGGGCGAGGCCGGCTTCACCGGCAGCCTGGTGGTCGCCGAATTCGACAGCCTCAAGGCCGCCCAGGCCTGGGCCGACGCCGACCCCTACATGATCGCCGGCGTCTACGCCGGGGTGACGGTGAAGCCCTTCAAGAAGGTGCTTCCCTGAGCGCGCCTGCCTGAAAAGGGCCGCTTATCAACAGCCGGTTTTGCACAGAGGCTGTGGATAACACTGTTGAAACGCCGCGGATGCCTGCCGGAAGCCCCCAGCCCCCGGCCCCGCGGCGCGATCGATCAAACTTTGCACGCTCCCGGAGCCCCCCTTGACCGCCGCCCCCGATGGCCTGCCGCCCCTCGCCGCCCTGGAAACCGCCCGCCTCGACTGGCGCAGCGATGCCAGCGGCGAGGCCGCCCCCCACTCCCCCGCCTTCGACGACGTCTACTTCTCCCGTCATGACGGCCGCGCCGAGACCGAGCATGTCTTCGTCGCCGGCAATCGCCTGGCGGAACGCTTCAGGGAGTGGCGGGAGCCGCGCCCCTTCGTGGTCGGCGAGACCGGCTTCGGCACCGGACTCAACATGCTCTGCGCCTGGGCCTGCTTCGACGCCCATGCCGCACCGGGGGCCCGGCTGCACCTGGTCTCGACCGAGAAGTTTCCGCTCGGCCGAGAGGACCTGGCCCGGGCGCTGGCCGCCTGGCCCGACCTGGCCGAGCGCGGCGAGCCGCTGGTGGCGCAGTGGCCCGAGCCGGTGGCCGGCGTACATCGACTGTGGCTCGACGCGCGGGTCACCCTGGACCTGCACCTGGGCGACGCCGCCGAACGCCTGGCGCTGCTCGAGGGCCGGGTCGATGCCTGGTTCCTGGACGGCTTCGCGCCGGCGAAGAACCTCGAGATGTGGCGGCCCGAACTGTTCGCGGCGATGGCGGCCCGCTCCAGGCCCGGCGCCACCCTCGCCACCTTCAGCTGCGCCGGCGTGGTCAAGCGCGGCCTGGCGGCGGCCGGCTTCAGCTGGCGCAAGGCCCCGGGCTTCGGACGCAAGCGCGAGATGCTGGTGGGTGAGATCGCCTCGCCGCCCACCGACGACCGCCGGCGACAGACGCCCTGGTTCACGCCGCCCGCGGCCCGGCCGCCCCGCCATGTGGCGGTGATCGGTGCCGGTATCGCCGGTGCCAGCGCCGCCGCCGCCCTGGCCCGGCGCGGTATCGCCGTTACCCTGATCGACCGCCAGGGGCCCGGCAGCGGCGGCTCCGGCAACGCCCAGGGGGCGCTCTACGTCAAGCTCGCCGCCGACACCAACCTCCAGAGCCGGACCTACCTAGCCGGCCTGCTGCACAGCCGCCGCTGGCTCGAGACCCTCGACCCTGACCGGGAACTCTGGTCGCCCTGCGGCGTGCTGCAGCTGGCCAGAAGCGAGAAGGAGCAGGCGCGACAGACACGCTTCCTGGCCCATCACGCACTGCCGGAGGGCGTGGTGCAGGGCGTCACGGCGGACGAGACCACTCGGCTGGCCGGGATAGCCATCGACCATGGCGGCCTGGCGTATCCCCAGGCGGGCTGGGTGCGGCCGGCGGCCCTCTGCGCGCGTCTCGCCGCGCTACCCGGCATCCGGCTTCGACGCGCGGAGGTGGTCGCCATGACGCCGGACGAGCAGGGATGGTCACTGGCGCTGGCCGACGGCGAGTGCCTTTCGGCCGATCAGGTGGTGGTCGCCAATGCGACGCTGGCCAACCGCTTCACCCAGACCTCGCGGCTCCCGCTGCAGCCGGTACGCGGGCAGGTCAGCAGGCTGGCACTGCCCGAGGGGGCGCCGAAGCTCGAACGGGTGATCTGCGCCACGGGCTATGTGTCACCGGCACTGGACGGCAAGCTCACCTTCGGCGCCACCTTCACGCCACACGCGACGGATACCGGACTTCGCGAGGCCGACCACGCCGCCAACCTGGCCGAACTCGAGGCTACCCTGCCGGCCCTAGTGGCCGCGTTGAGAGATGCCGGCGCCCGGCTCGAGCCGAGTCAGTTGACGGGGCGGGCCGCGGTGCGCGCCGCCAGCCCCGACAAGTCGCCCTATTGCGGCCCGTTGCCCGATGCCGAGGCCTGGCAGGACGACTTCGCCGACCTGGCGAAGGGCGCGACGCGCATCCCCGAGACGCCCGGACGCCACCATGCGGGCCTCTGGATCAGCGCCGCCCACGGCTCACGTGGCCTGGCCAGCGCCCCGCTATGCGCCGAGCTGCTGGCCTCACGCATCTGCGACGAGCCGCTGCCGCTGGAGCAGCCGCTGGTCGATCACCTGCACCCGGGGCGAAGGCTGATTCGCGACCTGATCCAGGGGAAGTAGCCTCAGCGAGAGGCGTCGGGAACGGCTCGTAGAGGGGGCCTACCCCTCTTCCTCATCGTCGGCCAGGTCCCGCCCGAAGGCGCGCCACTGGGCCAGGGTCATCACCTCGGTGGTCTCGGTACGCAGGTCATGGGCGATGATCAGCTCGCTGCGCTCCAGCTGGCGCCTGAGCTCGGCCACCCAGCCGGGCATGCCCTCCCCGGTATCGGTGGTGTCGTAACCCTGGCGGGTGACGAAGGCCTCGAGCAGGGCATCCAGGGTCTCCCCCGGCAGCATGCGGTGGGGCACCTCGATAAAGCGATCGCCGCTCATCCCTCGTCCTCCTCTTCCTGTTCGTTGCCCTCGCCGGATTCCCAGGCGCCCAGGCGCGCGAGGAAGGCCGCCTCGTCCAGCACCGGCACCCCCAGCTGCAGGGCCTTGTCGAGCTTGCTGCCGGCGGCCTCGCCGGCCACCAGGCCGGCGCTCTTCTTCGATACGCTGCCGGCCACCTTGGCCCCCAGGGCCTGCAGGCGGGCCTTGCCCTGATCGCGGGTCATGCTCTCCAGGGTACCGGTGAGCACCCAGGTCTGGCCGGCCAGGGGCTGGGGCCGCTCGGCAATGCTTTCCTCCTGCCAGCGCAGCCCACAGGCGATCAGGTCGTCGATGGTCGTGCGGTTGTGGGCCTGACGGAAGAAGGTGTGGACATGGGCGGCGACCACCGGCCCCACGTCCTCCACCGCCTCGAGCGCTTCGATATCGGCCGCCATCAACGCCTCCAGGGAGCCGAAGTGTCGCGCCAGGTTGGCCGCGGTGGCCTCCCCCACCTCGCGAATCCCCAGGGCGTAGATGAAGCGCGCAAGCGTGGTATGCCTGGCCTTCTCGAGCGAGGCCACCAGGTTCTCGGAGGACTTGCGACCCATGCGCGGAAGCGTCGCCAGTCGCTCGGCCTGCAGGCGAAAGAGATCCGCCGGGGTGGAGACCCAGTCGCGCTCGACCAGGGCATCGATCAGCTTCTCTCCGAGGCCATCGATATCCAGCGCCCGGCGCGAGGCGAAGTGCTTGAGAGCCTCCTTGCGCTGGGCCGGGCAGTAGAGGCCTCCCGAGCAGCGAGCCACCACTTCGCCCTCCAGGCGCTCGATCTGCGAGCCACACACCGGGCAGCGCTCGGGGAAGACGATCTCACGCGCGTCTGCGGGTCGCTCCCCGTCGATCACCCGCGCCACCTGGGGGATGACATCACCGGCACGGCGGATGACGACGGCATCACCGATCATCACCCCGAGCCGCGCGATCTCGTCGGCGTTGTGCAGGGTGGCGTTGGAGACGGTGACCCCCGCCACCGAGACCGGTTCCAGGCGCGCCACCGGCGTGATCGCACCGGTGCGGCCCACCTGGAACTCCACGTCGTTAAGACGGGTAGTCTCCTCTTGGGCGGGGAACTTGAAGGCGATGGCCCAGCGCGGGGCGCGAGCCACGAAGCCCAGCTCGCGCTGCAGGCGCAGGTCGTCGACCTTGATCACCACGCCATCGATATCGTAGCCGAGTGAATCGCGCTTCTCGCCGAGACGCCGACAGTAGTCGATCACGCCGGCCGCGCCGGTTACCACCTCGAGCTCGTCGCTGGTGCGAAAGCCGAAGTCGCCCAGGTGGGCCATCAGGGCGCTGTGGGTGGCATCGCCCGGATCCGGCTCGACGCGCGCCACCTGATAGGCATTGAACGCCAGGGGCCGGGTAGCGGTGACCCGGGGATCGAGCTGGCGCAGGCTGCCGGCGGCGGCATTGCGCGGGTTGGCGAAGACCTTGCTCTCCACGGCCCGGGCGCGCTCGTTCATCGCCTCGAAGCCGGCGTGATTCATGATCACCTCCCCGCGCACCTCGAGCAGTGCGGGCACGCTGCTGCCGCGCAGCTTGAGCGGCACGGAGCGCAGGGTTCGCAGGTTGGTGGTGATGCCCTCCCCGGTGCGGCCGTCGCCGCGAGTCGCGCCGCTGACCAGCGCCCCCGCCTCGTAGACCAGCGATACCGCGGCGCCATCGAGCTTGGGCTCGCAGCAGAAGGCGATCGCCTCCCCGTCGCGCTCGAGGCGCTCGGCCACGCGACTGACGAAGGCCTCGAGCTCCTCCTCGTCGAAGGCGTTGTCCAGCGACAGCATGGGCACCGCATGTTCGACCTCGGGAAAGCCCGCCTCCGGGGGGGCGCCGACGCGCTGGGTCGGCGAATCCGCCGTCACCCATTCGGGATGCTCGGCCTCGAGCGCCTGGAGCCGCCGCAGGCGGCGATCGTAGTCGGCATCGGTAAGGACCGGATCGTCGAGGACGTAGTAGCGGTAGTTGGCATCGTCTAGCTCGGCGCGCAGGCGCTCGAGCTCGTCGCGGAACTTCGAGTCGGGCTGGGTCATGGAAATCCGTGTCACGGTCTGTCGCGTGGGCCTCGAGGCGCGAGGCGAGATAATCGACTAGCTTACCAAAGCAACAACCCCCGTGGGGCCAGCTCACGGGGGTTGTCTTCAAGGGTCAAGCTTACAGCTTACCGCTAATTCACCTGATAGCGATGCAGGCGATTGCGGCGCACGAACTCCTGCACGCGCTGCCGGGCGAACTCGACCGTCTGGGCGGTCATCACGCTCTGGTGCTCGTCCTTCAGCTCGCCGCCCATGTGCCGCACGATGACCATGGCGGTCTCGACCATCGCCTCGAAGGCGGCGCCGCAGTCCTCGGCGCCCGGCAGCGGCATCAGCAGGGTGATCCCCGGCGTGCGGAAGTCGTCGATCGCCTCGATGGGGAAGGTGCCGGGCTTGACCCCGTTGACCATGGAGAACTGCAGACGGCTCTCGGGGTCCTCGGTCTCGAAGCGGTGGAAGACGCCCATCTCGCGATCATAGCGCAGGCCGCAGGCCAGCATCAGGTCGAGCAGGGCGGTGCCGGAGAAGCCGTCGTCATCCCGGGCCATGACCGAGATGACGATGATCTCCTCGGCCTGACTGAGGGTCAGTCGGGCATGCTCCGCGCTCACGTCGTGACGCAGTGCCTTCTCGAGCACCGGATGAATCCGTACCTTGTCGCTGTGACGGGATGCCTCGACGGCCTCCTCCTCGGCGACCGCCATGGCATCGTTCGCCTCATCGGCCTGCCGGCGCGGCGCGAAGAGCGGATCGTCGCCATCCTCGGCGGCCGCGGCTTCGGACTCCAGGCGCCGACGCTCGGCGTCGCGGGCGAGCTGGGCAGACTCCGCCTCGGCCCTGGCCTGAGCCTGACGCTTGCGCTCCGTCTCCTCGGCCAACCGACGCGCCTTCTCTTCCTCGCGACGCGCCTTCTCCAGGCGCTTCTGTTCTCGACGCTCGGCCAGGCTCTTCTGCAGCGAGGCCCCGAAGCGATGCACCGAGGCGCCCATGCGCTTCGAACCGCTCTTCAGGGAGTCACCGACGCCATCGAAATCGACCAGGCGGTAGCGCTCGTCGTCGTCAGCCTCCTCGTGATCCCGGGGATCGGCGGCCAGGGGCTCGGCGCCGGTATCGGCCATCGGCTCAGCGGATGCGGGTGGCGGGGTCTCGTCGAGGGCGGCAAGAGTCGGCTCGCGACGCGCTTCCGCCTGGCTATCGTCATGCTGCCGGGCACCCCGCACCTCGGCGTAGCCAGCCTCGGCTGCCGCGCGCGGTTCGAGCACAGACTCGCGCTCAGCCGTGGCTCGCCGGCTGTCGCGTGACACCGCCTCCGACCGGTCGGCCGACGACACGGGATTCGCCGCACCGGCATCGGCAACTCGGGACGCCGCCTGCTCGGCGGCCAGCGACTCATGCGCGTCCTGCCGGGGGGCAGAGGCCCGCCAGCTGGACAGCACACGCGACGGGCCGGGATGCTCCTGACGCTGCAGCTTGGGTTTGGGTTGCACACGGCTGTAATCGGCGGGCCTGACGACTCGCGCCCCTCCGTTGGGCAGTTCCCAGTTGAGTTCGGCCTTGCGGGCCTCTTCGTCGGGGTCGGTGCCGTGGGCGTCTTCCGCCACCTCATCGAGGCGGGGAATACGACGTTGACGCTGCAGGCGACGCACTCCATCCACCACGATGAGTGTCACCAGCGCCAACCCCAGGATGATCAGCCACTCTCTAAGTTCCATGGGTCGTCAGCCTTTCGCTAGGGCGCCATGCCAGATGGTTGTCCGTCACCAGCATAGCGCGATTGCCGAAAAAAGGGCCACTTTTTTTGTTTGTCAAGCATCGGCGATTTTCCACGCCAAGCCGAACTTGCCCTTCGCAATCGCCCTTCGATGATCCCCCTGCTTCCATGCAATGCAACATGTGATGCTTCCTTGTTACCCCTTTTCGGGCTGTCGTTCAAGCGTTCAGGCCTCGGCGAGGGCCGCGGCCTCCTCGACATCCACCGCCACGAGGCGTGATACCCCCGGCTCCTGCATCGTCACCCCCATCAACCTCTCGCCGGCCTCCATGGCGATCTTGTTGTGGGTAATGTAGATGAACTGGACGCTCTCGGACATCTCCTTCACCAGCCTGGCATAGCGTCCCACATTGGCATCATCCAGGGGAGCGTCCACCTCGTCGAGCATGCAGAAGGGGGCCGGGTTGAGCTGGAAGATGGCGAATACCAGCGACAGGGCAGTCAGTGCCTTTTCGCCCCCCGACAGCAGATGAATGGTGCTGTTCTTCTTGCCCGGCGGTCGCGCCATGATGGCCACCCCGGTCTCCAGCAAATCGTCGCCGGTCAGCGTCAACCACGCGGTTCCGCCGCCGAAGACTCGCGGGAAAAGCGTCTGCAGTCCGGTATTGACTCGCTCGAAGGTGTCACGGAATCGGCTGCGGGTTTCCTGATCGATGCGCCGGATGGCCCGGTCGAGGGTCTCCAACGCCTCGCTCAACTCGGCATGCTGGGCCTCCAGATAGTCGCGGCGCTCGGCCTGCTGGTCATACTCCTCGATGGCCGCCAGGTTGATGGCCCCCAGGCGCCGGATGCGCTCGCCGAGTTCCTCCAGGCGGGTCTGCCAGGCGGATTCGGTGGCAGCGGGATCCAGCGACTCGGCCAGCTGGCGTTCATCATGGCCCAGCTCACCCAGCTGTTCATCCTGCCCCTCGGCCTTGAGGCGCAGCGCCTGGACCTGCAGGCGCGACTCCTGCAGACGCTCGCGGATACCCTCCAGCGCTCGCTCGTGGGCCTGGCGCGCCTGTTCGTCCTCGCGAAGTCGCTCGACCAGCTCGGCGGCCCGGGCACGCACCGCATTGAGGCTGCGCTCCTCGCGCTCGCGCCGATCGAGCAGCTCCTCGAGTCGCTCGCGGCGCTCCTCCTCCGGTTCGCGCAGCAGCTCGCGCTCCTCCTCCAGCTCCGCAAGGCGCCCCTGCAGACGCTCACGGGCCTCCCCCGCACGCCCCTGCTGTTCGGCGAGGCCGGCCCGTTCGGCGGCCAGGCGCTCCTGTTCGAGGGCCAGGCGCTGCAGCTGATCGGCCAGCGGGCGCTGCTGGCCGCGCAGGCTGGCGAGCCGTTCGCGAGCCGCCTGACGCTGCCTCTCCAGGCGCTCACGGCGCTCGGCGCCCTCCTCCAGGCGTAGCATGGCGGCCTGCCACTGCTCACGCAGCTCATCGATGGCCAGGCACGCCTCCTCGCGGGACTCGCCGAGGCCGGCGAGCTCCTCGCTCAGTTCGGTGGCGCGGCCCTGCAGATGCTCCAGCCGACTGGCCAGGCCACTGTCCTGGACGGCGAGCTGCTGATGGCGACGATCGAGGTCGCGCTCCGCCTGGCGGCACACCTCGAGGTCCGTGTCGGCACGCTCCGTGGCCTCCTGGGCCGCAGCCAGGCTCGCCTCATGCCCTGCCAGGCGAGCCTCGACGCCATCGAGCCGTTCGCGCACCTCGGCCTGGCGACGCCGGCTGACCAGCAGCGCATCCGGCCCCTCGCCGCTGCCACGCCGGCGCGCCCAGCCATGGCCCAGCCACAGGCCATCGGCGGTGATCAGGCTCTCGCCGGGGGCCAGCTCATGGCGACCCGACCAGGCGTCATCGCGACTCTCCACGCAGCGCACCGCCGCCAGCCACTGGCCGGCGGCACCGGCGCCCGCCACCCGGGCGGCCAGGCTATCGGGGGGCGCCGCGGCCTCGCTCGCCGCGACCAATCCCAGCTCGCCCGGCGAGGCCGCCAGGGCCTCGAGGCGACCGTCGAGGGGCACCACCCGGGCACGCAGCCAGGGGGCCAGCACCCAGGAGACGACCTCCTCCCAGCCGGGGGTCACCGCGAGGCATTCGCCGAGACGCGGGGCCTCGGCGAGCCCATGCTCGGCGAGATGGGCGTCCAGGGCCTCATCGTGGTCGGCCAGTCCCGCCTCGATCAGCGCCTCCAGCGACGCCAGCTCACCGGCCAGTTCGCTGCGCGCCTGGCGCTCGACCTCGCGCCCGGCCTCGGCGGTTCGCGACGCCTCCCGGGCCGCCTCTCGGGCCTGGGCCAGGGCATCGCGACGATCCTCGAGCGCCTCGCGCTCGAGCTCGATGTCGGCGAGCCGTTCGGCGAGCTCGTCGCGCTGGGCAGTCAATGCCTGCAGGTCGGGCAGCTCCTGTTGCTGCTGGCGGCGGCGCGCGAGGTCGACCTCGAGTCGCTCCAGGCGCGACTCCAGCTCGCGCAGGCGGTCCTGGCTGCGCTCGGCCTCACGGCTGGTCTCGCGCCAATGTTCGCTGAACGCCTCCCAGGCGGCATCGGCCTCTTCCGCCTCGGGCTCGGCCTCCTCCAGGGCGGCCTCCAGCTCCTCGAGGCGCTCGGCGAGCTCCTCACGCTCGGGCACCAGGGTCGCCAGGCGCTCGTCGAGGCCGACCAGGCGCTCGCCGTCGTCCTCGCCGAGGCGCTCGAGGTCGGCGAGCTCGCGGCGCGCCGCCTCGAGGTCCCGGGCCAGCTGGGCATCGCGGGAACGGCCATGCTCCAGGTCCTGCTCCAGGCGGGCGATGGCGGTGGTGGTCTCGAAGAAGCGCGACTGCTCGCCGTCGAGCTCGGCGGCCAGCCGGTCATGGTCGGCTCGGGCCTCCTCCAGGCGAGTCTCGCACTGGCGCAGGCCGAGCACCTCGCGCTCCACGGCGGTCTCGAGCTCGGCAACGCGGCTCTCCTCCTCGCCCTGGCTGGCACGCAGCGCACGGGCCCGCAGCAGGGCCAGCTCGCCCTTGACGCGGTGCTCATCGTTCTTGAGCTGCTGATAGCGGCGCGCCGCCTCCGCCTGGCGTCTCAGTCGCTCGAGCTGCTTGTCGAGTTCCTCGCGAATGTCCTCCAGGCGCTCCAGGTTCTCCTGGGTGCGGCGCATGCGGTTCTCGGTCTCGCGGCGCCGCTCCTTGTACTTGGAGATCCCCGCGGCCTCCTCGAGGGTCGCACGCAGCTCGTCGGGGCGCGCCTCGATCAGCCGCGAGATCATGCCCTGGCCGATGATGGCGTAGGAACGGGGCCCCAGGCCGGTGCCCAGGAAGAGGTCGGCGATATCGCGGCGACGGCACTTCTGGCCGTTGAAGAAATAGCTGGACTGCCCCTCGCGGGTGACCTGGCGCTTGACCGCGATCTCGGCGTACTGGGCATACAGGCCACCCATGGCACCGTCGCGGTTGTCGAAGCGCAGCTCGATGGCGGCCTGCCCCACCGGCTTGCGCCCGGTGGAGCCGTTGAAGATGACGTCGGCCATGGACTCGCCACGCAGGGTCTTGGCCGACGACTCCCCCATCACCCAGCGCACGGCGTCGATGATATTGGACTTGCCGCAGCCATTGGGCCCGACGATGGCGGTCATGTTGCTGTCGAAGGGTACCGTCACCGGGTCGACGAAGGACTTGAAGCCTACCAGGCGGATCGAGGTCAGGCGCATCGCGGGGTATCCACTGTGCTCACTCGACGACGCTGTCGATCACGACCTCGACCGGTTCGCCGTCGGTATCCCCCACGGCCACGCCGCCGCGCTGGCCGTACATGTCGCCTGGCTGGGGCTGGGCCTGCCCGCTGGACGAGGCCCGCACCACCAGGCGCGCCTGTTCCACCTGGGCGAGGCTGGCCTGGGGCGACATGGCGTGGCGGCCGTCGAGCACCAGCTCGACGGGCAGGTCGCCCACGGTCAGGCGTGCCACCGCCAGGGGCGGCAGTTCGCCAGCCATGTCCCGGGCGACCACGAACACCGCGGTAGCGTCGTCGAGACGTCCGGCGAGCTCCTCGTCCAGGCTGACCCGGGCGCGGATACCGGGCCCCTGGGGCGCCTCCTCCACCGCCACATCGCCCTCGGGCGCCTGGCCCAGGCGCTGCTGGGCGATACGGATGCCCTCGCGCAGGGCCTCGCCGGACGCGGGGTCGTTCATGCCGGCGATGGCTCGCCGCCAGTTGGCGATGGCCGCCTGGTAGTCACCGCGATCGAAGGCCTCGATGCCCAGCAGGCCGAGCACCGTGGGCTCGCTGGAGTTCTTCTCCAGGGTCTCGTCGACCAGCGACTGCACGCGGTCGGTCAGCCGGCGACCGGCCACGAAGAACTCGATCTGGGCCAGCTGCGCCAGCAGCGCGGGCTGGCGGCCCTCGAGCTCGATCAGCCGCTCCAGGGCATCGATGGCCTCGCGCCCCTGGCCGCCGTCACGATAGAGGGGAAACAGCATGCCCCAGACGTTGGGGTTGTCGGGCTGGCGGGCGGCCTGCGCTTCCAGGCGCTCCACCAGCATCTGCGCCGATCCCTCCGGATGGGTCATGACCTCCTGCTGCACGGCGAGCAGGGCCAGGTCGCCCTCGGCACCCTCGTGCTGGTACCAGAGCACGCTGGCCGCCACCAGCGCCAGCATCACCAGCGGCACGGCCAGGCGCCCGGAGGCGGAGGGCTTGAGCGGGGCACGCTGGAGACGCTCGGTGTCCTCGAGCAGGCTGCGCTCGAGCGCCAGGCGGTCCTCCTCGAAACTGGCCTGATCGATATCGCCACGCTCGAAGGCGGCCTCCAGGGAGGCCAGGCGGCGCTGGTAGATGGCCACGTTCTGGCCCGCGGAACGGTCGTTGGTCTCATGATCGCGCTGGGCGTCGTGCACCGCGCGGGCGCGCTTGAGCGGCGCCACCAGCAGCCACAGGGCCGGCAGCAGCAGTAGGGCGAAGGCGATCCACAGCAGGGTCATTCGGTTCTCTCGCGGTTGATCAGGGCATCCAGGCGAGCACGCTCCTCGGCGGAGAGCTCCCTGTTGGAAGCATTGCGACGGGCGCGCACCAGCAGGCCCACCAGCACCAGGCCAAGCAGGCCCAGTACCGCGGGCAGCCCCCACAGCAGGAAGGTGCGACCCTCGAGGCGCGGGTTATAGAGCACGTAGTCGCCGAAGCGCTCCACCATGAAGTCGAGGATCTCCTTGTCCGAGCGCCCGTCCTGGAGCAGCGCATAGACGCGGTCGCGCATGTCGCCGGCGATGGGGGAGTCGGAGTCATCGATGGCCTGGTTCTGGCACTTGGGGCAGCGCAGGATCGAGGTCAGGTCATCATAGCGGCGCTCCATGACCGGGCCATCGAACTCGCGAACCTCGATGCCGCCAGCCAACGCCAACCCCGGCAGCAGCAGTAGCAGCAGCAAGGCGGTTGGTATCAATCGCGCCATTTTTCCACCTCCGGGAGAATCACTTCGGTCACATCCTGCGGCTTGATGTAGCCGGTATGGTGATAGCGAATCACCCCGTCGGCGTCGACCAGGAAGGTTTCCGGCGCGCCATACACGCCGAGATCGAAGCCCAGGTCGCCGTCGGGGTCGAAGATATTGACCTCGAAGGGGTCGCCGAACTCCTCGAGGAAGCCCATTCCCTTCTCCCGAGTGTCCTTGTAGTCGACCCCCACCAGGCGGACGCCACGCTCGGCGAGGTCGAGCAACTGCGGCATCTCCTGCTTGCAGGTAGGACACCATTCGCCCCAGACGTTGACCAGGGTGACGTCCCCCTGAAGCAGGGACTCATCGACCGTGCGGGAGGGATCCTCGAGGGTCGTCAGCTCGAAGGCGGGAAAGGTCTCCGCCATCAGCGCCGAGTCACGCTGGAAGGGGTTCAGCGACAGCCCCTGGTAGAAGAACACCGCCAGCACCAAAAAGAGGACCAGCGGCAGCAGCAGGATCAGCCGACGATTCATGCGCTGGCCTCCCGCCCCGTCGCGGGGGCCGCCCGGGTCTCGGGGTCAGGCGCGGTGGCCAGGCGCCGGTAGCGCTTGTCGGCCACCGCCAGCACACCGCCGAAGGCCATCAGCAGGCCACCCAGCCACAGCCAGCGCACGAAGGGCTTGTACTGCACCCGCAGCGCCCAGCTGCCGTCACCCAGGTCCTCGCCCATGGCCACGTAGAGGTCGCGCAGGAAGCCGGGACGCAGCGCCACCTGGGACATCGGCATGCGCGTCGCCAGGTAGAGGCGCTTCTCGGGGTTCATGGCGAAGCTGCGGCGGCTGTCGCCGTGTTGTACCGAGATGTTCGCCCGATCGGCCAGGAAGTTGGCCCCCTGACGACGGGAGAGCTCGTTCATGGTGAAGGTGTAGCCCGCCACCTCGACGCTGTCGCCCGGCGCCATGCGCACGTTCTGCTCGATGCTGTAGTTGGAGACCACCGCCACGCCGACGATGGTCACCGCCACGCCCAGGTGACCGAGCTGCATGCCCCAGTAGGCCAGCGAAAGCTTCTTGAGTCCGGCGCCCACGGAGCGGGCGCTACGGGTCTTCTCGAACAGGTCACGCAGCATCGGCAGCACGATCCACAGCGCCGCGATCAGGCCCAGCGCCACCGCCGGGCTCCAGCGCTCGGCGAACAGCAGCGGCAGCACCGCACCCAGCACCACGGCCCCCACGGCGGCCAGCCACAAGCGGCTGACCAGCAGCCTCAGCGGTGTCTGCTTCCAGCGCGACACCTGGCCGAGCCCCATGAACAGGGCAAGAAGCAGCGTCAGCGGCACGAAGAGCGCGTTGAAGTAGGGAGGGCCAACGCTGATCTTGCCCAGGTCCAGGGCATCGAGCAGCAGCGGGTAGACGGTGCCCATCAGCACGGTGATCGTCATGATCACCAGCAGGATGTTGTTGATCAGCAGCAGGGCATCGCGGGACAGCCAGGTGAAGCCGACCTTATGGCCGACCCTGGGCGCGCGCAGAGCGAACACCAGCAGCGACAGGCCCACGGTAATGCCCAGCAGCATCAGGATGAACTGGCCGCGGGAGGGGTCGTTGGCGAAGGCATGCACCGAGGTGAGCACGCCGGAGCGCACCAGGAAGGTGCCCAGCAGCGACAGCGAGAAGGTGAAGATCGCCAGCAGCAGGGTCCAGCTCTTGAAGGCACCGCGCTTCTCGGTCACCGCCAGGGAGTGCATCAGCGCCGTGCCGGTCAGCCACGGCAGCAGCGAGGCGTTCTCGACGGGATCCCAGAACCACCAGCCCCCCCAGCCCAGCTCGTAGTAGGCCCACCAGCTGCCCAGGGCGATGCCCACGGTGAGGAAGGCCCAGGCCAGGTTGGTCCAGGGGCGCGCCCAGCGTGCCCAGGCGGCGTCGAGTCGACCACCCAGCAGGGCGGCGATGGCGAAGGCGAACACCACCGAGAAGCCCACGTAGCCCATGTAGAGCATCGGCGGGTGCATGATCAGGCCGATGTCCTGGAGCAGCGGGTTGAGGTCGGCACCGTCGCCCGGCACATTGGGCAGCAGGCGCTCGAAGGGGTTGGAGGTGATCAGCACGAAGGCCAGGAAGCCCATGCCGACCAGCCCCAGCACGCCCAGCACCCGGGCCACCATATCGCGGGGCAGCTCCCGGGAGAAGCGCGCGGCGAAGTAGCCCCAGGCGGCCAGCAGCAGGCTCCACAGCAGCACCGAGCCCTCGTGGTTGCCCCACACGGCACTGAGCTTGTAGTACCAGGGCAGCATGGAGTTGGAGTTGTTGGCCACGTTGGCCACGCTGAAGTCATCCAGCATGTAGCTGGCCGTCAGGCAGGCGTAGGCGATGGCCACGAACAGCAGCTGCCCGGCCGCCATGGGCCGGGCGTAGGCCATCCACAGCGGGCGCCGTGTGGCCGCACCGGCCAGTGGCAACACGCCCTGCACGGCGGCCATCAGCATGGCGATCACCAGGGCGTAGTGGCCGATCTCGGGGATCATCAGGATCTGCATGGAGTCTCCGCTCGTTACTGGCTGGTGCCTTGCTGCTGGGCTTCCATCCGCTCAGCCACCTCGGCGGCCTTGGCCTGATAGTCCTCCGGCGCGTAGCCGGCCTCCTCCAGGGCCTGGGCCACCTCGGGGGGCATGTAGTTCTCGTCGTGGCGGGCCAGCACCTGGTCGGCCCGCAGCCAGCCCTCGGACTGCAGCTCGCCCACCACCACCACGCCCTGCCCCTCGCGGAACAGGTCGGGGAGGATGCCGCTGTAGCGCACCTCGAGATCGTCGACATAGTCGGTGACCACGAAGGCCACGTCGAGGCTCTCCGGATCACGGGCCACGGTGCCCTCCTTGACCATGCCCCCGGCACGGATCTGACGCTCGATCGGGGCATCGCCGGCGGCGATCTGTACCGGGCTGAAGAACAGGTTGATGTTACTGCGCAGGGCGTAGAGGGTCAGCCCCACGGCGATCGCGGCCAGGGCGACGAGCCCCAGGATCACGAAGAGCCTCTGCTTGCGCTTCGGTGTCAGGCTAAGTGTCATGACGAATTACCACCCGATTGATGTGAAACTTTCGTTGCCTCGTCCTGATCGACTCCCAGGCGCTGCTCGCGGCGGGCGCGACGCTGCAGGTTGCGCAGCAGCTGGCGGCGCTCGGCGCGGGCGTGGAGGACGATGGCGACGAGCAACGCGGCGGTCGCCGCCCAGGCCGCCCAGACATAGGGGGCATGCCCCCCCATGGCGATGAATTCGTTGAAGGAGTCGAAGGCCATCAGCGCTCCCCTCCGGCCAGGTCACGCACCCAGCGCTTGTTGGATTCGCGGCGCAGGATCTCGCTGCGGGTGCGCATCAGGGTCACCGCAATGAAGAAGCTGTAGAACCCCAGCACCATGATCAGCAGCGGGACCCACATCTCCATAGGCATGCCGACACGGCCGGTAACAGTAAAGGTGGCGGGCTGGTGCAGGGTGTACCACCAGTCCACCGAGTACTTGATGATCGGGATATTGATCACCCCGACCATGGCCAGCACGGAGGCGGCCCGGGAGGCGCTGTCACGGCTGGAGAAGGCGCCACGCAGGGCGATCACGCCCAGATAGAGAAAGAATAGGATCAGCATCGAGGTCAGCCGCGCATCCCACATCCACCAGGTGCCCCAGGTGGGCACGCCCCACACTGCCCCGGAGAACAGCGAGATGAAGGTCATGGCGGCCCCCAGCGGGGCCATCATCGCCGCGACCATGTCGGCCACCTTGATCTTCCAGACCATGTAGACCAGGCCACACACCGCCATGCTGACGAAGATCGACTGGGCCAGGAAGGCCGCCGGCACGTGCACGTAGATGATGCGGAAGCTGTTGCCCTGCTGATAGTCCGCCGGGGCGAAGGCCAGCCCCCAGACGCTGCCCACCAGGATCAGCGCAGCCGCGGCCACCCAGAACCACGGCAGCAGCCGTTCGCTGATGGCGTAGAACCACTTGGGGGAACGCAACTTGTTAATGAAGGACCACATGCCTCTTCCACCTCTCAACCGTTGATGCTGATGCGCAATGACGCCGCGATCGCCCAGGGGGCCAGCATCAGTGACAGGGCCAGCAGGGCCCCCAGGATCGCCAGGTGCGCCGCGGCACCATCGCCCATGATCGCCGCCTGCACCGCACCGGCGCCGAAGATCAGCACCGGGATATAGAGCGGCAGCACCAGCAGCGACAGCAGCACCCCGCCGCGTGACAGCCCCACGGTGAGCGCCGCCCCGATGGCCCCGATCAGGCTCAGGCTGGCGGTGCCCAGCGCCAGGGAGAAGGCCAGGATCAGGTAGCTGCCCGCCGGCAGCGCCAGCATGATGCCCAGCACCGGCGCCATCAGCGCCAGCGGCAGGCCGGTCAGCAACCAGTGCACCGCCACCTTGGCGAGGCCCAGCATGGGCAGTGGCTGCGGGGTCAGCAGCAGTTGCTCCAGGGAGCCGTCCTCGTAGTCACCGCGAAACAGGCTGTCCAGGGAGAGCAGCGCCGCCAGCAGCGCGGCCACCCACAGCAGCCCGGGGGCGATGGTGGCCAGCAGCTTCGGGTCCGGCGAGATGCCGATCGGAAACAGGGTGATCACCAGGGCAAAGAACACCAGGGGATTGAGCACCTCGCTGCGCCGACGCATCAGCAGCGTCAGGTCGCGCTTCAGCGTCGCCCAGACTGCGACCGCCAGGCCGCCGCGGGGTTCCCCGGCGGCCTGGCGGTCACCGCTGTCGCTCATGCGCGTGTCAACGCTCGGCATCGTGCCCTCCCCGGCCGAGACGGATATGCCGCAGCTCTTCCGACGCCTTGAGTTCGTGGTGGGTCGTCACCAGCACACAGCCCCCCGCACGGGCATGGGCCACCAGGCGATCCTCCAGCGCGGCGACCCCGTGGCGGTCGATGGCGGTAAAGGGTTCGTCGAGCACCCAGAGCGGCCGCGGCGTCAGCTCCAGGCGGGCCAACGCCACCCGGCGCTGCTGCCCGGCCGAGAGCTGCCCTGCCGGCACGTCCTCGAAGCCCGCCAGCCCCACCGACTCCAGCGCTGCCAGGCGCGGGGCCTCATGGACGGCTTCACCAGCCAGCGCCTGGTACCAGGTCAGGTTCTCCAGCGGCGTCAGGGCCGCCTTCACTCCCGGGGAGTGACCCAGGTAGAGCAGGTTCTCGAGGAAGGCCTGGCGAGCCTGGCGCATCGGCTGCTCGTTCCAGAACAGCTCGCCGTGGTAGTCGGCGAGCTGGCCGGAGAGGATCTTGAGCAGGGTGGTCTTGCCGCTGCCGTTGGGGCCCTCCACGCGCACGATCTCGCCACCGCGGATATCCAGATCGAGATCCTCGAACAGCCACCGATCATCCCGTTCACAGGCCAGCTTCCGGGCTTGCAGGCGCAGGGTCAAGGCACACTCCGGCATGGGGGTAATTTGGCTCGAGACTCTACACGGAAAGGCCTTCTCCTGCCAGAGAGGTGCACCGCGTCAGGGGGTCGCGGTTGACGTGTATCAAGCGCATCGTCGATTGGTCGCCTTGCCAGATCCGGCGCCCCTGCTATGCTTCCATGGCACTGTATGTTTCAACAGGAGATACGCCATGCTCGAGGCCACCACGCGGTTCATGATCCGTCGCCCCAATCGGCGCCTCGCCGAGGCCTGGGCGCCCTGCCCCATGCCCGGCGATGCGCAGGACATGATCGAGGTTCCGCTGCTGGGCAGCGTCTCGGCGGGAATGCCCATCGAGGCCTGCCCCAACGTCAGCCATATCCGCGTCCCGCGACGCATGGTGCGTCGCAACACCTACGCCCTGCGCGTGCGTGGCGACTCCATGATCGATTGCAACATCTTCGACGGGGATGTGATCATCATCGAACAGTGCGAGAGCGCCGAGAACGGCGAGACCGCGGTGGTGATGATCAACAACCGGGAGGTCACCCTGAAGAAGCTCTACATCGAGAAGTCCGGCGTACGCCTGCAGCCCGCCAACCAGCAGATGGCGCCCATCTTCCTCAAGAACAGCGACATCCAGGTGCTGGGCATGGTGATGGGCGTGGTGCGCCAGGGCGAGCTGGCCGCCTGATGCGCTACCCGGTACCCGACCTGCCGCCGGGAGAGTGGCGGGAAACCGAGATCGACGTCGAACGCAGCCGCTTTATCGCCTGGCTCTGCCATGCCCCCGCGGTGGCCGCCTTCGAAGCGCTGCTCGCGGCCGCACGCGAGCGCCACCCCGGGGCCAGCCACCACTGCAGTGCCTTCATCGCCGGGCCGCCCGGCGAGCAGTCCGCCATCGGCTTCTCCGACGACGGCGAGCCCGGCGGCACCGCCGGTCGCCCCATGTTCCAGGTCCTGGAGGGCTCGGGGCTCGGCCAGGTGGGCTGCGTGGTGACCCGCTACTTCGGCGGCACCAAGCTGGGCACCGGCGGCCTGGCCCGCGCCTACGCCCAGGCCGTCTCCCAGGCGCTGGAGACCCTCCCGCGGCGCGAGGTCATCGAGCGCACCCCGCTGCGCCTGCGGGTCGACTTCTCTGGCGAGGCCGAGGCCCGTGCCTGGCTGGGCGAGCGCCATGTCCCGGTGCAGGAGGCCGATTACGCCGCCGACGGCGTGCGGCTGACCGTCGGCTGGCCAAGCGACGTCGAGGTCGACCTGAGCGCACTGGCGTCGCGGCTGCGCGGCAACCTCGAGCTACTCGAGGCCTGAACCCTACAGTTTCATCACAACACCCCCAACACGACGAGAGGCGCCCGTGGGCGCCTCTCGTGTGCAGGACTGGTGGCAGACTCGCCGCGGCGCTCATCCCAGGTACTTGATCATCACCCCCGCGGCCACCGCCGAGCCGATCACCCCGGCCACGTTGGGCCCCATGGCGTGCATCAGCAGGAAGTTATGCGGGTTGGCCTCCAGGCCCACCTTGTTGGAGACCCGGGCCGCCATGGGCACCGCCGAGACGCCCGCCGAGCCGATCAGCGGATTGATCGGAATCTTGCTCATCATGTTCATCAGCTTGGCCATCAGCACGCCGGCAGAGGTGCCGATACCGAAGGCCACGATGCCCAGCGCCAGGATCCCCAGGGTCTCCACGGCCAGGAAGCTCTCGGCCATCAGCTTGGAGCCCACCGAGAGCCCCAGGATGATGGTGACGATGTTGATCAGGGCGTTCTGCGCCGTGTCGGAGAGGCGCTCCACCACCCCGCACTCGCGCATCAGGTTGCCGAAGCAGAACATCCCCAGCAGCGGCGCCGCATCCGGCAGGAAGAACGCCACCAGCAGCAGGATGGCGATGGGGAAGACGATCTTCTCGCGCTTCGACACCGGCCGCAGCTGGGTCATGGTGATCTCGCGCTCCTTCTGCGTGGTCAGCAGCTTCATGATCGGCGGCTGGATCAGCGGCACCAGGGCCATGTAGGCGTAGGCGGCCACGGCGATCGCCCCCAGCAGCTCGGGTGCCAGCACGCTCGACACATAGATCGAGGTGGGGCCGTCCGCGCCGCCGATGATGCCGATGGCGGCGGCCTGGTTGAGCGAGAAGTCCATCACCCCCAGCGCGGAGAGCCCCACCGCACCGAACAGGGTGGCGAAGATGCCGAACTGGGCCGCCGCGCCCAGGAACAGGGTGCGCGGATTGGCCAGTAGCGGGCCGAAGTCGGTCATCGCACCCACGCCCATGAAGATGATCAGCGGGGCGATGCCGGAGGCGATGGCGACCCTGTAGAAGCTGTAGAGCATGCCGTCGCCATAGCCGACGCCCACCGCGATATCGCGCGCGGCGCGCAGCGCGTCCGGCGCGGCGCCGTCGTGGGCCACGCCCTTGAGCGCCTCACGCCACGCCTCGGCGTTCGCCAGGGGGTCGAGGGTCACGCCCAGCGCCGTCGCAAGTTGCTGCAGCACCGCCGGCTTGGCCACCTCGATGGCCTGGTCCAGCGCCGACAGCGCCAGGCCCGCCTCGGGGATGTTGGCCAGGATGCCGCCGAAGCCGATGGGCACCAGCAGCAGCGGCTCGAACTTCTTGGCGATGGCCAGGTAGAGCAGCAGCATGCCGACCAGGATCATCACGGCCTGCCCCGGCGTCAGGTTATAGACCCCCGAGCCGTGCCAGAGTGTCAGTAGTTTCTCCATGTCGGGGCCCTTAGAGCTCGATCAGCACGTCACCGACGGCGACGCTGTCGCCCTCGCCGACCTTGACGGAAGAGACGGTACCGGCGCTCGCGGCCCGCACCTCGGTCTCCATCTTCATCGCCTCGAGGATGATCACCACATCCCCCTCCTCGACGCTGTCCCCCTCGCGCACGTTGACCTTGAAGATGTTACCGGCCAGGGGTGCGGTGATCGCCTCGCCGCTGGGGGCGGCAGGGGCGCCGGCGGCGGGCTGGGCGGCCGCGGCCTGCTCCTGGACGGCACCGACCTCGCCGCCCTCGGCGACCTCGACCACATACTGCTTGCCGTTGACCTTGACGGTGTAGGTCTCGGGGCCGGCCGGGGCGCCGCCCTGGGTCGCGGGTGCCTTGGCCTCTGCTTTCGCGGGCAGGCTGGCGCCGGCCTCGGGGGCCTGGGGCGCCGGCTCGAAGGCGTCGGGGTTGTCGCGGTTGCTGAGGAACTTCAGGCCGATCTGCGGGAAGAGCGCATAGGTGAGCACGTCGTCGATCTCGCGCTCGCCCTCGGCCAGGCGGATGCCGTCGGCCTTGGCCTTCTCCTTGAGCTCGGCGGCCAGCTTGTCCATCTCGGGGCTGAGGTTGTCGGCCGGGCGGCAGGTGATCGGCTCGCCTCCCTCCAGCACGCGCGCCTGCAGCTCCTTGTTGAACGGCGCCGGGGCGGCACCGTACTCGCCCTTGAGCAGCGCCTGGACCTCCTTGGAGATCGACTTGTAGCGCTCCCCCATCATCACGTTCATCACCGCCTGGGTGCCGACGATCTGGGAGGTGGGGGTGACCAGCGGAATGAAGCCCAGGTCCTCGCGTACCCTGGGGATCTCCTTGAGCACGTCGTCGAGCTTGTCACCGGCGCCCTGCTCCTTGAGCTGGCCTTCCATGTTGGTGAGCATGCCGCCCGGCACCTGGGCGATCAGGATGCGCGAGTCGATGCCCTTGAGCGAGCCCTCGAAGGCGGCATACTTCTTGCGCACCTCGCGGAAGTAGGCGGCGATCTCCTCGAGCAGCTCGAGGTCCAGGCCGGTGTCGCGCTCGGTGCCCTGGAGGATCGCCACCACCGACTCGGTGGGGCTGTGGCCATAGGTCATGGACATCGAGGAGATGGCGGTATCGACGTTGTCGATGCCCGCCTCGGCGGCCTTGAGGGCGGTGGCGGTGGACATGCCGGTGGTGGCGTGGCACTGCATGTGGATGGGGATATCCACCGCCTTCTTGAGCTTGGAGACCAGCTCATAGGCGTCGTAGGGCTTGAGCAGGCCGGCCATGTCCTTGATGCACAGCGAATCGGCGCCCATGGCGGCGATGGTCTTGCCGAGCTCGACCCAGCCGTCCAGGGTGTGCACCGGGCTCACCGTGTAGGAGAGCGTGCCCTGGGCGTGACCCTCGACCTTGCGGACGGCCTGGATGGCGCGCTCCAGGTTGCGCGGATCGTTCATGGCATCGAAGACGCGGAACACGTCGACACCGTTGGTCCTGGCCCGCTCGACGAACTTGTCCACCACGTCATCGGCGTAGTGGCGATAGCCGAGCAGGTTCTGGCCGCGCAGCAGCATCTGCTGGGGGGTGTTGGGCATGGCCGCCTTCAACGCCCGTATCCGCTCCCACGGATCCTCGCCGAGGTAGCGGATACAGGCGTCGAAGGTGGCCCCGCCCCAGGACTCCAGCGACCAGAAGCCGACGCGGTCGAGCTTCTCGGCGATGGGCAGCATGTCATCGAGGCGCATGCGGGTGGCGAACAGCGACTGGTGGGCGTCGCGCAGGACGACATCGGTGATGCCCAGCGGGCGAGCGTTGTCAGTCATGGGAGTGACCTTGAGGTAGTGGATGTAGGGAGAAGGGAGGCAGGCGGGAATCAGCGGTGGTGGCGGCGACGATAGCGGTGCACCGCGGCGGTGATGGCCACCATGACGTCATCGTCCTGCCCCCGGGGGGCGGCACCACGGCCGCGGACCGGGACCGCAGGCGCCACGGGCTCCGGGAAGAAGCGGCCGATGACCTTGGACATCAGGGTGGTGACGATCACTAGCAAGGTAAGAAAAACAAAAACGAAGCCCATGCCCAGGGCCATGAGGGAGAGTCCCTCTTCCAGCAGCTGCATGTCCTGCATCGCGCGCCTCTCCTGTTGAACATGTACCTCCATGCGCCTCAACGGTGCGAGACATGGCGGCTTGCGCAAAAATTTCGATGCTATAACCTGCCACACTCTGATCAGATTGCAATGGTGTTGTGGTGGAAGTCGGCGTTGTTAATTTACTACAAGATGGGCCGGGCAGGGTCGGCCTGGCCCCCATGGAAGGCGTCATCGACGCCCACACCCGGGACCTGCTGACCCGCCGGCCGGGCTTCGACTGGGCGGTCACCGAGTTCGTCCGCGTGGTGGACGCCCGCCTGCCGCCAAGAGTCTTCCATAAGCACTGCCCCGAACTGCAGCATGCCCGCCTGACGACCCCCGCCGGCGTACCGGTCCAGCTGCAGCTGCTCGGCTCCGACCCCGAGGCCCTGGCGGCCAACGCCGCCCAGGCGCTGCGCCTCGGCGCCACCGGTGTCGACCTCAATTTCGGCTGTCCGGCCAAGCTGGTCAATCGTCATGACGGCGGGGCCTCGCTGCTGCGCGACCCCCGACGCGTGCATGCCGTGGTCGCCGCCGTGCACGATGCGGTAGGGCGCCACATTCCGGTGACCGCCAAGATTCGCCTGGGCTTCGCCGACCGGCGCCTGGCGCTGGCCTGCGGACGTGCCGCCCAGGCGGGTGGCGCCCGACACCTGGTGGTGCACGGCCGCACCCGGGAAGAGGGCTACCGTCCGCCGGCCCACTGGGAGTGGATCGGCCGCATCCGGCGGGACCTGAGCATCCCGGTGATCGCCAACGGCGACATCTGGACCCTCGAGGACTACTGGAAGGCACGCACCCTCTCCGGCTGCCGGCACGTGATGCTCGGCCGAGGCGCCCTGGCCGACCCCTGGCTGGCGCCCCGCATCCGCCATTGGCAGCAGACCGGTGAGCGGCTGCCGCCCACACCCTGGGCGGCGCGGGCGGCGATCCTCGAGGAATTCGCTACCCTGCAGCGCCGGGCGCTTCCCGAGCGCGTCGTCACCTCCCTGGTCAAGCAGTGGCTCAACCATATGCGCCTGGCAGACGCCGAGGCGGCCCGACGCTTCCAGCGCCTCAAGCGCCTCACCGGGCTGGATGACCTGCTGGCAGGCCTTGCGGCCGACACACCGGCGTCACCCGACCTCCACCAGGCGGCAAGCGCGGCGGCGATATAAAAAAGAGGCGCACGTCGCAATGGCGACGGCGCCTCAAACGATCGCAGGGGCGCCCGGAGAAGCGCCCCGGCTAGCAGAAACCGGGTGGACAGGACGTCCCATGAAAGAAGACCCGCCCTCGCATGGAGGGCGGGTCGAGATCTGGCGCGCCCGGGAGGATTCGAACCTCCGACCCCCTGATTCGTAGTCAGGTACTCTATCCAGCTGAGCTACGGGCG
>NZ_JAUYWF010000014.1 GCF_030708455.1 Halomonas sp. SSL-5
CTTGACGTTGGTGAGGTCGACGTCGGAGTTATCCGGCTTGACGCGGATCTTGACGTTGTAGTCGATGACGCGTTTGATCGCGACGAGTACTTTCATCTTTCCCCCATATGGGTGGCAGTATCAAAAGAACGGAATCTCTAACCCAGGATGCCTTCATTCTTCAGCGCTGAAAGAGCATCCGGGGTGAAGTCAAGGTATTCGGCCAGGACAGAGTCGGTATCCTGCCCCAGTAGCGGTGCAGGATTCCTGTAAGAAACCGGAGTATCGGAGAGGTGTATCGGACTCCCGACCATCTTGAAGTCCGGATTCATGGGATGAGGAATATTGACAAGCATTCCACGGGCATCCACTTGAGGCTCCGCCAGTGCGCCGGCAACATCATTGATTACCCCAACCGGCACCTTGACCCTGCTGATTCGCTCCACCCAGACTTCGGCAGTATCACGCTTGAAATGGTCAGACAGAATCTGTGTGATCGCTTCCCTGTTTCTCACGCGATTCTCGTTTTTCAGGAACCTTGGGTCGCTGGAAAGCTCTGGCAGGCCAATGGCGCTGCAGAGTGCTGAAAACTGTGTATCATTACCGCAAGCGATAATGAAGTCCTTGTCACTTGCATGAAAGGAGTTATAGGGAACAATATTGGCATGCGCATTGCCGTAGCGACCTGGGGAAACACCGGTGCTCAGATAGTTCTGGCTCTGGTTTCCCAGAGCTGCAACCTGAACGTCCAGGAGTGCCATATCGCAATGCTGCCCTTTTCCGGTCTTCTCACGGGCAAGGAGTGCCGCCTGAATGGCAATGACAGAGTACAAGCCTGTCATCACGTCAGTCACGGCAACCCCTACCTTCTGTGGGCCTCCGCCGGGAAGCCCGTCACGCTCCCCGGTGATGCTCATCAGCCCGCCCATCCCCTGGATGATGAAGTCATAGCCGGGTTCCTGTGCACGCGGGCCAGTCTGGCCAAAGCCGGTAATGGAACAATATACAAGCCGCGGGTTGAGGCTGGAGAGGGATTCGTAATCCAGTCCATACTTCTTCAAGGATCCCGCCTTGAAGTTTTCGATCAGCACATCACTCTCGGCGACCAGAGCACGCACTATCTCCTGCCCTTTTTCACTAGCAATATCGACAGCCACGGAGCGCTTATTACGATTGGTGGACTGATAGTACGAGGCTTCCTGCGAGTCCTCACCCTGCTCGTCCTTCATGAAGGGCGGCCCCCAGGACCGAGTATCATCACCCGTACCCACGCGCTCGACCTTGACAACATCAGCACCCAGATCAGCCAGAATCTGGCTGCACCAGGGGCCCGCCAGCACCCGGCTTAAATCCAGTACACGTATCCCCGTCAGCGCACCCATCAGCACTCCCCCCCCAGTTTATCAAACATCACAAATACTCCGAGTTCAGCGAATCGACGGTTCCTGGTGCAACAGTGATATGCCTAGAATCGCACGTCTGCGCAGCCACGGACTGGGGCGATAGCGCGGGTCCCCCGTCAGTACACTCATTCGCTCAAGAATCGCCAGCAGCCGACTCGGTCCCAGACGATCTCCCCACGCGAGAGGACCCTGAGGGTAGTTGAGCCCCAGTCTCACAGCGTTGTCGATATCGGCGGGGGTGGCAATCTCACGCTGAGCGATCTCGCAGGCCAGATTGACGATCGCAGCGAGTACCCGCTGTGACACGAACCCCACGCTGTCACGAATCATCGTGACGCCAACACCATCCGATGCCAGGAGGCCATGCGCCGCGTCACGCATATCCTGCCGCGTGACCGGGGTCACCATCAGGGTTCGGTGGGCACCAAGATCCGTCAGGGCATCAAGACATACGGTGTGAGCGGGGTCGACGCCAAAGCGTGTGCTGGCACTGGTGGCATCCTCGCCAAAGGGTACCAGCAGGCAGAGCGCGTCTTCGGAGGGAAGGTCGGAGTGCTCCAGCCGGCAGCCCAGCCCCTCGAGCAAAGACGCGACTTGCTCACGCACGGCGTCGTCGCCGCAGCCCAACCAGACAGGCGGAAAATCACTCACCCCGGGTACCGGTTGAGGGGCAAGCTCGCCGACTTTTTTTCCGCTCTCATACCGATAGAAGCCCACGCCCGTCTTGCGGCCAAGACGATTGCCGCTCAGCATCTGGCGTGAGAGATAGGAGGGCCGATAGCGAGGGTCATGATAGAACTGCTCGAAAATTGACTCCATGGCAGGGTGTGAGACATCGAGGCCAGTCAGGTCGAACAGTTCCAGAGGCCCCATCCGAAACCCGGCGCCTTCCCTGAGGATTCGGTCGATATCGTCGGCAGGGGCAACATTCTCTTCGAGGAGCTTCAATCCCTCAGTGCCGTAGGCACGCCCGGCATGGTTCACGATGAACCCGGGGGTGTCCTTGGCACGCACTCCGGTATGTCCCAGCCGGCTGGTCAGCTCGAGCAGGTTATCGAGCACCGCTGCATCGGTATCGGTGCCACCGATGACCTCGACGACCTTCATGAGCGGTACGGGGTTGAAGAAGTGGAAGCCAGCCACCCTGCCCGGAAGCTTCAAGCCTGAAGCGATCGCGGTGACGGACAGCGATGAGGTGTTGGTCGCCAGAATACAGTCACTGGAGACGATGCTCTCGAGATCGGAAAACAGGCTCCGCTTGATGCCCAGATCCTCGACAATCGCCTCGACCACCACATCACACTCCGCCAACCCCTCCATGGTCTCGACAGCCTTGAGGCGGGACAGGGCAGCATCGGCAGACTCACGTGACACCTTGCCCTTGCCCACAAGCTTCTGGAAGGTGGCTTGCAAGCCATTTCGAGCCGAGACCGCCGCCCCCTCACGCTTGTCGAAAAGAGTAACCTCGAGACTGGCCTGGGCAGCGATCTGAGCGATACCCGCCCCCATGACACCCGTACCCACGACTCCCAGTCGATTCGGCAGCATGGACATTACGCCTCTCCCCAGTAGTGCGGTTTGCGTTTCTCGATAAAAGCGGCAGCTCCTTCCTTCTGGTCGGTCGTGTCGAACAGCATCTGGAAGGCCTTCCGCTCGAGTACCAGAGCACTCTCCAGGGGAAGATCCGCGCCGGAGAGCACCGTTTCCTTGATCTGCTCCACCGCCAGGGATGGCATGGCAGCGATCTCGCGTGCGAGTGACTTGGCACGCTTTAGCGTCTCGTCATCGGCAACAACTTCACTGACGAGGCCCATACGCAAGGCTTCGGGTGCCTTGATCATGCAGCCCGTCATCAGGATGCGCATCGCCTGAAACTTGCCCACGGCGCGAACCAGGCGCTGAGTACCACCGGCCCCCGGCATCAAGCCGAGCTTGACCTCGGGCTGCCCGAACCGGGCCGACTCGCCCGCCACGATGATGTCGCAGTGCATAGCCAACTCGCAGCCACCGCCCAGAGCAAATCCGTTGACGGCCGCAATCACCGGCTTCGGGCAGTGGGCGATGGGGTCCCAGAGGCGCTCGTTGTGGCGCAGATACATGTCGGTCGGTGATGCCGTAGCAAACTCCTTGACGTCGGCACCGGCGACGAAGGCCTGGTCTCCCCCCGTCACCACGATGGCCCGCACCTCATCACGCTGACCCAGAGACGAGAATTGCTCGGCCAGCTGGCGTCTGACGACGGCGTTGAGGGCATTCTTGGCCTCGGGGCGGTTGATAACGACCACCGCCACACCCTCTGCCAACGACTCCAGAAAGACCTCCGATGGGTGCTGCTTGTCGCTCATGCTGAGACTCTCGAACACTTAATGTCCGCTTTGCGGACATTAATTTTGCTATAAACAATGGAACGTTACACAGCCACGCTGAGAAATGTCAATGAGCACTACGCACGACAAATGAAAAATATTATTTATCAAATAATTAAGATAGTTCTTCCCTAGGCGACGGCAGAAAATGCACACATATAAAAGACTGCAGTGCAGACATTTGTTTTGAAATATTGACATCCTCCTCGGCCCTGACCAGACTATCCCGACATGCCATCAGGGACCGGAGAGTGACTCGGTGAACAAGCCCGATAGCCAGAGCGACTTCAACGTCATGCTTGACCCGATCAATGCGTCTGGCGAGCAGGAGAAGGACCGTCAGTTCGTCACGGCACTCGCCAGGGGGCTCGAACTGCTGCGGTGTTTTACGCCTCGCGACAGCACGTTGAGCAACCTGGACCTGGCCAGAAAGACGGGCCTACCCCGCCCCACCATCAGCCGCCTGACCCATACGCTGGCCAAACTCGGCTACCTTCGGCCGTTGCCCAAGGGCAAGTACCAGCTGGACGTGGGGGTCATGTCGTTCGGCTATTCCATGATCTCCAACCTGCCCATACGGTCGGTGGCGCAACCCCTCATGATCAACCTCGCCAATGAGGTCGGGGCCACCGTCGCCATGTCGGCCCGCGACCGGCTGGATATGGTCTACCTGGACGTCGTGCAGAGCGCCCTGCGCTCGACGATCCGCCGCCAGATCGGGACGCGCCTTCCCATCTACCAGAGCTCGGCCGGTCGCGCCTGCCTGGCCGCCATGCCACGCGAAGAGGCCGAGGTGCTGATGGGGCATATCCGGGACAACCATCCCGATGAATGGCCGAGCATACGCAGGGCCCTGGAGCGTGCCTTCCGCGACTACGCAGACTATGGCTACTGCCTGTCGATCGGCGAATGGCAGCGCAAGGTCAACGCGGTTGCGGTCCCCCTGAACCATCCACAGTTGGGCATCCTGTCGTTCAACTGCGGTGGGCCCGAGTTTCAGATTTCGCGCGAGAAGCTCGAGGAATCCATCGGCCCACGACTGGTGCAGCTGGTCAACGACATACAGACGCAAATCTCTTGAACCACATCAAGTGCCGGCTACCGGACGACCACCTCCAAGAGGAAACGCCATGATACGCGACCAGGAAACCCTGCAGATCCTGCTTGACTCCATTCGGAGCTTCGTCAACGAGGTTCTCGTTCCCAGGGAGGAAGAGGTTGCCGAGACCGACGAGATCCCCGCGGATATCGCCTCGCAGATGCGTGATATGGGACTTTTCGGTCTTACCATTCCCGAGGAGTTTGGTGGTCTCGAGGTGACGATGGAGGAGGAGGTCAACATCGCCTTCGAACTCGGCAGGACCTCCCCGGCCTTCCGCTCCTTCATCGGCACCAACAATGGCATAGGCTCCATCGGCATCCTGCTTGACGGCACCGACGAACAGAAGGCCACCTACCTTCCGAGGCTGGCCAGCGGCGAGATTCTCAGCTCCTTCTGCCTGACCGAGCCCGACTCCGGCTCCGATGCCGCGTCGCTGAAGACCACGGCGGTCAAGGATGGCGATGGCTACCTCATCAATGGTACCAAGCGCTTTATCACCAATGCCCCGCACGCCGGCATCTTTACCGTGATGGCTCGCACCAACCCCGAGATCAAGGGTGCCAAGGGGATCAGCGCCTTCATCGTGGATGCCACCACGCAAGGGATCACCATCGGCAAGCGCGACAAGAAGATGGGCCAGAAAGGCGCCCACACGGCCGATGTGATCTTCGACAATGTCCGGGTTCCGGCCAGCGCTTTGATTGGCGAGCAGGAGGGTGTCGGGTTCAAGACCGCCATGAAGGTCCTCGACAAGGGCCGTCTACACATCGCCGCCATCGCTGTCGGGGCTGCCGAGCGCGTACTGGAGGACTCCCTCCGCTACGCCATGGAGAGAAAGCAGTTCGGCCGTGCCATTGCCGAGTTCCAGCTGATTCAGGGCATGCTGGCCGATTCCAAGGCCGAGATCTACGCCGCCAAGTGCATGGTTCTGGATGCCGCGCGCAAGCGAGACGAAGGGCTGAACGTCGGCACCGAAGCCTCCTGTGCCAAGATGTTTGCCACGGAAATGTGCAGCCGCGTCGCCGACAGGGGCGTCCAGATCCATGGCGGAGCCGGCTATATCAGTGAATACGCCGTTGAGCGGTTCTACCGTGACGTCAGGCTCTTCCGTCTGTATGAGGGAACGACCCAGATCCAGCAGGTGATCATCTCACGCAACATGATCCGTGAGGCACAAGGGTAACCGTCGATCCTCGACTGCTCCCCTGCTTCCCTCTCACTCCAACTCGTCGTCCAAAATGGCAAGCAGGCGCTCGAGGAGCATCCGCTCATGCCGAGCGTAGGCCTCGGCATTGCCTTCAGGCCACTCATGGAAGCCACGCCCACTCTTGCGGCCCAGGCGCCCTTCTTCCACCAGACTCTCGAGCAGTGGGCCCGGCGTGGTGCGATTCTCCAGGTCATCATAGAGATAGCGGGCGATATTGAGATGCGTATCCAGACCATTGAGGTCGCGCTGTCGCAGCGGCCCATTGATGGCCAGGCGAATGCCGATGGAGTAGCGGACCAGATCATCCAGCGCTTCGGCATCGATCACCCCCTGCTCCAGCAAGGCCAGACACTCCCGCATCAGCGCATGCTGGAGGCGGTTGGCCACGAAGCCCGGCACGCAGTGCCTGAGTACGGCAGGTCGTTTGCCAAGCTGTCTCAACCACTCGGACGCGCGCTCCACGCATGCATCCGACGTGGATCGACCCGGCACGACTTCCACGGACGGAATCAGGTCGGCGGGGTTGAAGAAGTGCGCTCCCATGAATCGCGCGGGGTGGGTCAGCACCTCGGCCAGTTCATCGATGGAAAGCCCCGAGGTGTTGGTCAGGAGCAGCGTCGCGTCACCGACATGTCGCTCCGCCTCCTTCAGCACACGCTGCTTGAGCGTCAAGTCTTCGGTGACGCTTTCCACCACGACCTCACAGGCGCCGACCTGCGCCCAGTCACTGACGAAGCGAGGCTGCTCGCCACTGCCCGTTTCCGAGTGCAAGGCCTGGCGACACCGCGCCAGGGCACTGGAGTCGATATCCAGCACCGTCACCGCCATACCGTTGCGGAGGATCAATCTCGCCAGGTTCGCTCCCATGGTCCCGGCACCGATCACGACACCCCGACAAGATGTCTTCATGGACTTCTCCCTTTCACTCGGCGTCCCATCCCGTGGCGACAAGGGTCGCCTTGGTGTCGATGGTCAGACGCGGACAATGGACTTGATGCGTACACTTGTACATGAAACGAACATTCTGATATCACCCCCCTCTCGCCACTCCCTTGCCCCTCAACCGGAAGGATTTCCCCATGTCTGACCCCTGTGCCGTCGTCACTGGCGGGGCCCGCAATATCGGCCAGGCCATTGCGCTGCGCCTGCAGCAAGATGGCTATCGCACCATCGTGCTGGACATCGAGACCCCAGAGGCAGAGTCACTGCAAGCCGATGCCCACCGGGTCGACCTCGGTGACGCGGAGGCCACCCGCCAGCTGGTCGAAGCGATTGCCGATGCCCACCCGGTGACGTGTCTCGTCAACAATGTTGGTGTGGTCCGCCCCGCCCTGCTCGACGATACCCGCGTCGAGGACTTCGATCCGCTGATGCACCTCAACGTACGCTCCGCCCTGGTGTGTACTCAGGCTCTCCTTCCCGGCATGCGTCGGCACGGCCAGGGGCGCATCGTCATGAACGCCAGCCGCGTGGTGCTGGGCAAGGAGGCTCGCACCCTCTACAGCGCCACCAAGGGCGCATTGCAGGCCATGGCCCGCACCTGGGCGCTGGAGCTGGCCGCCGACGCCATCACGGTCAACTGTGTGGCGCCGGGCCCCATCGCCACCACGGCATTCTGGGACAACAATCCCCCCGACTCCGAGCGCGCGCGTCGCATCATCGAAAACATCCCGGTGCAACGCATGGGGCAACCCGAGGATGTGGCCCAGGCAGTCAGCTTCTTCTGCGACCCCCGCAGCAGTTACATCACCGGCCAGACGCTTTACGTCTGCGGCGGTGTCACCGTGGGGTGAGGCATCGGCCCACTCAACTCGCCAAGCGAAAGAGCACGGCGGCCATCGCCAGCGAGGCCGCCACAAAGGCACCGTTCCAGCGCAGGCCGATCTGTCCGGCCGTCATGCCGGTGAAGCGTGACATGATCATCATCGCCGCCGTGAACGGCGACGACACCATGGTCAACGACCACCCCGCCAGCAGGGCCGCCCCCAACAGGGGCAACGACACGCCCTCCAGCCCTACCTGGGCGACCATGCTGGTCAGGAAGGTCACGCTGATGATCGGATTGATCCCGACCTGGGCAAGCACCACGACCATCAGCAGGGCCAGTACCGGCAACCAGCTGCCGAGGGCGACCAGCAGGGTCGATACCCCTTCCAGCTGAGCGGGATCGAGCAGCGCCACGCTGAGATAGCCGAGGTAGGCGCCCGAGCCCAGGGCCACCACCTCATTACCGATCCCGCCCAGCACATCGGGCAGGCGACGGACCAGCAGGGTGGTGGCCGGCCCCACGCCGGCAGGGCCAACACGGCGACACTGCCAGGCCAGCCACACCCAGGCCCCCAGCGGCACACCGATCAACACGGCCTGAGGCAGGCGCAGCGAGAGCCAGGAAGAGAGGGCAAAAACCAGCGTCACCAGGGCCAGCAGCAGCACGCTGAAGGCCGCCAGGGGCATCAGCGAGGGCCGTTCGCTGACGATTGCGCCGGCTCGCGGGCGGGGGCCTGCCCCCTGGTCGCAGGCCCAGCCCAGCAGGAACAGCACGATGGCCGACATCAGCACATAGGGAAATAGCTCTATCCAGGTCAGAGGCTCAAGGTTGCCCAGAACCACCGCGACACCGATACCCAGCGGCGAGACCAGCGGCGCCAGCGTGAAACCTCGCAAAGTGGCCACCAGCATGCGCCGGCGGCGCACTTCCTGCAGCCACACCCGCCCCTGCGCCGAGCCGAGGGTATTGGCCTTGTCGATCATCGACATGAACAGGTTCAACACGCCGAAGTTGAGCACGATGCCGAACAGCGTAGAGCCCAGCGAGAGCATCGGGTAGCGCCAGGTGGGCGGCTGCATCAGCAGGCTCTGGCCACAGCGACGTATGAGCCGCGAACGGTAGGCCGGTAGGCGCAGCAGCGACAGTGCCGTCATGAACGCGGCCAGGAACACGAAGCCACCCGCCGCCTCATGAAGCACCACCCAGGGTGAAGGGAGACGCCACAGTGCGAAGAGCGACACGGCAATACAGGCCAACGCCAACAGGCGGGCCATCGAACTGAAACGAGGCCACCCCAGCAGCAGAAAGACCACCAGCAGCAATTGCGCCAGGTTCGCGGCCAGCATTGCGCCACTCAGCAGATGCACTACAGCCAGCACGCCCACGCCGGCGAGCAGGTGGCTCGACCAGCGGCTCGCCAGTGCCCGCTTGCTGCTCGCCCTCATGGTTCAATCCCCTCCCTGGTAACGAGCGAGCCGGCCCCGCAGGGTGGCCAACTCGCTTTGCTTAACCCTTGGTCCATCGCGTGGGCCACAGGCCGATCGCCGAGGATGGCGATGCCAGGCCAGTCACGCCCCCTTCCCTGGGTCGTCCGCGCGCCGCTTCGCCTTGTGCCGCGAGGTCATGAACCGATAGAGGGCCAGCAGGATGGAACCTACCGTCAGGGCGATAAAGAACCAGGTGATCGGGCCACGCATGAAGATGGACAGGTCGTTGGAGCCGATCAGCAGCGAGCGCCGCAGGTTGTCCTCGAACATCGGTCCCAGAATGAAGCCGATCAGGAAAGGGGCCGCGGGAATGCCGGTACGGTTGAACACATAGCCCAGAAGCCCGAAGGCCAGCATCAGCCAGACGTCGAACGTGTCGTTGTTGACCGCATAGGCCCCGTACACGCAGAACATCAGCACGATCGGGAAGAGGATCGCCTTGGGAATATCGGCGATCAGCGAGAAGTAGCGGATTGCCGCGTTACCCACGAACAGCAGGATCACCGAACTGAGCATGATGCCGAGGAACAACGCATAGATCAGGGTCAGGTTCTCCTGGAACATGAGCGGGCCGGGTGTCAGGCCATGAACCATGAAGGCGCCCAGGATGATGGCCGTGATCACATCCCCCGGAATCCCCAATGAAAGCAGCGGGATCAGCGTGGCCCCGGCGACGCCGTTGTTGCCCGCCTCGGAGGCGGCCACGCCTTCCACCTCGCCCTTGCCGAAGCGCTCGGGGTGGGGCGAGCGGCGCTTGGCATCGCTGTAGGAGATGAATGCGGCGGCGGTGGCCCCGGTGCCCGGAATCGCACCGATGGCCACCCCGATCAGGCTGCCACGAATGATGCTCTTGAGGCTGTGCTTGAGTTCGGCCCATGATACGCCGGCGCCACTGGCCTTGGCGGTCAGGTGGGGTACCACCTTCTTGCGATAGAACTCGATGATCTCCGGGATGGCAAACAGGCCGATCAACAGCGGGATGAACGAGATGCTGTCCATCAGGTTGTAGTTGCCGAAGGTCAGCCGCTGCGAGCCGAACACCGAATCCAGTCCTACCAGCGAGAGCAGGATCCCCAGCAGTGCCGCAATCAGGCCCTTTATCATCGAGCCACTGGCGAGCGAGATGATGATGGTCAGCGAGAAGCAGATCAGCCAGAAGAACTCCGGCGCCCCGAAGTTGAGGGCGATCTTCGCCAGGTAGGCGGCAAAGAAGATCAGCGCGATGTTGGAGATGAAGTCCGCAATCACGGAGGAGTAGAGCGCCATCTTCAGCGCCTTCTTCGCTTCGCCCTGCTGGGCCATGGGATAGCCGTCCAGCAGGGTACAGGCAGACGCCGGCGAGCCCGGGGTACGAATCAAGATGGCGGTGATCGACCCGCCATACATGCCCCCCTTGTAGATGCCCACCAGCAGCAGGATCGCCGCCACCGGCTCCATGGAGAAGGTAAAGGGCAGTGCCAGGGCCACGGCCATGGTCGCCGTCAGACCGGGAATGGAGCCGACCGTCACGCCAATCACCACGCCGATGGCAATCGCCAGGAAATTCTCGGTGGCCAAGAAGAGCTGCAGCACTTCCGTAAAGTTTTCCATATGTCACCTGATCTTCAGTGAGTGCCAGCCCTTCAGAGCGGCATCATCGGCAGTGGTACGTTCATGACCTCGGTAAACAGCAGAGATACGCCTACCGGGAAGGCGATGGCCAGACCGTAGACCCACCAGACACGCACCGGGTGGGCGATGAACAGTATCAGGGTGGCGAGAATGCCGCTGATGATCGCGCCCAGCATCTCGAACAGGCCAACGTAGACCACCAGTGCCAACGCCATCAGGGCAAAGCGCAGCCAGGGACCACGCTCGAAGCGGCGCCCGCTGTCCTCGCCATCGTCGGCGACCAGCACCCCCTGGATCATCATCAGCAGTGAGAACACCAGCAACAGCCAGCCGACGATCGTCGGTAACCAGCGCGGCGACATCATCGGGTTCTGCAGGATGGGGGGTTCACCGATATAGTTGGGCACCAGGTAGAAAAGCAACAGCAAGGAAAAGCCCAGCAGCACTGCACCCGCGACCACGTCCCACGGGTCCTTGATCAGCGTGCCGCCGGTCGAGCGAGACTTCGTCATCGGGGATACCCTCTCCACGTGAATCTCTCGACATGGAAACCAATTGAGGCGAGGGCCGGGCCCTCGCCTCACCAGCTATGTATTAACCAATGACTTACTCTTGGCGAATACCGGCTTCGGCCGCCACCTTGTCCCAGCGGGCAACTTCATCAGCGATGAAGGCCTTGAACTCGTCGCCGGCGACGGTGCCAGGCTCGGCCCCCAGCTGCTCGACGAAGCTCAGGAACTCCTCGCGCTCCATTACCTTGTTCAGAGCCTCCTGCATGGTCTCGGTCGCCTCTTCCGGGAAGGATTCATGGGCGATCAGGCCGAACCAGGCGGTGGTGACGAACTGGTCGAGGTTGTGCTCGCCAATCTCCTTCAGGGTCGGCACCTCGGGCAGGTACTCGGAGCGCTCGGCGGAGGTCACCGCCAGTGCCTTCAGGTCGCCGGATTGAATGTGCGAGAACACGGTGGGCATGTTCTCGAAGGAGACATCCACATCGCCCCCCAGCAGCGCCGGCAGGGCAGCCCCGCTGCCGGCGAAGGGTACTGCGGTCATGTTGGTCTGGGTTAGTGTCTTAAACAGTTCGCCCGACATGTGGATGGAGCTGCCCACGCCGCTATGGCTGAAGGTCATGTTCTGCTCCTTAGCCGCCTCCACGAACTCCAGCACGCTGTTGTAGGGGCTATCTGCGGGCACCACCATCACGTTGGGAATATCGATCATGTTCTGGATGAACACGAAGTCCTCGACCGGATCATAGGCAAGGTTGGGATAGATAGCGGCGCCGATGGTATGGCCTGGGGAGGCCATCAGGATGGTGTGATCGGCATCGCGTCCGCCGCGGGCAAGACGGCCGGTCGCCACGGTAGAGCCTGCACCCGGGCGGTTCTCCACTATCACGTTGGCGTCGATCTCGTCCTGGAGCAGGTCCGCCACGCGGCGGGAAAGCACGTCGGTAGTTCCGCCCGGGGCATAGGGCACCACCAGGCGCACGTCGTCGGTGGGCCACTCCTCAGCATGCGCGGTGGACACCGAGAGGGCCATCGCCACGGCCCCACCACAGGTGGCGGCAGAGAGCGCCTTGAGAAACGTTTTCATGTTTGCCTCCTAAATCCGGCTTGATTGTCCGCTGTGCAGTCATTTTATCCGCAAATCATGTGCAGCGTACTGTGCGGGGGAGAGGGTCGATATCCGACTTTAGTTTAGCTCGCGCCGACTGTCGGCTCCTCTCACTCTCGCCCTCATCCTTGATACACGCCTTTTCCGTCCCACTCAATTGAGGTAGTTAACGGAAATGATGCAGATCACACGGGGGTGTAGACGACACGCCAGGCATCGCGGCTTGACGCCAGGTTACACTGTTCATTCCGTAGGGCATGCCTTACAGCTAGGCTCGTGATGGGCAGGCTTAAGACAACTACCGTCGAATCCTCACGTGGAAGATTTGGCGGTAGTGGGACTGGTAGGATGACACTACCATGGTGACCGGTTGCTAAGGGTGCGGGAACCGGAGATGCTAAAACGTAATCGTTCGCCCCAGCCCCACCAGTGAGGAGACAACAATGAGCCAGTGGCTCCCTCAGGACCAGATTCGCGACATGTTCTCCCATGCCATGTCTGAGATGTACCGCCAGGAGGTACCGCAGTACGGCACCCTGATCGAGTTGGTCGAGACGATCAACAGAGAGGTCCTCGATGCCAACCCGACCCTGGCGATGGAACTTGACCAGAGTGGTGAACTGGCTCGGCTGGATGTCGAGCGTCACGGCGCCATTCGCGTGGGCACCGCGAAGGAGCTGGCCATGTTGCGCCGGCTGTTCGCAGTGATGGGCATGCATCCGGTGGGCTACTACGATCTATCGATGGCCGGCGTACCGGTCCACTCCACCGCATTCCGGCCGTTGGATGACAAGGCGCTCAATAGCAACCCGTTCCGAGTGTTCACCTCGCTGCTGCGCATGGAGTTGATTGAAAATACCGAGTTGCGCGACCGGGCCTCGGAGATTCTCGCGGCTCGGGACATTTTTACACCGACAGCCCGCCAACTGGTCGCGACTGCAGAGACCCAGGGCGGCTTGAATGCAGACCAGGCGAACCGATTCGTGAACGAAGCTCTCGAAACATTCCGCTGGCACCGACAAGCCACCGTTGACCTGTCCACATATCGTGCGCTGAGTGCCGAGCATCGGCTCATTGCCGATGTCGTCTGCTTCCGTGGCCCGCATATCAACCACCTGACCCCACGCACCCTTGATATTGATGAAGTTCAGCGCCGCATGAGCCAGGTCGGCATCGACCCCAAGACGATCATCGAGGGCCCCCCTCGTCGCCGGTGCCCCATTCTGCTGCGCCAGACCAGCTTCAAGGCGCTCGAGGAAACAATTGATTTTGCCGACGACGAAGAGGGGCAACACACCGCACGGTTTGGAGAGATCGAACAGAGAGGTGTGGCACTGACGCATAAAGGACGCAAACTCTACGATCGCCTGCTTGCTGAATCCCGCCAGCAAGGCAGTGCAGCGGATAATGATAGCCATCAGGCCCAGCTTGACTCGGTCTTTGAGGGGTTCCCCGATGATCACGATATCCTCCGACGTGAAGGGCTCGCCTTCTATCAATACTTTGCTGTACCAGGCGTGCAAGCCAACCCGGATGACGATGTGGAGGCACTGGTCGAGGCGGGTGCACTCGTCGCAAGTCCAATGATTTACGAAGATTTCCTACCAGTCAGCGCAGCCGGAATTTTCCAGTCCAATCTGGGCGATGATGCCCGCGACGAATACACCGCCCAGTCGAACCAAGCGCAGTTCCAAGCGGCGTTGGAGGGGGCTGTTATCGACGAGATTACACTGTACGAAGAGCGTCAGCAGGCGTCGCTCGAAGCAGCCCTGGCGGAATTCCGATAGCCGAGGCATTGCTCTGGTCGCGACAAGGGGTCCCCAGTCTGAATCAAGTGCCGGGTCCTCTGGGGCCATGACAAGCGTCAATCAAGTCCCAGCCTGTCAATGGCCATCAGAACTGGCCCAGTGGCCAACAAAACTGACCCACCCGTGATCGTCAGCTGATCGCCTACGTTCACTCCGTAACCTCTGAGCCGCCCTCGACAACCCCCGTGCCGATGCCTTTACCGCTCAGGACTGGGCCGAGTACCGGACCCGTCGCCTCCAGGAGGTCAAACCCTCCTCGGTTAACCACGAACACGTTTACCTGAAGACCGTATTTTCTGAACTCCAGCACCTCGACCTCTGGCAAGGCCCCAACCCCCTTGCCAATGTCCGCAAGGTGCGGACCGATGAGACCGAAATGGCCTTCCTCAGCCTCGACCAGGTCCGCCGCCTCTTGGCTCACCTCAAGGCCAAGCCTAATCGGGATTGCTACTTCATCACCCTGGTCTGTCTCTCCACTGGCGCCCGCTGGAGTGAAGCCCAGACCCTACGCTCGGGGCAAGTCCGCAAGGGTCGCCTCACCTTCCAGACAACCAAGTCCGGCAAGAAGCGTACCGTTCCCATTTCCTCGGCCCTGGTCGGCCAGCTTCGCCAGCGTCGTGCAGTAGGTCGCCTCTTCGGCAATGCCTACAAAACCTTTCAATCGGCCATCAAGGATCTCGGGATTGGCCCTGCCCCCGGCCAGTTGACTCACGTCCTCCGGCATACCTTCGCCAGCCACTTCATGATGAACGGCGGTAACATCCTGATCCTCCAACGCATCCTGGGCCACCAGTCCATTACCATGACCATGCGCTATGCTCACTTCGCGCCTGACCACCTGGAGGAAGCGGTAAAGTTAAACCCTGTCGCGCATCTCGGTCGACACAATGTTGACGCGCACAAAAAAACCGCCACAATGGACGGTTAGTTATCGCTCTAAAGTACTGAAAAACAAGGCTTTAAATGGTGCCGGCACCAGGAGTCGAACCCGGGACCTACTGATTACAAGTCAGTTGCTCTACCAACTGAGCTATGCCGGCAGCTGCCGCACTTGCAACGGCTTTGAGGACGAGGCCCTCTTAGCGAGAAAGACCGTGAACTCGAGTCCACGGTCTTTCGAAAACGAGGTTGGCGATGGCTGGGGTACCAGGATTCGAACCTGGGAATGCCGATACCAAAAACCGGTGCCTTACCACTTGGCTATACCCCAGCAGCGTGGTGGCCAGAGACGGAATCGAACCGCCGACACGGGGATTTTCAATCCCCTGCTCTACCAACTGAGCTATCTGGCCCCTTGCCAACGGTGCGTATTAAACCCCAGCTGGCCTTTCTCGTCAACCCCTTTCTTTTCATCAAGATGAGGGCGGCACATAGCCCTCGGCATGATCGGTCTCGCGGTTGTCCAGGAAGCGCTCCATCTGCTCCATCAAGTACTCCCGGGTGGACGGATCGAGCATGTTGAGATGCTTCTCGTTGATCAGGCGGGTCTGCAGGGCCTGCCACTCCTCCCAGGCCTTGCGTGACACGCTGGCCTGGATCTCCTGCCCCTTCTTGCCGGGCAGCGGGGGAAACGGCAGGGCCTCGAGCTCCTGCTGATACTTGCGACAGAACACGGTCTGGCTCATGGGACGACTCCTTGGCAAAGGCGGACTCAGGGTCCCGGCGGCGTGTCCAGGGTGAAGGTCGCCAGGCTCGCCAGCAGCGCCTTCACCGGGGCCGCCAGGCCCACGGCATCGGGGTTATCGGGATCGTACCAGCGGCGCGTCTCGCCGATCGCATCGAGGCGCTCGACCCGCGCCGGCTGGGGGGTGATCTCCAGGCGGAAGTGACTGAAGACATGAGTGAAGGGGGACCGGGCGGGCGCGAGCTCGCTGCCCGGCGCATGGCTATCCAGCCAGGCCTCGAGCGCCGGGGCATCATCGAACTGGGGCAGGCTCCACAGCCCGCCCCACAGGCCGGAGGGTGGGCGCTGCTCCAGCAGCACCCGCCCACGGGCATCACGCAGCAGCAGCATGCGGGTGGTTCGGGTGGGCAGCGCCTTCTTCGGCTTCGATTCCGGAAAGCGGCGCTCCTCGCCGCGCGCATGGGCCAGGCAGACATCGTTGAAGGGGCAGCGGCCGCACTCGGGGGTGCCGCGCCGGCACAGGGTGGCGCCCAGGTCCATCATCGCCTGGGTGAAGTCGGCCAGGCGCTCGTGGGGCGTGTAGTGCTCGGCCAGCGCCCACAATCGGCGCTCCACCGCGGGTCGCCCCGGCCAGCCTGGTATGGCGTGCAGGCGGGTGAGACTGCGCTTGACGTTGCCATCGAGGATCACCGCGCGGCGTCCCTCGCTCTGGGCGACGATGGCCCCGGCGGTGGAGCGCCCGATGCCGGGCAGGGCCGCCATCGCCTCGAGGCTGTGGACCGGAAACTCCCCGCCATGCTCGTCGACCACCACCCGGGCGGCCTTGTGGAGATTGCGCCCTCGGGCGTAGTAGCCGAGCCCGGTCCACAGGTGCAGCACCTCGTCCTGCTCCGCCGCCGCCAGGCGCTGCACATCGGGAAAGCGCGCCATGAAGCGCTCGAAGTAGGGGATCACGGTGGCGACCTGGGTCTGCTGCAGCATGATCTCCGAGACCCACACCCGGTAAGGCGTGCGCCGGCATTGCCAGGGCAGGTCGTGGCGACCGTGGGCGTCGAACCAGTCGAGCAGGCGCCGCTGGAAGGTCGCGGGAGCGAGTACGGGCGACGGAGTATCGGTCATTGCGGCTCAAAAAAAGGCGCCGGCACCGGGCCGACGCAGGGACTGACTTTGCTCATTCGAAGAGACCCTTGAGAGCGTCGCGGAGTTCCCTGCCGGCGTCCTCGCCGACGCGCTCCTCGAGCTTGTCGAGGGCGCCTTGCAGTCGCTGTTCCACCTCGTCACCGGCGCGGCTGCCCAACTCTTCACGCAGTGCCTCACCGATGGCGGCAGTGAAGCCCTCACGATCGAAGCGGCACCACTCGGCGCTGTCGCCGCCGAGGCTGCCCTCGCAGCGCACCGGCAGGGGCAGGCGTTCGAGGCGAGGATTGACCTTGCAGGCCAGGTCGGCGGTATCCACCACCCGCGCTGCGGCACGCAGGTCGAAGCGTTCGCTGGTCAGGTCGAGGGTGCCCTCGCCGCCCACATCGATGCCCGGCAGGGTGACGATGATGTCATCGCTCTCCACCACGCCATCGCGCACGCTGAGGGTGGCCTCGGCACGCTCGAAGCGGGTGTCCGCCTCCCACTCGCGCTGGGTCTGCTCCCCCTGCAGGGTCGCCACCGCGCTGCACAGCTCCCGGGAGACGTTGACGTCGAGGATGGCGCCGTCATCCAGGCGCATGGCGAGGCGCCCATTGAGGCCACGCTTCAATACCGGCCAGGCGTTGCCCTGGGTGGTCAGTTCCCCCTCGACGGAGGCGCGGCCACGCAGCGGCGCCGGCTCCTCGCCCTCGCCCAGCGCCTCCAGCAGGGTAGCGACGCGCACCCGCTCCAGGCGCGGTGCCAGTCGCCAGGCGATGGGCTCGCGGGTCAGGTCCAGTTCGCCATCGGCGGTCAGGCTGCCCTCGTAGAAGGCCGACTCCAGCGACACCAGCCGCTGCCGCCCGTCGCTTCCCGCGAGCCGCAACGCGACGTCGCGGAAGTCCAGGCCGGCAAGCCGCAGGCTGCTCAGGCTCAGGCTCGTGTCCAGCGCCAGCTCGCGCAGCCACTCGACGGGCAGCAGCGCCTGCACCTCGTCCTGGGCGAAGGCCCGCGCCACGCCGGGCAGCCCCAGGCCGGCGGCGTCCGGCGCCTGCCCCGGGGACGCCGGCAGATAGGCATCCAGGTCCAGGCTGTCCCCCTGGAGCTCGGCGTCCAGGCGATGGCCGTCGAGGCCCGCCGCCAGGCGTCCGGTGAAGGTGCTGCCGTCGAGCACCAGGGTCATGCCGGTAAGATCCACCCGCTCGAGGTCGCCCTGCAGGGGAGTGGTCAACGCCACGTCGCTCAGCGCCTCGGGGTCGGCCGTGGCCGGCAGGCTGTCGAAGCGCTCGAGCCAGGGACGCAGCGAGAGCGGCGCCAGGCGCAGCTGACCATCGTAGCGGGGGGTCTCGTAGAGGCCGGCGAGGTTGAGGTTGCCGCTGAGACGCAGACCATCGTCACCGCTCAGCGTCAGGTCCCGCAGTCGGGCGCTGCCGGCGGCGAGGTCGGACTCCAGGGCGAAGTCCATGGCCAGGGAGAGCGGCGTGTCACCCAGCGAGGGGTGTGCCAGCGTGGCCTTCAGGGTGCCGGGCTCGAGCCGCAGGTGGCGCTCGGCCATGTCGACCACCAGTCGCTTGCCACTCAGCTCCAGCTGCTGTGGGCTCTCCACACCGGCCAGCCGGTTGCGGGTGGCGAGGGTCAGGTCCTCGAGGGTATAGCGGCGCTCGGCGAGGGCCAGGGCGAGACGCCCCTGCATGGTGACCTCGCTGGCCAGCCGCGGCACGGTGTCGTCCACGCCCGCCGGGGTGTCATGGCCAAGCAGCTGGAAGCCCGCCGTGAAGGGGAAGGAGCGGCGCGGATTGACGTTGCGCCCGGTGATCGAGAGCCCCTTGAGGCGCAGCGAATGGCCGGCGGCCCGATCGGTATAGCTCACCTCGCCGTCCTTGACCTCCACGCTGGCGATATTGAAGGCCACGGTGGGCCCGCCGCCACCGCCGGGAACCGGCGCCGAGGAGGCGTTGGCCGGCGTCGGCGAGTCGTCGCCGGCGGCGAAGCGCTCCATCAGCGCTTCCCAGTTGCCGCGTCCGTTCTCGTCGCGGGACAGGTTGAGGCGCAGACCATCCAGGGTCATGCCATCGATGGCCACCTCGCCGCGCAGCAGCGAGGTGACGGCCAGGCTGACCTCGGCGCGGCGAAAGGCCATGAAGGCCGAATCCTCGCCGGGCGACTGCTCGGGCAGCCAAGCCTCGGCCTGCTCCACGCCGACCCCCAGGCGCGGGTAGAACGACCAGGAGATGGGCCCTTCCAGGGAGAGGGTCAGGCCGATCCGCTCCTGCACCACCTCCTCCAGCCGCGGCTTGAGGTCCTCGGGATCGAGGAAGGTGGTAACGTAGACCACGGCCCCCACGGCCAGCACCGCGAGGATGCCGATGGCGGCCAGCAGGGTGCTCAGCAGGCGCTTCATCGTGGCGACTCCTTGAAGTGGCAGCCGGGGAAGACGAGCTCATAATGATCCCCGCTGCGATCGAGCCGATAGCCGAGCCGCGAGAGCATCAGCTGATCGGCCATCTGCAGCTGGGCCAGCTCCGCGCGCAGCGGCTTGCCCTCGACGCTGGCGGCCTCGCCGACCAGCGTCAGCAAGCGTGAGCCGACCCCCCTGCGGCGAGTCGGCTTGCGCACGCAGAAGTGCGATAACCACCACGCCATACCGTCGTCGCGCAGCGCCACGGCACCGATCAGGCGATCATTGAAGCGCGCACAGAGGAAGGCGCCCCCCGCCGTCAGGTGGTCCTCTATAAAGGCATCTGCGGGAGAGGGCAGACGCTCGGCGGGAGCGTCGGCATAGATTCTGGCGAGATCGGTTCGGGCCTGGTCGTCCGCTTCCCAGGCGCCCCGATCGACGGGGTGCAGAGTCACCGGCATAGATGGGTCTCCTGAGCCGGGGCAGCGTGTGTCGCCGCCGCACGATGGGGGCATTGTAGCGGATGGGGTCGGCGATTCTCTATAATGGCAGTTTTCCGACCGCGGGCTAGGCCCGCCGTCACCCTCGTTTTCTGCGGACCGTTGCTCCAGCGGTCCGCCTCGACATGCGCCCAGGCGCTGGAGAAGCATCGATGTCCGAGCGTATCGCCACGGTCAGCCGTGACACCCAGGAGACCCGGATCAGCGTCACCGTCAACCTCGATGGCAGCGGCAGGCTCGACTGCGAGACCGGGGTGCCCTTCCTCGACCACATGCTCGACCAGGTGGCCCGCCACGGCCTGATCGATCTCGACATCAAGGCCGAGGGCGACCTGCATATCGACGATCACCACACCGTCGAGGACCTCGGCATCACCCTCGGCCAGGCCTTCGCCAGGGCCATCGGCGACAAGCGCGGCATCCGTCGCTACGGCCACGCCTATGTGCCGCTCGACGAGGCCCTCTCCCGGGTGGTGATCGACTTCTCCGGTCGCGCCGGCCTGTTCATGGATGTGGAGTTCACCCGCGCCGCCGTGGGCCGCCTGGATACCCAGCTGTTCTGGGAGTTCTTCCAGGGCTTCGTCAACCACGCCATGGTGACCCTGCATATCGACAACCTGAAGGGCTTCAACGCCCACCATCAGGCGGAGACCATCTTCAAGGCCTTCGGCCGCGCCCTGCGCATGGCCGTGGAGACCGACTCGCGCATGGCCGGCCAGATGCCCTCCACCAAGGGCAGCCTGTGAGGCCCACGTACCACCCCACGAGGAGCATCCCATGACCATTGCCGTCATCGATTACGGGATGGGCAACCTGCATTCCGTCGCCAAGGCACTGGAGCACGTCACCCACGAGAACGTGGTGGTCACCCGCGACCCGCGCCGTATCCTCGGCGCCACCCGCCTGGTACTGCCCGGCCAGGGCGCCATTCGCGACTGCCTCGGCGAGCTGGAAAAGACCGAGCTGCGCGGCCTGGTGGAGGAGCTTCTGGCCAGCCAGGAGAAGCCCCTGCTGGGCATCTGCGTGGGCCAGCAGATGCTGCTCGACCACAGCGAGGAGAATGGCGGGATCGACTGCCTGGGTTTCCTCGGCGGCGAGGTGAAGCGCTTCCCCGCCGACATGCGCGACGACCTGAACCAGCGCCTCAAGGTCCCCCATATGGGCTGGAACCTGGTGCGCCAGCAGCGCGAGCACCCGCTGTGGGAAGGCATCGACCAGGACGAGCACTTCTATTTCGTGCACAGCTACTACGTGGCGGCCAGCGATGAAGCCACGGTGTTCGGCACCACCGACTACGGACGCGTTCAGGCCCATGTGGCGATCGGCCGCGACGCCACCTTCGCCGTGCAGTTCCACCCCGAGAAGAGCTCGCGGGCCGGCCTCAAGCTGCTCGAGAACTTTGTCAACTGGGCGCCCTAAGCCGCGCCCGGGTCAACTGGGCGCCCTAAGCCGCGCCCGGGTCAACTGGGCGCCCTGAACCAAGCCCGGTCGACCGGGCCCATCCCGCGCCGCCCGACCACGGATCAACAGGACACTGACATGCTGGTAATTCCCGCTATCGACCTCAAGGATGGCCAGTGCGTGCGCCTCAAGCAGGGCCGCATGGACGATGCCACCACCTACGGCGACGATCCGGTGGCCATGGCCGAGCGCTGGGTCGCCGCCGGCGCCCGTCGCCTGCACCTGGTGGACCTCAACGGCGCCTTCGAGGGCAAGCCGGTCAATGGCGAGGCGGTCACCGCCATCGCCCGCCGCTACCCAACGCTTCCGATCCAGATCGGCGGCGGCATCCGCTCCGCCGAGACCATCGAGCACTACCTCACGGCCGGGGTCAGCTACGTGATCATCGGCACCAAGGCGGTCAAGGAGCCCGAGTTCGTGGGTGAGATGTGCCGCGCCTTCCCGGGCCACGTGATCGTCGGCCTGGACGCCCGCGACGGCTATGTGGCCACCGACGGCTGGGCCGAGGTCTCCCAGGTCAAGGCCGTGGACCTGGCGAAGCGCTTCGCCGACGACGGCGTCTCGAGCATCGTCTACACCGATATCGCCCGGGACGGCATGCTGAACGGCGTCAACGTCGAGGCCACCGCGGCGCTTGCCCGCGACGGCGGCCTGCCGGTGATCGCCTCCGGCGGGGTGACCAACCTCGACGACCTGCGCGCCCTGGTGGCCGCCGAGGAGCCTGGCATCCTGGGCGCCATCACCGGACGCGCCATCTACGAGGGCAGCCTGGACCTGGCCGAGGGCCAACGGCTGTGCGATGAACTGACTGCAGGGCTCGACCGAGCCGGGAGCTGAACATGGGACTCGCCAAACGCATCATCCCCTGCCTCGATGTCGATGCCGGCCGCGTGGTCAAGGGCGTCAACTTCATCGGCATCCGCGACGCCGGCGACCCGGTGGAGATCGCCCAGCGCTATAACCAGCAGGGCGCCGACGAGATCACCTTCCTCGACATCACGGCCAGCCACGAGGACCGCGACACCACGGTGGAGATGGTCGAGCGCATCGCCGGCGAGGTATTCATTCCGCTGACCGTGGGCGGCGGCATCCGCACCTGCGACGATATCCGCACCATGCTCAACGCCGGTGCCGACAAGATCTCCATCAACACCGCCGCGGTCACCAACCCGGAGTTCGTGCGCGAGGCCAGCGAACGCTTCGGCAGCCAGTGCATCGTGGTGGCCATCGATGCCAAGCGGGTCTCCGCCGAGGGCAAGGCACCGCGCTGGGAGATCTTCACCCACGGCGGGCGCCGCCCCACCGGCCTGGATGCCGTGGAGTGGGCAAGGAAGATGGTGGAATACGGTGCCGGCGAGCTGCTGCTGACCAGCATGGACCGCGACGGCACCAAGGCCGGCTTCGACCTGGGCGTGACCCGCGCCATCGCCGACGCGGTGAGCGTGCCGGTGATCGCCTCCGGTGGGGTCGGCACCCTCGACCATCTGGTGGAGGGCGTGATCGACGGCGGCGCCGACGCGGTACTCGCCGCCAGCATCTTCCACTTCGGCGAGTACACCATCCCCGAGGCCAAGCGCTACATGGCCGAACGCGGCATCGAGATGCGGCTGTAGGCACTACTCCTCGGCGGAGAGGCCCAGGTTGCTGACGCCCTCGTTGCGCCCCAGCCGGCGCAGCGTCTTGAGGGCGTCACGATCCAGGGGCCCCTGCTCCGCGGCTTCCAGAACCGCGTCCTGGAAGTCGTTCTCGTCCGCCATCAACGGATGCTCGCGCACCAGGGCGGCCAGGCGTTCGCCGTCCTCCTCGCCCTCGGTCAGCTCGATGAAGGCCCGCACTCCCCCCCGGGAGGCACGGCTCACCTCCAGCACCGCCTCGGGCGCCTCACCCTGCAGGGTGTCGAGCAGTGCCGAGAGCGCCGCCACCACCTCGGTGGCACGCCGCGCCCCGAAGCTGTCGTCATCCTCCGACGGCGCCAGCTCGGCCAGCTTCTCGGCCTGGCGCTCGAAGTCGATCCTCGCGTCCCTGACCGAGAGGCGCTCCCACACCAGGTCGAGGATGGCGCGCAGCCCCGCCGGGTTACCCTGACCGGTGGTCTGGGCATAGAGCACATAGTTGGGCAGCAGGCGCTCGCACAGCGCCGCCATGAAGGCCTGCTGGCGGCGCGACTCGAGGCCCTGCAGGCGCTGAAAGAAACCGCTCATGGACTCTCCTTGGCTGTTGGTTATGTCGGCTTGCCCCTTCTCGACCATGGCAGTACTCGGAGCTGACCCGGCGACAGGCCTTCAAGGAGGCGCTGTGAATACGTCCCTGTACGCTACCTCGGCCATCCTTGGTCCTCGGACCTCCTTTACGGCCTGCCCCCGGCGCTCCTCGGGCAGGTTCAGTGCCTATGATCTGCTCATGGCCATAGCCGCTCCGCCGGCGCCCGGCCGCGGGCATCCAGCAGCACCCCCTCGGCGGCCAGGCGCTGGCGCTGCTCGGCGGCACCGGGGTGGTCGGCCAGGCGGCGCGAGGCGGTGATGATGCGAAACCACGGCAGCCCGTGGCCGGCGGGCAGCTCGCGCAGGGCGCGGGCCACCAGCCGCGGCGTGGCCCCCTCGGCCATGGCCGCGATGCGGCCGTAGGTGGTGACCCGCCCCGGCGGGATCTCGGCGATGACGGTCAGGACCTGTTCCCTCCAGCCGGCCTTCATGTACCCTTGCGCCCCCTGTCCGTTGCATCCGCTGGCGAGGTTACCCCATGCATGTTCATCTGCTCCAGCACGCCCCTCACCAGGGGCCGGCACGCCTGGCCGACTGGTTGACCAGCATGGGCCACAGCCACACGGTATTCCACCTCGACGCCGGCGAGCTGCCGCCGAAGCCCGGCGACGGCGATGCCCTGGTGCTGCTCGATGGCCCCGAGGGCCCCATGGACACTGACCGGCTGCCCTGGCTGAAGGGCGAGCGCAAGCTGGTCGAGCGCGCCCTGAACGGCCACCGGCCGCTGCTGGGCATCGGCTTCGGCGCCCGGCTGATCGCCGAGGCGCTGGGTGGAGTGGTGGCCCAAGGCACCTTTGCGGAAACCGGCTGGCACCGGGTGGACCTCTCCCCGCTGAGCCCCGTCGACCTGCCCGACACCTTCGAGGCCTTCATGTGGCACCGCGAGGTCTTCGCGCTGCCAGACTATGCCCTGGCGATCGGCCGCAGCGAGGCGAGCCCGCTGCAGGGCTTCACCTGGGACGACGGCCGGGTGGTGGCCCTGCTCTGCCACCTGGAGGCCACCGCTGCAAGTGTCACCGACCTGCTCGACCATCAAGGGCCACCCGAGGGCAGCGAGACCAGCCCCCATGCCCAGGATACCGCGGTGATGCTCGAGGACCCGCGGCGCTTCGACCGCCTCGCCCCGCTGCTCGACCGCCTGCTCAGCCAGTGGCTGCGGAGTGCTTCGGCGTGACCGACGCCTGCTCCTCGGACCACTGCCGGGCCACCGCCAGGCAGCTCTCCCAGTCGCCCACGTGCAGGAAGTGGCCCGGGGCGCGCTTCTCCAGCTGGTGGCGATACATGGGGTCGTAGTATTCGGTCAGCAGCGGCGCCAGCCACGCCTCGTGGGCCTGGGGGTTGCCGCGCTCATGCTCGCGGAAGGCCAGCGCCTGGAGCCGCTGCAGTCGCGCCAGGCGTGCGCTGCCCAGGCGCTTGCGCAGCTTGGCCAGGGACTCCTCCAGCTGCTTGCGCATCAGGGCCCAGCCCAGCCACTCGCCGAACTGGCGACGATAGACCGCCCACAGCTCCTCGATATAGTCGCGGTGGATCTGTGCCAGGCGCCAGTCCAGGGGCATCTCCACGCGCAGTCGCGGGGCGAGCTGCATCGCCTCCCAGAAGGCCTGGGGGAGGTTGGCCCCGCCGATATGGCGCGACTCGTCCTCCACCACCACGGGGCCCGGCAACTCCAGCAGGCGCAGGCCCATGGCGTGCTCGAAGTCGATCTGGCCGGGGGCCTGCAGCGGATGACGGCCGAAGGCGGAGCCCTTGTGGCGGGCACAACCCTCCAGGTCCAGGCCGGTGTCCAGGGCCAGCACCAGATCGGTCTTGGCGCAGCCGGTGAGCCCGCCGACCACCAGCAACGGCTGCTCGGCGGCGGCCTCGATGCGCGCACAGAGCGCCTGGCGCATCGCCTTCCAGCCGCCGCGGATGCGCGGCCGGGTGATGCCCGCCTCGCGGATCCACTGCTGGGCGATCTGCGAGCGCAGCCCGCCGCGGAAGCAATAGACGATGGCGTCGGGATAACGCTCGAGCTCCTCGCACCAGGCCGCCACCCGCGCCGCCTTGACCTCGCCGCTGACCAGCCGCTCGCCCAGGGCGATCGCCGCGGCCTGGCCGCGCTGCTTGTACTCGATGCCGACCAGGCGGCGCTCCTCGTTATCCATCAGCGGCAGGTTCACCGCCCCGGGCAGCGCCCCCTGGGCGAACTCCACCGGGGCGCGCACATCGATGAGGCACCGCCCCTCGCTCATCAACGCCAGGTCGGGGTCGACCAGCGGCAGTTCACTCATCCATGCACCTCGATGCGTGCCGGGCCGCTGGCCTCGACGATCTCACCGAAGGGCTCGAGGGTCAGGCCGTGCTGGCGGCCGATGCGCTCGACGTCATCCTCCCAGGCCGGGTCCACGGCCAGCAGCAGGCCGCCGGAGGTCTGGGGGTCGCACAGCCACTGCCAGTGGGCCTCGTCCATCTCGGGCAGGCTCGCGCCCAGGGCCTCGCGGTTGCGCAGGGTCCCCCCCGGCACCGCGCCCCGGCGGCGATAGGCCTCGGCTTCGGCCAGCCGCGGCAGGCGACGGAAGTCGATGCGCGCTGCCACCTCGCTGGCCGCGCACACCTCGGCCAGGTGACCGCCGAGCCCGAAGCCGGTGACATCGGTCATGGCATGCACGCCCGCGATCTTCGCCAGGTCCACGCCGATGCGGTTGGAGCGCAGCATGGTCTCCCGGGCCAGGCCCTGGTGGCCAGCCTCGAGCAGCCCCTTCTTCTCGGCGGTAGTCAGCATGCCCACCCCCAGCGGCTTGGTCAGGAACAGCAGGTCCCCCGGTTTCGCCCCCTTGTTGAGCTTGAGGTGCGCAAGGTCCACCAGGCCGTTCACCGCCAGGCCGAAGATCGGTTCCGGGGCGTCGATGGAGTGGCCGCCGGCCAGGGCCAGGCCCAGCTCGCGACACACCGCCTGGGCGCCGGCCATCACGTCGCCGGCCACCTCGGCGGGCAGCTTGTCCAGCGGCCAGCCGAGGATGCCCAGCGCCAGCACCGGGGTACCGCCCATGGCGTAGATATCGCTGATGGCGTTGGTGGCAGCGATGCGCCCGAAGTCGAAGGGGTCATCGACGATGGGCATGAAGAAGTCGGTGGTGGCGATCATGCCGCGGCCGTCACCCAGGTCGTAGACGGCGGCGTCCTCGCGGCCCTGGTTGCCGACGATCAGTCGCGAATGGCTCGCCCCGGGGCCGGCCTTGGCCAGGATGGCGTCGAGCACGTCGGGGGCGATCTTGCAGCCGCAGCCGGCACCATGGCTGTACTGGGTCAGGCGGATGGCGCTCATCACAATCTCCTCGCAATCGGTTACGGGTATTCTACATCAAGGCCCCGGCTCACAGGGCCTCGAGGGCGTCGGCGAGCTTGTCCACGGCCACCACCTCCATGCCCTCGGGGGCACGTTTGGGGGCATTGGCCCGCGGCACGATGGCGCGGGTGAAGCCGTGCTTGGCCGCCTCGACGATGCGCTCCTGGCCGCTGGGCACCGGGCGGATCTCGCCGGACAGTCCCACCTCGCCGAATACCACCAGCTCGCGGGGCAGCGGACGGCTCTGCAGGCTGGAGACCACCGCCAGCAGCACCGCCAGGTCGGCACTAGTCTCCAGCACCTTGACGCCCCCCACCACGTTGAGAAAGACGTCCTGATCACCGGTGAAGAGCCCACCGTGGCGGTGCAGCACGGCCAGCAACATGGCCAGGCGGTTGGCGTCCAGGCCCACCGCCACCCGCCGCGGGTTGCCCAGCGGCGAGTCGTCGAGCAGCGCCTGCACCTCCACCAGGATCGGCCGGGTGCCCTCCCACACCACCATCACCAGGCTGCCCGGCGACTGCTCCTCGGTGCGCGAGAGGAAGATGGCGCTGGGGTTCTTCACCTCCTTGAGGCCATGCTCGAGCATGGCGAAGACGCCCAGCTCGTTGACCGCCCCGAAGCGGTTCTTCTGGCCGCGCAGGGTGCGAAAGCGCGAATCGGCACCCCCCTCCAGCAGCAGCGAGGCGTCGATCATGTGCTCGAGCACCTTGGGCCCGGCCAGGCTGCCGTCCTTGGTGACGTGGCCGACCAGCAACAGCACGGTGTTGCTCTGCTTGGCGAAGCGGGTCAGCGCCGCGGCGGACTCGCGCACCTGGGCCACGCCGCCGGGGGCCGAGGCGATATCCTCCAGGTGCATGGTCTGGATGGAGTCGATGACCAGTATCTCCGGACGCTCGCGCTCGGCCACGGCGAGGATCGTCTCCACGCTGGTCTCGGCCAGCATCTTCAGCCCCTGGGTGGGCAGCTGCAGGCGGTGGGCGCGCATCGCCACCTGGGAGAGCGACTCCTCCCCGGTGACGTAGAGCACGCCGCGGGCCTGGGCCAGCTTGCAGGCGGTCTGCAGCAGCAGGGTCGACTTGCCCGCCCCGGGGTGACCACCCAGCAGCACCGCCGAGCCGGGCACCAGGCCACCGCCCAGCACCCGGTCGAACTCGGCGAAGGTAGAGGAGAGCCTTGGCACCTCGCTGAGGTCGACGTTAGCCAGGTCGACCACCTCGCGGGTCAGGGCGCCGGCATAGCCGCCGCGCGCCGTCCCCGACGCCCCGGCCCCGGCGCCCGGCCGGGCCGGGGCGAGGCGCACCTCGCCGAGGGTGTTCCATTCTCGGCAGCTGCTGCACTGCCCCTGCCACTTGCGGTATTCGGCGCCGCATTCGGTGCAGACGAAGGCGCTCTTTGCCTTGGCCATGGCGTGTCTCGTCGGTGGATGGGTCGTGAAGGTCGCGCGTCGGGTCGTGAAAGGCGCGGCCCCAGCCACAACGGCAGGGGGCGGCCCGAAGGCCGCCCCCACCGGGATCACCCGGATTCATCCGCGTGGGATCACTGGCGCTTGAGCTGCAGCATCTCGCTGTTCTGGAAGCGACGACGCTCGGGGTCGATCAGCTCCAGGGTCTGGGGATCGAGGCGCAGGAAGTAATAGATCTGCCCCTCGCCGTCAGGCGTGAGCTCGTAGACGGTGGCGTCGGGCTCGTTGGCGGTGCCCTGGAGCACCTCCCAGTTACCGGCATAGGTCTCGTCCGGGGGGCTCTGCGGATGGCCGCGATAGGCGGCACTGAGCTCGAAGGTGCGGTCCGCGGCGGCGGCCTGTGCATCGCCACGCATCAGCACATCGAGGTCGATGCCATCGCAGTTGCGGCACGGCAGAGTGCCCTGGTAGCGCTCCTCGTCGGGCGCCACGGCAGCACCCTCGGGGCCACCGGTGGGACCGGCGGCACAGCCGGCCAGTAGCGCGAGCAGGGCCGATCCGGCGAGCAAGGTCCTGATTTGCATATGTGTCCTCCTGGGCTATGGGCGTTGCACCGTGTTCCACGGCGGCCTGAGTCACAGCATAACCGCTGATACGGCCGGCGCACAGTTTCACGGCCCTTCATCCGCCGATACCGGCATGCACGTGGGCGAAGACCAGCGCCAGCACCACCGGCATCACCAGCAGCGAGCCGAGGTTGCCGATCAGCACCAGCGAGGCGACCTTGTGAGGCTCCTGGCGATACTGCTCGGCCACCAGATAGTTGAGGACCGCCGGCGGCAAGGCGGCGAACACCCACAGCGCCGCGGCCTGCAGGCCGGAGAGACCCAGCAGCCAGACCAGCGGCGCGGCCAGCACCAGCCCGGAGAGCGGGCAGAGCACGGCGCCCAGCAGGCCGGTCTTCCAATCCGAGAAGTCGATATCCAGCATGCGCACGCCCAGGGCGAAGAGCAGCAGCGGGATACACACCCCGCCCAGCATATGCAGCGCCTCCAGCAGCCAGCCGGGCAGCGGCACGCCCAGCAGGTTGACCGCCAGGCCGGCGAAGGTGGCCAGCACGATGGGCAGGCGCAGGATGCGCAGCAGCGAGGAACCGGGACTCAGCATCCACAGCCCCACCGTGAAGTGCAGCAGCATCTCGACGATGAACAGCACCACCGCGGCGGGCAGCGCCGCCTCCCCGAAGGCCAGCAGCAGCAGCGGGATGCCCATGTTGCCGGAGTTGTTGAACATCATCGGCGGCAGGAAGGTCTTCACCTCCAGTCCCAGCCACTTCACCAGCGGCCACAGCACGAGCCCGGAGCCCAGCACCACCAGCGTGCCGCCCAGCGCCAGCCCCGCATACTCCTCCAGCGGCGCCTGGCCGTCGGCCAGCACGGCGAACACCAGCATGGGCACGAAGAGCTCCATGTTGAGGGTGTTGAGAGTGGCAATATCGGGGTTGCGCAGGCGGCCGTAGAGGGTGCCGCATCCGGCGATCAAGAATACCGGCAACAGGGTGGCAAGGATCTGGGCGGTCATCGCGACGTCATTGTGATCAGGGGACAGGGGCACCAGCCTAGCACGGCTTGCGCGGCTCGGCCGTGCGGGTCACCATGCCTGCATTCCCTCCACGACCCGAGCGAGAGCCGAGCGAGAGCCATGAGCAAGTTCTGGAGCCCCGAGGTCCGCGAGCTGACGCCCTATGTCCCCGGCGAGCAGCCCCGCGAGCGCCTGATCAAGCTGAACACCAACGAGAATCCCTACCCGCCGGCCCCGGGGGTCGGCGCCGTGCTGCGCGACTTCCCCAGCGACCACCTGCGTCGCTATCCGGACCCCGAGTCCCGGGCCCTGCGCGAGGCGCTGGCCGCGGAGCTCGGCGTCGAGGTCGGGCAGGTGTTCGTGGGCAATGGCTCCGACGAGGTACTGGCACTGGCCTTCCAGGCCTTCTTCCGCCAGGCAGCGGCGCTGCAGATGCCGGCGATCACCTACAGCTTCTACCCGGTCTACTGCCGGCTCTACGACATCGAGCGCCAGGCCCTGCCGCTGGCCGCCGACTGGTCGGTGGATCTCGCGGCATTCGCCCCCTCAGCGGGCGGGGTGGTCTTCGCCAACCCCAACGCCCCCACCGGCCACGGCCACGATCGCGCGGCGATCGCCAACCTGCTTGAGAGGATTACCGAGTCGGTGGTGCTGATCGACGAGGCCTACGTGGACTTCGGCGGCGAGAGCGCGGTGCCGCTGGTGGAGCGCTTCCCCAACCTGCTGGTCACCGGCACCTTCTCCAAGTCACGCAGCCTGGCCGGCCTGCGACTGGGCTATGCGGTGGGCTCCAGGGAACTGATCGAGGGGCTGGAGCGGGTCAAGGACTCCTTCAACTCCTACCCGGTAGACAGCCTGGCCAGCGCCGTGGCCAGCGCCTCCCTGGCCGACGCGGAGCACTTCGCGGCGTGCCGTGAACGGGTGATCACCACCCGCGAGCAAACCCGCAGCGCGCTCGAGCGACTGGGCTTCGAGGTACTGCCCTCCCAGGCCAACTTCCTGCTGGTCCGCCACCCCGACCAGGATGCCGCCCAGCTCTTCGTGGGGCTGCGCGAGCGGGGCGTGCTGGTGCGCCACTTCAACACCGAGGCGCTGCGCGACCACCTGCGCATCAGCATCGGCACCGATGACGAGATGGAGAGCCTCATCGAGACCCTGACGCTGCTCTGCCAGGCGCCGGCCTGAGCCCCAGCCTCCCTCCAAACACACGAAAGCCCCGCGGCACTTGCGCGCCGCGGGGCTTTCACTCGGGCTCGGGTCAGGCTCGCCGCGGACTCAGAAGTGCGGCTTGAGCTGCTGCACCAGCGCCTTGTAGAGGCGCGGGCCGGCGGCCATCAGCGGGCCATCCTCGTCCACCCTGGGCTGGCCGTCCGGGGTCCCCATCAGCGCGCCGGACTCCTTGAGCAGCAGGCCGCCGACGTGGAGGTCCTGCTCCTCCAGGCCCAGCACGAAGGCGGCATCGGCACGCCCGGAGGCCAGCTCGGCGAGATCGAGCAGGCCGCTGCCGCTGGCGCGCTGCACCTCGATGAGCGGACCGAGCTGCTGCACCAGGGTCAGGTAGGCGGGCAGGTAGCGATTGCGCAGCGAGCTGTCGGGCAGCCCCATGGCGATGCGCGTACCGGCCACGGCATGCTTGCCGGGCACACGGATGCGCTTGCCGTTGTGCTGGGCACCACGGCCGCGGCTGGCCAGGTACTCGTCGTCGCTGAAGGGGCAGATCACCACCGCATGCTCCGCACGGCCCTTGACCAGGCATACCAGTGACAGCGCGAAGCCGGGGGCAGCCACCTCGAGGTTCGAGTAGCCGTGGAAGGGTTCGATGCGCCACAGCACATCGCGTCCCTCGCCTTCACCCTCGCGATGGGGGGTGAAACGGCCGACGACGCCGTGCTGGGGGTAGCCGCGGGAGAGCTGACGCACGATCAGTGTCTCGGCGTTGCGCGCGGCGTCTTCCAGCAGGCGGTCGAGGTTGTGCTCTTGGTGGGAGTTCTCGATGCGCTCGCGAATGCGCAGGAACTGCTCGCCGGCGCTGCGGGCGGCGCGCAGCGCGTATTGGACCATCGGATGCATGATCGGGCCTTGGGGAGTCGGTGGTGTTAAAGAACGGGGCGTTCACTCGAAACGCTGGCGCGAATCCTAGCAGAAGCGCTCGTGACGCGCCATCCACCGCGACGCTCACATGCTAGACTGCGCCCCTCAACTTCCTGCAGCACCGGACCCTGACCCATGCTCGAGCGCATCCGTATCGTCCTGATCGGCACCAGCCACCCCGGCAATATCGGCGCCACCGCCCGCGCCATGCACAACATGGCCCTGAGCGACCTGGCCCTGGTGGCGCCGCGCTGCGAGCCGATCACCGCCGATAGCGTGTCCCGGGCCTCCGGTGCCGACCACCTGGTGCATGGCGCCCGGGTGGTCGACACCCTGGAGGCGGCCGTGGCCGACTGCACCCTGGCGGTGGGCGCCAGCGCCCGCTCGCGCACCCTGCCCTGGCCGATGCTCACCCCGCGCGAGCTGGGCGACCGCCTGCCCCAGGAGCTGGCCGATCCCGCCGCCCGCGTGGCGCTGGTGTTCGGCCGCGAGGACAGCGGCCTGACCAATGCCGAGCTGCAGCGCTGCCATGCCCACGTGCACATCCCCACCAACCCGGACTTCAGCTCGCTGAACCTGGCCGCGGCGGTGCAGGTAATGGCCTACGAGTGCCGCCAGGCCTGGCTGGCGGGAGAGCCGGCCGAGCCCGTGGATCCCGACCAGGCCCTGGCCACCCACGCCGAGCTCGAGCACTACTTCGCCCACCTGGAGCGCACCCTGGTCGCCATCGGCTTCCACGATCCGGCGACTCCTCGCCAGCTGATGGCCCGGCTGCGTCGCTTCACCCTGCGCGCCCGCCCGGAACGCATGGAGCTCAATATCCTGCGCGGCATCCTCTCGGATACCGAGAAGCTCGCCCCGCCGCGGGATGAGTGATGGCCAACGCCCGGCGGAAAGGGGCAGGCTCGCCTTGAAGCTCCCCACCGCCGCCCCCACACTGAGATGATCATCCGCGGCGGTTGCCGCCCTGCCCATCCAAGCCCAAGGACCGCTGCATGTTTCAACGCCTGCGTGAGGACATCAACAGCGTTTTCGACCGCGACCCGGCGGCACGCAACTTCCTCGAAGTGCTGACCAACTACCCGGGCCTGCACGCCCTGTTGATCCATCGCCTGAGCCATCGCCTGTGGCGCGCCAACCTGCGCTGGCTGGCGCGCAGCCTCTCCACCTTCTCGCGCTGGCTGACCGGCATCGAGATCCATCCCGGGGCCACCATCGGCCGGCGCTTCTTCATCGACCACGGCATGGGCGTGGTGATCGGCGAGACCGCGGAGGTCGGCGACGACGTCACCCTCTACCAGGGCGTGACCCTGGGCGGCACCAGCTGGAACAAGGGCAAGCGCCATCCCACCCTGGAGGACGGCGTGATCGTCGGTGCCGGCGCCAAGATACTGGGGCCCTTCAGCGTGGGTACCGGCGCCAAGATCGGCTCCAACGCCGTGGTGACCAAGGAGGTGCCCGCCGGCGCCACCGTGGTGGGCATCCCCGGCAAGATCGTCAAGCGCGAGGAGCCCGATGCCGCCGACACCCTGGAAGTCGACCCCGAGCGCCGCGAGGCCATTCGCCGCAAGTTCGGCTTCGACGCCTACGGAGTCAGCGAGGACATGCCCGACCCGGTGGCGCGCTCCATCCAGGCGATGCTCGACCACATGCACGCCGTGGACGAACGCCTCGAGCGCATGTGCCACACCCTGCGCAAGGTCGACGCCAGCTACCGCGAGGGCGACCTGCCGGAGCTGCGTGACGAGGATTTCGCCGAGGTGCTCGACGACGCCTGCAAGATGCCGGAGAAGGCACCGGCACCCGACGACCCAAAAGGTTGACCGCGGCACTCGGTCTTTCCCATAATGCCTCCTCGATCCGTGCGCTCCCTCCGGAGCCGACGATTACCGAACGCCGCCCCGGCGGCGCCGAGGACGCCATGCGCCTGACCACCAAGGGACGCTACGCCGTCACCGCCATGCTCGACCTGGCGATGAACGCCCGCAGCGGGCCGATCTGCCTGGCCGACATCTCGCGCCGTCAGGAGATCTCGCTCTCCTACCTCGAGCAGTTGTTCGCCCGCCTGCGCCGTGCCGGCCTGGTGGAGAGCGTGCGCGGCCCGGGCGGGGGCTACCTGCTGGCCCAGGCCCCGGAGGTCATCTCGGTGGCCAGGGTGATCGACGCCGTGGATGAGTCCGTTGACGCCACGCGCTGCGGTGGCCTCTCCGACTGCCAGCAGGGCGACACCTGCCTCACCCACCACCTGTGGTGCGAGCTGTCGGAGCATATCCACGGCTTCCTCGATGGCGTTACCCTCGGCCAGCTGGCCGATCGCCAGGAGATCCAGCAGATTGCCGGCCGTCAGCGTCGCCGCCTCGATGGCGACGACGGCATCCTCGCCTCGGCGCCCTGACCGCCAGGCCGAACCCGAGACTTCCCGAGGCCATGACCACACCCGTCTATCTCGACTACGCCGCCACCACCCCCGTCGACCCCCGGGTCGCCGAGCTGATGGCGCGCCACCTGACCCTCGACGGCATCTTCGCCAACCCCGCCTCGCGCAGCCACATGCTGGGCTGGCAGGCCGAGCAGGCGGTGGAGAACGCCCGCCGTCAGGTCGCCGACCTGATCGCGGCCGACCCGCGCGAGATCGTCTGGACCAGCGGCGCCACCGAGGCCGACAACCTGGCCCTGACCGGTTTCCTGCGCGCCAACCGCTATCGCGGGCGTCACCTGATCACCTCCGTCGTCGAGCACAAGGCGGTGGTCGATACCGCCAGCGCGCTGGAGGACGAGGGCTTCGAGGTGACCTGGCTGACCCCGGGGCGCGACGGCCGCGTCACACCCGAGCAACTGCGCGAGGCGCTGCGTGAGGACACCGTACTGGTGTCGCTGATGGCGGTGAACAACGAGCTGGGCGTGATCCACGACCTGGCGGCGCTGGCCGAGGTGGCCCACGCCGGCGGCGCCGTCTTCCACGTCGACGCCGCCCAGGCGGTGGGCCGGCTCGACCTCGACGTGAACCGGCTGGGGATCGACTTGATGTCGCTCTCCGGGCACAAGGCCTACGGGCCCAAGGGGGTCGGCGCCCTCTTTGTGAAGCGCCACCCCGATATCCGTATTGAGGCGCTGATCCACGGCGGCGGCCACGAGCGCGGCATGCGCTCCGGCACCCTGCCCACCCACCAGATCGTGGGCATGGGCGAGGCCTTCGCCCTGGCCGGCGCCGAGGGAGAGACCGACCAGGCACGCATCACCGCCCTGCGCGACCGCCTGCTCGACGGCCTGGCCGACCTCGACGGCATCCATCGCAATACCGCGCTGGAGGTCGCCGTGCCCAACATCCTCAACCTGGCCTTCGCGGGCGTGGAGGGCGAGTCGCTGCTGATGGCGCTGCGCGATATCGCCCTCTCCACCGGCTCGGCCTGCAACTCGGCCAGCGTCGAGCCCTCCTATGTACTGAAGGGCATCGGCCTGCCGCGGGCGCTGGCGCTGGCCTCGCTGCGCTTCAGCTTCGGGCGTTTCACCACCGAAGCCGACATCGACCGGGCCATCGACGCCCTGCGCCACGCCCTGGTCGGCCTGCGCCGCCAGGCCCCATGACGCGTTCGCGACAGACGCAACCCCTGCAACAGGCAGCTACCCACAGGAGAGAGACCATGGCGCATCTCACCATCACCGACGCCGCCGCCGAGCAGATTCGCCGGGTACTCGACGAGCGCGGCCAGGGCCTTGGCCTGCGCGTCTCGGTCAAGCCCAGCGGCTGCTCCGGCTACAGCTACGTACTCGACTTCGCCGATGAGGCGGCCAATGACGACACCTGCTTCGAGGAGCACGGGGTCAAGGTCTTCGTCGCCCCCGACGCCCTGGAGATGCTCGACGGCAGCGAGGTCGACTACGTCAACGAGGGCCTCAACCGCTACTTCCGCTTCAACAACCCCAACGTCAAGGACCAGTGCGGCTGCGGCGAGAGCTTTTCGGTCTAGGTTCAAAGAATTCCCGCGACCCGAGGCGCGCCGCGCCTCGCAATCAGCGACGATTGTTCAACGCCGCCCCGGGACGCTATAATCCCGGCCCAGTCGGCGCACCGCCGAACCGTCGGACGCCGAGCCGCATTACCCGATTCGCCGCGTCGCCCTGGCTTCCCGCAAGCTCGAGGGCGGCGCGGCGCACTCCTTCGACACCCCATCACCCCCTACTGGAGACATGCCCATGGCTACCCAGCGCACCCTGTCCATCATCAAGCCCGATGCCGTCGCCAAGAACGCCATCGGCGAGATCATCTCTCGCTTCGAGAAGGCCGGCCTCCAGGTCGTCGCCGCCAAGATGCTCAAGCTGGACGACGACAAGGCCGGCGGCTTCTACGCCGAGCACAAGGAGCGCCCCTTCTTCAAGGACCTGGTCGGCTTCATGACCTCCGGCCCGGTGGTCGTGCAGGTGCTCGAGGGCGAGGACGCCATCGCCAAGAACCGTGAGCTGATGGGCGCCACCAACCCCAAGGAAGCCGCGCCGGGCACCATCCGCGCCGACTTCGCCGAGACCATCGACGCCAACGCCGTGCACGGCTCCGACTCCCCCGAGTCCGCCGAGCGCGAGATCGCCTACTTCTTCGAGAGCAGCGAGCTTTGCCCGCGCTGATTTCGGCCCGCGTTGATCGAGGCTCCGGGCGGGGCCCTGTCCCCGCCTCCCCTGCCGCCCTCCCTTCCCCGACCCGCTGATCGCCATGACCGCTGACACCGCACCCCAGAAGACCAACCTGCTCGGCATGTCTCGCCAGGAGATGGAAGCCTTCTTCCTCTCCATCGGCGAGAAGAAGTTCCGTGCCGCCCAGGTGATGAAGTGGATTCACCACGAGGGCTGTGACGACTTCGCGGCCATGACCAACCTCGCCAAGGCGCTGCGTGCCAGGCTCGCCGAGGTGGCCGAGATTCGCGGTCCGGGCGTGGTCTACGAGGGCACCTCCAGCGACGGCACCCGCAAGTGGGTGCTGGAGGTCGAGGACGGCAGCTATGTGGAGACGGTGCTGATCCCCGCCGACAACGGCAAGCGTCGCACCCTGTGCGTCTCCTCCCAGGTGGGCTGCTCGCTGGACTGCAGCTTCTGCTCCACCGGCAAGCAGGGCTTCCAGCGCAACCTCACCGCCGCCGAGATCATCGGCCAGGTGTGGGTGGCCCAGCGCAGCGTGGGTCCGCGCAAGGACACCGCCAACCGCCCGGTCACCAACGTGGTGATGATGGGCATGGGCGAGCCGCTGATGAACTACGACAACGTCGTGCCGGCCATGAAGCTGATGCTCGACGACGATGGCTACGGCCTCTCCAAGCGCCGCGTCACCCTCTCCACCTCCGGCGTGGTGCCGATGCTCGACAAGCTCGGCGACGAGCTCGATGTGAGCCTGGCCATCTCGCTGCATGCCGCCAACGACGAGCTGCGCAACGAGCTGGTGCCGCTCAATCGCAAGTACAACATCCGCAGCCTGCTCGACGCCTGCCAGCGCTACCTGACCAAGTGCGACGACACCCGCATGGTCACCATCGAGTACACGGTGATCAAGGACGTCAACGACCAGCAGGTGCACGCCGAGCAGCTCGCCGAGCTGCTGCGCGAGCTGCCATGCAAGATCAACCTGATTCCCTTCAATCCCTTCCCCCACTCGGGCTACGAGACGCCGTCACGCAACCAGGTGATGCGCTTCCAGCAGTGGCTCTACGAGCTGGGCTACACGGCGCCGATACGCTCCACTCGCGGCGACGACATCGACGCCGCCTGCGGCCAGCTGGTGGGCCGGGTGAAGGACCGCACGCGTCGCCACGAGCGCTATATCAAGTCGATCCAGATCGATGCCGACTGAAGGGAGCCCGCCTTGACTTCAACTGGGCACAGCGCTTTGATGGGCAGGCCCTGGCTCCCCCCGGCTCACGTAGGCCAGCGGCACGCCGCCGGAGGGAGCCCGCCGACCCTCGGGAGGAGTTCATGACACGCCGCTCACCGCTGCCCACACGCTCGCTGCTGCCCCTGGCCGCCCTGCTGGGCAGCCTGTGGATGACCGGCTGTGCCACCCAGCCCCAGGGCATCGCCGGCGGCGGCGGTAGCGAGGCCAGCCCCTCCGATGCCTACACCCAGCTCGGCGTCGCGTACCTGGAGCGCAACAACCTGCGCCGCGCCATGGGCGCCCTTGACCGCGCCCTGGAGATTGCCCCCGACGACCCCGAGGCGCTGCAGGCCATGGCCATGGTCTACCAGCGCCAGGGCGAGGATGCCCTGGCCGACGAGACCTTCCGCCGGGCACTGGCGGCGAATGCCGACTTCACCCGGGCGCGCAACAACTACGCGGCCTTCCTCTACGCCCGGGGCCACGTGCGCGAGGCCTGCGAGCAGCTCGAACGGGCCTCGACGGATGCCCAGTACCCCAGTCGTGCCCAGCTGTTCGCCAACCTCGGGCAGTGCCATCGCGAGCTCGGCGAGGTGCAGGAGGCACGCCGCAATCTGCAGCGCGCCCAGGAGATCGACCCGCGGGCGCCGCGCAGCTACTTCACCCTGGCCGAGCTGGAGTACGCCGACAACAACCTGGCCCAGGCGCGCGCGCAGGTCGAGGCCTTCATGCGCCTGGCCGGGCCGCGCCCGGAGGCCCTGCGGCTGGCCACCGATATCGCCCGTGCCCAGGGCGACAGCGCCACTGCCACCTTCTACACCCAACAGCTGGAGGGGCGTGGCAACACGCCCTGATCCGAGAACACCACCCAAGGATGCGCCGCCATGAGCGACACCCACGAACCGGACCTGCACGCTGATGTCACGGCCTCGCCCGGCGAGCAGCTGAGGCTTGAACGCGAGAATCAGGGCCTCTCCGTCTCCGAGGTGGCCGGTGCGCTCAACCTGAGGCCGGCGGTGGTCCGCGGCCTGGAGGAGGACAGCTACGAGGAGGTGCCGGTCGCCACCTACCGGCGCGGCTACCTGCGCGCCTATGCGCACCTGCTGGGCATCGACGACACCCCGGTGCTGGAGGCCTATCACGCCCGCTTCGGCAGACAGGATGCCGCCCAGCGCAAGGTCACGCCGGTCCAGATCAGCAAGCCCCCCTCCCGCCTGGGCGCCTGGCTGTTCCGCCTAGTGTCGCTGCTGGTGCTGGCCGGCCTGATCGGCCTGACCCTGATGTGGTGGCAGAGCCGCGGCGGCGGCGAGCCGCCGAGCATCGGCGAGAGCGACCCGGTCTCCGTCGACCGCCTCGATGGCTCCGCCAGCGTGACCGAGCCCGATACCACCAGCGCCGAGCCGGACAGCCTGCCACCGCTGCCCGAGGAGGTGACCGAGTCGGCGTCCGCCGTCCAGGCACCCGCCGAGGATGCCGCGGAAGGCAGCGATGCGCCCGCGGCGCTCGACGCCGACCCCGCCGAGAATGGCCTCGAGGAGGACGGTGCCACACAGGACAGCGGCGAAGCCGTGGCCGCCCAACAAGAGACTCCCGACGAGGATCCCGCCGACGCCGCGCAGGACGCCGGCGATCGCCTGGCATTCACCTTCAATGAACAGTCATGGACCGAGGTCTTCGACGCCAATAACCAGCGCGTCTTCGTCGGCCTGCAGGAACCCGGCACCACGGCCAGCGTCGAAGGCGAGCCCCCCTTCCGCCTGACCGTGGGCAACGCCACCGGCGTCGAGCTGCTCTGGCAAGGCGAGCCCGTGGACCTTCCGGCTCGCGCCGGAGCCAACAACGTCGCCCGCTTCACCCTGGGAGAATGATTCCGCCATCATGCACGCACAATCCCCTATCGTCCGTCGCAAGTCGCGCCAGATCCACGTCGGCAGGGTAGCCGTCGGGGGCGATGCCCCCATCTCGGTGCAGAGCATGACCAACACCGACACCCTCGACGTGGCCGCCACCGTGGCGCAGATTCGCCAGCTGGAAACCGCCGGCGCCGATATCGTGCGCGTCTCGGTGCCCGACATGGAGGCCGCCGAGGCCTTCGGCCGCATCAAGCGCGAGGTCGAGGTGCCGCTGGTCGCCGATATCCACTTCGACTACAAGATCGCCCTGCGCGTCGCCGAGCTCGGCGTCGACTGCCTGCGCATCAACCCCGGCAACATCGGCCGTGAGGATCGCGTGCGCGCCGTGGTCTCGGCGGCCCGGGACAACGGCATCCCGATCCGCATCGGCGTCAACGCCGGCTCCCTGGAGAAGGACCTGCAGAAGAAGTACGGCGAGCCCACGCCCGCCGCCCTGGTCGAGTCCGCCATGCGCCATATCGACCACCTCGACCGCCTCGACTTCCAGGAGTATAAGGTCAGCGTCAAGGCCTCCGATGTGTTCATGGCGGTGGCCGCCTACCGCGACCTGGCCTCGCGCATCGAGCAGCCGCTGCATCTGGGCATCACCGAGGCCGGCGGGCTTCGCTCGGGCACCGTCAAGTCCTCCATCGGGCTGGGCATGCTGCTGATGGACGGCATCGGCGACACCATCCGGGTCTCCCTGGCCGCCGACCCCGTCGAGGAAATCAAGGTCGGCTTCGACATGCTCAAGAGCCTGCGCCTGCGCGCCAAGGGCATCAACTTCATCGCCTGTCCCAGCTGCTCGCGCCAGAATTTCGACGTCATCGGCACCATGAATGCCCTGGAGGAGCGCCTCGAAGACGTCATGACCCCCCTCGACGTCTCGGTGATCGGCTGCGTGGTCAACGGCCCCGGCGAGGCCAAGGAGAGCGATATCGGGCTTACCGGCGGCTCGCCGGCCAACCTCGTCTATATCGACGGCAAGCCGGCCTCCAAGCTGCGCAACGACCATCTGGTCGACGACCTCGAGCGGCTGATCCGCGACAAGGTGCGCGAGAAGGAGCAGGCCGAACAGGACGTGATCGCCCGCGACGCCTGAGTCGCCGGCACCCATCAAGGAGCCACCGTTGAGCAAGTCCCAAGCACCCAGCAAGAAGAAGATCCAGGCCATCCGCGGCATGAACGATCTGCTGCCGGAGCAGTCGCCCCTGTGGCAGTACTTCGAGGGCAAGGTCCGTGACCTGATGGCCCGCTACGGCTATGCAGAGATTCGCACGCCCATCGTCGAGCAGACCGCGCTGTTCGCGCGCTCCATCGGCGAGGTCACCGATATCGTCGAGAAGGAGATGTATACCTTCGAGGATCGCAACGGTGACAGCCTGACCCTGCGCCCCGAGGGCACGGCGAGCTGCGTGCGCGCCGCCATGGAGCACGGCCTGCTGCACAACCAGACCCAGCGCCTGTGGTACCAGGGGCCGATGTTCCGCCACGAGCGCCCCCAGAAGGGCCGCTACCGCCAGTTCCACCAGGTGGGCGTGGAGAGCTTCGGCCTCGAGGGGCCGGATATCGACGCCGAGGTGATCCTGCTCTCGGCCCGCCTGTGGCGCGAACTGGGGCTTGCGGAGCATGTCACCCTGGAGCTCAACTCGCTGGGCTCCTCGGAGGCCCGCGCCGCCTATCGCGACACCCTGGTGGCCTACTTCGAGCAGCACCATGACCGGCTCGACGAGGACTCCCGTCGCCGCCTTTCCAGCAACCCGCTGCGTATCCTCGACTCCAAGAACCCCGAGATGGCCGAGATGCTGGCCGGCGCGCCGCGCCTGCTCGACCACCTGGACGCCGACTCCCGCGAGCACTTCGAGACGCTCTGTGCACTGCTCGATGCCGCCGGCATCGACTACGTGATCAACCCGCGCCTGGTGCGCGGCCTGGACTACTACGGTCGCACCGTCTTCGAATGGACCACCACGGCGCTGGGCAGCCAGGGCACGGTGTGTGCCGGCGGCCGCTACGACGGCCTGGTGGAGCAGCTGGGCGGCAAGCCGACCCCGGCGGTGGGCTTCGCGATGGGCATCGAGCGCCTGGTACTGCTGCTCGAGACCCTGGCGCTGATCCCCGACGCCGCCCGCGGCGAGCTCGACCTCTATGTGCTGCCCATGGACGACGCGTCCGCCGGCACCGCCCTGCAGCTGGTCGAGCGGCTGCGCGGCGAGCTGCCCGAGCTGCGCGCCCAGCTGCACTGTGGCGGCGGCAGCTTCAAGAGCCGCATCAAGAAGGCCGACCGCAGCGGCGCCCGCCTGGCCCTGCTGCTGGGCGAGGACGAACTCGCGCGTGGCACCGCGACCCTGAAGTTCCTGCGCGAGGAGCGTGACCAGCGCAGCCTGGCCCGGGACGCACTGGTCGACGAGCTGCGCGAACTGCTGGCCTGAAGGCCCACACGAGACACACAAGGAGACCGCCCGTGGCGGAGCTGAGAACCGAGGAAGAACAGGTCGAGGCGCTCAAGCGCTGGTGGAAGGAGAACGGCCTCTCGCTGATTGCCGGCGTGGTCATCGCCGGGGCCGGCGTGCTGGGCTGGAACGCCTGGCAGGGCTACCAGGAGAACCAGGCCACCGCCGCCTCGATGCGCTACCAGCAGCTGATCAACCTGACCGCCGGCAACGACCTCGACGAGGCGCAACTGCCCCAGGCCCGTGCCCTGGTGGAGGAGATCGTCGACGCGCACGGCAAGACCCTCTATGCCGACCTGGCACGCCTGGTGGACGCCCGCCTGGCGGTCACTCAGGGCGACCTCGCCGGTGCCCGCGACCGGTTGCAGGCCCTGGCGGATGCCGACTCGGGCGGCTATGTGGGTGGCCTGGCACGGCTGCGCCTGGCCCGGCTGCTGGTCGCCGACAACGACGCCGAGGCGGCACTGACCGCCCTGGAGAGCGGCGTTCCCGAGGCGCTGGCCGCCCAGCGAGCCGAGGTGCGCGGGGATGCGCTGCATGCCCTGGAGCGCCGCGAGGATGCCGCCGCCGCCTGGCGTGAGGCGCTCGCCCTCGCCGAAGCCAACGACCAACCGCTCTACGGCGTGCAGCTCAAGCTCGACAACCTAGGCCTTGAACAGCAGGTGCTCGACTCATGAAACCGACCTTCCTGATCGCCGCCCTGGCGGGCCTGACCCTGCTCGCGGGCTGCGCCGGCAACAAGGTGGAGCCGCAGTATCCCCCCACCGAGCTCAGTGACTTCGCGGCGAGCGCCGAACTTGCCAGCGCCTGGCGTGAGGGCGCCGGTGACGGCCTGGGACGCGCCGCCTATCCCATCGCCCCGGCCCGCGATGGCGATGCCCTGTTCGCCGCCGACCACCGCGGCGAGCTGTTCGCCTTCGACGCCGATGACGGCGACACCCGCTGGGAGGTAGACCTCGAGGTGCCGGTCTCCAGCGCCCTGACCGCGGTGGCCGGGGACCTCTACCTGGGCACCCGCAACGGCGAGGTGCTGGCGGTGAGCCAGCGCGATGGCAGCGTGCGCTGGCGTGCCCGGGTGCCCAGCGAGGTGCTGGCCGCCCCGCAGCCCAACCAGCAGCAGCTGATCGTGCAGAGCGTCGACGGCACCATCACCGCCCTGGACCGCGCCAGTGGCGATGAGCGCTGGAGCTATCAGGCCAGCCTCCCCTCGCTGACCCTGCGCGGCACCGGCACCCCCACCACCATCGACCCGCTGACCTTCGCCGGTTTCGCCAACGGCCGCCTGGTGGCCCTGGACAATCGCAGCGGCCAGCCGCTGTGGGAGCGACGCATCGCCGTGGCCCAGGGGCGCAGCGACATCGAACGCCTGGTGGACCTCGCCGGCCAGCCGGTGCTGACGCCCGATGGCCGCCTCTTCGTGACCAGCTATAACGGCCGCCTGGTGGCCCTGGAGGCCTCCCGCGGCGAGCCGCTGTGGGCCCGCGACCTCTCCAGCTACCACACGCCCATCGTGGTGGGTGACTTCCTGTTCGTGGTCGAGGAGTCGGGGCGCATCCTGGCCCTGGCCGCCGACAGCGGCGACGAGGTATGGCGCAACAGCGACCTGGAAGGCCGCCGGCCTACCTCACCGGCCTTCGCCGACGGCAAGCTGGTGTTCGGCGATTTCGAGGGCTACCTGCACCTGATCGACGCACGCAGCGGCGAGATGGTCGGTCGCGAGCGTATCGACGGCTCCGGTATCGGCGTACGCCCGGTCACCGCAGGCAACCGCATTCATGTGCTGGCCAATGACGGCACCCTCGAGACCCTGGATATCCGATGACACCCGTGATCGCCCTGGTCGGCCGCCCCAATGTGGGCAAGTCGACCCTGTTCAACCGCCTGACGCGCACCCGCGATGCCCTGGTGGCCGACTTCCCGGGCCTGACCCGTGACCGCAAGTACGGCAACGGCATGCTCGGCGGCAAGGCCTACACGGTGATCGACACCGGCGGCATCAGCGGCGACGAGGCGGGCATCGATGCCGCCATGGCCGAGCAGTCGCTGGCCGCCATCGACGAGGCCGACATCGTGCTGTTCCTGGTCGATGCCCGTGCCGGCCTCAACGTCGCCGACCAGGCCATCGCCAACCACCTGAGGGTCAACCAGAAGAAGACCTGGCTGGTGGTCAACAAGACCGATGGGCTCGACGAGGACAGTGCCACCGCCGAGTTCTGGGAGCTGGGGCTGGGCGAGCCGCGGCCCATCGCCGCCGCCCATGGCCGCAACGTCACCACGCTGATCGACGAGGTGCTCGCCCCCTTCCCGGAGCGCGACGAGAGCATCCCGGCAGACACCGGCACCAAGGGCATCCGCATCGGGGTCATCGGCCGCCCCAACGTGGGCAAGTCGACCCTGGTCAACCGCCTGCTCGGCGAGGAGCGCGTGGTGGTCTTCGACGAGGCGGGCACCACCCGTGACGCCATCGAGATCCCCTTCGAGCGCCGCGGCAAGCCCTACGTGCTGGTAGATACCGCCGGCGTGCGGCGCCGCAGGAGCGTTCGAGAGAACTACGAGAAGTTCTCGATCATCAAGACCCTGGAGGCGATCAAGGAGTGCCATGTCGCCATCATGGTGCTCGACGCGCGCTCCGGGCTGGTGGAGCAGGACCTGCACCTGCTCGACTACGTGCTGACCACCGGCCGCGCCCTGGTGCTGGCGGTGAACAAGTGGGATGGCCTCGAGAGCGAGGCCAAGGAGAAGATGCGCGCCGAGATCAAGCGCCGCCTGGGCTTCGCCGACTACGCCGACCTGCACTTCATCTCGGCGCTGCACGGCACCGGGGTGGGCGACCTCTATCCCTCGCTGGAGCGCGCCTTCGCCTCGGCCAACGCCCACTGGTCCACCAACCGCCTGACCAGCATCCTTCAGGACGCGGTGGAGTCGCACCAGCCGCCCCTGGTGCACGGACGCCGCATCAAGCTACGCATGGCCCACCAGGGCGGCGCCAATCCCCCGATCATCGTGGTCCACGGCAACCAGACCGAGTCGCTGCCCGAGGCCTATCGCCGCTACCTGACCAACACCTTCCGCAAGGTGCTCAAGGTACGCGGCACGCCGATGCGCTTCGAATTCCGCTCCGGCAAGAACCCGTTCGATCCCATGGCCGATGCCAGCGACCGCGAGAAGGCCAAGAAGCGAGAACTGGGCCGCACCAAGGAGGCGCGCAAGAGCCGCCGCTGACCCCGCCTCATCTCGACCTCAGGCGCCCGGCCCGCTCTCAGGAAATCCCTGGGGCGAGCCGGGCGCCTTCGTGTTAACTGATGCGTGTTGACTACCGGTCGTGAAGACGCCGGCGACCCACCCAGTGGTTGGCGAACTGCCAGGCGCCGCGGCCGCTGCGCCCGCCGCGCAGGGTGGCGAAGCGGATCGCCTCGGCGCGGGCCTCGGCGCTCCAGTCCTCGCGGCGTCCCAGCTGGGTGACCCAGTGACAGCAGGCCTCCAGGTAGACGTCCTGGTTGAAGGGGTGGAAGCCCAGCCACAGCCCGAAACGGTCGGAGAGCGAGATCTTCTCCTCCACGGCATCGCCGTGATGCAGCTCGTCACCCACCAGCCGCGAGCCCTCGTTGTCGCTCATCGACTCCGGCAGCAGGTGGCGACGGTTGGAGGTGGCATAGAGCAGCACGTTGGGGGGCGGGCCGGTCAGGGCACCGTCGAGCACGCTCTTCAGCGCCTTGTAGGCGTCATCGTGGCCCTCGAAGGAGAGGTCGTCGCAGTAGACCACGAAGCGCTGGTCGTGGTGACGCAGCTGCTCCACCAGCATCGGCAGGCCGGCGAGGTCGTGGCGATCCACCTGCACCAGGCGCAGCCCCTCGCCGGACAGGCTGTTGAGCAGGGCACGGATCAGCGACGACTTGCCGCTGCCTCGCGAGCCCCACAGCAGGGCGTGGTTGGCCGGCAGGCCCTGCAGGAAGGCCCGGGTGTTGTCGACCAGCGCCAGCTTCTGGCGCTCGATGCCCAGCAGGTCATCCAGGCTCAGGGCGTCGCGCGGTGGCACCGGCAGCAGGCGCCCACCCAGGGCGTGGCGCTGCCACAGGGCGGCCACGTCCCGCGACCAGTCCACCTCCACCGGGGCCGGGGGCAGCCAGTGCTCGACGTGATCCAGCAGATGCAGCAGGCGACGCGTCAGCTCGGCGTCCATGATCCTCTCCTTCTCCAGGTCGCCGGATAGTCGGCAGCCTCGGGGCTGATCTGGCGGCAAGCCTTCGAGGAGGCGCTGTGAACCCATCCATGGGCGCTACCGACGCCATCCCTGGCGTAGGACCTCCTCTACGGCTTGCCCCCAGCGCCCCTCGCCGAGGCAGCCAGACTCCTGGTGGCGACAGTTGACCTTGCAGGCGTTCAGGGTATCTTGTGGCGAACCCGGACGCCCGTCCAGCGTCTTACGTTGGCTGGATGCCACACCCCACCAAGGAGACCCGCCATGCGCTGGATCACACCTTTCGCCATCGGCGCCCTCAGCCTCGCCCTGGCCGCCTGTACCACCTCGCCCACCGGCCGCCAGCAGCTGACCCTGGTATCGGACGCCCAACTCGATCAGATGGGCGCCCAGGCCTTCGAGCAATACCAGCAGGAGCGCCCCACCGTGGGCGGCGCTACCCACCGCTATGTACAGTGTGTGGCCAGTGCGCTGGTGAGCGCCCTGCCGCCCCAGCAGCGTGAGTCCCAGAACTGGCAGATCCGCGTCTTCGAGGCCGAGGATGCCAACGCCTTCGCCCTGCCCGGAGGCTACATGGGGGTCAACACCGGCCTGCTGCAGGTGGCCAGGAATCAGGATCAGCTGGCCGCGGTGGTCGGCCACGAGATCACCCACGTGCTGGCCCGCCACGCCAACGAGCGGGTCTCCACCCAGACCGCCACCCAGCTGGGGCTCTCGGTGCTCTCCTCGGCGGCGGGCCTGGAGGGCGCGGGCGGTCAGCAGATCATGGGGGCCCTGGGGATGGGCGCCCAGTACGGCATCCTGATGCCCTTCTCGCGGCGTCACGAGAGCGAGGCCGACGAGTTGGGCCTCTACCTGATGGCCGATGCCGGCTTCGACCCCCGCGCCAGCCTGGCGCTGTGGGAGAACATGAGTGCCCAGGGCGGGGCCCGGCCGCCGGCCTGGCTCTCGAGCCACCCCAGCCACGGCCAGCGCACCCAGGACCTGCAGGCGCGCATGAACGAGGCCCTGGGACGCTACGAGCGCGCCCGCCAGGCCGGCCGCACGCCCGACTGCCCGAGGCCTTGAGATGTTGAGACTCGGACTGCTGCTGTTGATCGCCCCCATGCTGGTGCTGATGGGGATCTATTTCTGGGAGTACTCGAGCGTGCGCGAGTGCACGCTCTCCGGTGGCCACTGGGATTATCTGGAAGGGGTGTGCCGCGACACGCCCCAGCCCTTCGTCTCCTGGCTGCAGCGCACCCCCTGGCTGGTCAACGGCGGTATGCTGCTGTCGCTGGTCGGGCTGGTGCTGTGCATGGTGGGGCTCTATACCAAGCGGCGCTGAAGGGCGCCGCCGAGATCACAGCGACTGGCGGAGGGCCTCCAGCACCGGGGCCGTCTCGGGATGCTTGCCGCGCCACTGGAAGAAGGACTCCGCCGCCTGCTCCACCAGCATGCCGAGGCCGTCCACGGTGCGCGCCCCGCGCGCGGCGGCCCAGCGCAGGAAGACGGTGGGCTCGGTGCCGTACATCATGTCGTGGGCGGTGGCCCCCGGGGCGAAGAGGTCGTCGGGCAGCGGCGGCAGGTCGCCGGCGAGGCTGGCGCTGGTGCCGTTGATCACCAGGTCGAAGGGACCGGCCACGGCGTCGAAGCCGCCGCCGGCAATCTCACCCAGGTCGCTGAAGTCGGCGGCGAGCCGCGTGGCCTTCTCGGCGGTGCGGTTGGCCACGAACAGGCTTCCCGGCCCCGCGGCCAGCAGCGGCTCCAGCACCCCACGCACCGCGCCCCCCGCGCCCAGCACCAGGATGCGTGCCCCGGCCAGTGCCACGCCATGGCGCTGGAGGTCACGCACCAGACCGATGCCATCGGTGGTGTCGCCATATGTCAGGCCGTTGCCGCCCAGGACCAGGGTGTTCACCGCCCCGGCCCGCCGGGCGCGCTGGCTCAGCGTGTCGCAGAGGCGGAAGGCCTCCTCCTTGAAGGGCACGGTGACGTTGGCGCCGCGGCCGCCCTCGGCAATGAAGCGCCGCCAGGCCCCGGCGAAGTCATCCCGCGGCGCCTCGATGGCGGTGTACTCGATGGCCTCGCCCACCTGCTCGGCGAAGGCGGCATGGATGAGCGGCGACTTCGAGTGGGCCACCGGGTGGCCGAAGACGCAGTAGCGATCGATCATGCTTCGTTCTCCTTTCGTGCTTCGCCAAGCCAGTCCCGGGGGTGCAGGTAGTGTGCGTAGAGCTCCGCCTCCGGGCTGCCCTCCTCGGGCTCCCAGGCATACTCCCAGCGCGCCAGCGGCGGCATCGACATCAGGATCGACTCGGTGCGCCCGCCACTCTGCAGTCCGAACAGGGTGCCGCGGTCCCAGACCAGGTTGAACTCCACGTAACGCCCGCGTCGATAGAGCTGGAAGTCGCGCTCACGCTCGCTCCAGGGGGTGTCGACGCGGCGACTCACGATGGGCAGGTAGGCGTCGAGGAAGGCGTCACCCACGGCGCGCTGGAAGGCGAAGCTGCGCTCGAAGCCCCAGTCGTTGAGGTCGTCGAAGAAGAGCCCGCCCACGCCCCGGGTCTCGTCACGATGCTTCAGATAGAAGTAGTCGTCACACCAGGCCTTGAAGCGCGGGTAGACCTCCTCGCCGAAGGGCGCACAGGCCTCCCGGGCCACCCGGTGCCAGTGCACCACATCCTCGAGCACCGGGTAGAAGGGCGTCAGGTCGAAGCCGCCGCCGAACCACCATACGGGCGCCTCCCCCGCCTTCTCGGCGATGAAGAAGCGCACGTTGCCGTGGCTGGTGGGCACATGGGGGCTGTGCGGATGCAGCACCCAGGAGACCCCCACCGCATGGAAGCTGCGCCCGGCGAGCTCCGGTCGCGCCGCCGTCGCCGAGGGCGGCAGGCGTTCGCCGAACACATGGGAGAAGTTGACCCCGCCCTTCTCGAACACCCGACCGTTCTCGATCACCCGCGAGCGGCCGCCGCCGCCCGCGGGGCGGTCCCAGGCGTCCTCGCGGAAGCCGGCGCCGCCATCCGCGGCGGCCAGGGCATCGCACAGGCGCTCCTGGAGGTCGAGCAGGTAGGTCTTGACGTCATCGAGTCGCGGGTGGGCCAACGGAGCCTCCGGATGGGGTGAGGTAACGGGAAGGGGTCAGGAACGCAGCACTCGGCCGGTGACCAGGTCGCGGATGGTGCTGGGGCGCTCGAGCCCCCCGAGTTCGCCCTCGACGATGGCATCGAGCTCATCGCCGAAGATGTCGCGGATCTGATCGGCGCTCATGGCCGGGGGCTCGCTGGCCACGTTGGCCGAGGTGGAGACGATGGGGCCACCGAAGGCCTCGCACAGTGCGGCCACCAGCGGATGGGCGCTGACCCGCAGGGCCACCCGGTCATGCTCGCCGTGCACCAGGGCATGGCTGCGCCCGTTATCGGGCACCAGCCAGGTGTTGGGCCCCGGCCAGCCGGCCGCCAGCGACGCGTACAGCTCGGTGGGCAGGCCCGCCAGCCAGGGGGCAAACTGCTCGATGCGAGCGGCCACCAGGATCACCCCCTTGGCGGGATCGCGACGCTTGAGACGCAGCAGCCTCGCCAGCGCGTCATCGCTGTCGGGGTCACAGCCCAGGCCCCATACGGCCTCGGTGGGATAGGCGATCACCCCGCCCCGGCGCAGGGCGGCTGCGGCGTGCTCGATCTGACGGGCCTGGCTCACGGGCTCTCCTCGCTCGACTGGGGCGCGAATGGCCGAGGATTCTATCACGGCGCCGAGAGGCGAACCCAGCCGCCGGCGACCCGCGCCGCGGCCCCCTCGAGTTCCAGCGTCAGCAGGTGCCGCTGACACTCGGCGATGTCGAGCCCGGTCAGCCCCACCAGCACGTCGGCCGGGGTCGGGCTGCCGCTCAACCAGCGCAGCAGGGGGTCATCATCCCGCCCCGGGGCCTCGCCACGCGGGGCGACGGGCATCGCCGGGGCCTGCCACTGGGTGAGTTCGGCGAGGATGTCATCGACCCCACGCACCAGCACGGCGCCCTCGCGGATCAACCGCAGGCAGCCCCGCACCTGGGGGTTATGCAGCGAGCCGGGCAGGGCGAACACCTCGCGCCCCTGCTCCCCGGCCAGCCGTGCGCTGACCAGCGAACCGCTCTGCTCGGCCGCCTCCACCACCAGCACCCCGCAGCTGAGCCCGGTGACGATACGGTTGCGGCGCGGGAAGAAGCCGGCCCGGGCCGGGGTGCCGGGCGGGTGCTCGGAGAGCAGCAGCCCCCCCGGCTCACGCAAGCGGGCGTGCAGGCGATGGTGGCGCGGCGGATAGACCACCTCGACACCGCAGCCGAGTACCGCCACGCTGGCCCCGCCGGCGTCCAGGGCGGCCTGCTGGGCGGCGGCATCGATGCCCAGCGCCATGCCGCTGACCACGCACCAGCCCCGCTCGGCGAGCTCGCGGGCGAAGGCGGCGGCGTTGGTCAATCCCTCGCGGGTGGCACGGCGCGACCCCACCATGGCCAGCTTGGGAGGCGCCAGGGCGGCGAGGTCCCCCCAGGCCCACAGCAGCGGCGGCGGGTCGGCGATCTCGGCGAGCAGGTCCGGCCAGGCGGGATGCCCGGCATACAGCAGGTGACGGTCGGCGCAGCCCTCGACCCAGGCCAGGGCCGCGTCCACCGAGGCGGATAGCGGGCTGCGAGCGGGGTGGTCGAGCCATAGCCGCAGCGCGGTGGCGGCCTCCCGCGGCAGCACCGCCAGCCAGCCGCCGGGCCATTCAGGCGACCGGGCGGCCAGCTCGGCCAGCGCCCCCGCCCCTAGCCCCGGCAGGCTCGCCAGGGCCAGCCACTCCCGGGCGCCGAGGGCCGGCGACGGCATGTCGACCTCAGCGCAGGGCGGCGCTGACCGCCCGCCGCGGGTTATGGACGCGATCCCCCACCCCCAGGGTGCGGCTGGCCTCCATGACCAGGCCGTAGCTCATCTTGCGGTAGGTCTTGAAGACCATCACCAGGCCGGCGTCCTCCCCCGGCAGGCGCAGCTGCTCGCCGGTGCGCGGATCGCTGACCAGCTCGCCGCGCTGCTCGACCATCAGCACATGGCCGGGCTCGAGCCCATCGCGCTGGCCGCGGTCCAGCGCCACCACCTGCAGGCGGCCGATGAACTGCACGCCACCGGGGACCGACAGGATGGTGCCCTCCACTTCGCGCCCGGGGGCGCGCGGAATGAATTCGGTCACCAGGCCGCGATCCTCCAGGGGCAACACGATGTCGCCGTTGCGCACCTCCTGGCGTGACGAGCTCACCTCCAGCACCGCCATGTCGTCCTCCTGTCGTTCGCGGCGCGCCTGGCCGACGCTCTCCAGCTCCAGGCCCAGCAGCTCGCCGCTGGCGGGGTCGAGGAAGCGCTCGCCCACGCGATAGAAGCCCACGCGGCCGCCGGCCGGCACCTCGCCCCGGGCGTAGAGCCGATCGCCCACGCCGCTCATCAGGCGCCGATCGTCGCCGCCCACCACATAGGCCAGCTCCTCGAGGGCCTCGGGGTCATCGACGATGCGATGCTCACGCAGGAAGTGGCGGATATCCTCCAGCGGGATCGGCGTGATCGCCTCGCGATGCGGGATGGTGCGCATCTCGGGCGACAGCCTCACCTGTCCCTGACCGCGCTCCAGCCCCAGGCAGGGGCGTCCGTCGCAGTCATAGAGGTAGATGACGTCGCCCGGATAGATCAGGTGCGGGTTGCGGATCTGCGGGTTGACCTGCCAAACCTCGGGCCACTGCCAGGGATGGCGCAGGAAGCGCCCGGAGATATCCCACAGGGTGTCGCCACGCACCACGGTGTAGCGATCCGGGGCATCGCCGCGCAGGCCATCCTCCCAACTCAGGCCCTGGCCCTGAACACCCGCGGCCAGGGCCATGCCCAGCGCCGCCACCAGGCCCAGCCAGCCGCGCCGCACCTTGCCGTCACTTCTCTGCCTCATCCCTGCTCTCCCCGCGTGTCGCCGGCCGATGCCATGGAACGCTACCGGCGTGTTATAGTCTGAGGTTATCGACGTGTTGCGACACAGGCCCTGTCGTCGCCGTGCGCATCACACCTAGAATAGTGTCATTGTGTAAATGACAGCATAACGGTGAATCCAACGCCATGGCCAAATTACCTATCCTCGAATACCCCGACGAACGCCTGCGCACCAAGGCGGTGCCGGTGGCAACGGTCGACGATGAGGTGCGCCGGCTGGTCGACGATATGCTGGAGACCATGTACGACGCCCGTGGCATCGGCCTGGCCGCCACCCAGGTGGACGTGCACCGCCGCGTGATCGTCATGGACGTCAGCGACGACCGCAGCGGCCCGCTGGTACTGATCAACCCCGAGGTCACGCCCATCGGCGAGGAACGCGAGCCGATGCAGGAGGGCTGCCTGTCGATCCCCGAGTACTATGCCGATGTGCCACGCGCCCTGCGCGTCCACCTCAAGGCCCTGGATCGCGATGGCCAGCCCTACGAGCTTGAGGCCGATGGCCTGCTGGCCCACTGCATCCAGCACGAGCACGACCACCTCGAGGGCGTGCTGTTCGTCGACTACCTCTCGCCGCTCAAGCGCGACCGGGTAATGAAGAAGATGCAGAAGCGCCACAAGCTGATGCAGGACGCCTGACGCCACGGCGCATCCTCGATCGAAGGCCGACGCAACATGCGTCGGCCTTCGTCGTTTGCGGCCCGCTCCGTTATCATTAGGGGCATTCACTCCCGGCCAGGCTCCCACCATGTCTCGACCCCGCGACCCTCACTCCCTCAGCGTCATCTTCGCCGGCACGCCCGACTTCGCCGCCGAGAGCCTCGCGGCGCTGCTGGCCAGCCGTCACCGCGTGATCGCCGTCTATACCCAGCCCGACCGCCCGTCCGGCCGCGGCCGCAAGCTGACGCCGAGCCCGGTCAAGGCGCTGGCCCTCGAGCACGCGCTGCCGGTGTACCAGCCCGAGAGCCTCAAGGCCGCCGAGACCCGGGCCGAGCTCGCCGCCCTCGACGCCGATATCATGGTGGTGGCGGCCTACGGCCTGATCCTGCCCAAGGCGGTGCTCGAGGCGCCGCGGCTGGGCTGCCTCAACGTCCACGCCTCGCTGCTGCCGCGCTGGCGCGGGGCCGCGCCCATCCAGCGCGCCATCGAGGCCGGCGACGCCGAGAGCGGGGTGACCATCATGCAGATGGACGAGGGGCTGGACACCGGCGACATGCTGCTGGTGCGGCGCACGCCGATCACCACCACGACCACCGGCGGCGAGCTACATGACAGCCTGGCCACCCTCGGCGGCGAGGCGATCGTCGAGGCGCTGGACGCCGTGGCCGGGGAGGGCCTCGTGGCCACCCCGCAACCCGAGGCAGGCGTGACCTACGCCGCCAAGCTCTCCAAGGCCGAGGCCGAGCTGGACTTCCGCCGCCCCGCCGCAGAGCTCGCCGCCCGGGTGCGTGCCTTCAACCCCTGGCCGGTGGCCTGGTGCGCCTTCGACGGCGACCGCCTGCGCCTGCTGCTGGCCGAGGCGCACGGTCTCGTCGAGGACGAGTCCCCCGCCGCCCCGGGCACCCTGCTCGCCCATGACGATGATGCGCTGCGCATCGCCTGCGGCCCCGAGGGCCGTGAGGTGCTGCGGGTGACCCGCGCCCAGCTGCCCGGCGGCAAGGCGTTGCCCGTCGGCGAGCTGCTGCGCGCCCGTGCCGACCGCTTCCCCCCCGGCCTGCGCCTGGGCCACCACGACGAGGAGACCCCGGCATGAGCGATGCCTCCGGCAAGTCCCGCCGCCCCGCCTCACGGGGCATCGAGAACGACGGCGGCCTGGCGGTTCGCGCCGCCGCCGCCCGCGCCCTGGTACCGGTGATCACCGGCAAGGGCTCGCTTACCGGTCTCGATGACCACCAGGTGGTGGCCCGTGACCGCGCCCTGTTCAAGGCGCTCTGCTACGGGGTGTGCCGCACCCTGCCGCGCCTCGAGGCGCTGGCGGGCAAGCTGCTGGTCAAGCCCTTCAAGGCGCGGGATGCCGACGTCCAGGCGCTGCTGCTGCTGGGCATCCACCAGCTGCTCTACCTGCGCGTGCCCGCCCACGCGGCCGTGGGCGAGACCGCCGGCGCCGCCCGCCTGATCGGCAAGGAGTGGGCCACACGGGTGCTCAACGGCTGCCTGCGCCGCCTGCAGCGCGAATCCTCCGCCCTGCAGGCGGAGGTGGACCGCGACCCGACGGTGGCGCTGCTGCATCCCGAGTGGCTGCTCAAGGCGCTGCGCCAGGCCTGGCCCGACGACTGGCGCGCCCTGGCCGAGGCCAACAACGTGCCCGGGCCCATGACGCTCAGGGTCAACCGCCGCCACGGCGACCGCGAGGCCTACCTCGGGCGCCTGACCGCGGCGGGCCTCGAGGGTCGGCTTTGCACCCACGCCCCGGACGGCATCACCCTGGAGAGCCCCTGCGACGTCTTCGAGCTGCCCGGTTTCGATGCCGGGCACGTCAGCGTCCAGGACGAGGCCGCCCAGCTCGCCACGGTGCTGCTGGGCCCGACCCTGGCACCGCGCCCCGGCGCCCGGGTGCTGGACGCCTGCTGCGCGCCAGGGGGCAAGACCGCCCACCTGCTGGAGGTCTTCGACATCGACATGCACGCCGTGGACAGCGATGCCGAACGCCTGGCCCGGGTCGAGGGCGCCCTGGAGCGCCTCGGCCTCCAGGCACGCCTGGCCCACGGCGACGCCACCGCCCGCGACTGGTGGGACGGCACTCCCTTCGAGGCGATCCTGCTCGACGCGCCCTGCTCCGGCAGCGGCGTGATCCGCCGCCACCCAGACATCAAGCGCCTGCGCCGGCCCTCGGACATCACGGCGCTGGCCGCGCTGCAGGCACGCCTGCTCGACAACCTCTGGCCGTTGCTGCGCCCGGGCGGCACCCTGCTCTACGCCACCTGCTCGGTGCTGCCCGAGGAGAACAGCGAGCAGATCGCCGCCTTCCTGTCGCGCACCCCGGATGCCGAGTCGACCACCCCGCGGGACGTGGCCTGGGGGCGCCCGGCCGGTGCCGGGCGTCAGCTGCTGCCGGAGGCCGACAGCCATGACGGCTTCTTCTATGCCAGACTGAGGAAGACGTAGGGCCGGGCCCAGGGGAGTGCCGGCCTGAATGCACCCTCATCAACCACCGCTGGAGGTAACATGAGCAACCATGTCTACAAGCATGTCGAGCTGACCGGCTCCTCCGAGGAGGGCATCCAGCAGGCCATCGAGAGCGCCATCACCAAGGCCAACGAGAGCCTGCATGGCATGCGCTGGTTCGAGGTCATCGACACCCGCGGCCATGTCGAGCATGGCCGGGTGAGCCACTGGCAGGTCACCCTCAAGGTCGGTTTCACCCTGGACTGACCCCGGCGGCCTGTCCTTCCCGTGGCGGCTGGTTTAGGCTAGCCGCCACGTGCTGCGGCGCACCAGATGGCGCCGCCCCTCGACCCAGCGGAACCCCTACGCGATGAAGATCATCATTCTCGGCGCCGGCCAGGTCGGCGGCACCCTGGCCGAACACCTGGCCCGCGAGGAGAACGACATCACCGTCGTCGACACCGACGGCGACAAGCTGCGCGAGCTCCACACCAAGCTCGACATCCGCACCGTGGTGGGACCAGGCTCCTACCCCATGGTGCTGCGCCAGGCGGGCTGCGAGGACGCCGACATGCTGATCGCGGTGACCAGCCAGGACGAGGTCAACATGATCGCCTGCCAGGTCGCCCATACCCTGTTCCGCACCCCCACCAAGATCGCCCGGGTGCGCGCCACCGCCTACCTCACCCGCCGCGGCCTGTTCGCCCACGAGGCGGTGCCCATCGACGTGCTGATCAGCCCCGAGCAGGTGGTCACCGACCATATCCGCCGGCTGATCGAGCATCCCGGGGCCCTGCAGGTGCTGGAGTTCGCCGGCGGCCTGGTGCAGCTGGTGGCGGTGAAGGCGATCTACGGCGGCCCCCTGGTGGGCCAGGACCTGGCCTTCCTGCGCCGGCACATGCCCAGCGTGGACACCCGGGTGGCGGCCATCTACCGCCGCAACCGGCCGATCATTCCCCGCGGCGACACCGTGATCGAGGCCGACGACGAGGTGTTCTTCATCGCCGCCCGGCGCGATATCCGCGCGGTGATGAGCGAGCTTCGGCGCCTCGATCGCGACTTCCGCCGGGTGATGATCGCCGGCGGCGGCAACATCGGCGAGCGCCTCGCCGAGCACCTCGAGCACAGCCACCAGGTGAAGATCATCGAGCACAGCCTGGAGCGCTGCACGGTGCTCTCCGAGCGCCTCGACCGCACCGTGGTGCTGCATGGCAGCGCCACCAGCAAGCGGCTGCTGGAGGAGGAGAACATCGAGGAGTGCGACATCTTCTGCGCCCTGACCAACGACGACGAGGTCAATATCATGTCGTCGATGCTGGCCAAGCGCATGGGAGCCAAGAAGGTGCTGACGCTGATCAACAACGCCGCCTACGTCGACCTGGTGCAGGGCGGCGAGATCGACATCGCCATCTCGCCGCAGCAGGCCACCATCGGCAGCCTGCTCACCCACGTGCGCCGAGGCGACATCGTCAACGTGCACTCCTTGCGTCGCGGTGCCGCCGAGGCCATCGAGGCGATCGCCCACGGCGACACCCAGTCCTCCAAGGTGGTGGGGCGCGCCATCGGCGAGATCGACCTCCCCCGGGGCACCACCATCGGCGCCATCGTGCGCGGCAAGGAGGTGATGATCGCCCATGACGACGTGGTGGTGGAGTCCGGCGACCACGTCATCCTGTTCGTGATCGACAAGCGCCGCATCCGCGACGTGGAGCGGCTGTTCCAGGTCGGGCTGACCTTCTTCTGACGGGGAGTCATCGATGAGCCTGCGCATGATCCTGCGCATCCTGGGGCTGCTGCTGATGCTCTTCAGCCTGACCATGATGCCGCCGATCCTGATCTCGTTGCTGTTCGCCGACGGCCAGTGGGACGCCTTCGCCGTGGCCATCGGCATCACCGTGCTGACCGGCCTGGCGATGTTCCTGCCCAACCGCCGCGCCCGCAAGGAGCTGCGCACCCGGGACGGCTTCCTGATCGCCGCGCTGTTCTGGAGCGTGCTGGCGCTGTTCGGCTCGCTGCCGCTGATGCTCACCGACGTGACGCCGCTCTCCCTGACCGATGCGGTGTTCGAGTCCTTCTCGGGGCTGACCACCACCGGCGCCACGGTGATCACCGGCATCGAGCACCTGCCCGAGTCGATCCTCTACTACCGACAGCAGCTGCAGTGGCTGGGCGGCATGGGGATCGTGGTGCTGGCCGTGGCCATCCTGCCGACGCTGGGCGTCGGCGGCATGGCCCTCTACCGCACCGAGATCCCGGGGCCGCTCAAGGACTCCAAGCTCACCCCGCGCATCACCGAGACCGCCAAGGCGCTGTGGTACATCTACGCCTCGCTGACCATCGCCTGCATGCTCGCCTACATGGCCGCCGGCATGGACTGGTTCGACGCCCTGGGCCACAGCTTCTCCACCGTGGCCATCGGCGGCTTCTCCACCTACGACGCCAGCATCGGTCACTTCGACAGCGCCGCCATCGAGCTGATCTGTGTGTTCTTCCTGCTGGTCTCGGCGGTCAGCTTCAGCCTGCACTTCACCGCCTGGCGCCAGCGCAGCGTGCTGCACTACTTCGAGGACCCCGAGGCGCGCTTCCTGCTGCTGTTCCTGGCCGGACTGACCACCATCACCGCGATCTCACTGTGGCTGACCGGCACCTACGAGACCCAGCTGGGGCTGCGCCATGCCCTGTTCGAGGTGGTCTCGGTGGCCACCACCGCCGGCTTCGCCGTGGCCGACTTCTCGCTGTGGCCCGGCGCCCTGCCCTTCCTGCTGTTCATGGCCGCCTTCGTGGGCGGCTGCTCCGGCTCCACCGGCGGCGGCATGAAGGTGATCCGCATCATCCTGATCCTCAAGCAGGGCATGCGCGAGGTGATGCGCCTGATCCATCCCAGCGCGGTGATCACGGTGAAGATCGGCAAGGTGAGCGTGCCGGACGGCATCGCCCAGGCGGTGTGGGGCTTCTTCTCCGCCTACGTGATGCTGTTCTTCCTGATGCTGGTGGGGGTGATGGCCACCGGGGTCGACCAGGTCACCGCCTGGTCGACGGTAGGCTCGGCGCTCAACAACCTGGGCCCGGCGCTGGGCGAGGCCTCCGCCCACTACGGCGACCTGCCCGACCTGGCCAAGTGGATCCTGGTGATGGCCATGCTGCTGGGCCGCCTGGAGATATTCACCGTACTGGTGCTGTTCACCCCGGCCTTCTGGCGGCGCTGACACCTCCCCCGGGTTTGGCCGAGCGCTGACGTTCGTGGATAATCGACGCTTCACTCCCTCGAAGCGAGCCTCCATGACCGAGACCCAGGCCCCGACCCGCCCGGATGACGCCACCAGCGGCCCGCAGCGGGTCCTGCAGGTCGGCGAGACCCGCTACACCCTGCTCGGCACCGCCCACGTCTCCGCCGAGAGCGCCGAGGACGTGCGCCGGCTGATCCGCTCCGGCGAGTTCGACGCCGTGGCCATCGAGCTGTGCGACTCGCGCCACCATAGCCTCACCAACCCCGACGCCCTGGGCGAACAGGATCTGTTCCAGATCTTCCGCCAGGGCAAGGCCGGGGTGGTGGCGGCCAGCCTGGCACTGGGCGCCTTCCAACAGCGCCTGGCCGAGCAGTCCGGTATCGAGCCCGGCGCCGAGATGCGGGCCGCCCTGGAGGAGTCTCGGCAGGCGAAGCTGCCGCTGCTGCTGATCGACCGCGACGTGGGGGTCACCCTCAAGCGTATCTACCACAACGTGCCCTGGTGGCAGCGCTTCTCGCTGTTCTCGGGGCTGCTGGGTAGCGTGCTGTCACGCCAGGAGGTCTCCGCGGAGGAGATCGAGCGGCTCAAGGAGGGCGACGTGCTGGAGTCCACCTTCAGCGAGTTCGCCGCCGAGTCCGAGCGCCTCTACACCCCGCTGATCAGCGAGCGCGACCGCTACATGGTGCTGCGCCTGGCCGAGGATGCCCCGCCCGGGCGCTACCGCCACGTGCTGGTGGTGATCGGCGCCGGCCACATGAAGGGCATGGCCGAGCACTTCGCGGCGCCGCTTCCCGAGACGCCGCGCCCGGAGCGCGAGGCCCTCGAGGCCACGCCGCCACCGTCGAAGATCTGGAAGGCGCTGCCCTGGGTGATCACCGCGCTGGTGCTCACCGGCTTCGCCATCGGCTTCTCGCGCAACACCGGGCTGGGCTGGCAGTTGGTGGCGGAGTGGTTCCTGATCAATGGCGTACTCTCGGCGGGCGCCACCCTGGTGGCCCTGGCCCACCCGTTCACGGTCATCGCCACCTTCTTCGCCGCGCCGCTCACCTCGCTCAACCCCACCATCGGCGCCGGCTTCGTGGCCGCAGGGGTGGAGCTCTACCTGCGCAAGCCCAAGGTGCGCGACTTCTCCACCCTGCGCCACGACGTGACTCACCTCAAGGGGTGGTGGCACAACCGGGTGTCACGCACCCTGCTGGTGTTCCTGACGGCCACCCTGGGCTCCGCCGCCGGCACCTGGATCGCCGGCTTCCGCATCGCAGGCACGCTGTTCGGCGGCTCGCCTTGATCAATCCAGGAGCCCCTACGGCCCGGGGCTGACCTGGCGACAAGCCTGCGAGGAGGCGCTGTGAATACCTCCATGTACGCTACCGACGCCATCCATGGCGTAGGACCTCCTCTACGGCTTGTCCCCAGCGCCCCTATCTTTGCGTTATAGCGCTATCCCTTTCGCGCCAGCAGGCGCCGCATCGCCGCCGTCGGCGCCTCGATCCTTTCGAAGCGCCGGCTGGCGGCGTAGCTGTCGTTGAAGGCATCGAAGTAGTCGTCCAGGGCCTGGGCGGCATCCGCGTCGCCGCCCTGACGCAATAACTCGGCGGCCACCTCGGCGGTACACAGGTGCGCGGCGGAGGCCGGCTTGCGCAGCCGATAGCGGGTCAGGCGCTCGGTGCGCAGCGGCAGCACCGGCAGCGCATCCAGGTAGGGGCTCTTGCGGAAGATACGCCGGGCCTGGCGCCAGGTGCCGTCGAGCAGCAGGTAGACCGGCGTGCGCCCTGCGGCCTTCGCCTCGGCCACGGCGTCGATGCCCACCACACGGTCGGCGTAGTCGGGCTGGTCATCGGGGAAGACCACGAAGGGCGCGAAGCACTCATCCTCCAGCAGCGCCAGCAGGCGCTCGTCCGGCGTGGTGCGATACCAGGTGAAGACCTCGGTGTCCGGCAACACGTCGCGGATCAGGCGACCGGTGTTGGTGGGCTTGAGGTGCTCCATGGAGTGGGTCAGCAGCCACACCCGCGCCTCGCTCTCGGCGGTCGCCGCATAGGGGCAAAGGCAGTTGAGCACGGGCAGGTTGCACCCCGGGCAACGTTCGACGAAGCTGCCGCGTGCCTTGAACTCGCGGCGCGGTGGGCGAGGATGACCGGTCCCGGGGTCACGAGAAAGAGCGGTGGCGGGGTCACGAGAAAGAGCGGTGGCGGGGTCACGAGAAAGAGCGGTCGCGGGGTCCCGGCAGGCCTCGGTCGCGGGATCATTCTCAGGCGCGTTGCCGGAGGCGCACACCTGGCGGAGTTCGGGGTCGTGGTAACGGTCGTCCTGCATGGCGGGCTGTCCGGGGGAAACGGGGGGGCGCATTCTAGCATGCGGCGCACGGCTTGCTCCGCCTCAGCCCACCAGCGTCTCGGGAGCCCACAGCCGCCCCTCGCGCCGCCAGTGGCGCACCAGCGCCGGCACCCCCTTGCCGGCGGGCTGACCGAGCCGCGCCACCCCCGGTGGAGCCAGCGCCTCGGCCTCGGGGTCGACCAGCACGCAGGGCGCCTCGAGGGGGGCGTGCTGGAGCAGGGAGGCGGCCGGCATCACTGCCAGCGAGGTGCCCACCACCAGTACCAGGTCGGCGCTGCCGACGATCTCGCAGGCCTCGGCGAAGTGGGGCACCTCCTCGCCGAACCACACCACGTCGGGACGCAGCTGGCTGCCCTTGTCGCAGATGTCGCCCAGCTCGATGCCGCCCCGGGGCAGCGGATAGTGCATGCGGCGATCCACCGAGGAGCGCGCCTTGAGGATCTCGCCGTGCAGATGCAGGACATGACGGGAACCGGCCCGCTCGTGCAGGTCATCGATGTTCTGGGTGATGATGCTGACCCGGAAGCCCTGCTGCTCCAGCGCCGCCAGGGCCTTGTGGGCGGGGTTGGGGCGGGCCCGGCGTACCTGGTCGCGACGCGCGTTGTAGAAGGCCAGCACCCGGGCCGGGTCACGCCGCCAGGCGCCGGGGGTGGCCACCTCCTCGACGGGATGGTCGGCCCACAGGCCATCCGCCGCGCGGAAGGTCTGGATACCGCTCTCGGCGCTGATGCCCGCGCCGGTCAACACCACCAGATGCGGGGCGTGTCGCTCGGTCATCGCCGCTGTCTCCGCTCATGGCCGCTGGATCGCACTCACCAGACGGTACCATCAACGGACCGAATACGGCCACAGGGTTGGCCGGTCACCCGCTATGCCAGCGCGACTCGCGACGGCGCCTCGGCCGCATCCCGCCAGTCCAGCCGCTCCCAGCCCTCGACCCGGGCCACCTCCGCCAGCACAGGGTCGGGGTTCACCACCACCGGGCGGTCCACCCGGTTGAGAAGGGGCAGGTCGTTCTGGGAGTCGGAGTAGAAGCTCAGGTGGCTGGCGCTGGCGTTGCGCTCGGCAAGCCAGGCCTCCAGCCGGGTGACCTTGCCACCCCGATAGGAGAGCACGCCGGTGGTGGCGCCGGTGAAGCGCCCGGCCGCGAGCGCCGGCTCCACGGCGATCACCTGCTCGATGCCCAGCTGCCTGGCGACCGGGCCCACCAGATGCCGCGACGAGGCGGAGATCAGCAGCAGTCGGTCTCCCTCGCGTCGGTGGCGGGCTATCAGCTCGCGCCCCTGGGGAAACACCCGCGGCACGATGCGCTGGGCAACGAAGGCCTCCACCTCGGCGGTGACCTCCTCCTCATGACGGCGCACCAGCGGCGAGAGCGTGACGGCCAGGTACTGTTCCAGCCGGAGCCGGCCGGCGTGGTAGGCCGCATTCATGGCCAGGGTGCGTGCCAGGTACTCACCGGGGGAGGCGATCCAGCCGCGCTCCACCATCCAGTCGTTCCAGAGCGCGCTGCAGTCGCCATCCAGCAGGGTGTCGTCGAGGTCGAAGAGGGCAAGGCGCATGACGGTCTCCAGGGGCCAAGGATCAGCGGGGCATAGCCTGCCGGCCGGAGGTGACGACGGCATGACATCGCGGGGGGGGCGTGAACCACCGGAGCCGGCGGGCTCCTGGCCGGCAGCCTGTCAGCAGGCCACGGCGAAGGCGTTCATGAAAGCGTCACCCTCCGGCGCCAGCATGGGCGAAATCATTGGCGGAGCCCCCAGGCATGCCTCGACGCCCGAGCAAGCCACTCAGTGAAGTGGAGATCGACCGGCTGATCCGGTTGGCGCGGGGTAATGCCATCGCTCGCCACCTCGGTGCCGAACGCGCGGCGCGTCATGCCACCTCGCTGAGGCCCGCCCGCGGGCCCGGAGACTCGGAGCCGGGTGCCTTGAAGATCCTGATGATCTCGGACGTCTACTTTCCACGGGTCAACGGGGTATCCACCTCCATCGCCAGCTTCCGGGACGTCCTGGCACGAGCGGGCCACTCGGTGACCCTGGTCTGCCCCGACTATCCGGTGGGTCAGATGGAAGAGCCCGGCGTGATAAGGGTTCGCTCACGCAGCGTGCCGGGCGACCCGGAGGACCGCATGATGCGCTTCCGGGACGCCCTCGCTCTCACGCCGCGGCTCGCCGGGCAGGCCTTCGACCTGATCCATGTGCATACCCCCTTCGTTGCCCATTACGCCGGCATCCGGTTGAGTCGTCGACTGGGCATTCCGGTGGTGGCCACCTATCACACCCTGTTCGAGGAGTACCTGCACCACTATGTGCGCTGGATGCCAGGCCGCTGGCTGCGCTTCGCCGCTCGACGCTTCTCGGTGCGCCAGTGCCATCAGCTCAGCGCGCTGGTGGCGCCATCGCATGCCATGCGTGAGGCTCTGGCGCGCTACGGGGTCACCACACCCATGGCAGTGATACCCACCGGGCTGGCGCTGGAGACGTTCACTCGCCCGCCGCAGGGAGGCGACTTCCGCGCCCGCTACGGGCTTCCCCCGGAGACCCGTCTGCTGCTCTATGTGGGGCGTGCCGCCTTCGAGAAGAACATCGGTTTCCTGATCGGAATGCTACCCCGGGTGCTGGCCGAGCACCCCTCGGCGAGACTGGTGATCACCGGCGAGGGCCCGGCCCAGGCCGCCCTCGCCCATCAGGCCCGGGAGGCCGGCCTGGCCGAGGCCGTGGTATTCCTGGGCTACCTGGACCGCGACGGCCCCCTGCAGGCGGCCTACCGCGCAGCCGACGTGTTCGTGTTCGCCTCGCGTACCGAAACCCAGGGGCTGGTGCTGCTCGAGGCCATGGCCCTGGGCACACCGGTGGTCTCCAGCGCGGTGATGGGCACTCGGGAGGTGCTGGTCGACGGCGAGGGCTGCCTGATCGCCGAGGAGGATCCCGACGACTTCGCCCAGAAGGTCAATCGGCTGCTGGTCGACGAGCCCCTGCGCCGCGCCCTGGGCGAGCGGGGCTGCGCCTATGCGGCGAACTGGCATGAAGACGCCCGGTCCGGCGAGCTGATCGAGCTATACCAGCGCTGCACCGGTACCTGATGCCCCAGGCCAGGCCCGGTTGGCGGTGGACTCAGGCGGGGCAGTGGCTCGCCGCTGCTGGGCCGACAGGGACGAGCGGCTCGAGATCAGGCGCCGTGGTAGCCATCCTCTTCGGGGCTCTCGTGGGCGCCCTTGGGAAGCTCGGCGGCCCAGGCCATGGCGGTGGCGTGGTCACGCTTGGCGAAGGTGTGGATCTCCACCGCCTTGAAGAGGCGTTCCTCCAGGTGGGCGACATGCTTGAGCCACGCCTGGTCGGTGACCACGGCGGCGCGGTGATAGCGCTTCAGGTCGCCGAGTTGGGTCAGGCCGTAGCCGAGATCCTTGAGCAGCGCGCCGAGGGTCATCCAGCGCAGGTCGTCGATGATGACCACCAGGCTGACCAGTCGATGGCTCCGCTTGGCGTCCTCGATGGCATCGATGGCCCGCTGCAGCTCGCGTCCCGTGACGACGCCTCCCGCCTTCATCGCCACGACATGCCCCGCCGAATGGGTAATCAGGTCCAACATGGCGTTCTCCTTGGGGTTGAGAGCGGCAAGATGCCTCGCTCGCCTTCAGCATAGCGCGCCAGGCTTCGGCTAGTGGACCAGGCCGCTATCCTCGTCGCCGCTGAAACGCTGCTTGTTGCGGTAGGGGTAGACGTCGATGACCCGGCCATCGAGGATCGCCTGCTGCAGCCCCTTCCAGTAGTCGGCATCGAACAGCTCGGGGTGAATCTGGTAGAAGAGCTTACGCAGGCGGATGTTGGCGAACAGGAAGGGGCCGAACTCCTCAGGGAAGATGTCGCTGGGCCCCACCGAGTACCAGGGCTCGTCGGCCAGCTCCTGCTCGGGGTAGAGCGGTTCGGGGATATGGCGAAAGTGGCACTCGGTGAGGTAGCACACCTCGTCGTAGTCGTAGAACACCACCCTGCCGTGGCGGGTCACGCCGAAGTTCTTGAGCAGCATGTCGCCGGGGAAGATGTTGGCGGCGGCCATCTGCTTGATGGCATTGCCATAGTCCTTGAGCACCGCCCGGGTCTCCAGCTCGTCGCACTGCTCGAGGTAGAGGTTGAGCGGGGTCATCATGCGCTCGGTGTAACAGTGCTTGATGATCACCTTGTCGCCGCGCAGATAGACGGTGGAGGGGGCCACCTCCAGCAGGTGCGCCAGGCACTCGGGGTCGAAGTGGTCCTGGCGGGCGATGAAGTTGGAGAACTCCTGGGTATCGGCCATGCGCCCCACCCGGTCGTGGCGCTTGACCAGGCGGTACCTGTCGCGAACGTTATCACGGCTCATCGCCTTGCCGGGGTCGAAGCGGTCCTTGATGATCTTGAACACCGTGCGGAACGAGGGCAACACGAACACCGCCATGACCATGCCGCGTACCCCCGGGGCGATGATGAACTTGTCTTCGCGCCGAGCCACCTGGTGGTTGAGGGCCCGGAAGAACTCCGTCTTGCCGTGCTTGAAGAAGCCGATGGCGGCATACAGCTCGCCCTGGGGCTTGTCGGGCATCAGCTCCTGGAGGTAGTGGACGAACTCGCTGGGCACCACGACCTTGACCTGGAAGTAGGCCCGGGTGAAGGAGAAGATGATCGACACCTCGTCGGGCTCGATCAGCACGGTATCCAGATAGAGGCCCCTGCCCTCCTCGTGAAGCACCGGCAGCACCAGCGGCACCTGCTTGCCGCCGCCCAACACACGGCCGACCAGGTAGGCGCCCTTGTTGCGATAGAAGACGCTCTTGATCAGCTCGATCTGGGCCTCGGGGTCGTCGCGGACCACCGCCGGCAGCAGCCGCTGGAGGGCCTCTCCCCCCTGCACGGCATCCCGCTCCAGATCGATGAAGGGCGTCACGAAGCGCGCCTCGCCCAGCGCCCAGCGCAGCCCGGCCACCCAATCCCCCGCGCCCCGGTGATGCCGACACAGGGTCAGGCCGGAATGGTGCGCCGCCCGCTCCCGGGAGCTGTAGACGAACATCCAGTCGTTGCGGATATGGCGATGATGAAAGAGCGAGCAGAACATCGAGTTGAAGTAGGTCTCGGCCAGTTCGTAGTCGAGCCGCTGACCGATAAGCTCGGCGTAGTGGATGCGCGCCCCGCGCCAGCACTCGCAGTCGGTGAGGGCATCATCGGCGAAGCTGCGCCGCAGCCGGGCCAGGGTGTCCTGGACCTTCTCCTCGTAGAGGTTGATACGCTCCGCCGAGGCCTGCTGCGCGTCACGCCATGCCGCTTCGGCGAAACGTCGGCTGGCGTCATCGGTGATCGCCTTGAAGCGCGAACGGTATTCGTCGAAGCCGTGCAAGATGGTGGCGGCGAGGCGGTAGCTGGGCGACAGTGGCATCAATGGCTCCGGGCGGCATCGGGCGAACCTACAGCATGACCAAGTCGCGCCGACAGGGCGAGCCGACCATGGTGGCAGCCGCCACCACGCCCTTGCACGAATCAGGACCTTTTCGGTACCATTTCATCGATGCCGCCTCTGCGTCACCACCGGGGAAGTGCCCAGGATCGATCATGCAGACCAATCTCGAGAAACATCAGGCCACCCGCCGTGTCACCTACCTGTCCGTGGTGGTGAACACGACACTGGGCGTGGCCAAGATCATCTTTGGCTGGCTGGTCGGCTCGGCCGCACTGGTGGCGGATGGCGTGCACTCCTTCTCCGACCTGGTGACCGACGGCTTCGTGCTCGCCGCCTCCCACTATGGCCATCAGGGTCCCGATCACGACCACCACTATGGCCATGGGCGAATCGAGACCCTGGCCACCCTGTTCCTGGGCAGCGTGCTGATCTTCGTGGCCGGCGCCATCGCCTGGTCGAGCCTGGATCGTCTCTCCTCCGCCGCCGAGATTCCACCGCCCGGACTCTGGGCGATCCTGCTCACCGCCCTGGCGCTGCTCGCCAAGGAGTGGCTGTTCCACATCACCCGCCGGGTGGCGAAGCGCATCGCCTCGAAGATGCTCGAGGCCAACGCCTGGCACCACCGTAGCGACGTGCTCTCCACCGGCGTGGTCATGGTGGCCCTGGTGGGCAGCCAGTTCGGTGCCACCTGGATCGACACGGTGGCGGCGGTGATCGTCGGCCTGATGGTCGGCAAGGTCGGCTGGGACCTGCTGTGGGAGTCGGGCCGCGAGCTGGTCGATACCGCCCTGCCGGTGGCCACCCAGGAGGAGATGCGCCAGATGGCGATGAGCGTGCCCGGGGTGCACGGCATCCACGACCTGCGCACCCGCCAGTCGGCGGGACGCACCATGCTCGACCTGCACGTGGTGGTGCCGCCGCGGATCAGCGTCTCCGAGGGCCACGAGATCGGCAACGAGGTGAGCCGCCGACTGCGCAACGGTTTCCCCGCCCTCACCGATTTGACCTTCCATATCGACCCCGAGGACGACGCCGGCGAGGGCGATCCCAGCCGCTTCCCGGGCCTGCCGCTGCGTCCCGAGGTGGGGGCCGCGCTGGCCAGACGCTGGTCCGCCCTGGAGGTCTGGTCGGAGATCCGCGAGATGGAGCTGCACTATCTGGAGGGCGCGGTCACCGTGGTCATCTGCCTGGACGAGGCGTCCCCACGGGACAGCCAGGCGGTCGCGAGGGACCTGGAGCAGCGCGCCGACGACATCGACTGGCTCTCCCACGTCGAGGTACGCCGCCTGGCCGGCACCCCTTGGGTGCCGGCCTCCGCCTGAGCCCCGCGGCGGGGATGACATCGTGCCGACTGGGGGCGACAATGGCCGCCCTTCCTGAACCGGACCCGGCCATGGCGGACGAGCTGCGCATTCTCTATCGCGACGAGCACCTGGTGGTCGTTCACAAGCCCGCCGGGCTGCTGGTGCATCGCACCGCCCTGGCCCGGGGCGAGCGCGAGTTCCTGCTGCAGCGCCTGCGCGACCGGCTGGGCCAGCGGGTCTATCCGGCCCACCGCCTCGACCGCCCCACGTCGGGGGCCATGGTGTTCGCCCTCTCCCCCGAGATCGCCGCCCGCCTGGGCGAGGCCTTCGCCGGGCGCGAGGTGGCCAAGCGCTACCTGGCGGTGGTGCGCGGTATCGGCCCCGTGACCGAACGCCTCGACTATGCGCTGCGCGAGGAGGATGGCAGCCGTCCCAAGGCCCAGATGCCGGCCATGGAGGCCGTCACCGATGTCCGCCGCCTGGACAGCGTGGAGCTGCCGGTGCGGGTGGACCGCTATCCGCGCAGCCGCTATTCGCTGATGGAGGCCTGCCCCCTGACCGGGCGGCGCCACCAGATCCGCCGCCACCTCTCCCGGCGCGGCTATCCGATCATCGGCGACGCCAAGCACGGCAAGGGCAACCACAACCGTTTCTTCGCCGAGCGCCTGGGCGCGCCCCGACTGCTGCTTGCAGCGGTAGGGCTGGCCTTCGAACACCCGGCCTCGGGCCAGCGACTGTGCGTCGAGTGCGCCCCGGATAGCACCATGACCGCGCTGCTCGAACGCTTCGGCTGGGCCGGCCACCTGCCGGCGGACGGCGTGCGGGCCCTCGCGCCTGGCGACACCCCCTGGCTCGGCTACGCCATTCCATCCACTGCCCCACTCACGACCTGAGACCATGAGCGATCCCATCACCGCCTCCCCCGCAGGCTTCGCCGAGGACGACTACGCGCTGCGCTTCGGCGGCATTCGACGCCTCTATGGCGCCCGCGCCTTCGCCCGCTTTCGCACCGCCCATGTGGTGGTCGTCGGCGTGGGCGGCGTGGGCAGTTGGGCCGTGGAGGCCCTGGCGCGCTCCGGCATCGGCAGGCTGACGCTGATCGACCTGGACGATGTCTGCGTCTCCAACGTCAACCGCCAGCTGCATGCCCTGGACGGTAACGTGGGCCGGCCCAAGGTGGAGGTGCTGGCCGAACGCTGCCGGGCGATCCAGCCGGACATCGAGGTGGTGGCGGACGCCGCCTTCGTGACGCCCACCAACCTGGCCGAGCGCATTCCCGAGGACGCCGACCACGTGATCGACGCCATCGACAGCGTGGTCGCCAAGGCGGCGCTGATCGCCTGGTGCAAGCGGCGCAAGCTGCCGATCACGGTGACCGGCGCGGCGGGCGGCCAGAGCGACCCCACCCGTATCCGGGTCGCCGACCTGACACGCACCGAGCACGACCCGCTGCTGGCCAAGGTGCGCTCGCGGCTGCGCCGCGACTTCGGCTTCTCGCGCAACCCGAAGCGGCGATTCTCGGTGGAGTGCGTCTATTCCGACGAGCAGCTGGTCTATCCGGGCAGCGACGGCGAGGTGTGTCTGCAGAAGCCGGGCAGCGGCGAGGCCACCCGCCTGGACTGCGCCTCCGGCTTCGGCGCCGCCACCTTCGTTACCGGCAGCTTCGGCTTCGTGGCCGCCTCCCGCGTGCTCGCCCGCCTGGCCCGCCGCGCCCAGGCCTCCCCCTGACCCATCTTCCTTCTCCAGGAGTCTTCGCCATGCCCCGCCCGCTTCCCGTCCCCGGCATCTACGCCCACTACAAGGGCAACCGCTACGAGGTGATGGGCGTCGCCCACCACAGCGAGAGCGAGGAGCCGCTGGTGGTCTATCGCGCCCTCTACGGCGACTATGGCCTGTGGGTACGGCCGCTTTCGATGTTCACCGAGCTGGTGGAGGTGCAGGGCGAGCCGGTGCCACGCTTCGAGCTCGAGAAGGCCTTCTGAGGCGGGCCACAACGACCACCGGCGCCACGATGGGCGCCGGTGTCGGGAGCGGAAGGGCGGGGAGGGTCACTCCTCGCCGGCCATCTGCATCTGCTTGAGCAGGTAGTTCTCGATGCCGACCTTGTCGATCAGGCCGAGCTCGGTCTCGATATGGTCGATATGACCTTCCTCGTCGGCCAGCAGGTCGCGGAACAGGTCGCGGGTCACATAGTCCTTCACCTGCTCGCAGTAGCCGATGGCTTCGATGTAGTCGTTGCGCCCCTCGTGCTCGATCTTGAGGTCGCTCTCGAGCATCTCGCGCACGTTCTCGCCGATATGCAGCTTGCCGAGGTCCTGCAGGTTGGGAATGCCCTCGAGGAAGAGGATGCGCTCGATCAGCTTGTCGGCGTGCTGCATCTCCTCGATGGACTCATCGTACTCCCACTTGGCCAGCGCCTGCAGGCCCCAGTCCTTGTACATCTTGGCGTGCAGGAAGTACTGGTTGATGGCCACCAGTTCGTTGCCCAGGGCGCGGTTGAGGTGCTCGATGACCTTGCTGTCGCCTTTCATGGATCTGCCTCTCTTGATGTCGGGAGTTGACCCTAAGCTTGGCATGGCGGGATGGCGATTGCCAAACTCCGAAGAGGCGTCGTCACGGATGCCGTTACACGGCGTAGGCGAGATCCCCGTCGGAGATCATCAGCTCTTCTCTCACCGCCTCCCGGGTCAGGCTCTTGCCTTCGCTGGCGCACTTGCCGCACTGGGTGCCACACCCGGTCTCCGCCTGGACCTCGCGCCAGCTGCGCGCGCCCTCCTCGACGACCCGGCGGATCCGATGATCAGAGACTCCCTTGCAGATGCAGATGTACATGCGAACACCTCGCGTTGGATAGCGAGATTAAATGTAAATGATTCGCATAAGTTATTGCAAGCGGGATTCGACCAATGTCTGATCCCGGTCAATTCCCCCGGCTAGCGGGCCGGCTTCGGCAGCACGACCACCCGGGTACCGGAGGCGATATCCGGCCAGCTGCGACGCTCGGCATCGAACAGCACCCACAGGTAGCCCAGCCCCAGGGCGGCCACGGAGAGCCACGCCACCAGGTAACGGATCATGGCCTGGCGCAGGGAGATGGCGTGACCCTCCAGGGTCTGCACCCGCAGCCGCCAGGCCTGCATCCCCAGGGTCATGCCGCCGCGGCACCAGAAGAAGGCGAAGAAGGCGAAGGCCGACACCAGCATGATCAAGCGCAGGGAGGCGACCTGCACAAGGCCCACCCCGACCTGCTCGGCGGGCAGGCCGGCCAGGTGGCGCACCGCCAGCAGGTGCAGGCCGGCCATCAGCAACCAGATGGCGATCACCAGGAAGGCGTCGTAGAGCATGGCGCCCAACCGGCGACCCAGGCCGGCGGGCCAGACATCGTCGAGGTGGGGGAAGCGGCGGGGCATGGGGCTCTCCTCGTCTCAGCCGCTGCGGCGCAGCAGGAGGACACCCACCGCGGCACAGATCAGGGTCGGGGCCAGCACCGCCCAGGCGGGCGAGAAGCCGAACACCGTGGAGGCCGGCGCCAGCAGGTCCTGCAGGTACTTGAACGCCAGGCCGGTAATCACGCCGTAGAACACCCGGGTGCCGGCGGCCACGCTGCGCAGCGGGCCGAACACGAAGGAGGCGGCCACCAGTACCAGCGAGCCCATGGTCAGCGGCAACAGCATCTTCTGCCAGAAGTAGAGCAGCGGCTGGGTGGCCTGCTGGCCCTGGTCGCGCAGGTAGCGGGCGTAGGCCCACAGCTCGCTCGGCGACTGGCTTTCGACGTCGCGCAGCAGGCGCGAGAGCTGCGCCGGCGTCAGCTGGGTATCCCACTCCCGGGTCGCGAGGTGGCGCGCCTCGGTACCCTGCTCGGTGAACCGCGTCACCGCGACGTCTTCCAGCACCCAGTGCCCCTCCCGCCAGATGGCACGGGCGGCGCTCAGCGCCTCGGCCAGGCGCTGGCCCTCGAAGCGGTAGCGAGTGAGGTCGAGCACGGTATCGTCGGCACGGATGGCACCGAAGCGATAGAAGCTGTCGCCCTCGCGTTGCCAGCCCCCGCGCTCGGTGACCAAGGCCCCGGCCCCCTGGACCTTCTCGACGCGCCAGGCGCTGGCGAACTGCTCGGTGCGCGGGGAGACGAACTCGGCGATGAACAGCACCACGACCACCACCAGGATGATCGGCTTCATGGCCCCCCACAGGATCCGCGCCAGAGAGCGCCCGGCGGCGCGCATCACGGTGAGCTCGTTACTCGAGGCCATGCTGCCAAGGCCGATCAGCGCGCCGATCAGCACCGCCACCGGCGCATACTGGTAGAGCCGCCAGGGCAGGCGCATCAGCAGATAGAGCAGCACCTGGAAGGCGCCGTAGTCGCCCTCCACATCGCCCAGGTCGTTGATATAGGTGATCACCAGGTCGAGGCCCAGCAGCACCACCTGGACGACGACGATGGCCCCCAGCACGTTGCGCGCCAGGTAACGGTCGAAGCGATCGGCAATCATCCGCTCATCCCCTTGCGCTGGGCGCGCGCCATCAGCAATACCCCCAGCGCCAGGAAGGCGCCATGGATCGGCCACATGCCCACCGCGGCCAGCAGGTTGCCGCGACCGATGGCGTCCAGCGCCGCCAGCAGCAGGCTCAGGTAGGCCACATGCAGGAAGATCGCCGGCAGCAGCTTGGCGAAGCGCCCCTGGCGCGGATTGACGCGCGACAGCGGCATGGCGAGCAGGGTCAGAATGAACACCATCAGCGGCATGCCCAGCCGCCACTGCAGCTGGGCGCGCGCCTCCGGCGACTCGTCACCGAACAGCTCGGGGGTGGGGGTGAGCTCCGGGGAGTCTAGCTCGCGCAGCGACTCGGCCCGCGACAGGCGTACCGCATAGGTCTCGAACTCGAGCCGCTCGGCCTGCTGCCTGCCCGGCTCGACGCTGTAGCGTTCGCCGCCGGTCAGCACCAGGAAGCGGCTGCCGGTGTCGTCATCCACCGCCTGGTGTCCGCCCTCGGCGCGGGTCACCACGCTCTCCGGGGTACCGTCGCTGCGTCGCTGCCGCTCGCTGATGAAGACGCCTCGCATCTCGTCTCCCTCCTCGCTGAAGCCCTCGGTATAGGCGGTACGCCCGCTGCCGAACGCCTGGAAGCGCCCCGGCCCCAGGGTGGAGAAGTCGACCCGGCTGCGCTGCTCCTCGAGCAGCGTCTCGGTCTGCAAGGCCCCCGCCGGCGTCAGCCACAGGCTGCACAGCCCCACCAGCAGGGCCACCAGGACGGCCGGCACCAGGCTCACCTGCAGCAGCTTGTTGGGGCTGGTGCCGCAGGCCACCAGCACGGTGATCTCGCTGTTGAGGTAGAGCTGGCCATAGGCGAGCAGGATGCCGAGAAAGAACGCCAGGGGCAGGATCAGCTCCAGGAACCCCGGCAGATGCAGCAGCATCAGGCTGCCGAGGATGTCGGCGGGAATCTCGCCCTCGGCGGCGTTGCTGAAGTAGCGAATGAAGCGACTGCCCATGATCACCAGCAACAGCACGCCGGCAACGGCGGCCATGGTCAGCAGGATCTCGCGGGTCAGGTAACGGAAGATGATCATGCGGCGTCTGCCATGCAATGGGGCCATGCCTTGGGTACACTGGAGCGACACGGCAACGTGCCGGCATTATCCAGAATCCCTCTACGCTTGTAACCCCAATTGCCAGTAACCCCAATGCTTGTCTTGTGGAGACGCCATGGAATTCCCTGTCAGGACGGGTAACCCCGCCAAGGTCGAGAGCGCCTGTATCGTCGTTCCGGTATTCAAGGAGGAGGAGCAGCTGCTGCCCACCGCCTCGCGCCTCGACGACGCCAGCGAGCGGCTGATGGGTCAGCTGCTCGAGCGCGGCGACTTCGACGCCCGGCTGGGCAACGTGCAGCTGATTCCCTTCGCGCCGGGCCTCTCCACCGAGCGCCTGCTGCTGGTCGGCCTGGGCAAGCGTGAGGCATGCCAGGAGACCGCCTTCCGCAAGGCGCTGGACGCCGCCTTCACCGCCCTGGCGGGCCTGCCGGTGGACGAAGCGGCCGTGGCCTTCACCGAGGTGCCCCTGGCGGATCGCGGTGCCGACTGGAAGGCACGCATGGTCGCCGAGGCCGCCCATCGCGCCCTCTATCGTTTCGAGGAGTTCAAGTCCAAGAAGGCCCCCGCGTCGCGACTGGCCTCGGTGACCCTGCTGGTCAGCGACGACGGCGACGCCGTGGCGGCCCGCGAGGGCGCCCGCATCGGCGACGCCGTGGGCCAGGGCATCAACGCCGCCCGCACCCTGGGCAACCTGCCCGGCAATGTCTGCACCCCGAGCTACCTGGCCGAGCGGGCCGAGGCGCTGGGCGAAGCCTCCGGCGGCGCACTCCAGGTGGAGGTCCTCGACGAGGAGGCCCTGGAGGCCCTGGGCGCCCACAGCCTGCTCTCGGTGGGCCGCGGCAGCGAGCAGCCATCACGGCTGATCGTGATGAAGTACCAGGGCGCCGAGGATGCCGACGAGGCCCCCCATGTGCTGGTGGGCAAGGGCATCACCTTCGACACCGGCGGTATCTCGCTCAAGCCCGGCGAGGCCATGGACGAGATGAAATTCGACATGTGTGGCGCGGCCAGCGTGTTCGGTACCGTCGAGGCGGTGCTCGGCATCCGCCCGAAGGTCAACCTGGTGGCCATCGTCGCCGCCGCCGAGAACATGCCCGACGGCGGCGCCACCCGGCCCGGCGATATCATCCGGACCCTCAAGGGCCTCTCGGTGGAGGTGCTCAACACCGACGCCGAGGGCCGCCTGGTGCTGTGCGACGCCCTCACCTACGCCGAGCGCTTCGAACCGGCCAGCGTGGTGGACATCGCCACCCTGACCGGGGCCTGCATCATCGCCCTGGGCCATCACGCCACCGGCCTGCTTGCCAACGACGACGACCTGGCCCTCGACCTGCTCGACGCCGGCGAGGCGGCCTGGGACCGCGCCTGGCACCTGCCGCTGTGGGACGAGTACCAGGAGCAGCTCGACTCCAACTTCGCCGACCTGGCCAACATCGGCGGCAAGCCGGCGGGCACCATCACCGCGGCCTGCTTCCTCTCGCGCTTCGCCGATACCTTCCCCTGGGCGCACCTGGACATCGCCGGCACCGCCTGGAGCTCCGGCAAGCAGAAGGGTGCCAGCGGCCGCCCGGTGGGGCTGCTGACCCAGTACCTGCTGGACCGCGAGGCCGACGCCGTGGTGGAAACCGAGGCGGAATAGCGCCTCGCCCTTGCGTTTTTCCCGCGTCGCCTTTCTCATGTGGGACTGACGATGAATCCACGACCCGGGCCCCTGACGGCCCGAGCTTCCTTTACCGGCCCGGGGCCCACGGCCCCGGGCGTAGCGGAGACCCCTCGCCGTGTCGAATGCCAGCTTCGAACTCCTGCCCAACTCCACCCCCACGGCCGACTCGATCCGTGAGGACATCCTCGCCAACCCGGGCTTCGGCCAGTACTTCACCGACCACATGGCCCATGTGCGCTGGACCCTGGACGCCGGCTGGCACGGCCACCAGGTACGTCCCTACGGCCCGCTGACCCTGGACCCCGCCGCCGCCGTGCTGCACTACGCCCAGGAGATCTTCGAGGGCATCAAGGCCTACCGCCACGCCGACGGCTCGGTGTGGACCTTCCGCCCGGAGAAGAACGCCGAGCGCTTCCGTCGCAGCGCCCGCCGGCTGGCGCTGCCGGAGCTCTCCGACGCCGACTTCATCGGCTCGCTCGAGGCGCTGCTGGCCCAGGACCACGCCTGGGTCCCCACGCCCAGGAGCGAGGCCGACGAGTGCAGCCTCTACCTGCGCCCCTTCATGATCGCCAGCGAGAAGTTCCTCGGTGTGCGCCCGGCCCAGGAGGTCGACTACTACGTGATCGCCTCGCCGGCGGCGGCCTACTTCAAGGGTGGCATCGAGCCGGTCTCGATCTGGCTCTCGGAACACTACAAGCGGGCCGCCCCGGGCGGCACCGGCTTCGCCAAGTGCGGCGGCAACTACGCCGCCTCCCTGGCGGCCCAGAAGGAGGCCAGCGCCAATGGCTGTGGCCAGGTCGCCTTCCTCGATGCCGCCGAGAACAAGTGGATCGAGGAACTCGGCGGCATGAACCTGTTCTTCGTGTTCAAGGACGGGCGCATCGCCACCCCGCGCCTCACTGACACCATCCTCGAGGGGGTGACCCGCGACTCGGTGCTGACCCTGGCCCGGGACGAGGGGCTGACGCCCGAGGAGCGCCCCATCAGCATCGACGAATGGCGCGAGGGCGCGGCCAGCGGCGAGATCACCGAGGTCTTCGCCTGCGGTACCGCCGCGGTGATCACCCCGGTGGGTGAGCTGGTCGGCGAGCAGGAGCGCATCCGCCTGGCCGGCGACAGCGGCAACCCCATCGCCAAGCGCCTGCGCGCCAAGCTGCTCGACCTTCAGTATGGCCGTGCGGAAGACACCCACGGCTGGCTGACGCGGCTGGTGTAGGGCGTGACCCAGATCGACTTCTACGTCCTTCCCGACACCACCCTGGAGGCGCGTCTCGACTTCGCCTGCCGGCTGGCCGAGACCATCCAGCGCAAGGGCTATCGGCTGCACTTGCACGCCGAGGACGAGGCCATGGCCAGGGAGCTCGACGCGGCACTGTGGACCTTCCGTGCCGACGCCTATGTGCCCCATGCCCTGGCCGACTACCCCCTGGCCGGCGAGGTACCGGTCACCATCGGCTGGGCCGAGCCGCCGCCGCCCGAGCGCGCGGTACAGGCCCTGCTCAACCTCTCGCCGGGCATCCCCGAGTGGTTCTCGCGCTTCGAGCGGGTCGCCGAGATCATCAACCAGCACCAGGCGGTACTGACCGCCAAGCGCGAGTGCTGGCAGACCTATCGCCAGCGCGGCTACGCGGTCAAGGCGCACCAGCTGCGCGGCCAGTCAGGCTGACGCCAGCCACCCCGCCGGGCTATAATCAAGCCCATTTTTCGTCGCCATTCCTGCCGTCCGGCCACCTGGCCGGCGGTGATCATTTCTGGACCCGGAACGCCCATGGACAAGACCTACCAACCCGCGCAGATCGAATCCCGCTGGTACCAGCGCTGGGAGGCCGACGGCCGCTTCGCCCCCGCAGGCGAAGGCGAGCCCTACTCCATCATGATCCCGCCGCCCAACGTGACCGGCAGCCTGCACATGGGCCACGCCTTCCAGGACACCATCATGGACACCCTGACCCGCTGGCGGCGGATGCAGGGGCGCAACACCCTGTGGCAGGTGGGTACCGACCATGCCGGCATCGCCACCCAGATGCTGGTCGAGCGCAAGGTCGCCGCGGAAGAGGGCAAGAGCCGCCACGACCTGGGTCGTGAGGCCTTCATCGACAAGGTGTGGGAGTGGAAGCAGGAGTCCGGCGGGCATATCACCCGCCAGCTGCGTCGCATGGGGGCCAGCGTCGACTGGAGCCGCGAACGCTTCACCATGGACGACGGCTTCTATCGGGCGGTCCAGGAGGTCTTCGTGCGCCTCTTCGAGGAGGACCTGATCTACCGCGGCAAGCGGCTCGTCAACTGGGACCCGACCCTGCACACCGCCATCTCCGACCTGGAGGTGGAGAACCGCGACCAGCAGGGCAGCTTCTGGCACTTCCGCTACCCCCTGGCCGACGGCGCCACCACCGACGACGGCAAGGACTACCTCACCGTCGCCACCACCCGCCCCGAGACCCTGCTGGGCGACAGCGCCGTGGCGGTCAACCCGGAGGATCCCCGCTACGCCTCACTGATCGGCAAGTTCGTGGAACTCCCCCTGGTGGGGCGCCGGATCCCCATCGTCGCCGACGAGCACGCCGACATGGAGAAGGGCTCCGGCTGCGTGAAGATCACCCCGGCCCACGACTTCAACGACTACGAGGTGGGTCGCCGCCAGGGCTTGCCGCTGATCAACGTCTTCACCCAGGACGCATCGATCCTCGCGCGCGCCGAGGCCTTCGATATCCAGGGCCGTCCGCTGGCCGAGATCGATACGAGCCTGCCGGAGGCCTACGCCGGCCTGGAGCGCTTCGCGGCACGCGCGCGCATCGTCGCCGACATGGACGCCGCCGGCCTGCTCGAGCAGGTCGAGACGGTGAACAACACCCTGCCCTACGGCGACCGCTCCGGCGATGTCATCGAGCCGCTGCTCACCGATCAATGGTTCGTCGCCGTGGAGAGCCTCGCCAAGCCGGCCATCGCCGCGGTGGAGAAGGGCGACATCCAGTTCGTGCCCAAGAACTACGAGAACATGTACTTCGCCTGGATGCGCGACCTGCAGGACTGGTGCATCTCCCGCCAGCTGTGGTGGGGCCACCGCATCCCGGCCTGGTACGACAATGATGGCAACGTCTACGTGGCGAGGAGCGAGCAGGAGGCGCGCGAGAAGCACGGCCTTCCCGCCGACCTCGAACTGAGCCAGGACGAGGACGTGCTGGACACCTGGTTCAGCTCGGGGCTGTGGACCTTCGGCACCCTGGGATGGCCGGAGCAGACCCCGGAGCTGGCGACCTTCCACCCCTCCAGCGTGCTGGTCACCGGCTTCGACATCATCTTCTTCTGGGTCGCGCGGATGATCATGCTGACCCTGAAGTTCACCGGCGAGGTGCCCTTCAAGCAGGTCTATGTGCACGGCCTGGTGCGTGATGGCCAGGGGCAGAAGATGTCCAAGTCCAAGGGCAACGTGCTCGACCCCATCGACCTGATCGACGGCATCGAGCTGGACACGCTGGTGGAGAAGCGCACCGGCAACATGATGCAGCCCCAGAAGGCCAAGGCCATCGCCAAGGCCACTCGCGGCGAGTTCCCGGAGGGCATCGAGCCCCACGGTACCGATGCACTGCGCTTTACTTTCCTCTCCCAGGCCACCACCGGACGCGATATCAAGTTCGACATGGGCCGCCTGGATGGCTACCGCAACTTCTGCAACAAGCTGTGGAACGCCTCGCGCTATGTGCTGATGAACGCCGAGGGAGAGGATACCGGGCTTCCACACGAAGGGCAGGATGGCGGGGCGGTCGAGCTGTCGCTGGCCGATCGCTGGATCATCTCGCGTCTGCAGCAGACCGAGGTCCAGGTGACCCGGGCCATGGAGGAGTTCCGCTTCGACCACGCCTCCCAGGCGCTCTACGAGTTCGTCTGGAACGAGTACTGCGACTGGTACCTGGAGCTCTCCAAGCCGGTACTGTGGGACGACAACGCCGGCCTCGATGCCAAGCGCGGCACGCGCCGCACCCTGGTCCGCGTACTGGAGGCGATCCTGCGCCTGGCCCACCCGATGATGCCCTACATCTCCGAGGAGATCTGGCAGCGCGTGGCCCCCCTGGCCGGCACCTTCCAGGGCGAGGGCGATTCCATCATGGCCCAGGCCTGGCCGGTCGCCGACCCGGCCAGGGTCGACGAGCAGTCGATTCGCGACATCGAGTGGCTCAAGGGGGTGATCATCGCCGTGCGCAATATCCGCGCCGAGATGAACATCACCCCCGGCAAGCCGCTGGACGTGCTGCTGACCAAGGGTGTTGATGCCGATCGCCAGCGACTGGACGCCAACCGGCCGTTCCTCGCCAAGCTCGCCAAGCTGGAAAGCATCACCTGGCTCGACGACCCGGCCGAGGCGCCGCTCTCGGCCACGCAACTGGTCGGCGAAATGGAGGTGCTGGTGCCCATGGCCGACCTGATCGACAAGGAAGCAGAGCTCGCCCGCCTCGACAAGGAGATCGAGAAGCAGGAGAAGCTGATCGGCGGTATCGAGAAGAAGCTCTCCAACGAGAGCTTCGTGGCCAAGGCGCCCGCCGCGGTGGTAGAGAAGGAGCGCGGCAAGCTGGACGAGTTCCAGGCCTCCCGCCGGCTGCTGGCGGAGCAGCGCGACAAGATCGCCGCCCTCTGAGCCCCGCCCCTTCCCCCGCCTGACCCCAGCCCGGCCATCGGCCGGGCTTTTTACTGCCTGCCAACTGTGCGGTGGAGCCAGCCAAGCAATGCCCCGAACGCAAAAAGCCCCGAACTCACAAAGGAGCTCGGGGCTTTTCTTAATAAGTACCTGACGATGACCTGGCCGGCACTCCGGGGGCCGGCCTCCCGGCGGGCGGCGCTCCGCTACTTTACTCGTCTCATCCTGAGACTCGCCCTTCGGGCCCGCTGAAGCGGTTCCCGTTTGTTCCCGACAAACGGGCCA
>NZ_JAUYWF010000015.1 GCF_030708455.1 Halomonas sp. SSL-5
ATTCCTCCGGGAGTCGGCTTTTTTCGTGCCCATGACCCGAAGGCCATCGGTTCCCTCTCGTTTCAGAACCAGCGGCCGCCGCTGACATCACCATGCGCCGGGATTCGACCCCCTTGAGCTTCCCGGCCACAGCACGCAAGCTGAGGCGATAGCGACATGGCCGCCCCAGGAGCCCCGATGACCGATATCCGCCACCTGTTGAACGCCGCCAAGCACACGGGGTGCAACCGCGTCGTCGGCGACTGAAACGGAGCACGCCATGCACGCCAGGACGGCCACCATCCCCACAGGGGAGAGCAACCTGCCCTACCGCATCCGCGATGTGGCCATGGATATCGGCCTGCTGATGATCGCCGCCACCTTCGCCCTCCTGGGCAGTGCCGGCCTGGTCGCCCACCTACTGGGCGTGGCCTACCCGCTGAGTGGGCTGATGGTGGCCGATGCCGCCCTCACCGGTTTCCTGGCCGGGCTCAGCGTGCTGGGCTGGCTGTTCACGGCACCTCGACTGCGCCTCGCTGCGGCACTACCGCTGGTCGCCATCACCCTCTACACCCTGACCCACAACGCCTGGGCCGGAGGGCCCTGGCAGGGGAGTTCCTGGGTGACGGGCGGGCCACGGATCCTCTCGGTGGCGGCACTCCTGCTGCTGCTGGTCGCTCTGTGCAGCCTCGCAGGCTTGGGCAGCCGAATGCGTCGACTGCTGTGGGCTGGGAGTGGTGTACTGGCCCTGCTCACCGGGGCGCTATCGCTGGCGATGCTGCTGCTGCCCGCCAGCCGCACAGACTGGTCTGCGGGCTTCGTCTCGGCGCCGATGCTCGCCACCCTCTACGCCCTGCTCGGCGGCGTTGCCCTGCTCGGCGTGGCCTGGCGCGGCCCGCGGCCCATGCTGCCGGTGGGCCGGCTGACCCAGGTCGCCGCCGTTGCCGGGGTGCTGACGAGCTGCCTGGCGTGGTACGTACTGACCTGGAACGCCCAGACCACCATCCACCGCCAGGCCGCGACCCTGCTGGATAACGTCGAGCTCAACGCCCGCCGGGTAATGACCGCCCAGCTGGAGCTATATCAACGCCTGGCCTGGCGCCAGGGCCAGGAGCCCGCCCTCCGCGCCGACCGGCTGCGCGCCCACGATGTCGACAGCTACTTCCGCCACGCCCCCTACCTGGAAGCGCTGGTGCTGATGGCCCCGCAAGGGCGGATCGCCGACCTGCGCGCACCCCGCCTGCTCGACCCGCGCCGCCTGCGCCACGAGATCATGCGCGCCGAGGTCGGCGATTGGCTGGCGCTGCCCTGGCAGGCACCCCATGCCATGCCGGCGCCTGACGCCCCCACACGGCTGCTGATCGCCGCCCCGGTGGACGATGCCGGCAGTCAGCTGGTCGCCCGGCTCGACCTGGCCCAGCTGCTGGCCCAGGAGCTCGGCGTGCAGCTCCAGCGCTTCCGGGTCGAGGTCCGTACCTCCCGGCCACTGCTCGAGATTCGCCAGCCGGGCCGCCTGCCGCCGCCCGCCTCGGTACGCCCGCTGCCCCACCTCGGCACCCGCCACGTGGGGCTGCCGGGGGGCGCCCGGCTGACACTGGAGGTGCACCTGGACTCCCTGCCCGCCATGCTGCGCGCCGGCCTGATGCCCGGTGGCTTCGCCATCTCCGGACTGATCCTGAGCTACCTGCTGGCCCTGAGCCTGGGCCTGGTACGCCTGGTGCTGGGGCGCTCCCGGGAACTCCTCGCCGCACGCAGGCGCCTGGAGGCGCAGTACGACCTGGAACAGCGCTTCCGCTCGCTCTACCTCTACCACCCGGACGGCGTCTTCTCCCTCGACCATGAGGGCCGCCTCGTGTCGGCCAACGCCGCCTGCAGCGAGATCACCGGCCGCCGCGACGAGGAGGTGCTGGGCGAGCACTTCTCGGTGCTGCTGTCACCCGAAGACATCCCGCGCCTGCAGGCGCTGTTCGAGGCCACCCTGGCCGGCGAGCCGGGGCGCGTCGAGCTCACCCTCACCCACCGCGACGGCGAGCTGCGTGCCCTCGACCTCACCACCCTGCCGATCATCGTCGAGGGCGAGACCCAGGGGGTCTTCGGCATCGCCAAGGATATTACCCGCCAGCGCGAGCACGAGGCCCAGATTGCCTACCAGGCCAGCCACGACCTGCTCACCGCGCTGCCCAATCGCTCGCTGCTCGACGAGCGCCTTGCAGCGGCCTTCCTCGATTCACAAGAGAGTTCCCAGCCGCTGCTGGTGATGCTGCTGGACCTGGATGGCTTCAAGGCGGTCAATGATGGCCTGGGCCACGCCGTCGGCAACGCCCTGCTGGTCGCCGTCGCCGAACGGCTGCGCGGCCTGGTCGCCCCCGGCGATACCATCGCCCGACTGGCCGGCGACGAGTTCTGCCTGTTGCTGCCCGGTCGCCGTCGCGAGGCGGGCGCCCATCTGGCCGACCGCTTGCTGGATGCGCTGAGCCGTCCCTACTACCTGGAGGGGAATGCCGTGCATATCAGCGCCAGCATCGGCATCGCCACCAGCGACGGCGAGATCGGCCATGCCCAGGAGCTGCTGCAGCATGCCGACCTCGCCGTGAGCGGCGCCAAGCAACAGGGGCGCAATACGTGGCAGTGGTACCGCGGCGACGGCCAGCGAATCACCGCGGAGGAGGTGCTGCTGCGCCACGATCTCTACACCGCCCTCAACAACGAGGAATTCGTCCTCCACTACCAGCCCATCGTCGCCGCCGAAGACGGCAGCGTGCGCGGCTTCGAGGCGCTGATCCGCTGGCATCATCCCCAGCGCGGCCTGATCTCCCCTGGGGTCTTCATCCCGCTGGCCGAGCAGACCGGGCAGATCATCCCCCTGGGACGTTGGGTGCTGCGCCAGGCCTGCCAGGAGATGGCCGAACTTCAGGCGTATGATGGCAGAGCGCTCCCCGTCGCGGTGAATATCTCCTCCCTGCAGTTTCACCGTGACGGCTTCCTGGATGAGGTTCGGCACATCCTCGCCACTACCGGCCTGCCACCCGAGCTGCTGGAGCTGGAGGTGACCGAAAGCGTGCTGCTGGATGGTGCCGAGCCGGTGATCGAGCTGATGGAAACACTCAAGGCCATGGGCGTGCGTGTGGCGCTGGATGACTTCGGCACCGGATTCTCCAGTCTCAGCTACCTGCGCGACCTGCCCACCCACAAGGTCAAGCTCGACCGCAGTTTCGTGCAGAAGACCCTGACGGACCGACGTACCGCGGCCATCGTGCAGGGTGTCATCACCATGGCTCACCACATGGACATGGTGGTGGTGGCGGAAGGGATCGAGACACCGGAAGAGCAGGAGGACATGGTGCGTCGCGAGTGCGACCTGCTCCAGGGCTTTCTGTTTGCCCGCCCCCTACCGCTAGCGGCCTTGCGGCAACTGCCCGACTGCTTGCCCGAGCCCCATTCTTGATGACTTCCTGGCAACTATGCTGACTGCCTCATGGGCATACCATTGAACATCAACACGCTCTGGACACGCCTGGCGATCGCCATTCTGCTGCCCGTGGCCTTGGTCAGCATGACCCTGTACCCGATTTTTGCCTCTCACCTCGAGGAGCGGATCGACAGCAGCCGCCAGACGGCCGAAGCGTTCCTCGACGCCGAATACGACATGCTGCTCAGGAGCATGAACGAAAGCTTCAACCAGGTGCTGGCCACCGCGGAACTCCCGCTGCTGCGGCAGTTTTTGGTCAGACGGACCACCCCCAGAGCTCCGGAATGGGGTCCCGCCGCAGAGCAAGACTGGCACCAGATGGAAGCGCTGTTCGACACCTTGATGACCCATTACGGCCGCTACACGCGATTGGCGGTGATCGACACTCGCGGGCTCGAGTGGGTTGCCACTACCGCGATGCCTACCCTGCCGCGACCGCCGGTAGTGGCACACGGCGCCACGACCACCTTCCAGGAAGCCATGCGGCTAAAATCGCGTGACCTATATGTCTCTCCCCCGCGCCTGGGGGCCTCCGGGGACAGTGACGCGCCCGTAACCACGGTCATCGACATCGCCACACCGATCGTCGATGACCGCGGGCAGCGCCTCGGTGTGCTGCTGTTCACCCTCGACTGGTCGCAAATCACCGCCAACCTGCCGCATGCCAGGGAGGCGGGCCGCGGTGAAGTGCTACTGGTAGATGCCCAGGGCAGATGGCTGCTACCCGGCGAAGAGGGTCGGGAAGATCAGTTCGGGGACTCGATTGGCAACCGAAGGCCAGGTACCTGGGCGGCCATGTCGGCACGCAACCAGGGCATGGTCATGCTGAACGATCATCTGCTCGGGTTTCGCAGCCATGACATTCGCACCCAGCACTACCGCAGCCAGGCCGGCATGATCGTGAGTCAGCCTGAGTCGCAGCCCTGGCGCCTCGGCATCCTGATACCCAAACCCAGCCTGGTGGAGCTCCTGAAGCAGAACCCCATACAACAGCTGGCCATCGCCCTGGTCTATCTGCTGTCGGTGGCCTTCGGTGTGTTCTGGGTGCTGAGCAACCATCGCCTGCGCGGCCTGCGACAGCGTGCCCTGCAGTTCTCACGCGAGGCCCGTCGGTACGCCGGTGAGGTACAGGATCTCTACGAGCACGCCCCCTGTGGCTACCATTCGCTCGACGGCGATGGCCGGGTGGTCAAGATCAACCGTACCGAGCTCGACTGGCTGGGCTATCGCGCCGATGAGGTGATCGACAAGCTCCACTATCGTGACTTCGTCACACCCGAGACCCGAGCGGCCTTCGACGCCGCCTTCCGCCAGGTGCTGGGCGAGGGCCAGGAAGGAAGCGCCGAGTGCGAGTTGCTGTGTCGTGATGGCAGCCGACTGCCGGTAGCGATCCAGGCCACCGCTCAAGTGACCGAGGACGGCTTCCAGTACTCCCGCGCCACGGTGTTCGACCTGAGCGAGCGTAAGGCACTGGAGGCACGCCTGGAGGAGCAGGCGCTCACCGATCCCCTCACCGGCCTGGGTAACCGCCGTTACCTGGAGAACCAGGCGGCCATGGAGATCGCCCGCGCCGAGCGCAGTGCGACACCGCTGACGCTGATTGCCATCGACCTCGATCACTTCAAGCGCATCAACGACAGCCATGGCCACGATGTGGGGGATCTGGTGTTGCAGGCCTTTGCCGACCTGGCCCGCCGGGTGCTGCGCGACGGCGACGTGCTGTGCCGCATGGGCGGCGAAGAGTTCGCCGTGCTACTGCCCGACACCAACCGCGAGCAGGCCCTTCAGGTCGCCGAGAGGCTGCGGGAGGCGGTCGCCACCACCCCTGTCAGGATCGGTCAGGACGCGATGGAAGACGGCACGCTGGCCTACACCGCTTCGCTGGGCGTGACGCTGGTTAACATCGGAGAGACCACCCTGAAACCGGCGATCAAGCGCGCCGACCAGGGCCTCTATGCCGCCAAGGAGACGGGGCGCAACCGCGCCCAGTGGCAAGAAGCGTAGGACACAGCTGCCTCATCCGGTCGCGGCCACAGCCTGCCCAGCACGCCACCACCCCTTGAATCTGCCCGCCCCCACCCGCATATCCTGAGCAAACACACTCGTTTCCGGGAATACCAACCATGTCCATCGTCGATCCGCGTACCGGTGAGCCGCTCACCGCCGACACCAGTGCCCCACAGGAGGCGCCGTCGCAGCCTGGTCAGGCCGAGTCGGGCGAGGCTCCCGAGGTCATCATCGACGTCGACGCCAGCAACATCCAGCAGGTGCTGGAGCTGTCCATGCAGGTGCCGGTGCTGCTCGACTGCTGGGCCCCCTGGTGCCAGCCCTGCAAGACCCTGATGCCGGTGCTGGAGAAGCTGGCCCGCGAATATCAGGGCGCCTTCCTGCTGGCCAAGCTCAACATCGAGGAGAACCAGGAGATCGCCGCCCAGCTGGGGGTGCGTTCGGTGCCCGACGTCAAGCTGGTCAGCCAGGGTGGCCTGGTCGACCACTTCCAGGGCGCACTGCCCGAGAAGGAGATCCGTGAGTGGCTGGGCCGCTACTTCCCCGCCCCGGAGGATGTTCCGGCGAGCCCCGAAGACCAGGCCGCCGAGGCGCTGGCCGCCGGCGATGCCGCCACCGCCCGCGCCATCTACCAGGAACTCGCCCAGCAGTACCCGGACCACACTCCCTATCAGGTGGAGCTGGCCCGCACCCTGGTGGCCGAGGGGCGCGCCGACGAGGCGCGCAGCGTGCTCGACAACCTGCCGCCAGAGGAGCGCGATGCCGCCCCGGCCCGCGGGGTGCGCGCCAGCATCGAGTTCGGCGAGGAGGCCCCCTCCGCCGAGGAGCTGGCCGCCCTGGGCGAGCGTGACGACAGCGAGGCGAAGTACCTGCGTGCGATGCGCCGGGTCGCCGACGGCGACTATGAGCCAGGCCTCGAGGGGCTGCTGGCACTGATGAAGGCCGACCGCGCCTATGGCGACGACGCCGCCCGCAAGACCCTGCTGCGGGTCTTCGATGCCCTGGGTGCCGACCACCCGCTCACGGTCAGCTACCGCCGCAAGCTCTTCGCCATGCTCTACTGAGCCAGCACCCCATCCAGCCGCGAGAGCGCCGCTTCCAGCTGGGTGGCGGTGGTGCCGAAGTTGAGCCGGGCAAAGCCGGGGTGGCCGAAGTCGGCGCCATCCGAGAGCGCCACCCCGGCGCGCTCCAGCAGCGTTTGCTGGGGTGACTCGCCGAGCCCCGCCTCGCGCAGGTCGAGCCAGGCCAGGTAGGTGGACTGCGGTGGCGCCATGCCGACCCCCGGCCAGTGCGCCACCCGCTCCGCCAGGCTGCGACGGTGGTCGCGCAGCACCTCGAGCAGCACCTGTCGCCAGGGGTCGCCGTGGGCGTAGGCGGCCTCGGCGGCCACCAGCCCCAGCACGTTGCCGTCCGGCATCAGCCCCTTGGCCGTGGCGGCGAAGCACCGGCGCAGCGCGGGGTCGGGAATCACCGCGCAGGCGGCGGTCAGCCCGGCCAGGTTGAAGGTCTTGGAGGGCGCCCAGAGGGTGATCGTGCGCGCGGCGAGCTCGGGGAAGGCCGCCGCCAGCGGCACATGGCGGGCCCCCTCCTCCAGCAGCAGGTCGCAGTGCAGCTCGTCGGACACCACCCAGAGATCGTGCCGCTCGACCAGCTCGGCCAGGCCGGCCAGTTCGTCGTGGCTCCACACTCGACCGGTAGGATTATGAGGGTGGCACCACAGCAGCAGCCGGGTGCGCGGGGTGATCGCCGCCTCCAGTGCCTCTAGGTCGAGGCGCCAGGGCTCGCCCGGCGCCAACGGCTCGCCCATACGGGCCTGCTGGGGCGTGCGTCCGGTGCGCTCGGCCACCCTGAGGAAGGGCGGATAGATGGGCGTCACCGTCAGCACCCCGTCGCCTGGCTGGGTCAGCGCCAGGCTGGCCAGGTGCAGCGCCGGCACCACCCCGGGCAGCCACTGCTGCCACTCCGGCGCGATGGCCCAGTCATAGTGCTCCGCACTCCAGGCGCACAGCGTCTCGCGCAGCGAGTCGGGCACCAGACCGTAGCCGAATACTCCGTGATCGACCCGGGCACGCAGCGCCTCGAGCACCGCCGGAGGCGAGACGAAGTCCATGTCGGCCACCCACAGTGGCAGCACCTCGTCGCCGTAGCGATGCCACTTCTGAGACGGCCAGTGACCGGATGGATGCCGACGCTCCACCGGCGTGGCAAAATCGAACGCCATGCGCTCACTCCTTTCATCGACGGCCAGGAAAATCCCATGACCTCGACCATGCCCCAGGAAGACTTCTATGCCAAGGTGCGCCGCGGCATGCCGCGACTGGTGGCCCAGTGGCGCGACCTGGGCCAGGACGCCCCGCAGCGCCTGGCCCTGCTGCTCGCCGAGACCGCCCGGGTGGTGCGCATCGGCCTACCGGAGGCCACCCCCGACGCCGCCACCCTGACGGCCTGGAGCGAGGCGGAGAACGGCGACGATATCCCGCTGTGGGCCGCGCGGACGGCCACCTTCCTGCTGGTACAGATGCCCGCCCGGCCACGCCCCCGAGACGCCGACGAGGCCTGCGCCTGGGCCTACTGCTGGCTGCGCAACCGTGACTTCGACTCCCTGGAGGCGGCCGAATCGGCGCTGCCATCCCATCTGCGCGAGTCCCTGGCAGACGCCCTGCCCGCGGCCTGGCGCGACCGCCAGGGACTGCGCCTGATATAGGAACTGCGCCTGATACAGAGCCGCCGCTACCATGGCGGCCGTATGACCTCACAAGGATTAAGGAAAACGAGATGGACGTTCCCCTGAGCTGGCAACTGGCCAAGCTTGTGGTCTCGATCGGCATGGTGCTGGGTCTCGGCGCCATCGCCGTGCGTGTCAGTCCACGCGTCGCCGGCCTGCTGGCGGGCTACCCGCTGGGCACCGCCATCGCCCTGTTCTTCATCGGCCTGGAGCTCTCGCCAGGCTTCGCCGCCGAGAGCGCCGTCCACACCCTGGCCGGCTTCACCGCCACCCTGGCGCTGGGCGGCGGCTACCTGCTGGCCGGGCGCCGCCCGGGGCTGCCCGGCGTGCTGGCCGGTACCGCCGCGGGGCTGGCCGCCTTCCTGGCGGTCAGCCTGGTGCTGACCCGGGTGGAGTTCGACCGCCTCACCGGCACCCTCACCACCCTGGCCGCCATCGCCCTGTTCACCTGGCTCTACCGCCGCGTACCGGAGAGCATGGCCCGCCCCACCGGACGCTTCTCCTGGGCCGCCCTGATGGTGCGCGCCCTGCTCGCCGCCGTGATCATCTTCGTGATCACCGGCCTGGCCCATGTGCTGCCGGCCGCCTGGGCCGGCGTGATGGCCGCCTTCCCGGTCACCATGTATCCCTTCCTGGTGATCCTGCACCTGACCCACGGCCACGGCCCGGTGGCCACGGTGATCAAGCACTACCCGATGGGCCTCGGCTCGCTGCTCAGCTATGCGCTGTGCGTCTCCTTCGCCTACCCCACCCTGGGCCTGGCACTGGGCACCCTGGCCGGCTTCGCCGTGGCCACCCTGTGGCTCGTCAGCTGGACTCGCCTGCAGGCCTGGCTGGTCAACCGGCGTGAGGAGCGCCGGGGGCAGGCCTCCCCGTAAAACTTGACCGAGCGCTTGCTCGGGGCAAAGCTGTTCGTTCTGGAGACACCACAACAAGGATTCCCCCATGTTCACCCGCACCATCGAGCCCGCCTTCTATGACACCGACGCCCTGGGCCATATCAACAACACCCGCCTGCCGGCCTGGTTCGAGCTGGCCCGCAACGACCTCTTCCGGCTCTTCACCCCGGACCTGGACCCCCGCAAGTGGCGGCTGATCATGGCCCGCATGGAGGTCGAGTACCGGGCCGAGCTGCAGTACGGCAGCGATATCGAGGTCCGTACCTACGTCTCGCGGCTCGGCAACAGCTCCTTCACCGTCACCCAGGAGGCCTGGCAGAACGGCCAGATGACCAACCTGGGCCGCACCGTCATGCTGCAGTTCGACCACGACGCCAAGCAGGCCATGCCCATCGAGGGCGAGCTGCGCGAGGCGCTGGAAGCCCACCTCCAGGAGGAGCCCACCGCCGCATGACACCCGCCGTGAAGCAGCTGGAGAAGGCCGGGGTCGACTTCGCCCTGGCCGAGTACGACCATGACCCGCGCAGCCCCGCCTACGGCGAGGAGGCCGCCCGGGCACTGGGGCTATCACCGGACGAGGTGTTCAAGACGCTGCTGGCCCGGCTCGACGACGGCCGCCTGGCGGTGGCCATCGTGCCGGTATCGCGCAAGCTCGATCTCAAGGCCCTGGCGCGTGCCGCCGGCGCCCGCAAGGCGCAGATGGCCGAGGCCGACGAGGCCCAGCGCGCCACCGGCTACGTGGTGGGAGGCATCAGCCCGCTGGGCCAGAAACGCCGCCTGGCCACCTTCCTCGACGCCGGCGCCGAGGCCCTGGCAGCGATCCACGTCAGCGGCGGCCGCCGCGGGCTCGAGATCCGCCTGGCGCCTGCCGACCTGCTCCGGCTTACCGGCGGACGCCTGGCTACACTGTCCAGAGGCGCCGGGGACTAGTCATAGAGCGGGTCCGCCAACTGAGATAACCCTGCACAGGAGCCCACCATGGCCATCCGCTACACCCTCTGGCTGGACCCGGAGGACACCGAGCGCCACCGCGCCATGGAGGCGCAGCTGCTGCGCTACTTCATCGAGCGCTTCGCCGACTACCCCCATATCCGCTTGTTCGGCGCCGACCCCTACGATTATGATGCGCCGTTCAATCGACTCCATGACGTGCTGATGGCGCGGGCCGCGGAATACTGCGAGCGGGAGTGGTCCTACGTGCCCACCCCCGATCAGCTCAATCGTGCCTTCTTCCTGGCCGTAGGCGAGTCCAACAAGTTTCTACGGGGCCCCGACGATGGTGATCCAGACCGATAACCCGCCCGATCCTCGCCAGCTGGCGATCATCACCGAGCAGCTCGGCCGCGCCCCCCGCGGCATCGAGGCCGTGTCCGCCACCGATGGCGAGGGCACCCCGCTGGTGCTGCGCATGGCGCCCATCGTCGACGGCAAGCCCTTCCCGACCCTCTACTGGCTGAGCTCCGAGCTGCTCAAGGTGGTGATCTCGCGCATCGAGGCCGACGGCGCCATCAAGCGGCTCGAGGCCCGCCTGCAGGAGGAGCCCGAGCTGCTCGCCGCCTACCATGAAAGCCATCGCGACTATGTCGCCGCGCGCTGGGGACACATGAGCGAGACACAAAAGGCTGAGGTAATCCGGCTCGGCTATGATGGCGTGCTCACGGAGCGCGGTATCGGCGGCATCGCCAACTGGGACCAGGTGCGCTGCCTGCACACCCAGTATGCCCACCACCTGTGTGGCGACAACGTCATCGGCCGCTGGATGGACACCGAGTACGGCGTGGCCGACTGCCTGCCCTGAAGCACCCAGCGCACTCCTTACCCTCTACCCCCTGACCATAAGATGCTCAACAAGGAGCCCTCGATGTACGTCGATACCCATGTCATTGCCAGCCTCGCCCTGATCGTCAGCATGCTTGGCATCTCCGTGGTCGGCGTCAAGCTGCTGCGCGAGGCCATCAAGCGCGACGCCGACGCCGCCCGCTGAAACAGGGCCACGCGGTAACGAGGGGCGCCTGATGGCGCCCCTCGTCGTTGTGGTTCACGGTTGCGGCGATACGCCAGGCGCGCCAGGATGACCGTTCTTGCCAAGGAGAAGAGCATGTCAAGATTCTGCGTCTTTCTGGGCTCACGGGAAGGCCGTGACCCGCAGTACCTGGCCGACGCCCGCCGGCTGGGCGAGGCGCTGGCGCGCCGCGGCCACAGCCTGGTCTATGGCGGCGCCCGTATCGGAATGATGGGGGCCCTGGCCGATGCCACCCTGGATGCCGGCGGCGAGGTCATCGGGGTGATGCCCGACCATCTGGTGGAGCGTGAACAGGCCCACCGCGGCCTGACCCGGCTGATCCACGTGCACAACATGCACGAGCGCAAGGCCAGCATGGCGGCCCATGCCGACGCCTTCATCATGCTGCCAGGGGGCATCGGCACCCTGGAGGAGTTCTTCGAAGCCTGGACCTGGCACTATCTCGGGCTCCACGACAAGCCCATCGGCGTGCTCGACAGCGAAGGCTTCTACGCGCCACTGCTGGCCTTCCTCGACAACACCGTGGAACAGGGCTTCCTCAACGCCCGCACCCGCGCCGAGCTGTTCGACGCCAGCGAGCCCCTCGACCTGCTGGATATGCTGGAAGCCCGGCTGGCTCGCTGAATCAGGCCTCGCCGGCCAGCTCGCGGGTGCGCTGGTAGGTAAGCTGCAGCAGCCGGGCATCCTCCCCGGCGCGATGCCGGTGGATGCCCAGCTCCTCGATCAGCGCCTCCTTGGTAGGCTTCCACAGCGCCAGCTGCTCCTCGCCGAGCAGCTTGCGCAGCGCTTCCAGGCGGAATGCCGGCAACATGCCGGCATGATGGAACAGCAGCGACAGCCAGGTGTTGTCGTAGCCCCAGCTGTCGCTGTAGCAGATCTTCAGCTCGCCGAGTTCGTCATTGAGCCACTGTGCCACCTGGCGCACCGGATGCCCTTCGCGCTGCAGGCGGGCTCGGCTGATGCCATGGAGCAGCTCGGCCTTGGGATCCCAATGGGTCCACTCGGCCAGGGGCTGGATAAGGAAGGCGCAGCTGCTGCCATCGGGTCGGGCCAGCCCCACCTCGATGGGGTAGCTGCCGCGCCCGAATCCGGACGCCTCGATATCGAGCAGGGTCGGTAGCGTCACGGCGGGCAGGGTCCTCAGGCAGCCACGGAAGGAAGAGCGCCGTCGGACCGGCGCCTCGCAGGCTAGTGTCGCGTCTCGTCTTCCACGCTGTCCAGCGCCTCGCCGAATCCGGCGGCGCGGTCGGCCAGGCACTGCCAGTGGGCGGCACGTTCGGCGTCCACCGCGAGGCCCAACTGGCCCTCGCGGTAGGCCCGCGCCAGGCGCTGGGCGGCCAGCGGATGGCCCGCCTCGCCGGCGCGGGCGTACCAGGTCACGGCATGGTCGTCACGGCGCGGATAGAGGGCGCAGCCATTCTCGTAGATCTGCCCCGCCTGGTACTGGGCACGGGAGTCGCCGGCGTGGGCGGCCTCGAGCACATAGCGGGCACCGCGGGCCTTGTCCTGGGGCGACATACCACGGTGGAACAGCATATGCCCATAGGTGGAGAGCGCCGCCGGATGGCCGGCGTCGGCACAGCGCTGGAAGAGGTGCATGGTCAGGCGCTGGGTGCGCGGCGAGCGCGGCAGCCAGCGAGTATGGAAGAGCTGCTCCGCCAGGCGGTACTCGAGCCGGGTGAAAAGTGATGATGCCTGTGTCATGGCCTTCCACCGAATCCTGTATCGCGAGAAAAAGACACCCGGCACCACCCTGTGCGCGGCGTCTGACATCTGGCCCACCCCGGTCCCCGGGGCATAACGGGCGGCCAGCATACGCCCGCCCCCGCGGCGACTCAACCCCCGGCATTTGCCGCCCCGGTGGCGCCTGGCTACCATGCCGACTCCATTCCAGAACCGCGAGGACACCAGGATGCAGACGCGACCGCTGGGCGATACCGGCATCGAGGTCAGCCGCCTCTGCCTGGGCACCATGACCTTCGGCGAACAGAACAGCGAGACCGAGGCCCACGCGCAGCTCGACCGTGCGGTGGCCTTCGGCATCAATTTCATCGACACCGCCGAGATGTACCCGGTGCCGCCCAAGGCGGAGACCCAGGGCCGCACCGAGGCCTACATCGGCAACTGGCTCAAGCGTCGCGGCAGCCGCGACGACGTGATCATCGCCACCAAGGCCGCGGGCCCCGGCCTCGAGCATATCCGTGGCGGCCCGCGGCTGACCCGCGAGCATCTCCACCAGGCCATCGACGACAGCCTGGCGCGCCTGCAGACCGACTACGTCGACCTCTACCAGCTGCACTGGCCGGAGCGGAAGGCCAACTTCTTCGGCAAGCTCGGTTACGTTCCCGACGATGAGGAGGACGCCACCCCGCTCGAGGAGACCCTGGCCGCCCTGAAGGAGCTGGTGGACGCGGGCAAGGTACGCGCCATCGGGCTGTCCAACGACACCCCCTGGGGCGTGATGCGTGCCCTTCACTTGGCCGAGTCCCAGGGCCTGCCGCGGGTCGCCTCGGTGCAGAACCCCTACAACCTGCTCAACCGCAGCTTCGAGGTGGGCCTGGCCGAGATCGCCCACCGCGAGCGGGTGGGGCTGCTGGCCTACTCGCCGCTGGCCTTCGGCACGCTCTCCGGCAAGTACCTGGATGGCGCCCGCCCCGAGGGGGCCCGGCTGACCCTGTTCGAGCGCTTCCAGCGCTACACCAATCCCCAGGCCCAGGCCGCCACCGCCGAGTACGTGGGGATCGCCCGGGAGGCCGGCCTCGACCCGGCACAGATGGCGCTGGCCTTCGTCAACTCGCGCCCCTTCCTGACCAGTAACATCATCGGCGCCACCTCCATGGCTCAACTGGAGAGCAACCTGGCCAGCGAGTCCCTGCGCCTCGACGGCGAGGTGCTCGAGGCCATCGAGGACGTGCATCGCCGCTACGCTAACCCGGCTCCCTGAGGCGGCCTCCCGCCCGGCGGCTATCACCGCGATAGCCCCTCGGGCGGGGCGCCCTTGGTATACTCGACGCGACCCCACCGGATTCAGGAGCGCCCCATGCTGAGCGTGATCTCGCCCGCCAAGACGCTGGACTTCGAGACCCCGGCCACCACGGCCCGCCATACCCAGCCGGACTTCCTCGACCAGAGCCACGAGCTGATCGAGATCCTGCGCGACTACTCGCCCCAGCGTCTCAGCGAGCTGATGGGCATCAGCGACAAGCTCGCCGCCCTCAACGCCGCCCGCTACGGCGAGTGGCACACGCCCTTCACCCCGCAGAACGCCAAGCCGGCCGCCCAGGCCTTCCAGGGCGACGTCTACGTGGGTCTCGAGGCCGCCACCTTCGACGACGGCGACAACGCCTTCGCCCAGGAACACCTGCGCATCCTCTCCGGCCTCTACGGCCTGCTGCGCCCGCTGGACCTGATCCAGCCCTACCGCCTGGAGATGGGCACCCGGCTCGAGAACCCGGCGGGCAAGGACCTCTACGCCTTCTGGCGAGCGACCCTCACCGCCGAACTCGACCGCGCCGTGGCGGACAGCGGCAGCCCGGTGCTGGTCAACCTCGCCTCCAACGAGTACTTCAAGGCGATCGACACCAAAAAACTCGAGGCGCGGGTGATCACCCCGGTGTTCAAGGACGAGAAGAACGGCAAGCTCAAGATCATCAGCTTCTACGCCAAGAAGGCCCGCGGCCTGATGGCGGCGTGGATGATCCGCCAGCGCCTCGACGACCCGGAGGGCCTCAAGGAGTTCGACGTGGCCGGCTACACCTACAACGCCGCCATGAGCGAGGGCGACACCCTGGTGTTTACCCGCCCCGAAGGCGCCGCCTAAGCCGGCAGGGGAGCCCCGTTCGTCGTTGCTTCCCTCCATCGCCGATAAATCGGGCTCCCACGCTACCGGTGGGAGCGCAGATCCTGCGCGAATGGAGGCCGAAGGCCTCCCAAGGCATCGCGGCTAGGCAAACACCAGCGGCCGCGAGGCGCGTGCCTTGAGGAAGCGGCGGTGGGCCTGCTTGAAGCGCTCGTCGTCGCAGCGGTGCAGCCACTCGTAGGCCACCATGTCGGCGCTGACCGCCACCGCCCCGGCCTGCACCATGCGCTCCCTGGCCAGGCGCGCCTCGCCGGCACGGCGGCTGGCGCAGGCCTCGGTCAGCCAGTAGACCTCATAACCCGCCGCCAGCAGCCCGAGCCCGGTCTGCATCACGCAGATATGCGCCTCGCTGCCGCACAGCACCACCTGGCGCTTGCCGCTCTCCGCCAGGGCCGCGACAAACTCCGGGTTGCCACAGGCATCGAAGGTCTGCTTCTGCCACAGCCGGTGCCCCGGCAGTGCCTCGAGTAGCCGCGGCTCGCTCCCCCCCAGCCCTTCGGGGTACTGCTCGGTGACCCACACCGGTACCTCGAGGGACTCGGCCAGGCCGCCCAACCAGGCCGCCTCGTTCACCGCCTGGTCGCCGTGCTCGATCACCGGCAGCAGGCCCGCCTGCAGGTCGACGACCAGCAGCAGGCTCTCTTCTCGTGTCAGGCGCATGGCGCTCGCTCCCCTATTGTGCGTTTATCATGGAAGCCCCAAGAATAGCCGCTAGAATGGTCTGACTCGACTCTTCATCCCTCCCCTCACAGCTGACGACACGCCCATGACCTCACGATTCACCCATACCTCCCTGCTGCGCCACCTGCTGATCATGCTGGTGGCCGGCCTCTTCACCCTGGGCCCGGCCCTGCAGGACGCCGAGGCCCGCCGCCTGGGTGGCGGCAAGAGCTTCGGCACCCAGTCACGCAGCGTGCAGCAGCAGCCGGCCGCCACTCAGGGCCAGGCCACCGGCACCCGCGCCACCCAGGGCCGCGCCGGCTCGCGCATGCCCGGCATGCTGGGCGGCCTGCTCGCCGGCGGCCTGCTTGCCGCGCTGTTCTTCGGCGGCGCCTTCGATGAACTGAGGCTGATGGATATCCTGCTGGTGGCCGGCATCGCCTTCCTGCTGTTCCGCCTGCTGGCGCGCCGGCGGCCAGCCGTGGCGGGTGGCCCATCGCCGAGCGCCGAGGAGACGAGCGGCGCCACCACGGCCCAGCCCTTCCAGGCCAGCGGCGCCCCGGTCGGTGGCGCCTTCGCCGGCGAGCCCGAGTGGTTCGACCGCGAGCGCTTCCTGGGCGGCGCCAAGGAGCACTTCATGACCCTGCAGCGGGCCTGGGACAACAATGACTTCGCCGGCATCCAGGAGTATGTCACCCCGGAGCTCTACAACCTGCTACGCGAGGAGCGCGCCAGCCAGCCGGCCAATAACCGCACCGAAGTGGTGCGCCTGTTCGCCGAACTGGGGATGGTGCAGGAGGTGGGCCAGCAGGCCGAGGCCACGGTGATCTTCCACGGCATCCTCGACGAGAACGGCGAACACAACGAGTTCAACGAGACCTGGCACCTGATGCGCGAGCTGCGCGATGGCGCCCCCTGGTACGTACAGGGCATCGAACAGAACGGCTAGCAACAGGCCGCCCAACCCGGGCGGCCGCATGACGCCGCGGCTGGCCGGGTGCTATGATCCACGATCAATAGCGTACTCGTAGACACCAACAGCACAACGAGGAATCCGGCTTGTCACACTTACCGGTGATCGTCGGCATGGGCGGCGTGAACCCTGCCGGCAGAACCTCGGGCCACCAGGCGTTTCGCCGTACCGTGCTCGACGCCCTGCCCGCCGATGACCAGGCCCGCACCCTGCTCGGCCTGGCCGCCATGATGCGCCTGGCCAGCGGCCAGGAGGACGGCGGCTGGCAGGACGCGGACGGGCGCCCCCTGGATCCCGGCGCCATTGTCGAGCAGACCCGCCAGCAGGTCCTCGACCACACCCTGATCCGCCGCATCGAGGACCCGCGCTTCAACGCCGAGGGCCTGCCCGCCAACCGTCGGGCCAGCCTGGCGCTGGACGCCCCTCTGACCTTCCGCATCCGGCGTCGCCAGCTGCCCCAGGATCTGCCGGCCACCTGGCAGGTACGCGAACTCGATCGCAAGCTGCTCGAGGTGACGGTACCGGCCGGCGAGATGGACGTGATGCTGCCGGAGCACCGCCCCGCCCAGGTGCGCGCCGCCGGCCAACTGCCCAGCGGCTTCGAGCCGAACACGCTCTACCGCAGCGTGCACCACCCGCGCGGACTCTCCATGGCGATCTTCGCCGCCAGCGACTGCCTGGGCGACAGCGGCCTCTCCTGGGACACCCTGCGCGACCGTCTCGACCCCGACGAGGTCGCCGTCTATGCCGGCAACTCCATCGGCCAGCTCGACGACGAGGGCTGGGGCGGCCTGCTCAAGAGCTTCGTCTCCGGCAAGCGCGCCACCTCCAAGCAGATGCCGCTGGGCTACGGGCAGATGCCCGCCGACTTCCTCAACGCCTACGTGCTGGGCAGCGTGGGCGGCACCGGCGCGGCCATGGGCGCCTGCGCCAGCTTCCTCTATAACCTGCGCCTGGGGGTCGACGACATCCGCGCCGGCCGCCGCCGGGTGGTGATGGTGGGCACCGCCGATGCCCCGGTCACCCCGGAGATCATCGAGGGCTTCCGCTCCATGGGCGCGCTGGCCGACGACGACAGCCTGCGCGCCCTGGATGCCCTGGAGCTGCTGACCGACGCCGACTACCAGAAGGCCTGCCGTCCCTTCGCCCGCAACTGTGGCTTCACCATCGCCGAGGCCAGCCAGTTCGTGATGCTGATGGACGACGCCCTGGCACTCGAAGTGGGGGCCGAGATCCTGGGCAGCGTGCCGGATGTCTTCGTCAACGCCGACGGCTGGAAGCGCTCGATCTCCGCGCCGGGCATCGGCAACTACATCACCCTGGGCAAGGCCGCCTCCCTGGTGCGCGAGATGCTCGGCGAGCAGGCCCTGCGCCAACGCACCTTCCTCCACGCCCACGGCACCAGCACGCCCAAGAACCGGGTGACCGAGTCCCACGTCTTCGACCTGGTGGCGCGGGCCTACGGCATCGAGGCGTGGCCGGTGGTGGCGGTGAAGGCCTTCGTCGGCCACTCCCAGGGCAGCGCCGCCGGCGACCAGCTGACCAGCGCCCTGGGCAGCTTCGCCCACGGCCTGCTGCCCGGCATCCCCACCCTGGACGCCGTGGCCGACGACGTCCACGCCGAGCGCCTGGGACTCTCCCGCGAGACACGGCCGTTCGAGGCCGATGCCGCCTTCATCAATGCCAAGGGCTTCGGCGGCAACAACGCCACCGGCGTGCTGCTTTCCCCGGGCGTGACCGAACGCCTGCTGGTGCAGCGCCACGGCGAGGCCGCCGTGGCCGCCTGGCAGGTACGCCGCGAGGCCACCCGCGAGGCCGCCGCCGCCTATCGCCGCCAGGCCGACCAGGGGCGCTTCGCCCCCCGCTACCGCTTCGGCGAGGGCGTGCTGGAAGGCCCCGAGCTCACGCTCAGCGACACCGAGGTCCAGATCCCCGGCTACGCCCGCCCGGTCTCCCTGGCGGTAAACAATCCCTTCGGCCGACTCGAGGAGTGACGGCGATGAACATCGCGATATACCCCGGCACCTTCGACCCCATCACCAACGGCCACTTCGACCTGATCGAGCGCGCCTCGCGGCTGTTCGACAGGGTGGTGGTGGCCATTGCCACGAGCCCCGGCAAGGGCCCGGCGTTGGATATCGATTCGCGCATCGCCCTGGCCCGGGAGGTCACCGCCGGGCTCGACAACATCGAGGTGGTCGGCTTCTCGGGGCTGATGACCGAATTCATGCAGCAGCAGGGCGCGCGCGTCCTGCTTCGCGGCCTGCGTGCCGTCTCCGATTTCGAGTACGAGCTGCAGCTGGCCAACATGAATCGTGCCCAGATGCCGGAGCTCGAGACCGTATTCCTGACCCCGGCGGTGGAGAACTCCTACATCTCCTCCACCCTGGTCCGCGAGATCGCCAAGCTGGGCGGCGATGTATCGCAACATGTCCATCCCAGGGTCGCCGCGGCGCTGAAGAGCCTTTACAATACCTGACCACAAGGCTCGGGATTGCACCGAGCAGATCCCGACGGCCGCGGCCAGCGACTTCCGTGAGGTACCCCCATGGCCCTGATGATCACCGACGAGTGCATCAACTGCGATGTCTGCGAACCCGAATGCCCCAACGGCGCCATCTCGCCGGGGGAGGAGATCTACGTCATCGACCCGGCGCTGTGCACCGAGTGCGTCGGCCACTACGACGAACCGCAGTGCCAGCAGGTCTGCCCGGTGGACTGCATTCCCCTCGACCCGCAGCGCGAGGAGAGCCGTGAGGAACTGATGGCCAAGTATGAGCGCATCACCGCCGCCTGACGCTGCCGGCGCATAGACGACCCGCCCTCCGACACGCCGACGCCCCGCTCCTGCGAGCGGGGCGTCGGCGTTTCTTGATATCGCGGCAACGGCGACAAGGCCTTGCGCCTGGCGGCCTAGAGCTCGTCGGCGCGCTTGCTTACCGTGCAGCCCAGGCAGCGGCGGAAGGCCGCCTCGGCCGGGGTCTTGATCAGCGTCTCGGCGGCGCCATCCACCCCGCCACCCAGGGCGGTAAAGGGCAGCGTGACCAGGAAGATGGCCGTGCCACCCACGGTGGCCGCCGCCAGCAGCGGCCGGGCGATCACCGCATCGGCGATCATCGCCCCGCCGCTCGGCCGGGCCTCCATGCGCTGCTCCTGGGCCACCGCCGGCGTCGTGCCCAGCAGCGCCACCAGCGCCAGCGCGAAGAAAATCAAGGTCCGCTTGCCCATCGCTTTCATTCCCCTGCTCCCTGCAGTCTCTGCTGCCGTTGTCGCCCTGCCAGTACCAGATAACCGATGCATCGGGTATGGCACTAACCATGGTTAGCTTCTAGAATGCCCGAGGTTACATCCTTTCACAGGATCTTACATCAGGGTAGACGGCTTTCGCCGCTTGCCCAACCCAGCAGGCGCTGCCTGCACCCACCATGCAATGGAGCGCATGATGAAACGTCTGATCGCCACCGCCGCCCTGGCCACCCTCGTCGCCAGCCCCGCCTTCGCCCAGAGCTATCAGTACAACCCCAACGAGGGGCCGTATGTTGGGGTCGGTCTTGGCAATGCCGAACTGGATTTTGATATGGCGGGCTACTACGAAAGCTGGGGCTATCCGAATGTCAGCTCGGATGATAGCGATACTGCCTATAAGCTGTTCGCCGGTTACCAGTTCAATCCCAATTTCGCCATCGAGGCTGGGTACGCCAACTTCGGTGAGTTTACAGCCAGTTCCTCAGCTCCTGGTTACGCAGGCCGGTCTGAGCTTGGCATCGAAGGGTTTACCGCTGGTTTGGTTGGCAAACTGCCGATTCAGAATGGCTTCAGTGTTTACGGCAAGCTGGGCATGATCGCCTGGGATGCTGAACTTGACGAAAGTGAAAACTCTGTTTGGGGAGGCGGCTCTCTGACTTCCAGCGATGATGGCGCTGACCCCTTCTACGGCATCGGTGCCGAATATGTAGTGAATCAAGCCATCATGCGCCTCGAATACGAGCGTTATGACATCGAGTCCGATGGGGTAGGCCTTGAAGTTGACCTGGTCTCAGCTGCCATCGGCTACCGCTTCTAAACCAAGCCGAGCCTCCGCCAAGCACCGCCCCGCCCTCGTGCGGGGCGGTTGCGTTATGGCGTGCCGCCGGCCATGCTGCGCGGCTCGCATGTCTCGGGAGCCCCTCGTGAGCCGTTCGGATTCCTCGTTACCCGCGTCCGCGCACCGGCGCATCCTGACGCTGGCCTGGCCGATCATCCTCTCCAATATCACCGTGCCGCTGCTTGGGCTGGTGGATACCGCCGTGGTCGGCCACCTGCCGGACTCCCGCTACCTGGCCGCGGTGACCCTGGGCGCCACCCTGTTCAGCTTCCTCTACTGGGGCTTCGGCTTCCTGCGCATGGGCACCACCGGGCTCACTTCCCAGGCGGTGGGGCGCGAGAATGACAGCGATGTGCGCAACCTGCTGGGGCAGTCGCTGCTGCTGGCGGCGGGCATCGGTGCGGCACTGATCCTGTTCTCGCGGCCACTGATCGCGCTGGGGCTGTGGCTGCTCGACGGCAGCGAGGTGGCCACGGCGCTGGCCGCCGAGTATGCCGAGATCCGCATCCTCTCGGCGCCGGCGGTGCTCGCCAACTACGCCATCCTCGGCTGGTTCCTGGGCCAGCAGAACTCGCGGGTGACCCTGGCGATTCTGGTGCTGACCAACGGCGTCAATATCGTGCTCGACCTCGTTTTCGTGGTCGGCCTGGGCATGACCAGCGATGGCGTGGCCTGGGCCACGGTGATCGCCGACTACACCGCGCTCGCCTTCGGCCTGTGGCTGGTCTCGCGCCAGCTGCGCTGGCTCTCGGGGCGTTTCCTGCGCAGCCGCCTGCTGGCGATTGCCGCCTACGCCGAGCTCTTCACGGTGAACGCCAACCTCTTCGTGCGCACCCTGGGGCTGCTGTTCGCCATGGCCTTCTTCACCTCACGGGGCGCCGCCCAGGGTGACACCGTGCTCGCCGCCAACGCCGTGCTGCTGCAGTTCATCATGCTCACCAGCTACGCCCTGGACGGCTTCGCCCACGCCGCCGAGGCCCTGGTCGGACGCTCGGTGGGGGCGCGACGCTGGGGCGAATTCGCCCGGGCGGTGCGCGGCGCGGCCTGGTTCTCGCTGGCCACCGCCGGCGCGGCCTCGCTGGCCTTCGCCCTGGGCGGCGAGGCGCTGATCGCCCTGCTCACCGGCCTGCCGGAGGTGCGTGACACCGCCGCCAGCTACCTGCCGTGGATGATCGCCATGCCGCTGCTCGCGGTGTGGAGCTACCTGCTGGACGGCGTCTTCATCGGCGCCACGGCGATCCGCGAGATGCGCAACAGCATCTTCGCCGGCCTCGCCGTCTACCTGCCGGCCTGGTGGCTCGGCCAGGCGCTGCTGCCGGAGGCCCTCACCAACCATGGGCTGTGGCTGGCCTTCACCCTCTTCACCCTGGTGCGCTCGGCGACGCTGATCGCCTACTATCGCCAACGCCGGCGCAGCGACTGGCGTTAGGTAGCTCGCAACACCACATAGCGAGAGGCGCCGGGGATAGGCCGAAGAGGGGGTCCGAGGACCAAGGATGGCCGAGGTAGCGCCCAGGGAAGGGTTCAAAGCGCCCCCTCGAAGGCCTATCGCCGGAACAGCCTCGAGCGATCCTGCTATCGGCTATCCCTCTTAATGGTGAGAGGCCTGGACCGTTGGCAGCGAAATAACGCAAGATACTGACGCTGCGCTACTTTCTGTGCTGGACCACCAAGAACACTCACAACAGTAAGGGAACGCCATGCTCAAGGCCCTCTCGAGACCGGCGGTGAAGCTGGTCGAACGCTATCTGCCCGACCCCTATATCTTCGTGCTGCTGCTGACCATCATCGCCGCGGTGGCCGCCATCGCCGTGGAGCGCCAGACGCCGCTGGCGGTGATGCGCATGTGGGGCGACGGCTTCTGGAACCTGCTGACCTTCTCGATGCAGATGCTGCTGGTGCTGGTCACCGGCTTCATGCTGGCCAGCTCCCCACCCGTGAAGAAGCTGCTGCAGCGCCTTGCCGCCCTGGCCAAGGGCCCCGGCGGCGCCATCCTGCTGGTCACCTATGTGTCGCTGGCGGCCAGCTGGATCAACTGGGGCTTCGGCCTGGTGGTGGGCGCGCTGTTCGCCAAGGAGCTGGCCCGCCTGGTACGCGTCGACTACCGCCTGCTGGTGGCCAGCGCCTACTCCGGCTTCATCGTCTGGCACGGCGGCCTGGCCGGCTCGGTGCCGCTGACCATCGCCACCGACGGCCATTTCAGCGCCGACCAGATCGGCGTGATCGGCACCGGCTCCACCATCTTCGCCTTCTTCAACCTGGCCATCGTGGCGATGCTGTTCATCTCCGTGCCGCTGGTCAACCGCATGATGCTGCCCGACGAGAAGGACAGCGTCTTCGTCGATCCCAAGCTGCTCGGCGATGACGAGGAAGAGCGCGTGCGCATCACCCGACCCGCCGAACGCATGGAGAACAGCGTGGTGCTGGCCTGGCTGGTGGGCATCCCCGGCCTGATCTTCCTGGTCGATCACTTCTTCCTGCGCGGCGGCGGGCTGAACCTCAACGTGGTCAACTTCCTGTTCCTGTTCCTGGCCATCGTGCTGCACCGCACCCCGCGCAGCCTGCTGACCAGCCTGCATGAAGCGATCAAGGGCGGCGCCGGCATCGTCATCCAGTTCCCCTTCTACGCCGGGATCATGGCGATCATGGTGCAGTCGGGCCTGGCGACCAGCATGTCCGAGTCGCTGGTCTCCTTCGCCACCGAGACCACCCTGCCCTTCTGGACCTTCATCAGCGCCGGCATCGTCAACCTCTTCGTGCCTTCCGGTGGCGGCCAGTGGGCCGTGCAGGCGCCGGTGATGCTGCCCGCCGCCCAGGCGCTGGGCGTGGACATCCCCCGCATCGCCATGGCCGTGGCCTGGGGTGACGCCTGGACCAACCTGCTGCAGCCCTTCTGGGCCCTGCCGGTGCTGGGTATCGCCGGGCTCAAGGCCAAGGACATCATGGGCTTCTGCCTGATCCAGCTGGTCATCACCGGGGTGCTAATCTCGATCGGCCTGACCTGGTTCTGACGCCTGCTCCACCCAGACGCACAACGCCTTGTCCCCAGGCCGGGGGCAAGGCGTTATGCTGTGGATAACCCTCAAGGAGACTGCCCATGGATGTCCATCCCCTGCCCGGCCAGCACGAGCTCTCGATGACCGTGCTGATGACCCCCGACATGGCCAACTTCAGCGGCAAGGTACACGGCGGCGCCATCCTCAAGAAGCTCGACGAGGTGGCCTACGCCTGCGCCAGCCGCTACGCCGGCCACTACGTGGTCACCCTCTCGGTGGACCAGGTGCTGTTCAAGCAGCCGATCCACGTCGGCGAACTGGTCACCTTCCTGGCCTGCGTCAACCACGTCGGCCGCTCCTCCATGGAGATCGGCATCAAGGTGGTGGCCGAGGACATCCAGCACAAGCTGATCCGCCACACCAACAGCTGCTACCTGACCATGGTGGCGGTGGACGCCGACGGCAAGCCGGCCCCGGTGCCTCCGCTCAGGCTGGAGACCAAGTTACAGCGGCTGCGCTTCGAGAAGGCGGCGCTGCGCAAGAAGCTGCGTAAGCAGGCCGAGGAGGAGGAGCGCCGTACCCAGGCCGAGCACGGCGCCGATGAGCCGGGGAAAGAGGATTAACCGCAGACGATCTCGGCGATCGTGTCTTCTTCGTCGAGGCGCACGTTGAGTCGGTCCGGCCGGTAGTCGAGGGTCACCGCCTCGCCGGGGCGCACCACCCGCATGCTCGCCGCGTCGCTCTCGGCGCGGATGGCCTCGCCCAGCGCCTCGCGGTAGGTGCGGCCGACGCGGTCCTGGACGCGCTCGGCGCCACACTCGCCGCTGGCCTCCACACGAGGTGGCGGTGGCGCCGGCTCCGGGCTCGGCGCCGCATTCATGCTGCTGCAGCCGGCCAGCAGCAGCGCCAGGCCGACCCCCAGCGGGCGTAGTGGTCTCTGCCTCATGCCTTGAGCTCCCTGACATCAAGAGAAGAACATCGAGAGAAAAAAAGCTGCACCGGCGCGGCCAGGCCGCACCGATGCTGCCTTTTACGTTATGCCGGCACCCGACTCAGGAGGCGGCGTCCTGAACCGCCTCGCCGCCCTGTTCGATATCCTGGCCGGCACCGCGGATGGTGTTGCAGCCGGCGAGCAGCGAGACGGCGAAGAGGGTCGCCATCAGCATCGTCAGTGAGCGTTTCATGGGCTATCTCCTTGCGGGTTGGGAGTGTTGCAGGAGTTAATTTAGCAGCCAACGGCAAGTCGCGCCCTACCCGAGCAGCAAGCGCAGGATGATCGCCACGATCACCGCCACCGTGAGCCACTTGACCACGAAGGCCCCGCGCGGGCTGACGTTGACCTTCACCGCCAGCCAGGCCCCGGTCATGCTGCCCGCCGCCAGCAGCAGGCCGTAGCTCCAGCGTACCTGGTCGTTGACCAGGAACAGCGCCAGCGCCGGCAGGGTGTAGACCAGCACGATCAGCACCTTGAAGACGTTTACCTGGGCCAGGTCGATCCTGAGCATGCGGTAGAGCACCACGATGAACAGGATGCCCACCCCCACCTGGATGAAGCCGCCGTAGAGGCCGATGGCGAACATCGCCAGGTAGACCGCCGGCGTCAGACGCTCGGGGGTCAGCGGGCGGGTGTCCAGGCGCGGCTGTGGCAGCAGCATCAGCAGCGCCGAGCCCGCCATCACCACGATCAGGATCGCCTCGAAGAGGGCGTCGCCGGTGCGCAGGGCCAGCCAGGCCCCGACCAGCGAGCCCACCACCGCCGGCACCGAGAGGCGCAGCGAGAGGCCTACATGGCGCGCCCCGGCACGAAAGAAGTTGTAGACCGCCGAGACGCTCTGCAGGGCGATGGAGACGCGGTTGGTGCCGTTGGCCACCTGGGGGGGCAGGCCCAGGAACATCAGCAGCGGCAGGGTGAGCATGGAGCCGCCGGCGGAGAGCACATTGATGAAGCCGGCCAGCGTGCCGATCAGCAGCAGGGCCAGCGCCTCGATCAGGGTCATGGGAGCGTCCTTTCGGGGTCGGGCAGCACAGCTTAGCCGCCCGGGCAGCCGGGGAAAACTCTCCACGGTCCTGTGTCAGCGGTTCTGTGGCATGATGCCAGGCAGGCGATACCGCTCGTTGATTACCCGGGAGAGCCCTTGATGGACCACTTCGAGCCCGACCCCCGACTGGTGGAAGACAGCTATCCGGTCACCGAGCTGCCGCTCTGCCAGCTGCGGCTGATGAACGATACCCGCTTCCCCTGGCTGCTACTGATCCCCCGGAAGCGGGGCGTCAGCGAGGTCTTCGAGCTGAGTGACGCGGAGCAGCAGCAGCTGTGGCGGGAGGCGGGGCGGATCGGCCAGGCCTTCAAGACGCTGATGGGGGCCGACAAGCTCAACGTGGCCAGCCTCGGCAACGTGGTGGCACAGCTGCATGTGCACCTGGTGCTGCGCCGCGAGGATGACGCCGCCTGGCCGGGGCCGGTGTGGGGCCAGGGCGAGGCCGAGCCCTACGACCTGGACGCCCTGGCCGCCATGCGCGACCGCGTGCTGGCCATGCTCGAGGGGCTGGACCTGCGCCCCGACGAGGCGCGGGCCTCCTAGGGCGAGGGCGGGCCGACACGCGCGAGGATCTCCGCCGCCAGCGCCTCGAGGGTGTTCGGCGGCAGCGTGCGGCCACCGCGGCTGGCGGCGAGGCGCAGTCGGCTGTGGTCACCCTCCCCTTCCACCTCGACCCGCACCCGATAGCCCGGCCAGCGCGAGAACACCGCCTCGAGCCGCCCCAGCGAGGCATCGGCGTGGCGCACCACATACCCCCCCGCCATCAGCGCCTCGGCGCTGGCCTCCAGGGCGCGAGGCCCAGGCGCATCGACGGACAGCTCCATGGGCGGCAGCGAGGATGAAGGGGTGGCGCAGCCGGCCAGCAGTCCCAGCAACAGCAGCGCGCCGAGCAGACGACTCATGGCGCACCTCCCGCCCGCATGGCCCGGTGCAGGCCGCCACAGAAGGCCTCGCTGCTGGCGCTGCGCGCCTCCACCAGCTCGCCGCGCCAGTCGATGACCTGCAGGTCGCGGCTGACTCGCACTTCTCCCCCGCTGACCAGCAGCGAGACACGCTCCAGCTCGGTGGCGTCGCGGGTCAGGCTGCCCACCCCGCCGAAGCCGATCATCACCCCGCCGCCGATGCCGCTGCGGCCGCCGCCCAGGCCGATGCCGCCGAACACCCCGCGCCGCTCCCAAGTATCGTAGCGATCGCCGTAGCCGGGCAGGATGCGGGTACGCTCGGCGCTCACCAGTGCCGGCGCCGTGGCGGTATGGCGAATCAGGAAGCCGTCGTCCTCGAGCGCCGTCACCGCCCGGGCGAGTACCTCCCGCGGCGACGCCTCGTCGACGGGCCATTGGCAGGCCGCCGCGGGCGGTGGCTCCGCCACCGGCAGGGTCGCGGGAACGGTCTGGCAGCCGGCCAGCGCCAGCATGATGAGCAACGGCCAGGGACGCATGGTCTCTCTCCCGAGGTTGGACAGCTCCAGTGTAGGCCAGGGCAATCGCAGTTACCGACAGGGTGATGGCGAAAGGCGCCGGGGACAGCCTTGAGCGGTACTGCCATCTGCGATAGCCCCGCACTGTAGGCGCGGCGGGGTGACGCAGGTCACTTGAAATCGGCATCGCCCGCCATGATGTCATGCAACACGGCTATCATGGCCATGATCAGGATTCGCTGGCCGCCATCCGGCGGCATGTTGATCATGGATACCCAAACGACCAAGGAGGCATTCTCATGAGCGACACCAACCGTATCGGCCTGCACGAGGCCAGCGCCAGCCAGCTGGCCGAGAAGCTCAACGAGCTGCTGGCCAACTACCAGATCTTCTACATGAACGTGCGCGGCTACCACTGGAACGTGAAGGGCCCGCAGTTCTTCCAGCTCCACGAGAAGTTCGAGGAGCTCTACACCGACCTGCTGACCAAGGTCGACGAGGTCGCCGAGCGCATCCTCACCCTGGGACACCAGCCGGTGCACGCCTACAGCGACTACGTCGAGATTTCGCGCATCAAGGAGGACAAGAACGTCTCGGACGGCAAGACCTGCGTCGAGGGCGTGCTGGCAGGCTATCAGGTGCTGATCGAGCTGCAGCGCGAGCTCCTCTCCCTGGCCTCGGATGCCGACGACGAGGGCACCGCGGCCCAGGCCGGCGACTATATCCGCGAACAGGAGAAGACCGTATGGATGCTGGCCAGCTACCTGGCCTGATCCGGAAGCAGAGTTTCTCTCACGACGACGCCGGGCCCCAGGCCCGGCGTCGTCGTGTCTGGCTGGCGCATTTCGCTCAGGCCGCGGGGCGAGCCAGGTCCTCCACCAGGGCACGCAGCAGCGTCCAGAACTCCTCCACCGAGGCGACCTCGACCCGCTCGTCGGGAGAGTGGGCGCCGCGGATCAGCGGGCCGAAGGAGATCATCTCCAGCTCGGGATACTTGCCGCCGAGGATCCCGCACTCCAGCCCGGCATGGATCACCTTGACCGCCGGGTCGCTGCCCAGCCGCTCGCGGTGCACGCGCTGGAAGCGCGTGAGCAGCTCGCTGCGCGCTTGCGGGGTCCAGCCAGGGTAGCCGTTCTCGATGCGCACCCGGGCGCCGATCAGTTCGAACAGGGCGCGCAGGCGGTCGGCCAGGTCCCGGGTGGCGCTGTCGCGCAGCGAGCGCACCAGGGCGCCGAGCTGGAAACGCCCCTGGGCCAGGCTGACCACGCCGAGGTTATTGGAGGTCTCGACCACGCCGGGCACCTCCTGGCTCATGCGCTCCACACCGCAGGGCGCGGCGTGCAGGGCGGCCAGCAGCAGGTGGGTCGCCTGGGCGGTGAGCGGCTCATCGGCGGGTGCCTCGACCGCCTCGAGGGTCAGCGAAAGCCCATCATCGACCCCGGCCAGCTCGTCACGCAGGGTGGACTCGAGGGCCGCCAATTCGGCCATCGCGGCTTCGCGCTCCTCCTCGGGCAGCGCCAGCACCGCAAAGGCCTCGCGCGGCAGGGCGTTGCGCAGCGTCCCCCCCTCATAGCTCGCCAAGCGCGCGTCGAAGCGCTCCAGGGCGCGCAGCGCGCGAACCAGCAGGCGGTTGGCGTTGCCCAGCCCCTTGTGGATATCGATCCCCGAGTGGCCGCCTCGCAGGCCGGTCAGCGAGAGGCGCAGTGCCACCTCGTCATCGGCCATGGCCGCGGTGGGCAGCTGCGCCTCCACCACCACGTCGGTGCCGCCGGCGCAGCCGATGAACACCTCGCCGCGATCCTCGGAGTCGAGGTTGAGCAGGTAGCGCCCGGTGAGCCAGCCCTCGGCGAGGTTGAGCGCCCCGCCCATGCCGGACTCCTCCTCCAGGGTGAAGAGCGCCTCCAGCGGGCCGTGGGCGAGGTCGTCGGCCTCGAGGATCGCCAGGGCGGCGGCCACGCCGAGGCCGTTGTCGGCGCCCAGGGTGGTGCCGCTGGCGCGCAGCCAGCCGTCGTCGCCGAGGCGGGTCTCGATGGGGTCGCGGGTGAAGTCGTGGGGGTGGCCGCTGTTGGCCTGGGGCACCATGTCGAGGTGGCCCTGGAAGATCACCCCCGGGGCGTCCTCGCGGCCAGGCGTCGCGGGCTTGCGTATCAGCAGGTTACCGAAGGCATCGCGCTCGTGGGCGAGGCCCCGGGTGTCGGCCCAGGCCTCGAGGCGGGCCGCCAGGGCGGCCTCATGGCCGGAGGGGCGCGGGGTCTCGCACAGGGTGCGGAAGTGGCGCCACAGCGGCTGCGGCGCGAGCCGATCGAGATGTTCGTTCATGGGGATCCCTTGCTGAGTAACCGACCTACCTTACTCAGCCCGCTCCGGCAGGGGAAGCGGTGGCCGACTCCAGTCAGGGTTATCGCAGATGGAAGCACCGCTCAAGGCTATCCCGGCGACAGGTCTGTTCGGGGGCGCTATGAACCCGTCCATGGGCGCTACCTCGGCCATCCTTGATCCTCGGACCCCCTCCAGACCTATCCCCGGCGCCTCGCTGAGAGCATTAACCGTGCAACCGCCTGGCGGAGCCGGGCGGTGGCCTGGCGCCGTCCCGGCACGCCCAGGCGCCTGGCCAGGGCCTCGCCGGTGAGGCCCTGAAAGCCCCAGGCCACGAGCAGCGCCAGGTCGGCATCCTCGGGGGACACGCCGCGGGCCAAGGCGTGACGCACCAGCGCCTGCAGCGCCGGTCGCGCCAGCGCCGGCTCGCGGTGGCCGGCGGCGACATCCTCGGCATCCTGGCGATCGTCGTCGGTAAGGGCCGGTCCGTCGCCCTCCGACAGCAGGGCGGCGGCGACGTCGGGCGCCAGGTCGCGCAGCTCGAAGGCGAGCAGGCCCGGCAGGGCGCGCTGGAAGCGCTCGGTCAGGGTGGCCAGCAGGCGCTCGCCGCCCTCGCCGGTGGCGCGGGCCACCATCAGGGCGTGCTCGCCGGTGGCGGTCTCGCGGGTCAGGCCCAGGCGCACCGTGCGAAAGCCCTGGCGACGCCAGAAGGTGATCAGTCCCGGTTCGGCGCCGAAGCTCGCGCCCAGCAGGTCACAGCCATCGGTGCGCGCCCGCGCCAGCTCCGCCTCAATCAGCACCTGGCCCAGCCCCTCCCGGCGGCGCTCGGGGGCCACGGCGATGCGCACCACCCGGCGCAGGCGGCCGGTGAGCGCCTCCCGGACGCCGGCATGGGCGGCCAGGGACTGGGCCATCAGGTGGCCACGGGGGCGCCGCTCGCCGCGGGCCACGTGCTCGGCGAGCGTCGCATCGAAGCCGCCCTCGTCGCCGGTCAGCGCCACCGCCAGGGGCGCCCCGTCGCCCTCCAGGGCCGTCACCGAGAGGCCCGGGCCGTCCAGCAGCAGGCGCAGGTCGCTCGGCGTGGTGCGGTAGTGGGCCTGCACCAGCAGCCCGAACAGGGCGCGCAGGCGCGGCTCATCGACGGTAAGTTCATCCCGCGACAACCTCTCCGGCATGCCATCGGCCTGCGCCTCGGGCTCGGGAGGCTCGGCATCCAGCATCAGCAGGCGATGGAGCAGCGGTTCCAGCGGGTCGTCGGCCGCCCAGCGGATCGGCGCGGCCAGGTGCAGGCCCCGCCACTCCGGCGTGGCGCGCTCGAGGCGCTCGCGGAAGCGCAGGGCGAAGCCGCGGCCGGAGCCCTCGTAGCCGTGCACGGTGGTGGCGAAGGCGATGCGCGGGAAGGCGTCGAGCCACTCGCCGAGCAGCCCGGCGGGGATCGCCGCCGCCTCGTCCACCAGCAGCAGCCGGCCGGCGCCGCCGGCCTCGCCGGCCCGGGCGAGTTCGGCCAGGGCATCGGGGGCCACGAAGCGCACCGCCCCGCGGTCGGTGACGAAGGCGCCGCCCCGGCGTTCGCCGTGGGGGCAAAGTGCGGCCAGCCGTTCGAAGAGACTCTCCACCGCCGCCGGGCGCGGCGCGGTGACCAGCACCTCGGGCTCGCCGGCGGCCAGCCAGCGGGCGCCGGCGATCCCCAGGGCGGCGCTCTTGCCGCGGCCGCGGTCGGCGGTGATCACCAGCGGTCGACGGCGACGCAGGCGGCCCAGCCGCTCAACCGCCCGGGCCTGGTCGCCGGTCAGGCAGTCGCTATCGGCCACCGCCCCGCCGCAGGGCGCCTCGCGGACGGGCAGCCTCGGCAGGCGTGGCGCCTGCCCGACGCGCCAGCGAATCACCCCGCCGGCGGCCGAGAGCAGCCGCGCCAGCCGGGCCAGGTAACGGCTGGTAAGCGCCTCGGGCCGCCAGGGGTGCTCGGCCAACCGCGCATAGTCGGCATCCGGGCGCGCGCCCCAATCGTCCGGCGTCATCAGTACCAGCAGCCCCCCGGCGCGCAGGGTGCCGGCCAGGGCCGCGACCGCATCGGGGTCGAAGCCCGCCCCGCAGGAGACGGCGTCGACCACCAGCAGGTCATGCTCGCCCCCCAGGCGGGTGCGGGCGCGGGCGGGCGGCAGCCAGTGCACGCCCTCGACCTGCCCAGGCGCCTCGGGCGCTACCCAAAGAGGCGAGCGCCAGGCGCCGGTCAGCCACAGCTCAGCGGCGGCTCCGCGACACGCCTCTGGCGCCCCCTGCAGCCACGCCAGCCCCCGCCAGCGGCGGTGACCGAGTCGCCTGGCATGGGCCAGCAGCGCCCGTGTCGACGCATCCAGCCCCCTCGCCGTCTTGCCCGCTTCACCTTCTCTTCGGGTCATCGCCCCTCTCCTGGCATCGCGCCCCTGGCACCACACTCTGGCACCACGGCCACTTCTAGCACTTTGGTCTTATGGCGATGCAGCATTCAACGCTGAAAACCGCCCGAATAGCGACATTGACGTAAACGTAAGGCTACTATAACCGACTGATAAACAATCACTTAACCATCACTCCTGCGGGACCGAACGGCCACGCCAGCGGCACCGTCATCCGGTTATCAGGAGTCGGCGCCGTCACACCGGCATGATCGTCTCGCGAGCCAATAGCATGCTAGCTTGAGGCCGTAGTTGCGGATCTGCCAATGCAACATGCAACGGCTTCCGCAGCCCGGCATTATCCGGCGGGCGCCGACCCGCGCCGCCGCCTGCTCAGACCCGAAGGGAGAACAACATGAAAGCACTGCGCACCTTCACGCTCACCGGCCTGGCCGCCGGCGTGGCCCTGGCCACGCTGAGCACCACCGCCCAGGCCCAGGAAGAGTGGACCATGACCACCACCTGGCCGGACAACCTGGACCTGATCCAGATGGACCGCCACTGGGTGGAGCTGGTCAACAAGCTGGCCGGCGACGAGCTGACCATCGACTTCCGCGCCGGCGGCACCCTGATGCCCGGCAGCGAGGTCTTCGACGCCACCCAGACCGGCGCCATCGAGGCCGCCGCCGACTGGCCCGGCTACTGGGCGGGCCTGAGCCCGGCCTTCTCGCCGCTGGCCACCACCACCAGCCTGTTCAACGGGGTGGACTACCTCAACTGGATCAACCAGTGGGGCGGCTTCGAGCTGTATCAGGAGGTCTACGGCCAGTATGACATGGTCTACCTGCCCTACGGGATCACCAACAACGAGTCCGGTTTCATGGGCGGCACCCCCATCGAGAGCATCGCCGACCTCGAGGGCAAGCGCCTGCGCCTCTCCGGCCGCGACCAGGGCCGCGTGCTCGAGAAGCTCGGCGGCTCCCAGGTCACCCTGGCCGGCGGCGAGGTCTACCAGGCCATCGAACGCGGCGTGATCGACGCCGGCGAGTTCTCCACCCCGGGGGTCGACTACAAGGCCGGCTTCGGCGAGGTCGCCGACTACTGGTCCACCCCGGGCTGGCACCAGTCCGCCAGCGTGTTCGGCGTGATGATCAACAAGGACGCCTGGGACGCCCTCTCCGAGGAGACCCAGGAGAAGCTGAAGATCGCCGCCGAGGCCACCATGGCCTGGTCGCTGGCCTGGTCCGAGCGCGAATCCACCGAGGCCACCGTCAAGTTCAAGGATGAGGGCATGACCATCAACCAGCTGCCCGAAGAGGACCTGGCACGCATCCAGGAGATCACCAACGAGGTGATCCTGCAGGGCGCCTGCGAGGACCCGATGCACGCCAAGGTCTACCACTCCATGGTCAGCTACCTGGAGCACTACGCCAACTGGCGCGACGTGACCGTGCCCTTCAACATGAGCCGCACCATGGACAACCTGCCGTCCGTGGAAGAGCTCGAGGCCTGCATGAACCAGTAATCGGGAAAACCGCCGGGCCCTCGGGGCCCGGCTCCCCTGCGGCGCCCCTGGCGCCGCCTTTCGTCTGATTTTCCTGTTTCCGAGAGCCTCACCATGAACGCCATTGCCAGGGCCATCGATGCCCTCAACGAGGGGTTCGGACGCCTGATCGCCCCGCTGCTCGCCGTGATCACGCTGATCGTGATCTATGATATCGCCGCCCGCTTCTTCATCGGCCGCCCCAGCGACTGGGCCTTCGATGTCACCAAGATGCTGTTCGGCGCCCATTTCATGCTGATGGCGGCCTATGGCCTACGCCATCATGCCCACGTCGAGGTCGACGTGCTCAAGCGCCTGCTCTCCCGCCGCAAGCAGGCCGCCCTCGACCTGGTCGGTTACCTGGTCTTCTTCGTGCCCTTCATCTGGATGCTGCTGACCTTCGGCTGGGCCTTCTTCGAGCGCTCCTTCAGCCGTGGCGAGACCACCTACGGCATGATGTCCATCCCGGTCTATCCGGTGAAGGGCGTGATCGTGGTGGCCGCCGTGCTGCTGCTGCTCCAGGCGGTGGCCGTCGTCATCCGCGCCTTCAGCGAACTGCGCAAGACGGATCCGAATAAGGAGAGTGCCGCATGAGTGCCGAGATGCTCACCCTGTTCATGTTCGGCGGCCTGCTGATCGGCCTGTTCATGGGCCATCCGCTGGCCTTCGTGCTCGGCGGCGTCGCGGTACTCGGCGCCTGGCTCGGCCCCGGAGCCAAGACGCTGGGTATCCTGATCAACAACATCTATGGCAACTCCATGGACAACTATGTCCTGGTGGCCATCCCGCTGTTCGTGCTGATGGCACGCTTCCTGAATGACTCCGGCGTCACCGAGAAGATGTTCGATACCATGCGCCTGCTGCTGGCCAACCTGCGTGGCGGCCTGGCGCTGACCGTGGTCATCGTCTCGGTGCTGCTGGCCGCCACCACCGGCATCGTCGGCGCCTCCATCGCGGTGATGGGCATGATCGCCCTGGTGCCGATGCTCAAGTACTCCTACAACAAGGAGCTGAGCGCCGGGGTGATCATGGCCAGCGGCTGTCTGGGCATCCTGATCCCGCCCAGCATCATGCTGATCCTGATGGCCAGCTACTCACCGGTCTCGGTGGGGGCGCTGTTCGCCGGCGCCCTGGTGCCGGGGGTGATGCTGGGCACCATGTATGCGCTCTACGTACTGATCATCTGCTTTATCAAACCCAGCTATGGCCCGGCCGTGCCCGCCGCGGAGCGCGCCGAGACCTCCACCGGCCAGCTGCTGATCATGCTCGCCAAGTACGTGGTGCCGCCGATGTCGCTGATCCTCGGCGTGCTGGGCTCGCTGTTCCTGGGCATCGCCACCGCCACCGAGGCCTCGGCCATCGGGGTGGCCATCGCCTTCGTGCTGTTCCTGATCTTCGGCGACCGCAAGGCGTCGACCTGCTATCACACCCTGATCGAGGCCAGCAAGACCACCACCATGGTGATGCTGGTGGTCGTGGGGGCCACCGCCTTCACCGGGGTGTTCTCCATCGGCGGCGGCATGGACGTCATCCACGAGGTGGTGATGGCGATGCCCGGCGGCACCATCGGGGCGCTGATCCTGATGCTGTTCCTGGTGTTCATCCTGGGCATGTTCCTGGACTGGACCGGCATCGTGCTGCTCAGCTTCCCGATCATGCTGCCCATCGTCGACAGCATGGGGGTGGATATGCTGTGGTTCGTGGTGATGGTTGCCGTGGTGCTGCAGACCTCCTTCCTCACCCCGCCCTTCGGCTATGCGCTCTTCTACCTCAAGGGGGTGGCGCCACCCGGGGTGGAGATCGTCGACCTCTACCGCGCGGTCATTCCCTTCGTGGCGCTGATCGTGCTGGCCTGCGTGCTGATGGCCTTCTTCCCGGTGCTGATCACCGGCCTGCCGGGGATGCTGCTCGGCTACTAGCACCCTCAGGGACAGTCCCTTTTCGCTGGGGACAGTCCCTTCTCGCTGACGCCCGCCGTCTTATGACGGCGGGCGTCGTCGTCTTGCCCCCGGTCAGCCGAAGTCGGCTGCAGCGATCAGGCGCAACTGATACCATTTGCCGTCGTCAACGTCTCGCATTTGCTTTTGCGCCTGCAAGGAGCCTTGCCTTGTCCCGACCCTCCAGCGGTGGCCTGCCCGCCCTATCGCGCCGGCTGATTCCCTCCCTCACCCCCTGGACCGCCCTGCTGCTCGGGGTAGCCCTGATCGTGGCGATGCCGGTGCTGGCGGTGCTGGCGCATATCCTGATGCCCTCCGGCGGCGTCTGGCAGCACCTGGCCAGCACGGTGCTACCGCGCTACCTGACCAATACCCTGTTCCTGGTGGTCACGGTGGGTCTCGGCACCCTGGTGATCGGCACCGGCACGGCCTGGCTGGTGGTGATGTGCCGCTTCCCGGGGCGACGGCTGTTCGAGTGGGCACTGCTGCTGCCGCTGGCCGTACCCACCTATGTGATCGCCTATGCCTACACCGACTTCCTGCAGTTCTCGGGCCCCCTGCAGGGCTGGCTGCGCGACCTGTTCGGCTGGCGCTTCGGCGACTACTGGTTTCCCGAGGTGCGCTCACTGGGCGGGGCGGCGACGCTGATCACCCTGGTGCTCTACCCCTATGTCTACATGCTCGCTCGCGCCTCCTTCATGGAGCAGTCGGTGTGCATGCTGGACGTGGGACGCACCCTGGGGCGGGGCCCCTGGCAGCTGTTTCGCAGCGTGGCCATCCCGCTGTCGCGTCCCGCCCTGGTGGGCGGCGTATCGCTGGTGCTGATGGAGACCCTGAACGAGTTCGGCGCGGTGCAGTACTTCGGCGTGGATACCTTCACCACCGGCATCTATCGCACCTGGTTCGGCCTCGGCGAGCAGGTCGCCGCCGCCCAGCTGGCCGCCTGCCTGCTGGCCTTCGTGATCGCCCTGGTGCTGCTGGAGCGCTGGTCGCGGGGCAAGCGGCGCTACTTCCACACCTCCAGCCGCTACCAGCAGCTGCCGGAGTTCCGGCTCGGCGGCTGGGCCTCGGCGGGCGCCTTCCTGGCCTGCCTGCTGCCGATCCTGGGCGGTTTCCTGATTCCCAGCGGCATCCTCACCGAGCTGGCCATCACACAGGGAGACTCGCTGTTCGGCACCGCCTTCATCGGCTATGCCCGCAACAGCCTGGTGCTGGCCGCCATCGCCGCGCTGATCGCGGTGACCCTGGCGGTGGTGCTCAGCTACGGGGTGCGCCTCAACGATACCCGGCTGACCCGCACCGCCACGCGGATCTCGGCCATGGGCTACGCGATCCCGGGTTCGGTGGTGGCGGTGGGCATCCTGATCCCCTTCGCCTGGCTGGACAACACCATCAATACCTGGTGGCTTGAGTCCCGCGGCGAGGTGATCGGGCTGATCTTCAGCGGTTCGGCGTTCATCCTGATCTACGCCTACGTGGTGCGCTTCCTGGCGGTGTCGTTCAATGCCGTGGAGGCCAGCCTGGGCAAGGTGACCCCGAGCATGGACGCCGCCTCACGCACCCTGGGCCAGACTGCCACCGGCACCCTCAAGCGGGTGCACACCCCGATCATGCGCGGCAGCCTGCTGGCGGCCTGCATCCTGGTCTTCGTGGATGTGATGAAGGAGCTGCCGGCGACCATCATCCTGCGCCCCTTCAACTTCGATACCCTGGCGGTGCGGGCTCACAGCCTGGCGGCCGACGAGCGGCTCGCCGAGGCGTCGACGGCCTCACTGACCATCGTGGTCGTAGGCATAGTGCCGGTGATCCTGCTCAGCCTGGCCATGCGCCGCTCGCGCCCCGGCGGAACGTGAGGGGAAGACGAACACCTGGGAGGGGTCCAGCCGCAGGGTCACGGGCTGGCCCTCAGCGGGCAGGAAGACGCCCGGCACCCGGGCATGGATATGCGCCTCTTCACCGTCGGAAGCATGGGCGCAGATATGCAGCAGGCTGCTGCGCCCGAGCAGCTTGGCCATGACGATATGGCTGTGGCTATGCGCCTGGGCCGGCGCATCCAGCGCCGCCACCTGCAGTGCCTCCGGGCGCACCAGCACCCGGGCGGTGCTGCCCTCGGCCAGCCAGCCGGCGTCCACTGCACCCACCGGCGTCAGCACCTGGCCGTCGCGGACCTCGCCGGAGAGCTCGTTGACCTCACCGAAGAAGGTCACCACAAAGGGATCGCTGGGGTTGCAGTAGAGCTCCCGCGGTGTGCCCACCTGAACGATATGGCCATCGCGCATCAGGGCGATGCGGTCGGCCATGAACATCGCCTCCTCCGGATCGTGGGTCACCAGCAGGGTGGCGGCCCCGACCTTCTTGAGCACGTGCAGGGTGTCATCACGGATCTGGTCGCGCAGGCGCGCATCGAGACTGGAGAAGGGCTCGTCGAGCAGCATCAGGTGCGGCTCGGGTGCCAGGGCGCGGGCCAGGGCCACGCGCTGCTGCTGACCGCCGGACAGCATGTGCGGATAGCTCTCGGCATGAGCCGCCATGCCCAGCTGTTCGAGCAGCGTCAGGGCGCGCCGACGGCGCTCCCCCACCGGCAGGTGCTTGAGCCCAAAGGTGACGTTCTCCAGCACCGAGAGGTGGGGGAAGAGTGCGGAGTCCTGGAAGGCCAGGCCGACACTGCGCTTCTCGGGCGGCAGATGACGCCCACCGAAGCGCGCCACCTCCTCGCCTTCCAGGGCCACACGCCCCTGCTGCAGGGTCTCGAGACCGGCCGCGATGCGCAGCAAGGTGGTCTTGCCGCAGCCCGAAGGGCCCAGCAGGCAGACCACCTCGCCCGGCAGCACTTCAAGATCGATGCCCTTCACCACCTCGTGCCTGCCGAAGGCATGGTGGATGCCCTGCATCGAGAGTGCCGGGGCGAGGGAGGCGAGCGGTTGTTGCAGATTCTGGTTCATGTGGCCCTCGACGTCGTGTCGGTGGAGTTGTCCTCATCATAACCGATCGTGAGCGCTAATGCGTTTGAAAGCGACTCGCATTCAGCGGATTACCTGCTCCAGCGCAAGGAATCTTCACACGACCACTTGACGTCGCCGATGTGCAGGGCTTCAATAGGCGTGTCAATAATGCAACGTATTATCATTCCACTAAGCCACTCACCCAGGAACCACAGAGGTCATGATGATCAAGCACGCTCGTCTCGCCGCTCCCATCGCCGTCGCGCTGGCCGGCTCCGCCTTCGCTACCGCCGTCTCCGCCGACGAGCTGAACATCTACTCGGCGCGCCACTACGACTCCGATGAGGCCCTCTACCAGGCCTTCACCGAGGAGACCGGCATCGAGGTCAACCTGCTGGAAGGTGATTCGGATCAGCTGATCGAACGCATCACCCGCGAGGGCGTGGCCAGCCCCGCCGACGTGATGATCACCGTGGACGCCGGCCGTCTGTGGCGCGCCGAACAGGAGGGCGTGTTCCAGGCTGTCGACTCCGAGGTGCTGAACGAGCGCCTGCCGGAGGCCATGCGCCACCCCGAGGGGCTGTGGTTCGGCTTCAGCCAGCGTGCCCGCGCCATCTTCTATGACCGCGAGAGCTTCGACCCGAGCCAGATCGGCAGCTACGAGGAGCTCGCCGACCCGAAATTCGAGGGGGAGGTGTGCATCCGTTCCTCGAACAATATCTACAACCAGTCGCTGCTCGCCTCGCTGGTCGAGCATCACGGCGCCGAGGGTGCCGAGGAGTGGGCCCAGGGCGTGGTAGCCAACATGGCCCGCGACCCGGCGGGTGGCGACACCGACCAGATCAAGGGCGTGGCCAACGGCGAGTGCGACCTGGCGGTGGCCAACCACTACTACTACGTGCGCCTACTGCACTCCGACGACGAGGCGGATCGCGAGGTGGCCCGCCGGGTCGGCGTGATGTTCCCCAACCAGGACGGCCGCGGCACCCATATCAACGTCGGCGGCGCCGGCGTGGTCGAGGGCGCCCCGAACCGCGACAACGCCGTGCGCTTCCTGGAGTTCCTGGCCTCCGACACCGCCCAGGAGATCTTCGCCAACGGCAACTACGAGTTCCCGGTGGTGGCGAACGTGAAGAAGAACCCGGTACTGGAGTCCTGGGGCAACTTCAAGAAGGACAGCCTCAACATCAGCAAGCTGGGCGAGAACAACCCCGAGGCCATTCGGATCTTCGATCGCGTCGGCTGGCGCTAAGCCTTTCGGCCCTCGCTTCAACCAGAAACGCCACCGCAGCCGCGGTGGCGTTTCTTTATGGTGCATCGCAAATTGGCGTGAGTTAATACGGCAGAGAGTGGCTCAGGCCGGGTTTTATGGTGGGAGGCCGGGTTCCCCGGGCGATGGAGGCCGCAGGCCTCCCGGCGAGGATTGCCATGTTCACCCGGTACCACCAGGGCGCCTGTCGGCGCCATTCGCCCGGCCGAGCCGGCCTCCCACAGGAGCGCTGCACGCCAAGGGCGAAGGCGAGCTTGGTGGTCAATGCGCCTCGTCCCAATTGGCCCCACTCTCGGCCTCGACGATCAGCGGCACGCTGAGCTCGGCGGCGGCCTGCATGCGCGCCTTCACCTGCTCGATAAAGGCCTCGACCTGGGCCTCGGCCACCTCGAACACCAGTTCGTCGTGGACCTGCATCACCATCCAGGCGTCCATCTCGCCCTCCTCCAGCCAGGCGGCCACCTCGATCATGGCGCGCTTGATGATATCCGCGGCGGTGCCCTGCATGGGGGCGTTGATGGCGGTGCGCTCGGCGCCCTGGCGTCGAGCGCGGTTCTGGGAGCGGATCTCCGGCAGGTAGAGCCGCCGGCCGAACACCGTCTCGACGAAGCCATCCTCGGCGGCCTGGGCGCGGATGCGCTCCATGTAGCGGGCCACCCCGGGGTAGCGGTCGAAGTAGCGCTCGATCCAGGTCTGGGCCTGGTTGCGCTCGATATGCAGCTGCCGCGACAGCCCCCAGGCACTCATGCCGTAGATCAGCCCGAAGTTGATCGCCTTGGCGCTGCGCCGCTGATCCCCCGAGACCTTGTCGAGCGCCACCCCGAACACCTCCGCGGCGGTGGCGGCGTGGATGTCACGCCCCTCGGCGAAGGCCTCGAGCAGCCCCCTGTCCTCGGAGAGATGGGCCATGATGCGCAGCTCGATCTGGGAGTAGTCGGCGGCGACGATGCGATAGCCCGGCCGGGCGATGAAGGCCTGCCTGATTTTTCTTCCTTCCTCGGTCCTGATCGGGATGTTCTGCAGGTTGGGGTCGCTGGAGGAGAGCCGCCCGGTGGCGGTGACCGCCTGATGGTAGCTGGTGTGCAGCCGGCCGGTTGCCTTGTTGACCAGTCGCGGCAGCTTGTCGGTGTAGGTGGACTTGAGCTTGGCCAGGCCGCGGTGTTCCATGATCACCTTGGGCAGCGGATAGTCCAGCGCCAGCTCCTCGAGTACCGCCTCGGCGGTGGAGGGCGCCCCCTTGGGGGTCTTCTTGATCACCGGGATCTTCTGCTCCTCGAAGAGGATCTGGCCGAGCTGCTTGGGCGAGCCCAGGTTGAACTCGCGGCCGGCGAGCTCGTGGGCACGCGCCTCCAGCTCGTTGATCCTCACCTCGAGATCACGACTCTGGTCATGCAGGCGCTGAGGGTCCAGGGCCACGCCGGTCAGCTCCATCTGCGACAGCACCGGGATCAGCGGCAGCTCGATCGCCTCCAGCACCTCGGCGAGCCGACCCTCGGCCTCGACGCGGGGCCGCAGCTCCTGATGCAGGCGCAGGGTGATGTCGACGTCCTCGCAGGCGTAGGGCGCGGCCTGCTCCAGGGCCACCTGGTTGAAGGTGAGCTGTTTGGCGCCCTTGCCGGCGATCTCCTCGAAGGAGATGGTCTTCTCGCCCAGGTACTTGAGCGCCAGGGAGTCCATGTCGTGGCGGGTGGCGGTGGAGTCGAGCACATAGGACTCCAGCATGGTGTCCTGAAGCGGCCCGGCCACCCGGATGCCGTAGCCGGCCAGCACCGAGATATCGTACTTGAGGTTCTGGCCGATCTTGGTCCTGCTGCCATCCTCGAGCAGCGGTTTGAGGGCGGCGAGCACGGCGGCGCGGTCGAGCTGGTCGGGGGCGTCCAGGTAGTCGTGGGCCAGCGGGATATAGGCGGCCTCCCCCGCTTCCAGCGCAAGCCCCACGCCGACGATCTGCGCCTCCATGTAGCTCAAGCTGGTGGTCTCCAGGTCGAAGCAGAAGGCGTCTGCCGCCCTCAGCCGCTCGAGCCAGGCGTCCAGCTCGGCCTGTTCGAGGATGACGTGATCCTCGCGGTTCGACGCGCCATTGCCGAGGGCCTCACCTTCCTCGCCGTCGGCATCCGGAGTCGCCGTGCCACCGGCGACGTCATCCACGCCTTCGTCACTGCCCTCCAGCAACTCGGCGAGCCAGGCCCGGAACTCCAGCCGGCGATAGAGCTCGAGCAGCGCCGCGCGGTCGGGATGGGCGATGTCCAGGTCGTCGAGCCCCACCGGCAGCTCGCAGTCGGTCTTGATGGTGGCCAATTGGTACGAGAGGAAGGCCTGGTCGCGGTGCTCCTCGAGCTTCTTCGGCAGCGTCTTGGCGCCGCGGAACCCCAGCGCCTTGACCCTCTCCAGGTCGGCATAGATGGCATCGAGCCCTCCCTCCATGCCCTGCAGCAGCCCGAGTGCCGTCTTCTCGCCGACCCCCGGCACGCCGGGGATGTTGTCCACCTTGTCCCCCATCAGCGCCAGGAAATCGATGATCAGCGCAGGCGGCAGACCGAACTTCTCCTTCACCCCCGCCACGTCGAGGGTCTCATCCTTCATGGTGTTGACCAGGGTGATATGGGCGTTGACCAGCTGGGCCATGTCCTTGTCGCCGGTGGAGATCACCGCGTCGCGCCCCGCCTCGGTGGCCTGGCGGGCCAGGGTGCCGATGACGTCGTCGGCCTCGACCCCCTCGATGCAGAGCAGCGGCAGGCCCAGCGCCTTCACGCAGTCGTGCAGCGGCTGCACCTGGTCGCGCAGGTCATCCGGCATCGGTGGGCGCTGGGCCTTGTACTCCTCGAACAGCTCGTCGCGGAAGGTCTTGCCCGGGGCGTCGAAGACCACCGCCATGGGGCTGTCGGGGTAGTCCTTGATCAGCCGCTTGAGCATGTTGAGCACGCCCTTGATCGCCCCGGTGGGCAGGCCCTCGGAGGTGGTCAGCGGCGGCAGGGCGTGGAAGGCCCGATAGAGGTAGGAGGAACCGTCGACGAGAACGATGGGAGTATCGGCCATGGAGGCATCCATTGCAGCTGGGCGGAAGATGATTCTGGTCAACCATGATACGCATTGCGCGGGGGTTTTGCCGCGGGCGGTGGGCGCCAGGCCCGGGACGCCTTACACTGGGGACAGGCACACCATCTCACCGCCCCCGGCGGCCTGGAGGTCACCATGAACGCCCTTCGCTCGCTTACCGCCCTGCTGCTGGCCGTGGGCCTGACCCTCTCCGCCGCCCTGCCGGCCCTGGCCCAGTCCGACGAGGCGCTGGCCCCGGACATCACCATCCGTCAGGAGCAGGAACGCATCATCCGCGAGTACCGGGTCAACGGCGAGCTCTACGCCATCGAGATCCGTCCCTCCAGCGGCCCCTCCTACTATCTGGTCGACCGCGATGGCGACGGCAACTTCGAGCGCCAGGAGGGCGACCGCATCGCCGTGCCCGAATGGGTGCTGAAGACCTTCTGAACAATGGAAATCGCCATCAACGGTGTAGCGAGAGGCGCCGGGGACAGGTCGTAGAGGAGGTCCGAGGACCAGGGGTGAGGAGCACTGCTCCGAACGGGCTGGCCATGGATGGCCAGCACCGGTCCTGCAAGCGAAGCGGGACGCGAGAGCGCCGCAGGGCCGAGGTAGCGTACAAGGAGGTATTTACAGCGCCTCCTCGACGGTCCGGCGCTCCGGGGCCTGTCGCCGGAAAAGCCTCGAGCGGTTCAGTCATCTGGCGGATCGACGAAGCGTGCATCACACTCGCAAGTCGCTACAATAGGCGGCTTGGCATTCCCGGGTGAGAGACACATGGCCGTATTCACACCGCTGACCGAGTCCCAGGTCGAGGCTTTCCTGAGCCGCTTCGACGCCGGCTCACTGGTCTCCCTGGAGGGCGTTCCCGCCGGCACCGAGAACAGCACCTTCTTCGTCACTACCGACCGGCGCGAGCTGGTGCTGACCCTGTTCGAGCAGGGTGAACACGAAGAGCTGCCGTTCTTCGTCGACCTGCTCGACTACCTCGACGAGCACCGCCTGCCGGTGCCGGGGCCGCTGCACGACCGCGACGGCGTGGCGCTGCACGACCTGGCCGGCAAGCCCACGCTGCTCTTCCCGCGCCTGCCCGGGCGGCACCCGAAGGCCCCCGACCCGGCCCAGTGCCGCGCCCTGGGCGAGGCCCTGGGCCGCCTGCACCGGGTGTCGAAGCACTTCCCCGGCCACCGCCCCAACCCCCGCGACCTCCACTGGCTGCTGCCCATGCACCACAAGGTGCTGGCCTACCTCGCCCCCGAGGACCAGACGCTGATGAAGGACGAGGTGGAGACCTACCAGGGGTTCTTCGGCAATGGTCCCGAACTGCCCCAAGGGGCCCTGCACGGCGACCTGTTCCGTGACAACACCCTGTTCGAGGGCGAGCGCCTGGGCGGCCTCATCGATTTCTACAACGGCTGCACCGGCGACCTGCTGTTCGACCTGGCCATCGTCATCAACGACTGGGCCAGCGACGCGGACGGCCGCCTGAATGCCGAGCGCCACGACGCCATCATCGCCGCCTACCAGGCACACCGTCCGCTGACCGCCGCCGAGCGCGACGCCTGGCCGATGATGCTGCGCATGACCGCCCTGCGCTACTGGCTCTCGCGCCTGCTGGTGATCTACGTGGATCCGCCGGCGCATGACCTCACCCCCCATGACCCCGAGCGGTTCCACACCATCCTCAAGGCGCGCATCGATCACGCTGCGCTGCCCCTGCCGGAGGCAGATTCATGAGCCGACCCATGGCCAGTACCGGAAGCCCGGCGCGGCGAGCGCGGCGCGTCTGGAACATCGACCAGTGGGGCAGCGGCTACTTCGACGTGGATGACTCCGGCCACGCCCTGGTGCGCCCCCTGGGCAGCGAGGCCGAGGGCCCTGCCCTGCCGCTGGACGAGCTGGTGGCCGAACTCAAGGCCGCCGGCCTGCGCCTGCCGGTGCTGGTGCGCTTCATCGATATCCTCCATGACCGGGTCGAGCAGCTCTGTCACGCCTTCGACACCGCCATGGCCGAGGAGAGCTTCGACGGCGGCTACACCGCGGTCTACCCGATCAAGGTCAACCAACAGCGCCGGGTGGTGGAGGAGATACTGGCCACCCCCGAACGCGGCCGCGACCGGGTGGGCCTGGAGGCCGGCAGCAAGCCGGAGCTGCTCGCCGTACTAGCGCTCTCCGGCGACGGCCCCTCGCTGATCGTCTGCAACGGCTACAAGGACCGCGAATACGTGCGCCTGGCGCTGATGGGCGAGAAGCTCGGCCACCGCGTCTACCTGGTGGTGGAGAAGCTCTCCGAGCTGCCGCTGATCCTCGAGGAGGCCGCCGCGCTCGGCGTCACGCCGCGTATCGGCCTGCGCGCCCGCCTGGCCAGCGTGGGTCGCGGGCGCTGGCAGAACACCGGTGGCGAGAAGTCCAAGTTCGGCCTCACCGCCAGCCAGATCCTGGCGGTGGTGGAGCAGCTGCGCGAGGCCAATGCCCTGGCCAGCCTGCAGCTGGTGCACTTCCACCTGGGTTCCCAGATCGCCAACATCCGCGATATCCAGCGTGGCCTCAACGAGTGCGCGCGCTTCTACCAGGGCCTGGTGGAGCTGGGCGCCCCGGTGGATACCGTGGACGTCGGCGGCGGCCTGGGCGTCGACTACGAAGGCACCCGCTCGCGCAGCTTCTGCTCGGCCAACTACTCGATGCTCGAGTACGCCCGCAACGTGGTCTACGCCTTCCGCCTGGCCTGCCAGGAACATGGCCTGCCGCAGCCGCACCTGATCAGCGAGTCGGGCCGGGCGCTCACCGCCCACCACGCGGTACTGATCAGCAACGTGATCGGCGAGGAGCGAGTCAGCGAAGCCGTTCCCGAGCGCCGGGTCGAGGGCGACCCCCAACTGGACGAGCTGTGGCGGGTCCACGACCTGCTCGGCGCCTCCCCCGACCAGCGCGGCCTGGTGGAGGCCTGGCACGACCTGGTCCAGGCCATGGGCGACCTGCACGAACGCTTCGTCATGGGACTGACCAATATCACCGCCCGCGCCGAGGGCGAGGGCGTCTACTTCGCCGCCTGCGCTCGGCTGCGCGCCCGCCTGGATACCCGCAACCGGGTGCACCGCGAGATCAACGACGAGCTGGCCGAGAAGCTCGCCGACAAGCTGTTCGTCAACTTCTCGCTGTTCCAGTCGGTGCCCGACGTCTGGGGCATCCAGCAGATCTTCCCGGTCGTGCCGCTCACCGGACTCGACCAGGAACCGGTTCGCCGCGGCGTCATCCAGGACATCACCTGCGACAGCGACGGCCGTATCGATGGCTACGTGGACGGCCAGGGCGTGGAGACCACCCTGCCGCTGCCGGAGTGGCAGGAGGGCGACGAGAAGCTGCTCGGCTTCTTCATGGTCGGCGCCTACCAGGAGATCCTCGGCGACCTGCACAACCTGTTCGGCGATACCGACTCGGTGGACGCCACCCTCAACGACGACGGCAGCTGGACCCTGAGCCATATCCAGCAGGGCGACCGGGTGGCCGACGTGCTGAGCTACGTCAACTTCGACGCCGAGGTGCTGCGTAGCAACCTGGCCGAGCAGCTCGCCGCCAGCGGCCTGGAAGAGGCCGAGCAGCGGCGCTTCCTCGATGACCTCTCCGAGGGCCTGGCGGGCTACACCTACCTGGAATAATGGCCACGCTACTCCACCACGCGGGTGGTCACCTCCAGGCCGCCGGTCAGGGTGAAGCACAGCTCGCTGCCGCGCTCCAGCGGGCCGACGCCCGCGGGTGTGCCGGTGAGCACCACGTCACCCGGCTGCAGGGTGAAGTGACGGCTTATCTCGGCCAACAGGGTCGGCACCGGGAACAGCATGTCGGCGCCTTCGCCATGCTGGCGCGGCTCGCCGTCCACCTCCAGGGTGAAGGAGAGCGCGCTCCAGTTGGGCACCTGGGAGAGCGGCAGGAAGTCCGAGAGCGGGCAGGCGCCGTCGAACGCCTTGGCGATCTCCCAGGGGTGCCCCTTCTCCTTGAGGCGCGACTGGACGTCACGCAGAGTCAGGTCCAGGGCCAGCCCGATGCCTACCACGGCACGCTCCGCCTCGTCGGCAGTGACGTGGGTCAACTCCTCGCCGATCAGCAGCGCCAGCTCGGTCTCGTAGTGCACCTCTCCCCGGGAGAAGGGGGCCTCGATGGGTGACACCATGGGCACGGCGCTGGTCGCCGGCTTGATGAAGAGCAGCGGCTCGCTGGGCACCGGATTGTCGAGCTCCCGGGCGTGATCGGCGTAGTTGCGGCCGACACAGACGATCTTGCCGAGCCGCTCGGGATAGGCCTGGCCATCGGTGAAGCGGGGGACAAAGCGCATGGCGCATCTTCTCCTTGTCTTGGGGCGTGCCGCGGGCGCGACAGACGCCACAGTCTATCGCAGCCCGCGGCACAGGCCACAGCGCTTGTGTCGCGAGGCCCTCAATCCTGCGGCGACCACGCCTCGTCCGGGGCGTGGGCCAGGAAGCCGGGGCGCCGCCGGCGCGCCGCGAAGGGCGCCACGCAACGGTTGTCGCGACGATTGTAGACGAAGAAGGCATTGCTGCGAGGATCCGGGGACATGTTGGCGTTGGAGCCGTGCAGCACGTTGCAGTCGAACAGCAGCAGGCCGCCGGCGGCCCCGGTGGGGGCCTCGATGCCGTGGCGCTCGACCAGCGCGGCCAGTGCCTCACGGCCGGGCACGCCGAGCTCCTGGGTCTTCAGCGACTGCTTGTGGTTGGCCTCCGGCGTCTCGCCCAGGCAGGGCACGAACACCCGGTGGGAGCCCGGGATCAGCATCAGCGGGCCGTTGAAGTGGTGGTTGTCGGTGAGCACGAGGGAGGCGCTCACCGCATGCATCGCCGGCATGCCGTCCTCGGCGTGCCAGGTCTCGAAGTCCGAATGCCAGTTGAAGCCCTTGCCCTCGAAGCCCGGCTTGTAGTTTATCCGCGACTGGTGCACGTAGGGCTCGCCGCCGAGGATCTGGCGGGCACGACCGACCAGGCGCTCGTCGCGGGCCAGCCGGGCGAAGCGCCGGGAGAGGAAATGCGTCGCGAACAGCGAGCGGATCTCGTTGCCGTAGGGCTCGGTGATGCTGAAGTCGCGATGGCGATAGTCGGGGTTCTCCAGCAGTGCCGCCAGCTCCCGACGCAGGGCGTCGAGCTCCTCGCCAGCGATGAAGTCGGGCTCGAACAGGAAGCCCTTGCGCTCGAACTCGTCGAGCTGCGCCCGGCTCAGGGGGCCCTCCTCGGCGCGCCCCTTCACCACCGGCTCGCGGCGGTTGAGCCAGGGCATGTCCAGGGGCTCGGCCAGGCGCGTGGGATAGGGATCATCGCCCGGACGCGGCGCGCTCTTCACGAGGCTCTGCGGGTCCGGCGAGTCGACGACACCATGACGGGAAACGGTCTTCTCAAACGCACGGTCAGACGTCTTGACTGACATCCAATCACCTCCTGTGTGTCCGTGATCAGTCTCAGCAAAACTCGCTTTCCGACGGCGAGGCAGCCGTGGGCGACTCCAGGGGAAGAAGCCGCATGGCATCATCTGGGGATGGCCCGAGGGTATTCAAGGGCGGGGACGCGCTCGAGGGTATCGCATCGGAGAACCACGCCAACCGTCTGCGGGGCGGTTGATGTTGCTCACGCAATGCGGAACCACCAGGCGTTGGATGGTGCCGCCCCGGATGTTCCTGTTCTGGTCAAATCAGAGCGGACACATTTTCAAGCCACAGCCGCCAGTTCAATCTCCCTTGGCGTTTGGTAGCTCAGGGGCGAGTTGAGCCGCCAGTTCTGACATGCGACGTGCCACTCATCATGCCCTCTCCAATAAAGTCGCTATGCCCTGCCCCACGCCCACGCACATGGTGCACAGGGCGTAGCGCTTGCCGCTCTTCTGCAGCTCATGGGCGGCAGTCATCAGCAGGCGAGCACCGGACATGCCCAGCGGATGGCCCAGGGCGATGGCACCGCCGTTGGGGTTGACCCGCGGGTCGTCGTCCTCGAGGCCCAGGTCGCGCATGCAGGCCAGGGCCTGGGCGGCGAAGGCCTCGTTGAGCTCGATGACATCGATCTCGTCCAGCGACACCCCGGTGCGCTCGAGCAGGCGCTTGACCGCGGGCACCGGGCCAACGCCCATGATGCGCGGCTCGACGCCGGCGGTGGCCATGCCGAGGATCCTCGCCATGGGGGTGAGGCCGTGCGCCTCGACGGCCGATTGGCTTGCCACCAGCATCGCCGCGGCACCGTCGTTGACCCCGGAGGCGTTGCCGGCGGTGACGCTGCCGCCCTCACGGAAGGGGGTGGGCAGGCCGGCGAGCTTCTCGAGCGTGGTCTCGCGCAGGTGCTCGTCCTGGTCGAAGATCAGTGGCGCCTGCTTGCGGCGCGGGATCTCGATGGCGGTGATCTCCAGCGCGAAGCGGCCGGTCGCCTGTGCGGCGGCGGCCTTCTGCTGGGAGCGCAGGGCGAAGGCGTCCTGGTCCTCCCGGGAGATGGCGAACTGCTCGGCCACGTTCTCGGCGGTCTCGGGCATGGACTCCACGCCGTAGGCCTGCTTCATCTGCGGGTTGATGAAGCGCCAGCCGATGGTGGTGTCCTCGATCTTCTGGCCCCGGGAGAAGGCGCTGTCGGCCTTGCCCAGCACATAGGGGGCGCGGGACATGGACTCCACGCCGCCGGCCAGCGCCAGGTCCATCTCGCCGGCCTTGATGGCGCGGAAGGCGGTGCCCACCGCGTCCATGCCGGAGCCGCACAGGCGGTTCATGGTGGTGCCGGGTATTGAGACCGGCAGGCCCGCCAGCAGCGCCGACATGCGCGCCACGTTGCGGTTGTCCTCGCCGGCCTGGTTGGCGCAGCCCATGAAGACTTCTTCAATCGCCGCCGGGTCCAGCTCGGGGGCTTCCGCCAGCACCGCCTTGAAGATGGTGGCGGCCATGTCGTCGGGGCGCACGCTGGCAAGCGTTCCGCCGAAGCGGCCCACGGCGGTCCGTCGCGGATGGCAGAGGAATACGTCGGTCATCACACACTCCATACAGGGACAATTTGAGCTTACATATTGGGGTAGTTCGGCCCGCCGCCGCCCTCCGGCGCCACCCAGGTGATGTTCTGGGCCGGGTCCTTGATATCGCAGGTCTTGCAGTGCACGCAGTTCTGGAAGTTGATCTGGAACTTGGGGTTACCTGCGTCATCCTCGACCACCTCGTAGACCCCGGCCGGACAGTAGCGGCTTGCCGGCTCGGCATACTCGGGCAGGTTGTCGCGGATCGGCAGCTCCAGGTCGGCCAGCTTCAGGTGACAGGGCTGGTCCTCCTCGTGGTTGGTGTTGGAGAGAAACACCGAGGAGGGCTTGTCGAAGGAGAGCTTGCCGTCGGGCCTGGGGTAGTCGATCTTCTCGAATTCGCCGGCCGGCTTCAGGGCGGCATGGTCCGGGGTGGTGTCGTGGACGGTGGGCAGCTTGCCCCGCAACAGCTGGTCGGCGAAATTGTAGGCGCCGCCCATGACGGTGCCGTACTTGTGGATCGCCGGGCCGAAGCTTGAGCTCTCCTTGAGCTCGGCATAGGCCCAGCTCGCCTCCCACTTCTCGGTGAAGGCGGTGAGTTCCTGGCCGCCCTCGTCGCCCCTGGCCACCGCCTCGAACACCGCCTCGGCGGCCACCAGGCCGGACTTCATGGCGGTGTGCAGGCCCTTGATCTTGGCGAAGTTGAGGGTGCCGGCGTCGCAGCCGATCAGCAGGCCCCCGGGGAAGGTCATCTTCGGCAGGCAGTTCAGCCCGCCCTTGGCGATGGCCCGGGCGCCGTAGGCGACCCGCTTGCCGCCCTCGAGGTGCTTGGCCAGCACCGGGTGGTGCTTCATGCGCTGGAACTCGTCGAAGGGCGAGAGCCAGGGATTCTGGTAGGAGAGGTCCATGATCAGGCCCACCACCACCTGCTGGTTGTCGCCGTGGTAGAGGAACCAGCCGCCATGGGTGTGCTTGTCCAGGGGCCAGCCGGAGCCGTGCAGCACCAGGCCGGGCTCGTGCTTCTCGGCGGGCACGTCCCACAGCTCCTTGAGGCCGATGCCGTAGTGCTGGGGGTCCTTGCCCGCGTCGAGGCGATACTCCTCGATCAGGCGCTTGCCGATATGCCCCCGGGCGCCCTCGGCGAACAGGGTGTACTTCGCCCGCAGCTCCATGCCCGGCATATGGCCGTCCTTGGGCTGACCATCGGCGCCCACGCCCATGTCGCCGATCAGGATGCCCTTGACCACGCCCTCCTCGACGATCGCCTCCTGGGCGGCGAAGCCCGGGAAGATCTCCACGCCCAGCCCCTCGGCCTGCTCGGCCAGCCAGTGGCACAGGTTGCCGGCGCTGATCACATAGCGGCGGGAGTCGCCACTCGGCATGTCCCCACCGGTGTTGTGCATGGAGGGCGGCACCAGGGCGTTGGGCAGCTTCTGGCCCTTCTCGGCGTCCTTGAGCAGGTAGACCTCGTCGCGGCTGGCCGGGGTGGTCAAGGGCGCGCCACGCTCCTCCCAGTCGGGGAACAGCTCCTGCAGGGCGCGGGGCTCGAAGATGGCGCCGGAGAGGATATGGGCGCCGACCTCGGAGCCCTTCTCCACCACGCACAAGGAAAGCTCCTGTTGCGCCTCGCTCGCCTGCTGCATCAGCCGGCACGCGGCAGTCAGGCCCGAGGGCCCGGCACCGACGATGACCACATCGAATTCCATGGATTCGCGTTCGCTTTCTGACGCCATGTTCCGTCCCTTGAAGAAGAAAAAAGTCGACGGAAACGGCAAACGCCACTGCCGCCGACAATCGGAGAGACCACTTCTGAATCAAGTCCAACTGCTACAGTTTGCTTTCCAGTTCCGGCAGGGCCTCGAAGAGATCCGCCACGAGACCATAGTCGGCCACCTGGAAGATCGGCGCCTCCTCGTCCTTGTTGATGGCGACGATCACCTTGGAGTCCTTCATGCCGGCCAGGTGCTGGATGGCACCCGAGATGCCCACTGCGATATACAGATCCGGGGCGACGATCTTGCCGGTCTGCCCCACCTGCATGTCGTTGGGCACGAAGCCGGCATCCACCGCGGCGCGCGAGGCACCGATGGCCGCGCCCAGCTTGTCGGCGATGCCGTCGAGGAGCTTGAAGTTCTCGCCGTTGCCCATGCCGCGGCCACC
>NZ_JAUYWF010000016.1 GCF_030708455.1 Halomonas sp. SSL-5
TGATTGTCAATCGGAATGTTTCGAAGCGATTCGACCCGCTTCAAAAATATTCCATGCAGAACAATCACTTCTGCCACCTCCACCGCCTGCAACGTTTGCCCGTCGCCGGCAGCGGATGCGTACTTTACGGCTCCGCGAGTCGGGACGCAAGCCCCCTGCGTAAATAAAGTTTCAGGGACATGACCAAAGGGCGAAGAGGGCATGCCCCGTGTATCCACAACCCCGTATCCGCCAGGGCCTATGGATAGGCTTGCCACTCTTCTCTCCTGCCGGCTGACGCGTCTTCCCTAGCGGCTGGCGCGGTCGAGCAGCGAGAGGATCGAACGATACGGAATGCCCCCGTGCTGGGACAACCCGATCTCGCAGGTCCGCGAATTGGAGTAGCCCGCACTGCAGTCCGCCACCTGCTCGGCCAGTCGCGACAGCGCCGCGGCGTTGAGCTCCGGCACCTGGAACCCCTTGTCGCCGGCGAAGCCGCAGCAGGTGACTTCCGCCGGCACCACCACCTCGCTGGCACAGCGCCGTGCCAGGGCCACCATCTTCTCTCCGAGCCCCATCCGCGTGCTCGAACAGGTCACATGGACCGCCACACGTTCCGCGACGGGCCGGATGGTCAGGCGTGGCAGCAGGTGATCATGGGCAAAGGCGACGGGTTCGTGCAGCGTCAGGCAGCCGTCCAGGTGTTCCTGCATCTGCAGGGTGCAGGGGCTGGTGTCGCAGAGGATCGGGTGGCGGCCGTTCTCGCTGGCGGCGAGCAGTTCGCGGTTGAGTTCGCGCCCCTTGTGGTCCGCCTCGTCGAACTGCCCCTTGGAGCGGAAGGCCATTCCGCAGCATAGCCGATCGACCCGCTCGGGAATCACCACGGCGAAGCCGGCCCTCTCGAGCAGCGCCAGGGTGATCTCCATCACCGAACGCGATTCGCCGCCGTCGCGGCGATCGGCCCCAAACATGCGCGTCGCGCAGCTGGGCAGATAGACCACCCGGGGACGATCATCCCCCGTCTCCGGCGACCGTCTCAGCACACGCACCGGCGCGGCCATGGGCAGTGCCGGCGTCCACAACGGCAGGCGCTCGCCGCTCAGGCGACGCGCCCCCTCGGCTGCACGCGTCATCAGTGTGTCACCCATCAGCCGGTTCACCGCGCCGGCAGCCCTCAGGGAGCCACGCGCCAGCCGCGTGACGCCGTCGAAGTGCTGCCCGATCCGTCGCGCCACCCCCGCCTGCCGGCTCAGCCGTCGATACCGCATGTCGCGCACCAGGTCACCGGTATTGATCCCCACCGGGCACTGGGTCTCGCAGAGCCCATCCACCGCGCAGGTGGCATCCACCGCATGCTCGATATCGGCCCGCAGCGACGCCAGGCGCGCCGCATCCGCTTCATCTGCGGTGTCTTCCAGTGCCTCGAGGCGTGCCACCTCGCGGGTGATCACGATGCGCTGGCGGGGCGTCAGGGTCAGGTCCCTCGACGGACAGACATGCTCGCAGAAGCCGCACTCGATGCACTTGTCGACGATCTCGTGGGCCGCCGGCAGGGGCTTGAGGTTCTCCAGGTGCAGCGTCGGGTTGCGGCTGAGGATCACCTCGGGATTGAGCAGGTTCTCCGGGTCGAAGAGCGCCTTGACCTCCCACATCAGCGCATAGGCCTCGGGGCCCCACTCCAGCTCCACATAGGGCGCCATGTTGCGCCCGGTGCCGTGCTCGGCCTTGAGCGAGCCGCCATATTCGACGCCCACCAGCTGCGCCACCTCGTCCATCAGCGCCTGGTAGCGCTCCACCTCGCCGGGCTTCTCGAACCCCTGGGGGAAGACGAAGTGCAGGTTGCCTTCCAGGGCGTGACCGAAGAGGATCGCCTGCGCATAGCCGTGGCGATGGAAGGTCTCGGTCAGCGCCAGCACGCCCTCGTCGAGCCGCTCGATGGGGAAGGCGACGTCCTCGATGATCACCGTGGTGCCGGTCTCGCGCACCGCCCCCACCGCCGGGAAGAGCCCCTTGCGGATCTTCCAGTAGAGGGCATAGGTGTCGGCATCGCGGGTGAAGGAGACCGGCTCCAGGGTCTGGATCCCCTCCAGCATCGCCTGCACCTCGTCGAGACGCGCCTGGAGCTCCGCCTCGTCGTTGCCGCGCACGTCGATCAGCAGCGCCGCCGCTCCCTCGGGCAGGGTTCGCAGCACCTCGGGCATGCCCGCCTCGCGCTCCACCGAGCGAAGGGCGGCACGATCCATCAGCTCCACCGCCGAGACCGGCGAGCGCTTCAGGGCGATGGTGGCGCGGCAGGTGGTGGCCATGTCCGGGAAGAAGGCCAGGGCCGCGGCCTTGTGCGGCTCGTCCACCACGCTGTCATAGGTGATGGCGCTGATGAAGCCCAGGGTGCCCTCGGAGCCGATCATCAGGTGCTTGAGGATCTCGATGCCGTCGCTGAAGTCCACCAGGCTGTTGAGGGCATAGCCGGTGGTGTTCTTGAGCCGGTACTTGTGGCGGATCTTCTCCGCCAGTTCGGCATTGCCGCGGGTCTCGGCGGACAACCGCTCCAGCCCGGCCAGCAGCTCGGCGTGGGAGCGACGAAAGGCGGCCACGCTGTCGGGGTCGGCGGTATCCAGCAGGCTGCCATCGGCGAGGATCACGCGCAGGTCGCGCAGCGTGCGATAGCTGTTCTGGGCGGTGCCACAGCACATCCCGGAGGCATTGTTGGCGGCGATGCCGCCGATCATGCAGCTGTTGATGGAGGCCGGGTCGGGGCCGATCTTGCGCCCGAAGGGGGCCAGCAGCTGGTTCGCCCGGGCGCCGATCACGCCGGGCTGCAGGCGGATCGCCCTGCCCTCGTCGACGATCGCGTGGTCACGCCAGCCCCGCCCCAGCTGGATCAGCACCGAGTCGGTGACCGCCTGGCCGGAGAGCGAAGTGCCGGCGGCACGAAAGGTCACCGGCAGCCGCCGGTCCCGGCACTCGGCCAGGGTCACGCGCAGCTCCGCCTCGTTCTCGGGGCGCACCACCAGCCGCGGCACCAGGCGATAGAAGCTGGCATCGGTGCCGTAGGCCAGGGTGCGCAGCGGGTCGTCGATCAGCCGCTCATCCGGCAGCGAGGCCGCCAGGGCGACCTTGAGCTCCCGGTAGGCCTCGGCGCCCGGCCGGCTCATCGCGTGACCCCGGGGGACTCTCCGGCATGGCGCACGATGACCACCAGTTCACGGGGTCCATGCACGCCGTAGGCCAGGGTCTGTTCGATATCGGCGGTCTTGCTGGGCCCGGAGATCAGCAGCGCATTGGTGGGCATGCCGCTCGCCCAGCCGTGGCGCTCCACCACATCGAAGAAGGTGTCCTCGACGGTGTCGGCGTCGAGCACCGCGATGTGCAGCGGCGGCACCAGGCTGATCAGTCGCGGCTCGTCCGGACTCGGCCACAGCCACAGGCTGCCGGTCTCGGCGATGGCCCCGCGGGTGGAGGTCAGGCCGGCATCGACACTCTCGAACTGCTCGCGCTGCCACTGTTCGATATCGCGGGCGACGTCGACCAGCGCGACACCACTATCGACCAGGGCGTCGCGTGCCTCGGCGGCCACCGGGTGCTCCTTCCCCAGCGCCAGCCGTCGCACCCCCTTGTCGGCGAGCACCTTCGCCAGGGTCTCGGTCCAGCGAGCCGCATCGGCATGGACCACCTCGCCATGCACCGAGCCGATCCAGCGCGCGAAGCGCGCCAGGCGCTCTTCCTGGCTCCAGCCGCGGTTCGTCACCACGGCGAAGTCGCTCTCGGGGGCGCTCAGCGGGCCATCGAGGCGCTCGCGCAGGCGCTTGAGAATGGCGTTGCGGGCACTCATCGGCGCTCCTCCTCGTGGCTCTTGCCGGCCTGTTCGCTCCTGTTCGCCTGATGGCGCTTGACCAGCGCATGCAGGGTGGTGCCCGCCGGCTTGGGAGCCGTGCGGTAGTCGGTCCAGGCACCCAGCTTCCCGGGCGTCAGCGCCCTGAGCTTGCCGGCCACCGAGGTACCGGCGCGCCAGGCGAAGGGATGGGTCGCCAGCCACTGGAAGCCCTTCCAGGCGGCGGCCTCCTTGCGGGTACGCTTGACGCCGGCGCCGGCCACGTTGCCGCGCCCCTCACCCACCGATTCACGGCGCAGTCGCACCAGCAGGTCGGGAATCGGGATCTTCACCGGGCACACCTCGCCACAGGCCCCGCACAGGCTCGACGCCGTGGGCAGGTCCTTCGTATCGTCCAGGCCCATCAGGTGGGGAGAGAGGATGCTGCCGATGGGGCCGGGATAGGTGGTGCCGTAAGTGTGGCCGCCCACCCGGGTGTAGACGGGGCAGTGGTTCATGCAGGCGCCGCAGCGGATGCAGCGCAGGGTGTCGAGCAGTTCGTCGTCCTGATAGATGCGGGAGCGGCCGCTGTCGACCAGCACCAGGTGCACTTCCCTGGGCCCGTCGTGCTCGCCGTCCTTGCGCGGCGAGCTGATCATGTTGAAATAGGTAGTGACATGCTGGCCGGTGGCCGAGCGCGTCAGCAGGGAATAGAGGGGCGGCACGTCGCGCAGGTGCTCGACCACCTTCTCGATGCCGGTCACCGCCACGTGCACCGGCGGCACCGTGGTGGTCATGCGGCCGTTGCCCTCGTTCTCCACCAGGCACAGGGTCCCGGTCTCGGCCACCGCGAAGTTGACCCCGGAGACCCCCACGTCGGCGGCCATGAAGCGCTCGCGCAGCTGGGCCCGGGCCGCCGCGGTCATATAGTCGACGTCGCGGGTGCGCTCGGTGCCGGTCTTGTCGTGCAGGATCTCGGAGATCTCATCGGTGTTGAGATGGATCGCCGGCATGATGATATGCGAGGGCGTCTGCTGGTTGAGCTGCACCAGATACTCGCCGAGGTCTGACTCCAGCGCCTCGATGCCGGCCTCCTCCAGGTGGGCATTGAGATGCATCTCCTCGGAGACCATCGACTTGCCCTTGATCACCGACCTGGCGTCGTGGGACTCGCAGATCTCGCGGATGATCCGGCAGGCCTGCTCGCCGTCCTCGGCCCAGTGCACCTTGATGCCATTGGCCTCGCAGTTGGCCTCCAGCCGCTCGAGCAGGTCGGGCAGCTTGGCGAGCGCCCGCAGGCGGATGTTGGCGCCCAGCTCGCGCAGGGTCTCCAGATCCCAGTCATCGAAGCTCTCACTTCGCTTGGCCATCAGCCCGTCCATCGCCTTGCGGAAGTTGGCGCGGATCTGGGGGTTGCCCAGGGCGTCATGGGCCTGGCGGTGGAACTCGCGAGGGCTGTAGGTTTGCACCACCGGGTTCTGACCGCTCATGAGGTCCTCCGCCACAGGTAGCTGGCGATATGCTCGCCCTCGACCGCCTTGTTCTGCTTCGCGAAGCGCCCGCCGATGTTCATCATGCAGCCGCAGTCCGAGGTCACGAAGCGCCGCGCCCCGGTGGCCTCGATGGCCTGGGTCTTGTCCTCCACCATGGCCGCGGAGACCTCGGGATGACGCACGGCGAAGGTGCCACCGAAGCCGCAGCACTCGGCGGCACGCGCCTGCTCGACCAGCTCGACCTGCCCCAGCTTCGCCAGCAGCGCCGGGCCGGTCTCGGCCAGCCCCATCTCGCGCCGCGCGCTGCAGGAAGTGTGCATGGCGACCTTTTCGGGCTCACCACGATCCTCGAGCTGGAGATGGCAGACGTGGACCAGGAACTCTGTCAGCTCGAAGATTCGCCCGGCCACCTCGCCGGCCTGCGCCTCGCGATCGGTACCGGCGAAGAGCTGGGGATAGTGGGTGCGCATCATGCCGCCGCAGGAGCCGGAGGGCACCACGATCGGCCAGGGCTCGGGGAAGAGGTCCAGCTGGGCCGCCGCCACGGCACGCGCCTCCTGCTGATAGCCGGAGGTGTAGGCCGGCTGACCACAGCAGGTCTGGTCTTCGGGGAACAGCACCTCGATGCCCTCGCGCTCCAGCAACCGGATGGCATCCATTCCGGCCTCGGGATAGAGGAGGTCGATCAGGCAGGTGCCGAAGAGATAGATCTTGTCCGGCCTCGGCGGGTAGAGCTTGACTGCGGTCATCGGCGATTCCTTCGACATCTGGCGTATGCTGGCACCCTGGTAAAATGGTAAAATGGTAAAACCAATTTACCCGATGGAGTTGGCGAACCTTAAGGAGGCCACCGCCACAGTGTCAAACGCGAGGCGGGGTTTTTCCCACCATATCGCGCTAGACTTTGGTCTATCTCCTAGCGTGATTATTGCAAGCTTTTGAATTACCAGAAGATATCATACCCTTCCCGGAACGGCCTCGGCCCAGGATATTGGTATTACCAATATCCTGACGTAAGATGGCGCCACTCGATTCCTCAAGCACCACCGGAGCCTCGCCATGGCCTATCCGCCCCTGCGCCAGCCTCGCCTGGCCGATGTGATCACCGAGCGCCTCGAGGCGATGATCCTCGAAGGCAGCCTTCAGCCCGGCCAGAAGCTGCCCCCCGAGCGCGAGCTGGCCGAGCGCTTCAGCGTCTCGCGCCCCTCGCTTCGCGAAGCCATCCAGAAGCTCTCCGCCCGGGGCCTGCTGGTCAGCCGCCAGGGGGGTGGCACCTATATCAGCGAGGAGCTCAACAGCGGCTACAGCGACCCGCTGCTGGAGATGCTCTCGCGCCACGGCGAGTTCCACCTGGACCTGCTGGAGTTCCGCGATGCCATGGAAGGCATCTCGGCCTACTACGCCGCGCTGCGCTCGACCCCCACCGACAAGGCGCTGCTGATCAAGCGCTTCGAGGAGCTCGAGGCACGCTTCAAGGGGCGTGACCCGGCCGAGGAGGCCAAGGCCGATGCCGCCTTCCACCTGGCCATCGCCGAGTCCGCGCACAATGTGCTGCTGCTGCATACCATTCGCGGCATCTTCCACCTGCTGGAGCGCAGCATCGTCGACAACCTCGCGCATCTCTTCGAGAAGCCGGATGCCCGCCCCCAGCTGATGGTCCAGCACCGCGCGCTGCTCGACGCCATCCTCGAGGGGCGTGCCGAAGACGCCCGGGCCCGCGCCCACGAACACCTGGTGTTCGTCGAAGAGGGGCTGCTCGAGGTGGAGCGTGCCGAGACCCGTGCCCAGCGCGCCCTGCGGCGTGCCCAGGCGATGCCGGTGCCGCGCCGCGAAGGGAGCACATGACGGCGACGGGACACGCGCCCCGGCCACCCAGGCGCTGGCGGCGATGGCTGTGGCTGCTCGCCCCGTTGGGTCTCGCCCTGGTGACCTGGCAGGCCGCCGAGGTGGCGCGCCAGCAGGCGCTGCAGGAACTCCGCCAGGATGCCGATAACGAGCTGCGGCTCTCGGCCGCGGGGCTGACCGGGCATCTCTCCCGCCACGACTACCTGCCACGCCTGCTGGCCTCCCGGGAAGCGGTACGCCGCTTCCTCTCCTCCCCGGCCAGCCAGGACCCCATGCCCCTCAACCTGCTGCTCGACCGCTTCCGCGCCTCCACCGGGGTCTCCGACATCTACCTGCTCGACCGCCACGCCGACACCCTGGCGGCCAGCAACTGGCACCGGCCCAACACCTTCATCGGCCAGAACTACGCCTTCCGCAGCTACTACAGTGACGCCATCGCCGGCCGCCCGGGGCGCTTCTACGGCCTCGGCGTGCAGTCCCTGGAGCGCGGCTACTACTTCTCTGCCCCGGTCTGGCTGGACAACACCTCCCCCGACGCCTCCCCGGATGGCGTCATGGTGGTCAAGGTGCTGCTCGACGCGGTGGAGGAGAGCTGGGCCGAGCAGGATGCCGAGCTGCTGGTCACCGACGCCGACGACATCATCTTCATGGCCAGCCGACCGGAGCTGCGCATGACCTCCCTAGCGCCGCTCTCCACGGACGAGAGGACGGCGCTGCTGGCCACCCGCCGCTACGCCGATGAGCCCCTCGACCACTCCGGCCTTGAGGTCTTGGAGGCCCTGGGTGAGCGCACTCGCCTGGTTGGCTTCGGTGCGGGGCCGCTGGCCGGTGAGCGTTTCCTGGGCCTCAAGCGTGCGCTGCCCGGGCTCGGCTGGGAGATGCTGATCCTCAAGCCGCTGGACTCGGTGGTCCAGGCACAATGGGTCTCCGCCCTGCTCGCCGGCGGTCTCTATGGCATCGTGCTGCTGGGCGGCGGCGTCGGCTGGCAGCGCCTGCGGCTGCGCCGTGAGCGCGAGCTGTTCGCCGAGCGCGAGCGTCACACCCTGGCCCGGGCCCGGGACGAGCTGGAGCGCAACGTGGCCAGTCGCACCCGCGACCTGGTCGAGACCAACCGCCGCCTCTCCGACGAGGTCGAGGAGCGCAAGCGCGCCGAGGCGGACCTGCGCCGCACCCGCGACGAGCTGATCCAGGCCGCCAAGCTGGCGGTGCTCGGCCAGCTGGCCGCCGGCATCAACCACGAGCTCAACCAGCCCCTGGCCGCCATCCGCGCCTACGCCGAGAACGCCCGCACCTTCCTCGCACGCGAGCGCCTGGAGAGCGTCGACCGTAACCTCGCCGAGATCGTCGAGCTGACCGGTCGCATGGCGGAGATCAGCGCCCAGCTGCGCCAGTTCTCCCGCAAGGGCGACGAGCGGCGCAGCGCGGTGTCGGTCAGCGACTGCTTCGAGTATGCCCTGCGCCTCTTTCAGGCCCGGCTGCAGGAGGCCGGCGTGCGGGTGGAGCGCCGCTTCCCCGCGGCGCCGGTATGGGTCGACGCCGACCCGGTGCGCCTGGAGCAGGTGCTGGTCAACCTGATCGGCAACGCCCTGCAGGCCATGGCCGGGCGCGACGCCCCGCGGCTGGCGCTTCTTGTGGAGGCGGACGACACCCAGGTGCGGCTGGTGGTCGAGGACAGCGGCCCGGGCATCCCCCCGGAGCAGCTGACACGGATCTTCGAGCCCTTCTTCACCACCAAGTCGCCGGGCAGCGGCCTGGGTCTCGGGCTCTCCATCTCATCGCGTATCATCGACGACCTGGGCGGCCGGCTCGACGCCGAGAACCTCCCCGCAGGCGGCGCCCGCTTCACCATTCGCCTGCCCCAGGAGCACCTCACGCCCCCGCCTTACCCCGACCAGGAGAGCCTGCCCCATGCATGAACCGGCCGACATCCCAGTGATGGTCGTCGATGACGAGCCTCACCTGCGCATCAGCGCCGGCCAGACCCTGGAGCTGGCCGGCTATGCACCGGCGCCCTACCCCGGCGCCGAGGCCGCCCTGGGCGCGCTCGAGAGCGACTTCCCCGGCGTCATCGTCAGCGATATCCGCATGCCCGGCATGGACGGCATGGCGCTGCTGCGCGAGGTGCGCCGCCGCGACCCCGACCTGCCGGTGATCCTGATCACCGGGCATGGCGATATCTCCACCGCCGTGGAGGCCATGCGCGAGGGCGCCTGGGACTTCCTGGAGAAACCCTTCGCCGCCGAGCGGCTGGTGGAGGTGGTGCGCCGCGGCGTAGAGAAACGCCGCCTGAGCCTCGAGAACCGCCGGCTGCGTGCCGAGCTCGAGGCCCAGCAGGCGGCCCCTGGCCCCCGCCTGGTGGGGCGCACCCCGGCCATCCAGCGCCTGGCGAGCATGGTCCAGCGCATCAGCCAGGTGGAGGCCGACGTGCTGCTGTTCGGCGAGACCGGCGCCGGCAAGGACCTGGTGGCGCGTGCCATCCATGAGCGCAGCGCCCGGGCCGGCCACCCCTTCGTGGCCATCAACTGTGGCGCGGTGCCGGAGAGCACCATCGAGTCGGAGCTGTTCGGCCACGAGAAGGGCGCCTTCACCGGCGCCGTGGAGCGGCGCATCGGCAAGTTCGAGCACGCCAACGGCGGCACGGTGTTCCTCGACGAGATCGAGTCGATGCCGCTGGCCCTGCAGGTCAAGCTGCTGCGGGTGCTGCAGGAGCGCAGCGTCGAGCGCCTGGGCGCCAACGTGCCGGTGCCGCTGGATATCCGCGTGATCGCCGCCACCAAGGTGGACCTCAAGGCCGCCGCCGAGGCGGGGGTGTTCCGCGAGGACCTCTACTACCGCCTCGACGTGGTCACCCTGCCGATCCCCTCCCTGCGCGAGCGGCGCGAGGATATCCCCCTGCTGTTCCAGCACTTCGCGGTGGTGGCCGCCAACCGCAGCGGCCTGGAGGCACCGTCCCTGGACGCTTCCGGCATCTCCGCCCTGCTCGCCCATGACTGGCCTGGCAACGTGCGTGAGCTGCGCAACCTCGCCGAACGCTATGTGCTGCTGGGGGCGGCCTTCGACTACCGGCTGGATGCCCTGCTGGCCGGGGCCGAGAGCGAGGCGGGCGAACTCCCGCTGCCCCAGCAGGTGGAGCTGTTCGAGAAGAGCCTGCTCGACCAGGCGCTGACCCGCCACCATGGCCGCGTCAGCGAGGTCAGCGAACGGCTCGGCCTGCCGCGCAAGACCCTCTACGACAAGCTCAAGAAATATGGCCTGCGCGCCGAGGACTATCGCCACAGCGCCGCGCCCTGATCGAGCAGGCTGCCCAGCCCAGCCCAGGCCGGTAGCCAGGGCAGCAGGTTGGCGCCGGTGGCGAGCATGACGAGGGAGTTGCCCGGCGAGCGCCAGTCCAGCGGTTTGAGCGCGGAGCCGAAGGAGCGCTTGATGCGCGCCCCGGTGAGGTCGACGCTGTAGAGCTCGTCGAGCAGCAGGTGGAGCACGAAGCCCAGCGACAGCGCCATGCCGTGTCCCCAGGCCAGCACATCGGGCTGCGCCAGCAGGTGATGGCTGAGCGCGGTGGTCGCCAGGCCACAGAGGGCCGCCGCCAGCAGCGAGTGCCAGATGCCGCGATGCACGGTGAGGCGAGCGAAGAGGGCGCCGCCGAGATGGCGCACGCCCAGGTAGAGCCCCACGCAGGCCAGCAGCAGCCCCCCCAGAGAGAGCCAGCCCTGCAGCAGCAGGGCCCCGGCCACCACAGCGATCACCGCCAACAGGTTGAAGACCAGGCGAATCGCCTTGGAGCTGTCGGCATCGATATCGGGCAGGATCCCGCCGAAGGCGACCAGCGCCAGCATGGGCAGGGCCTGCCAGGCATCCCACAGCCCCGCCTGCCAACCACCATGGGCGACCACGACACCGCCGGCGGCGGCCACGCCAAGGTGGGTGCGGAAATCGGCCATGCGGGGGCGGCCCTCGATAAACTGGATAAATCACCAGATTATCGCCCGTCCCGACATGCATAAACAATGGATTAGGTAATTATTCCCCCATCGCCGTCAGGGACTCATCCTTGAGCCTGACCCAGGTAATCATTCTTGAGCCTGACATAGTTGCCGGCGGTATAGGGGAAGAAGGCGCGCTCCTTCTCCTTCAGCGGGCGCAGCGCCCGGGCCGGGTTGCCGGCGTAGACATGACCACCCTCCAGGTGCTTGCCCGGCGTCACCACGGCGCCGGCGGCGATGATCACCTCGTCCTCCACCACGGCGCCATCCATGACGATGGCCCCCATGCCCACCAGGATGCGGCTGCCCAGGGTGGCACCATGCAGGATCGCCTTGTGGCCGATGGTGACATCGTCGCCGATGGTCAGCGGGAAGCCGCCGGGATTGAAGTCGCTGGCGTGGGTGATATGCAGCACGCAGCCATCCTGCACGCTGACCCGCGCGCCGATGCGGATGAGGTGCATGTCGCCACGAATTACCGCCATGGGCCAGACCGAACAGTCGTCGCCCAGCTCCACATCGCCGAGCACCAGGCTCGCCGGGTCGATATAGACCCGCTCACCAAGGCTCGGGCGCTTGCCTTTCCAGGGCCGAATGGCCATCGACTCGCTCATCGGGATCTCCTCATCTTCGATCGGCGTTCAGGTCAGTCCGGCCACCAATACTACCAGCGTCAGCGGAATGGCGATCCAGCGGGTCACCAGGCGCCATATCGCGAAGCCGCTGTCGCCCGCGCCCAGAGCGCGACGCGCCGTGGCCTCAGGCACCACCCAGGCGGCGAAGATGGCGATCAGCAGGCCACCCAGGGGCAGGAAGATCTCCGGCGGGATGGTGCTGACCAGCTCGAAGCCGTTCATGCCCAGCAGCGGCCTCCACTCGGCCAGGCTCGAGAACGAGAACACCGTCAGCAGCCCCAGCAGCCACACCGCAAAGCCCACCAGGGCCGCGGCGATACCACGCGGCAGGCCCAGGCCCTGCAGCATGGAAACCATGGGCTCGGCCAGGTTGATCGATGAGGTCCAGGTCGCCAGCAGCAACAGCAGGAAGAAGAGACTCAGCCACAGCGCGCCCCAGGGCAGTTCGGCAAAGGCGATGGGCAGGGTGACGAACATCAGTCCGGGCCCCTCGCCGGGGTCCATGCCCTGGGAGAACACCACCGAGAAGATCGCGATGCCGGCCAGCAGCGCCACGGTGACGTCGAGCACCGCCACCGCACCCACCGCCCGCGGCAGGCTCTGCTCGTCCGGCATATAGGCGCCATAGGCCATCAGCGCGCAGGCACCCACCGCCAGGGTGAAGAAGGCGTGGCCCATGGCATGCATCACCACCAGCGGGGTCACCGCCGAGAGGTCGGGCTGGAAGAGCCACACCAGGGCGGTGCCGAAGCCATCGGTGGTAGCGGCGTAGCCCGCCAGCATCAGCAGCAGCAGGTAGAGCAGCGGCATCAGCAGGTTGTTGAGGCGCTCCAGCCCCTTGGACACGCCGGCGGCCACCACCAGCATGGTCATCACCAGGAACAGGCTGTGATTGAAGGTCATGCGCGCGGGGTCGGCGAGGAAGGCATCGAAGCCGGCGCCGATCTCGGCGGGGGCGGCGCCGCGAAAGTCGCCGTTGATGGAGGCCACCAGGAACTCGATGGACCAGCCGGAGACCACCGAGTAGAAGGAGAGGATGCAGAACACCGTGACGGCGCCGAACAGCCCCAGCCATCGCCAGTGGCGGCTGGCTCCCGCCGCCGCGGCCAGGTGCCCGAGCGAGCCCACCGGGCTGCGCCGGCCGGCGCGACCCACCATGATCTCGGCCATCATCACCGGCAGCCCCAGCAGCAGCACGAAGGCCACATAGAGCACCAGGAAGGCGGCGCCGCCGTTCTCGCCGGTGATATAGGGGAAGCGCCAGATGTTGCCCAGCCCCACCGCCGCCCCGGTCACTGCCAGGATGAAGGCGCGCCGCGTGCTCCAGCGCTCCAGCGTCTCGCTCATCGTCGATTCTCCCGCCATGCGGCGTGCGGGGACCCGCACGCATGAAAGCCAGCAAGCCTAGCAGCCCGCCCCCCGCCGGCAAACCCTGCCACACATTGAAACCCGCCGCGTTCGCCCGCATCTTAGTTGCCGACTCCCCTTCGCCCCGAGGTACGCATGTCCCCCAATCCCCTGCTCGAGACCCACGAGCTGCCCCCCTTCGAAGCCATCCGCCCCGAGCACGTGGTGCCGGCCATCGACGAGATCCTCGCCGACAACCGCCGGGGCATCGAGGCGCTGGTCGCGCGCGCCGGGCAGGCGCCGCCCGGCTGGGAGAGCCTGGCTGCGCCGCTGGAGTCGCTCAACGATCGCCTGTCGCGTGCCTGGTCGCCGGTCTCCCACCTCAACGGCACCATGAACAGTCCCGAGCTGCGCGAGGCCTACCAGGCCTGCCTGGGCAAGCTCTCCGAATACAGCACCTGGCTGGGCCAGCATGAGGGGCTGTTCCGCGCCTGGCAGGCGCTGAAGGAGGGGCCCGCCTGGGAGACCCTGGACGACGCCCAACGCCGCAGCGTGGACAATACCCTGCGCGACTTCCGCCTCGCCGGCGTCGACCTGCCCGCCGAGCAGAAGCGCCGCTACGGCGAGATCAAGGCGCGCCTCTCCGAGCTCTCCAACACCTTCTCCAACCAGCTGCTCGATGCCACCCAGGCCTGGCACCTGGACCTGGCCGACGCCTCGCGCCTGGCCGGCCTGCCCGAGAGCGCTCTGGACAGCCTGCGTGCCAACGCCGAGGCCAAGGGGGTGGCGGGCTATCGCATCACCCTGGACTTCCCCAGCTTCTTCCCGGTCGTCACCTACGCCGACGACCGCGAGCTGCGCCGCGAGGTCTACACCGCCTTCGTCACCCGCGCCTCGGATCAGGGGCCCCACGCCGGCCAGCACGACAACGCCCCGCTGATGGAGGAGATCCTCGCCCTGCGCCACGAGCTGGCCGAGCTGCTGGGCTTCGCCACCTACGCCGACTATTCGCTGGAAACCAAGATGGCCGAGTCCCCGGCCGAGGCCCAGGCCTTCCTCGAGGACCTGGCGGGGCGCGCCGTGCCCCAGGCCCGCGAGGAGTTCGCCGAGCTCGAGGCCTTCGCCCGCGACGCGTTGGGCATGGGCGAGCTGGCCCCCTGGGACATCGGCTACGCCAGCGAGAAGCTGCGCGAGGAGCGTCACGCCATCAACGAGGAGCAGCTGCGTCCCTACTTCCCCGCCCCGCAGGTGGTGGACGGCCTGTTCCGGGTGGTGGAGCGACTCTTCGGCGTCACCTTCGCCGAGGACGAGAGCGCCCCGCGCTATCATCCGGACGTGCGCTTCTTCCGCATCATGGAGCAGGGCGAGCCCATCGCCGGGTTCTACCTCGACCTCTACGCCCGGGAGGGCAAGCGCGGTGGCGCCTGGATGGACGAGTGCCGGGTGCGCCGCCACGAGGGTGACGCCCTGCAGCTGCCGGTGGCCTACCTGACCTGCAACTTCACGCGCCCGGTGGGCAGCCGACCAGCGCTGCTGACCCACGACGAGGTCACCACCCTGTTCCACGAGTTCGGCCACGGTCTGCACCACATGCTGACCCGGCAGTCTATCGCCGACATCTCCGGCATCAACGGCGTGGCCTGGGATGCCGTGGAGCTGCCCAGCCAGTTCATGGAGAACTACTGCTGGGAGCGCGAGGGGCTCGACCTGATCGCCGGCCACGTCGACAGCGGCGAGCCGCTGCCCGCCGAGCTGCTCGAGAAGCTGCAGGCGGCCCGCAACTTCCAGTCCGCCATGGGCATGGTGCGCCAGCTGGAGTTCTCGCTGTTCGACCTGCGCCTGCACCATGAGCTTGCGGCCCCCTCCGCCGCCGAAATCCAGGCGCTGCTAGACGCGGTGCGCCACCAGGTCTCGGTGGTGCCCAGGGCCGATTTCAACCGCTTCCAGAACGGCTTCGGACACATCTTCGCCGGCGGCTATGCGGCGGGCTACTACAGCTACAAATGGGCCGAGGTGCTCTCCGCCGATGCCTGGAGTGCCTTCGAGGAAGCGGGTATCTTCGACCCCGAGACCGGACACCGCTTCCGCACCGAGATCCTCGAGGCGGGCGGCGCCCGCGATGCCGCCGAGCTGTTCCGTACCTTCCGCGGCCGCGAGCCCAGCGTCGAGCCGCTGCTGCGTCACAGCGGCATCCGCGCCAGCTGATCCATCGTCACACCCGGCTCGGCCCCCGGGCCGAGCCCTACAGGAGTCCCCATGGCCGTCCAGAAACGCTTTATCGCCGGCGCCATCTGCCCGCGCTGCGCCGAGATGGACCGTATCCGCAGTTGGGAGCAGAACGGCATCCGCTACCGCGAGTGCGTCAGCTGCGACTTCTTCGAGCAGTTGCCCATCGAGGAGCAGGCCGCCCCCGAGCTTGCCACCCGCGTCAACCGCCCTCACGAGGAGGACACCACCGAGGACTTCCAGACGGTCAGGATCCTCGACCCCAAGGGACGCTGAGGTGACCCGCCAGGGAGTGGCCCGGGCCCTGCTGTCGCGGCGGCGCCAGCTGGAGGCGCTGGGCCTGGCCGCGGCCGCCGCCCTGCTGCTGGCACGCCCCGACCTGGCCACCCTGGCCGCCGGGCTGGGGCTCTTCCTGTGGGGCATGACCCGCCTGCAGGAGGCCATCAAGCGCCTCTCCGGCGGCACCCTGGACCGCTGGCTGAATGCGGCCACCTCGAAGCCCCTGCGCGCCATCGGCGTCGGGGCGGCGGCGACCGCCCTGGTGCAGTCCAGCTCGCTGGTCACCCTGCTCGCCATGTCCTTCGTGGGCGCCGGGCTGGTCGCCCTGCCCGGCGCCATCGCCCTGCTGTTCGGCGCCAATCTCGGCACCACCACCGGCGCCTGGTTGATCGCCGCCTTCGGCCTGCGCTTCGACCTGGCGGCCTTCGCCATGCCCTTCCTGGCCATCGGCCTGCTCGGCACCCGACTGCTGGACGACGGCCGCGCGGCCATCGCCGGGCTGCTGCTGGGCGTGGGGCTGCTGTTCCTGGGCATCGATTTCATGAAGCTGGGCTTCGCCGCCTGGCAGGATGGGCTCTCGCTGGATGGGCTGGCCGGCGGCAGCGCCTGGCACTGGCCGCTGTTCGTGCTGTTCGGGGTGCTGGCCACGGTGGTGATGCAGTCGAGCCACGCCACCCTGCTGATCACCCTGGCGGCCCTGGCGGGGGGACAGCTGCCCTATCTGCCCGCCCTGGCGGTGGCCATCGGCGCCAATGTCGGCACCACCGTCACCGCGGTGCTGGGGGCGCTGGGCTCGGGGGCGCCGGCCAGGCGCCTGGCCGGCGCCCACGTGGCCTTCAACCTGGTGACCGCCGCCGTGGCCCTGGCCCTGCTGGTGCCGCTGGCCTGGGTGGTGGACCAGCTGGGGGCGTTCATCGGCCTGGCAGAGGATGCCTGGCCGCTCAAGCTGGCGCTCTTCCACACCCTGTTCAACCTGCTCGGCATCCTGCTGATGCTGCCCTGGATTCCCCGACTGGCCGCGCGGCTGGAGCGGCTCTTCCCGCTGCCGACCCGACTCTCACCGGCCCAGGCCCGCTACCTGACGCCGGCCGCGCTGCAACACGCCGACACCGCCATGGCCGCCATGGAGCAGGAGTGCCAGCGCCTCAATCGCCGCGCCTACCACCTGCTCTGTTCGGCCATCCTGGTGCCCAGTGCCGAGGCGATCGGCCACCCGCCCTCCCGCGAGGTGGTCGAGCGCCCCGTCGACCCCGCGGCCTGGCCGACGGTCAACGCCCGCTACCACGCACGCATCAAGCCGTTGATGGCCGAGATCCTCGACTTCTACGCGCGCATCGACGAGCCGCTCACCGAGGCGCAGCAGGCCCGCCTCGAGATCCTCTATGCGCGCACCCTGCGCATGGTCGAGGCGGTGCGCTTCGGCGAGGTGCTGCAGCGCAGCCTGCTGCGCCACGCCGCCCCGGCCAGCCCCCTGCGCGAGGCCCATGACGAGATCCGTCTGGCCCTGGCCCAGGGCCTCAACCGCCTGGCCAACGACCCCGAGGCCAGCGATATCGCCGGCCCCATCGACGCGGTGCGCCAGCGCTGGCAACGGCGGTCGGCGGAGCGCCTGCGTGAACACCGCCTGGACCCCTGGCTCGCCTCCTCGCTGATGAACGACCTGCACCAGGCCAGCCGGCTGATCGATGCCTTGATGGGGTAGCGTTACCCCTGTGCCGGGAGGAGGCTTCGTGCGGTTTTCCGCACACCGACGGCGGCCCTGCGTGTGGACATCCGCCACTTCGGCGCCTCCCGGAACTCGACCAAGGTCTCAGACGATCTCTTCAATTGACTGAAATAAAAACCCTTACGGGCAGATGGCCCGACCCTTGCAGAGTTCATTGCCGTGTAGCGGGATGAACGCCCTACGTTGAATACTGCGTCCCGCCGCCGACAGCATGCCCGACAGGAGCTGCCAGACTGACAGGGCGCCTGCCGGGCGCCAGAGGCCCGGGGCATCACCAACGACAACATGCAATGGAGTCACGCCATGCGCCTTCTCTCCACCAAGCTGCTCGCCGGCACCGTCGCCGGCACCCTGCTGGTCGCCGCATCGGCCTCCGCCCAGGATCGTAGCGACTGGCCCGACAACTTCACCGTGGGCACCGCCAGCCAGGGCGGCACCTACTTCGTCTACGGCTCCGGCTGGGCCAACCTGATCGCCGACGAGCTGGGCCTCTCCGGTGGCGGCGAGGTCACCGGCGGCCCCAACCAGAACCTCGCCCTGGTGCATACCGGGGAACTGGCCCTGGGCCTGACCACCATGGGTCCCGCCGCCGAGGCCCTGGCCGGCGAGAGCCCGCTGGCCCCCGGCGTGCCGATGGATAACGTCTGTGCGCTGTTCCCGATGTACGAGACGCCCTTCTCGATCACCACCCTGGCCGACAGCGGAGTCGAATCGATCGCCGACATCCCCGATGGCGCCAGCATCGGCTTCGGCCCGGCGGCCTCCACCTCCGACACCTACTTCCCGGCCATCCTCGAGGAGCTGGGTGTCGACTTCGAGCGCCGCAACGGCGGCTGGAACGACCTGGGCGGCCAGCTACAGGACGGCCTGATCGATGTCATCGCCTTCGCCGCCGGCATCCCGATTCCCGCGGTCAGCCAGCTCGAGGTGCAGACCGACATCAATATCGTCGAGTTCACCGAAGAGGAGCAGGCCCAGGTCCTCGAGGCGTTCCCGGTCTCGCCGTTCATGATCCCGGCCAGCACCTACCAGACCCTGGAGGAGGATGCCCGCGCCGTCTCCATGTGGAACTTCACCATCGCCGGCTGTGATCTGCCCGAAGACTTCGTCTACGAGATCACCAAGCTGAGCATGGAGAACAACGACAGGATGATGGACGTCCACCGCAGCGCCGCCACCAGCATCCCGGAGAACATCCAGTACAACACCGTGCTGCCGTTCCACCCGGGCGCCGTGCGCTGGTACGAGGAGAACGGCTACGAGATCCCCGACGATCTGAAGCTGTAAGCCGTCTAACCCCGAACGCCGCCCCGGGTCGATCATCGATCCGGGGCGGCATGCTCGTCGTTTCGTCCCACACCCAAGGGTGTCTTCATGTCGCACTCCCCCGATTCCCGCGACGACGTCTCCACCGACGACGTCATTCAGCCCATCAACGCCGAGGGCGTCGATGAGGTCGCCGCCGAATCCAATCGGCGGCTGTATACCGGCTGGCAGTGGCTGCTGTTCGGTGCCCTGGCCATCGCCTACTCGCTGTTCCACCTGGTCTCGCTGAACGTCTATCCGCTGGAGACCTGGTCGTTTCGCATCCTGCACATCGCCGGCGCCCTGATCCTCGGCTTCGGCTTCTACGCCGGCACCCGCTTCGCCGACCAGGATCACGAGCGCTCCGCCGCCTGGATGCGCTGGCTGAGCTACGCCCTGCTGATTCCGGCGCTCTACACCCTGGTACGGGTGGCGCTGATCTATCAGGCGATGGCCGGTGGGGCCCTGCGCATCGCTCCGGAGATCGAGACCTGGCACTTCGGCTATCCGCTGATGCTGACCACCGCCGCCGCCATCCTGCTCTCCTGGGGCTACCGCCAGGTGCGCGAGACCCTCTCCCCCGCCGACCTGGTGCTGATGGTCTGCTCCCTGTCGGTGGCCGGCTACCTGCTGGTGATGTTCAACAGCCCGATGCGCGCCTCCACCGGCACCCCCTTCGCCCCCGTCGGCATCTCCTATGCGGCCATCGCCGGCTCGCTACTGATCCTCGAGCTGACCCGCCGGGTCGCCGGCCTGGCGCTGGTGACCATCTCGGCGATCTTCCTGATCTACGTCTTCGCCGGCCCCTACCTGCCGGGCTTCCTGGGCTACCCGGGGCTCTCCCTCAACCGCTTCTTCAGCCAGGTCTATACCGACGCCGGCATCCTCGGGCCGACCACCGCGGTCTCGTCCACCTACATCATCCTGTTCATCATCTTCGCCGCCTTCCTGCAGGCCTCCAAGGTCGGCGACTACTTCGTCAACTTCGCCTTCGCCGCCGCCGGCCGCGCCCGTGGTGGCCCCGCCAAGGTTTCCATCTTCGCCTCCGGCCTGATGGGGATGATCAACGGCACCTCGGCCGGCAACGTGGTCTCCACCGGTTCGCTGACCATCCCGCTGATGAAGAAGGTCGGCTACCCGGCACGCAGCGCCGGCGCCATCGAGGCCGCCGCCTCCACCGGCGGGCAGATCATGCCGCCGATCATGGGCGCGGGTGCCTTCATCATGGCCGAGGTCACCGGCATCCCCTACACCGAGATCGCCGTGGCGGCACTGATCCCGGCCATCCTCTACTTCCTCTCGATCTACTGCATGGTGGACTTCGAGGCCGCCCGCAAGGGCATGCGCGGCATGCGCAAGGAGGAGATCCCGCAGTTCCGTCGCCTGGTCAAGCAGGTCTACCTGTTCACGCCGATCATCATCCTTATCGCCGCCCTGTTCATGGGCTACTCGGTGATCCGCGCCGGCACCCTGGCCACCGCCTCGGCGGCCATGGTGAGCTGGCTCACCCCCCACCGGATGGGGCTGCGCGCCATCCTCAAGGCGCTGCAGCTGGCCGGCACCATGTCGATCCAGATCATCGCCGTGTGCGCCTGTGCCGGCCTGATCGTCGGCGTCATCGCCCTGACCGGGGTCGGCGCCCGCTTCTCCTCGCTGCTGCTCGGCCTGGCCGGGGTCAGCCAGCTGCTGGCGCTGTTCTTCGCCATGTGCATCTCGATCCTGCTCGGCATGGGCATGCCGACCACCGCCGCCTACGCGGTGGCCGCCTCGGTGGTCGCCCCGGGTCTGATCGGCATCGGCATCCAGCCGCTGGTGGCCCACTTCTTCGTGTTCTACTTCGCGGTGGTCTCGGCGATCACGCCACCGGTGGCGCTGGCCTCCTACGCCGCGGCGGGCATCTCCGGCGACAATGCCATGGGCACCTCGGTGGCCTCGTTCAAGATCGGCCTGGCCGCCTTCATCGTGCCCTTCATGTTCTTCTACAGCCCGGCCATGCTGATGGAAGGCTCCTGGCTGCAGATCCTGCGGGTCGGCGTCACCGCCACCCTGGGTATCGTGCTGCTGTCCGCGGTGGTCCAGGCCTGGTTCTTCGGCCCGGTGAAGGCCTGGCAGCGGATCGTGATGCTGATCGGCGCGCTGTTCATGATCTACGGCGGCATCTACACCGACGTCGCCGGCCTGGCCATCGGCACCGCCCTGTTCCTGATGCAGCGCAAGCGGCACGGCAAGGGCGGTGGGGGCGCCTCACCGGCCTCCGCCTCCGGCTGAGCGCCCGGCCCCGCCCGAGGGCGGGGCCTTCTCCAACGAAAAAGTCCAACGACCCAAAGGGCCCGACGCAGCAGAGGGCCCAACGCAGCAGAGAACCCAACGCAGAGAGCCCCGCCGACAGGCGGGGCTCTCTGCGTTGGAAGGGTCGTGCGGCCTTACCCGACGATATTGTCGACGATACGCAGGCAGGGGGCAGACTGGTTGAGCGTGTAGAAGTGCAGGCCCGGCGCGCCGCCATCGAGCAGGCGCTGGCAGAGGCGCGAGATCACCTCCTCGCCGAAGGCGGCGATGGACTCGCTGTCGTCACCGTAGGCCTCGAGTTGCTTGCGCATCCAGCGCGGGATCTCGGCGCCGCAGGCATCGGAGAAGCGCGCCAGCTTGGTGTAGTTGGTGATGGGCATGATGCCCGGCACGATGGGCGTCTCGACGCCCAGGGCACGGGCCCGCTCCACGAAGTGGAAGTAGGCATCGGCGTTGAAGAAGTACTGGGTGATGGCGAGGTTGGCACCGGCCTTCACCTTGCGCGCGAAGTTCTCGACGTCGTGGGCGAGGCTGGGCGCCTGGGGATGCGACTCGGGGTAGGCGGCCACGGCGATCTCGAAGTGGTCGCCGGTCTCCTCGCGGATGAATTCCACCAGCTCGTTGGCATAGCGGAACTCGCCGATGCCGCCCATGCCCGAGGGCAGGTCACCGCGCAGGGCCACCAGGCTGTCGATGCCCTCCTCGCGGTAGCGAGCCAGCAGATCGCGCAGCTGCGCCTTCTCGCTGCCGATGCAGGAGAGGTGCGGTGCGGTGGTGATGCCCGCCTCGCGCACCTGGCGGACGGTATTCAGGGTACGGTCCTGGGTGGAGCCACCGGCGCCGTAGGTCACCGAGAAGAAGCGCGGCCCGCGTTCGGCCAGAGCGTCGCGCACCCCGATCAGCTTCTCGCGGCCGGCCTCGGTGTTGGGCGGGAAGAATTCGAAGCTGATGCCCAGCGGGTGTTGCTGCGTGCTCATCGGGTCTCCTCATGAGGCGTTTGCATGATGTCGCCATTGTGACGAGTCGACGTCCTCGCCACCAATGAAAGATTCGCGGCGCCATATCGATTTCATTCACGTTGGCGCCCGGCGTCGCCACGGGCATCATGAGCCATCGAGTCATGGAACACGGAGACGACATGCACGCCATCGACCCCGGCGCCCTGATGGGCCCGCTGTGGACCCTGCTGAGCTACGTTGCCCTGGGCTGGCTGGCCGCCCGGCGCCTCGCGGTGGACCCCCGCCCCATCGCCACCCTGCTGATCTACCTGGTGGCACCGCTGACCTTCTTCCGCGGCCTGGTGCAGGGTGGGCCCACCCCGACCTACCTGCTGCTGACCCTGGCGGCCTTCGCGGTGGCCAGCCTGCTCGCCCTGCTGGTGCATCGCGTGACCCGCCGCGGCTTTGCGCCCCAGGAGAGCGCCCTGCTGGCCTTCTCGGCGGGCACCGGCAACACCGGCTACTTCGGCCTGCCGGTAGCGTTGGTGTTGCTGCCGCCGGAGGGGGTCACCCTCTACCTGTTCTGCGTGCTGGGCATCACCCTCTATGAGTTCACGGTGGGCTTCTACCTCAGCGCCCGGGGGCAGTTCTCGGTGGCCGAGAGCCTGGCCAAGATCGCCCGCCTGCCGCTGGTCTACGCCTTCCTGGCGGCGCTCGTGGTCAGTGGCCTGGGCCTCGAGGTGCCGGCGGCAGCCATGCAGGGGCTGGCGGTATTTCCGGCGACCTACACCCTGCTGGGCATGATGATCATCGGCATGACACTGGGGCGCGTCTCGCTGCGCGAGGTCGACGGGCGTTTCATCGGCGCCTGCGTGGCGATTCGCTGCGTGCTCTGGCCGCTGCTGGCGCTGGGCGCGGTGCTGGGACTGCAGGCCATCGTCCCGCTTTCCCGGGAGCTGGCCATGGCGATGCTGCTACTGGGCGTGGTGCCCATGGCCGCCAACGTGGTGGTGGTGGCCATGGAGCTGGGCATCGCCCCGGCCAAGGGCGCCCAGGCGGTGCTGGTCACCACCCTGGCCGCGCCGCTGCTGATCCCCTTCTACCTGACGTTGATGATGCGACTGGCCGGGCTGTAGGTTCAGCCCATGACAGGTGAAGCTCGAAGCTATTCCGGCGACAGGCCTGCGAGGAGGCGCTGTGAATACCTCCCTGTACGCTACCGACGCCATCCCTGGCGTAGGACCTCCTCTTCGGCCTGCCCCCGGCGCTTCTCGACGCCAACTTAGTAACGGTAGTCGTCAGGCTTGTAGGGCCCGTCCGCCGGCACGCCGGTGTAGTCGACCTGGGCCTCGGTCATGCGAGTGATTACCCCGCCGAAGCCCTGCACCATATAGCGCGCCACCTCCTCGTCGAGGTGGCGCGGCAGCACACTCACCGTGAGCGCTACGGTTTTCTCTCCGACCGGCAGCTCGGCGAAGCGCCCCTGGTAGAGGTGGATCTGCGCCAGCACCTGATTGGCGAAGGAGCCATCCATCACCCGTGAGGGGTGGCCGGTGGCGTTGCCCAGGTTCACCAGGCGGCCCTCGGAGAGCAGGATCAGGTAGTCGCGGCTGGCGGGGTCGAACTCGCCGGGCTTGCTGTCGCGGTAGATCTGGTGCACCTGGGGCTTGACCTCCTCCCAGTGCCAGTGGCGGCGCAGGTAGGCGGTGTCGATCTCGCTGTCGAAGTGGCCGATGTTGCAGACCACCGCCCCGGGCTTGAGCGCCTGCAGCATGGCGGCGTCGCAGGCATGGATATTACCGGTGGCAGTGACCACCAGGTCGATCCGCGCGAGCAGGTCCCGGTCGATGCTCTCCAGGCCGCGATTCTCGCCACCGATATAGGGCGAGACCACCTCGAAACCGTCCATGCAGGCCTGCATGGCGCACAGCGGGTCGATCTCCGCGACCTTGACGATCATCCCCTCCTGGCGCAGCGAGGCGGCCGAGCCCTTGCCCACGTCACCGTAGCCCACCACCAGCGCCTGCTTACCGGCCAGCAGGTGGTCGGTGGCGCGCTTGATGGCGTCGTTGAGCGAGTGACGGCAGCCGTACTTGTTGTCGTTCTTCGACTTGGTCACGGCGTCGTTGACGTTGATGGCCGGCACCCTGAGCGTGCCGTCACGCAGCATCTCCTGCAGCCGGTGCACCCCGGTGGTGGTCTCCTCGCTGATGCCGTGGATGGCATCGAGCAGCTCGGGGCGCTTCTCGTGGAGCAGCAGCGTCAGGTCACCGCCGTCGTCGAGCACCAGGTTGGGCGCCCAGCCGTCGGGGCCGGTCACCGTCTGCTCGATGCACCACCAGAACGCCTCCTCGCTCTCGCCCTTCCAGGCGAACACCGGGATGCCCGCGGCGGCGATGGCGGCCGCGGCGTGGTCCTGGGTGGAGAAGATATTGCACGACGACCAGCGCACGCTGGCGCCCAGATCGATCAGCGTCTCGATCAGCACCGCGGTCTGGATGGTCATGTGGATGCAGCCGGCGATGCGCGCACCGGCCAGCGGCCGGGACTCGCGGTACTGCTCGCGAATCGTCATCAGCGCCGGCATCTCGGTCTCGGCGATGCGGATCTCGCGTCGGCCCCAGTCGGCCAGGGAGAGGTCGGCGACCTTGAAGTCCTGCGTCGCAGGCGGGGTCACGGCGGGCTGGTTCATGGGCTCACCTCATGGATTGCGAAGGGGACGGCGAAGGGCATGCCCCTCACTATAGGCAGCAAGCCGAGACGGCGACAATCAACGACCGAAGCCGGCCACCCCCAGCCCTGCCAGCCGCTCGGCCTGGCGCCGCACCTCGGGGTGGGCGAAGAACTCGGTCAGTCCCTTGGCGCGCTCCGGCCCCACCCTGGGCAGGGCCGCCCAGTCATCGACTCCATGCCCGGCCAGGGTTTTCCAGTCGGCCGGCAGACCGACCTCCACCCCGGGCGGCGCGCCCAGCGCCTGCAGCCAGCGAGCGAAGGCTGACTCCCTGGTCGCCGCGAAGGTGGCCATCAGCCTGCCCGCACGCACCTCGCCGATACCGTGGGCGCGGCGGAGAGCGCGTTGATCCAGGGTCAGCCAGTCGAGCAGCTCCTCGATCAGGTCGGCCTCCACCAACGCCTCCCAGGTGCCCGGGCCGACGCCGGCGAGATCCAACGCCTCGGGGCCCGAGAGCCAGGCCAGGCGCTCCAGGAACTGCGCCTCGCACCCCGGTGCCAGGCGCAGGCAGCTCAGGGCGTGGTAGGCCTCGGGCTCCGGTACCGCCAGCGGCCGGCGCTCGGGGGCACGCCAGGCCACCGCCTCGAGGCGGGGAATGGTCAATCCGGCCAGGGCGACGATCACGTGGTCGCCGGGACGGATATCCATCTCCCGCCAGTTCGCCAGGGAGCCCGCGGAGACCCGACGGATGGTGCGACCCTCGAGCGCCACCGGGTGCAGCTGGAGCAGCGGGGTGATGCGGCCGGTGCGCCCGATCGGGAAGCTCACGGCTCGCACCTCGGCCAGCGCTTCCCTGGGCGGATGCTTCCATGCCACCGCCCAGGCCGGGGGTTCGGCCTGCCAGGCTTCGCCGGTCGGCCTCGAGGCCTGGCGCAGCACCACGCCGTCGGTGGCGAAGGGTAGCGGGGAACGGAACCACGCCCGGCGCCGGCGCGTCACCTCGGCAAGCTCCGCTACCGGATGGGTATGGGCGGCGGTGTCAGCGAAGCCCAGCTCGGTCAGCCGCCGCAGCCGCGCCTCCATGTCGGTGGGCCCGTCGGGCCAATCCCAGACGAAGAGCCCGATCCCGGCGGCCTCACCATCGTTCAGGCGCTCACGGGCCAGCAGGCCGATCACCTCGGCACGCGCCCCACCGTCGCCGACCTCGGCCTGGACATGATCGACGCGACGCAGGTAGAGCTCGCCCTGCAGCACGGCATCCAGGGGCTCGGGCAAGCGAGTCGGCACCGCCGGCAGGCGCTGGGCACGTCGGGTCCAGTCCTGCCCCGTCACGCCGTCGCCACGACTGATCGCCGCCGCCAGCCGGCCATCGCGATAGACCAGGGTCACCGCCACGCCATCTACCTTGGGCTGGACCCAGGCGTCCTTCCGGCGGGAGAGCCAGCGGTCCACGGCAGCCCCATCGGGCAGCTTGGTCAGCCCGGTCTGGGGGACCGGGTGCGGCGCCTCTCCCGCGGGATGGATCGGCAAGGGCACCTCGGGCACCCGCCCGGGAAAGCAGCGCCGCCAGCGTTCGAGCCGGGCCCGGGCCTGGTCGTAGATGTCGTCGCCGACGAGCGATTCGCCGCGACGGTAGTAGGCGTCGTCCCACCCGGCCAGGCGCGCCACCAGGGCATCGACCGCGACGGACGGCGGCGGCGGCGGACAGGGGGCGGCGGCGACGGGCGCGGCCAGCAGGAGCAAAAGGAGCATCAGCCCGAGGCATCGACGCGGGCGCATAAGGCAAGGCAGGCGCATGGGGAGGACCGAGGAGCGCGAGGATAACCCTCACCCTAGCAACGAGCCCCGCTCGGCGCTGCCGGCGGGGCTCGTCATTCCACGTAAGCCTGGGCCTACATGATCACTGCGTCCTAGAGCCCGGCGGCCTGGCGCAGGGCGTGGGCGCGGTCGGTCTTCTCCCAGGGGAAGGCGGTGAAGGTCTCGGTGTGCTCCTCGCCCTGGGTGTCGGTCCAGGTATAGGAGGTCTCGAAGGGCTCGCGACCGAAGTGGCCGTAGGCCGCGGTCAGCCGGTACATGGGGTGCAGCAGGTCGAGCATGCGGGTGATGGCGTTGGGCCGCAGGTCGAAGTGCTCGCGCACCAGTTCGATGATCCGCGCATCGTCCACCTTGCCGGTGCCGAAGGTGTTGACCGAGACGGAAGTCGGCTCGGCCACGCCGATGGCGTAGGAGACCTGAATCTCGCACTTGTCGGCGAGCCCCGCGGCGACGATGTTCTTGGCCACGTAGCGGCCGGCATAGGCGGCGCTGCGATCGACCTTGGAGGGGTCCTTGCCGGAGAAGGCGCCGCCGCCGTGGCGGGCGGTGCCGCCGTAGGTATCGACGATGATCTTGCGCCCGGTCAGGCCGCAGTCGCCCACCGGCCCGCCGATCACGAACTTGCCGGTCGGGTTGATATGGTACTTGGTGGTCGCGGTCAGCCACTCGGCGGGGATCACCTGCTCGATGATCTCGCGCTTGACCATCTTGCGCAGCTCCTGCTGGTCGATGCCCGGATCATGCTGGGTGGAGAGCACGATGGCATCCACCGCGCAGGGTTTGCCCTCGGCGTCGTAGCGGAAGGTGAGCTGGCTCTTGGCATCCGGGCGCAGCCAGGGCAGCAGGCCGTGCTTGCGCAGCTCCGCCTGACGCTCCACCAGGCGGTGGGCGTAGTGGATCGGCGCCGGCATGTAGGAGTCGGTCTCGTTGGTGGCGTAACCGAACATCAGCCCCTGGTCGCCGGCCCCCTGGTCTTCGGGCTTCACGCGATCGACGCCCTGGGCGATATCCACGCTCTGCTTGCCGATCAGGTTGAGCACGCCGCAGGTCTGGCCATCGAAGCCGACGTCCGAGGAGGTGTAGCCGATGCCGGTGATCACCTCGCGCACGATGGCCTCGAGATCGACCCAGGCGGAGGTGGTGATCTCGCCGGCGACGATGGCCACGCCGGTCTTGACCAGGGTCTCGCAGGCCACCCGGGCCTGCTTGTCGCGGGCGATGATGGCGTCGAGCACGGCATCGGAGATCTGGTCGGCGATCTTGTCCGGGTGCCCCTCGGACACGGATTCGGAGGTAAACAGGGAGTATTCGCTCATGGCGTCCTCGACCGTGATGTCACGGATGTCACTACAAGTCACAAGAACAGGCCGCGGCGGGCCTCATATCGGGGCCAAGAGTCTACACGCTGGGCCTGCACCCGGCATCCACGATTTGAAGCGTGACGTCAAGTCGGCGACAATACGCCACCGACTTCGACCGTGCCGCGACCGTCCCGCGCGGCACCCGATCCAGCCAGACAGCCCGTCCCCGCCCCCACGGCGTGGGCCGCACGCATATTATGCCGCAGGCGAGGAGCTTCCCCATGCCGTCACGTTTCGAACTGGCCAACGCCATTCGCGCCCTCTCCATGGATGCCGTCCAGAAGGCCAAGTCCGGCCACCCTGGCGCCCCCATGGGCATGGCCGATATCGCCGAGGTGCTGTGGAACGACTACCTCCAGCACAACCCGGCCGACCCGAATTGGGCCGACCGTGACCGCTTCGTGCTCTCCAACGGTCACGGCTCCATGCTGCTCTACTCCCTGCTCCACCTCACCGGCTACGAGCTGGGCCTCGAGGAGCTGCAGAACTTCCGCCAGCTGCACTCCAAGTGCCCTGGTCATCCTGAGCTTGGCTATACGCCCGGCGTCGAGACCACCACCGGCCCCCTGGGCCAGGGCCTGGCCAACGCCGTGGGCATGGCGTTCGCCGAGAAGACCCTGGCGGCCCAGTTCAACCGCCCCGGTCACACTATCGTCGACCACCACACCTATGTATTCGTGGGGGATGGCTGCCTGATGGAGGGCATCTCCCACGAGGTGAGCTCCCTGGCCGGCACCCAGAAACTCGGCAAGCTGATCGCCTTCTACGACGACAACGGCATCTCCATCGATGGCGAGGTCGAGGGCTGGTTCACCGACGATACCGCCAAGCGCTTCGAGGCCTACGGCTGGCACGTGGTGCCCAACGTCGATGGCCACAAGCCAGAGGAGGTCCGCGCCGCCATCGAGACCGCGCGCAGCCAGGATGACAAGCCCAGCCTGATCATCTGCAAGACGGTGATCGGCTTCGGCGCCCCCAACAAGCAGGGCAAGGAGGAGTGCCACGGCGCGCCTCTGGGCGACGACGAGGTCGCCGCCGCCCGCGAGCAGCTGGGCTGGCCCCACGCCCCCTTCCATATCCCCGAGGCGATCTATCAGGGCTGGGATGCCACCGAGGTGGGTCAGACCCGCCAGCAGGCGTGGCAGGCCCGATTCGAGCGCTACGCCGAGGCCTACCCCGAGCTGGCCACGGAGTTCCAACGCCGCATGGCCGGCAAGCTGCCTCTGGAGCTGCCCACCGAGGCGACGCTGCAGAAGACGCAGGACGATGCCGAGGACATCGCCTCGCGCAAGGCCTCGCTCAACTGCCTCAACGCACTGGGGCCGGCGCTGCCGGAGCTGCTCGGCGGCAGCGCCGACCTGGCGCCCTCCAACCTGACCTTCTGGGACGGGGCGAAGGCGATCACCCCCGAGACGCCGGATGGCAACTACCTCCACTACGGGGTGCGCGAGTTCGGCATGGGCGCGATCATGAACGGCATCGCGCTGCATGGCGGTTTCATCCCCTACGGCGCCACCTTCCTGATCTTCATGGAGTACATGCGCAACGCCGTGCGCATGGCGGCGCTGATGGGCAAGCAGGCCATCTACGTCTTCACCCACGACTCCATCGGCCTGGGTGAGGATGGCCCCACCCACCAGCCGATCGAGCAGCTCACCACCCTGCGCTCGACCCCCAACCTGCTGATCTGGCGGCCCTGCGATGCCGCCGAGACCGCGGCCTCCTGGAACGCGGCGCTGAAGCGCCAGTCGGGCCCCACCGCCCTGATCCTCTCGCGCCAGGGTCTACCGCACCAGGCGCGCACCAAGCAGCAGCTGGCCAACATCCAGCGTGGCGGCTACATCCTGCAGGACTGCGAGGGCACCCCCGAGCTGATCCTGATCGCCACCGGCTCCGAGGTCGGCCTGGCCATGGACGCCGCCGCCGAACTCACACAGCAGGGGCGTGCCGTGCGCGTGGTCTCCATGCCCTCCACCTACCGCTTCAACGGCCAGGAGGCCGAGTACCGCGAGAGCGTGCTGCCGAAGGCCGTGACCAAGCGCCTGGCCATCGAGGCCAGCCATGCCGACTACTGGCACAAGTTCGTCGGCCTGGAGGGCCGGGTCATTGGCCTGAAGAGCTACGGTGAGTCCGCCCCGGCGGGCGACCTGTTCAAGCACTTCGGCTTCACCGTGGAGAACGTGCTCCGCCAGGCGAACGAGTTGCTGGAGGGCTGAGGCTTCTCGATTGCCGCCGATGACGACGAGGGGCACGACCATCCGGTCGTGCCCCTTTCGGTGCCAGGTCACTTGGCTCAATGCTTGAGGATCAAGCGGGCGGCAGCCTCAGGCCCACCTTGCCCATTCGACCACCCGATTCGAGGTGATCGAGTGCCTCATGGATGGACTCAAGCGAAAAGACGCTGTCGATCACCGGTGTGATCTCGTGACGCTCCACATAGGCGAGCAGTTCCCTGAACTCCGAGGCATTGCCGCTGGTGGAGCCGATGATCTGCAGCTGGCGGATGAAGATACGCTTGATATCCGCCGGTGGCTGGTCTCCCGAGGTCGCGCCACAGGTCACCAACCGTCCACCGCGCACCAGCGACTTCATGGCCGACGACCAGACGGCCTCCCCGACATTCTCCACGACGACATCCACCCCACGCTTACCGGTGAGCGCCATGACCGTCTTGGCCACATCCTGGGTCTTGCTGTTGATCGCCTCATGGGCACCCAATGCCAGGGCCTTCTCTAGCTTGTCATCCTCACGGGAGGTCACGATCACCCTGGCACCCGTGCTCCTGGCCAGCTGCATGGCGGCCAGCGACACTCCGCCACCCACCCCGAATACCAGCACGGTCTCCCAGGGCTTGAGCTGAGCCCGGGTGAAAAGCATCCGCCAGGCGGTGAGGTAGTTCACCCCCATGGCCGCGGCCTGGACGAAGTCCAGGTGCTCCGGTATAGGGAAGAGGTTTTCGACCGGCACGCTGATCCACTGGGCGAAGGTGCCATCGACATGCTCGCCCATCAGCTTCATGCGCGTGCAGAGTACATCATCGCCCCGTTGGCAGAACTCGCACCGCCCACAGGTCAGGTTGGGAAACACCACCACCCGCTGGCCCACCGCCAGGCGCGTCTCACCTTCCTCGACCTCCTCCACGACGCCTGCACCATCGAGACCCATGACCAGCGGCAGTTCGTGGGTGATGCCCGCCCCGCTGTTGCGCATGTAGAGGTCGACCTGGTTGAGGGTGCCGGCCTCGATACGCACCAGCACCTCGCCCGGTCGACGCCGCGGGCGCTCGCCCTCCCTGACCTCGACCACCTCGTTGCCGCCATGGGCGGTAATGATGACAGACTTCATGCATCACTCCTTTCCAGCAGTGTGGCGATGCCCTGCCCCACGCCTACGCACATGGTGCACAGGGCGTAGCGCTTGCCGCTCTTCTGCAGTTCATGGGCGGCGGTCATCAGCAGGCGAGCACCGGACATGCCCAGCGGATGGCCCAGGGCGATGGCACCGCCGTTGGGGTTGACCCGCGGGTCGTCATCCTCGAGGCCCAGGTCGCGCATGCAGGCCAGGGCCTGGGCGGCGAAGGCCTCGTTGAGCTCGATGACATCGATCTCGTCCAGCGACACCCCGGTGCGCTCGAGCAGGCGCTTGACCGCGGGCACCGGGCCAACCCCCATGATGCGGGGCTCGACGCCGGCGGTGGCCATGCCGAGGATCCTCGCCATGGGGGTGAGGCCGTGCGCCTCGACGGCCGATTGGCTGGCCACCAGCATCGCCGCGGCACCGTCGTTGACCCCGGAGGCGTTGCCGGCGGTGACGCTGCCGCCCTCGCGGAAGGGGGTAGGCAGGCCGGCGAGCTTCTCAAGCGTGGTCTCGCGCAGGTGCTCGTCCTGGTCGAAGACCAGCGGCGCCTGCTTGCGACGCGGGATCTCGATGGCGGTGATCTCCAGCGCGAAGCGCCCGGTCGCCTGTGCGGCGGCGGCCTTCTGCTGGGAGCGCAGGGCGAAGGCGTCCTGGTCCTCCCGGGAGATGGCGAACTGCTCGGCCACGTTCTCGGCGGTCTCGGGCATGGCGTCGACACCGCAGGCCTGCTTCATCTGCGGGTTGATGAAGCGCCAGCCGATGGTGGTGTCCTCGATCTTCTGGCCCCGGGAGAAGGCGCTGTCGGCCTTGCCCAGCACATAGGGCGCGCGGGACATGGACTCCACGCCGCCGGCCAGCGCCAGGTCCATCTCGCCGGCCTTGATGGCGCGGAAGGCGGTGCCCACTGCGTCCATGCCGGAGCCACACAGGCGGTTCATGGTGGTGCCGGGCACGGAGGTCGGCAGGCCCGCCAGCAGCGCCGACATGCGCGCCACGTTGCGGTTGTCCTCGCCGGCCTGGTTGGCGCAGCCCATAAAGACTTCTTCAATCGCTGCAGGGTCCAGCTCGGGGGCTTCCGCCAGCACCGCCTTGAAGATAGTGGCGGCCATGTCGTCGGGGCGCACGCTTGAGAGAGTGCCGCCGAAGCGGCCCACGGCGGTCCGTCGCGGATGGCAGATATAGACAGCTGTCATTCTAAACACCTATCAGTTGGAAAAAGGCTTACTTGAAGTTCTTCTTCACGATCTTCTGGATCTCGCCGACGATGCCGCTTCGGAAGCTCAGCACGCAGATCACGAAGATGGCGCCGAGGATCACGCTCACCCAGTTGCCCAGCGGCGACTGGGCCAGCTGGGTCTGCAGGCTGACTACCACACCGGCCCCCACCAGCGGGCCGAACAGCGTGCCCACCCCGCCCAGCAGGGTCATCAGGATCACCTCGCCGGACATGTGCCAGTGGGCGTCGGTCAGCGAGGCGAGCTGGAACACCACCGTCTTGGTGGATCCCGCCAGACCGGCCAGGCCCGCGGAGAGCACGAAGGCCACCAGCTTGTAGGCGTCGACGTTGTAGCCCAGCGACACGGCCCGCGGCTCGTTCTCGCGGATCGCCTTGAGCACCTGCCCGTAGGGCGAGTGCACGGTACGCTGGATGATGGCGAAGCCGATCACGAACACCGCCAGCACGAAGTAGTACATGTTGAGGTTGCTGGAGAGGCTGATCAGCCCGAACAGCTCGCCCCGCGGCACCCCGTGCAGGCCGTCCTCGCCACCGGTGAAGGGCGCCTGGACGAAGAAGAAGAACATCATCTGCGCCAGCGCCAGGGTCACCATGGCGAAGTAGATGCCCTGGCGGCGGATCGCCAGGGCGCCGAACAGGGTGCCCAGCACCACGGCGGCGAAGGTGCCGATCAGGATACCCAGCTCCGGGGTCAGCCCCGGGTAGCTGGCCAGCATGATGCCGGTAAAGTAGCCACCGGTGGCCAGGAAGGCGGCATGCCCGAAGGAGAGCAGGCCGGCGTAGCCGAGCAGCAGGTTGAAGGCGCAGGCGAACAGCGCGAAGCACAGCACCTTCATCAGGAACACCGGGTAGGCCACGAAGGGCGCCACCAGGGCGATGACGATCAGCACCAGGTAGAGTGCGTTGCGACGCAGCTTGGCCTGGCGGCGGCGCTGCATGGCGGGCGTCAGGGTCTGGGTTGCCGACATGGCGTCAAGCCTCCTTGCCGAAGAGTCCCGCGGGACGCAGCATCAGGACGACCACCATCACCACGAAGATCACGGTGTTGGCGGCCTCGGGATAATAGACCTTGGTCAGGCCCTCGATCAGGCCCATGGCCAGGCCGGTGATCACCGCGCCGATGATCGAGCCCATGCCGCCGATCACCACTACGGCGAAGACCACGATCAGCAGGCTCGAGCCCATGGTCGGCGACACCGGGTAGAGCGGTGCGGCAAGCACCCCGGCGAAGGCGGCCAGCGCCACCCCGAAGCCGTAGGTCAGGGTGATCAGCTGGGGCACGTTGACCCCGAAGGCCTGCATCAGCGCCGAGTTCTCGGTGCCGGCACGCAGGTAGGCGCCCAGCCGGGTGCGCTCGATGACAAACCAGGTGCCCAGGCAGACCACCAGCGCCGCCAGCAGTACCCAGCCGCGATAGATGGGCAGGAACATGAAGCCCAGGTTCATCCCGCCTTCCAGGGCCGCGGGCGTGGGATAGCTCGAGCCCGAGACACCGAAGAAATTGATCAGGGTGCCCTCGAAGATCAGCGCCAGGCCGAAGGTGAGCAGCAGCCCGTAGAGGTGGTCGAGGTGGGCGATGCGGCGCAGGATGAAGCGCTCGATCAGCATGCCCAGCCCGCCGACCACCAGCGGCACCACCAGCAGCGCCGCCCAGTAGTTGAGCCCCAGGTGCTGCAGGCCCAGCAGGGCCACGAAGGCGCCCAGCATGTACATGGCACCGTGGGCGAAGTTGACGATCTTCAGCAGGCCGAAGATCACCGCCAGCCCCAGGCTGAGCAGGGCATAGAAGGCGCCGTTGATCAGGCCCAGCATCAGCTGCCCCATGAACACCATCAACGGCACCCCGAAAATCATTGTCATGTGGAACGTCTCCTGTCTAGAGTCGGGTCAAACGCCTAGGAGGCTGTTGAGGTGCTCGCGCCGCGACGGCAACTCGGCGGCGCTGATCTCCTCGATGATGCGACCGTGCTCCATCACGAAGTGACGGTCGGCCAAGGGGGCGGCGAAGCGGAAGTTCTGCTCCACCAGCACGATGGTCATGCCGCGCTCCTTGAGCTTGACCAGCACCTCGCCGAGCGCCTGGACGATGACCGGGGCGAGGCCCTCGGTGATCTCGTCGAGCAGCAGCAGCCGCGCCCCGGTGCGCAGGATCCGCGCCATGGCCAGCATCTGCTGCTCGCCGCCGGAGAGCCTCGTGCCCTGGCTGCGGCGCCGCTCGTAGAGGTTGGGGAACATCGCGTAGATCTCGTCGAGGCTCATGCCGTCGGAACGCACCGTGGGCGGCAGCAGCAGGTTCTCCTCGACGTCGAGGCTCGCGAAGATGCCACGCTCCTCGGGGCAGTAGCCGATGCCCAGCCGCGGGATGCGGTGGGGCTTCATGCCCAGGGTCTCGTTGCCGTTGATCATGATCGAGCCGGTACGCCGGCCGACCATGTTCATGATCGATTTGAGGGTGGTGCTGCGCCCGGCGCCGTTGCGACCGAGCAGGGTCACCAGCTCGCCGCGCTTCACGTCGAAGTCGACGCCGTGGAGGATGTGCGATTCGCCGTAGAAGGCGTGCAGGTCGCTGACCCGCAGCATCTCGGCGCCGTCATGGTGGGGATGGGCGTCGCGAGTCCCGCTGATCGCCTCGGCTGCCTGGCTCATGCGCTGGCCTCCTCTTCCGCCGCGTCGCTGCCCATGTAGGCCTCGCGCACCTGGGGATTGCGGGAGACCTCCTGGTAGTCGCCCTCGGCCAGCACGCTGCCGCGGGCCAGCACGGTGATGCGGTCGCACAGCCGACTGACCACGCTCAGGTTGTGCTCCACCATCAGCACGGTGCGCCCCTTCGAGACGCGCCGGATCAGCTCGACGATGCGGTCGACGTCCTCGGCACCCATGCCCTGGGTCGGCTCGTCGAGCAGCATCAGCGTGGGGTCCAGCGCCAGGGTGGTGGCCACCTCCAGGGCGCGCTTGCGTCCGTAGGGCATCTCCACGGTGAGCACATCGGCGTACTCGGCCAGACCCACCTCGGCGAGGAGCTCCAGGGCACGGTCGTTGAGGTGGTCGAGGCTGCTCTCGGGCTTCCAGAAGTGGAAGGAGGTGCCCAGCTTGCGCTGCAGCGCCACCCGCACGTTCTCCAGCGCCGTCATGTGGCCGAACACCGCGGAGATCTGGAAGGAGCGCACCAGGCCGAGACGCGCGATCTCGTTGGCCTTCATGCGCGTGATGGGCTTGCCGCGATAGAGGATCTCGCCGCGGGTGGGCGGCAGGAACTTGGTCAACAGGTTGAAGACGGTGGTCTTGCCGGCCCCGTTGGGGCCGATCAGGGCATGGATATGCCCCTCCTGAACCTGCAGGTTGACGTCGTCCACGGCGGTGAAGCCGCGAAACTCCTTGGTCAACCCGCGAGTCTCCAGTATGAACACATCTGCCATGCGGATTCCTTTATCGTTGTTGAAAGTCAGGCAGTGGGTGAGAAGGAGCGATTCCGGCCCCCGTCAAAACGGCGACTCTCGCAGCGGCAGTCCCAGGGCGATACGCTGCTTCAGCCAGGGGCTGACCCGGTAGCGCGACTCGCCATAATGGTCATGCAGGCAACCGAGCACCCGCGCGAAGGTCTCTCGACCGTAGCGATCCCCGAAGGCCAGGGGACCCTCGGGGTAGCCCAGTGCCAACTTGATGGCCACGTCCAGCGTCTCCGGCTCACTGATGCCACGACGCACGATCTCGCTGCCGATGTTGACCATGAAGGCGAGGATGCGCTGGGCGACGAACCCCGGCGAGTCGTTGATTACCTCCACCGGCACGCCGTCCACCCCCAGGGCCCGTGTCGCCTGCGCCAGCACGTCGCCGTCGATGGCAGGGTGGCGCATCAGCACCCGGCAGGCGTCGAAGCCGGCCAGGGTCTCCAGCGCCAGGGTGCGTTCGGGAGGCAACCCACGCTCGGCGATGCAGTCGCTGACCGCCTCGCCTATCGGGGTAACCAGGCAGACCGCCTCCGGCGAGGGAGACACACCCTCCTCCAGCCGGGAACCGGCGGCCTCGACCAGCGCCGCGACACGCTCGCGCCACTCTCCGTCCTGGCGGTCGAGCCAGACGGGACGCGTCACGGGAACTGCCGGCGCCGGTGCCACCTCCGACTCGATCCGCTTGCCATCTTCGTAGCGATAGAACCCCTGACCGCTCTTGCGCCCCAGCAGGCCGGCGGCGATGCGCCGGGGTACCTGCCAGGAGGGTGTATAGAGGGGGTCTTCATAGAACTGCCGGTAGACCGATTCCATCACCGCATGGGTGACATCGAGGCCAATCAGGTCGAGCAGCTCGAAGGGCCCCATGCGGAAGCCCAGGGTTCGGCAGAGGATGCGATCGATCTGCTCGGGGCTGGCGATGCCCTCGTCCACCAGGCGCAGCGCCTCGGGGGCATAGGCGCGCCCGGCATGGTTGACCAGGAACCCGGGGGTATCCGGCGTCAGTGCCGGGAAGTGGCCGGCTTCCCGGGTCAGCCGCGCGAGCCGCTCGATCACCGCCGGACGCGTCAGCTCGCCGCGCACCACCTCGGCGATCTTCATCAATGGCACGGGGTTGAAGAAGTGGAACCCCGCCACCCGCTCGGGGTGGCGGCAGGCGCTGGCGATCCGCGTCACCGACAACGACGAGGTGTTGCTGGCCAGTATCGCCTCGCGGGAGACCACCTCCTCGAGTTGGCAGAACAGCGCCTGCTTGGCGTCGAGGTTCTCGACGATTGCCTCGATCACCAGGTCGCACTCGGCGAGCCCCGCCAGGGTATCACTCGGGTGGATGCGCGCCAGGGTCGCTTCCCTCTCCGCCGCCGAGAGACGCCCCTTGGTGACCGAACGCTCGAGCAGTCCAGCGATGAAATCCAGCGCTTCCTCGATGGCCCCCTCGCGGCTGTCATGCAGCCATACCTCATGACCCGCCGTGGCGAACAGCTGGACGATCCCCCGCCCCATCACGCCGCTGCCGGCCACGCCGATCTTCTCTTTCTCGGACTCCGCCATGCGTCACCTCTCAGAGCTTGCTCTCGAGTTCCGGCAGCGCCTCGAAGCGATCGGCGACCAGGCCGATGACTGTCGAGGGCGTCTTACCAGAGCACTTCAGGGAAGATCCCGATCGTCGCTACAGCTTGCTTTCCAGTTCCGGCAGGGCCTCGAAGAGATCCGCCACCAGGCCATAGTCGGCCACCTGGAAGATCGGTGCCTCCTCGTCCTTGTTGATGGCCACGATCACCTTGGAGTCCTTCATGCCGGCCAGGTGCTGGATGGCACCCGAGAT